>NZ_CM148536.1:0-1932500 GCF_056106085.1 Bradyrhizobium sp. BR14999
TCGACAGGAAATTCTTTGAGAGGCGGTCTTAAGCGAAGGAGCGCGAGAAGGCGACCTGGAGCGCGCTGTCACCCCGGCGTCCATGCGAGGCGTTGAGGAGCTGGCGCATCCGCACCGCGGGCACCGGGCGGCTAAACAGATAGCCCTGCCCCTCGGAGACGGTGCCGTCGGCGCTGATCAGCTCGAGCTGCTCGTTGGTCTCGATGCCCTCGACCACGACGGACATGCCGAGGTCGGCGGACAGCCGCGCTACGCCGCGCAGCAGCGTCAGCGGCCGGTCGGTGTCGATGCCTTCGAGGAAGGAGCGGTCGATCTTCACCTTCTGCATCGGGAAATTGTGCAGATAGCTGAGGCTGGAATAGCCGGTGCCGAAATCGTCGAGCGAGATGCGCACGCCGAGCGCATGCAGTTGCGACAGGATGTCGTGCGTGAGCTGGGTGTTGCGCAGCAGCGAGGATTCCGTGATCTCGATCTCCAGGCGATGGGCCGGAAGCCCCGAGACCTCCAACGCGTAGCGGATTTCGCTCAGCACGTCGCGCTGGTGGAATTGCTGCGGCGAGAAGTTGACGGCGACGCTGACGCCCTCCGGCCACTTCATGCATTCCATGCAGGCGCGGCGCAGGATCCAGCGGCCGAGATCGACGATCAGGCCCATGTCCTCGGCGACCGGGATGATGTCGACCGGCGAGACGGTGCCGCGCACCGGATGATTCCAACGCAGCAGCGCTTCGCAGGTGGTGATCTTGCCGGACTTCAGATTGACCAGCGGCTGATAGAACAGCTCGAACTCCTCGTTGGCGAGCGCCTTGCGCAGGTCGAGCTCGAGGATGCGGCGGGCCTCGACGGTCGCCGCCATCTCGTCGCGGAAGAAGCAGAAGGTGCCGCGGCCGTCGGCCTTGGCGCGGTACAGCGCCATGTCGGCGTTCTTGAGCAGCGTAGCGGCGCTGGTGCCATCGGGCGAGGTCAGCGCGATGCCGACGCTGGCGCCGATCTCGACCAGATGATTGTCGATGCGATAGCGCTCGCTCAGCCGCTCGACGATGCGGCGGGCGAGACTAGCTGCGTCTTCGGGCGAGGAGATGTTCTGCTGGAACACGACGAATTCGTCGCCGCCGAAGCGGGCGACGAAATCCTCCGGCCGCAACATCTCGCGCAGGCGGTTGGCGACCGCACACAGCAGCTGGTCGCCGCAGGGATGGCCGAGCGTGTCGTTAACCTGCTTGAATTGATCGAGGTCGACGAACAGCAGCGCCGAGAGCCGTTCGGAATGACGCGAATGCGCCAGCAGCCGCTCGATCTCGTCGCGGAAGCTGACGCGGTTGGGCAGCGCCGTGAGCTCGTCATAGCGGGCGAGATGGCTGATCCGAGCTTCGGCGCTGGTGCGTTCGGTGATGTCTTCCAGCAGCAATACCGTGCCGCCGCCGGTCATCGGCTGGAACGTCCAGGCCAGCGTGCGGCCGCGCGCCTGATCCGGATCGGCGGTGACGATCTCGCAGATTCGCGCCTTCTCGATCTCGGACAAGATCTGATTGCCGCTCTCCGGCGAGATCGACCCGGCAGCGACGCAGGCCGAGGCGATGTCGGCGGCCGTGGCGCCGCGCTTGACGAGGTCCTCGGGCAGCGCCATCAGCTCGCTGAAGCGGTGGTTCATCACGGCGAGGCGCCGATCGGCGCGAAACATGCACAAGCCGTGCGGCATGTTGTTGAGCGCGGTGTCGAACTGGCTGGCCAGCGCGGATTCGCGGAAGCTCGAGGTCAGCGCCTTGACGAAGATCGCGTGCAGGCTGAGGTTGATGTTCTTCAGCGCGATGAAGAACAGCACGAGCAGGATCGCAAGTCCGATATAGTAGAATCCGCCGTGCAGCAGCAAGGCGAGCGACATCGGACCGCAGGCGAGCGCGACGTGCCACTGTACGACCCTGGGCTGGCCGTAATTGCGGGCGGCGCCGCCGGCGGTGTAGCCGACCGTGACGGCGACGCAGAGCATGTTCGCGACCGCGTCGTCGTTGTTGAAGATCACGACGAAGCACCACACGCCGATGACCGCGGCGTAGACGAGCGCGCCGAACCAATAGCGCGGCTCCAGATGCTTGGCCTGCTGGAACGTCAAGCCCGGCACGCGGTTTTCGTAGGGGCGCATCTGAAACGCGCGCCCGGTGCCGATGGCAATGATCAGAAACGCGATCGGCCACAGCAACACGTCGCCGGTCTTCAGCGCAGTCATCACCGCGGCCACGGCCGCGGAGGCCGAGCCGAGGAAGATCGCCCAGAAATTCTGCACCATAGAGTTGATGAGAGCGGCGTAGAGTATCGGCTCCAGCTCGTCTCGATCGCTCTGCTTCTGGTCGGCCAGCTGCATTGAGTTGCTACGCGTCCTGTTTGGCGCGTAGTCTTACCCAGACCAGATGAAGCCTTTCTGAGGGAACATCGTTAAAGTCGAGTTGTTTTTCGGCAATAGCGAATCTGTTTCTGCTGATATTTCAAGCAGCTAGGCAAGCCTTGCCGAGCGCAAGGTGAAGGAAAGCTTGCTTTCCTCACCGAACCCGAAAAAAACTGCACGCTTTTTCGATAACATCGCGCGTCCAGAGGCGCGATCTATTGACCTGCCGTCGAGGACAGTAGCGGCGACCATGCCGGGTCGGAGGCGAAGCCCGGCGTCGGCACCTTCAGCTCGTTGCGGCCGGAGATGTCGACGGTGTACAGCGACGGTCCGGCATTGCCGCCGGGATCACGGAAGAACATCAGCACGCGGCCGTTCGGCGAGAAGGTCGGCCCCTCGTTGTGGAACCCGGAGGTGAGCAGCCGCTCGCCGCTGCCGTCCGGCTTCATGACGCCGATCGAGAACTGCCCGCCGCCCTGCCTGGTGAAGGCGATGTAGTCGCCGCGCGGCGACCACACCGGCGTCGAATAGGTGGCGTTGGTGTCGTCCTTGGAGAACGAGATGCGCTGCGCCTGCCCACCACCCGCGGCCATCACGTAGATCTGCGACCTGCCGCCGCGATCGGATTCGAAGCAGATGCGGGCGCCATCTGGAGAATAAGAAGGAGAAGTGTCGATCGCCGGCGTGTCGGTGAGGCGCGTGGTCGAGCGCGAGCGCAGATCCATCACGAACAGGTTGGAATTGCCGCCCTGCTGCAAGCTCATGATGACGCGCTGGCCGTCCGGCGAGAACCGCGGCGCAAAGGTCATGCCCGGGAAATTGCCGACGATCTCGCGCTGGCCGGTCTCGATGTTGAACAGATAGACCTTCGGATCGCCCTGGCCGAACTCCATATAAGTGATCTCTTGCGAGTTCGGCGAGAAGCGCGGCGTCAGCACGAGGTCGGAGCCGCGCGTCAGATAGCGCACATTAGCGCCGTCCTGGTCCATCATCGCGAGCCGCTTGACGCGGCGCTCCTTCGGCCCGCTCTCGTCCACGAACACCACGCGGCTGTCGAAATAGCCCTTCTCGCCGGTCATCCGCTCGTAGATCTGGTCGGAGATGATGTGGGCGATGCGCCGCCAGTATTCCGGCGAGGTGAAATATTGCTGGCCGGCGAGCTGCTGGCCGGAGACCACGTCCCAGAGGCGAAATTCAGCCTTGAGGCGGCCGTCCGGCTGCCGCGTCATGCGACCGGTGACGAGGGCCTGCGCGTTGATGGTCTTCCAGTTCTGGAATTGCGGCGCGACGTCGATGTTGCTGATGCGCTCGATGAAGGCGGCCTGGTCGATCGGCGCGAACAGGCCTGAGCGCTTCAGATTGTTGGTGATCACTTGCGTGACGCCGTTGCCGACGTCGCCGTCGGACGGCGAGCCCGGCAGGAAATTGGTGATGGCGATCGGGACCGGCTGGAATTCGGTAGGATCGATGCGAAGCCGCGGCTGCCCCTGGGCCAAAGCGTGTCCACCCCCGAGCATCGCGAGTGCCGATCCGGTGACGGTCATGAAGCGGCGGCGGTTCATCGAACGGGCATCATTCATCGCAAAATTCTTTTGTTCGGATGTCACAACATATCTTTCAGACCGAAAGTCATCGGAATGAGCTTCCAGCTCTCGTACTGCTGCTTCGGCATGAACGAATAGACCTGGCACTGCACGATGGCGCGCTTGGCGCTCTCCGCCACCGCCTGGGCGATCGACCGCGACGGTCCTCGCACCGCGACGACGATCGGCTCGGCCGCCAGCGATCCGTCGATCTTCATGGGAATGTCGATGTCGGCTTCATACTGGTCGGCGTCTTGCCCGTTATAGGTCGGCGTGAAGCAGCGCTTGACCGCGCCCTGGAATGCACCGCGCCAGGTCGCGACGTTGTTTGCGGCGGTCCCGGTCGCCGCTCCTAGCGATGCCGACGCATTCAGGGCCGAGCCGGCGAGCTCATGCCGGGTCGCGGCGCGCTTGTCGAGATCGCGCTGGATCTGCGCGGGGTCGAAGGTACGCTCCTTCGGCTTCGGCTGCTGCTGAGGCTGCACCGCCGCGACCTTCTGCTCGACGGGCTTCGGCGGCGGCTTCTTCGTCTCCAGCTTCTTCTGGAGCTCGGCGATCGGATCTTCCTTGGCCGGATCAGGCTTCTTTTCCTGCGGCTTCGGCTCTTCCTTCGGCTTGGTCTCGGCCACGGGCTTGGGCGGCTCGGGCTTCTTCTCCACCGGTTTCTCGACCGGCTTCGGCGGCGGCTCCGGCTGCGAATTGGTCTTGATCAGCTCTTTCTTCTCGGTGACCTTGCCGACGGCGTCTTCCTCCGGCTTGGGCTCCGCGATCTTCTCGACCTTCGGCTTCAGCTCTTCCTTCTTGCCGGTCTTCTGCCCCGCCATCATCTTCGCGAGCTGATCGGTGGAGATGATGTCGACCGGAAGCGACTCCTCCGGCGCGATGTAGGCCTTGCTGCTAAAGGTGACGAGCCCCCATCCCAGCACGAGGACATGGAGGGCGATCGACGCAACGAGTGTCTTGTCGACGTTCACCTTCACTGGCCTAGGACCCCTGATCCGCTTCCGTGACGAGCGCCAGCTTCTTGAATCCGGCGCCGGACAACAGGCCCATCACCTTGGCCACCGTGCCGTAATCCGCTTTCTTGTCGGCACGCAGATAGATGCGTTCCTCGAGCCCGCCGCGGGCGTCCGTGATCGCCTTGAGCTTCGGCACAAGCTCGTTGATCGCGATCTCGGCGTCGTTGATGAACACCTTGCCCTTGATATCGACCGACATCTGGATCGGTTTCTGGTCGTTCTGCTCAAGGCTCTTGGCCTGGGTCTGCGGCAGATCGAGCGGCACGCCGACGGTGAGCAGCGGCGCCGACACCATGAAGATGATGAGCAGCACCAGCATCACGTCGACCATGGGGGTGACGTTGATCTCGGCCATGACCGGCTTGCGCCGGCTGCGGCGCCCGCCGCCTCCGGACGAACTCGCGACGTTCATGCCCATGGTCTGGTGCCCAAATTGCCCTTCACACTATACATGCCGTCATACATGCCCTCCGTCAGCCCCGCTCGTCGATCTGACGTGACAGAATGGCGGAAAATTCATCGGCGAAGCCTTCGAGCCGCTGGGCCTGCCGATTCACCTCGGACGTGAACTTATTGTAGAAAATAGTGGCAGGAATGGCGGCGATGAGACCGACGGCGGTCGCAAACAGGGCCTCCGCGATACCGGGGGCCACCACCGCCAGAGAGGTGTTTTTCGACGCCGCGATCGACTGGAAGCTCGACATGATGCCCCAGACGGTGCCGAACAGGCCGACGAAGGGGCCGGCGGAGCCGACGGTCGCGAGCACCAGCAGCCGGCGTTCCAGCCGCTCGACCTCGCGCGCGATCGAGACGTTCATCACCTTGTCGATGCGCATCTGCAAGCCCGCGACCGAGCGGGCATGGCTCTCGAAGGAACGCTTCCATTCGCGCATCGCCGCCACGAAGCAGGCCGCCATGGAATGGGTCGGCTTGGCCGAAAGCGTGCGATAGAGCTCCTCGATCGACTCGCCGGACCAGAAGGCCTGCTCGAAACGATCCATCGAGCGCCGTGTGCGCGCGTAAAGAAAGATCTTGTCGATGGCGATCGCCCAGACCCAGACCGAGCAGGACAGAAGTCCCAGCATCACCGCCTTCACGATCCAGTGAGCCTGCCAGAACAGCGCAATCAGCGACACGTCGGCGGAGGCAGCAACCGGAAGGGCTGACTGAGCCACGTCGGCCGGATTCATAAGCAGTATCCTCTCAAGGCGATCGTTACCTAATGTCCTTCGGCCAGCAAATGGCGGCCGGTGTCCTCTAACAGCCGCGCTAGAACCGGCGCGGCCGGCAAGCCCGCTCAAAGCCTTGGTTTTTTGGGGTGCAGGGCTCGTCCAAAAGGCTCTCCAAAGCCGGCCGCCTGCATTCCCCGCCAAGATGTCAAAACTATGGGCCTCGACACGGCTTCGGGCGCGACTGTCCGCAATTACCAGAGCCCGGCGTTGGTTAATGCGGGGTTACCGCGGACGAATTTGGCTGCGGGAAAGGCAGGCAGCGCAGGGGGATGGGGGTGGACAGGGTCCGCTGCGTCCGGGACACGAGAGTTCCGCTTCCTCCCCGCACATGGGATGAGGAGCGCCCCCGTGCCTGCAGGAACCAGCCCTCGCCCGGAAAAGTTGTCCCGGAAATTCATCTTTGGCGAGGTTTTGCCATGAGCATCAACCCCAAAACGACCGCCGCGATCGGCGATCACCCCCTGCACCCCATGCTGATTCCGTTCCCCGTCGCCTTCCTGGTCGCTGCGCCGATCGCCGACTTGGCCTTCATCGGAACCGGCGATGCCTTCTGGGCTCGCGCCGCGATCTGGCTGATCGGGGCCGGCATCGTCATGGCGCTCGTTGCTGCCGTAGCCGGTTTTACCGACTTCTTGAGCGAGCCCCGGATCCGCAGCCTCGAAGATGCCTGGTATCACATGGTCGGCAATCTCGCGGCGGTCGTGCTGGCGCTGGTCAACTTCTATCTCCGTTACGCGCAAGGCACTGAAGCTGCGGTCAAGCCGTGGGGTGTGGTGCTGTCGCTCATCGTCGTCGGCATCCTCCTGTTCACGGGGTGGAAGGGCTGGGAGATGGTGCACCGGTATCACGTCGCGGTGCTGGACGCGCCAGGCCAGACCAGCTCGGAGCCGGTCATGCCGCCTCATGGCGGCGAGAGCGACCGGCGGGCCGCCTGAGCGAGGCGCGCATCAAGCGGTCAGCGCCGCAGCGCCGCTTTCCGTGAGACTACGTGCTTGCATAGCAGGCATTCAGGACCATATGCTCAGTTATCGAGCTTCGGCCGACTGCTTTGGCCGAAATCTCCCGGCAAAGCATCTCATTCACGACCCCGCGGTGGCACGCCATCAGCGGGGTTTTTCGCAGGCGGCCGACTTCAGCTCCGCCGGAGCGAATCCCGCATCCTCTTGGTTCAAGGTCCTTCCGAAAACATGTCGCCCAATACCGCCGCCGACGACCAGCACGACGACATCATGTATCCCTCCGCCCTGCCGTTTCTCCTGGTCCATCTCGGCTGTGTTGCGGCGATCTGGTCAGGCATCGATTGGCAGGCCGTCGCGATCTGCGTCTCACTCTATTGCGTGCGGATGTTTGCGATCGGAGCCGGCTACCACCGCTACTTCTCACATCGGGCGTTTGCGACCAGCCGGGTGTTTCAGTTCATCCTGGCCTGCCTCGCGCAGAGCAGCGCGCAGAAGAGCGTTTTGTGGTGGGCGGCCAAGCATCGGCACCATCACCTGCATTCCGATACCGAGACCGACGTGCATTCGCCGCGTCACCGCGGCTTCCTCTACAGCCATCTCGGCTGGATTTTTTCGCGGCAACACGACACGACCGATCTCGTGAAGGTCGGCGATCTCGCCGCCTATCCGGAGCTGATGTGGCTGCATCGGCTGGAGCTGCTGCCGGCTTTCGCGCTTGCAACGCTCTGCTTCCTGGCGGCGGGCTGGTCCGGCCTGGTGGTTGGCTTCCTCTGGAGCACGGTGCTGCTCTATCACGCGACCTTCTGCATCAATTCCCTCGCCCATGTGCATGGACGCAAGCGGTATGTGACGGGCGATGACTCCCGCAACAACTGGCTGCTGGCGCTGTTCACGCTGGGTGAGGGCTGGCACAACAATCACCACGCCTACCAGAGCAGCGTGCGACAAGGCTTCCGCTGGTGGGAGATCGACGTGACCTATTACGTCCTGAAAGTCTTGTCGTGGATCGGCGTCGTCTGGAACATGAAGGCACCGCCCGAACAGGTGCTGCGCAACGAGCAGCCGCTCGGCGCACGGGTCATCAATCGGGCGGCCCGCGAGCTTGCCGGACGGTTCGATGCGCAGACGCTCGCGCATGCGATCTCGTCGGCGCGGCGCCGGGCCGACCTCGCCCAGCTGCAACTGCCGACCCTGCACGACATCCTCAATCGCGCGCATGAAGGCGTCGATGCGCTGACGCATCTGCATCTGCCGAAGATACCGACCCGGGACGAGTTTCTCGCCGAGGCCAAGGCGATGTTCGCGCGAACACGATCGCTCAACGAGATCGTGGACCACGCCTACGAACACTTCCTGGCGTCGGTGCGCGCGCAGCTCGCGACCACGACCTGAACGTCGCGGCTGACCGCCGCGCGCGTTGCATCCGCGCGGCGGAGATGTCTTGACGCTCTCAGTTGAACCTGTAAGCGATGCCGAACGTCGCCATGTGGCTCTGCAACCGTACGGAGTTTGTGGTGCTCTGGGTTCCTAAGCAATTGATGGTCGCCACACCGAAAGCGGGGTCGTTGATCGTGGCGCTTCCGGCGCAATCGCGGGTCTGCGAAAAACGAGCGGTTCCAAAGTCGGCATAGCGATACTCGCCGCGCAGTATCCAGTTGTCCGTGAGCTTCATCTCGCCGCCGCCGCCGACTGTGAAGCCGGAGCGGACCGTGGACTGCTTGATCACGGGCGGCGAGAGCAGACCGGGAGTACAGTTGCCGACTTCGGCACCGATAAAGCCGGGCGCCGGGAACAGCGGCTTCAAGGCCGTATCGCAGGTCGACGTCTGCTCCACGCTCATCCAGGCGGCGCCGCCGGTGAGATAAGCCAGGAAAGCGGGATTGACGACGTAGCCGACGCGGGCCCGGATGCTCGCATCCCATTTGGTACGGAGGCTGTAGCTGTCGTTCAATCCGCTGCTTCCGCCAACGATGCCGCCGGGGAGATACCTGCCAGACACCGAACTCTGACGATTGGCGATGCCGAAATCGCCTTCGAGACCCAGCAGCCATTTCGGATTGACCTGCCAATTGTAGCCGACATAGGGGCTGATCCGAGCAGCGGTCGTATCAAAATGGTCGTCCAAGAAGCAGTCGCCGCACCCGGCCAGGAAATTGATCGCCGAGAAGCCTGTCCGCGTAAACGAGGCTGCATCGACGCTGGAGCTGGCGTGGTTGGCGCGAATGCCTGCGCCAACGCCGAGATAGGCGCCGCTCCACGACGCAGTCGAGGGCGCCGCCGCATAGGCTGCCAGGGCGGCCACGCCCGGCGCGTTGGCATTGCCGAACTTGTAGGCTAGGCCGAACGTCGCCGTGTGGGTCTTTACCGACGTGTCGTAGCTTGCCGTCTGTATTCCCGTTGCGGCGGCCCGGATGTCGGTGTTGGAGAAATGTCCGTAGTCGGCAAAACGATACTCGGCCCGGGCAATCCAGTTCGGCCACAACATCGCCTCGATGCCACCACCGACCGTGTAGCCAAGCTGGGCTCGGCTGTTGCTTATGCTCGCGGGCGCAAATCCGAGGCCGGGCACGCAGCGGCCATCGGCGCTCAGAAGCGTGCTGCAGTTCGATGTAGTCTCGACATGGATCCAGGAGGGACCGGCCGTTCCATAGAGCAGCACGGCGGGATTGACCAGATAGCCGGCACGGCCGCGAATGCTCGCGTCCCACGTCGTCTTGAGCGCGAAGGAATTGGACGTCGAGGCGCCGCGGTCAAATGGCGTTGCCGGATAGGCGGCGCCAAAGATCGTCGTGGTCTGGTCGGCGAAGGCGAAATCGCCTTCCAGGCCAAGAACGGTATGCCCGATCTGCCAGTTGTAGCCGAGATAAGGGCTGATGCGGAACGCGGTGCCGTTGAAGGACCGTCCTGTCACACACGGAAAGCCCGCGAAGCAATCGACTGCGACGAACATGTTCTGAAGCACCGCAGGTGCCGTCGTGTCGGTCGCGGAATTGACATTGACGCTGGAGTCGCTGGCGCGAAACCCGAGGCCCGCCCCGATGTAGAAGCCGCCCCAGGCTTCGACCGCGGCGGGCGCCTTGAAGAGAGGCGCCTTGACCGGCAGATCGGCAGCATTGGCCGCAGCAACGACCAGCAGTCCCAGGGCAACAGACAGGGTCAGACGTAGAAGTCGTGTCATTGCATTCCTCATTCCGACGCGGGGCGTGAGACTCCGCATTGAAGCTGTACATGGACGGGGAAAGCAGGACTTGGAGAGGACAAGACTTCGCCCTGGGACTGGACGCGACTCGACGTGCTATTTTGAGCTGTGTTGCGCGCTTGACACAGCCGAGCCCCGGCCGGTCGCTTCTATTCGGCCGACGAATGTGTCCTGCGGTGCTCGGAGGGAGACAGGCCGTAGCGGCGCCGGAAGCAGCGATTGAAGTAGGAAATGTCGCCGAAGCCCGCGGCGAGCGCGAGACGGGCAATACTTTCATGAGCCCTGAGAGAACCCGTGAGACCGGCATGCACTTGTGCCAGCCGCTCCTCCAGGACGAAGTCGTGGAAGGACGTGCCCGCCTCGCGGAAAAGCTTCCGGATATAGTCGGCCGAGACCTGCTGCAGCGCTCCGATGCTTTCCGCCGACAGATCGCCGTGCCCGAGCCGCGATTTGATGGCGAGCTTGGCAAGCTTCAGGCGCGCCGCGCGCGGACCATCACCCTGGGCGGCAACCTCGTCCTCCGGCACCCCGCAGATCAAGGCGATGAGATCGCGCAGATGCTGGGCGGCCAGCCGCCGCATATCCGCGCCGACCGATTCACCCATCGCCATCGCGCCGAGCACATAGCCGCGCAGCAGGTTCATCGCGGGCGCGCCCGGATCGATCGGTTGCAGCAATCGATCTTCGAAATTGCGGACAAAGGGTGCGAGCGCCTGCCGGGGCAGTTGCACGCTGAGATGACGACCGCGGTCGAGCAGCGTATGACGGCCGACGTCGCAGGTCGTCATCAGCACGGCGCCGCCTTGCGGGACCTCCACCTCACGCCCGAGCTGGGAGGCCTCGGCGCGGCCGCGCAGAACCACCGCGAGGACAATGTTGTCAGAGGCAGTCGCGAGCAACGGGCGCGTGATGCGGAAATGCGCCGGCGTGCGCCAGCCCGACGACAGTCCAGCGTCCGGCAGGCGACGCAATTCGGTTCTTGCCTCGAAAGGGAAACCTGGGATCGGGTCGATCTCGATGTTGAACAACAGGCGACCATAGACCTCCCGCCAAACCGCAAGGCGATCGCGCTCGGGCAGCATCGCGGTGTCGAGCGAGAGGTGCTTGGGCTGGGACATTCGCAACGGGCATTTACGGGGGAAGCCGAAGTCTCTCTGTCGCCGGGTGCCGATGGGCGGTTCGGCGCGTCAAGGCTGAGTGCGCTATTTTGTCGCACACTACGCGCCATTGGGGGCCCGACGATCTGGCTCCGACAATCGCGGACCCGATGGCAGCTCTTGCGACAAGTTGCTGTAAGCACAGCTTCGTCCGCCCTGCTTCCCGGCATCGGTCATGGTGATACCTGCCCACGCGGAAAACGCGTTGTCAGGACTTGGTCGCGCCTCCCACGGCCCGGGTCCTACGGCACCTTCTGGTCCTGCACGTGCCCGTAGACCACACCGCAGAACGAGCGCTGGCCCGGACACCGGCCAAAATGGCAATCCGGATCAAGCGCGCAGCCGCCGTAGACGAGGCCGATATAGCCCAACACCGCGAACGCGGTGATGCCGAGCAGCAATCGGGTGTGGCGGTCCATGAACTTCGTCCTGGAATAACCTGCGCCCATCGGCGAAGCGACACATCTTAGTGTCGATAGACCCACCGTTCGAGGACCGGCGCTGACATTTTCGCAACGTCATGACCGGGCTTGGCGCCTTCGCTGAAGTTTCGGCGGCCGACCACGTTTGTGGGCCCGGCGCAGCCTTGGCGGACCTGAGTCCCGGCCGTTCACACCTTGCCCCGCGGTGCAAGAACGTGGATGCCAGGGGACAAGCCTGGGCATGACAATCCCTCGCAGGCCCGGCGGACGAGGAAGGTACCAAAAACCAAACCGCCCGCCTGCGGGTTGCGCAGGCGGGCGGCTCGGGCCATCAGGACTTTGGGGGCATGCGCCTGAAGGCTTTGAGAGGTGTCATCAGGATCAGCCCTGCTGCTGGTCGTTGGGCGGCGGGGTCGGACGCGTCTTGTGCTGCGCCATGAACTGGTCGAACTCTTCCTTGTCCTTGGCGTGACGCAGCCGGCTCAGGAAATCCTTGAACTCGCGCTGCTCTTCCTCGAGCCGCTGCAGCGTCTCGGCGCGATATTCGTCGAAGGCGCGGTTGCCGGATGACGGCGGGCCGAAGCCAAAACCGAAGCCACGGCGCTCCATGCGATCGCGCATGCGGTCCATCTTGTACTGCATCCTCTCCATCTTGTTCTGCCAGCGATCCTGGTGGCTCCAGCACGACATTCTTCTGCTCCCGAGTGTGAAAAAGAGAAGGGCAAGTCCGATCGGCCACCAGATGATGAAGCCGAGAATGGTCACGGCGATCCAGCCGGGATGCCAGGGCGTCTCGAGCATGTGAGGACGTTGGTACTGTTGGTATTGGTCCGAGGGGCCGCGCCATCGATTGACATCAGCGGTGTAGGCCATTTCCCATCTCCATCACGGCATCAGCGCCGTTGTGAATGTAAATAACATTTACATAGCTAGACCATCCCGCGATTTTGTCAAGCCGACCACAAGACAGGCCCGCGGAATATTTGCGCAATTTTATTTCGGCTTGCCCCAAGGACCGCCGGGCGGCACGCCAGAACCGGAGGACGCCTCCGGTGGTACCGGCGGTGGCTCGGCGCTCTTCGCTGGCGGACGGCGGTCGGTCGGGAAGCCGAGGCCACGCAGATAAATCAGCACCTCGGCTTCGAGCAGTTCGTCCGGCGACATCGGCAGTTTTCGCCGTGCGGCATCGCCGCGGGAAAACAAGGAGGCCACGCCGTGCGCCATCGACCAGATGTGCAGCGCCATCATCATCGCCGGCGGCCGCGGCGTGCCCGGCGGCGTTAGCGCCGCAAGCCGTTCGGCCGCGGCGCGAATGATGTTGAAGGCACGTTCGCTCGCGGCCTGAAGCGCCGGATTGGCATCGACCGGCACGCCCGATTCGAACATCGCATTATAGAAAGCGGGCTCCTCGCGGGCGAAGGCGAGATAGGTCTTGCCGACGCGCTCGAACGCGGTGACCGTATCAGGACGCCCGTCGTCCCAGGCCGCGGCCAAACGTGCCTCGAACTGCTCGAAGCCGCGCTGGGCGATCGAGGACAACAGCTCGTCGCGGTCGCGGAAATGCCGGTAGGGCGCCGCCGCGCTGACCCCGGCCATGCGCGCGGCATCGGCAAAGGTGAAGCCGGCCGCGCCCTTCTCGGCGATCAGGCCTAGAGCGGCCTGCAACAGGGCTTCTTTCAGATTGCCGTGGTGATAGCCGCGCTCGGCGCGGCGTTGCTCCTTGCGCCAGCTCATGTGAACGACTTTTACATGAGCCGGACGTGAAGGTCACTAGCGGCGATGCGGCGTAATTAACCCCCTACTTTCACGTCGTGCCGGGCCGATGCGTCGGCATCGAGCCCGGAAACGAGTTCGCCCGAGGCTACATCTGCGGAATCGGCAGCACGGGCATGACTTCGATCGCCTCGCCCGGGAAGATCGCAAAATGCGGATGGTTCTCGAACAGCTTGGCAGCTTCTTCTTGCGAGGCGGCCCGCACCACCGTGAAGCCGGTCAGCGCATTGCTGATCTCTGTAACGCCGCTTCCGTCGATCCTGCGGGTCTTGCCGAGCGGGCCGCCGATCTCGACGATGACGGCCTTGTGCTTCTCGACCCAGCCGTGCCAGGCGGCCATGCCCTGCTGTTCCCTTGCTTTCCGTTCGGCCTCGGGCAGCGCGCGCCAGGCCGCCATCTTCGGGCCGTTCATGCTGCCGAGATAGACGGCGAGGAATTTGTGTTCGGTATTCATCGGTTCTCTCCTTGTTGATCGATTGAACGTCAGCCACGATTTCATCGCGACCCGCCGTGGCTACCTCTTCAAGTCGTCGAATCCGGCGGCGGCCTGCTGCACATCGGGCGGAAAGTCGCCCATCTCCTGCACCTGCCGGATCTCGATGATTTCGTTGGGCGAAGCCGGGCACTTCTTCGCCCAGGCGATCGCCTCGGCGCGCGAGGTGACCTCGATCATCCAATAACCACCGAGGACCTCCTTGGCCTGAGGAAAGGGCCCGTCGGTCACGACAGGCACGCCGGTCGCAAACGAGACACGCGCGCCCATCGAGGGCGGATGCAGGCCGTCGAGCGTGATCAGCACGCCGGCATCCTTCAGCGCCTCGTTGTAGCGCATCATCGCGGCAACGCGTTCCGGATCGAGCTGCACATCCGGCGGCGCGCTCTCGTAACCGAGCGGAATCATGAGCATCATGAATCGCATGGGGTTCCTTGTTGCTCCTGGTCATTCCGGGGCGCGACGAAGTCCAGCCGGCCCGCATTCCCCTGTAAGACGAACGACCTCTCGCCGCCCCGACAGCGGCGCAGAAAATATTTGGAGGCCGCGCCAGTGCGGCTGCGGCAGGCGCATTCGGGCCGGATCGGGATCGATCGGTTCGGCCCGAGGCCTTTCTTGCCGGAACGAAAGCGAAGTAAAAGGAGCCCGCGCTCACGCGCCCCTCTCCCGGACACAGGACAGATCAGCCAATGCCGCAAGCCCCGCAAAAAGTCGCCCTCGTCACCGGAGCCGCGCGCGGCATCGGGCTTGCGACCGCGAAGAAGTTCCTCGCCGAGGGTTGGCGCGTGGCGCTGCTCGACATCGAGGGCGAGCTGCTCGGCCGCGCGGTCGCCGAGATCGGCCAAAGCGAGGCGACGCAGGCGCTGACCTGCGACGTCTCGGACAAGGCAGCGGTCGGCGCGGCGATGACCGCGGTCGAACGGCGGTTCGGCCGGCTGGATGCGCTGGTCAACAATGCCGGCATTGCCGTGTTCGCGCCGCTGATGGAGACGTCGGAGGCTGACTGGCGCCGCGTGCTCGAGGTCAACCTCACCGGCCCGTTCCTCTGCACCAAGGCTGCGGTGCCCTTGATGCGCGACGGCAATGGCGGCGCCATCGTCAACATCACCTCGATCTCGGCGGTGCGCGCCTCGACGCTGCGCTCGGCCTACGGCACCAGCAAGGCGGGGCTGGCGCACCTCACCAAGCAGCTCGCGGTCGAGCTCGCCTCGCTCAATATCCGCGTCAACGCGGTCGCGCCGGGGCCTGTCGACACCGCGATGGCGAAGCAGGTTCACAGCAAGGAGATCCGCGCCGACTATCACGACGCCATTCCGCTCAACCGTTACGGCCTGGAAGAGGAACTCGCGGAAGCGATCTACTTCCTGTGCTCGGCAAATGCGAGCTACATCACCGGCCAAATTTTGGCCGTTGATGGCGGCTTCGATGCGGCGGGTATCGGCCTGCCGACGCTGCGCGGCCAGCGGCGCAACGGGTAGGCGCGGATTTGTAGGGGTGGGCAAAGGCGCGAAAGCGCCGTGCCCATCATCGTTCCGGACCAGCGTTGCCAATGGTGGGCACGCTACGCTTTGCCCGCCCTACGATGTCAACCGTGCGGAGAGAGCACCATGCGACGCCTTGCTTTCGTCCAAGTCTTGATGCTCGCATCTGCGCTGCTCGCCACCGTACCGGTGCAAGCCGAAATCCGCATCATCCAGTCGCCGGGCGGAGCGGTCGGGCCGTTCCTCGACCTGTTCGAGAAGGTGCGCGAGAGCGGCGAGCGCGTGGTGATCGACGGTCCTTGCCTGTCAGCCTGCACGCTGGTCTTGAGCATCGTGCCGGGCGAGCGCATCTGTGTCACCAAACGTGCGGTGCTCGGCTTCCATGCCGCGCGCTCGGTCGACGGGCGCGGGCGCTTCTATGCCGAGCCGGAAGCATCGGTCGCGGTGCTTGCCGCCTATCCTGGCCCGGTGCGCGACTGGATCAGCCGCCGTGGCGGCCTCACCTCGCGGTTGCTCTTGCTGAAGGGGCGTGATCTCGCCGCGATCTATCCGCGCTGCCGCTGACGAACTTGGCAGCCGCCGCTCTAATGGCCTTTGGCTTGGCTGGTTCGAGGCCATACGGCGGGTTCCCTGTGCTCGCACGCTATGTGCGCACGGGGGTTATTCGCCATCACGCGCTGGCTGGCTTCAAAAGAGAGTCTGGATCACCGGCACCAGCTTCATGCTGGCGCAAATGAGCATCCCCCAAAGAGCAAAGTTGATCTGTAGCGCCGCCGCCATCGGTCGCTCCCCTTCCAAGTGACGTCCATCCCAGTTTGTAGTTTTTATGACTCACAAATACCGATTCTGGCGTGCAGATCACAGCCCAATATTGCGTCAATTGTTGTGCGATGCAGTCGGCATCGTTTCACGAAGCGGCCGCACTGCTCGCGCAGAGTGATGCGAATCGTAAGTTCATTGCTCGGCCATGCCGGCCAACTGGTTTGCCTTAAGTTCCATTTGACCGACGCGATGCAAGTTTCCCCACGCGGATCTTGCCCATCGCGCGCCGAACTTTGGGTCCCGGCATGATGCGACTTGGCTTGATCTTGCTCACTTTCTGCACAACGCTGCTTGGATGTGCAGTCGCACCGGCGCAGGAGCGTCGGCCGATCGCATGGGACGGCCTCGGCCAAGACCCCAACAAAGGCCCGAACCGCCCTCATGTCACGAAGCGGCGCGCAACGACCCTCGCGCCCGCGGCAAGTGATCCCAATCAGGAGCGGGAGCGAGTGCTCGGCACCCTGCGGCCGTACTCCGACGCGTGGTGGGCGATCCATGACGAGATCGAAGCGGAAAACGACAGGCAGCTCGGCACCAAGCTCGTGATCTGCCCTCGCTGCGTGCAACCGGCGCCGCCGGACGGGGACGTGACGGGATCAAGCCGGTGAGAGGCAAGCGGCCGATCCGCGCGTGACGGAACGACTCTACGCTCCGTACGAGTCATTATGTGTCCCCTCTCCCGCGGGTTTGGAGAGAGGGGATCACATTTCAATCAATCCTGTGGGCGGTCGCGCCCGTCACATTCCTTCCGGGCAGTTCACCATCCAGGGGATGCCGAACTTGTCGACGCACATGCCAAAGCCCTTGGCCCAGAACGTCTTGCTGAAGGGCATGGTGACGCTGCCGCCGTCGGCGAGCGCGTTGAACTTGCGCTCGCCATCCGCGGGATCCTTGACCGTGATCGAGATCGAGAAGCCCTGCGGCTTGTGAAAATGCTCGGGCGGCGCATCGGACCCCATCAATACGCTGCCGTCGGGCAGCGACATCCGCGCATGCATGATCATCTTCTCGCGGCCCGGCGAGGCCGGCATCTCCGGCGGCGCATCCGATGCGCGCATCATTGCATCAATCTTGCCGCCGAGAACCTTGGCGTAATGGTTGAATGCCGCTTCGCAGGTGTCCTGATAGAACAGATAGGGATTGAGCATCGTTTCTCTCCTCTTCGTGTGTAGTAACGCCTATTGCTTCTCCGTGAGCTTCTTCAGGCTGGCGAGTCCGGCCTCGAAATCCTTGCCGATCATGCTGTCCATGTTGATGAACACCTGCATCACCTTGGACAGGAACGGGGCCGGACCGGACATCGCCCATGTGACCAGTGTGGCATCGCCTTGCGGCACAAAGGTGAACTCGGCGCTGTTATGGCCTTCGAACGGGCGCTCGAAATCGAGCTTGATGCGGAGCCTCGAGGGCGCGTTGGCCTCGAGGATCTCCATGTGGCCGGCGCCGACATTGTTGTTCCCGTCCCAGGCATAGGTCGCGCCCTTGCCTTCCGCGGTTCCTCCGAAGGTCCGCTTCATGGAGGAATCGCGGCCCTCATAGGGTGACCAGGCGGTCCAGCGGCGGAAATCGGCCACCACCGGATAGATCGCATCGGCCGGCGCTTTCACGGCGAGACTGCGCTCGACGCGGAATGTGTCGGGTTTCGTCAGGGCAAAGACGAGCACGGCCGCAATTCCGGCCGCGAGAACGATGGCGATGACGGCAATGGCTTTCAGCATGGATAGCTCCCGGGATACGGGCGTAGGACGAACGAGGGAGACCGCGGTCGACAAGACCGAAACGAAATTTTTCGTGAGTTCTCTCACCTGTCATTCCGGGGCCCGGAGCGCGTCACTTCGCCTTGGCGCTTTCCTTGGCGCTTTCCTTCGGCTTCGGCTGGCTGTCCCGGATCAGGCGGTCGAGATGCATGCGGATATGGGCGGCTTCCGCGGAGGTGTTGGCGAGCGCGATGGCGCGGTCGAAGGCGATGCGGGCCTCGTCGTTGCGACCGAGCTGCATCAGGAAGGCGCCGCGCACGCCGTAGAAATGGAAGTAGTTGGCAAGCTTCGGCGCCAGCGGCTCGATCAGCTCGAGTGCGGCCTGCGGTCCGCGCACCTTGGAGACCGCGACCGCGCGGTTGAGCGTCACCACCGGCGAGGGCTGCACCAGTTCGAGCGCGCCGTAGAGCAAGTCGATCTGCGTCCAGTCGGTCTCCTCCGGCGCCGATGCGCGCGCATGCAGCGCGGCGATCGCGGCCTGGATCTGATAGGGCCCGCTGCGGCGGTGGCGCATCGCCTTGTCGATCAGGGCGAGGCCCTCCGCGATCATGGTGCCGTTCCAGAGCGAACGGTCCTGGTCCTCCAGCAGGATCAGCGACCCGTCCGCGGCAAAGCGCGCGGCGCTGCGCGCATGTTGCAACAGGATCAGCGCCGTCAGGCCCATGATCTCCGGCTCGCTCTGGAACAGCCGCAGCAGCAGCCGCGCCAGGCGGATCGCTTCCTCGCACAGCGGCTTGCGAAGCTCCGCGGTATCGCCACTCGCCGAATAGCCTTCGTTGAAGATCAGGTAGATCATCGCCGCGACGCCGGCTAGCCGCTCGGAACGCTCGACCGCGCCGGGCGCTTCGAAGGGTACTCCGGCCTCAGCGACCTTCGCCTTGGCGCGGGTGATGCGCTGCTCCATCGCGGCTTCCGAGACCAGAAAGGCGCGCGCGATCTGCTTCACCGTGAGGCCGGAGACGATGCGCAGCGCCAGCGCGATCTGCTGCGTCGCCGGCAGCTGCGGATGGCAGCAGATGAACATCAGCCGCAAGATATCGTCGCGATAATGCGAGCCGTCGAGCCGCTCGGCAAGCGCGCCTTCGGCGTCGTCGAGATCGGAGATCGCCTGGTCGTCCTCGGGCAGCGGCTGCTGCTTACGGACGCGGCGGACCTCGTCGATCGCGACGTTGCGGCCGACCATGATCAGCCAGGCCGCGGGATCGCGCGGCGGACCGTTCTGCGGCCAGGTTTTCAGCGCGCGCAGGCAGGCGTTCTGAAAAGCCTCTTCGGCGGTGTCGAGATCGCGGAAATAACGCAGCAGCGCGCCGACCGCCTGGGGGCGCGCCGAGGTCAGCGCTGTCTCAATCCAGGCGGTGTCGGCCTCGCTCACGTCAGATTTCCTCCGGGCCTGAACACGCCGACAGGACGCACCTCATAGGCGCCGCCGGGATTGGCGGCTCCGAGTTCGCGCGCGACGTCGAGCGCGTCGTCGAGGTTCTTGCAGTCGACGATATAGAAGCCGAGCAGCTGCTCCTTGGTCTCCGCATAGGGGCCGTCGAGCACCAGCGGCGGGTCTTCCTTGCGCAGCGTCGCCGCCGCGGTGGTCGGCAACAGCCGCGCCACCGGCCCGAGCCGGCCCTGTTTGGTGAGCTTCTCCTGCACCACGGCGAGCTTCTTCATCACGGCCTCGTCCTGGTCCTTGCTCCAGGAGCCGACGAAGTCCTCATCGTGATAGCAAAGAATGGCATAAAGCATGGGCGACACTTTCCTCGTCTGTTCTAAAGACGCGCCAATATGCCCCGCCCCGACAGGGCTGCGGAAAAAATTTGCAAGAAAAATCCGGCAGATCGTGCCAAGGAGGGCCTTCTCAAGCG
This sequence comes from Bradyrhizobium sp. BR14999, assembly GCF_056106085.1. NCBI lineage: Bacteria > Pseudomonadati > Pseudomonadota > Alphaproteobacteria > Hyphomicrobiales > Nitrobacteraceae > Bradyrhizobium > Bradyrhizobium sp. BR14999. Next base: position 20,134 of record NZ_CM148536.1, read on the forward strand.
GAACTCGACGAGGCACTTCGAATGACCAAAGGCACACTGGCCGTCCTGATCAACAGCACGCAGCAGAACTGGCTGCCGGAGCGCTGGAAGGCCCGGTTCGACGCGGTCTGCGGCGGCCGGCGCGTGGTGCTGCTGCCCGATTCCGCCCTTGATCCGGCCGAGGTGCACTATGCCGCCGTGTGGAAACCGGTGCCGGGCGATCTCGGTGCGTTCCCCAATCTGCGTGCGATCTTCAATCTCGGCGCCGGCGTCGACGCGCTGATGGCCGACAAGAGCCTGCCCGATGTGCCGCTGGTGCGCGTCGCCGTGCCCGACCTGACCAACCGCATGACCGAATATGTCGTGCTGCATGTGCTGATGCACCATCGCCAGGAGCTCTATTTGCGCCAGTGCCAGCGCGAGAAGCGCTGGGAGCCAACATATCAATGGCCGGCGAGCGCGATCACCGTTGGCGTCATGGGGCTCGGCACGCTGGGCACTGATGCGGCCGATGTGCTGCGCCGGCTCGGCTTCCGCGTTACCGGCTGGAGCCGCAGCCCGCGCACGATCGAGGGCGTCAAATGCTTCCATGGCACGGACGGAATCGACGCATTCCTGCGCGCGACCGACATCCTGGTCTGCCTGTTGCCGCTGACCCCGGACACGCATGGCATCCTCAATCGCGACGTTTTCACCAAGCTCAACCGCAACAGCCCGCTCGGCGCGCCGGTGCTGATCAATGCCGGCCGCGGCGGCTTGCAAAACGAAGCCGACATCCTGGCCTGCCTCGACGACGGCACACTCGGCGCCGTCTCGCTCGACGTCTTCGTGCAGGAGCCGCAGCCGGCAAACAGCCGGTTCTGGACCCATCCCAAGGTGCTGCTGACCCCGCACAACGCAGCCGACACCGACGCGGACGCGATCTCGGCCTACGTCGCCGAGCAGATCGCGCGGCTCGAAGCGGGCGGCGTGCTGGAGAACGTGGTGGATCGGGCCAGGGGGTATTGAGGCCTCGCCTGGTTGGAAGAGGCACGACTGCGCCTCACTTTCGATGTCGTCCTGGCGAAAGCCAGGACCCATTACCACAGGGAGAAGTTGCGGCGCGAAGTCGTAATCGGAGTCTTCGCCAAACCACTTCCTGGGGTAATGGGTCCTGGATCTGCGCTCCGCCCTGGACAACGCTACGCGTTGCCAAGAGCTGCGCTTGTCCAGGACGACAGCTTTGTTGGGCTCGTCGCCCCGCCCCTCCCCACCAGCATCCCCGTTCACCCTCTCTTAGCGAGAAGTTGATAGACGTTGTTAATCAACGCTCAACGAATGGGTCGAACATGCGAGCGAACCTCGGCCTCAGGATGCGGATCACGGTTGCGCTGGCGGTGACGGCGGCGGCGACTGCCCTGTTTGCAGTGCTCGGGGCGATGTGGATCATCGCCGGGATCATCGACCGGGCCGACCAGCGCGAGCTGCGCAGCCATTACGATGCGCTGCAATCGCGCATCGCCGAGGAATCGCATCGCGCCGCCGCGATGAGCGCCGTAGTCGCGTCGATGCCGGCGACGCAAGAGGCCATGGCGAAGCAGGATCGCGAGGCGCTGGAGCGCCTGTTCGGACCGGTCTTTGCCGCGACCAAGTCGGACTACGGCGTCGATCAGTTCCAGTTCCATGTGGCGCCGGCGACCTCGTTCCTGCGCGTGCACCAGCCGGCGAAATTCGGCGACGACCTCTCCGGCTTTCGCAGGACGGTCGTCGTCGCCAACCAGGACCGCAAGGTCGTCGTCGGTCTCGAGGGCGGTGTGGCCGGACTCGGCATCCGCGGCGTGGTGCCGATCGCGCAAGCCGGCAGGCATCTCGGCACGGTCGAATTCGGCCTGACCTTCGGCCAACCTTTCTTCGACGACTTCAAGGCCAACCGCCATGTCGACGTCGCCTTCCATCTCGCCGACGGTTCAAGCTTCAAGCTGTTCGGTGGCACGCTGAAGGGCAAGAGTTTCTTCGATGCGGCCGATTACGGCCGCGCCACCGGCGGCGACTTCACGGTGCGGCAGGCCAAGCTCGACGCGACGCCGGTCGCCGCGTTGCTCGGACCGATCAAGGATTTTTCCGGCAAACCGCTCGGCGCGGTCGAGCTGGTGATGGACAATGCCGACTACGAGGCCTCGGCCGACCGCGCCTGGATGGTCGCAATCGGGATCGCCGCGCTCGGGCTCGTGCTGGCCGCGATAGTGGGCTATCTCATCGCCCGCAGCATTTCGCGCCCGATCATCTCCATCACGAGCGTGATGCGCGAGCTCGCAGATGGCCGGCTCGACGTCGCCATTCCCGCCAGCAAGGCGAATGACGAGGTCGGCGCAATGGTGAAGGCCGTCGCGGTGTTCCGCGACAATGCGGTGAGCTTTAGCAAACTCCAGGCCGAGCAGCTCGAGGCCAAGGCGCAGTCCGAAGCGGAGAAGCGGCGCGCCTTCGCCGCACTCGCCGACAATTTCGAAGCCAGCATCCGCGACGTCGTCACCACGGTGTCCTCGGCCGCGGTCGAGATGGAGCACACCGCGCGCTCGATGTCCGAGATCGTCGAGCAGTCGCGGCAACAGACCCGCACCGTGTCTTCGGCCTCGGCGCTGGCCTCGGAGAACGTCCAGACGGTAGCGGCCGCCGCGGAAGAACTGTCCTCGTCCATGACCGAGATCAGCCGCCGCCTCGCCCATGCGACCGAGGTCGTCGGCAAGGCTGCGAGCGACGGGCAGCGGTCGAATGCGCGCGTGCAGAGCCTTGCCGACGCCGCGCAAAAGATCGGCGACGTCGTCTCCTTCATCAGCGGCATTGCGGGACAGACCAATCTGCTCGCGCTGAACGCGACGATCGAGGCGGCGCGCGCGGGCGAAGCCGGCCGCGGCTTTGCCGTGGTCGCCTCCGAGGTGAAAGCGCTGGCGACCCAGACCGCAAAGGCGACGGAGGAGATCGGCGCGCAGGTGACGGCGGTACAGGGAGAGACCAACGGTGCTGTCGACGGCATCCAGTCGATCTGTGCGACGATCCGCGAGGTCGACGAAATCTCGGCCGCGATTGCGGCAGCCGTCGGTCAGCAAGGCACGGCGACGCAAGAGATCGCGCAGAACGTCCAGCAGGCCGCGGCCCGCACCGGCGAGGTCTCGCAAAACATCTCCGGCGTCACCGCCGGCATCGCGGCGACCGGCACTGCTGCCGAGGAAGTGCTGGGATCGGCGATCGAGCTGTCAAAACAGTCGCAGCGGCTGCGGGACGAAGTGGACCGCTTCCTCGCGCATATCCGCGCGGCGTAGCTGCGGCTGCAAATTGGATGTCGTCCTGGCGAAAGCCAGGACCCATTACCCCAGGGAGAAGCTGCGGCACGACGTTCTAACCCCGAGCTTTCGCCAAATTGCATTCGGTGGCTATGGGTCCTGGCTTTCGCCAGGACGACGTCGGGGAAATAGCTCGCGCTACAAATTCGGTGTCGTCCCGGCGGAGGCCGGGACCCATACCGCGTGATTCATCGATTGTGCGCGGTGAGAGTAGACTCGTCATCAAGAGTCTTCGCCGAACCACTGCCTGTGGTTATGGGTCCCGGCCTGCGCCGGGACGACAGCTAGGGTTTAGGCCCCACCATCACGTCGATCGCGCCGCTGACGATCGCCTCCAGCTCCTTGCGCGGGACGCGGGCGCGGGAACGGATGGCGATCGTGTGCACGGTGGCGGATGCGACCTGCGCCAGCACCGACGGGTCGGCGCTATCAGGCAGTTCGCCCTTCTCCTTGGCGCGGCGGAAGCAATTGGCAAAGGCCTTGTCGAGTTCGGTGAGACCTTCGAGCACCATGGCGCGGATCTCAGGATCACTCACCGCCTCGGAGGCCGCAGTCACCACCGTGAAGCAGCCCCGCGGACCAGTGTCACCCGAGAGATAGATGTTCAGCGCGGAGGCAAAGATGCGCTCCAGCCGCTGGCGCACCGGCATCTCCTGGCGAAAGATCTCCACCATCGATGCGCGCGCTTCCTCCCGGTAGCGCTGGTAGCTCTTGATGTAGAGCTCGCGCTTGTCGCCGAAGGCGCCATAGAGGCTCGGGCGGTTCATGCCGGTGGCTTCGCTGAGATCGTCGAGCGAGGTCGCGGCAAAGCCCTGCTTGCGGAACAGGTCGAGCGCCCTGCCAAGCGCGACATCGGGCTCATAGGCACGCGGCCGGCCACGGCGCTTGGGTCCATTGGCAGCAGCTGGCGGTTTCGATTTTTGTACCATTTCGCAAAATAATCCTTGACCGACCCCATATTATGCAAGACAGTACAAAAATCAATCTGGCCAGGTTGAGCGACACCCAGAAGGAATTGCCCAAGGAGGCTACAGATGGATCTCTATTTCTCGCCGCTCGCCTGCTCGATGGCGACCCGCGTGGCGCTGTATGAAGTTGGCGCCGAAGCGAACTATCTCGAAGTCGATCCGCCGACGAAGACAGTGCTGAGTGACGGCTCCGACTTCCGCAGCGTGAACCCGATTGGCCTCGTGCCGACGCTGCGCACCGACGAGGGCGTGGTGCTGACCGAGAACGCCGCGATCCTGCAATATGTCGCCGACCGTTTTCCGCAATCCGGCCTCGGCGCCGCCGCAGGCATCGAGCGCACGCGGCTGCATCAATGGCTCTGCTTCATCGGCACCGAGCTGCACAAGGCCCTGTTCGTCCCCGTGCTCGACCGCAAGGCGCCGCAGGAGGCCAAGGCCTATGCGCTGGAGAAGAACCTGTCGCGGCTCGACTACCTCGACAATCATCTCAAGGGACGCGAATTCCTGCTCGACCATTTCAGCGTCGCCGACGCCTATCTCGTCACGGTCATCAACTGGACCATGGCGACGCCGCCGATCGAGCTCGCGAAATGGCCGAACCTGAAGGCCTATTACGAGCGCCTGCGCCAGCGGCCCTCGATCGCGAAGGCGATCGCGGAGGAGTTCGAGCTGTACAAGGCCGAGCAGGCGCGGAAGAAGGCGGCGGCGTAAGCCTGAAGCATCGAAATGCCGTCCCGGCCGCTCAGCCGGGACGGCGCAAATCTATCCGTACAGCACCCGCGGCAGGATCGTGACGATGCCGGGCCACAATGTGAGCAGCAGCACGAAGCCGATCATGATCATGAGATACGGCATCGTCACGCGCGCGATGTAGCCGAGGCCGTCTTCGGTCAGGCCCTGGATCACGAATAGATTGAAGCCGACCGGCGGGGTAATCTGCGCCATCTCGACGGCGAGCACCAGGAAGACGCCGAACCAGACCTCGTCGAAGCCCGCCGCCTTGACGATCGGCAGCACGATCGGCAGCGTCATCACGATCATCGAGAAGCCGTCGAGGAAGCAGCCGAGGACGAGATAGAAGACGACCAGCGCCACGATCAGCATGAAAGGCGACAGGCCAAGCCCCTTGACGAAGGCCGCCACCGCCTGCGGGATGCCGAGGAAGGCCGCCGCGTTGCCGAGGATCGAGGCGCCGAGCACGATCAGTGCGATCATCGAGCAGGTCACGACCGAGCCGATCAGCACGTCCCGCATCACTTGCTGCGACATCGCTCCTTGCGCCCAGGCGACCAGCGCCGCGCCGAGCACGCCGACAGCCGCGGCCTCCGACGGGGTCGCGAGCCCGCCATACATCGAGCCGAGCACGCAGGCGATCAGGAACAGCGCCGGCGCGAGGTCCTTCAGCGCCGCGAAGCGCTCGCTCCACGGTACCTGCGAGAGCTTTGCTTCCGTTTCCGGCACCATGGTGCCGTTGAGGCTGGTGTGCAGCATCACCCAGGCCATGAAGGTGGCGGCCAGCAGCAGGCCGGGCAACACGCCCGCCGTGAACAGCTTCAGGATCGAGACGTCGCCGAGCACGCCATAGATGATCATGATGTTGGACGGCGGAATCAAAAAGCCGAGCGTGCCGGCACCGGCGAGCGAGCCGATCGCGATGTCGCGGGAATAGCCGCGGCGCAGCAGCTCGTTCAGCGACATGCGGCCGATCACCTGCGTGGTCGCGGCCGACGAGCCCGAGATCGCCGCGAAAATGGTGCAGCCGATCACGTTCACATGCAGCAGGCGGCCGGGCAAAAGCCCGGCCCAGGGCGCGAGCCCCTGAAACAGCGAGCGCGACAGGCGGGTGCGAAACAGCAGCTCGCCCATCAGGATGAAGAGCGGCAACGCCAGCAGCTCCTGCGTGGTCAGGATGTTCCAGGCATATTGCGGCAACAGCTTGTCGAGCGGGATCGAGCGGAACATCGCGAGCAGCAGCGTCGCGGTGAGCGCCAGCGTCAGGCCGATCCAGACGCCGCAAGCCAGCAGCGCGAACAGGATCGCAAACAGGGCGACGACTTCGATGGTCATGGGATCCGCTGTCCGGGGATTGGCGCGTGGGCGATCATTCGACGGGCGAGGCCTTCATGCGGTGATCCTCCAGCGGCAGGCCGAGCATGGCCTGGATCGCACGCGCCAGGAACTGAAGCGTCAGCAGCAGCATGCCAAAGGTGACGACGGCTTGCGGAAACCACAGCGGCGTATCGCTCGAGGTCGAGACCTGGCCGCGCACATAGGCGCCGAAGGCGAACTTTGCCATCGCCGAGGTCAGGAACGCCATGAAGGCGAAGCCGGCCGCCGCCGACAGGATCTCGAGTGCACGCTGCACCAAGGCCGGCGCGTTCTTGAGCAGCAGCAAGACACGGATGTGACCGCCGACACGCAACGTCATGGCGGCGCCGAAGGTGAAGGACGCCGCCATCAGATAGGACGAGTATTCCCAGGCGATCGAGATCGACGGCGGGAAGAATGAAAAGAAGTTCGAGAGGAAGCGCGTTGCGACCTCGCACAGCATCAGCAGCGTCAGCATCAACAAGCAGCCGCCGCCGATCCAGCCGTCGAGCCGGCCGAGGCGGTCGATGCAGTCGAGCAGGATGCGCAGCGGCGCCGGCGCCGCTGCATTGAGACTCTGCGGAGCTTCGGGCGAGACGCTCACCACGACGTCACCCTCAGCCACGCTTCATTTCGGCGAGATAGGCCCGCACCGGCTTGTCGGCTGCCGGCACGCGCTTGAGGAACGCATCGAGCTGCGGGGCGGTCTTGCTGCGGATGGCCGTCATCATCGCGTCCGAGACCGGCACCACCTCCATGCCGCCCTCTTTGAGACGGTTGAGGCTGTCAACGTCGGCCTTGAGCGAATTGGCCCAGAATGCCGGCTCCATCTTCGCCGCGACATCCGCAACGAGCTTCTGTTGATCACTGGAGAGCGCCTTCCAGGAATCGAGATTGACGGTGAGCATCTGCGACGACCAGACGTGGTTGGTCGGGTAGATGTATTTCAGGAATTCCCAGAATTTTCCGTCGACCCCCGAGACCGCCGAGGTGGAAACGCCCGAGACCGCACCCGATGCCAGCGCGGGAATCGTCTCGCCCCAGGGAATCATCACCGGCGCCATGCCGACCACGGCCAGCATGTCGACGGCGTTCTTGTCGGGCACGCGGATCTTGATGTTCTTCAGGCCCTCGACGTCGGCGACCTTGACCTTGAGGTGCAGATATTGCGTCGGCCACGGCACGATGTAGAGAATCTTCTGGTTGTTACGAGCGGCGACCTTCTCGTATTCGGGCCGCACATATTTGTGCAGCACCTTCAGTTCGTCCATCGAGCCGCACAGGAAGGGAATGCTCTCGACGCCCATGAAGGGCTCGTCGCCGACCTGCTGGATGTTGAGGACGTCAGCGAGCGGCACCAGGCCGTCGCGCACGGCGCGCAGATGCTCGGGGCCCTTGAAGCCGAGCTGGCCGCCGGCCTTCACGGTGATCGCGACCAAGCCGCTACTCTGCTTCTTCACCTCTTCCGCGAAGGCAAAAGCGTTCTGGGTGTGGAAATTGCCGTCGGGCCAGACCGTCGACATGTCCCAGTTCACGCTCGCCGCCCGCGCGCGGGTGGAGATGTGGCCGGCCGCCAGCAGCGTCGCTGCACCCGCGGTGAAATTCCTTCGCGTGATCATTGCTCCCCTCCGTTTACCAAGCGTACTGACGCGTCACCGCGCGTAGCCATAAACTGCAACTGCATTGTCCGAGGACACGAAACCACTCTCGACGTCGTCCTTGACCGCCGCGCGCTCGCGCTTGCCGGGATCGCCAATGCCGGCGCCGCCCGGCGTCAGCACCACCAGCCGGTCGTCCGGCGGCACCTGCTGAAAGCCTTTTCCACGCAGCTTCTTGCCGGATTTGAGGCCGACATAGCCGGCCTCGCCGTCCCGGCCGCCATCGCGCCCGCGCGGCGGATGATCGATGCGATCAAACGCCGCCAGGATGTCGAACGGCGCATCGACGCCGCTGCCGACCTCGATGATCTGACCGAGCCCGCCGCGGGTGCGCCCTGCCCCGCCGGAATCCGGACGCAGCTCCTTGCGCCAGAAGATCAAAGGCGTCTGCGTCTCTGCGATCTCGACCGGCGTGCCGCGCACGCCGCTGGGATAAGCGGTGGCCGACAGGCCGTCCTTGCCGAAGCGCGCACCGGTGCCGCCATTGGAGGTCACCGCCATCGAGAACCCGTAATTGCCGCCGGCGCCGCTTCGCGTCTGTCCGCGGACATTGAGATTCCACAGGCACGACGTGCCTTCCGCCGGCACGCGATCGGGAATGATCTGGCGCAAACAGCCGAACACGACGTCGGGCAGCATCTGGCCGATGACGTGACGCGAGGCGACCGGCGCAGGCTTCGGCGCATTGAGGATCGCACCCGCCGGCGCCGACACCGTCAGCGGCGAGAGCGAGCCGGCATTGTTCGGGATGTGCGAGGCGACGACGCAGCCGAGGCCGAACACGGTATAGGCCGTGGTGTAGGACAAGGGCACGTTGATGCCGAAGTTGGAGGCGGCCGAGGTGCCGTCGAAATCGACGTGGATGCCTTCGTCCGAGATCGTCAGCGTCGCTGCGAGCGTCACCGGCGCGTCGTAGCCGTCGACGATCATGGTGTTGCGCCAGCTTCCCTTTGGCAGTTTTGCGACCTCGGCAAGCACGGCCTCGCGCGAGCGGTCGCAGATGTAGTCGCCGAGCTCGTCGAGCGTGTCGATGCCGAACTCGTTCATCATCTCGACCAGGCGCTCGCAGCCGACATCGTTGCAGCCGGCCAGCGAATAGGTGTCGCCTTCGGTGTCGATCGGCAGCCGCGTGTTGGTGCGGATCATCGCCATCAGCGTCTCGTTGACGACGCCCTGGTCGATCAGCTTCAGCATGGGGATGTAGAGCCCCTCCATGAACACGTCGGTAGCATCGGGCCCGAAGCCGATGCCGCCGATGTCCATGAGATGGCTGGTGCAGGAGAACAGCGCGACAGGCTTGCCGTCCTTGAAGCAGGGCGTGGTGACGACGAAGTCGTTGAGGTGGCCGGTGCCCATCCAGGGATCGTTGGTGATGTAGGCATCGCCCTCCTTCATCGTCTCGATCGGAAAATGAGCGATGAAATGCTTGACCGATTCCGCCATCGAGTTGACGTGGCCGGGCGTGCCGGTCACCGCCTGCGCCAGCATCCGGCCCTTGAGGTCGAACACGCCGGCGGAGAGATCGCCGCATTCGCGCACGATTGGACTGAATGCGGTGCGGAGCAGCACCTGCGCCTGCTCCTCGACCACGGCGATCAGCCGGTGCCACATGATCTGGAGATCGATCAGGCTCGCGCCGCTTGCCTTGCTCATGATCAGGCCGCCTTTCGTTCCATGACGATGCTGCCGGCACCGTCGATATGAGCATCAAAACTGGTCGAGACGAAGGTGGAGGTCTCGTCCTCGGCGATTACGGCCGGGCCCGCAATGGTCGCGCCCGGCGTCATGTCTTCGCGGCGATAGAGCGGGATCTCGATCACCTCGCCGGCGCGGCCGTCGAAGAACTTGCGGCTGCCGACTGCCTTTCCGGCGGACTTGCGCGCGACGGCCGCGACCGCGGGTGGATTGCGCGCCTCAGTGGTCGCGAGCACCGACCAGCTCAACACCTCGATCGCGGCACCCGGGATCGGCCGCTCGAACATCGCGGCATAATCCGCCTCGAACTCCTGGCGCAGACCGGCGAGATCGGCGGTCGCCAGCCGCCGGTTCGGCAGCTCGACCGAGATCTCATGGCCCTGACCGACATAGCGCATGAAGGCGGCGCGGCGCTCCCGCACCGGCGCGCCGGCGGCGCCGGGCTCGACCAGCGCGCGCGCTTCGGTCGCCATCTCCTGCAGGAGATCGGAGACCGCTTCGGTGTCGAAATCATCGAGCCGGACGTGACGGCTGCGCACCAGCTCGTAAGCGATGGGCGCCGCCAGGAATCCGACGGCCGATCCGACACCGGCATTCGAGGGCACGATCACCCGGGAGACGCCGATCTTCTCGGCAACGCGCGCCGCATGCAACGGCGCAGCGCCACCGAAGGCGATCAGCGTGTGCTGGCCGACCACGGCACCGCGCTCGACCGCATGCACGCGCGCCGCGCTCGCCATGTTCTCACAGACGACCTCGTGCACGGCATAGGCCGCGGTTTCCGCCGACAGGCCGAGCGGCTCGCCGACGTCGCGCAACAGCGCCTGCTTCGAAAGTTCCGGATCGAGCTTGATCGTGCCCGCCGCAAACGCGTCGGGATCGATCATGCCGAGCGCAACGTCCGCATCCGTCACGGCCGGACGCTGGCCGCCGCGGCCGTAGCAGGCCGGTCCCGGCTCGGACGAGGCGCTCTCGGGACCGACGGTGACACGCTTCATCGCGTCCACATGGGCAATCGAGCCGCCGCCGGCGCCGATCTCGACCATCTCGATCACGGGGATGCGCACCGGCAGGCCGGAGCCTTTGAGGAAGCGCGCGGCACGGTCGACCTCGAACACGCGCGAGGTCTCGGGCTGGTACTTCTCGATGAGACAGATCTTTGCAGTGGTGCCGCCCATGTCGAAGGACAGCACTTTGGTCTCGCCAAGACGCGCCGCAATCTGCGCCGCGAAGATCGCGCCGCCGGCCGGACCGGATTCGACGAGACGCACCGGAAAGCGCCGCGCCGTCTCGATCGAGGTAACGCCGCCGCCGGAGGTGACGAGATAGATGGCGCCGCGGAACTGCTCGACCTGCAAGGCATCGGCCATGCGGGCGAGATAGCCGTCAATCAGCGGTTGCACATAGGCGTTCGCCACCGCGGTGGAGGTGCGCTCATATTCGCGAATTTCCGGACACACTGCCGACGACACCGTCACGGAGATGCCGGGCATCTCCTCGCCCAGGATCGCTGCGGCGCGGCGCTCGTGTTCGGGATTGGCGTAGGAGTGCAGGAAGGCGATCGCGACGCTCTCGACGCCTCGCTCGCGCAATTTTGGCGCGAGTGCGCGCACCGACGCTTCGTCCAGCGGGAGGCGGACGGCGCCGTGCGCGTCGATGCGCTCGGGCACGGTGAAGCGCAGGCTGCGCGGCGCCAGCGGCTTCGGCTTGTCGATGCTGAGGTCATATTGGTCGTAACGGCTCTCGGTGCCGATATCGAGCACGTCGCGAAAGCCGTCCGTCGCGATCAGCGCCGTCTTGGCGCCTCGGCGCTCGATGATGGCGTTGGTGGCGAGCGTGGTGCCGTGAATGAAGACGTCGATGTCGCTGATATGGGCGCGCGCGTCGGCGAGAATGAGGCGCATCCCGTCCAGCACCGCCTGCTCCGGCCGCTGCGGCGTCGTCAGCACCTTGCGCGTCTTGCGCGCCTCGCCCACGTCCAGCACGATGTCGGTGAATGTGCCTCCGATATCGACGGCAAGCCGCACCTCGGCTCCCTCAAGCATTCCAAATTCTCCGCGCTGATCGTCAAGACTGAGGTCGAAAGCGCAGCAATTTCCATGCCATGGACGACGAGGGCAACGCCGCGCCCGGCTATTCTGCTTGGCACCTATGCAATAGGCAAGACGTGTTCGCGGCCGGCGCGATCAGAGCAGGAATGCGAGCGCCGACTCGCAGCGCTCCTCGACCTTCAGCGTCAGGAGATCGTCGGCGCGGGTGCGGCCGAGATTGACCGCCGCGATCGGAATATTGCGCTGCGCAGCAGCCTGGACGAAGCGGAAACCGGAATAGACCATCAGCGAGGAGCCGACGATCAGCATGGCGTCGGCCTGCGCCAGATGATCCTGCGCGGTGGCGACGATGTCGCGGGGGACGTTCTCGCCGAAGAACACGACGTCAGGCTTGAGGATGCCGCCACAGGCCTCGCAGACCGGCACTTCGAACGACGAAAAATCCTCGTGGTCCAGATCAGCGTCGCCATCAGGTGCATCGGCGGCATCGAGCGTCAGCCAGGCTGCATTGGCGCGACCAAGTGCGCGCTGAAACTCATCGCGCGGCGTCTTGCCGCCGCAGCCCATGCAGCGGACCAGATCGAGCCGGCCATGCAGGTCGATAACCTGGCGGTGGCCGGCGGACTGATGCAGCCGATCGACGTTCTGGGTGAGCAGCATCCCGCACCGGCCGTTCGCCTCGAGCCGGGCCAGCGCATGATGCGCATCATTCGGCTTCGCCTGGCCGAACCGCCGCCATCCGATCAGACTGCGCGCCCAATAGCGCCGGCGCGTATGCTCGTCCGACATGAAAGCCTGGAAGTTGACCGGCTGGGTCCGCTTCCAATTGCCGTGGCTGTCGCGATAGTCGGGAATGCCCGAATTGGTGCTACAGCCGGCGCCGGTCAGCACGAACAGACGTTCGTGCCGGCCGATGAAATCCTGGAGCGGAGGGTTTGCCCGCGGAGCATTTGTCATGGCGCAGATGTAGTCCGCGCGGGCGGGTTTTGCCAGATCACGATAGTCCGCAGCGCACGGCCGCCCGGATAGGCGGCTATCTCGGGGACCGGCGCCCTGTGCTATCGAGGAGACGAGTTTTCTCTTCTGCTGCAATGCGGGCGGCTTGCTGCAATGTCAGCCGAAATTCGTCCCGCTTCTCGTGCACCAAGGCGATCGCATGCCCGACCGCGACTCCGAGGCCGATCAGTGCGGCTTCGGAAAGTTGCAGGCTTGCCTCGATGGTTTCCGGCACCGCATCGGTTGCGCCGATCGCATAGAGGTGGCGGGCATGATCGGCGTCCCGCGCACGTGAGACGATCAGCACGTCCGGCCGCACTGCGCGAATCCGCTCGACGACGGCATCGATCGCTGCTCGCGACTGAATGGTAATGATCACACCGGTCGTCTGCATCAGGCCGCAGGCTTCGAGAAAGCCCGGTTCTGTCGCATCACCAAAATAGACCTTATGACCATCGCGGCGGTCGCGCGCCACGGCGACTGCTTCGTTATCGATCGCGATGTAGTTTAGGCCGTGGCTGGTCAGCAGCGAGCAGACGACTTTTCCAACGCGGCCGTAGCCGACCACGATGGCCTGCGCCCGGTCGCCGGGCGGCCGAACCGTCAGTTCGGGATCGAGGGTGCGCTCGCTCCCCAGTTTCGCGGCCAATCGTCGTCCGAGCACGCCCAAAAGCGGCGTCAATGCCATCGTCACGGCGGTGATGGCGACGGCAAAGCTCGACGCGCGAGGTTCGATCAGGCCGAGCGCCGCCGCCATCCCGATGCTTACGAAGGCGAATTCGCCGACTGGACCCAGCAGGAAGCCGATCTCGATCGCCGACGGCCACGAGAGCCTGAAGAGGCGGCCCAGGATGATGAGCACGATCGCCTTGCCGGCCAATACGCCGACAACGGCGGCCAGCAGCCAACCAGGCTCGCGCATGAACACGCGGAAGTCGATGGCCATACCGACGGTGAAGAAAAAGATGCCGAGCAGCAGGCCCTTGAATGGATCGACGGTGGCCTCAATGGCCTTGCCGTACTCCGTTTCAGCCAGCATCAGTCCTGCAACGAATGCTCCGAGCGCCATCGACAGGCCGGCTTGGTGCGCGGCAAGGCCTGCGCCGACGATGACGAACAAGGTCGCCGCGACGAAGAGCTCCGTCGAATGGGTGCCCGCAACCATCTGGAACAGCGGACGCATCAGCAGCCGTCCGATCAGAATGAGAAAAGCTACCGCTACTCCGGCCTTCAAGATCGCACTGGAGATGTGCGCCACGACGGAGCCGCCGCTGCCTGCGCCAAGCACCGAGACGAGCACCAGAATGGGAATCACTGCAAGGTCCTGAGCCAACAACACCGAGAAGCTGGCGCGCCCCGCAGTGGTCGCAAGCCGTCTCTCGGTGGACAGAAGCTCGAGCACGATCGCCGTCGAGGACAGCGCAAGGCTCGCGCCGAGGATCACGGCTGTATCGGAATCCTGCCCCGCGAGAAGCGTCGCGCTGAAAATGATCGCGGACGTCGCCAGCACCTGCAGGCCGCCAAGCCCGAACACCAGGCGTCGCATCGTCACGAGCCGCCTGAAAGACAGCTCGAGCCCGATCAGGAACAGCAGGAACACGACGCCGAGATTGGCGATGCCTTCGACGTTCTGCGCGTCCGCCACGGTGAACCAGTACAGGAACGGGAGTTCTCGAACGAGCGAGCCGAGTCCAAGCGGGCCGAGAATGGCGCCGGCACCGAGATAGCCCAGCACCGGATTGATGCCCCAATGGCGAACAATTGGCACCACCACGCCGGCAGTGCCGAGGACCACCAGCGCGTCACTGTAGGCATTGATGTTTATGGTTGTGGTCACGAGCCCATCATGTGTCGGCGCCTGCCAATAGCGGCAGCGTCGTCCACGGTCGATAGCACACGGCGCCGCAGACCCCTACCCGGCCGCAAACCGCCACTCCTGCGCGGTGCATCGGTGTCCAGGTAGGCCCAGTGAGAAGGCTGGCCTCGCGACCATGATCTAATCGTTGCAACCCGGTCGGGCCGTCGCAGATGCGCACGCTTCCAAGTTGACGTTCAGCTCGCCCAATTGTCCCGGAATTCGGGGAACAGCGTCAGGCCTCCGCAGGCATAGATGGTCTGTCCGGTGATGTAGCTCGCGTCATCCGAGGCGAGGAAGGCGAACACGGCGGCGATCTCTTCGGGGGTGCCGACGCGGCCGAGCGGAATGTGGGAGGTGACGACGCCGCGCTTCTCGGGATCGCCGGTCCAGGCCGCGTTGATCGGCGTATCGATCGCACCGGGACCTACCGCATTGACGCGGATGCCTTGGCCGGCAAATTCGAGCGCCAGCGTTCGCGTCAGGTTGGCCATGCCGCCCTTGCTGATCGAATAAGCGAGATAGCCGGGCTTTGGGATGATCTGGTGGACGCTGGAGCAATTGATGATGCTGCCGCCTCCGCCGCGGGCGACGAAATGCGCGAGCGCCTTCTGGGCGCAAAGCACGGCGCCATTCAGATTGACGTCGATGATGCGGCGATAGGTTTCGACGTCGAGCGCTTCGCTCGGCGATTCCCGCTGGAAGCCGGCATTGTTGACGAGACAGTCGAGGCGCTTCCAACGCGCCAGGATCGTCTCGAACATCGCGACGATGTCCTGCTCGTTGCCGACATCGGCCTTGACGATGATGTGATCGAGCCTGCCGTGGCCACGATCGCCCGATGCCGTCCGCGCCAACGCGAGCGTCTCCTCGGCGCTTTGGGGGTGATCGAAATAATTGATGGCGACGGTCGCGCCTTCCTGGGCGAGCCGGATGGCGACAGCGCGGCCGATGCCTTGTGAAGCGCCGGTCACCAGCGCGTATTGGCCCACGAGGCGCGAGGGAAAGAAGGTTGAGCGATTGGTTTGTGGCATGAGTTCTCTCCGGGATGCCTGATCATCGACGGAACCCGCCCTTTGTTCCATCTCTCAACGCATTGCTGTGATTCATTTGGCGTGGCGGGCGAGCGGCGAGGTCAGGATCTGGTAGAGGATGATGGCACCGAAGGTCGCGGTGCCGATTCCGCCGATTGTGAACGCACCGAATTTGAGCGTGAGATCGCCGGCGCCTGCGGTGAGCGCCACCGCGACGGTCATCAGGTTTGCGGGATTTGCGAAGTCGACCTTGTTCTCGACCCAGATCCGTCCCGCCATCGCCGCGATCAACCCGAACAGCACGATCGAGAGGCCGCCGATGACGGGGCCGGGGATCGACAGGATGAGCGCGCCGAATTTCGGCGAGAAGCCGAGCAGGATCGACACCGTGGCTGCGAACGCGAACAACAAGGTGGAATAGACCTTCGTCGCCGCCATGACGCCGATGTTCTCGGCATAGGTGGTGACGCCGGTGCCGCCGCCGCAGGCCGCCACAATGGTCGCGAGACTGTCGGCAAACAGGGCGCGACCGAGATAGGCATCGAGGCTCCGGCCCGTCATCGCGCCGACGGCCTTGATGTGACCGAGATTCTCGGCGACGAGAATGATCGCAACCGGCGCGATCAGGAAGATTGCATCGGCATGGAAGCTCGGCGCGGTGAAGTTGGGCACGCCGAACCACGGCGCGGCCGAAAGTTGCGCGAAGTCGATCGGCTTGCCGAAACCGAGTCCGTTCGCGAACAGCAGGTACAAAAGATATCCGCCGATGGCACCGACAATGATCGGCAGCCGGCGCCACAGGCTTGGTGCGGCAACGGCGACCACGCCGATGATCAGAACGGTCGCAAGCCCGATCCAGGTGTCGAACGCGCCTCCGCTCACCGCCTTCACAGCCACAGGCGCGAGATTGAGACCGATCGCGGCGACCACGGCGCCGGTGACGGCCGGCGGCAGCAACCTCTCGACCCAGCCGACGCCCGACCACATCACGATCAGAGCAATCAGGCCGTACAGCACTCCGGCTCCGACGATGCCGCCGAGCGCAACTGACAGGTTCGGGTTTGGCCCCTGCCCCGCATAACCGGTGGCAGCGATGACGACGGCGATGAATGCGAAGCTCGAGCCGAGATAGCTCGGCACGCGCCCTGCGACGATGACGAAGAAGATCAGCGTGCCGATGCCGGAGAACAGGACCGCAACATTGGGATCGAACCCCATCAGCAGCGGCGCGATGATCGTTGATCCCGACATTGCGACGCAATGCTGGAGACTGGAGACAATGGTCTGGCTCCAGGACAGCCGCTCCTCCGGCATGATCACGCCCGAGGTCTTCAGTTTCCAACGCGGAAAATAGCCTTGCGTTTGCTCGTCGGAGCCTGTTGCAATCGACATGTTTCCCCCGAGTTGCGATGCAGTGATCGATCTTCGTGCGATCCGACAAAAATGTGATTGTCGCTTCCGCAGCGGCCATCACATGATGCAAATCAAGCAAGATCAATACGTTCCGGGGCCTACAATATGACACAAGTCGCGATCCAGCCAGCCGTCCTCCGCCGGCACCAGCCCTGGTACAAGATCCTCTACGTCCAGGTGCTGATCGCGATCGCGCTCGGCGTGCTCATTGGCTATTTCTATCCCGATCTCGGCAAGGCCTTGAAGCCGCTCGGCGACGGTTTCATTGCGCTGATCAAGATGATGATCGCACCGGTGATCTTCTGCACCGTGGTGCACGGCATCTCCTCGATGGGCGATCTGAAGCGCGTCGGCCGCGTCGGGCTGAAGTCGCTGATCTATTTCGAGACGGTCTCGACCGTCGCGCTCGCGGTCGGTCTGCTCGTCGGCGAGATTCTCCAGCCCGGGCACGGCTTCAACATCGATCCCGCCACGATCGATCCGAATTCGGTGGCGACCTACGTCACCAAGGCCAAGGAAGAGGGCATCGTCGCCCATCTGATGGCGATCATCCCCGACAGCTATCTGGGCGCCATCGCGCGGGGCGATCTGCTTCAGGTGCTGTTGATCTCGATTCTGTCGGGCTTCGCCATCGCTTTCCTCGGCAAGGCCGGCGAGCCCATCGCGGACGCGATCGATAAGGCCGCAAAAATGTTCTTCGGCATCATCCGCATCATCGTGCGCGTGGCGCCGATCGGCGCCTTCGGCGCGATGGCCTTCACCGTCGGCGCCTACGGTCTCGGCTCGCTGCTCAACCTCGCCGCCCTGATCGGCACGTTCTACCTGACCAGCATCCTGTTCGTGCTGATCGTGCTGGGTGCGATCGCCCGGCTCGCCGGCTTCTCGATCCTGCGCTTCATCGCCTACATCAAGGACGAGCTGCTGATCGTGCTCGGTACCTCGTCCTCGGAGACGGTGCTGCCACAGATGATCCAGAAGATGGAGCATCTCGGTGCCTCGCGCTCGGTGGTCGGCCTCGTCATCCCGACCGGTTACAGCTTCAATCTCGACGGCACCAACATCTACATGACGCTGGCGACGCTGTTCCTGGCGCAGGCCACCAACACCCATCTGACCATCTGGCAGGAGCTCGGCATTTTGGGCATCGCCATGATCACCTCGAAGGGTGCGTCGGGCGTCACCGGCGCCGGCTTCATCACGCTCGCCGCGACACTCTCGATCGTGCCTGATATCCCGATCCAGTCGATCGCGATCCTGGTCGGCATCGACAAGTTCATGAGCGAATGCCGTGCGCTGACCAATCTGATCGGCAATGGAGTCGCCTGCGTCGTCATCAGCCTCTCCGAAGGCGAGCTCGACCGCGACGCCCTGCACGAGACCATGGCCCATCCGCTGGAGATCGGCGAGGCGCTGGAACCGGGCGGCAGTGCATAGCACCACGCCCGGTTCCGACGCGGTAGTTTCCCGGAATGGAAAAACGGTGAGATACGCGTCACAACAATGGCGTTGGGATCACCGATTGATAGTCAATCTTTCAGCCCGACGCGCTGGGGGCAGGGCGTCGGGCTTTTGAAAATCTCCGCCAGGACTAGCCGCTATATCGTGACGTAAGGCGGGATCAGATGATCCCGCCATTGACGCGAAGCGCCTTGCCGGCAAGTTCGAGCCGGCGCGTGATCCCGATCGCCTGCAAGAATGCCTCGTCGTGACTGACGACGAGCAGCGCGCCGTCATAAGCCCTCAGGCCCGCTTCGACCGCTTCGATGGACTCGATGTCGAGATGATTGGTCGGCTCGTCCAGGATCAGCAGGGACGGCGGCTTTGAGCCGCCCAGCACGCAGGCAAGGCCCGCGCGAAACATTTGTCCGCCGCTCAGGCTTCCCACGATCTGCAAGGCAGCATCGGCGCGAAACATGAAACGAGCCAGGGCGGCATGGCACTCGTTCGCACCTGCCGTTGGATTGAGACGGCCGAAATTGTCCAGGATGGAGATCGCGGGATCAAGCAGGCTGACTTTCTGGTCGAACAGCGCGAAGTCGGGCCTGACCCGCACCGCACCCGAGACTGGGCGCAACTCGCCGGCAATGAGTTTCAGCAGCGTTGTCTTGCCGGAGCCGTTCGGCCCGACGACCGCAACGCGCTCCGGCCCGACGATCGCGAGCGAGAGATCGCGCAAGACCGGCTGCTGCGGTCGATAGCCGGCGCTGACGCCGTCGAGCCAAACCACCTCCCTGCTCGCCGGCAGGCCAGTCGCGGGCAGTTTCACCGACAACGGCTGAATTATCTCGACGCGCCGGCGCGCGGTGTCGACGGCCGCGAGCGCCTCCGCGCGCCGCCGCTCGGCGATTTGCGCGGTCTTGCCGCCGCTATCTTCGCTGCGATCCTTGCGCGCGCCGGCCAGGATGCGCGGCATGTCGCCCTTGGCGCGCTTCTTCCTGCCGCCGCTGTCCTTGCGCGCCTTCCGTTCCGTAGCCTCTTGCGCCTTCCCGTCAATTTCGGCGAGACGCTTCTCAGCATCCGCGAGATCGTGCCTAACCGCCGCGAGCTCGACGGCCTTC
The DNA here is from genome assembly GCF_056106085.1 of Bradyrhizobium sp. BR14999. Lineage (NCBI taxonomy): Bacteria > Pseudomonadati > Pseudomonadota > Alphaproteobacteria > Hyphomicrobiales > Nitrobacteraceae > Bradyrhizobium > Bradyrhizobium sp. BR14999. The sequence goes on from NZ_CM148536.1 coordinate 39,746, forward strand.
TGCGCGCGAAAACTGCTCCAATTGCCGCCATATCGGGTTGACCCGAGCGACGTCAGCTCGACGATCGCGTCCATCGTTTCGAGTAAGTTCCGGTCATGGCTGACGACGATCGCGCCGCCGCGCCAGGCAGCGACGAGCGCGGTCACCGCCTCGCGTCCGTCCTGGTCGAGATTGTTGGTGGGCTCGTCCAGCAGCAGGAAGTCGGGCTCAGCGAAGATCAGTGCAGCAAGACGAACCCGCGTGATCTGGCCGCCGGACAGTCGGGACAGCTCAGTCTCGGGAGACGGATCGAACCTGAGGCGCGCCAGCGCGGCCTGAAGCCGCGCTTCGAGCGTCCAGTCGATCGTGGCGATCTCGTCGGCCGAGGCATGCCCGCGCTCGGCACGGCGCAGCAGCTCCAGCGCCGACCGCACGCCAAACAGATCAGCCACGGTCGCGCCCGCGGAGACCTGCACGTCCTGGCGCAGCAGGCCGATACTGCCGTTGACAACAATGCGCCCGGACTGCGGAACATGCTCGCCCAAAATCGATGCAAGCAGCGTTGTTTTCCCGACGCCATTGCGGCCGACGAGACCGGTCCGCTCGGCCGCAAATGTCAGATCGATGTTGGAAAGAAGCGAACGGCCGTCAGGCGTGGACAGCGACAGGTTCGACAGGACGATCGAAGCAGGCATGGAATTCCCCGTGAGCAAGGCGGATGGGCTTTGCGGTCGGGGTAAAATCCATGGCTGCGAAGTTCCTGGTTGAGAACTCTCTAACTAGTGCGGCAGAAGTGCAAGATCAAGCCGCAGTTCGAGGAGACGACAGCGCAGAGAAGCGCTGACGTCCCTATCCATCTGCGCGATCAGCCCTTGAGCGCGGTCACCACCACCTCGATCAGCGCATTGCCGCCGAGGTCGGCGACGCCGACGGTTGCGCGGGTCGGCAGATTGTCGCCGAAGAACTCGGTCCAGGCCGCGTCCATCTCCTTCTTCTTGGAGAGATCCGTGACGAAGATCGAGGCGCTGACCACGCGCGACTTGTCGGTGCCGGCTTCCTTCAGATAGCCGGCGATCTTGCCGAGGATGTTGCGCGTCTGCTCGCCCATCGAGACCGAGGTGTCGTCAGCGATGATGCCGCCGAGGAAAACGAAGCCGTTGGCCTCGACGGCGCGGTGCATGATCGGCGTGCGGATGCTGCGGGTGATGCTCATGATGTCCTCTTGTTCCTAGATCGTGGAAGGATGAAAGCGGTCGATGCCGAGATCACTGACGCGGGTCTGGGTGCCGCCGTTGACGATCAGCTCGGCCATCACGGCGCCGGCGCCGGGACCAAGCTGGAAGCCGTGCAGCGAGAAGCCGAACTGGTGATAGAGGCCCTGGTGACGCGAGCTCGGCCCGAACACGGGGATGTCGTCCTTCATCTTCGCCTCGATGCCGGCCCAGGCCCGCACGATCGTCGCGCTGCGCATCACCGGAAACAGCTCGAACACGGTGCGCGCGCTGATGGCCAGGCTCTTCCAGTCGAGCACCGTCTCGTTGCGGTCCTGGTAGGGCGTTGCCAGATGGCCGCCGCCGATCAGCACGGTGCCGTTGGAGAATTGCTTGAAGGACAATTTGCGGCCGCGCAGGATTACGACGGGATCGATGAAGTGCGGCACGCGCGAGGTGATCATCAGCATCGGCGCGACGGTTTCGACCGGCACGGGCTCGCCGAGCGCAGCGGCGATCTTGCCGGCCCAGGCGCCCGCCGCGTTGACCAGCACCGGTGCGGCATAGGTGTCCGAGCCGACGTCGACATGCCAGAGACCGTCATTCCGCCGGATGTTGCCGGCGGCCTCGCCCTCGCGCACCGTCGCGCCGAGCTGCTCGGCCTTGCGGCGGAACGCGGTCGTCGTCTGCGCCGGATTGGCAGCCCCATCGCGACGCGAGACCACGCCGCCGGGACAGGTCTCGGCGACCGCGGGCACAAGCCGCCGCAGCTCGGCCGCATCGATCAGCTCTTCATGGGTGAAGCCGAGCGCATTGAGCTCGGCCACGCGCGCGCGGCAGACCGCAAGCTCCTCCTCGTTCTCCGCGACGAGCACCTGGCCATGGCTTTCAAAGCTGCAATCGTCGTCGACGAGCTCGGTGATCTTCTCCCAAATCCCCATCGAACGGATCGAGAGCGGAATCTCGGGGATGTGCCGGGCGAGTTGGCGCACGCCGCCGGCGTTGACGCCGGACGCGTGCCGGCCGGCATAATCCTTCTCGATCAGCACCGGCTTCATGCCGGCAAGGCACAGATGCAGCGCGGTCGAGCATCCGTGGATGCCGCCACCGACGACGATCGCATCCACGTTTTTGGTCATCCGCGCACCACCGCCTTGACGTCGGCCTCGCTCTTGGGGACGGCGGCGAGCTCGGCGAGCGTGATCGGCTTCACCGGCGCGCGCAGCCGGTAATAGCCGATCTCCTGCGGCGCCTTCCCGCGCGCCTGCGCCATCAGCTCGGTGACGGTGAGGCCGCAGAGCCGGCCCTGGCACGGCCCCATGCCGGTGCGGCGATAGGCCTTGAGCTGGTTCGGCCCCGTCGCGCCGATCGCGACGGAGTCGAGAACGTCCTTTGCGGTGACTTCCTCGCAGCGGCAGACGATGGTGTCGCCTGCGGGAATGCGGAACTGTTGCGCGGGGCGGAACAGCGTATCGAGGAAGACGCGGCCACGCTCGGCCTTGGCAAGATCGGCACGAAGCGCTGCCATCGATGTGAGCTTCGCGGCAGCCGCTGGCGCCAGCGCTTCCACCGCCGCGCGCGCCGCGATGCGGCCGCGCACCACGGCCGCGTTCGCGCCGCCGATGCCGCCACCGTCGCCGGCGATCGCGATGCCCGCGACCGACGAAGCCCCGTTCGCATCGAGCACCGGCGACCAGCACAATTGCAAATCATCCCAGCGATGCTCGATGCCGGCCGCCATCGCCAGATTGACGTTGGGCACGACGCCCTGATGCAGCAGCAACAGATCGGCAGGAATGGTCTCGCGCTTGCCGCCGGCGACATAGCTCACGCTCGCGAGCTGACCGTCGCCGGACGCAGCAAGCTCGGTGACACCGGAGACGACCTGCACCTTCGCTTTCACCTCACGCATCATCGACAGGCCTTTGGTGAAATAGGGCGAGGTCAGGAAGGCGAAGGCGTGCGGCAGCGCGGCGAAATAATTGCCGCGCTCGGTGGTGTCGAGAATGCGGTCGATCCGACCGCCGAGGCGCAGGATCTGCGCGGCGAGCAGCCAGAGCAACGGCCCCTGCCCTGCGATCACCGTGCGGCCATCAGGCACCAGCGCCGACGATTTCAGCATCGTCTGCGCCGCGCCCGCCGTCATCACGCCCGGCAACGTCCAGCCGGGAATTGGAAACGGCCGCTCCAGCGCGCCGGTCGCGAGGATCACGCGCTGCGCCTTGACGAAGGCAGAGGCGCCACCGATCGAGACAGCAATCTCGAGATTGCGGTCGAGGCTCCAGACGGTCGCACGATGGATGACCTCGGCGCTACTCGCGCACAGCGCCTGCACGAGGTCGGCACCAACCCAATAATCGGCGCCGAGCTGACTACGTTCAGTCACTGGCGTGGAGGAGATGGCGCGAAACACCTGGCCACCGGGGCCGATGTTCTCGTCGAGCAGCAGCGTGGACAGCCCGGCTTCGGCGGATGTCGCAGCGGCCGCGAGGCCGGCGGGACCGGCGCCGATTACCACGACGTCGTAGGCTTCGCGCTTGGGAGCCACAGTCATTTTCCGATCTCCCGCTTGCCCTTCTGGATCTCGACCTGCATGCCCTCGGCGACAGGCACGAGACAGCCCTGCCGGTTGCCGACGCCGTCAATGGTGACGAGGCAATCGAAGCACACTCCCATCATGCAGTAAGGCAGACGCGGCGCGCCGCTGACCGCAGTGGAGCGCCGTGCGTCGCAGCCGGAGGCCAGCAGCGCCGCGGAGACGGTGTCGCCCTGACGTGCCGCGACGGCGACGCCGTCGACGAAGATCTGCACGTTTGGGCGCTTGTCCTGTTCGGATCGTCTAAACATGGGGATGCCTCTTGGCTCCTTCCTTGGATCTTTAATAGCCGCTGTTGTTCGCAGCACCGGCGCCGCCAAAACGGCTGGCCGAGAACGCGCCGACCAGCTCGGGCTCGAGCGCGCCTTGCGCCACCATGCGCGCGATCTCGAAGGCGTGGTTGGAGGCGAGCGTCACGCCGGAATGACAGCAGGCGACGAAGGCGCCGGGATGCGTCTCCGACTGGTCGTAGATCGGAAAGCCGTCCTGCGGCATGACGCGGATGCCGGCCCAGCTTCTGACGACATTGAGCCGCGACAGATGCGGGAACATCCGCTGGGCGCGATCGGTCATCACGGCGCTGATGGAATGTTTCAGCGCGCGGTCATCGAGCTCGTCCTCCTTGCTGTCTCCGATCATCACCGTGCCTTCGTCGGTCTGGCGGATCGTGGTCAGCGGGTGCGGCAGGAACGGCATGGTGCGCTCGGTCACCACGATCTGGCCGCGGGTCGGGCCCATCGGCGCGTAGAGTCCGACCATCGGCGCCAGCGTCTGGTTGGCATTGCCGGCGGCGAGCACGATTTTGGCGGCGCGCAGCTCGCCTTTCGGCGTGGTCAGGCGGAATTCGCCGCCGCTCTTGCTGATCGCCGAGACCGGCCGTTCCGGAAAATAGTCGATGCCGAACGCAATGAAGCCGGTGTGAAAGGCGCGGAACGTGCGCAGCGAATTGACGTGGCCGTCCAGCGGGCAATAGCTGCCGCCTGAGACTTCCGGGCCGATCAGCGGCAGCGACTTCTTCACGTCGGATGCGGAGAGCATCTCCATCTTGTAGTCGGCCGCACCGACCTGGTTGTGCATGCGCTTGACCAGTTCCGTGCGCTGGCCGAATTCGTCCTCGCCGAGCGTGAGGTGGAAGCCGCCATTTTGCTGAAGAGAGACGTCGAGCCCGGTCTGCTGCTTCAGCTCCGACGCCAGCCGGCCCCACGCCTGCGACGCCTGCACGGTCCACACCGTATAGGCGGGCATGCCGAGTCCCTTGCTCTGCACCCAGACCAGCGCAAAATTCGCGCGCGAAGCGCGCTTGGTGATGTCGCCTTCGTCGAGCACGGCCACGCGCTTGCCGAGCCGGCCGAGGCCCCAGGCAATGGCGGAGCCGAGCAAGCCGCCGCCGACCACGGCGACGTCGTAATCTCCTGACATAGGGTTCTTCTCCTATCGTCCCGTATCGCCCTTGCCAGCGAGCACACGGTCGAGCCCGTAGAAGCGGTCGAGCAGAATGAGGGCGGTCATGGTGATCGCGATCACGCAGGCCGAGACCGACGTCACCAGCGGATCGATGTTGTCCTGGATGTAAAGGAACATGCGCACCGGCAACGTCTCGGTACCGGGCGCCGCGAGGAAGACGGTCATGGTGAGATCGTCGAAGGACTGGATGAAGGCGAGTGCCCAGCCGCTGATGACGCCGGGCAGGATCAGCGGCAAGGTCACACGGCCGAACAGCGTCCAGCCGCCCGCGCCGAGCGAGACCGCCGCCATCTCGACCGAGAGATCCATCCCTGTCGCCGCCGCCAGCGTTAGCCGCAGCGCGAACGGAAACACGATGATGACATGCGCGATGATCAGCGCCGCAAAGCTGCCGCCAAGTCCGGCCGAGGTAAAGAAGCGCAGGAAGGCGATGCCGAGCACGACATGCGGGATCATCAGCGGCGACAGGAACAGCGCCGCCAGCGCATCGCGGCCGCGGAAGCGGTAGCGCGCAATCGCCAGCGCCGCAGGCACCGCGAACAGCAAAGCCACCAAGGACGACAGCGCCCCGAGGCCGAGGCTGACCCAGAAGGCGTGGATGAATTCGGGGTAGTTCGCGATCGTCCTGAACCAGCGCAGCGAAAAACCGTTGGTCGGCAGCGACAGGAAGCCCTCGGGTGTGAACGCGACGAGGCAGACGACCAGGATCGGTGCCACCATGACGATGACGAAGAGGGTGTGGAAGATCAGCGCGAGCGGGCCGTTCCGTCTCATCGGAACACCTCCGCGTAACGGCGTTCGATCAGCGCGTTGCTGCCGACGACGATCAGCACCAGTGCGACCAGCAGCAGCGTCGCGACCGCAGCCCCCAGCGGCCAGTTCAGCGTGTTGAGGAATTCGTCATACGCGAGCGTCGCGGCGACCTTGAGCCGACGGCCGCCGATGATCGCCGGCGTCGCGAAGGCGCTGGCCGAGAGCGAGAACACGATGATCGCGCCCGAGAGCACGCCCGGCATGATCTGGGGCATGATGATGCGGCGGATGATGGTCGCAGGGCTCGCGCCGAGCGACATTGCGGCATTCTCGATCTGCGGATCGAGCCGCTGCAGCGCGGCCCATACCGACAGTACCATGAACGGCATCATCACATGCGCGAGCGCAACCACCATTCCTGTTTCGGTGAACATGAAGGGAATGGGGGAGCGGATCACCCCGAGCGACATCAAGAGCTTGTTGACGAGTTCGTTATTGCCGCCGAACAGCAGCGCCCAGCCGAGCGTGCGCGCCACCACGGAGATCAGCAGCGGCCCGAGGATGATCAGCAGGAAGAAGCTCTTCCATCGGCCGCTCATGCGGTTGAGGATGTAGGCTTCAGGTGCGCCGAGCACGGCGGTGAGGAATGTGGTCAGGATCGCGATCCGAAACGTCCGCCAGAACATCTCGGCGTAATAGGGATCGGTCGCGATCTCGTGCCAATTCTTGAGGATGAAGACCGGCTCGATGCCTTTGTATTGGCCCCAATCGTGGAATGACAGCATCACGGTCATCGCCAGCGGGATCAGCAGCACGCCGACGAATAGCATCAAGGCAGGCGCCGTCAGGGCCCATGGCGCACGCGCGCTGCGTTCCTCGGCGGCCGCGCTCATGCGACGCCCCTCGCGCGCACGCTCATGTCCTCCGGTCGCCAGGCGAAATGAACGGCCTCGCCTTCGGTTGGCTGGGCGTTGCCATCATTCTGGCGGATCACGATCGCCGGGCCGCATTCGCTGTCGCACTGGAACAGCCAGTGGTTACCCTGGAAGATGCGGGTGACGATTTTTGCGCTGAGGCCGGCAGCGCCAAAACCGATGCGCTCGGGGCGGATGCTGATGGTTACCGGGCCATTGAGGCCGGCCGGTGCCGGCGCACTCCAGGAGCCCGCTGTCAGCCGCGCCGGCGTGACGGTCCGATCGATCGTCGCCGCAAAGTCGTTGGTCTTGCCGAGGAACTGTGAGACGAAGGCCGAGGCCGGCATCTCATAGGTCTCCTGCGGCGTGCCGATCTGCTCGATGCGGCCCTGGCTCATCACCACGATGCGATCGGATAGCGACATCGCCTCGTTCTGGTCGTGGGTGACGAGGATCGTGGTGGTGCCGATGGTGCGCTGGATCTGGCGCAGCTCGATCTGCATCTCCTCGCGCAGCTTTGCGTCGAGATTAGACAGCGGTTCGTCGAGCAACAGCACGCTCGGCTTGATCACCAGCGCACGGGCCAGCGCTACGCGCTGCTGCTGGCCGCCGGACATTCGGCGCGGGTGACGGTCCTCGTAACCGGCAAGGCCGACCATTGCGAGCGCGGCACGGACGCGCTCGGCTCGCTCATTGCGCGACACGTTGCGCATCTCGAGACCGAACGCGACGTTCTCCGCCGCCGTCATGTGCGGAAACAGCGCGTAGCTCTGGAACACGATGCCGAGCCCACGCTTGGCCGGATGAATCGCGGTCAGATCCTTGTCCTCCAGGCGGATCGCGCCGCGCGTGGGATCAAGGAAGCCTGCGATCATCTGCAACGTCGTGGTCTTGCCGCAGCCGGACGGGCCAAGGAAGGAGATGAACTCCCCCTTCCCCACCGACAGACTGAAGTCATCGACCACAGTCTGCGTGCCGAACTGTTTTGCGACCCGATCGAGCTCGAGATAGGCCATGCGCTGTCTCCGCTGTGACGATCAGATCAGCGCTCGACCTCGCGGTTCCAGCGCTTGGTCCACTCCTCGCGCTTCTCGTTGATGACGGTCCAGTCCGGATTATAGAGCTTGGCCGCGCGCTCGCCGATCGGCGCCATCTTGCCGAGCTCGGGCGGGATCACCAGCGATTTCAGCACCGGGCCATAACCGTAGTCCTTCAGCATCACGAGCTGGATCTTGGGATCGAGCAGCATCTTGACGAAGCTCGCGGCCAGCGGCGAAGCGTTGGGCTTGTTGATCGGACAGGCTGTCGTCAGCAGCGTCGCAGCGCCTTCCTTCGGGTAGACGAAGTCGACAGGGAAGCCGGTGTTGGCAAAGCTCTGCACCCGGCCGGTGCCCCACACCGCGATCACGGCCTGGCCGGACTGGAACAGCTCGGTCATCTTGCCGGGCGACGGCTCGTAGGCGAGCACATTCGGATTGATCTGCTCCTTGAAGATCTTGAAGCCGGAATCGACGTTGGTCTCGCCACCGCCGTTCATCTTCGACAGCATCACCAGCGCTTCGAGGCCATAGGTGTTGTTGATCGGCGGGATCACGAGCTGCTTGGCGTATTTCGCGTCCTTCAGGTCGTTCCAGGAGGTCGGCGGCGCCCAGCCTTTCTCCTTGAACACTTTGGTGTTGTACATCAGGCCAGTGGCGACGATGCCGATCGCGACCGCACGATCATCCTTGAAACGCGCGGTGTCGTAGAGTTCGGCCGGCAGTCCCCCGAGCTTGCCGCAGAAGCCGAGCTGGATCGCCTGGTACATCGGACCGTCGTCGACGATGGCGACGTCGATCTGTTGGTTGCCCTTCTGCGCCTGGAGCTTGGCCAGCGTGTCGGTGGAATTGCCGGCGACGTATTCGACCTTGACGCCGTTTTCCTTCTCGAAGGTCGGGATCACCTCGTCGCGGATCGTCTTCTCGAACGAGCCGCCGTAGCCGGCGACGTAAAGCGTCTGTTGCTGGGCCGAGGCGGCCGACGAGGCGGCCATGAGCGCCGCGATGCTAAGCGCAGTCAGAAGGCGAGAAGTCTTCATGTGGACCGATCTCCATACCGGAATGAGGTGACGTGCCGACAAGTCTCCGGCCGAAGCGCCTTCCGCATTTCCTTCCGCGCAAATTCCTCGCCGATCAGGGCTCCGGCCCCTGTTCGGCGGGTTTTGGCGCGATCTGAAGGGTGGAATCCCTCCAATCTGCCGAAAAAGCGGGCTGGCTCCAGCTCTGATGAAAAAGATCGCAGACGTATACTTCCATCGTCCAATGAATAATGGCACCCTCTGCATGCCGAGATGTTATGAATGGATTGCGGGATGGTGCGGATCAATTCGCGGCAGGTGGAGGCTTTCCGGGCGACGATGCTGACCGGGAGCGTCACCGAGGCAGCGAAGCTGATGGTGGTGACGCAGCCCGCCGTCAGCCGCTTGCTGCGCGACTTCCAGGCGCTGTTGAAGATGGAGCTGTTCGAACGACGGGGCACCGGCCTCGTGCCGACCGCGGCGGCGATGGCGCTTTACACGGAAGTCGAGCGCTCGTTCGTCGGTCTCGAACGCATCACCGCGGCCGCCGAAGAAATCCGCGGCCGCCGCACCGGCTCGCTGCGCATTGCCGCGCTGCCGGCATTGGCAAACGGCTATTTGCCGCGGCTCGCCGGACACTTTTTGAAGGAGCGGCCCAACCTCAACCTCGCTTTCTTCGGCGTGATCTCGCCGATCGTGGTCGACTGGGTGCTGAACAACCAGTGCGACATCGGCTTTGCCGAGGTGCCGATCGCCCATTCCGGCCTGCCAAGCTTGCGGCTGCCGGCGCTGGCGCGTGTCGCGGTGCTGCCGACCGGACATCATCTGGCGGAGAAAGAAGTGCTGCAGCCACGTGATTTCGAGGGCGAGAACTTCATCTCGCTCTCGGCGGGATCGTCGAGCCGGCACCTCGTCGACCAGGCCTTCCACCGCCACGATGTCCGCCGCGTGCTCAGGGTCGAGACCACGCTGTCGGAGATCATGTGCGGCATGGTGTCATCGGGACTTGGGGTATCGATCTGCGATCCCTTCACCGCGCAGGAATTTGCCACGCGCGGCGTCGTCGTGCGCCGCTTCCTGCCGCGCATCGACTTCGAGTTCTCGGCCGTCTTCCCCGCGCAGCGCAGCCCCTCGCCGGTGGCGCTGGATCTGGTCGAGACCATGCGCAAGGCGCTCACTGAGCTCGAGGACCAGTCCGCACACGGTTTTGCGCCCGGCTGACTTGGACGTCGTGCAGGTCCTGCTGTATCTTCCCTGTCTCCGCAGGGCAGCACATGGCACGCATCACCATCATCGAGACCGGGCTCGTTCCTCAAAAGCATCGCGAGCGCCACGGCTCGTTTCCGGACATGTTCGAGCGCATGATCCGCGCCGAGGACCCGACGGCTACAGTCGACATCGTCAGCATTCCGAATGGTGATGCGCTGCCCGATCCGCGCGGCGTGGAGGCCGTGCTGATCACCGGCGCGGCGGCCGGCGTCTATGACGGGCTCGACTGGATCGCACCGCTGGAAGATTTCGTGCGCACGGCTTACGCCAACAAGACACCGATGGTCGGCGTCTGCTTCGGCCATCAGCTGATCGCGCAGGCGCTCGGCGGCACCGTGCGCAAGTCGGAGAAGGGCTGGGGCATCGGCCGTCACGTCTATCAGGTGCTGCCGGAGAACGGCGTGGTCGACGGCGAAGCGGTCGCGATCGCCGCCTCGCACCAGGACCAGGTGATCGAACCGCCGATCGATGCGCTGACGATCCTCTCGTCGGAATTCACCCCGCATGCCGGCCTGCTCTACGCCAACGGCACCACGCTGACCGTGCAGCCGCATCCGGAATTCGACGTCGAATTCGCGCAAGTCTGCTGCGATCTACGCGACGGCAAGGCACCGGATGATGTCGTCGCCACGGCGCGGGAGTCGCTGGCGCAGCCGATGGACAATGCGAAGCTCGGCGGGGCGATTACGAGGTTCTTGGCGCGGCGGTGATTCACCTCGCCCCGCTTGCGGGGAGAGGTCGGATTGCTTTGGCGCGCAATTGCGCGCCTGAGCAATCCGGGTGAGGGGGACTCCCCGCGAGTCCGTCTGCCATCGAATTTGCTGAAGCAGCCCCTCACCCCAACCCTCTCCCCGTAAGAACGGGGAGAGGGAGAGAAAGCACCTCAGAACGGATCGCTTCCAAGCCCCGCCACATCCGCCGGCCGCGGCCCCGGCGCGGGCCAGTGAAACCGGCGGTCCTTCTCGCCGATCGCAATATCGTTGATCGAGGCCTCTCGCCGCTTCATCAGGCCGTGCTCGTCGAACTCCCACTGCTCGTTGCCGTAGGAGCGATACCACTGGCCGCCGGCATCGTGCCATTCGTACTGGAAGCGCACCGCGATGCGGTTGCCGTCGAAGGCCCAGAGGTCTTTGATCAGGCGATAGTCCTGCTCCTTCTCCCATTTGCGGGTGAGGAAGGCGACGATGGCCTCGCGACCCTGAAATACCTCCGAGCGATTGCGCCAGCGGCTGTCCTCGGTATAGGCGAGCGCGACGCGCGCCGGATCGCGCGAATTCCAGGCGTCCTCGGCCATGCGCGCTTTTTGCGCAGCGGTCTCTCGGGTGAAAGGCGGAAGCGGCGGGCGCGACATGATGGCCTCATCGGTTGGTTGGGGCCGCAATCTATCGCTGCAATTGGCGGAGTCGATAGGCCATTACAAATCAGGCGATCACGAAATCAGATCGGCCTTCATCAAGGTCCGGATCGATTTCGGAATCGGCTGCGCGCGGCCGCCGCTGATGAAGGCTACGCGCACCTCCGCTTTCACCAGCACGTCCTCACCACGCCTCACCTCCTGCCCCAGCATGATGGAGGCGCCCTTCACCGCGATCGGCCAGGTCACGACGTCGAGCACGTCGTCCATCCGCGCGGGCTTGAGGAAGTCCAGATGCATCGAGCGCACCACGAAGGCGAAGCCGGCGCCTTCCGTCTCGGGCTGCTCGAACAGCGCCTGCTGCTCGGCGCCCATCAGCCGCAGGTGATTGGTCCGCCCGCGCTCCATGTAGCGCAGATAGTTGGCGTGATAAACGATGCCCGAAAAATCCGTGTCCTCGTAATAGACACGGACCTGCATGTGGTGGCGGCCGTCGCGGATCTCGCCGTCGAGATGAGCTGTCACGTCGCGAGCCTCTTCGCTTCTCTGTAACCCGCCCGTTTTGCGCAAAAACAGGCGGTCGCGCAAGCGTGGTGGTTTTTTTGTTTGTCGCGTTTTCTTGACGCGAACCGGTGTCCACTTCGCTCGAAAACGCTTTAGGACACAACCGGTGCGGTTCGCCCCAGCGTCACCTCGACGATCTCAGGCGGCACGCCGACGCGGAGCGGCATGATGCTGCAACCGAGGCCGCCGGAGATGATGACGTCGCATTTCAGCCGGACATGGCCATAGGCGAGCCGGATGCCATGCTGCGCCGGAACCGCCGGCGACCAGCCGAGCAGGCGGACCTGGCCGCCATGGGTGTGGCCGGACAGTTGCAGCGCGACGCGCGCGGGCACACGCGGCGCGATGTTGGGTTCATGCGCGAGCAGGATGATTGGCGCGTCGTCCGTGACCTTGGCGAGCGTTGCGTTGAGATCGTCGGCACCGAAATGCACCATGCTGCGAAAGCGTCGCGCCGGCAGGAAGGCGAGCTGATCGCCGAGACCGGCGAGCCAGAACGGTCGGCCGTCCTTGGTGAGGCGCACGACATCGTTCTCGTAGACGGGGATGCCGGCGGCTTCCAGTGCGCGATGCGCGATGGTCGGGCCAAGTCCGGCCCGCTGCACGGTCTTGTCGTCCCAATAATCGTGGTTGCCCATGACGGCGTGGACGCCGAGCGGCGCCTTGAGGCCGGCCAGCACTCTGGCCCATTCGCTCGACGGGATGATACGCGTGACCTGGTGCAGGCCGGCGACATAGTCGCCGAGCAGCACGATGATATCAGCCTTCAGCGCGTTGGTGCGGTCGACGACGGCCTCGATCCGGTCCAGCGGCATCCAGGGATCGCAGGCATGGATGTCGGCGATGACAGCGATCTTCAGCGGAAGATCCGCCGGCCACTGCCGCGGCATCGGATGGTAGCGGGTAACGCGGAGCCGCAGCATCGGCTCGACGCCGACACCATAGGCCGCAGTCGAGGCGCCGAGGGCGGACAGGGCGCCAATGGAACGGATGAGATGGCGGCGAGTGATCATGGACGCTCGATGGTGATGCTGCTTCTCGATGCGACCCGATTGAAGCGGAATTGGGGTGCGTTCATGCAGACCGTCTGCATCCTGGTGCAAACGCCTGCACAGAAATTACCAGCGGCTCTCGCCAATCAGCGCATCCAGCCGCGTCCTCACATCGCCGGGCGCGCGGTAGTACCAGACGCCGCCGAGCAGATCGCGAAAACGTTCATTGACACGCGCCTCACGCTCGATGCGGCCGATCGTCCCCGCGCTGATCACGTCTTCGAGGGGACCCCACGGCCAGCAGGGATAGCAGCACCGGATTGGCTTCGATCTTCAAGATCTCCAGGATGAGCTCGACCTGATCGCGGCGCGGCCGCGATGACCTCGAGCAATCCGGTGTCGTTCGTCGGCTCCATTTCTTCCCACTCCAATCCGTGTGCGTGAGCGGCGATGCCGTTCGCCGCGCGTTCGGATTAGTGATGGGATTGAACCGGAGGGTTCACCGTCTCAGGCAATCAGTCGTCTTCGGACTGGTCGGTGCCGAACAGGCCAAATTGTGCCGCATCGCGCGAGGGCTCGGCGAGACCGAGATGGCGGAAGGCGTGCGAGGTGAGCAGACGGCCGCGCGGCGTGCGCTGGAGATAGCCGCACTGGATCAGATAGGGCTCGATGATGTCCTCGATCGCGTCGCGCGGCTCGGACAATGCGGCGGCCATGGTCTCGACACCGACCGGCCCGCCGCCATAGTTAAGCGCGATGGTCGTGAGATAGCGGCGATCCATGGCATCGAGGCCCGCGGCGTCGACTTCGAGCGCGCTGAGCGCGTGGTCGGCAATCTTGCGGTCGATCTTGTCGGCATCGGCGGCCGAAGCGAAATCGCGCACCCGGCGGAGCAGCCGCCCTGCGATACGCGGCGTGCCGCGGGCGCGGCGCGCGATCTCGTTGGCGCCGTCCGCGCTCATGCCGACATTGAGCACGCGCGCGCCGCGGCTGACGATGCTCTCGAGTTCTTCAATGGTGTAGAAATTGAGCCGGACCGGAATGCCGAAGCGGTCGCGCAGCGGATTCGTCAGCAGGCCCGCGCGCGTGGTGGCGCCGACGAGCGTGAATTTCGACAGCTCGATCTTCACCGAGCGCGCCGCGGGCCCTTCGCCGATGATGAGGTCGAGCTGAAAGTCCTCCATCGCGGGATAGAGCACTTCCTCCACCGCGGGGCTCAGACGATGAATCTCGTCGATGAAGAGCACGTCGCGCTCTTCGAGATTGGTGAGCAGCGCAGCGAGATCGCCGGCCTTGGCGATCACGGGACCCGACGTGGCGCGAAAGCCGACGCCGAGCTCCTTGGCCACGATCTGCGCCAGCGTGGTCTTGCCGAGGCCGGGCGGCCCGACGAACAGCACGTGATCCAGCGCCTCGCCGCGCTTGCGCGCCGCTTCAATGAAGATCGAGAGATTCTTGCGCGCCTGCTGCTGGCCGACGAAGTCGGACAGCGACTGCGGCCGCAGCGCGGTGTCGCCGACATCATCGCTGCGGCGCTCGGGCGAGACCATGCGGTTGGCCTTGGGGTCGCTCACTCAGCGAACTCCATCAGATCGTAGGGTGGGCAAAGGCGCCCTTCGCGCCGTGCCCACCATGTTTCCAATCGCTCCAAAGGTGGTGGGCACGCTGCGCTTTGCCCACCCTACGAGACTAACCATTGACGCGCTCACTTCGCGAGCTCCTTCAGGCCGAGGCGAATGAGCTGCGCCGTCTCAGCGCCTTCACCGGCACTGCGCGACGCGGACGCAATCGCCGCAGCCGCCTGCGGCTGGCCGTAGCCGAGATTGACCAGCGCCGAGATCGCATCCGCCACGGGGCGCGGCGCGCGCTGGTCGTCGACGGCGCCGGCGAGATGCACGACGGCTGGATCGACATTGGCAAAGGCCGGCGCCTTGTCCTTCAACTCGGTGACGATGCGCTCGGCGACCTTGGGGCCAACGCCCGGCGTGCGGGATACGGCGGCCTTATCGCGCAGCGCAATGGCATTGGCGAGGTCGGCTGGCGCCAGCGTGCCGAGCACAGCCAGCGAGACCTTGGCGCCGACGCCCTGCACGGTCTGAAGCAGGCGAAACCATTCGCGCTCCTGGTCGGTGCGGAAGCCGAACAGTTTGATCTGATCTTCGCGGACATAGGTCTCGATCGACAGCACGGCCGCTTCGCCCGGCGACGGCAGATGCTGCAGCGTGCGCGACGAGCAATGCACCTGATAGCCTACGCCGCCGACGTCGAGGATGACGAAATCCTCGCCGTAGGAATCGATCAGGCCCTTGAGCTTGCCGATCATATCCCCACCACTTTCAGCCTGAGCGCGGTGCTCTGGCGGTGATGGGCGTGGGTGATGGCGATGGCGAGTGCGTCGGCGGCGTCCGCTGACGGCGGCTCGGCTTTGGGCAGCAAAATCTTCAGCATCATCGCGATCTGTTGCTTGTCGGCGTGACCGGCGCCGACCACCGTCTTCTTGACCTGGTTCGGCGCATATTCGGCGACACTGATGCCGAACATCGCGGGCGCCAGCATGGCAACGCCGCGGGCCTGGCCGAGCTTCAGCGTCGCAACGCCGTCCTTATTCACAAAAGTCTGCTCGACCGCGGCCTCCATCGGCTTGTGATCGGACAGAACGGAAGCGAGCCCCTCATGAATCGCGAGCAGACGGCTCGACAGCGACAAATCGTCCGGCGGTTCCACCGAACCGCAGGCGACATAAATCAGGCGATTGCCTTCAGCCTCGATCACGCCCCAACCGGTGCGGCGCAGGCCGGGGTCGATGCCGATGATGCGAACGGGGCCACGAATCGGAAGCGCAGTCATGCGCCAGTGATAGCGGCTGGCTGCTGGAAGCGAAACAGAAACAGAACGGAAGTAACAGGGGAAGTGGGGTGTGGTGATGGTCGGAAGGTGGCCCGCCCTGCATTCCGTCGTCATACCCCGCGAAAGCGGGGTATCCAGTACGCCGCAGCTTCTCCGTATCCTTCGAACGTCTCTGGAATACTGGGTCGCCCGGTCAAGCCGGGCGACGACAGCGGAGCACGGGGCAGACGAACGGCCCCTACCCGCCCATCTTCGCCATCAGCGCGTCCGACACCTCGAAATTGGCGTAGACGTTCTGGACGTCGTCGTGCTCGTTCAGCAGGTCCATCAGCTTCAAGAGCTTCTCGCCGGTCTCATCGTCGACCGCGACCGTGTTCTGCGGCTTCCAGATCAGCGCTGCCTTGCGCGGCTCGCCGAACTTGGCTTCCAGCGCCTTGGCGACGTCGCGGTAGCCTTCGGTCGAGGCGTAGATCTCGTGGCCGCTCTCGCTCGAGATCACGTCGTCGGCGCCGGCCTCGATCGCGGCGTCCAGCACGGCGTCGTCGGAGGCGACGCTGCGGTCGTACTCGATGATTCCGGTGCGGTCGAACATGAACGAGACCGAGCCGGTTTCGCCGAGATTGCCGCCGGACTTGGTGAAGAAGGAGCGGATGTCGGAAGCGGCGCGGTTGCGGTTGTCAGTCAGCGCCTCGACGATGACGGCGACGCCACCGGGGCCGTAGCCCTCGTAGCGGATTTCGTCATAGTTCTCGCCATCGCTGCCGAGCGCCTTCTTGATGGCGCGCTCGATATTGTCCTTCGGCATGTTCTCCTGGCGCGCGGCGATCACGGCGGCGCGCAGGCGCGGGTTCATGGCGGGGTCAGGGGTGCCGAGCTTGGCCGCGACGGTGATTTCCCGCGCCAGCTTGCCGAACAGCTTCGACTTCTGGGCATCCTGCCGCCCCTTGCGGTGCATGATGTTCTTGAATTGGGAATGTCCGGCCATGCGTGGTCTCTTGAATGGTCTTTGGAATCGTTCGCCGATGGGGTGGGAAGCGCGGCGTTATAGGCCGCCAACCCGCCGGAATCAAAGGGCTCTGGTACTTTAAGGTAGCACTGTAGAGGTAGCCACCGTAATGGTCCGTGCCTAGAGGTCGGGCATCGTTAACCCTGATTTCATTTCGGCCTGCGAAAATAGCGTCCGCCCGTTCCCCGACAAGAGAGACGTGATGGCGTTCGGACTATTTCGGAAGCGTCTGCCGGAGATGGCTGCGCCCGCGGCAGCCCCGCAGCCGGTGGCCAATTTCGAGCCCGCCCCCGCCACGGACGGCGATTCCGCCAGGGAGATCCTGGAATTGCTGGAACTCGAGCTGGGCGCCATGATCCGCCAGCTCGAGCGCGCCGCCAATTCGGTGGCCGGCGGCGCCGAGGCGACCGCCGCAACCCTTGCCGCCATTCGCGACCGCACCGACGCCCTGACCGGCCGCACCAACGCGGCGCAATCGACCGCCTCCACCTTCGCCCATGCCGCCGACAAGTTCACGCAGTCCGCGCTGGGAATCGGGGCACAGGTCCGCGAGGCCGGCAAGCTCGCCGACGAGGCCAGCGCCGCGGCGCAGGAAGCCCGCGCCAACGTCGACCGCTTGCGCGAATCCTCCGCCGCCATCGGCAATGTCGTCAATCTGATCGCGCAGATCGCGCGGCAGACGACGCTGCTCGCGCTCAACTCGACCATCGAAGCCGCCCGTGCCGGCGCTGCGGGCAAGGGCTTCGCGGTCGTCGCCACCGAGGTCAAGGCCCTCGCGGTGCAGACTCAGAGCGCGACCGAAGAGATCACCCGGAAGATCGACGCGCTCCAGCGCGACGCCGCCGGCTCCGCGGATGCGGTGCATCGCATCTCGCAGGCGATCGAGGCGATCCGCCCGGTGTTCGCGACCGTCAACGGCGCGGTCGCCGAGCAGAACGCCACCACCAGCGAAGTCTCCGGCAATGCGACAAGCGCGTCGGAATTCATCGTCTCGGTCGGCGAGAGCGCGGCCGAGATCGATGCCGCGACCAAGGCGGCCGAGACCCATGGCGAGAACGTCGCCAGCGCCGGACGCGCCGTCACCACTTTCGCGCAGAAGCTGAAATCGCGCTGCGCCGTGCTGCTCCGCCAGAGCGAGCACGACGACCGCCGCAAGACCGAGCGCTTGCCCTGCCATCTCAAGTTCGAAACCGCGCGCGGCGTGATGCCGGTCTATGAAATCGCGATGGACGGCGTGCTGATCGGCAGCGCAGACGCAGGCCGGCTTGCGCCACAAGCGCTGATCGAAGGCATCCTCGAACACGTCGGCGCCTGCCGCCTGCGCGTGGTCGAGCAATCCAAGGCCGGCGCCCGCGCGCAATTCGTCAATCCCAATACCGAGCTCCGCGAGAAGATCGAAGACAGGTTGTGGTCGATCCATGAGGAGAACACGGAGTTCGTCACCCGCGCCATGGAAGCCGGCAACACGCTGACCAGGATATTCGAGCAGGCGGTCGCGCGCGGCGAGGTCAGGATCGACGACCTCTTCGACACCGATTATGTGGAAATTGCCGCGACCAATCCGCAGCAATATCGCACGAAGTATCTCGACTGGGCGGACCGGGCGCTGCCGCCGTTCCAGGAAGCCTTTCTGGCGAAGGAGCCGCGCATGGCGTTCTGCGCCATGGTCGACCGCAACGGCTTCCTGCCGGTACACAACAAGATCTATTCGCATCCGCAGCAGCCGGGCGATGTCGCCTGGAACACGGCCAACAGCCGCAACCGGCGGATATTCAACGATCCGGCCGGATTGGCCGCGGCGCGCAACCTGCGCTCGTACCTGGTCCAGAGCTATGCACGCGACATGGGCAACGGGAACACGGTGATGATGCGGGAGATCGACGTCCCGATCCGCGTGCAGGGCCGGCACTGGGGTGGATTCCGCACTGCTTACAAGCTCTAGGGCGTGATCGGAAAAGTTGTGCAGCCGTCTTTCTACAAGACCATGCTCCAACCAAAGAATTAAGGCGAATTGGCCCTCGTGCACGCTCAGGCAAGACGGCGGCGGCGAATCATCCCTTAAAGTCATCATTGGAATGGGAATGCCGCCGCGAGCCGGCGAACGGCTCTGACTGGAGGATTCATCGAACATGTCCGTCGCACAAGTTGCAGTCATGGACACCGGCTCCAACCGGACGCTGGCCGAACGGCTGATCGACCAGCTCGCCGATCGCATCGGCGGCCTCGGCGTGGAGCTCGCCGACATCGCCGGTAATGTCCAGGAAGTCGCAAACCGCGTCGCGAACCAGTCGGAACGGTTCCACCACCTCCAGAAGACGGCCGAGACGATGGTCTCGGCCAATCACGACATCGCCAATGCATCGCAGGCGGTGCAGACGACGACGTCCGCGGCGGTCGGCGAGATCGTGCAGTCGCGCAGCGCAGTCGACACCGCCGTCAGCCACATTTCCGAGCTCGTCGCCGCGGTGGAGCGTATCGAAGCACGCTTGAGTGCCGTCGGCTCGGCGCTGGCGCAGGTGGCGAAGGTATCAGGCTCGATCGAGGCGATCGCGAAACAGACCAATCTGCTCGCGCTGAATGCCACCATCGAAGCGGCGCGCGCCGGCAATGCCGGCCGCGGCTTCGCCGTGGTCGCGAGCGAAGTGAAGAACCTCGCGGAAGCCACTCGCCAGGCCACACATCAGATCTCCGACACCGTGCGCGACCTCGACGGCCAGATCGAGGGCCTGATCGGCGAGAGCAGCGACGCCTCGCAGCGCGCGAAGACCGCAGGCGAAGGTGCCCAGCAGATCTCCGGCATCATCTCACGCGTCCAGCAGGGCTTTGCCTCCGTGGAAGCGGAGATCGACAGCGTCACACGCGCGGCGACCTCCAATCTCGGACATTGCGACACCGTCATCAGCGAGCTCAACGAGCTCGCCAAGGGCGTCGATCTGTCCTCGCGCGATCTCAAGAACGCCGACGAGCGGGTCGCAAAGCTGCTCGACACTTCCGAAGGCCTGATCGCGCTGATCGCCGACAGCGGGGTGGAGACGTCGGATGCGCCGCTGATCCGCGTCGTCGTCGAGACCGCCAAGCGAATCTCCGCCGAGTTCGAAGCTGCGATCGATCGCGGCGATATCACGCTCGACCAGCTCATGGACGAGACGTACCGCGAAATTCCCGGCACCGATCCGAAACAATACCTCACCAAATACGTCGAGTTCACCGATCGCTTGCTGCCCGCGATCCAGGATCCGATTCAGAAATCCGATCCCCGCATCGTGTTCTGCGTCGCCTGGGCCAAGGGCGGCTATCTGCCGACCCATAATCCGAACTACCGTCTGCCGCAGGGCAAGGACCCGGTCTGGAACAACGCCAATTGCCGCAATCGCCGCCTGTTCACCGATCGCGCGGTGAAGAAGGTCGCGGCGAACACCAAGCCGTTCCTGCTCCAGACCTACCGCCGCGACATGGGCGGCGGGCAGTTCGTGCTGATGAAGGATCTGTCCTCGCCGATCATGGTCCGAGGCAAGCACTGGGGCGCCTTCCGGATGGGTTTTCACCAGAGCTGACGGCCCGCGAGGCGCCTTGCGCGACGGCGCTCCGGTGCCCTCAAATCAAAAGCTGAAAAACAACCCCATGCACAGTAGCCGGGACCAGCGAAATCAAAGGCTTACGCGAGCAGGCCCGAAGAAGCGGCGACGCGGTTGACGCGTCGGGCAAAACAGGGGCATAATGCGATTATTCCGAAATCGCGCAATTGCGCCTTTTGCGGCCTCGTGGGAGACGGTCGCGTAGCCGGCTGCGACCCCATTCATCTCGCGCGGAGAGCCCTCACACGCTCGCACATGACCTTAATGCTAACGTTGCGCAGGCCAAGCGGAGAAGATCCTGCAATCAGAAGCCGAATTGCTCTGAGTTACAAGCCAAGCGCGATCTCGGCCCATTTCAACATGCGGTCGCTATTGAGGAACGCCAGCACCGCCGGTTCCAGTGACGCGGGCGCGCCCGGTCCAACCAAAGCCGTGGCGGCCACCATGTCGCAGCGCTGATTGAAGGCGAGTGAGAGCGCGTTGCGATTTCCCTCGACGCGATAGGGCCGGCTGCGGCCGCGCATCGGACCGACGATGATCTCTCGACCGGCACCGATCGGCGTTGCCTTGCCAATCAGCGCCAGGTCGCCCATTTTGTCGAGGTCGTCATCGTCGGCGACGCCGGTGGCGCAATTGCAAAACCCGAGCTTGGCGCGAACGTAGAGCTGGACCTCGCCGCCGCAATCCTCGGCTTTGCAGCGGAATGCCTTTCCTTTCCCCCAGGGATCTGCGCTGAAAGGCCAGTCGGTTTCTGACCACACCGGGCGGACCTCGCCGAGTGCCGCTGTAGCGCGTGCCGGTTCGCCGGATCGCAATGTCCAGACCGCAGCGACTGCGCAGAGCAGTGCGGTGGCTACGCCGATCGCAACGAATTTGCTTGTCACGCGCATGAAGCTGCCACGGCACTTTTGTTAATTCTCAGCCATTTTGCTAATTCTGAGCCATGAACTTTCGTGCGGCCGCGAGGTCCTCGCGCGAGGAGTCGCCATTGCGCGCCATGTCGACGACTTTCGCGTAGTACTGACGTGCCTTCACGGCGTCACCCGCTTTCTCGGCGGCGTGAGCGGCGCCGATCGTCGCGCCAAAGCGGTTCGGCTCCTTGCGCATGGTGCTTTCAAACGCGGCCAATGCCTCCGTCGCCATGCTGCGTTCGAGCAGCATGGTCCCGTAAAGCTCGCGTGCCGGAGCAAGCGGTCCCGGCGTCACGATGGATTTTTCGGTCTTGTCTTCGGCGTCGGCGGCAAGGCGCATCGCTTCCAACGCGTCCGCCTGTTTTCCCTGGGCATTGAGCTGCCAGGCTGTGGCGACCTGCCGCTGAATGTCGACGATCTCGGCCCAATACGCATCCTTGTCCTGCTGCAGCTTGTCCCGCAGCTCCGCCAGCTTGGCGATATCAGCCGTCGCGGCGTCTGCATTGCCGGAGCGCGCGGCGCCAAGGGCGCGGGCGAAATAGGTGATCGCATCGACATAGGCAAACCGGCTCGGCTCAACCTTCAGCGCGGCGGCGCCCTTCCAATCGCCGCGCTCGACCATATAGCGCGCCTGGCTGGCCGCTATCGCGTAGGGACCGGCGCGGACGGCCGGCGCATAACCCGTGGTCGCAACCATGTCCGCGATGACGTCGCGAGCTCGGCTGTCCTGCGCAAGCTGGAGCAGGGCGTAGACCATATAGTCGTCGGCATGCAGCTGCTCGCTGGGGTCCTTGCCCTCCTTGGCAGCCTTGGCGGAACGGCTATTGGCCTCGATGGATTCGTTCCAGTAGCCGACGCGCGTGAAGATGTGCGACGGCATATGCAAAGCGTGCGGCGCCGCCGGCGCGATCTCGGAATAGCGCTTGGCAGCGTCGAGACCTTGCTCGGCGATCGCCGGATAGTCGTAGAGGTGGATCAGGTAATGCGCGACGCCGGGGTGGCGCGGCTGCCGCTTGAAGATCGGCTCCAGGATGGCAGCGCCCTTGAGCTGGTTAGCATAGGTCTTGTCGTTTGGTGAGGCCGTGACATTCAGCGTAATGGCGTAGGCGATCTGCGCCTCGTCATCATCGGGATAGCGCGCGGCGACGGCTTCGGTTGCCTTGAGATAGGCCTGCGCGCGTTGGCCAAACGTCGTCTTTTCGTCGCCCGAATAGAAGGCCAGCAGCGCATCGATATAGTCGCGTTCGCGTTCGCTCTTGGCGCCGAGTGCCTTGGCCTTCTGCAGCGCGGCGAGGCCCGCGGTGAGGTTTTCCTTCGGCGCGGGAAAATGCGGATTATACAGCAGGCTCAGGGCAATCCCCCAATAGGCGATCGCGCATTCCGGATCGGCCTGCAACGTCTCCTCGAAAATCTCTTTCGCGGGCCGGTACCAGAACGAGTGCTGATAGCGCATCCCGCGGTCAAAGCGGCGCTGCGCCAATTCGTTGCAGGAGGTCTGGAAGTGAACCTTGCCAAACTGCTCGTCGGTCCCGTCCTCCGCGCGTGCGGCAGGCGTGGCAGAGATCGAGCCCAGGATAGTGAGGGTAAGAAGAGAGACGGTTCTCAAGGCGAGCGCGCGCATCGGCCCCTCCGTTTCTATTCAGAAAATTGAGTCGGATAGCGCCGATAAAGTCCGAGGCGCCGAAGTTCGTAGTGCTGAAATTGGCGATGGCAATTGCGTTGTTGGAAGGATTTGCCCATTCGCGATGCGAGTCAATAGGAGCGGACAAATTGCATTAGGGAAGCACGCCTGTCAGGCTCCATCCGCGCGTGAGCGAAATCGTAAGGCGGATAGCGAAGCGTAGTCGCCATTTCACGGACGCCGATCTGCCGCCGGAATATTGGCAGACGCTCCTCGGCGATCCACGCGCTGAGGCCTGGTCACTCCGGAGGCACGCAGACCTCATACGAAGTGCAGCGCAAGTCTATGAGTACGCGCCCTAACTCAACCAGAATTTCGGCGTGGTCGGCTCGAGCCTGCCGCCGACGCGCACCGGCGCGATCCGCAATGCGAGGCCCGTCGCGTCATCCGTCTCCACGGCGACGGCGCTCAACGTCGCCGTCCCCGCGGCCGGCTCGAAGCGACCCGAGGGAATCCCCGAGGTGAATCTGCGCAGCGGCTCTTCCTTCTGCATGCCGATGATGGAATCGTAATCGCCGGTCATGCCGGCATCGGTCATGTAGGCGGTGCCGCCTGACAGGATCTGGTGGTCGGCGGTGGGCACGTGGGTGTGTGTGCCGACGACGAGGCTGGCGCGGCCGTCGCAGAAGAAGCCGATGCCCTGCTTCTCGCTGGACGCCTCGCAATGGAAGTCGACGACGATGGCATCGGCCGCGACGCCGAGCGGGCAGGCGCCGAGTTCGCGCTCCAGCGCCGCGAAGGGATCGTCGAACGGGGTCATGAAGACGCGCCCCAAAGCGTTGACGACGAGCGCATGCTTGCCGTTCTTGGTCTCGATCAGCGCGGCGCCGCGGCCCGGCGTGCCGCGCGGATAGTTCGCCGGCCGCACCAGGCGCTCGGCGCGCTCGATGAAAACCAAGGCTTCACGCTGGTCCCAGGAGTGATTGCCGAGCGTCACCGCATCGGCGCCGGCGTCGAGAAACTCCTGATAGATCGCTTCCGTGATGCCGAAGCCGCCGGCGGCATTCTCGCCGTTGACGACGACCAAATCGAGCGACCAGTCCTTGACCATGCCGGGCAGATGGTCGGCGATGGCGGTGCGTCCCGCACGGCCGACGACGTCACCCACGAAGAGAATGCGCAACTTCAGAACTCCGGAAATCGAACACGTCCGATTCCGTTAGCACATAATCCAGCGCGACGTCGTGCGATAGTGCCGGAACCGCCTCGATCTCCTGCGCTGCAAAGGCAAGCCCGATCCCGACGATATGCTTGGTTTTGCGCAAATGCGCGAAGGTGAAATCGTAATGCCCAGCACCATAGCCGATCCGGTGGCCGAGACGGTCGAAGGCGGCGAGCGGCGTCAGCATGATGTCGGGGATGATTTCGCTTGCTGCCGGCGACGGCTCGGGAATGCCGAGCGGGCCGAGCATCAGGCGATCGTTCGGATGAAACAGACGAAAGATCAGCGACTGGCCGCGCGCGGTGACGCAAGGCAGCGCCAGCTTTGCGCCTTCCTCGGCGAGCTTTCTCATCAGTGGTAGCGGATCGATCTCGCTGCGGATCGGCGAATAGCCGGAGACGATGCTGCCGGGCAGGAGCTTGAACGGCAGCCCGCGCTTGGCGAGCTTTGCAGCGGCGGTGGTGCGCTTCTTCTCGCTCAGCGCCTCGCGCGCCGCCAGCGCTTTGGCACGGAGTTCGGCTTTGGAGTTGGACATGCGCTTTGGTCCCCCACGTCATCACCCGCGAATGCGGGTGATCCAGTATTCCAGAGGCGGTGATGCTCACACTCGAACGCCGCGGCGTACTGGATGCCCCGGTCAAGCCGGGGCATGACACCTACTGAACTGGCCGCAGTAATTTCGACAGACACGAACCAGAAGCAAACAGTGCGAAGCCGCGTACGCCGTTGAAGCACTCGATCCCGGAGTTCCCTACGAAAGTAGGTGGGCACCATATGTCCGGGCCCACGGGCCCGGCCAGGGACAGTTCCCTAAAGGATCGATAAGGCCCCGGGGATATATGGCTCCTGACGCACGTCGCAGCCTCGCTCGCGCAATCTAACAACGATACTGACGAATCGCCAGCCCGGCGGCAGCCTCGCTTTCGCCGCCCTCACGGTGCCACCCTCCCCTGGAGGGGGAGGGTCGCTACGCATGCAGCTGAGCGAAATGCGTAGCGGGGTGGGGTGGCGGTCACTCAACCTCCAACAGCGTCCGTGTGGAGAGATCACCCCACCCCGCTCGCGCTACGCGCGATCGACCCTCCCCCTCCAGGGGAGGGTAAGGCGCGCGGACACATCGAGCAAACCAGCTGCGATCCGTAGACGCTACCCGATCGCGATGCCGTTGCCGACGGTGCGGTTCAGGATCTGGGTCGACTTCTCGATGCGTTCGGCGGCGGCGTTCAGCGCGTTCACCACTGCGGTCTGTGTCATCCGGGCGCGCTCGACGGCGGCGTTGCGGAAATCCCTGAGCTCGGTCAACTCCTGCTCCAGGGTGCGGACGCGGTTGCCGATGTCGACCAGCTCGTCGCACACCGTCAGCGCCGCCATCACGGTGAGCCGTGCATCGCCGATCTCGCCGAATTTTCCGCGCAGCGACTGGATGCGCGTCTCCAGGCTTTCGGCGAGCTTGAGCAGCCGCACCTCCTGGCCCTCCTCGCAGGCCATGCGGTATTGCCGGCCGTTGATGGTGACGTTGATGTGGCTCATCCGTCCTCTCCGGTATCGAGCACCGAACGTATCGTGACGATTGCGGAATCCAGCCGGTCGGAGATCTCACGATTGGTGCGCTCGAGCTTGCGCGCCTTCACCAGCGCGCCGTCGAGCTCGTCGGCAAGGCGCGAGCGGTCGGCGCCGAGCGCCTGAATCCGTGCCGCGAGCTCGTTCTCGTCGCGATCGGCATCGCGCCGCCGCTCCACCGCGCTTTCGAGCGCGTCGAGCGCAGCCGTGAGCCTGCGGGTCGCGATCTCGATCTCGACGGCGGATGACTCCGTCATGGCAGAGCTGTTGGACACGCGATCGTTCATGCAGTCAGCGGCGGAACCTATGGCCTTTCCCCAGTGGCCTTATTCCTGGGGCTCGCCGTCCGGCAAAAGACTCGGTTCGGCAAGCGGTTAGAAGCAGAAATTTACGTGGCAAGCTAGCCCAGCGCAACGTCGCCGCGAAACTATGCACCGATAAGCAATTTTTGCGGCCAAACCGGCGTTTGATTGCCTTGGACTCCCGAAACCGAGATGCTATCCAGCCCCAGCTCCCGTGGCCGCTAGGCTCGACCCCGCGCGGCGTGCACGGCCATCAAGCACCTCATTTCAGACGGATTTTCATCATGATGCAGTTCGATGCCACCCGTATGGCGAATACGCAGGTCGATCACACCCGTATGGCCAACGCGATCCGCGGGCTCTCGATGGACGCCGTCGAGAAGGCCAAATCGGGCCATCCGGGCCTGCCGATGGGTGCGGCCGACATCGCCACGGTGCTGTTCACGCAGTTCCTGAAATTCGACGCTGCCGCGCCCGCCTGGCCCGATCGCGACCGCTTCGTGCTCTCGGCCGGCCACGGCTCGATGCTGCTCTATTCGCTGCTGTACCTGACCGGCAATTCCGAGATGACGCTGGACCAGATCAAGCAGTTCCGCCAGGTCGACTCGCTCACCCCGGGACACCCCGAGAATTTCCGCACCAAAGGCATCGAGACCACCACCGGCCCGCTCGGCCAGGGCATCTCCACCGCGGTCGGCATGGCACTGGCCGAGAAGATGCTGGCCGCCGAGTTCGGCAAGAAGATCGTCGACCACCACACTTATGTGCTCGCCTCCGACGGCGACCTGATGGAAGGCGTGTCGCAGGAAGCGATCGCGATGGCCGGGCACTGGAAGCTCAACAAGTTGATCGTGCTCTACGACGACAACGGCATCTCGATCGACGGCCCGACCTCGCTCGCCGATTCCGTCGACCAGGTGAAGCGCTTCAAGTCCGCGGGCTGGGCCGCCGAGAAGATCGACGGCCAAGACAAGGTTGCAATTGCTGATGCCATCACGCGCGCGAAGAAATCGAACAAGCCGACGCTGATCGCCTGCCGCACCACCATCGGTTTCGGCGCGCCGCATAAGGCCGGCACGTCGAAGGTGCACGGCGAGGCGTTAGGGGCCGACGAGCTCAAGGCCGCCAAGGAAAATCTCGGCATCTCGCTCGAGCCGTTCTCCGTGCCTGATGACGTGCTGAAGGCGTGGCGCGCAGCCGGCAGCCGCGGCGCTGTGGCGCGGCTGGAATGGGAAGGACGGCTTGGTGAGCTCGGCAGCCGCAAGCGTGCCGAGTTCGAGCGCCGCCTGCGCCATGAGCGTCCGGCGTCGCTGGCGAAGGCGCTGCGCGCGCACAAGAAGGAACTGCTGGAGAAGCCGCTGACGGCCGCGACCCGCAAATCGTCGGAAGCGGCGATCGAGGCGATTGCGGCCGCGATGCCGATGGAATTCCTGGCCGGCTCCGCCGACCTCACCGGCTCCAACAACAACAAGGCGAAGTCGGCGACCGCCTTCTCCGCCAAGACGCCGAAGGGCCGCTTCATCCATTACGGCATCCGCGAGCACGGCATGGCCGCCGCGATGAACGGCATCTTCCTGCACGGCGGCTTCGCGCCGAACGGCGCGACCTTCCTGGTGTTCACCGACTACGCCCGGCCCGCGATGCGCCTTGCCGCGCTGATGGGCTCCGGCGTCGTCTATGTGATGACGCACGATTCCATCGGTCTCGGCGAAGACGGTCCGACCCATCAGCCGGTCGAGCATCTCGCCGCGCTTCGCGCCATTCCCAACATGCGCGTGTTCCGTCCCTGCGATGCCATCGAGGTCGCCGAGTGCTGGGAGCTCGCGCTCAACCGCATCGACGGGCCGACCGTGCTGGCGCTGACGCGCCAGAACCTGCCGCAGCTCCGCACCACCGCACCGAATGACAATCCCTGCGCAGCCGGCGCCTATGAGCTGGTCGCAGCCCAGGGCGAAGCCAAGGTGACGCTGTTCGCCTCCGGCTCCGAGGTCGAGATCGCGGTCGCCGCCCAGAAGCAGCTCGCCGAGCGCGGCATCGCGTCACGGGTGGTTTCTGTTCCTTCGCTCGAGCTGTTGTTAGCGCAACCAGAGGCGAAACGCGCCGCAATCATCGGTAACGCACCGGTGAAGATTGCGATCGAGGCCGCCGTGCGTTGGGGCTGGGATGCCGTGATCGGCCAGGATGGCGAATTCATCGGCATGCATTCCTTCGGCGAAAGCGGTCCTGCCAAGGAGCTTTACAAGCATTTCGGCATTACTACCGAGGCCACGGTTAACGCTGTGCTGAAGCGCGTTTCCTGAGAGTTGAGCTTGCCGCAAAAAAGGACTACGTAATCTCTCATATGATCACGCACCGCCCGGCCGAACCGGGCGCCCGCCCCTAAAAAACCCTCGCAGGCGCGCAAAGCGCGTTGTGCGGGATGACAACGGTCATTGAAGGAGACGAAACATGGCAGTCCGCGTCGCAATTAACGGTTTTGGTCGCATCGGCCGCAATGTGCTGCGGGCTATCGCCGAGTCAGGCCGCAAGGACATCGTGGTCGTCGGCATCAACGACCTCGGCCCGGTCGAGACCAACGCCCATCTGCTCCGTTTCGATAGCGTCCATGGCCGTTTCCCTGGCACCGTCACCGTCGACGGTGACTCGATCAGCCTCGGCAGCGGCAAGATCAAGGTGACCGCCGAGCGCGATCCTTCGAAGCTGCCTTGGAAGGATCTCGGCGTCGATGTCGCGCTGGAATGCACCGGCATCTTCACCTCGAAGGACAAGGCCTCCGCGCATCTGACCGCCGGCGCCAAGCGCGTGCTGGTCTCCGCGCCCGCCGACGGCGCCGATGCCACCATCGTCTACGGCGTCAACCACGACACGCTGACCAAGGACCATCTGGTCGTCTCCAACGGCTCCTGCACCACCAACTGCCTCGCGCCGGTCGCCAAGGTGCTGAACGATCTCGTCGGCATCGAGACCGGCTTCATGACCACGATCCATGCCTATACCGGCGACCAGCCGACGCTGGACACGCTGCACAAGGATCTCTACCGCGGCCGTGCGGCTGCGATGTCGATGATCCCGACCTCGACCGGCGCCGCCAAGGCGATCGGCCTCGTGCTGCCCGAGCTGAAGGGCAAGCTCGACGGCGTCGCGATCCGCGTGCCGACGCCGAACGTCTCGGTCGTGGACCTCAAGATCGTCGCCAAGCGCGCCACCGACGCCAAGGAGGTCAACGCGGCGATGAAGCGCGCCTCCGAGCAGCAGCTCAAGGGCATCCTCGGCTACACCAGCGCGCCCAACGTCTCGATCGACTTCAACCACGATCCGCACTCCTCGACCTTCCACGAGGACCAGACCAAGGTGCAGAACGGCACGCTGGTGCGCGTGATGTCCTGGTACGACAACGAGTGGGGCTTCTCGAACCGCATGGCGGACACCGCCGTCGCGATCGCGAAGGTGATCTAAGGGGAGCGCAATGCTTCCTGCCTGGATTGGCATCCCTGGCGCCATATTGCTGATCGCGTTGATCGCGTACGGTATGCGCCAGGGAGGCAAGATAACGACCAGGCAGGAAGGCGATCCACCCGAGCGCGATGCGCCGTAGCGTCGCCAGCTAACGAGTGATTCAGGACATGGCCAAATTCCGCACCCTCGACGACGTCGACGTGAAGGGCAAACGCGTATTGCTGCGTGTCGACCTCAACGTACCCATGGAGAATGGGCGCGTCAGTGACGCAACGCGGCTCGAGCGCGTTGCACCGACCATCAGCGAGATCTCCGACAAGGGCGGCAAGGTCATCCTGCTCGCGCATTTCGGCCGGCCGAAGGGCCGCGATGCCAAGGACTCGCTCAAGCCCGTCGCGGAAGCGCTGTCCAAGGTCGTGAAGAAGCCCGTCGCCTTCGCGGACGATTGCGTCGGCGAGCCTGCGGCCACGGCCGTCGCCGGCTTGAAGGATGGCGACATCCTCTGCCTGGAAAACACCCGCTTCCACAAGGAAGAGGAAAAGAACGATCCGGCCTTCGTCGCGGAGCTGGCAAAGCTCGGCGACATCTGGGTCAATGACGCCTTCTCGGCCGCGCATCGCGCCCATGCTTCGACCGAGGGCCTCGGCCACAAGCTGCCTGCCTATGCCGGCCGCACCATGCAGGCCGAGCTCGACGCGCTGGAGAAGGCGCTGGGCTCGCCGACCAAGCCGGTCATCGCGATCATCGGCGGCGCAAAAGTCTCGACCAAGATCGATCTGCTCGAAAACCTCGTGAACAAGGTCGACGCGCTCGTGATCGGCGGCGGCATGGCCAACACCTTCCTGCACGCCCAGGGCGTCGCGGTCGGCAAGTCGCTGGCCGAGAAGGATCTCGCCGCCACCGCGCTGCGCATCATGGAGAAGGCGAGCGCCGCCAACTGCGCGATCATCCTCCCCGTCGACGCCACCGTCGCCTACCATTTCGCCGCCAACGCGCCGTCGCACGCCTATGGGCTCGACGCGATCCCCGCCGACGGCATGATCCTCGACGTCGGCCCGCAATCGGTCGCGCGCGTCCACGCCGCGATCGACGACGCCGCGACGCTGGTCTGGAACGGACCGCTCGGGGCCTTCGAGATGCAGCCGTTCGATCGCGGCACGGTCGCGGCCGCCAGGCACGCCGCCGAGCGCACCAAGGACAAGAAGCTGATCTCGATCGCCGGTGGCGGCGACACCGTCGCCGCGCTCAACCAGGCCGGCGTCGCCGGCAGTTTCACCTATGTCTCGACCGCCGGTGGCGCGTTCCTTGAATGGATGGAAGGCAAGCCCTTGCCCGGCGTCGAGGTGCTGCGCGTCAGTTAAGCTTAAGTCGGCAAACATTGAGCGGCCTTGCAGGCCCAAACGGGAGAAAAAGACAGATGGCTCGGATCACGTTACGTCAATTGCTCGACCACGCGGCGGAGAACGATTACGGCGTACCGGCCTTCAATATCAACAACATGGAGCAGGCGCTGGCGATCATGGACGCGGCCAACCAGGTCGACGCGCCCGTCATCATCCAGGCCTCGCGCGGTGCGCGCTCCTACGCCAACGACGTCATGCTCAAGCACATGATGGACGCGGTGACCGAGATCTATCCGCATATTCCGGTCTGCGTGCATCTCGACCACGGCAACGAGCCGGCGACCTGCATGACCGCGATCCAGTCCGGCTTCACCTCGGTGATGATGGACGGCTCGCTCAAGGCCGACGGCAAGACCCCCGGCGACTGGGGCTACAATGTCGGCGTCACCAAGACCGTGACCGACATGGCCCATCTCGGCGGCATCTCGGTGGAAGGCGAACTCGGCGTGCTCGGCTCGCTCGAGACCGGCATGGGCGACAAGGAAGACGGCCACGGTGCCGAAGGCAAGCTCAGCCACGACCAGCTGCTGACCAATCCGGACGAGGCGGTGAAGTTCGTGCTGGAGACCAGGGTCGACGCGCTTGCGATCGCGATGGGCACCTCGCACGGTGCCTACAAGTTCACCCGCAAGCCCGACGGCGACATCCTCGCCATGAACGTGATCGAGGAGATCCACCGCAAGCTGCCGAACACGCATCTCGTGATGCATGGTTCGTCCTCGGTGCCGCAGGACCTCCAGGACATCATCAACGCCTATGGCGGCAAGATGAAGCCGACCTGGGGCGTCCCGGTCGCCGAGATCCAGCGCGGCATCAAGAACGGCGTGCGCAAGATCAACATCGACACCGACAACCGCATGGCGATGACTGGCCAGATCCGGAAAGTGCTCAAGGACAATCCGGAAGAGTTCGATCCGCGCAAGTACCTGAAGCCGGCGATGGAGGCGATGACCAAGCTGTGCAAGCAGCGGCTCCAGGAGTTCAATACCGCCGGCCAGGCCTCGAAGATCAAGAAGGTCCTGACCACCGCCGAAATGGCCAAGCGCTACGCCAAGGGCGAGCTCGACCCCCGCGTCGCATAGCTATCGCGGTGGCGTGATCTATCTTCCCCTGCCTCCGCGAACTCGGATCACCTCTCCCCATTGGGGAGAGGTCGATTTGCGCAAGCAAATCGGGTGAGGGCTCAGGTCCCTCGATAGGGCGCCCCCCACCCGGCGCTTCGCGCCGACCTCTCCCTATGGGAGAGGTGTGGACCCAACCGCCTCCCCCCTTTACCCTGCGACGAACGTTAACTCGGCAATTGCCCGAGAACGGTCTATTTTCACGGGCAAGGGCAGAATCGTTTTGGGAGGACCTCTCGATGAATCTGACTGAGCTCAACAGGATCGCGACTGCCATGGTCGCCCCCGGCAAGGGCATCCTCGCCGCCGACGAATCCTCCGGCACCATCAAGAAGCGCTTCGACGCGATCGGCGTCGAATCGACCGAAGCGAACCGCCGCGACTATCGCGAGATGCTGTTCCGCTCCAGGGAGGCCATGAGCCAGTATATCTCCGGGGTGATCCTCTATGACGAGACGATCTGGCAGGATGCCAAGGACGGCACGCCGCTGATCAGGCTGATCGAGGAGACCGGCGCCATTCCCGGCATCAAGGTCGACGAAGGCACCCAAGCCCTGCCGATGTGCCCGGGCGAGCTTGTGACCGTCGGGCTCGATAAGCTCGCTGAACGGTTGAAGAAATATTACGAGCGCGGCGCGCGCTTCGCCAAATGGCGCGCGGTGATCGACATCGGTAGCGGCATTCCCTCGATGACGGCGATCAGCGTCAACGCGCACGCGCTGGCGCGCTACGCCGCGCTGTGCCAGGCCGCGCAGATTGTGCCGATCGTCGAGCCGGAGGTGCTGATGGATGGTGATCACGACATCGAGCGCTGCTATGAGGTGACGCAACGCGTGCTCAACAAGACGTTCCAGGAATTGCGCGAGCAGCGCGTCGCGCTCGAAGGCATGGTGCTGAAGCCGAACATGGCGATCTCAGGCAAGAAGTGCGCGAAGCAGGCTTCCGTCGAGGGAGTCGCGGAGAAGACGATCCGGCTGCTGAAGGCCTGCGTGCCGGCGGCCGTGCCGGGCATCGCCTTCCTCTCCGGCGGCCAGTCCGACGAGGAGGCGACCGCGCATCTCAACGCCATGCACAAGCTCGGCCCGCTGCCCTGGGGCCTGACCTTCTCCTACGGCCGCGCGCTGCAAGCCGCGCCGCAGAAGGCCTGGTCCGGCAAGGCCGAGAACGTCGCGGCCGGACAGCGTGCCTTCAGCCACCGCGCGCGGATGAACGGCCTCGCGTCCAAGGGCGAATGGCAAAGCAGCCTGGAAAAGAAAGCAGCCTAGATCTTGTCGAACAAACCGCCACCGCCGCGCCCGGCGCCGCGTCTCTATCTCGCGACGCCGGTCGTCGATGACCCCGCTTCTCTTGTGGCCGAGCTGCCTGCGCTGCTCGCCTCTGCCGATGTCGCGGCCGTGCTGCTGCGGCTGAAGGAGACCGACCAGCGCACGATGATCTCGCGCATCAAGGCCTTCGCGCCGCCGGTGCAGAAGGCGGGCGCCGCGCTGCTGATCGACGGCCATGCCGAACTGGTGGCGCGCGGCGGCGCCGATGGTGCGCATCTCACGGGCCTCGCCGCGCTGGAAGAGGCGGTGCCCTCGCTCAAGCCGGATCGCATTGCCGGCGTCGGCGGGCTCGCCACGCGCCACGATTCCATGAGCGCGGGCGAGATGGGCGCCGACTACGTGCTGTTCGGCGAGCCCGACGCCAACGGCCAGCGGCCGTCGTCGCAGGCGATCGCCGAGCGGCTGGACTGGTGGGCCGAGCTGTTCGAGCCGCCCTGCGTCGGCTTTGCCACCTCGCTCGAGGAGGCCTACGATTTCGCCGCCAGCGGCGCCGATTTCGTGCTGGCCGGCGAGTTCATCTGGGCCGATCCGCGCGGGCCCAAGGCCGCGCTGGTCGAGGCCGATGCTGCAATCAAGAAGGCCCATGCGACGGCGCCGGCTGGCCAGGAGCACGGCTAGCGCCCGACATGAAGCTCCCGCGCATCACCATTTTGGCCACGCTGCTGCTGACGGCGCCCGCGGCCGCGCAGCTCCAGATCACCCCGCCGGCCACAACGCCGAGCCCGCCCGCCGAGAAGCCGAAGCCCAAGCCGCACGCGCTCACCAACAAGAAGGAGGCCGCACCGGCGCCGAAGCCTTCGGCCTCGCCCAAGCCGGCCCCCTCCTCCAAGCCGGCCCCGGCCGCGACCGTGATCCCCGCGCCGCCGACCGACAATTCCAACGTCGATCTGGTGTTCGGCGCCTATCAGCGCGGCCAGTATAAGACGGCGTTCGAGCTCGCCACCGCCCGCGCGCAAGGAGGCGATCCCAAGGCGATGACCATGCTCGGCGAGCTCTATTCCAACGCCATGGGCATTCGCCGCGACTACGCCAAAGCGCAGGAATGGTACAAGCGCGCCGCGGATGCCGGCGACCGCGAGGCGATGTTCGCGCTCGCCATGCTGCGCATGTCGGGCCGCGGCGGCCCGGTCGACAAGGGCGAAGCGGTGAAACTGATGGCCTCTGCCGCCAAGCTGGGCGAGCCCAAGGCGGCCTATAACCTCGCTCTGCTTTACCTGGACGGCCAGACCCTGCCGCAGGACGTCAAGCGGTCCGCCGAGCTGTTGCGCCAGGCCGCCGATGGCGGCCTGCCCGAGGCGCAATACGCGCTCGCGACCTTCTACAAGGAAGGCACCGGTGTGCCGAAGGACCCCGAACGCGCGGTGCGGCTGCTCCAGGCCGCGACGCTGGCCGACAATGTCGATGCCGAGGTCGAATACGCCATCGCGCTGTTCAACGGCACCGGCACGCCGAAGAACCAGCCGGCCGCTGTGGCGTTGCTCCGCAAGGCATCGCGCCAGGGCAGCGCGATCGCGCAGAACCGGCTGGCCTGGGTGCTGATCAACGGCATGGGCACGGCGGTGGACAAGGTCGAGGGCTTCAAATGGCATCTGGTGGCCAAGACCGCCGGCAAGGGCGACCCGGAGCTCGACAAGCAATTGTCCGATCTGCCGGCCGAGGACCGGGCCAAGGCGGAAGCCGCCGCAAAGAAATGGCTCGGGACCAAATGACTTGACCTTGGCGCCCTCGCAGGGCACCCCATCCC
Source organism: Bradyrhizobium sp. BR14999 (assembly GCF_056106085.1). Lineage (NCBI taxonomy): Bacteria > Pseudomonadati > Pseudomonadota > Alphaproteobacteria > Hyphomicrobiales > Nitrobacteraceae > Bradyrhizobium > Bradyrhizobium sp. BR14999. The sequence goes on from NZ_CM148536.1 coordinate 74,991, forward strand.
TCAAACAGGCGCGATTTCGCGCCATTTCCCCCGATCAAGACAGAGCTCATGCTGTACTCCGCAACTATCAATGTCATGGTCAAGGCCGCGCGCCGCGCCGGCCGCAGCCTCAAGCGCGATCTCGGCGAGATCGAGCATCTCCAGGTTTCGCTGAAGGGCCCGGCGAATTTCGTCTCGCTCGCCGACAAGCGCGCCGAGGAGATCCTCTACCAGGACCTCGCCAAGGCCCGGCCCGGCTACGGCTTCATCGGCGAAGAGGGCGGCACCCGCGAAGGCAGCGACAAGAGCCACACCTGGATCGTCGATCCCTTGGACGGCACCACCAACTTCCTGCACGGCATCCCGCAATTCGCGATCTCGATCGGCCTCGCGCGCGAGGGCACCGTGATCGCGGGCGTAATCTACAACCCCGCCAATGACGAGCTCTACATCGCCGAGCGCGGTAAGGGCGCCTTCCTCAACGACCAGCGGCTGCGCGTGGCCGGCCGCCGCCAGCTCAACGAATGCGTGGTGGCCTGCGGCCTGCCCCATATCGGCCGCGGCGACCACGAGGAATTTCGCCGCGAGATGACGGCGATCCAGGACCGCGTCGCGGGCCTGCGCCGCTTCGGCGCCGCCTCGCTCGACCTCGCCTTCGTCGCCGCCGGCCGCCTCGACGGCTATTGGGAGCGGAATCTGTCGCCCTGGGACATCGCGGCCGGCCAGATCATGGTGAAGGAAGCCGGCGGCACAGTGAGCGACATCAACACGCCCGGCGATGCGCTGGCGACGGGGCACGTGGTGTGCGGCAACGAGTTCGTGCACGGAGAGTTGGTGAAGATTTTGCGGAAGGCGGCGTAAGGCAAAGGCTCGCGCTCCGCATGCCGCTGTCATCACCCGCCTTGTGCGCAATTGCGCACTGGAGCGGGTGATCCAGTATTCCAGAGACATCAGTTGGATACGGAGATGCCGCGGCGTACTGGATGCCCCGCCTGCGCGGGGCATGACAGTGTGCCCTACGGCTTCACCGGCGCCGGCGGCCCGTAGGCCTCGTCTTCCTTCGCCATCTTCGTCTCCCGATCCCCGCCCAGCACGCGCTGCACCGAGACGAAGAACACCGGCACCATCAAGAGCGCCAGGATCACCACCGCGATCATACCGCCCATCACAACACTGCCGAGCGCCTGCTGGCTGGCGCCGCCGGCGCCGTGGGCGATCGCCATCGGCAGCACGCCGCAGATGAAGGCAAGGCCGGTCATCAGGATCGGGCGGAAGCGCAGGCGGCAGGCCTCGATGGTGGCTTCCACCAGCGGCTTGCCTTCCTTGCGCAGATCTTTCGCGAACTCGATGATCAGGATCGCGTCCTTTGCCGCGAGGCCGATGATGGTGATCAGGCCGACGGTGAAATAGACGTCGTTGGGCAGGCCCCGCAGCATCGCCGCGCTCACTGCCCCGACGATGCCGAGCGGTACGGTCAGCAGCACCGCGAGCGGAATGGTCCAGCTTTCATAGAGTGCGGCAAGGCACAGGAACACCACGAACACCGACAGCGCCAGCAGGAATGGCGCCTGCGAGCCCGAGAGCTTCTCCTGGAGCGACTGCCCCGTCCATTCATAGCCGAAGCCGCGCGGCAATTTGCCGGCGAGCCGCTCCATCTCGGCGATCGCGTCGCCCGAGGTGAAGCCGGGTTTCGCTTCGCCGGAGATGCGCACCGCCGGATAGTAGTTGAAGCCGGCGATCTGGGTCGGCCCGCGCGCCCATTCCACCGTGGCAAAGGACGAGAACGGCACCAGCTGGCCGCGGCTGTTCTTGACGTTGTAGTTGAGGATGTCCTCGGTCCGCATGCGGTCGCGGCTATCTGCCTGCACCACGACGCGCTGCATGCGGCCGCGGTTCGGGAAGTCGTTGATGTAGTTCGAGCCGAGATTGGTCGAGATCGTGTTGTTGATGTCCTCGAAGGTGACGCCGAAGGCGCCGGCCTTCTCGCGGTCGATCACGAGATTGACCACGCCGGCCTCGGGCAGGCCTTCGATATAGACCTTCTGCAGCACCAGGCTCGCATTGGCCTCCGCGATCAGCTGATCGGCGGCGCGCATGAGCGCCGGATAGCCCTTCTGGCCGCGGTCCTGGAGGCGGAACGAGAAGCCCGAGGAATTGCCGAGATTGTCGATCGGCGGCGGCTGGAGGGCTGAGATCTTGGCATCGCGGATCGAGGACAGATCGCGGTTGATGTCGTTGACGATCGCCGCGGCCGAATCCTTCGGTCCGCGCTCGGACCAGTCCTTCAAGGTGATGAAGGCCTGCGCGGTGTTCATGCCCTGGCCGGAGAAGCTGAAGCCGGTGAGGAAAGTGACGTTGTCGACACCGGGCCGCTGCGCCAGGTATTTTTCCACCTTCTCGATCACCGCCTCGGTGCGGGCATAGGACGAATCCGACGGCGTCTGCACGTCGGTGGTGACGAAGCCCTGATCGTCGACGGGCAGGAAGCCGCCAGGCAGGTTGACGAAGGCCCAGGACAGGCCGACCAGCAACGCGACATAAACCAGCATCAGGCGGCCGGTGCGCTTCAGCGAGAAGCCGACGGTTCGGGAATAGCCCTCCTTGCCGCCTTCGAGCATGCGGTTGAACCAGCCGAACACGCCCTTCCCGGCGTGGCCGTGACCGGCCGCGACAGGCTTGAGCAGGGTCGCGCACAGCGCCGGCGTCAGCGACAGCGCCAGGAAGGCGGAGAAGCCGATCGCCGCGACCATGGTCACGGAGAACTGGCGGTAGATGATGCCGACCGAGCCCGGGAAGAACGCCATCGGCACGAACACCGCCATCAGCACCAAGGTGATACCGATGATGGCGCCGGTGATCTGCGACATCGCCTTGCGGGTCGCTTCCTTCGGCGGCAGGCCTTCCTCGGCCATGATGCGCTCGACGTTCTCGACCACGACGATGGCGTCGTCGACGAGGATGCCGACCGCGAGCACCATGCCGAACATCGAGAGCATGTTGATGGAGTAGCCGGCGAGCAGCAGCGTGGAACAGGCCCCCAACAGCGCCACCGGCACCACAATGGTCGGAATGATGGTGTAGCGGATGTTCTGGAGGAACAAGAACATCACCACGAACACCAGCACCACGGCCTCGACCAGCGTCGACAGCACCTTCTTAATCGAAGCCTCGACCACGGGCGTGATGTTGTAGGGGATCTCGTAGGTGATGTTGGCCGGGAAGAAGCGCGACAGCTCCTTCATCTTCTCTTCGACGGCACTCGCGGTCGCCAGCGCATTGCCGGTGGGCGACATCAGCACGGACAGACCGGCAGTCGGCTTGCCGTCGAGGCGCGTGTTGAACTGGTAGCTGAGTCCGCCGACCTCGATGCGCGCGACGTCGCGCAGGCGCACGGTCGAACCGTCGGCGTTGGCGCGCAGGATGATGGCACCGAACTCGTCCGGGGACGAGAGCTGGCCTTTGACCAGCACCAGCGAGGAGGTGCGTTGGCTCGACGTCGACGGCTCGGCGCCGATGCTGCCCGAGGCGACCTGCGCGTTCTGCGCGGCGATGGCCTTGTTGACGTCGTCGGCGGTCAGCCCATAGCCGACCAGCTTGGCCGGATCGACCCAGACGCGCAAGCTGCGCTCGGTCGAGTAGAGCGTGGCGCGGCCGACGCCGGGAATGCGGCGGATCTCGCCGAGCACGTTGCGGATCATGAAGTCGCCGAGGCCGACCTCATCGAGGCTGCCGTCGGTCGAGTTCAGTGTGATGATCTGAAGCACCGCGCTGGAGGCTTCCTCGATCAGGATGCCCTGCTGCATCACCGCGCGCGGCAGGCGCGCCTCGACGCGCTTGATGCGGTTCTGCACCTCGACCGAGGCGGCGCTGGTATCGGTGCCCGGCTGGAAGTTGGCGATGATCTCGACCTGGCCGAGCGAATCGCTGGTCGATTCGAAATTGAGGATGCCGGAGGCGCCGTTGAGCTCCTCCTCGATCAGCCGCGTGACGCTGTTGTAGAGGTTTTCCGGCGAGGCGCCGGGATAGCTGGTCGAGACCGAGATCGAGGGCGGCGCGATGATCGGATATTGCGCGATCGGCAGCAGCGGAACCGCAATCGCACCGATCAAGCAGATGAATAGCGCGACCACCCAGGCAAAGATCGGCCTGTCGATGAAGAAACTCGGCATGGCGCGTTACCGCGTGAGCTTCTGGGCGTGCCGGTTGTCCGCAGTCGCGTCCGCCTCCGACCATGATTGCGGTTTGACCTTGTCGCCGGCCGCGAATTTCTGGAAGCCTTCGACCACGACCTTGTCACCGGCCTTCAGGCCTTCGGTGATGAACCAGAATCCGTCCTGCACCGAACCGGTGCGCACGGCCTGCACCGCGATGTGGTTGTCGTCCTTGACGACGAAGACCTCGCTGCCGCCGCCGCCATTGCGCTGAATCGCCTGCTGCGGCACCGCGATCGCGTCGGCGTCCAGACCCTGGTCGATGCGGACGCGGACATACATGCCCGGCAGGAGCTCGCGCTTGGGATTGCGGAATTCGCCGCGCAGTGTCACCTGGCCGGTGTGGGCATCGACCTTGGCGTCGGAGAACAGCAGCTTGCCGTCGAGCGAATAGGTGGTGTTGTCATCGAGCACGAGTCGCACCTTGGCGGCGTCGGGCGCGATACGCTCGAGATCGCCGGTTTCGAAGGCGCGGCGGAGCTGGTTGAGCTCGGTCACCGATTGGGTGAAGTCGGCATAGATCGGATCGAGCTGCTGGATGCTGGCGAGATTGGTCTCGTTCTGCACAACGAGCGCGCCTTCGCTGACCAGCGCCGCACCGACGACACCGTCGATCGGCGCGCGCACGGTAGCGTAATCGAGATTGAGTTTTGCGCGCGCGAGGTCCGCCTTGCGTCCCTCGACCTCGGCCTGGGCCTGCCGCTCGGCGGCGATGGCCTTTTCGTTCTCGGCTTCCGGCGCGGCGCGATCCTTGGTGAGCGTGGCGATGCGGCGTGCCTGCTGGTGCGCCTGCATCGCAGCAGCTTCGGCCTTGGCGACCGCGGCCTCGTTGGCCAACACCTCGACCTCGAACGGGCGAGGATCGATGCGGTAGAGCGGATCGCCCGCCTTCACCTCGCTGCCCTGGCGGAACAGGCGCTCGACCACGATGCCGGAGACGCGCGGCCGCACGTCGGAGACGCGCGTCGGCGCGATACGGCCCGGCAGCTCCCGCACCACGGCGCGCGGCTGCGGCTTGATGACGACGATGCTGACGTCAGGGTCGGACGGCGGAGCGGCGGATACGGCGGAGCTGGACTCGTCGCAGCCCACCAGCAGCGGCGCTAAGGCCGCGAGCATCATTGCAACGCATGCCGATCGCGCACGAAGTCCAGACATGAAGTGAGTCGCCCCGATTTTGTTGTAACTGATCACGCTCCGCGCGGGCCCGTTCTGGGCTCTTTGCACGCGGCCGATGCCGCCAAAATAGAATGCGCCTGCTGCGATGCAACGCATGACGCGGGCGGCTCATTGTCACACGGCGTATCGTGTTGAATCTTGATGGTTTTTGTGGACTCACTTGATTGTGAGTCGGGCTCCATCGCCGCGTGCTGCGACGGAACATCGCAATCAGGCGGCGGCTTTCATCCGGTAATGGCTGACGCCCCATTCGGTTCCGTCGGCGTAGCCGAACAGCCCGGACGTCGCCAGCAGGAACCAGCGCCAGCGCCGCATCCAAAGTGCGGTCTCCTTGCCATAGGCCTTGCGCAATGAGGTCTCGATGGCGGCGCGATGCGCATCGAAATTGGCGAGCCAGTCGTTCGCGGTGTGCTGGTAATGCGTGCCGCTCCAGCACCATTCCTTCTCGATTGCGAAGATGTCGTCGAATTGCCTGACGAGGTGATGGCTCGGCATCATCCCGCCCGTGAAGGCGTGCTGCGCGATCCAGTCCTCGCGATTGGCCGGGTCGAACAGATGGGACCCGGAGCGATGGGAGACCACATGCATGAAGAAGCGCCCGTCGGGCGCGAGCCACGCGCGCAGGCGCGTCATCAGCTTGCGCCAGTTCATCATGTGCTCGAACGTCTCGACCGAAACGATGCGGTCGAACTGCCCCTCGGGCGCGAACACGTTCATGTCGGCGATGACGACCCGCAGGTTCAACAGCCCGCGCCGCCGCGCCTCCTCCTCGACATAAGCGCGCTGCGCCTGCGAGGCCGACACGGCCGTCACTTTCGCGTGCGGAAACTGCCGCGCGATCCACAGCGACAGCGAGCCCCAGCCGCAGCCGAGCTCGAGGATGGTCTGCCCGTCGGCAAGACCGGCATGCTCGACGGTCTGGCGCAGCGCCTCCTCCTCCGCCTCCTGCAAGTTGGTCGCATCGGTCTTGTAGAAACAGCACGAATATTTCCGGTTGGGGCCGAGCACCTGCGCGAAGAAGGAAGCGGGCACCTCGTCATGCCGGCCGCGGGCAGCATCCGCGTCCTCGATCGGCCGCAGCATCATCCGCCCGGCGAAGGCGGCATCGTCGGCCGCCCCCAGCTTGGACAGGCGTGTCGCCGTGCGCGAGCACAGGCGCTGGATCGCGGCACGCATCACCACGTCCGGCAACGGCACACGTTCGGCAGTCCCGATGATCGCGGAAACGACGCTCATGCGGCCCCCGAATGGCGAGCTCTTGCAGACACCGGCCTATCAAAGCGCGGCTTTCGGTCCAAGTTCCCCAGGCTGTCCCCGAAATCGGCGCATCCGGCGCTTTTTTTGGGCCGGCGCTGTGCCATAGTGCGCCCGCAAGCAAGCTTCGTAATGGATGATACCGGCATGCGGTCTGGCACTTCCCGCTCCACCATGGATATCGAGTACACCAAACTGTCCTCGCCCAGCGTCTTCCTGGTGCGGATGCTGGTCTTCCTGGTGCTGTGTGCGCTGGTGGGCGTGGTGCTCTACAAGCAGATCATCCAGGCCTTCTTCGCCAATCCCGGCCTCAACGCCCTGATCGGGGCGGTGCTGTTCATCGGCATCGTGCTGGCCTTCCGCCAGGTCATCCGGCTCTACCCTGAGGTGTCCTGGGTCAATAATTTCCGCATCGCCGATCCCGGCCTGGCGCCAGCCCGGCACCCGAAGCTGCTGGCGCCGATGGCGGCGATTCTCGGCGGCGAGCGCTCGGGGCGGATGTCGATCACCCAGACCACGATGCGGCATCTGCTCGATTCGATTGCGACCCGCCTGGACGAGGCCCGCGACATCTCCCGCTACATGACCGGCCTGCTCGTCTTCCTCGGCCTGCTCGGCACCTTCTGGGGCCTGATCGAGACGGTCGGCTCGGTCGGCAAGGTGATCGACGGGCTCAAGGTCGGCAGTGATTCCGGCGCCCTGTTCGACACGCTGAAAGAGGGGCTGGCCGCCCCGCTCGGCGGCATGGGCATCTCGTTCTCGAGCTCGCTGTTCGGCCTCGCCGGCTCGCTGATCCTCGGCTTTCTCGATTTGCAATCGAGCCAGGCACAGAACCGCTTCTACACCGACCTCGAAGACTGGCTCGCCACCACCGTGCGCGAATATGGCAGCGGCGAAGTGGCGGTCGCTTCCGGCGGCGGTGGCGTGGCCAGCGGCGAGCTCCAGGCCGCGGTCGAACGGCTGCGCTCCGTGCTCGAGGAAGGCAGCTCGAACCGCGGCACCACCGCGGCGATGGCGAGCCTCGCCGAAGCCATCCAGGCGCTGGTCTCGCACATGCGCACCGAGCAGCAGATGATCCGCGAATGGGCCGACGGCCAGGGCGAACAGAACCGCGAGATCCGGCGCCTGTTGGAGCGCATTGCGCGCCAGCCCGAGAAGAGTTGAGAACAGGACGAAAGATCTCGTGCCCCGGACGCGATGCAGCACGAAGTGATGCGTCGCTGATCCGGGGTCCATTCGACGAGTGATTCTGGGTCCCGGCTCTGCGCAGCAGCGTTTTACGCTGCAGCGCGTCCGGGACACGAATGAAACGGAGACGATCATGGCTCTTGCCCGCGGCCGCCGCAATGAAGGCGCCTTCAACTACTGGCCCGGCTTCGTCGACGCGCTGTCGACGCTGGTGTTGTCGATCGTGTTCCTGCTGTCGGTGTTTTTGGTCGTGCAGTTCTTCCTGTCGCAGGAGGTGACCGGCAAGGACAAGGCGCTGGAACAGCTCAACGCCAAGATCGCGCAGCTCAACGAGCTCTTGTCGCTGGAGAAGCTCGGCAAGCTCTCGCTCGACGACCAGGTGTCGCAACTGCGGGCCGGCCTTGCCTCGGCCGAATCCGAACGCGACCGCATGAAGGGCCTGTATGAAGGTCTCGCCAATGCCGGGAGCGACGCGCAAGGCAAGACCGCCGAGCTCGGCAAGGCGCTGGACTCCGAGAAAGCGGTCTCGGCGCGGGCACTGGCGCAGATCGAGGTGCTGAACCAGCAGATCAGCGCGCTGCGCCGGCAATTGGCGGCGCTGGAAGAGGCGCTGGATGCCTCCGAGAAGCGCGACAAGGAATCGCAGAACCGGATCGCCGATCTCGGCTCGCGCCTAAACGTGGCGCTGGCGCAGCGCGTGCAGGAATTGTCGCGCTACCGCTCGGAGTTCTTCGGCCGCCTGCGCGCCATCCTCGGCAACCGCCCCGACATCCGCATCGTCGGCGACCGCTTCGTGTTCCAGTCCGAAGTGTTCTTCGACACCGGACAGGCGACCTTGCTGCCCGAGGGTCGCGCCGAGCTCGACACCTTGGCGACCGCGCTGATCGACCTCGACAAGAAGATCCCGAGCGAGATTCCCTGGGTGCTGCGCGTCGACGGCCATACCGACGTGCGCCCGGTCAACGGCCCGAACTTCAAGTCGAACTGGGACCTCTCCGCCGCCCGCTCCATCTCGGTGGTGCAATACCTGATCTCGCTCGGCGTGCCCGCCCAGCGCCTCGTCGCCGCCGGTTTTGGTGAATTCCAGCCGCTCGATACCGGCAACACGGAAGAGGCCTACAAGCGCAACCGCCGCATCGAGCTGAAGCTGACGGAGCGGTAGTGAGCGCCCTCCACCTCCGCCCCTACCGACCCGAGGACGAGGCCGCCACCATCGACCTCTGGCATCGCACGTGGCAGCAGGCCTATCCGCAGATCGACTTCGCCGCCCGCCTCGATTGGTGGCGCGAACGGTGGCGCAAGGACCTGGTGCCGAAGGCGTCCATCGTGGTCGCGGAAGCGGACGGCGCGCTCACCGGCTTCGTGACCATCGACGGTGACGGCTATCTCGACCAGCTCGTGGTCGATCCCGCCCATTGGGGCTCGGACGCAGCAAGGCTGCTGGTGGATGAGGCCAAGCGGCTGTCACCCTCAGGTGTCACGCTGCTCGTCAACAAGGACAACGCCCGCGCCATCCGCTTCTACGAGCGCAACGGCTTTGCCCATGCCGGCGACGATGTGAACCCGACCTCGGGGCGGCCAGTGCTGAAGATGGCATGGCGGGCGTGAGGCCTGTCACGTCGGGATCCCGCGACGTCTGTTAGTCGTTGTAGCCAGAGCAGCGACGACAAGCGGATGGAGACGATCGATGAAGCTGCGCGATCTGGCCAAGGGTTCCTCGGTCTTTCTGGGCGTCATCGTCGCCGGATATCTATCGACGACCTATGTCGACCAGCGCTTTGCGACGCAACTCGATACGAGCGGCCCTGCAGCATCGGCCTGCGTCGGCGAGGACGGCAGCTGGAAGAACTGGCCGTGGCCGAATGTGCCGACGCTCTCGCCGAAGTGCCGGTGATGTCCGCTGGGACGCTCTCCCAGTTGTGGTGCGCAGCTCCCTCCCCACGTCATTGCGAGGAGCTCTTGCGACGAAGCAATCCAGAGTCTCTCCGCGGAGACATTCTGGATTGCTTCGCTTCGCTCGCAATGACGAGATTGTAGGACGCGCTCGCAACACTCTCACGAACGCCTCCGCCTCACGCCCCCTCAAACTGCAACCGCGCCAGCCGCGCATAGAGGCCGTTCGCGGCGACCAGCTCGGCATGCGTGCCCTGTTCGACGATCCTGCCCTGGTCCATCACCAGGATGCGGTCGCAGGACAGCACGGTGGCGAGGCGATGCGCGATCACCAGCGTGGTGCGGTGGCGCATCAGCTCTTCCAGCGCGGTCTGCACCAGCGTCTCGCTTTCGGCATCGAGCGCGGAGGTGGCTTCATCGAGCAGCAGCAGCGGCGCATCGCGCAGGATGGCGCGAGCGATGGCGATGCGCTGGCGCTGGCCGCCAGAGAGCGTCACGCCGCGCTCGCCGAGCGCCGTCTCGAAACCTTCGGGCAGGCGGCGGATGAACTCGGCGGCATGCGCGAGCTCGGCGGCGCGCTCGACCTCGGCATCGGTGGCATCGGGACGACCGAACCGGATGTTCTCGCGAGCGGATGCCGCGAACACTACGGATTCCTGCGGCACCAGCGCGATGCGAGCGCGGACATCGCGCGGGTCGGCGGACCTGACCGGCACGCCGTCGAGCGCGATCGCGCCGCTGCGCGGATCGTAGAAGCGCAGCAGCAGATGAAAGATCGTGCTCTTGCCGGCGCCGGAGGGGCCGACGATGGCGACCTTCTCGCCGGGGCGCACGGTGAACGACACCGCGTCAAGCACCTTGACGTCGGGCCGCGCCGGATAGGCGAAGCTGACCCGATCGAACCCGACCTCGCCGCGCGCCGGCACCGGCAGTGCGCGCGGCGACGCAGGCGCGGTGATCTCGGGACTGACATGCAAGATCTCGAACAGGCGCTCGGCCGCGCCCGAGGCCGCCGATACCTCGCCCCAGACCTCGCTGAGCTGGCCGAGGCCCGCCGCGGCGAACACCGCATAGAGCACGAACTGACCGAGCCGGCCCGGCGTGATCGCACCGGTGAGCACGTCATGCGAGCCGATCCAGAGGATCGCGACCACGCTTGCGAATACGATGAAGATGATGATGGCGGTGAGCACGGCGCGGGCCTGGGTCGAGGTGCGCGCCGCCTCATAGGCCTGCTCGACATTGCCACCGAAGCGCTTTTCGGCGAACTGCTCGCTGGTATAGGCCTGCACGGTGCGGATCGCGCCGACCAGCTCGCCCGCATAGGCGGAGGCGTCGGCGAGCGTGTCCTGCGCATTGCGCGACAGCCGCCGCACCCAGCGCCCGAACGCGACCAGCGGCAGCACGATCAAGGGTATCGCCAGCAGCACGAAGCCCGACAATTTCGGGCTGGTGATCACCATCATCGCGGCGGCGCCGAGGAACATCATGAGATTGCGCAGCGCGATCGATACCGAGGCGCCGACGGCGGATTTGATCTGGGTGGTGTCGGCGGTGAGGCGCGAGATCAGCTCGCCGCTGCGCGCGGAGTCGAAGAAGGTCGGCGAGAGCGACAACAGATGGCCGAAGACATCGCGCCTGAGGTCGGCGACGATGCGCTCGCCGATCGTCATCACGAGGTAGTAGCGCGCGGCGCTCGCCAGCGCCAGCACGGCGACCACCGCGAGCATCACGGAGAAGTAGCTGTTGATCAGCTCGATGCCCTCGGGCGTCAGGCCGAAATCGATCATCCGGCGCACCGCGACCGGCACCAGCAGCGTGGTCAGTGCCGCGATCGTCAGCGCGACGAAGGCCAGTGCGGCGCGGCCGCGATAGCGGCTCACATAAGGCGCGAGCGCGAGCAGCGGCCGGAGTTTGGCGCGGCCCTTGGCGGGCTGCTCGATCAGATCGGCCTCGATCGACGGGGTATCGGCGGAATTCACTTGGGAATTCATTTCGGGCTGAACATACTGTTCATCAAGCCGTTCCACTGCGCTCATGAGATCCGACCCATTGCATTCGTTTGCTCCCAATAGGCTGGTGCAACGGTAGTGGCAAATCCGGGATGTCCCTTAGGGGCAAGCCCGGTTCACCAGCCGGCATATGGCTTGTTTTGCGGGGGTTCGTGAGGTATAGAGCCGGCCAAATCCGTCATTCGCTAGCCACCCAAGAGGCGCCCGGGCGCCGAGGAATTGCCATGAAAGCCGAAATTCACCCGAACTATCATACGATTAAGGTCGTCATGACCGACGGAACCGAGTACCTGACCCGCTCGACCTGGGGCAAGGAAGGCGACACGCTGAACCTCGACATCGACCCGAAATCGCACCCGGCCTGGACCGGCGGCAACGCCCAGATCATGGACCGCGGCGGCCGCGTCTCGCGCTTCCAGAAGAAGTTTTCGGGCTTCCTCAAAAAGGATTGATCCGGCCGCAAGGCTGCGACGAAAAACGCCCCTGGGAGACCAGGGGCGTTTTTGTTTTGGGGCCGTCATTGCGAGGAGCTCTTGCGACGAAGCAATCCAGACTGTCTCCGCGGAGGGATTCTGGATTGCTTCGCTTCGCTCGCAATGACGCGGGCGGAGACTCTACCGCTCGAACGCGGCCTTCAGCGCGTTCAGGTGCGGCACCAGCGGGTTGCCGATCGGGACGTGCTCGGCCGGCGGGGTGTGGATGGTGGTGTCGAGACGGCGCACGCGGGTCTGGAGGCTCATCGAGCGGTGGATCAGATCCTGGAGCTGCGAGGGCAGCTTCTCGATGGTGTCGGCGGGGCCGGGATCGGCGGCGGAGAGCTTGACCTTGGTCTTCTCGCGATTGGCCTGGCTCAGTGTCATCTCGCCTTCCTTCACCGCGCGGTGCAGCAGCAGCCACGAGGCGAGCTGCATCAGGCGCGTGGTGAGACGCATGCTTTCGGTCGCATAAGTCAGGCTGACGGCACGGTCGAGTGCCTTGGCCTCCGTGCGGCCGGCGCCGTCGAGATAGGCGGCGGTTTCCTCGACGAGGTCCATGCCCTCGCGGAACAGGACGCTGAACGCCGCAGAATTGGTGAACCGCTCGCTGAGTTGAACGAGAGCGCCGTCGGCCTGCAAACGTTCCATGGTTAACGCCCCTTACGCAACTGTCTGACTCTCCGGCTTGGCGCCGGCTTATGATGAACAAATCATTGCGCGCTGGGAGCGCGGAGTCCAGCGACAAGCGCGGATATGGTTTCCGCGGGTCATTGCCAGGAATTCAACCGGAAGGAGACGCAAAAAAGCGGGAGTGGACGCAAAAAAAGAGCCGCCGGAGACCGGCGGCTTTGAAAGTTGATAACAGGGAGGCGTCAAACAGAGTGGACAGGAGCCACTCGGTGTCCAAACGAGGACGGTTCCAGTCATAAACCCGAAAGCTTAATCGACCGTAAACGAGCTAAATTTTTGAGAGTTCGTTAGCCATCTCGGCCAGTGGCCGAGTGTGCGGGGGAACAAATTCTCCACCTCGTCCAGGCGAAGGCCGGGACCCATAACCACAGGGAGTGGTTGTCGCGCGAGCTGGTAACTCCGAGTCTCCGCCAAACTGCTTGCACGGAGTATGGGTCCCGGCCTTCGCCGGGACGACCGCTGTTGGTGTGGCGGCAACTACGACTTGAAAAAACTGTTCGCCGCATCGCGCGAGGCGCGCTTCTTGGTGGCGGCTTCTTCCAGTCTTGCGATCTCGGTTTTCAGAACCGTCACGCGCTCGGTCAGCTCCTCCACCGACAACAGTGAGAGATCCTGTCCGATTTCATGGCTGATCTTCTTGCGCGGGCGGTCGTCGTCTTCCGTCGGCATCGTCGTTCCTCCTGCGTTCGCGCGATCTACCAGGCCGAGGTTGCCAGCGTGGAGCGCGCTGGCTAAGCAATGGCCTCATTCCATTCCGCACCTTTGCTCAAGGACACATCATGGACAAGCTGCCCGCGCAAATGACCGTGGTCGCCATCTCCCGGCACGGCGGACCGGAGGTGCTGGTGCCGGAACAACGCACCGTGCCGCAGCCCGGGCCCGACGAGATCCTGGTCAAGGTCGAGGCCGCCGGCGTCAACCGGCCGGACGTCGCGCAGCGCTCCGGCGCCTATCCGCCGCCGCCCGGCGCCAGCGACCTGCCGGGCCTGGAGATTGCCGGCGAAGTGGTGGCCGTGGGCAGCAATGCCAAGCGGCACAAGATCGGCGACAAGGTGATGTCGCTCGTCGCCGGCGGCGGCTATGCGCAGTACTGCATCGCCCAGGACGCCCAGGCCATGAGCGTGCCGCCGGCGCTGTCGATCAAGGAAGCCGGCGCGCTGCCGGAAACCCTGATGACGGTCTGGCACAACGTGTTCGAGCGCGGCGGTCTCAAGGCGGGCGAGACGCTGCTGATCCATGGCGGCTCCTCAGGCATCGGCACCATGGCGATCCAGCTTGCCAAAGCGTTCGGCGCGAAGGTGTTCGTCACGGTGGGATCGCAGGACAAGATCGATGCCTGCCTCAAGCTGGGTGCCGACCGCGCCATCAACTACAAGACGGAAGACTTCGTCTCCGTGGTCAAGGAAGAGACCAACAAGGTCGGCGTCAACCTGATCCTCGACATGGTCGCCGGCGACTATGTCGATCGCAACTATGATGCCGCCGCGGTCGACGGCCGCATCGTCCAGATCGCGACGCTCAACGGCCCCAAGGTCAACGTCAACATTGCCAAGGTGATGGTGAAGCGCCTGACCCATACCGGCTCGACGCTGCGCCCCCGTAGTAATGCGGACAAGGCGGCGATGGTGGCCGCGATTGAGGCGAAAGTGATGCCGCTTTTGCGTGAAGGCCGCATCAAGCCGCTGATGGATAGCACTTTCCCGCTGGAAAAGGCAGCCGACGCCCACCGGCGCATGGAGACCAGCGCACATATTGGCAAAATTGTGTTGGAGGTGTAGGCCGCCGGCCCACAGGGACAGGGCGGAAACCCTTTGATTTTCCTCGCTTTCGTGGCATCTATCGCGACGCACCGAACCCGTTCCGTCCGGTCTGAAATCGCCTTGCACTCGAAGTTTGCGTCGAACGCGGAGAACTGACCTTGCGTCTGCTCAGGTGCCTCGCGCCCATCGCGCTGGGCCTCATGATGCTCGTTGCCGCGTCCCCTGCACGCGCGCTCGACGCTGTCAGCGTTCGCAGTGACGCGCCCGCGATCGACCTCACCGGCGTGCTCGAGCATCAGCGCAGCGATGCCGACCGCATCCAGGTCTCGACCGCGCCCGGCACCGACGGCATCGTCCGCCGCATCGAGGTGCGCGCCCGCGAAGGTGGCCAGAACTGGGTGGTGTTCGCGCTCGCCAACAACACCGACGACCAGCTCGACCGCCTGATCGTCGCCCCGCATTACCGCATCGTCTCGTCAGGGCTGCTGTGGCCCGACCTCGGCCTGTCGCGTATCGCCACCATCACGCCTTCGATCGGCGACCGGCCCGAACGTCAGGAAAGCGCAACCGCGGACGTGTTCCGCATCACGCTCGATCCCGGCGCCGTCGTCACCTTCGTCGCGGAGCTGCGCACCGACAAGCTGCCGCAGCTCTATCTGTGGGAGCCGGAAGCCTACAAGGACAAGGTCAACTCCTTCACGCTCTATCAGGGCATCGTGATCGGCATCTCCGGCTTGCTCGCACTGGTGCTGACCATCCTGTTCGTGGTGAAGGGCAGCATCATGTTCCCGGCCGCCGCGGCGCTGGCCTGGGCGGTGCTGGTCTATATCGGCGTCGATTTCGGCTTCTGGGGCAAGGTGCTCGACATGTCGAACAACGCCGAGCGCATCTGGCGCGCGGCGGGTGAAGCGATCCTGGCGGCGACGCTATTGGTATTCCTGTTTGCGTATCTGAACCTCAGCCGCTGGCATGTGCGCTATTCGCACATCACGGTCGGCTGGCTGGCCTTCCTTGGCTCGCTCGTCGCGCTCGCGCTGTTCGATCCCGCAGTGGCCTCCGGCATCGCGCGCATCTCGCTGGTGCTGATCGCCTTCGCCGGCTTTGCGCTGATCGTCTATCTCTCCACCCACGGCTTCGACCGCGCGGTGCTGCTGATCCCGACCTGGTTCCTGCTGGTGGTGTGGGTGGTCGCGGCCGGCATGACGGTCGCCGGCTCCGTCACCAACGACATCGTCGGCCCGGCCCTGCTCGGCGGCCTCGTGCTGATCGTGATGCTGATCGGCTTCACGGTGATGCAGCACGCCTTCGCCGGCGGCGGCGCCTCGACGGGCGTCGTCTCCGACATCGAGCGCCGCGCACTGGCGCTGGCCGGCTCCGGCGATCTGATCTGGGACTGGGACGTGTCCGCCGACAAGGTCTTCACCAGCCCCGAGACCGAGGCCTTGCTCGGCCTCAAGCGCGGCACGCTGGAAGGCCCGGCCGCGTCCTGGCTCGAAGTGCTGCATCCGCTCGACCAGGACCGTTTCCGCGCCGCGCTCGACAGCGTGCTCGACCAGCGCCGCGGCCGCCTGGTGCAGGATTTCCGCCTGCGCACCCCGGACGGCCACTTCATGTGGTTCGCGCTGAAGGCGCGCCCGGTGGTCGGCTCCGACGGCGAGGTCTCGCGCGTGGTCGGCACCCTCACCGACGTCACCGAGCTGCGCAACGCGGAAGAACGTCTGCTGCACGATTCCGTGCATGACAACCTCACCGGCCTGCCCAACCGCAAACTGTTCATGGACCGGCTGGGGGCGGTGGCGCACTTCGCCAAGACCATGCCGACGCTGCGGCCGACGCTGATGGTGATCGACCTCGACCGCTTCAAGCAGGTCAACGATTCCGTCGGCATCGCGGTCGGCGATTCCATCCTGCTGACGCTGGCGCGCCGCCTCACCCGCATCCTGAAGCCGCAGGACACGCTGGCCCGGCTCGCCGGTGACCAGTTCGGCCTGATCCTGCTGTCGGAGCAGGACCCTGCCCGCATCACCGCCTTCGCCGAGACCATCCGCAAGACCATCCGCGCGCCGATCGCGTTCAACGACCGCGAGATATTCCTCACGGCTTCGATCGGCCTCGCTTTGTCTGATCCGCAGACCCAACTGACGGACGAGATCATCAAGGACGCCGAGCTTGCGATGTATCACTCCAAGCGCATCGGCGGCGACCGCATCGACGTCTACAAGCCGGCGATGCGTGCGCGGAAGACCGACCGGCTGACGCTGGAGAGCGAATTGCGCCGCGCCATCGAGCGGAAGGAGATCACGATCCTGTACCAGCCGATCGTGCGGCTGGAGGATCGTTCGATCGCGGGCTTCGAGGCCTTGGCGCGCTGGGACCATCCGAAGCTCGGGCGCATGGCGCCGTCGGAATTCATCACCATCGCAGAAGAGACTGGGCTGATCGTCGACCTCGGCATGTTCGTGCTCGACCAGACCGCAAAGCAGCTCGCGGTGTGGCAGCGCGCGATGCGCTCGCGCGAGCCGATCTTCGCCTCCGTCAACGTGTCGTCGCGGCAATTGCTGCGCCACGATCTGATCCACGACATCCGCACCGTGCTCTCACGCTCCTCGGTGGCGCGCGGCACGCTCAAGCTGGAACTGACGGAATCGCTGGTGATGGAGAATCCGGAGCACGCAGCGCAAATGCTGACGCGGATCCGCGAGCTCGGCACCGGGCTCTCGCTCGACGATTTCGGCACCGGCCATTCCTCGCTGGCCTATCTGCAGCGCTTCCCGTTCGACACCATCAAGATCGACCAGTCGTTCGTGCGCACCACCAGCCGCGGCACCCGCCCGGTGATTCTGAAATCGATCATCGCGCTCGCGCACGATCTCGGCATGGACGTGGTGGCCGAGGGCGCCGAGACCGATTCCGACGCGGTCGAGCTCTACCAGATGGGCTGCGAATACGCCCAAGGCTTCGCCTTCGGCGAGCCGATGGACGCGGATGCCGCGATGCGGCTGCTGACGGAAGTGCGGCTGGAAGCGGCGAGCTAGGCTCTCTTACCCTCTCCTGGAGGGGGAGGGTCGATCGCGCGGAGCGCGAGCGGGGTGGGGTGATCTCTCCACTCGGGCACTGCATCGGTGGAGAGACCGTCACCCCACCCCGACTCACATTTCGCTGCGCTCAATGTGAGCCGACCCTCCCCCTCCAGGGGAGGGTGGCAGCGTGCCGCCGCACTATCGCCGCCGGTCGCTCTTCTGCTTCCTGAACCGCACGCTCTGGCCGTCGGGCATGCGCGTCGCCACGAACCCGGCGGCGAGGCAGGCTTCGCGTTGCGGCATCTGGATGTCGGGGCTGCGCAGGCTGTCCCACCAGGAGGCGCGATGCGCCGCGCGCGGCAGGGCCGCGCCAATGATCTCCTCGATCTGCTCGAAGCTCAGCACCAACTCGTCCTGCTTCTGCCGCATCAGATAGTCGCGCAACGCGTCGTAGTCGTTCACAATCGTCCTCTCGTCCCGCTCGCATGAGGCTGCCCAAAACCGTGCGCCGCATAAACCGATTCTTAACTCATTGCGGCAGCGCCGTCCCGCCTTAAACACTACTCAAGCTTTCGGGCGCATCCACTAGGATCGGGAGCGAGCGATGCTGTCTGGATGGCGCGAAGTCACGGCCCGCCGGCCGTGGCGGATTTCGGCGAAGCTGCTGATCATCTCGTCCGTGGTGACGGTGATCGGCTTCTCCGCCATTTGCGTCAACGTGATGCTGGACATGCGCCGCGGCGAGGAGGCGCTCGCCCGCCAGACGCTGGAGAATTTGGCGACGACCATCGAGTCCGACGTCAACCGCAACATCGAGATCTACGACCTGTCACTGAAGGCGGTCGCCAGCAGCATGTTGCTGCCGGAGCTCGCAACGGTGTCGAAGCCGATCCGTCAACTGATCCTGTTCGACCATGCGATAACCGCCAAGCATTTCGGCGCCATCCAGGTGTTCGATACCGAGGGCCGGCTGACCATCGACGCCTCCACGCTCGATCCGCTGCCGGAGGTCAGGAGCGAGGAGGACTATTTCAGGGTTCATCGCGACAATCCCGACATCGGGCTCTTCATCAGCCGTCCGATGCTGTTTCGCGGCGCCTATTCCATCGTGCTGAGCCGGCGCATCAGCGATACCGACGGCGGCTTCATGGGCGTCGTCGCCGGCTCGATCCGGTTCAGCTATTTCCACGAATTGTTCGAGCGGCTGAACCTCGACCGCGACGACACCATCACCGTGCTGAAGCGCGACCGCACCATCATGATGCGGCGGCCGTTCGATCTCGAAATCATCGGCAGGAATTTGAACGAGCGCCAGAACTGGAAGGCCGACAATCTCAAGGCCGGCGGATCCTACGCCGGCCAGGGTCCGGTGGACCCGACCCCGCGTCTCTACGTGCGCAGCACCGGCACGGGTCCGATGTTCGTGGTGGCAGGCAAGCCGCTGACCGCCGTGTTCGAGCTTTGGCAGAAGGAAGCCTATCGCATCGGCGCCGTGGTGCTGGCGCTGATCCTGTTCATGCTGGCCTCGACGCTGGTGCTCGCGCGCGAGATCGGCCGGCGCGCCGAGGCCGAGGGCAAGCTCGAGGAGATGGCGACGACGGACGCGCTCACCGGCCTGAAGAACCGTCGCAAGTTCGATTCCGTCATCGACGTCGAATGGCGCCGCGCCATGCGCCAGAAGACGCCGGTCGCGCTGTTGATGATCGATGCCGATCACTTCAAGGCCTACAACGACACGTTCGGCCATCAGGCTGGCGACCAGGTGCTGGTCGGCATCGCCATCTGCATCTCCGACTCGGTGAGCCGCGCCGGCGACTGCGCCGCGCGCTATGGTGGCGAGGAATTCGCCGTGCTGCTGCCGAACATTTCGGTCACCGACGCCTTCAAGGTCGCCGAGACGATCCGCCTCAAGGTGCAGGGCTGGTCCGACGATCAGGTGAGCACGACGGTCTCCTGCGGCATCGCCAGCCTGGTCCCCACCGCCGGCATGGACCCGTCGATCCTGGTCGCCGCCGCCGACAAGGCGCTCTATGCCGCGAAAGCTGGCGGGCGCAATCAGTCGGTGGTCGCGAGCCTGCCGCAGCTGTCGCTGGTGGCGTGAGGCGACTGTCATCGGCGGCGAGTAGCGTGCCTAATTCTCGTGTCGTCCTGGCCTAGTGCGCAATTGCGCACGAGGGGCCAGGACCCATTACCCCAAGAAGGAGTCGTGGCGCGAGCTGATCACCACGCGTCTTCGCCAAACGCCGTCTTGGGGTAATGGGTCCTGGATCGGCGCTGCGCTTGTCCAGGACGACGCGGAGCAGCTACTGCCCCAGATACTTTTTCATCTCGGCGATCAGCCCATCGCGCAGCTCCGGGCGCTTCATGCCGTAGGCGATGTTGGCGCGGAGGAAGCCGGGCTTGGAGCCGCAATCGTGGCGTTCGCCCTCGAACTCGACGCCGTAGAATTTTTGCGACCTGGCGAGGCCGATCATGGCGTCGGTGAGCTGGATCTCACCGCCGGCGCCACGCTCCTGGGTTTCCAGGATCTTGAAGATCTCCGGCTGGAGGATGTAGCGGCCGGTGATCGAGAGGTTGGAGGGCGCGGTGCCCTTGGCCGGCTTCTCGACCATGCCGTCGACCTCGAACATCTTGCCGGTGCGTTTACCGACGCCGCAGATGCCGTATTGATGGGTGAGATGGTCGGGCACCGCCTCGACCGCGACCAAATTGGATTTCTCGCCGAGCGAAGCCGCCATCTCGATCATCTGCTTCAGGCAGCCGGGCGTGTTGAGCACGAGCTCGTCGGGCAGCACGACCGCGAACGGCTCGTTGCCGACGATGTCGCGCGCGCACCAGACCGCATGGCCGAGGCCGAGCGGCGCTTGCTGGCGGGTGAAGCTGACGGCGCCGGCATCGGGCTGGTTCTGCGCCAGGATCTCCTGCTCGCCCTTCTTGCCGCGCGCAGCCAGCGTCGCGTCGAGCTCGAACATCCGGTCGAAATGATCCTCGATGACATTCTTGTTGCGGCCGGTGACGAAGATGAAGTGCTCGATGCCGGCCTCCCTCGCCTCGTCATAGACGTATTGGATCAGCGGCTTGTCGACGATGGTCAGCATTTCCTTCGGCATCGCCTTGGTGGCGGGCAGGACGCGGGTGCCGAGGCCGGCGACGGGGAATACGGCTTTGCGAATTTTCATGGGATCGATCGAATACCTGAGGACGTGAACGGAGCAATGGCATCTTGCTAGCCTGTTTGCAGCCGCCAACAAAGGCGGATGTGGGGCCTCGCCCTGACAGAGTTAAGAAAAACGCCGTCACCAAAATTTCACCTTTGTTAAGCTATTGGCAACGCCTACCAGGCCTCCTGATGGCGGAATTTCAGGCCGACGGGTGAGAGATGATGCAATCAGTGGCACGACTGGCAGGACGGGTTGGCTCCGTGACCGCCGCGACGATGATTGCGGCGGCCTTGCTGCTGCCGGCTTGCGCGCACGCGCAAGCGCAGAACGGCCTCTCCAATCTGTTCGGCGGCATCTTCTCCGGCCCCAGTCCCGCCCCCTCGCAAGCCCCGCCCGGCAATGGCGGTGCGCAACCTTGGAGCGGCGAAGACGGCGCCTCCGGCCATCCGCTGATGACGGCGGCCGCGATCCGCGAGGCCGCCGGCAATTTCAACAATTGCGTCGCCGCGATGTGGCCCGATGCCGCACGGCGCGGCATCACGCAGGAGAATTTCCAGCGCTTCACCGCAGGTCTCAGCCCCGATTTGCGCATCATGGACCTCATGGATTCGCAGCCGGAGTTCACCAAATCGATCTGGGACTATCTCGACATCCTCGTGAACGACAACCGCCTCGCCAGGGGCCGCGAGATCCTCGCCACATACAAGGCGCAGTTCGACGCCACCGAAAAGGCCACCGGCGTCGACCGCTACATCATCGCCTCGATCTGGGGCATCGAGTCCAACTACTCGACGCAGATGGGCGACCGCAGCGTGCTGCAATCGACCGCGACGCTCGCCTGCATCGGACGTCGCCAGGCCTATTTCAAGGACGAATTCCTCTCCGCGCTGGAGATCCTCAACCGCGGCGATCTCAGGCCTGAGCAGATGCGCGGCTCCTGGGCCGGCGCCTTCGGCCCGACCCAGTTCATGCCGACCGCATTCAAACGATTTGCCGTCGATGGCGATGGCGATGGCCGGCGCGACGTCGTCGACAATCCGACCGACCTGATCGCCTCGACCGCCAACAATCTGAAGAAGGACGGCTGGCAGGCCGGCCAGACCTGGGGCTTTGAAGTCGTTTTGCCTGAGGGATTCAACTACATGCTGGCCGATCGCGCCAAGGCGATGACGATCGCGCAGTGGGAGAAGCTCGAACTCAAGCGCCCGAACAACCAGTCCTTCCCGCATCCGGCGGAGAAGGCCTATCTGCTCGCGCCGGCCGGCGCGCAGGGACCGGGCTTCCTGATGCTGCAGAATTACCGCGTCATCATGAAGTACAACCCGGCCGAGGCCTATGCGCTGGCGATCGGCCATTTCGCCGATCGCCTGCGCGGGGGGCAGCCTTTCGTGCAGCCCTGGCCGCGCCAGGAGCGGGAGCTGTCGCGCACCGAGCGGCTGGAACTGCAGCAGCTGCTGGCCCAGCGCGGCTTTTACAAGGGCACCCCGGATGGCCAGTTCGGCGGCCAGACCCGGGAGGCCCTGCGCAACTTCCAGGCCTCGATCGGGGTGCCCGCCGACGGATTTGCGTCGTCCGACGTGCTGGACCGGCTGCGCGGGCGGTAAATCGCGCCGAAAGTAACCCTGAACAGGGATTTTGGCAGGCAGCCTTGACCTGGGTGACTGTTCCCCGGTGTATGGCGGAAGAATCTGCGAGAGAATCTGCCCGTTTGGCGCCTGATTCCGTTATTATATCCAAGCCACTTCCAATCCTGTTGCGCGTGTCCGAGATCGCATGTCGAAGAAGTCCCTGTTCAAGGCGCTGACCGAGACCGGCCCGCTGATCGCGCTGGGGACGGCGCTTGCGATCCTGGTGTCGGTCGCGGGCCCGGCCTCGGCGCAGTTCTTCAACTTCCCCGGCTTCGGCGGCCCGCCGCAGCGCGCGGCCCCGCCGCCACCACGGGGCGGCGGTGGAGGTGGCTGGTTCGGCGGCGACTTCTTCGCACCATTCCAGCAGCAACAGCCGCAGGCGCCGCGCCAGGATTTCTCGCGCGCGCCGGCGCCGGCCAAGCGCGACACCATCCCCGACAAGAACGTGCTGGTGATCGGCGACGCCATGGCCGACTGGCTCGCCTATGGTCTCGAGGACGCCTACACCGAGCAGCCCGACATGGGCGTGATCCGAAAGCACAAGACCACCTCGGGCCTGATCAAGTACCAGCCGAAGGGTGAGCCGTCGGATTGGGCGGCTGCGGCGAAAGGCATCCTCGAAACCGAAAAGCCCGAAATCATCGTCGTCATGCTCGGCCTCAACGACCGCAGCGCGATCCGCGAGCCTGCGGCCGACAAGTCGGACAAGGCTTCTGACAAGGACAAGAAGAACGACAAGGGCGCGCGCGGCAAGCCAGCGGGCAAGCCCGGCGACGCCAAGCCCGACACCGCCGCCAAGCCTGAGGACAAACCCGCAGCGGATCCTGACCTGCCGCAGGATGATGCCGACAACGCCGATACGCCGGCGGCCGCCGCGCCGGAGAAGACGGCGCGCAACCCGAACGGTCTCTACGAATTCCGCGACGAGCGCTGGATCGAGCTCTACGGCAAGAAGATCGAAGAGCTGGCCAACGTCCTCAAGGCCAAGGGCGTTCCGGTGCTCTGGGTCGGCCTACCCGCCATCCGCGGGCAGAAGGGCACGGCGGACATGCTGTTCCTGGATTCCCTCTACCGTGAAGGCGCAGCCAAGGCCGGCATCACCTATGTTGATGTCTGGGACGGTTTTGTCGATGAAGCCGGCCGCTTCCTTCAGAAGGGTCCTGACTTCGAGGGCCAGATTCGCCAGCTCCGCAGCTCTGATGGCGTCTATTTCACAAAACCCGGCGCGCGCAAGCTCGCGCACTATGTCGAGCGCGAGATCACGCGCCTGCTTGCGGGCCGCTCCGGCCCGATCGCGCTGCCGAGCGAGCCGGCGACGCCCGACACCAGCGCCGAGCCCGGCAAGCCCGCGCCGCGGCCGCTGGCCGGCCCGATCGTGCCGCTGGTTGCGGCCTCGATCTCGACCGATCAATTGCTGGGCGGGCCGGGCTCGCGTCCCGCCGCCGTCGATGCGCTCGCTGCGAAGACGATGGTGAAAGGCGAGCCGCTGACGGCTCCGGCCGGCCGTGCCGATGATTATGCCTGGCCGCGCCGCGAAGTCGGCCGCGAGCAGGCCAAGGGCGATACGCCGATGGCGGCGACAACGCCTGACGGCAGCGTTGCTGCTCACGGCTCACCGGGAACGGCCGCCGCGGTCGCGCCGCCAAAACTCGCGCCGAAGAAGCCGCAGCTCCCGCCGCAGCAGCCGGCACAGGCAGCGCCGTCATTCCGGGATTTCTTCGGCTTCGGTTCGCCGCAGCCACCGCGTCAACTCGCGCCGCCCCCGGGCCCTCGCAATCCGAATATGAACCCCGCGATCCCGCGGCCGCCGGTTAATGTCGGGCGATCGGCCGAAATGTTCCGGTAATTTTTCTCTTTTGATTTGAGATGTCATTCCGGAGCGCGTAGCGCGCGCCCCGGAATGATTGGCTTGGCTGTTAGCCGTAATAGCGCCAGCGCGGCGGCGGGCGGCGCGCGGGGCGCGACATCAGAAGCGCGAGCGCGAAGCCGATGCCGCCGGCAATCAGCAGCGCGCCGAGCGGGTTGTCATGCACCTTCCGCGCAATCGCCTGCGAGCCGTCGCGGAACGTATCGCCGCTCGCCTCATAGGCATCCTTGGCGTAGCTGGTGGCCGTGTCCGCGGCTTCGCGCGCTGCGTCCTTCGCCTGGCCGTATAGATTCTGCACTGTCCCCGCGGCTTCCCGTGCCTTGCCTGAGGCCTGCGTTTTTGCGTCTCCCGCCATCTCGCCCACGGTGCCTTCCACGCCGCCCGCCATTTCCTTGGCTGATCCAATGATCCGATCCGCGTCCATGATAATCCTCCTCGGTGATCAGCCGAAGTAACCGATCAGAAGCAGCGCAGTTCCTTGCGCTTAGGAAAGTGTAGAACGCGTAGCCCGGGTGAGCGCAGCGATACCCGGGAACGCGCAAGCAAAGTCCCGGATGTCGCTTCGCTCATCCAGGCTACAAGATAAGGCCGCCATCGACGACCAACGTCTGGCCGACGATGTAGGACGACAGCGGCGAAGCCAGGAACAGCGCCGCGCCCGCCATGTCGGCCGGCGTGCCCAATCGCCGCAGCGGAATGCGCGCCAGCGCGCCTTCGAGCCGCTTGGGATTGTCGGTGGTCACCTTCGTCATCTTGGTGTCGACGAGCCCGGGCGCGATGCCGTTGACGCGGATGCCGTCCTCGGCCCAGGCCTCGCCCAGCGTGCGCGTCAATCCGACCGCGCCGGTCTTCGAGGCGTTGTAGGCGGGATTGCCCATGGTGGAATGATAGGCGGCGGTCGAGGACACCATGATCAGTGAGCCCTTCGCATCCCGCAGCATGGAATGAAACCGCGTCGCGCACGCCATCAGGCTCATCAGATTGACCTCGACGACCTTGCGAAAACCCGCCATCTCGAATTCGCCGCGGCGATAGATCACTGCGCCCTGCGCGAGCACCAGGATGTCGAGCCGTTCGAAGGGCGGCTTGAACGCTTCGATCGCACCGGCATCGCTGACGTCGAGCTGCGCGTAGGCGAGACCCGTGAGATCGGAGCCTTCCTCGGTGGAATAGTCCGCAGGCCGAGCACGCGTGCCGCAAACCGCGACATGCGCACCCCTGGCGCGAAAGGCCTGCGCGATGCCGTTGCCGATGCCGCTGGAACCGCCGACCACCAGCACCTGCTTGCCTGAGAAATCGAGCTCGTTCATTGCGGCCTCCCTCTTGTTTTGCTTGTTTGACCTGTCTGCGGATCGATGCCAGCCTTGTCAATCATAACAAATACAAGCTGGGCGCGAGGAAGCAGCATGTCCGAATTCAAACAGCTCAGCCGGTCCGTGAAGGGCCTGACCGTCCTCGTCACCGGCGCGGCCAGCGGCATGGGACGCGCGACCGCGCGCGTGTTCGCCGCTGAGGGTGCGAACGTCGCCGTCACCGATTATGGCGAGCGCGGCGCCGATGCGGTCGCCAAGGAGATCTCGGCAAGCAGCGGGACAGCGAAGGCGTGGAAGCTCGATGTTGCCGATGCCGGCGAGATCAAGCGCGTGGTCGGCGATGTCGCGGCGCATTTCGGCGGGCTCGACATCGTCGTCAACAATGCCGGCATCTCCGTGCGTGTCGCGATCGACGACGAGACCTATGAGGACGCATGGGCCAAGGGCCTCGCCGTGATGCTGACGGCGCATCCGCGCGTCATCCGCGCAGCGCTGCCGCACCTGCGCAAGTCGAAGAGCCCGCGCATCGTCAACATCGCCTCGACCGAAGCGCTCGGCGCCACTGCATTGCATAGCCCCTATTCGGCGGCGAAGGGCGGCGTTGCGAGCCTCACCCGTTCGCTGGCCGTGGAGCTCGGCCGCGAGGGCATCACCGTCAACTGCATCTGTCCCGGTCCGATCCGCACGGCAATCACCGATCGCATCTCCGAGGAGCACAAGACGATCTACGCCAAGCGCCGCACTGCGCTCGGCCGTTACGGCGATCCTGAAGAGGTTGCGCATATGACGCTCAGCCTGTGCCTGCCGGCCGCCTCTTTCCTCACCGGCGCGGTGATCCCGGTCGACGGCGGGCTGATGGCGCGCAACGCGTAAGAGCCATGCGCGCGGCGCGTTGACATCGCCGGACGCGAGAGTCATTTTTTCGCAAACGGAGCGGGGAAACCGCTCGCAGATGCGGGAGAAAACGCCATGACGATCGCCATCCGGCAGCTTCAGAAGCATTTCGTCGGTGAGGTGTCGGGCCTCGACCTGCGAAAGCCGCTCACGCCGGAGGAGGCGCGCGAAGTCGAATCCGCCATGGACAAATACGCGGTGCTGGTCTTCCACGACCAGGACATCACCGACGAGCAGCAGATGGCGTTCGCGCTGAATTTCGGCCAGCGCGAGGATGCGCGCGGCGGCACCGTTACCAAGGAGAAGGATTATCGGCTGCAATCCGGCCTGAACGATGTCTCGAACCTCGGCAAGGACGGCAAGCCGCTGGCGAAGGACAGCCGCACGCATCTGTTCAACCTCGGCAATTGCCTGTGGCATTCCGACAGCTCGTTCCGTCCCATTCCGGCAAAGTTCTCGCTGCTGTCGGCGCGCGTGGTGAACCCGAAGGGCGGCAACACCGAATTCGCCGACATGCGCGCCGCCTATGACGCGCTCGACGACGAGACCAAGGCGGAGATCGAGGACTTCGTCTGCGAGCACTCGCTGATGTATTCGCGGGGATCGCTCGGCTTCACCGAATATACCGACGACGAGAAGGAGATGTTCAAGCCGGTGCTGCAACGTCTGGTGCGCACGCACCCCGTGCATCGCCGCAAATCGCTGTATCTCTCATCGCATGCCGGCAAGGTCGTCGGCATGAGCGTGCCGGAGGGCCGGCTGCTGCTGCGCGATCTGAACGAACACGCGACGCAAGCAGAGTTCGTCTACGTCCACAGATGGAAGCTGCATGATCTCGTGATGTGGGACAACCGCCAGACCATGCACCGCGTCCGCCGCTACGACCAGTCGCAACCGCGCGACATGCGCCGCGCGACGGTAGCCGGCACCGAGCCGACGGTGCAGCAGCAGCAGGCGGCAGAGTAGCGCGTCACACACCACTGTCGTCCCGGCGTAGGCCCTAGGGCATGCACATATCTGGTGCGGCGGATTGACTCGGATCGGCCTGGGAGGATTCCAGAATCAGAGTTCTGTGTGATTCGTATTGCGGCACTCCATGATTTGGACGGGGTGCCGCGATGTTGTCACGGATTGACTGGACGCTGGGCCGGTTCGGGGATCGTCGTCTCGATAAAGGGGGGCGGCGTTCGTCGAACGCATGGTTGTGGGCAAAACTGTCTGCCTTCGGCAGCTCTCCAGGGGGAACCGCGCGCTGGAAGTGCGGTTCAACCGCTTTCTTGGCCATGACAAGGTGACGGTGGAGCGGATCATCGAAAGCTGGAGCGAAAGCACGGTCGCTGCGGTAGAGGGCCGCCACGTGCTGGCCATCCAGGACACCAGCGAGATCCACTTCAACACCACACCGCAACGCCGGCGCGGGCTCGGAGAAATCGGCAAAGGCAATAACCACGGCGTGCTGCTGCATCCGCTGCTGGCTGTGGATGCCGATGACGGCAACTGTCTTGGACTTTTGAGCGGGCAGATATGGACGCGCACAGGTCGCCGCACGACCTCGCACGACGATCGGGAGTTATCGGACAAGGAATCGCAGCGCTGGATATCCACTGCCATGGCGGCCAAGCCGCTCCTCACCAAGGCCACAGCGGTGACGGTGCTGGGTGACCGCGAGAGCGATATTTTTGCCCTTTATGCCAGCTCGGCCGAGCAACACTTCCACGTCATCGCGCGCAGCATGCATGATCGCAAGCTTGCCGACCGCAGCGGCTTGTATGAGGTCAGCGATGCCATGGCCGCGGTGGATCGGCGTGCGATCCAATTGCCTGCGCGCGCCGCGCGGCCCGCCCGCCTGGCTCACCTCGAACTTCGCTTTGGCGCAATCGAGCTCGCCCGCCCACAGAGTAAGTTCCTGCGCCATCTGCCGGAAAGCTTGCCATTGGCGGTGGTCGATGTGCGCGAGATCAATGCCGAAACCGGGGTAGAGCCGCTGCACTGGCGGCTTCTCACCTCTCACGAGGTTACCGGCATCGAGGACGCCTGGCGCATCGTCCAATGGTACAAGCAACGCTGGATCATCGAGCAGTTCTTCCGCATCCTGAAGACACAAGGCTTCAAGCTCGAAGACAGCCAGATCGGAACCGCCGATCGCCTTCTCAAGCTGGTCGCGATTGCCGCTAAGGCGGCCGTCATCACAATCCAACTTCTGCAGGCCCGCAATGGCAGTCGCCAACCCATTCTCGCTGCCTTCGACAACGGCCAAATTAACGTGCTCACCGCCCTCAACCGTCAACTCGAAGCCGGGAGCAAGCGATTAAAGAACCCACATCCGCCCGATAGCCTCGCTTGGGCCGCCTGGATCATTGGTCGCCTCGGCGGCTGGGACGGCTACCCATCGTCCAAGCCGCCGGGCCCGATCACCTTCAAGAACGGCCTCGAATACTTCCACGCCGTCGCAGCAGGATGGAGCCTCAGAGATATGTGCATGCGTAGGCCGGGACCCATAGCCACAGGATGCGATTTGGCGAAGACTGGTCATTGCCAGCCCGCTTCGACAATTCCTGTCTCGGAGTAGGGTCCCGGCCTTCGCCCTAGGGCATGCACATATCTGGTGCGGCGGATTGACTCGGATCGGCCTGGGAGGATTCCAGAATCAGAGTTCTGTGTGATTCGTATTGCGGCACTCCATGATTTGGACGGGGTGCCGCGATGTTGTCACGGATTGACTGGACGCTGGGCCGGTTCGGGGATCGTCGTCTCGATAAAGGGGGGCGGCGTTCGTCGAACGCATGGTTGTGGGCAAAACTGTCTGCCTTCGGCAGCTCTCCAGGGGGAACCGCGCGCTGGAAGTGCGGTTCAACCGCTTTCTTGGCCATGACAAGGTGACGGTGGAGCGGATCATCGAAAGCTGGAGCGAAAGCACGGTCGCTGCGGTAGAGGGCCGCCACGTGCTGGCCATCCAGGACACCAGCGAGATCCACTTCAACACCACACCGCAACGCCGGCGCGGGCTCGGAGAAATCGGCAAAGGCAATAACCACGGCGTGCTGCTGCATCCGCTGCTGGCTGTGGATGCCGATGACGGCAACTGTCTTGGACTTTTGAGCGGGCAGATATGGACGCGCACAGGTCGCCGCACGACCTCGCACGACGATCGGGAGTTATCGGACAAGGAATCGCAGCGCTGGATATCCACTGCCATGGCGGCCAAGCCGCTCCTCACCAAGGCCACAGCGGTGACGGTGCTGGGTGACCGCGAGAGCGATATTTTTGCCCTTTATGCCAGCTCGGCCGAGCAACACTTCCACGTCATCGCGCGCAGCATGCATGATCGCAAGCTTGCCGACCGCAGCGGCTTGTATGAGGTCAGCGATGCCATGGCCGCGGTGGATCGGCGTGCGATCCAATTGCCTGCGCGCGCCGCGCGGCCCGCCCGCCTGGCTCACCTCGAACTTCGCTTTGGCGCAATCGAGCTCGCCCGCCCACAGAGTAAGTTCCTGCGCCATCTGCCGGAAAGCTTGCCATTGGCGGTGGTCGATGTGCGCGAGATCAATGCCGAAACCGGGGTAGAGCCGCTGCACTGGCGGCTTCTCACCTCTCACGAGGTTACCGGCATCGAGGACGCCTGGCGCATCGTCCAATGGTACAAGCAACGCTGGATCATCGAGCAGTTCTTCCGCATCCTGAAGACACAAGGCTTCAAGCTCGAAGACAGCCAGATCGGAACCGCCGATCGCCTTCTCAAGCTGGTCGCGATTGCCGCTAAGGCGGCCGTCATCACAATCCAACTTCTGCAGGCCCGCAATGGCAGTCGCCAACCCATTCTCGCTGCCTTCGACAACGGCCAAATTAACGTGCTCACCGCCCTCAACCGTCAACTCGAAGCCGGGAGCAAGCGATTAAAGAACCCACATCCGCCCGATAGCCTCGCTTGGGCCGCCTGGATCATTGGTCGCCTCGGCGGCTGGGACGGCTACCCATCGTCCAAGCCGCCGGGCCCGATCACCTTCAAGAACGGCCTCGAATACTTCCACGCCGTCGCAGCAGGATGGAGCCTCAGAGATATGTGCATGCCCTAGGGCCTTCGCCGGGACGACGCTGGAGGGTGAAGCGACGGCGTCAATCACCATCGTCGTCCTGGACCAGCGAGCGGAGCGAGCGCGGATCCAGGACCCATTGCCACCGAGCGCAGTTTGACGAAGGCTGGTGGTTGCCAGCCTTCTTCAGCAACTACAGCCTGTGGTAATGGGTCCTGGCTTTCGCCAGGACGACGAGAACTACGCGTGCCCGGCCTCGTTGGAGAGCATGCCGGGATCGATGCCGATCTTCTGCAAGGCGCGGTTGTATTTGTCGTCGACGTCGTCGCCGAAGATCAAGTCAGTGTCGGCGTCGCAATGCAGCCAGCCATTGCTCTGGATCTCGGTCTCGAGCTGACCCGGCGCCCAGCCGGCATAGCCGAGCGCGAGGATGGCGTGCTTGGGGCCGGAGCCGTTGGCGATCGCGCGCAGGATGTCGACGGTCGCGGTGAGGCAGACGCCCTCGTCGATCCGCAGCGTCGCGTTCTCAATGTAGAAGTCGCTGGAATGCAGCACGAAGCCACGCCCGGTGTCGACCGGGCCGCCGCGCAGCACTTTCATGCTTTCGGCGTTTTCCGGCAGCTTGATGTGCTCGCCCTTCTTGATGATGCCGAGCTGCATCAGGAGCTCGGGGAAGTCGATGGAGCCGGCGGGGTGATTGACGATGATGCCCATCGCGCCTTCGGCAGAATGGGCACAGAGATAGATCACGGAGCGCTCGAAACGGGGATCGCCCATCACGGGCATCGCAATTAGGAGCCGGCCGTCGAGATAACCGGCCGAATTGGGGAGCGCGGGGCCTGCGCTGCGGGTGCTCTCGCCCGTCCTTTTGCCTGTAGGAGCCATGGTGAAGCACTCCGGGTTCAATTCCTATCCTGATGTCGGGCCCGACGGCTGTCAAATCAAGGCTTGCAGAGACTTGATTCAGATGCATCCATCACAAGCAATTCAATGGTTTGCCCCGGGGCCACCCTGTAAAGACGTGCCATGTCCAGCATAGTTCCCTTGCGTGCGGCGATTGGCGTCGCGACAACCCTGCTTGCGTCGTCGCTGGCCATCGCAGCCCGTGCCGACGACGCTTCGCCCTGGCAACGCGACGGACATTCCGCAGTGCGGCTGGTCGCGGGGTCACGTAGCGGCGCCGTCCTGCTTGGCGGTATCGCCTTCCAGCTCCAGCCAGGCTGGAAGACCTACTGGCGTACGCCCGGCGACTCCGGCGTTCCGCCGCGGTTCGACTTCTCCAAGTCGGACAATGTCGAGGCGGTGACGGTCATGTGGCCGGCGCCGCTGAAGTTCGACGACGGCGCGGGCGGTCATTCGATCGGCTATCGCGACCAGATCGTGCTGCCCCTGCGCATCGTCGCCAAGGCCGCCGACAAGCCGGTGACCTTGCGCGCCGAGATCAACTATGCCGTGTGCGAGAAGCTCTGCATCCCCGTCGAGGCCCGCGCCGAGCTTGGCTTCAACAGCGTCGCCTCGACCGAGGACGCCAATCTGCGCGCAGCGCTCGACACCGTGCCCAAGCCCGCCAATATCGGCGACCCCAACCCGCTCACCATCCGCGACGTCAAGCGTAACGGCGCCACCAAGGTGGTCGTCGACGTGGTCGCGCCGGCGGACGCGCGCAACGTCAATCTGTTCGTGGAAGGGCCGACGCCCGATTGGGCGCTGCCGATTCCGGCCCCGGTCCAGCCCAGCCCGGCAGATGTAAAGCGATTCTCCTTCGAGCTCGAGGGGCTGCCGCCGGGCGCCAAGCCCGACGGTGCGGCGCTGAAGTTCACGCTGATCGGGCCGGACAAGTCGTACGAGTTCAATACGAATTTGGAGTGAGCCGTCGTCCCAACCCCAGCGGTCGTCCTGGACAAGCGCAGCTCTTGGCAACGCGTAGCGTTGTCCAGGCGGAGCGCAGATCCAGGACCCATTACCCCAGGGAGTAGTGGTGGCGCGAACTCATAGCCCCGAGCCTTCGTCCAACTTCTCCCTGGGGTAATGGGTCCTGGCTTTCGCCAGGACGACGTTGGGGTTGCGACAGCACTCCCACCCAACCGAATCTTAACGAATGGTTGCTAATTCCCGGGCAGGCCGCAGCAAGCGGAACCCCCGGGGATCTCGAATTGGCCGTGATGGATGCACAACCCGCAACGACCGGACCGGCCGGGTTGATCGCGCGGCTGCGCGGCAGGCTGACGGGCGGCTCGAGCGAGGCCTCGCTGACGCGGCGGCTGGCCGGCACCATCTTCATCATCCGCGTCGTCAGCGCAGGCCTCGCCTATGTCTCGCAGGTGCTGCTCGCGCGCTGGATGGGCACGTCCGACTACGGCGTCTATGTCTATGTCTGGACCTGGGTGCTGCTGCTCGGCAGCATGATGGATTTCGGCATCTCCGCTTCCGCGCAAAAGATCATTCCGGAGTACCGCGCCCGCGGCGAGCATGCGTTGCTGCGCGGCTTTCTCTCCGGCAGCCGCTGGCTGACCTTTGCCGTCTCCGCGCTGGTGTCGCTCGGCCTCGCCGGCATCGTCAGGCTGCTTTCGCCCTGGATCGATCCGGCCGAGGTGCTGCCGCTCTATATCGGCTGCATGACGCTGCCGGCCTTCGTCGTCGCCAACACCCAGGACGGCATCGCGCGCTCGCACGACTGGATGCAGCTCGGGCTGATGCCGCAATTCATCATCCGCCAGGCGCTGATCATCGGCATCACGGCCTCTGCCTTCCTGCTCGGCTATCATCTCGGGGCGGTCGCCGCGATGATCGCGAGCCTAGGTGCCGTGTGGATCGCGATGGCCGGGCAGATGGTGGTGCTGAACCGCAAGCTCGCCGATCACATCGAGCCGGGCTCCAAGGCCTACGACATCGGCGGCTGGCTCGCCATCTCGCTGCCGATCCTGCTGGTCGAGAGCTTTTACCTGCTGCTGTCCTACACCGACGTACTGGTGCTCCAGCAGTTCCGCCCCTCCGACGAGGTCGGCGTCTATTTTGCCGTGGTCAAGACGCTGGCGCTGGTCTCCTTCATCCACTACGCGATGTCGGCGACGACCGCGCATCGCTTCGCCGAATACAACGCAAGCGGCGACAAGGCGCGGCTGTCGGCCTATGTGGCGCACGCCATCAGCTGGACGTTCTGGCCGTCGCTGGCGGCGACCATCGTGCTGCTTGCGCTCGGCAAGCCGCTGCTCTGGCTGTTCGGGCCGCAATTTGTGGTCGGCTACGACATCATGTTCGTTGCCGCGATCGGGCTGGTGGTGCGCTCCGCGATAGGGCCGGTCGAGCGGCTGCTCAACATGCTCGGCCAGCAAAGAATCTGCGCGCTCGCTTATGCGCTGGCCTTCGTGATGAACGTCGTGCTCTGCATCGCGCTGGTACCGCGCTACGGTGGCCACGGCGCCGCGGCCGCGACCTCGATCTCGCTCAGCTTCGAGACGGTGCTGCTGTTCTGGATCGTGCGGCAGCGCCTCGGCCTGCACGTGCTGGCGTTTGGAAAATAGGCCATGCGGCTATCTGCCCGTTGGGGAACGGCGGTTTCGCAAGACGCCGGTGAACAGGGCAAAATGGCTATGCATCTCCCACCTGCAGCATGATTTTTCTTATTTGATCCAAACAGTTGCATGCCGGAGAAAGTTCATTCTACGTCGTATTGCCCAACCGACGAGACCAACCTAAGATTCCCCGGACATGTTTGATCCACTCTACGTCGCCTCTGGCTTCGGCGTCGGCCTGCTGGTCGGGATGACCGGCGTAGGCGGCGGCTCGTTGATGACGCCGCTCCTGATCCTGCTGTTCGGCGTTCATCCCTCCACGGCGGTCGGGACCGACCTGCTCTATGCCGCCGCCACCAAGACCGGCGGCAGCGTGGTCCATGGCTGGTCGCGCAGCGTGCACTGGCCGGCGGTGCTGCGGCTCGCCTGCGGCAGCATTCCGGCGAGCGCGGTGACGCTGCTGGTGCTGTGGAAGCTCGACCTCAAGAGCGATACCGAGCGCAGCCTGGTCAATCTGGTGCTGTGCTTTGCGCTGATCCTGACTGCGACGTCGCTGATCTTCCGCCAGTCGATCATGGATCGCTACCGGAAACGCCTCGAGCGGATCGACGAGCGCACCACTGCAATCGCGACAGTGATCACCGGAATCGTGCTCGGCGTGCTGGTCTCGATCTCGTCGGTCGGCGCCGGTGCGGTCGGCGTCACCGTATTGCTGCTGCTCTACCCGCGCCTGCCGATGGCGACCATCGTCGGCTCCGACATCGCCCATGCCGTGCCGCTGACGCTGGTTGCCGGCATCGGACACTGGGGGCTCGGTGACGTGGACTGGGCGCTGATGGGCGTGCTGCTGATGGGCTCGCTGCCCGGCATCATCGTCGGCAGTTTCAGCGCGACGCGCGTCCCTGAAACGGTGCTGCGCCTGACGCTTGCCAGCGTGCTGTTCGTGGTCGCCGGCAAGATCATGTTTGCGGAGCTGAATTTGTCGACGGCCTTCGTGACGGCGCTGGCCTGGACGCATTGAGCGAGAGGCTGCCGCTCCGTTCTCACTTTCGTAGGGTGGGCAAAGCGAAAGCGTGCCCACCACTTCTTTCAAGCGTGGAAAAATGGTGGGCACGGCGCTGACGCGCCTTTGCCCACCCTACGGCATCGAGCGCTTACTCCGCGGTCCAGCCGCCATCGATCGAGAGATTGGTACCGGTGATCTGCGCGGCATCGTCGCTGCACAGGAACAGGGCGAGCGCGGCGACCTGATCGGAGGTGACGAACTCCTTGGTCGGCTGCGCATCGAGCAGCACGTCGTTGATGACCTGCTCGCGCGTCAGATTGCGCGCCTTCATCGTGTCGGGGATCTGCTTCTCGACCAGCGGCGTCCAGACATAGCCGGGGCTGATGCAGTTGCAGGTGATCTTGTGGGTCGCAACTTCCAGCGCCACGGTCTTGGTGAGACCGGCGATGCCGTGCTTGGCCGAGACATAGGCCGACTTGAAGGGCGAGGCAACGAGCGAGTGCGCCGACGCCGTGTTGATGATGCGGCCCCAGCCCTTCTTCTTCATGCCGGGCACGGCAGCACGGATGGCATGGAAGGCCGAGGACAGGTTGATGGCGATGATCTGGTCCCACTTCTCGAGCGGAAACTCCTCGATCGGCGAGACGAACTGGATGCCGGCATTGTTGACGAGGATATCGACCGAACCGAGCGTCTTCTCGCCGAGCGCGATCATCCCGGCGACCTCGGCGGGCTTGGTCATGTCGGCGGGCGAGTAGATCGCCTTGACCTTGAAATCGGACTCGATCTTGGCGCGTTCCTTCTCGATGTCCTCGGGCGAGCCGAAGCCGTTGATGACCACGTTGGCGCCGGCGGCGGCGAAGGCGCGTGCGTAAGCGAGCCCGATGCCGCTGGTCGATCCGGTCACGACGGCGTTCTTGCCTGACAGACTACCCATTTCATTCGCTCCTTTTTGCCGGGGGTGCGGTGACGTCCCCCGTGAGATCGTAGGTCACCATGGTCTCGCCGGACTGCGGCTTCTCGAGCCAGTCCTTGTGGCGCATCGACAGATGCACGTCGCGCACACCGGCTTCCCAATGCTCGACCATGGCGACATGCGAGAAGTCGTAGTCCTTGGACGAGGATTCGTAGTTCTTGCTGCGGTAGATCAGGTGCACCACCGTGACGGTGCTTTCGCGCGCCGCTTTCGCGAGGAATTCGACGGAGGGATCGTTCTTGAGATAATCCGGCAACTTGCTGATGAGATCGCGCACCGCCCGGCGGGCGTTGTGCAGCTGCTTGTTCTTGTCGGTGTTCATCCGCGTGCGGCTGGAATAGCGGATGTCCTTCTCGCGCTCGGCGGCCTCGAGCAGCGAGGTCGGCAAATCGCCGCGCGCGGAAAACAAATCGACCTGGAAGATCAGCATGTCGCGGGCGAGCTCGGCATCGAGCACGTAATCGAGCGGCGTGTTGGAGGCGATACCGCCGTCCCAATAGTGCTCGCCATCGATGATCACGGACGGAAAGCCCGGCGGCAGCGCGCCGGACGCCATGATGTGCTCGGGGCCGATTCTCTTGCCGAGCTTCTTGAACTCGTAATTGTCGAAATATTTGAAGTTGCCGGAGGTGACGCCGACCGCACCGATCGACAGACGCGTCTTCACATCGTTGATGCGGTCGAAATCGACCAGACGCTCCAGCGTCTTCTTCAGCGGCGCGGTGTCGTAATAGCTCTCCGCCTCAGGGTGGCCCGGCGGCCACAGCGGCGCCGGTGGAACGCGCGGCACGAAGAAACCGGGCACGCCGAAGGTCGCGATCAGCGCTGCGCTCGTCGAGTTGAACAGCTCGCGGCTGTGATCGCTCTTGCCGATCGGCTTCCACGGCACCGGCGCCGACACCATCTCCCAGAATTCCTTCAGCCGCTCGACGCGGGTGCGGCCCTCGTTGCCGGCGATGATGGCGGCGTTAATCGCTCCGATGGAGATGCCGGCGACCCATTCCGGCTCGAAGCCGTGGCCGCACAGCGCCTGGAAGGCGCCGGCCTGGTACGAGCCGAGCGCACCACCGCCCTGGAGGACCAGGACGCGTTGCGCATTCGCGGGGATGCTGGCGGAGTCCGGACTATGATCTGTCATGAGGGAACAATAGCAAAAGGCGAGCCACCGTGGCGACAGTCCGCCGCGGCGTCAATGCATCCCGGGATCAAGTCTGGCTTATCGCGGGTCCGTCGAAGCCAGGATCATGGTCCAGAACACCTTGTATTTGGTGCCGGGAGCATAGCCCGCCGCAATGCCCAATTTTGTGACACCGCCCTTGAGCATGTTGGCGCGGTGGGGCGGCGAGTCGCGCCAGCCGGAAAACGCTTCCGCCAGCGTGTGATAGCCGGCCGAGACGTTCTCGACCGCCACGGTCGCGGGATAGCCACCGCCGGCGAGCCGCTTGGCGAGTGGCGCGCGAACGTCATGGTCCATCTTGTTGGCGGCCGCCATGGCCTGGGACTGGGATTCGGCGAGCAGCATCAAATCGGGATCGATCATGACGGTACCGAGCCCGTTGTTCTGGCGGTATTGCGAGATCATCACGGCGGCCGCCTGCGCATCGAGCTTGGCGCCCGGGACCGCCATGTCGGTATACATGGACGGCTGCTGGACCGGGGCTTCGTTGCCGGCGCAGCCGGCCAAAAGCAAAGTGATTGATATTGCGGCCGCAGCGCGCATGAATCAGGCCCCCAAATGAGGGGCCGTTGTTGCATACCAACCGTGGCTGAAAGGTGAATTTTGAGGAAAATCTGCTCGGTGTCATTCCGGGTCTGGTCCTTCGGGCCATCCCGGAATGACGGGGATCTAGCCCGCAAATATCCGGTAGCGGCGCGGTTCGAGCCCGATCGTGTCGCCGGCGCGCAGTTCCCTGTCGCGGGGTGCGTCGATCTCGATGGTCTCGCCGCCTGACAGCGCGACCTCGGCGCGCTGCACGGGGCCGAAATTGCGGACATGCTGAACCGCGCCCTCGAAGGCGCCGGAGCCGGGCGGGCCGACCAGCATGTCATGTCGCCGCACGAACAGTTTTGACGCGCCAGGCGCAAGCCCATCCGCAGCAAGCCGCAGCGGCCGGTCGCCAAGCCTGATCACGCCGCCGCCCACTTCGACCGGGAGCTCGATGCATTCGCCGATGAAGCCGTGGACGAAGGCGGTCGCCGGGCTTTCATAGACGTCGTCGGGCGAGCCGATCTGCTCGATCCGGCCCTTGTCCATCACCACGACGCGATTGGCGACCTCAAGCGCCTCCTCTTGGTCGTGGGTGACGAAGATCGAGGTGACGTTGATCTCGTGGTGCAGCGAGCGCAGCCATCGGCGCAGCTCTTTGCGCACCTTGGCATCGAGCGCACCGAAGGGCTCATCGAGCAAGAGGATGCGCGGCTCGATCGCGAGGGCGCGGGCGAGCGCGATGCGCTGGCGCTGACCGCCGGAAAGCTGGCTCGGATAGCGGTCGGCGAGCCAGTCGAGCTGCACGAGATCGAGCAGCTCCTTCACCCGCGCACGGATCGTGGCCTCGTCTTTCCGGACAGCGCGTGGCTGCACGCGCAGGCCGAAGGCGACGTTCTCGAACACGGTCATGTGGCGGAATAGCGCGTAGTGCTGGAACACGAAGCCCACATGCCGTTCGCGCGCGCCCTGCGCCAGCGCGTCCTCGCCGTTGAAGGAGACGTCGCCAGCGTCGGGCCAGTCGAGGCCGGCGATGATCCGCAGCAGCGTGGTCTTGCCGGAGCCTGATGGCCCGAGCAGCGCGACCAGCTCGCCATTGTCGACCTTGAGATCGACGCCGTCGAGGGCTTTGAAGCTGCCGAACTTCTTGACGAGATTCCTGACTTCAATGGTCACGGGCGTCTTGTCCTTCGTCCAGATGACGTTCGAGAACAGTTTTTGCGATCAGCGTGATCAGCGCCAGCATCGCCAGCAGCGAGGCGATCGCGAAGGCGGCGACGAACTGGTACTCGTTGTAGAGGATCTCGACCAGGAGCGGCATGGTGTTGGTCTCGCCGCGGATGTGACCGGAAACGACCGAGACCGCGCCGAACTCACCCATCGCGCGCGCGTTACAGAGCAGCACGCCATAGAGCACGCCCCATTTGATGTTCGGCAGCGTGACGCGGAAGAAGGTTTGCAGGCCCGAGGCGCCGAGCGAGATCGCCGCTTCCTCCTCCTGCGTGCCCTGCTCCTGCATCAGCGGGATCAGCGCGCGCGCCACGAAGGGGAAGGTCACGAAGGTGGTGGCGAGCGCAATGCCGGGCACCGCGAACAGGATCTGGATGTCGTGCTCGCGCAGCCAGGTACCGAAATAGCCCTGCGCGCCGAACAGCAGCACGAAGACTAGGCCCGAGATCACCGGGCTCACCGAGAACGGCAGGTCGATCAGCGTGATCAGGAAGGTCTTGCCCTTGAAGTCGAACTTGGCGATGGCCCAGGCCGCGATGAGACCAAAGACAAGATTGAGGCCGACCGAGATCGCGGCGACCAGCAGCGTCAGCCTGATCGCAGCCAGCGCCTCCGGCTCGGCCAGCGCGGCGAGATAGGCGAGGATTCCTTTCGAGAACGCCTGGGCGAACACCACGACGAGCGGCAGCACGACGAAGACGGTGAGGAAGATCATCGCCAGCGCGATGATGGTGATGCGCACCGCCCTGGGTTCGGTACGCAGGCTGTCGCGCGCCGCGGCCGCATGCGCGCGTGCGCGCGCATCGGGCGAGACCAGCGAAGCGGATTCTGCGATCTGCAACGTCATCGCATCCCCCTCAACGCTCCGGGATCCGGCTCCGCGCCCAGCGCTGGAGCCGGTTGACGGCAAAGATGATGACGAAGGAGACGACGAGCATGACCACCGCGATCGCGGTCGCGTCGGCGTAGCGGAATTCGGACAGCCGGATCACAATCAGCAGCGGCGCGATCTCGGAGACATTGGGCAGATTGCCGGCGATGAAGATCACCGAGCCATATTCACCGACCGCACGCGCGAAGGCGAGCGCAAGGCCGGTGAGCAGCGCCGGTGCGAGCGACGGCAGGATCACGCGGATAATGGTCTGCCAGCGGTTGGCGCCCAGGCTGCCCGCGGCCTCCTCGATCTCGGGGTCGAGATCCTGGAGCACCGGCTGCACCGTGCGCACCACGAAGGGAATGCCGATGAAGATCATGGCGACGAAGATGCCGACCGGCGTGAACGCGACCTTGATGCCGAGCGCCGCGAGTGGCGCCCCTAACCAGCCCTTCTCGGCGAACAGCGCGGTCAACGCGACGCCGGCGACCGCGGTGGGGAGCGCGAAGGGCACGTCGACGATGGCATCGAACAGCCGCCGGCCGGGAAAGCGATAGCGCACCAGCGCCCAGACGATGATGCTGCCCATCACCAGATTGACGCAGGCCGCGGCGAAGGCGAGGCCAAAGGAGACGCGGAGCGCGTTCAGCGTGCGGCGGCTGGAAACGATGTTCCAGAACTGTTCCGGGCTCAGCTCGAGCGATCTCAGGAACAGACCGGCGAGCGGAATCAGGATGATGACGGACAGCCAGGAAAGCGTCAGTCCCATGGTGAGACCGAAGCCCGGCAATGTCCGGCGTCGTACTGCGAGTGCGCTCACCAGGCCCCCTGCTAAAAGCCCCCTAAAGACAACGCCCGATCAGTTCTTGTAGATCTGATCAAAGACGCCGCCGTCTGCAAAATGTTCCCGCTGCGCCTTGGTCCAGCCGCCAAAGACGTCGTCGATCGTGAACAGCTCGACCTTGGCGAAGGCGCTTTCGTGCTTCTTGGCGATTTCGGGATCGCGCGGGCGGTAGAAATTGCGCGCGGCGATCTCCTGCCCCTCTTTGGTGTACCAATATTGGAGATAGGCATCGGCGGCGTTGCGGGTGCCTTTTTTGTCGGCAACCTTGTCGACGATGGCGACCGGGGGTTCGGCGAGAATAGATTGCGGCGGCGCCACGATCTCGAACTTGTTCGCGCCGAACTCCTTCAGCGCGAGGAACGCCTCGTTCTCCCAGGCGAGCAACACGTCGCCGACGCCGCGCTCGACGAAGGTCACGGTGGCGCCACGTGCGCCGGTATCGAGCACCGGCACCTGCTGATAAAGCCTTCCGATGAAGTCCTTGGCCTTGTCGGCCGAGCCGAACTTCTTCTGCGCAAAACCCCACGCCGCGAGATAATTCCAGCGCGCGCCACCTGATGTCTTCGGGTTCGGCGTGATCACGGCGACGCCCGGCTTGATCAAATCGTCCCAGTCCTTGATGGCCTTGGGGTTGCCCTTGCGCACCAGGAAGACGATGGTCGAGGTATAGGGTGATGAATTCTGCGGCAGCCGCTTCTGCCAATCGGCTGTGGTGAGGCCCTTGGCGGCGATGGCGTCGATGTCAT
This sequence comes from Bradyrhizobium sp. BR14999, assembly GCF_056106085.1. Lineage (NCBI taxonomy): Bacteria > Pseudomonadati > Pseudomonadota > Alphaproteobacteria > Hyphomicrobiales > Nitrobacteraceae > Bradyrhizobium > Bradyrhizobium sp. BR14999. The sequence continues at coordinate 116,440 of NZ_CM148536.1, forward strand.
AGGCGAGCGCGAGCGTCACCACATCGGCCTGCAATCCGTCGATCACCGCGCGCGCCTGCGAACCACTGCCGCCATGCGACTGCTTGATCTCGACGCTCTTGCCGGTTTCCTTCTGATAGGCGTTCGCGAACGCCTTATTGAATTCGGCATAGAGCTCGCGCGTCGGATCGTACGACACGTTCAGCAGATTGATGTCAGCGGCGAGAGCCGAGCTTGCCCAGAGAAGTCCTGCAGCGAGCGGAACGATACGGCGCATCATGTCCATCTCCATTCACTTCGGTGACGTCGGTGTCAGCGAAGGCGTGCAGGCATAACTCGGGTCGAAACGCTCTTAAGTCAACGGAACCGGATTTTCTTGTTCGCAGCGTGGCAGCGTAACCGTGCTACGAAGCCTTCATCGTGTGAATGCCGCATTCTGTCTTGGCCCGGCCGCGCCAGCGACCGGCGCGAGAGTCCTCGCCTTCGGCCGTTCTGCTCGTGCAAGGCATACACCCAACCGACAGGAAACCGGAGGCGACAAGAGGGTGACGCGGCAATTTGGCGCGGACGAACATTGCCTCGAGTTCCTCGCGCGAGACATTGGCGAAGGGATTGAACTTCAACCGTGCGCCGTCGTCCTCGACGACCGGAATGTCGGCGCGTGCGTTGCCCTGGAAACGCTTGCGGCCGTTGAGCCAGGCAGAGAACGGCTTGAGCGCACGCGCCAGCGGCTCCACCTTGCGGATGCGGCAGCAGGCGTCGGGATCGGAGAACCAGAGGTCGCGGTCGGGATCGTCGCGCGATAGTGTTTCCTCGGCCGGCTTGATCGAACGGACGTCCTTCAGGCCCAGCGTCGCGATCAAAGTGTCGCGATAGGCGAGCGTCTCTTCGAACAACCAGCCAGTGTCGAGAAAGATCACCGGGATCGCCGGGTCGACGTCCGCCATCACCTTGAGCAGCGTCGCCGATTCCGTACCGAAGGACGACACCAGCGCGAGCTTGTCGCGGCCGACCGTCCTCAGCGCCGCGGCGATGACCTCCGCGGGCGAGGCATCGCGTAAGCTCCGATCGAGCTCGTCCGCCGGGGGCAGCGCAGAGATGGACGAAACCTGAGGCGCGATCGCGTTCACGTGCCGACACCTTCGGAATGGCGCAACTGCATGCGCCGGTGCAGCGCCGTGATGCGGCCGTCGCCGGTCGGCTGGTAGAACACCGAATAGCGCTTGGCGGTCTGCATGAAGGCTTCCGCGTCGGCCTGCTTTTTGACCTCGAAGGCATCGAAGCCGGCGCGCAGCATGAATACGAACTGGTCGCGCAGCACCTGGCCGGTGGCACGCAATTCGCCGCGGTAATTGTAGCGCTCGCGCAGCAGCCGGGCCTGGCTGTAGGCACGGCCGTCGCGGAAAGTCGGAAACACCAGCGCGACCGTGGCGACCTTGCCGAGATAGGGCACGAGCTCGGCGATGTCGCGATTGTTGGGCCAGATCACGCCGACCTTGCCGGCGCGCTTGAGCAGGCCTTCCGCCTCACCGAGGAAACGTTCGGCCGGCACCAGGATGTCGCCGCTCTCGGGCAGCGGCGTATCGACGGCAAGCTTGACGAAGCTGTCGTCGACGATCTTTCCGCCGTTAACGAGTGGCATAGACGCGCTCCTTGAAGGGTTCGACGCCGAGGCGTTTCACCGTGTCCATGAACAGCTCTTCGGGCCGCTCGCGCAGCGCCAGATAAGCTTCCACGATGTCCTCGACGACGTCGGCGACCTCGTCGAACTTCACGCCCGGGCCGATCAGGGTGCCGAGCGCTGCGTTCTCGTCGGCGCGGCCGCCGATGGTGATCTGGTAGACCTCCTCGCCATTCTTCTCGACGCCGAGAATGCCGATGTGGCCGACATGGTGATGGCCACAGGCATTGATGCAGCCGGAGATGTTGATGTGAAGACGGCCGATCAGGTTGGCGAGCTCGTGATTGGCGAACCGCCGCGTCAGCTCCTGCGCAATCGGGATCGAGCGCGCATTCGCCAGCGAGCAATAGTCGAGACCCGGGCAGGCGATGATGTCGGTGATCAGATTGACGTTGGGCGTCGCCAGCCCAAGCTTGTCGAGCGCTTTCCAGAGCGCCGGCAGGTCGCGCTTGGCAACGTGCGGCAGCGCCAGGTTCTGCTCGTGGCCGACGCGAATCTCGCCGAAGGAATATTTGTCGGCGAGGTCGGCCAGCGCGTCCATCTGCTCAGCGGTAGCATCACCCGGAGGCCCACCGGTCGGCTTCAGCGAGATCGTGACGATCGAATAGCCCTGCACCTTGTGCGGGGCCACCGAGTTCTTGCGCCACGCCTCGAAATCCGGATCGGCCGCGGCCTGCCGCAGCTCGTCCGGCATGTGCGGCAGCTTCTCGTAGGCGGGATAGGTGAAGCGCGAACGGATGTCCTCGATCACCTCGTCGTCGATCTGGAGCGAGGAACTGCGGATGTGCTGCCACTCGTCCTCGACCTCGCGGGAGAATTTTTCGATGCCGAGCTCGTGCACCAGGATTTTGATGCGCGCCTTGTAGATGTTGTCGCGGCGGCCGTACTGATTGTAGACGCGCAGGATCGCCTCGATATAGCTGAGGATGTCGCGGCCATGCACGAAGTGCTTGATGGTCTTGGCGATGAACGGCGTGCGGCCGAGGCCACCTCCGACCAGCACTTCGAAGCCGGTCTCGCCCTTCTCATTCTTGATCAGCCGGAGGCCGATGTCGTGGATCTTGATCGCGGCGCGGTCGTGATCGGACGCGGTGATCGCGATCTTGAACTTGCGCGGCAGGAACGAGAATTCCGGATGCAGCGTGGTGTGCTGGCGGATCAGCTCCGACCAGATGCGGGGATCCTCGATCTCACCGGGCGCGACGCCGGCCCACTGGTCCGAGGTGACGTTGCGCATGTTGTTGCCGGAGGTCTGCATCGCGTGGATGCCGACCTTGGCGAGATCGGCCAGCGCATCCGGCAGCTCGGCGAGCTTGATCCAGTTGAACTGGATGTTCTGCCGCGTGGTGAAATGGCCATAGCCGCGGTCATATTTGCGCGCGACATGAGCGAGCGCCCGCAGCTGGTTGGTCGCCAACGTGCCGTAGGGGATCGCGACCCGGAACATGTAGGCGTGCAGCTGCAGATAGACGCCGTTCTGGAGCCGCAGGATCTTGAACTCGTCCTCGGTGAGCTCGCCGGAGAGGCGCCGCTTCACCTGGTCGCGGAACTCCGAGACGCGCTCGTTGACGAGCGTGCGGTCGATTTCGTCGTAAGCATACATAAGAAAGCGCCTTAAACCTGGGCCGGCTGTCCGATGGTGACGCCGGTGCGGCGGATCTGTTCGCGCAGATTGCCGGGCTGGACCTTGCCGTCCGCACCGATCTGCACCGGCGCGATATAGGGACCGATCGCGCCGACGTCATCGGCGACGGACTCAGCAAGCAACGCCTTCGCCTCGTCGGAGTTGCGCACGATCGCGGCTTCCGACAGGTCCGCGGACCAGCCCTTGACGGCGGTGCGATAGACCACGATGCCGTCCCAGGTGCGGTTGGCGGTCACGACCGAGGGGCCGGCGATTTTGATCTTCTTCTGTTCAAGCGGGGAGGTCATTCGGCTGCATCCAGGAGGTCAGAGATGATTAGGTTGGGAGTTTGGCGGCGAAGCGAGCCGGCATGCCGGACCACCTCGCCGATGATGAGAATGGCAGGACCGCCATTGGTCCGCCGCACGAGCTCGGGCAGGTCGCGGAGCGTGCCGATCGCGCCTTGCGCATCGGGGCGCGTGACGCGGGCGAACACCCCGACCGGGGTTTCCGGCGAACGGCCGGCAGCGAAGAGGCCGGCGCGTATGGCGGGCGCGGCGGTCGTGCCCATGTAGACGACGACGGTCATCTTGGTGTCGGTCAGCGTCGACCAGTCCACGACTTCCGCATCGCGCGCCTTGTGCGCAGTGAGGAAGGTGATGCGGGTTGCTTCATGACGGTAGGTGAGCGGCACTTCGAAATCGGCGGCACCGCCGATACCTGCCGTGATACCGGGAATGATCGAATAGGCGATGCCGGCGGCACGCAAGGCTTCCATCTCTTCGCCGCCGCGGCCGAACACGAAGGGATCGCCGCCTTTCAGCCGCACCACGCGCTGGCCGGATTGCGCGGCCTCGATCATGCGCTTGTTGATGGCATCCTGGCCGATGCCGGGCTTGCCGACACGGCGGCCGACGGCAACGCGCGTGGTATCGCGGCGGATGCGGTCGAGAATTTCAGGCGAGACCAACTCGTCATGAAAGACGATATCGGCATCCTGCAGCGCGCGCAGCGCCTTGATGGTGAGGAGATCGGGATCGCCGGGCCCGGCGCCGACCAGCGCGACCGAGCCTTCCGGCTTGTCGGCGCGCGCGAAGGCGGAGGGATCAGCAATAGCCTTGAGCGCCGCATCCGCTTCGCTCTTGCGATCGGCGAGCACGGCAGCGCCGATCGGCCCGTCGATGACGCGCTCCCAGAAGCGGCGACGCAGCGGAAATTCGGCGATGCGCTCGTTGATGGATTTGCGGAAGCCGCCGATGAATTCGGCGAGCTCGCCGATGCGGGCCGGCAGCAGCGCCTCGATCTTCTCGCGCACGCGCCGCGCCACCACCGGCGAGGTGCCGCCGGTGCCGACCGCAACCACGACATCGCCGCGATCGACGATCGCCGGGAAGATGAAGCTGGAATGTTCGAGATCGTCCATCACGTTGACGGGCAGGCCCAACGCCTTGGCGCGAACCGACATCGCGACACCGACATCACCCGCACCCGCGCAGACGACAGCGATGACGCCGGAGAGATCGGCTGCCAGCGGATCATCAGATGCGAATTCAACGCGTGCGGCGTCCTCGGAGCTGAGGCTCAGATCATGATCGCCATCGATCGCATGCACGCGGATGCGCGCGCCGGCAGCAGCGAGCACGCGCAGCTTGGCGCGCAAAAGCTCACCCGCGCCGATGAGGACCACCGGACCGGTCTTGATATCGAGAAACACCGGCAAGAACCGCATGTGATACCCGCTTCCCCACAAACGGGGTTGACTGGAATTATTTTCTATATATGTCTCGTTTCGAGCGCGCAAAGAGAAAATTTTTTCTTCTCTTCCGCACTGCAACTATAGAATTTTCGCCTCCAAACGCAAAGTGGCAGAGATGCATCTTCTCAAGGACGATTCCGCTGCTGATCGACTGAGCAATCCGGCACTGGCTGAACGCGTGCGCGCGCAAGAATTTTCTGCCGAGCTTGCCCCAAGCATGGATCATCTCGACCAGCTCGAGGCGCAGAGCATCTACATCTTCCGCGAGGCCTTCGCACGGCTGAAGAAGATCGCCCTGCTGTGGTCGCTCGGCAAGGACTCCAACGTGATGATCTGGCTGGCGCGGAAAGCCTTCTTCGGCAAGATGCCGTTCCCGGCCCTTCATGTCGACACCGGCAAGAAGTTTTCGGAGATGTATCGCTTCCGCGATCATTACGGCAAAGAGTGGGACCTCGATTTGCGCGTCGAGCCCTGCCCGCCGATCGATGCCGTCGATCCGACATTGCCGCCGGCCGCGCGTTCCGCCGCGCGCAAGACCGAAGGTCTCAAGATGGCGCTCGCCAAGTATGGCTTTGACGGCCTGATCGCCGGCATTCGCCGCGATGAGGAGGCGACGCGCGCCAAGGAGCGCGTGTTCTCGCCGCGCGGACTGGAAGGCAATTGGGACGTGCGCGATCAGCCGCCGGAGTTCTGGGATCATTTCAATGCCTCGCCGCCGCAAGGCGCGCATTTGCGCATCCACCCGATCCTGCATTGGACCGAGGCCGACATCTGGGCCTACACCAAGCGCGAGAACATCCCGATCATTCCGCTGTACCTCGCCAAGGACGGCAAGCGCTATCGCTCGCTGGGCGATCAGGACATCACCAATCCGGTCGCTTCGACCGCCGTCAGCATCGACGAAATCCTGATCGAGCTCGAACAGACCAAAGTGCCGGAGCGCGCCGGGCGCGCGCTCGACCACGAGACCGAGGACGCTTTCGAGCGCCTGCGCGTCGCCGGCTATCTCTGACTCCCAAGGACGCGAGCGTCGCATGAACATGATCGTCACCACGGCTTCGCCGGCCACTCCGAATGGCACCACGCGTCCGCAAGTGCGCATCGTCATCGTCGGCCATGTCGACCACGGCAAGTCGACGCTGGTCGGCCGCCTCCTGCACGAGACCGGCAGCCTGCCCGACGGCAAGCTCGAAATGCTCAAGGCCGTCAGCGCACGGCGCGGCATGCCGTTCGAATGGTCGTTCCTGCTCGACGCACTCCAGACCGAGCGCGACCAGGGCATCACCATCGACACCACGCAGATCCGCTTCCGCACCAATTCGCGCGACATCGTGCTGATCGATGCACCCGGCCATGCGGAATTCCTGCGCAACATGATCACCGGCGCCTCGCAGGCCGACGGCGCGGTGCTGATCATCGACGCGCTCGAAGGCGTGCGCGACCAGACGAGGCGGCACGGCTATCTGCTGCATCTCTTGGGCGTGAAGCAGGTTGCGGTCGTCGTCAACAAGATGGACCGCGTCGATTTCTCCGCTGAGCGCTTCAAGGACATCAGCGACGAGATCTCGGCGCATCTCAACGGCCTCGGCGTGAGGCCCACGGCCGTGATCCCGATTTCCGCGCGCGACGGCGACGGCGTCGCGCAGCGCACCGACCGGATCGGCTGGTACAAGGGCCCGACGGTGGTCGAAGCGCTCGACGCCCTCGAGCCGGCGCGGCCGCTGGAGACGCTGGCGCTGCGGCTGCCGGTGCAGGCGATCTACAAGTTCGACGACCGCCGCATCGTCGCGGGCCGCATCGAATCCGGCAGCCTGATTGCGGGCGACGAGATCGTGATCATGCCGGCCGGCAAGATCGCCAAGATCAAGACGGTCGAGAGCTGGCCGGTGACACCGGTCGCGGGCCGGCAGGGCGCCGGCCGCTCGGTCGGCATCACGCTCGACCGCGAATTGTTCATCGAGCGCGGCGACATCATCGCGCATGCCGGCACCGCACCGCGCGAGACGCGCCGTCTGCGCGCGCGCATCTTCTGGCTGCACGACAAGCCGCTCGCCAAGGGCGATCAGCTCCTGGTCCGCTGCGGGCCGAAGGAAAGCCGCGCCACCGTGGTGGCGATCGAGAAGGCGGTCGATCCCGGCGAGCTCGAAAGCAGCGAGAACAAGGCGATCGGCCGCAACCATGTCGGCGAGATCGACATTTCGCTTTCGAATCCGATCGCAACGGATCCCTACACCGAGAACCCGCGCACCGGACGTCTCGTGATCGAGGTGTCCGGGCGCATCGCCGGCGGCGGCCTCGTGCTGTCGGTTGATGCCGGTCAGCGCGCCGTGCCGGTCGACATCGTGCCGGTGGAATCGGCGCTGCGCTCTGACGAGCGCTCCGCGCGCTACCGCCACAACGGTGCCGTGGTCTGGCTCACGGGTCTGCCCGCCTCCGGCAAGTCGACCTTGGCCAAGGCGCTGGAGCGACGGCTGTTCACCAATGGCGGCTCGCCGATCCTGCTCGACGGCGACACGCTGCGCGCCGGGCTCAACAGCGATCTCGGCTTCACCGCCAGTGATCGCAGCGAGAACATCCGCCGCCTTGCGGAAGTCGCGACGCACCTCGCCCGCAACGGCCACATCGCCATCGTCGCCGCGGTCTCGCCGGCGCGCGAGGACCGCGCCACTGCGCGCCGGATCGCCGACACTGCGTTCCGCGAAATCCATGTCGCGACGCCTGCGGGCGTGTGCGAGGAGCGCGACCCCAAGGGCCACTACAAGAAGGCCCGCGCCGGCGCACTCACCTCGTTCACCGGCATCGGCAACGACTACGAGGCGCCGCAGGCGGCCGAGCTCGTGATCGATACGTCGGCACGGACCGTCGCCGATGCCGCCGACGAGATCGAGCGCATGCTGAAGACCACCGGCGTGCTGTTCGACGAAGTCGTGGACCTCGCCGCGAATATTTGAGTCGCCGACCATCGCGCCACATCATCGGTGTCGTCCCGGCCTAGCGCGCAATTGCGCGCGGGGGGCCGGGACCCATACCGCGTGATCTTTCGGTGGGATGAGGTGCGAGTCCCGAACTACTAATCTTCGCCAAATTTCTCGCTGTGGTTATGGGTCCCGGCCCCCGCGCGCAATTGCGCGCTAGGCCGGGACGACGCCGGGGAGAGATCGCGCCCATTGCTTGGCATTTGACGTCTAGGTGCGGCCCCCGCCCGCCCGCCGGCCTATCTTGACATTTTGACAACCCCCTAGGGGTCTTCTCACGGCCTTGATTTTGGGGCTAATAGGCCCCCGAAAGCCGCCTCCTATGGGCGCATTTTGCTGCTGTCGGGTCAAAAGCAGCCAAAAACAGCCATTTCCAACAAGAAAGCCCATCATGAAACGCGTCGATGCCCACGGATTGAAGATCGCTCCCGTCCTGTTCGATTTCATCGCCAAGGAAGCGGCCCCGAAAACAGGGATCGCGCCGGATGCGTTCTGGGCCGGGCTTGCCGGCATCATCAAGGAGCTGGGGCCGAAGAACCGGTCGTTGCTCGCATTCCGCGACACGCTGCAGGCCAAGATCGACGATTGGCACCGCGCCAACAAGGGCAAGGCGTTCGACCTCAACGCCTATACCGCCTTCCTGAAGGAGATCGGCTATCTCGTCCCGGAGCCGGCGACGCAGAAGGTCGAGACGGCCAATGTCGACGAGGAGATCGGCAAGATCTGCGGCCCGCAGCTCGTCGTGCCGCTCACCAATGCGCGCTATGCGCTGAATGCGGCGAATGCGCGCTGGGGCTCGCTCTACGACGCCTTCTACGGCACCGACGCCATTCCGCATGATCCTTCCGAGAGCGGCAAGGGCTACAACAAGGCGCGCGGCGACAAGGTGATCGCCAAGGCCAAGGCATTCCTCGATACCGCCGTGCCGCTGGCGACCGGCAGCCACACCGACGTCACCGCCTATAGCGTCGTCGCGGGCCAGCTCGCGGTGAAGCTGAAGAGCGGCAATGCCACCGCGCTGAAGAACGCGGCGCAGTTCGCGGGCTTCCAGGGCGATGCGGCCGCTCCGTCCGCCGTGCTGCTCGTCAACAACGGCCTACATGTCGAGGTCAAGATCGACCGCAGCAGCGCGATCGGGAAGGACGATCCGGCCGGCGTCGCCGACATGATCATGGAGGCCGCGGTCTCCACCATCCTCGACATGGAGGACTCCGTCGCCGCAGTCGATGCCGAGGACAAGGTGCTGGTCTACCGCAACACGCTCGGCCTGATGAACGGCACGCTGTCGGCCGATTTCGAGAAGGGCGGCAAGACGCTGACGCGCTCGCTGAACGCCGACCGCAGCTACAAGACGCCGGATGGCAAAAGCGAGCTCAAGCTGCACGGCCGCAGCCTGCTCCTGATGCGCAATTGCGGTCACCACATGTTCACCGACGCGGTGCTGGACGAGAAGGGCGAGGAGATTCCCGAGGGCCTGTTAGACGCCGCCGTGTCGGGCCTGCTCGCCATTCACGACCTCAAGGGCAATTCCAAGGTCAAGAATAGCCGCACGGGATCTGCCTATATCGTCAAGCCGAAGATGCACGGCCCCGACGAGGTGTCGCTGACCTGCGAGATCTTCGACCGCGTGGAGAAGTTGCTGGGCTTGCCCGAGAACACGCTCAAGGTCGGTATCATGGACGAGGAGCGGCGCACCACCGTCAACCTCAAGGCCTGCATCCAGCGCGCCTCCAAGCGCATCATGTTCATCAACACCGGCTTCCTCGACCGCACCGGCGACGAGATCCACACCTCGATGGAAGCGGGCCCGATGATCCGCAAGAACGAGATGAAGGCGCAGGCCTGGATCAAGGCCTATGAGGACTGGAACGTCGACATGGGCCTGATCGACGGCCTTCCCGGGCACGCCCAGATCGGCAAGGGCATGTGGGCCGCGCCTGACAAGATGGCGGACATGCTGGCGCAGAAGCTTAGCCATCCGCAGGCCGGCGCCACCACCGCCTGGGTGCCCTCGCCGACCGCCGCGACGCTGCACGCGCTGCACTACCACCAGGTCAACGTCATCGCGCGCCAAGAGGAACTGACCAAGGGCGGACCGCGCGCAAAGCTCTCGGACATCCTCACCATCCCGGTGTCGAAGTCGAACTGGGCGCCTGACGACGTCAGGCAGGAGATCGACAACAACTGCCAGGGCATCCTCGGCTATGTCGTGCGCTGGATCGATCAGGGCGTCGGCTGCTCGAAGGTGCCCGACATCCACGATGTCGGCCTGATGGAAGACCGCGCTACTTTACGCATCTCCAGCCAGCATCTCGCCAACTGGCTGCACCAGGGCGTCATCACCGAAGCGCAGGTGATGGAGTCCCTGAAGCGCATGGCCGCCGTCGTCGACAAGCAGAACGCGGGCGATCCAATCTACAAGCCGATGGCGCCCGCCTTCGACGGCGTCGCCTTCAAGGCGGCCTGCGACCTCATCTTCAAGGGCCGCGAGCAGCCGAACGGCTACACCGAGTACATCCTCACCGCCCGCCGCCGCGAGGCGAAGGCAGCGGGTTAAATAGCCTCAGTTCGAACGGCGAAACGTCGCGGCGCGCAGCGGAACGGCTGCGCGCCGCTTGCGTTGTAGGCCATCAACGCGATGGAGATGGTCATGGACTGGAATCGCATCGAAGGAAACTGGAAGCAGTTCAAGGGCTCGGCCAAGGAGAAATGGGGCAAGCTCACTGACGACGACCTCCGATTGATCGAGGGGCGTCGCGAGCAGCTCGAGGGCCAACTCCAGGAACGTTACGGCAAGGCCAAGGACCAGGTTCGTCAGGACGTCGACGACTGGCTCAAGTCGCTGCATTGAGGCAACACGAAACAAGCCCCGGCCCAGGCCGGGGCTTGTTTGTTGGAATGGCCGTAGATCCGCTAAAACACCGCAAGATATTTCAGGAGCGACACGATGCCGATGATGATGACGATCACGCGCGCGATCTGCTTGGCGCGGCCGTCCATCGGCAACATGTTGATGAGATAAAGTACGAGAATAACGACGAGAAAGGTGACGAGTACGCCGACCAGCATCGCTAGGACCCCCCTTCAGGCAAATTGCTGCCTTGTCCCTAACGCCCGTAAGGCGCGCGGGTTCCGCCCCTGCAACCCCTTGCAATTTCTCGTATTTGCTCGAAGCAGCAAAGACCTCCGTAATTTTACGGCAGCATCACTGTCTAAGTTTTTACCCTTTTGAGGCCAAATGCGCTTCAGGCGCGTGCCACCGGCCGGCGCCTTTGCTGCGCGCATCCCTTTGGTCGTTCGAAGTTCGTAGGGGGCTGCCGTTGGGGGCCACGAACTTCGAAACGCGTACCGGGGGATCCGATGCTCAACCGCCTGACCGTATCCACGTTGCTGAAAGCGGTGATCCTGTCCACCGCACTCGTCGTCGTGATCGGCTTCTCGATCAGCGCATGGAATTCGTGGATCCGGCTTCAGCAGGCCAACCGGATCGTCGCGGTAGCAGCGGCCTGCGCCGATGTGTTCAAGGCGATGGCGAACCTCCGCTCCGACCGCTCGACCAGCAGTCGTCAGCTGACCTCCGACATCCAGATGGACAAGGAAATCGAGACATACATCCGCGGCATCCGCGGCGAGCTGATGCCCGCCCTGGCACGTGCGATCGAGATTTTACCCTTGATCGACTTGCCTCAGGGTAGGACGGTGGTTGCCGATCTCGACCGGCTGAACAAGGCGCTGCTGGCGCAGCAGGCTGAGTTCTGGACTGAGGTCGCCAAGCCCAGGGCATCGCGTCGCGCGGCGCTTGTCAAAGAGTATCTCGAGAGCGAGGACGGGCTGATGGCCATCCTCGAAAAGCTGTCGCCCGTGCTGGCCGCGAGCGTCAATCATCAGGACGCAATGATCGATCAACTGCTGATGATCAAGCAGATGGCCTGGCTGTTGCGCGTCAACGCGGGTGAATCCTCGCTGATCGTCGGCAACGCGCTCAACAGCGGCAAGATCTCGCCCGAGGTCCAGCTCGCTTTCACCAAATGGATCGGCGGCACCGAGACGGCCTGGAGCGCGACCGAGCTCGCCGCATCGGGCATGCAATTGCCGCCGGCGCTGGCTGCGGCCGTGGCGGAAACCAAATCGTTCTATTTCGACCCGCAATATCTCACCACGCGCGACGGCATCATCGCCGCAATCGCCAAGGGCGAGAAGGCGTCGATGACTGCCAATCAGTGGAGCCCCTACTCGGTCGGCCGGATGGCGAGCGCGATCAAGCTCGCCGATACCGCGCTTGGCGTCGCCAGGGACCATTCCACCAGCCAGCGCGCGCAGGCGCTGCAATCGCTGCTGACCCAGCTTGTGCTGCTGATTGCCGCGATTCTGTTCACGGGCGCGGCCATGCTGGCGGTCAGCCGCCGCGTGATCACGCCGCTGCACAGGATCCGCGACGCCATGCTCAAAGTCGCTGGCGGCGACCTCACCGTCGATCCCGGCTATCTCGACCGCCAGGACGAGATCGGCTCGCTTGCCGGCGCGCTCGAAACCTTCAAGCAGCAGGCGATCGACAAGCTCAAGATCGAGGCGCAGGAGCGCGAACGTAACGCCGGCGCCGCCGCACGTCAGCGTGCGATGGAGGCCTATGTCGGCGAGTTCGAGGGCGTGGTGCGCAAATCGCTGGGCGAGTTGAGCGAGGCGTCCGGCGAGATGCGCAAGACCTCGGGCGATCTGTCGGCGGTATCGCGCCAGACCAATGAACGCGTCGAGGTCGCCGGCAAGGCCTCGAACGATGCCTCTACGAGTGTGGAGAGCGTCGCGGCAGCGGCCGAGGAGCTCTCCGCTTCAATCAATGACATCAGCCAGCAGGCCGCGCATGCCGCAGGCATCGCCAGTCGCGCCGTCAACCAAGCGCGCGAAACCGACAGCACGGTGCAAGGGCTGGCGCAGTCGGCGGGGCGCATCGGCGAGGTGGTCGGGCTGATCAACACCATCGCGGCGCAGACCAATTTGCTCGCGCTCAATGCCACGATCGAGGCCGCCCGTGCCGGCGAAGCGGGGCGCGGATTTGCCGTGGTGGCATCGGAGGTGAAGTCACTGGCGAGCCAGACCGCGAAGGCGACCGATGAAATCTCCGAGCAGATCGCCGACATCCAGAAGGTCGCGGGCGACGCCATCAACGCGATCCAGGCCATCGGCGGCATCATCGGCGAAGTGAACGAGGTCGCCACCGCCATCGCTGCCGCCGTGCAGGAACAGGGTGCGGCGACCCAGGAGATCACCCGCAGCACGCAATATGCGGCGCAGGGCACCAAGAACGTCTCGGACAACATCACCGGCGTGAAGGCCGATGCCGACACCGCGGCCGGTGCCGCCGAAAACGTCAAGCAGGCCTCGGAGACGCTCGAGACGCAGAGCCGTCAGCTTGGTCAGCAGGTCAGCGATTTCCTGGGCAAGATCCGGGCGGCGTAGGGCACGCGGGCGCCACACATTCGGTGTCGTCCTGGCGAAGGCCAGGACCCATAAGCACCGGCCTCTGAAATGGGCAGGCTGATGGTTATCAGCGTGCCGCCCGGGCTACATTAGGGGTAATGGGTCCTGGCTTTCGCCAGGACGACGTTGGGGGAGCGCTACGCCCTACTCCTTCGCCACCACCGGCACCTGACGGAATCTGGCGCGGACGGATTCCGGCAGCGGCGAGAAATTCATCGCGACGCCGCGGCGGTCGTTGGCGTTGCGGGTGGCGACCACCAGGCCGCCCGCGCCGGCGACGATGTCACCCTTGCGCAAGGTGGGGTCGTCCTCGACCTTGACCTGGGCGAGCCCGACCGGATCCTTGCCGTTGCAGGTGCAGCCCGCGACGATCTCGTTGCGATAGCGGAACGCGTTCGGCAGATCGGAATAGGACTTTCCGTTCTCCGTCGTGGCATCGTCGATATTGCTGCCATAGACCAGCGAGGTTTCGGACGCCGGGCAGAAGCTCTTGCAGGACTGCGCCTTGCTTTCGGCATCCGTTCCTTGCGCCGGAAAATAGCGGCCGTCGCATCCGCGCACGCAATAGGCGGCGCCGCCACCATAGGCGGCTCGCTGGCGCGGCATGTCGTAGCGCGGCATGTCATCGTTCGGGAACGGCATCCGGATCTGGGGAGGCCGCACGCCGAACGCGCCGAACAGCGCCGAGAAAAAGTCCTCCGCATACGCCGAGGGCGTCAGCGCAAGGCCGAGAGAGATGATGGTGAACACGGCCGCCGCACCGCCAGCTATCGAACGTCTCTTCATGTAGCCTCACTCAACTCTCAGTTCACCGACGACGCCGAGATGTTCAGCGCCTGGTGGCCCGAGGGCAGCGTCGTCATGGCCGGGTGCTTGCGCACGGAATCGCCTGCCTTGTCGCTTCCCTTGGCCATCAGCGGCGCGTTCTTTGGCAGCACCACGACCTTCGTCCCGACATTGACGCGGCCGAACAGGTCGATGACGTCCTCATTGGTCAAGCGGATGCAGCCGGACGAGACGAACTTGCCGATGGTGCTGGGATCGTTGGTGCCGTGGATGCGGTATTCGCTCGAGCCGAGATACATCGCACGGGCACCGAGCGGGTTACCCGGACCGCCCGCCACGAAGCGCGGCAGATAGGGTTGGCGCGCGATCATTTTGGCCGGCGGATGCCAGTCCGGCCACTCGGCCTTGCGGCTGATGCTCTGAACGCCCGCCCAGGTGAAGCCCTCGCGGCCGACACCAACGCCATAGCGGATCGCGCGTCCCTGGCCGAGCACGTAGTAGAGATAGGTGTTGTTGGTATCGATGACGATGGTGCCGGCCGGCTCGCTCCTGTCGAAGCTGACGATCTGCCTGCGCAGCCGATCGGGCAGCCGGGCGTCCTCGTCTGCGGCTTGCGGTGCCTCGCTTCCATAAGCCTGTGAATAGCCCTGGTCCTGTGGATACGACTGCGACTGCATCGGCACGAAGCCGAGGGTTTGCGCACGCGCGCCGCCAAAGGGCATGATGAGCAGTGCGCTTGCGAAGGCAAACGCAGTGACGGCGCGCGGTGAGAAGCGGCGGACGAGAGAGAACCTTGTCATGAGCTGCCCCGTTGGATGTGTGCATCTGGGTGATGCTGTCGCCAACAAACGCGACCGGGCCGACTCAGGTTCCGCCGAACTCTGCGGCAGCGACGTCACAGTCAAGCGAGCGCGTCTTCACGAAGCCGCGACGGAACCCTTGCTCAGCCAGCACGTTGTCGGATCGTCGATGGGCGCGCGGATCGCGAGTTGCGCGTGCGGGAGAGATATTGTGCGCGTCCTTCCCAGCGAACGTCTGATTCCCGGCAACAGCGAAGGTGAACCGCTTCCCGACAGCCATAGTGAGCTGCCACCGGTCATCCGCCGCACCGAGTTCGTCGCTTTCGCACTCGCAGGCCTCCTGCTGATTGCAGTCGTCACCGTGCTCTATGTCGGAAAAGCGTTCTTCCTGCCCGTGGTGATGGCCTTCGTCATCGGCACCATGCTGTCGCCGGCGGCGAGCTTCCTCGAGCGATGCAAGGTGCCCCGCGCGCTCGGTGCCGTCCTGATCGTGATCGCCGGGACGGCAGTAGTCGCGTTCGCGGTCGCGCTGATAGCCTCGCCTGTGATGGAATGGAGCACGCACCTGCCGGAGCTCGGCGCGCAACTGAAGGACAAGCTGCACGTGTTCGACCGGCCACTGGCGCTGTGGCGCGAGCTGCAAGCCATGGTCGGCGGCTCGGAGGAATTCCCCAGCTTCCAGTTGCCGAAGATCGAGTGGGTGCAGCCGACGCTGGAATTCTTGTCGCCGACCTTTACTGAATTTCTGCTGTTCTTCGTCACCCTCATTCTGTTCATCGCAAGCTGGCGCGACCTGCGGCGGGCGATGATCATGAACTTCAGCAATCACGACGCGCGGCTGCGCACACTGCGTATTCTCAACGAGATCGAGGTCCATCTCGGCAGTTACCTCCTGACCGTCACCATCATCAATGTCGGTGTCGGTGTCGCCACCGGCCTCATCTGCGCGCTCACTGGCATGCCCAATCCGGCCGGCCTGGGCGCACTTGCGGCAACGCTCAACTTCATTCCGATCATCGGGCCGATCGCGATGTTCGCCGTACTGGTCATGGTGGGGCTGGTCGCCTTCCCGACCATCAGCGGCGCGCTGATGGCGGCGCTCGCCTTCGGCGGCCTCACCTTCCTGGAAGGGCACTTCATCACCCCGACCATCATCGGCCGGCGGCTGGCGCTGAATGCGCTTGCGGTCCTGCTCGCGCTGGCATTCTGGACCTGGATGTGGGGCCCGATGGGCGCGTTCCTGTCGTCGCCGCTCCTGATCGTCGGCCTGATCCTCAAGGAGCATCTGTTGCCGGCGGATTCGCCGCAGTTGCCGCAGGCCTGAGCGGTTTCCGTGAACGGAACTTCCCCGACCACGAAACGTTCTCCGGCTATCTCAGCCGTCAACAGTTTGGAGCTCCCGATGTCCACGACCAATGCCGAAGCCGGGATGAAGGACTGGACCGACAAAGCCACCAGGGAACGCCTCGAGAAGGATGTAGCAGCCGTGAAAAGCGATATCGCCGCCCTCACCGAACAGATCACCGACGCGCTCAATACCTTCGCCAATTCCACCAGCAGGCAGGCTCGCCGCGGCTATCGCCAGGCGCGCGAGAACATGGATTCCGCGATGGACGACATGTCCGACCGCGGCAGCGCGATGATGGAGGCTGCGCAAGACGCCTACGGTTCGATCGAGGAGACGCTGGAAGAGGCCATCACGCAGCGGCCGCTCGCGACCGTCGGGCTCGCCCTCGGCATCGGCTTCCTGATCGGCGCCGCCTGGCGGCGGTAGGTTTGCGGAACGGATCTCGAGACGGCGGCGCTGCCGCGCCCGATGCCGGCGTGTGGCGGTTCGGCTTGTTGAGGAGCAAGGCCATGTTTCAGCGCATCATCGACGGGATCAGTGCATCCACCGGCACCACTGTGCGACTGACCTCGCTGGCCGCAGGCACGGCATTCGCGCTCTTCATCACCACGTGCTTCCTCTGCGCCGCGGCGTTCATTTCGGTCCTGGAGAAATATGGTCCGGTTCAGGCCTGCCTCGCCGGCGCCGGCATCTTCTTCCTGCTGACGCTCACCGCTGCCGGCACCTATTGGGGCTACAAGCGCGAGGTGCAGAAGCGCGCCCAGATCGCGGCCGAGCGCGCCGCGAAGTCGATGGCACAGAGCATGCTTACGGACCCCATGCTGCTCGCTACGGGACTTCAGATCGTGCGGGCCATCGGCGTCAGGCGGCTGTTGCCGATCCTCGCGATCGGTGGGGTCGCACTCGGAATCATGGCGAGCCGGGCTGGCGTAGCAGACGAGACGTCGGCCGAACCTGCAGAATAATGGTCAGAGCGGGTTAGAAAATTTCGTCGTAAGTGCTCCGAATCCATCGATCGCAAATCGGTCCGGGCGGTCCCGCGTAATTTTGCGCCATCCGGCACGAATGCCCCCGCCATCACGCAAACGCTACTCGGATGGGCAGGCGGTTGCCGCTAAAAGCGTCGCCCCTGATTCCAAAAGTTTTTTCGTGATGAAACCGTCCGTCAAGGCGAACCTCGCCGCATTTCAACCCGACGCCAGACTGTATTTGACACTCGGCATCGCCAACTGGTCGGTTTTCGTCGATCACATCCCGAACAACGTCGTCAACCTGCTGACGCTGCGAAACTTCGGCTTCAGCGGCGCCGCGGATTTGTTCGTGTTCGTGGCCGGTTATGGCGTCGCCATCATCCACGGCCGGATGGCGCTGGAGCGCGGCTACGTCGTCGCGGCGACGCGCATCTTTCGACGCGTCTGGCGGCTCTACGCCGCCTACGTCGTCCTGTTCGTCATCTATATCGACGCCATCGCCTATGTCGCCTCGCAATCGATGGCACCGGAAATCATCCACGAATACAACATCTCTGGGATTCTCGAGCATCCGCTGCGCATCCTGATCCGCGGTCTCGTGCTCCAGGAGGAGCCGCTGAACCTCGACCTGCTGCAATTGATGGTCCCGCTGATGGCCTTCTTTCCGCTTGTGCTGTGGGGCCTGTTGCGGCGGCCGAACGTGACGCTGGCGGCATCGGTCGCGCTGTACCTTGCCGCACGCTGGTTCGACTGGAATTTCCGGGTCTATCCGGACCAGGAGTGGACCTTCAATCCGCTCTGCTGGCAGATGCTGATGGTGCTGGGCGGCTGGTTCGCCGTGACGGGCGCGCCCGGGCGGGCGCTGCGCGGCATGTCCTGGCTGCGGATCCTCGCCGGGACCTATCTCATCTTCGCGATGGCCGTCACCCTGATGCGCCATTCACCGGCGCTCTCCGCTTATCTGCCGGACGTCCTCCTCAACGGCATCGCGCCGACCGACAAGGAAAACCTCGCGCCTTATCGCGTGCTTCACTTCCTCGCGCTCGCCTTCCTCGCGACCCATCTCATTCCGGCCGATCATCCCGGCCTGCAATTGAAGCCGCTACAGGCGGTCATCAGATGCGGCGAGGAATGGCTCGCTGTGTTCTGCGTCGGCGTATTCCTGTCCTTTGCAGGTCATCTCATCCTGATCACCGGGCCCAATATGATGGTGATGCAGGTCGTGGTGAGCCTCGCCGGCTTCGCCGCGATGACCGCGGTCGCCTATTACATCGCCTGGTCGAAGTGGCAGGACCTGCCCGCCGCCTTGCGGCAGCAGGCCTAGCCGGTGCGCATCCGATTCCCCTAAAGCGCGTGAGATCAGGATGAATCGTCATCGCACTTTGGATTATTGTTTGAGCATGATCTTTTCGGAAAACCGCTACACACTTTTCCGGATCATGCTCTAGGCCGGCGGCCGCGGCTGCGCTATGCGGAGCAGAAGCGGGTTGCGAGGAGACCGGACGTGGTGACGGCGAATAGCGAGGGTGATGGGGACGACGGCGCGCCCCGGCGCGGCCGGCCGCGTTCGATCGAGACCACCAACGCCATTCTCGAAAGCGCCTATGCGCTGATGGCCACCACCGGCCTTGCCGCCACCACCATCGACGCGGTCGCGCGGCACTCCAGCGTCTCCAAGATGACGATCTACAAATGGTGGCCGTCCCGCGAGGCGCTTCTGATCGACGCCTTTCTCCACCACGCCGCGCAGATGCTGCCGCTGCCGCCGGTGAGCTCCGGAACGCCCGCGGCGCGTGCACGCCGCCATGCCGCGGCCTATGCCGAGGCGCTCCGGGGCGAGTTCGGCAAGGTGCAGCTCGCCGTGATCTCCGAATGCATTTCGAAGACCGGCTCCGCCGAGCTGTTCTACGCCCGCTATCTGCAGTTCCGCCGCGACGCGCTGGTCGAGATGATCGCGGCGGGCCAGAAGGACGGCAGCATCCTGGCCGCGGGACTGCCCGAGGATCTCTACGACGCGATCTATGGCGGCCTGTTCTACCGCTATGTCTTCGGCATCGCACCGATCACGCCGGCTTACGCGCGCAATCTGGTCGATTTGGTGCTGCGGCCGAAGGGCTGACCTCGCATCACCGCACAGGCCTGACCGGGGCCGAAATCTTGTCGGTCCGATCGCGCTCGGTCAT
The DNA here is from genome assembly GCF_056106085.1 of Bradyrhizobium sp. BR14999. Taxonomy (NCBI): domain Bacteria; kingdom Pseudomonadati; phylum Pseudomonadota; class Alphaproteobacteria; order Hyphomicrobiales; family Nitrobacteraceae; genus Bradyrhizobium; species Bradyrhizobium sp. BR14999. The sequence goes on from NZ_CM148536.1 coordinate 136,018, forward strand.
GTCGACCACCGTCTCCATCGGCGCGATCAGCTCGTAGACATAGGAGACGTCGGTGAAGTAGCGCTTGGCGGTGCCGCCGAGCGCCTCGGGCGCGACGCGGTCGAGCAGGATCAGGCCGAAATCGGAATCGGGGCGGCGCGTCGCCTCGCTGGTGTTGAACTCCTCCCAGCGAAAACTGAAAATCTCGTCGGGCTCCTCGCCCGTCACCGTCCAATTGGCGGTGATGTGCGGATGCTTGCCGACCAGCGACAGGCCTTCGTCGGAATGCGAGGCGAGCTCGAAGAACAGCAGCGACAGGCTCTGCGCCGCGCGCGCGCTGACCGCGATGTCGGGACCGGTGACGGCGATGCGATCGGCATGCGGGATGGCGCGCGCTTCGAACAGGCCCTTCAGCTTGACACCCTGCCACTGGCTCTCGCTGAGCAGCGAGACCACGTTCGACATGGCGTGGATGCGGCCGATCAGCAGCTCGCGCGCGACGTCGATGTCCGAGCCGTGGCGCAGCGTGCGTGTCACGATCGACTGGATCACCGCCAAGATGTTCTTGACCCGGTGGTTGAGCTCGTCGATGACAGCGGTGAGCCGGCGCTCGAAGCCGATCCGCACCTGGATTTCCCGGCTGAGGCGCAGATTGTTGTAGGCGACATAGCCGAACAGGCCGCACACCATCGCGGTGATGGCGAGGCCGATCGCCGCGACGATGATGGCGGTCTGCTCGGCACGACGCGCCGAATTGGTCTTCGCGTAATAGGCGAGCTGCCAGTCACGGCCACCGAAGCTCACCGTGCGCATGGCCGACGGCGCCAGTCCGTCCGCCGCCGTCATACGCGTGGAGACCACGCCCTGGTCGTTGGCAACGAGCTCGCCGCCGTCCCTGCGCGGATCCCTGAGCGCGACCGAGAACAACGACATGTCGTCATTGGTCAGCATCAGCGAAGCAAGCTCGTAGGAAAATGTGACGAACCCGGCCGGCTCCGTTGCACCTTCGGGAATGACGGGCGCGGCCACGATGACGCCGATCGGGCCGTTGCCGCGGAGCAGCGGAATCGGGTCTGAGGCGATCGACCGCTTCTCGACCCGGGCACGCGTCAGCATGGCGCTGCGAACCGGATCCTGATCGTAGCTGCGGCCAGGCAGCGCCTTGGTCTCGTTGCTGCGCGGCTCAAGGTCCATCAGCACGTCGATCGGCTGGGTGACATCGGCGGAATTGATCGGCTTGTCGTCAAACATGCGGATCCGCGGATTGGGGAAGCCGGCGCCGGCAATGGCAGCCTGCGCCGCCGTAAGCTCGTTCGGCTTCAGCCGGGCGATCCAGCCGGCCACCACGAAGTCGGTCTTGAAGGCGTAGATGGCCGAGCGCAGCGGCTCCAGCATGTTCGGCTTGATCACGGATGGCGCACGGAACAAGCCGGAGGCGACACGCGCGAGCAGCTCCCGCTCGGTGAGGCGGTCCTGGACCAGGCTTGCGTGAACGTCGATCGCACGCGCGAGCGCGATTCGGTCCAGCGCCAGCTCCTGATCGTGAACGCGATAGGCCGCAAGCCCGGAGAGCAGGGCTCCGAGCAGAGCGATGAAGCCAATGATGAAACCCAGCCGGACCACGCGACTACTCAGGCGAAAGCAGGAGGTCGGCAATAAACATGGAGCATATGAACGCCGCTCGAACGGCCATGTGCCGAAACAGGGTGAACCCCCAGTGGCGGAGATAATGGAGGAGGAGGCATCAGTACGCAACGTAGGTCGGCTGAAAAGCTTAATCCGTCCGGCCGATGGTCCGGCCGCACGGATTTGCCCCTTGGGGGCCAAGAGGTAGTTAATCGCCCTGTCCGAAATTTGTTCCGCGGTTGCGGCCCTGCCCCGGGGTGTTAGGGCAAAAACGCCTGCGCTAAGTCGTCGCGTCCGTCGGGCCCCGCGGTTTTAAGCGTCCCGTTTTAAGCCACCCTTGGTCTCGATGAAGCCGACGATGCGATCGAGACCCTGGCTCTTCTTCAGGTTGGTCATGACGAAGGGGCGCTGGCCGCGCATGCGCTTGGCATCCGTCTCCATCTTTTCCAGGGAGGCTCCGACATGGGGTGCCAGGTCGATCTTGTTGATGACAAGAAGGTCTGACCGGGTGATGCCCGGGCCGCCCTTGGATGGGATCTTGTCGCCGGCGGCAACGTCGATGACGTAGATGGTGAGGTCGGCCAGCTCCGGGGAAAAAGTGGCAGCCAGATTGTCGCCGCCGGACTCGATCAGCACGAGATCGAGGTCCGGGAATTTCGCGCGCATGTCCGCCACCGCGGCGAGATTCATCGAGGCGTCCTCGCGAATTGCGGTGTGCGGGCAGCCGCCGGTCTCGACCCCCGCGATGCGGTCCGGCGTCAGCGAGCCCGAACGCACGAGGTATTCCGCATCCCATTTGGTGTAGATGTCGTTGGTGATCGCGGCGATGTCATAGCGCGCGCGCATGGTCTTGCAGAGCAGGTCCATCAGCGCGGTCTTGCCCGATCCGACCGGGCCGCCGACACCGACACGCAAGGGGCCGTGAGTTTTCGACATGTCGCTCGCTCTTCCTAACGTCGTCCCGGCGAAGGCCGGGACCCATAGCCACCGAACCCGGTTGATAGGACGGGCTGTGGCCGCATCCTTCCATCTCCACGAAGATTCGTGGTTATGGGTCCCGGCCTGCGCCGGGACGACGGCGGAGTGTGACGCAACGTGCTCACGACCGGAACAGCCGCGTATATTGTGTCTCGTGCCTTAGGCTGGCGAGATCGGCGCGGAAAGTCGCGCTGCCGAGATCGTCCAGTGTCGCATTCAGCGCACGATTGGCGGTCGCGGCGGCGGCGGCTTCCAGCCTCACCAGCACACGCTGGCTGTCGGTCTGGCCGAGCGGAATGAGACGGCTGGCCGCGGAAATCCAGTTCGAGACCAGCGCATGCAAGAAGGCGTGGAGTGTCGAAGCCAACGGCACGCCATGCATCGCGGCGACCACGCCGACCGCGACGGGATAGACCAGCGGCGTGCGGCATGCCGCAACCATGGCATCCAGGCCATCGGCATCCCACGCGGCGCGGGCGATGTCGATGAAGGCGCGGCCCTGCGAGGTCGTCTCCAGCTGTCGTTCGCGCGACGGCACGAAGGCGGCGGCGAGCTCGGCGATATCGTTCAAAGCGGTGGTCTCGCCCGCTTCCGCGGCGCGATAGGCATGGACCAGGAACGTCGCATCGCAAAAGCCCGAGCCGTCGCCGAGCATCGCGTCGAGCCAGTCGGCCAGCGTCGCGGTGTCGGTGATATCGCCGGCCTCGACCGCCCATTCGATGCCGCTGGAATAGGAGAACCCGCCGACAGGGAATGCCGGCGACAGCCAGGTCATCAACCGGTACAGCGCCGCCGCCTCGCGCCCGGCGAGGTCAGCGGGGCTGACCGGCTCATTTGTGGTCATGAGCATGCTTGTGGCCGTGGTGATGGTCGGAATGGTCGCAATGCTCGTCGTGGTGATGGTGATGATCGTGACCATGGTCATGCGCGGCATGGCCATGATGGTGGTGATCATGACCGTGATGATCATGGTGATCGTGATGGCCGTGATCGTGATGCGCGTGGTCGTCGTGCCCATGCGCGTGGCCGGCATCGGCATAGGCGCCGCCCTCGGGATCGAACGGCGCCTCGATCTCGATCACGCGGGCGCCGAGACCCTTCACCATGGCTTCGATGACGTGGTCGCGGCGGATGCGCAAGGCTTTGGCCATGATCTGCGTCGGCAGATGGCGGTTGCCGAGATGCCAGCCAACGCGGATGAGATGGTGCGGATCGCGACCGCGGATCTCCAGCAGCGGCTCGGGTGCCGCCACCACCTCGACCAGCCGGCCGTCCTCCAGCACCAGGGCATCGCCGCCGCGCAGCGCGACGGCATGCTCCAGGTCGAGCAGGAATTCGAGCCCCCGCGTCCCCGTCATTGCCATGCGACGGCGGTGCCGATCGTCGAAATCGAGCACGACCGTATCCACGGGTGCTTCCGTGAAGCGGTGCTGCCCCTTGACCTGCGTCGCCCGGATCATGCGTCTACTCCGTTACCGTGTCTCGACCTTCTCGGGCGTGATCACCTCGATCTTCGGCGGCGCCGTGAAGCATTTCACCGCGACGCGGCCGAACGTCTTCATGTGTTCCATGGCGCGGTGCGGCACCAGCGCCTCGGCATTCTCCCACTGCTCGACGAATACCATCTTGCTGGGATCGGTGACGCTCTCGTGCAAATCGTAGGCGATATTGCCGGGCTCCTTCCGCGTCTCCTTGATGCAGGCGGTTGCAGCTGCAATGAATTCGGCGCGCGTTTCGGGCTTGATGGTCAAGGTAGCAACGACATAGATCACGAGAAATCCTCCCGGCTTTTCTTCTAAGGGTACGATACCGGGCCGGACATTAGACCAGGCCGGATCGAACGCAACACCGGAAAAGCTGTCTCCGGACTTGATGCGGGGACATGCGTTGAGGCGCTATTTTAGTACATGAAATATCGCTGCGCCATGGGCAGCACCTCGGCGGGCGCGCAGGTCAGCAGCTCGCCGTCGGCGCGGACCTCATAGGTCTCCGGATCGACCTCGATATCGGGCGTGGCGTCGTTGTGGATCATGCTCTTCTTGGAGATCTTGCCGCGGGTGTTCTGGACCGCATAGAGCTTCTTGTCGATGCCGAGTTTTCGCGCAAGACCGCCCGCGACCGCCGCCTTCGAGGTGAACAGCACCGAGGACGCCGTCCGCGCCTTGCCGAAGGCGCCGAACATCGGCTGGTAGTGCACCGGCTGCGGCGTCGGGATCGAGGCGTTGGGATCGCCCATGGGCGCGGCGACGATGCTGCCGCCCTTGACGATGCAGTCCGGCTTGACGCCGAAGAAGGCCGGCGACCACAGCACGAGGTCGGCGAGCTTGCCCTTCTCGACCGAGCCGATCAGTTTCGACACGCCGTGGGCGATCGCGGGATTGATGGTGTATTTGGCGATGTAGCGCTTGACGCGGAAATTGTCGTTGTCCTTGCCTCTGTCCTGCGGCAGGGAACCGCGCTGCTTCTTCATCTTGTCAGCGGTCTGCCAGGTCCGGATGATGACCTCGCCGAGGCGGCCCATGGCCTGCGAGTCCGAGGACATCATCGAGAGCGCGCCGAGATCGTGCAGGATGTCCTCGGCGGCGATGGTCTCTTTGCGGATGCGACTTTCCGCGAAGGCCAGGTCTTCGGCGATCGAGGGATCGAGGTGGTGGCACACCATCAGCATGTCCAAATGCTCGTCGATGGTGTTGCGCGTGAACGGCCGCGTCGGATTGGTCGAGGACGGCAGCACGTTCTTCAGGCCCGCGACCTTGATGATGTCAGGCGCGTGACCACCGCCGGCGCCTTCGGTATGGAAGGCATGGATGGTGCGGCCCTTGAACGCCTTGATCGTGTCCTCGACGAAGCCGGATTCGTTCAGCGTGTCGGTATGGATCATCACCTGGATATCGTGATCGTCGGCGACCGACAGGCAGTTGTCGATCGCCGCCGGCGTCGTGCCCCAATCCTCGTGCAGCTTCAGTGCGCAGGCGCCGGCTCTGATCATCTCGACCAGTGCGGCCGGCCGCGAGGCATTACCCTTGCCGGAGATACCGAGATTGACCGGGAAGGCGTCGAACGACTGGATCATCCGCGCGATGTGCCACGGCCCCGGCGTGCAGGTGGTGGCGAAGGTGCCGTGCGAGGGGCCGGTGCCGCCCCCGAGCATCGAGGTGACGCCGCTCATCAGCGCGTGCTCGATCTGCTGCGGGCAGATGAAGTGGATGTGGCTGTCGAAGCCGCCGGCGGTGAGGATCTTGCCTTCGCCTGCGATAACATCTGTGCCTGGGCCGATGACGATGGTGACGCCGGGCTGGATATCGGGATTGCCGGCCTTGCCAATCGCAGAGATCATGCCGTCCTTGATGGCGACGTCGGCTTTCACGATGCCCCAATGGTCGACGATCAGCGCATTGGTGATGACGGTGTCGGCCGCGCCCTGCCGGTTGGTGACCTGCGACTGGCCCATACCGTCGCGGATCACCTTGCCGCCGCCGAACTTCACCTCCTCGCCGTACGTGGTAAAATCCTTCTCGACCTCGATGATGAGGTCGGTGTCGGCCAGCCGCACCTTGTCGCCGGTGGTCGGGCCGAACATGTCGGCATAGACGGAACGTTTGATCTTGACGGACATCACAAGCCCCGATTGCGTTTGAACATCTGGTCAGTCACAGCAAGGATCTCGCTGCTTTCACGGCATCATCGAATTTCTCGTCGAGCCACGCATTGCCGCCGCGGCAGCCTGCAACGACCTGCGTGGCCCATCCGATGTAATCGGCGAGATCGTCCCGCTCCTCGGCGCTCGGGTCGGTTTGAATGCGCGCCTCTGTATTGCTGATCTTGTCGGCGATCTTGATCAGTTTTGCGCCGGGGGATTTCTTCGGCGCTTCGAGCACCTGAAGCCGCCGCCGTTCGGCCCTTGGCAGGCTCATGTCGTCGGTGCATTCCACGATGAGGGCGGCGACACGCGCCGAAAATCTCTGCGCCAGCTCCTCGCGCGTGGTGTCGGTGTCCTCGATCATATCATGCAGCCAGCCGGCCGCGACCAGCTCGGCGTCGGCGCCGTCGGTCGCGGTCGCCAGCAGGTTCGCGACCTCGGCGAGATGATTGATATAAGGCTCGTTGCCGCGCCCCTTGCGCGCCATGCCGTTGTGGCGGTGCGCAGCGAGCTCGGCAGCTTCGGAGACAAGGCGGATCGGTGTCAGCATGGCAAAGACCTCCGTTTTCGCCTCAACCGTGCCGCACCAGGCTCGTTCCTTCGGAGATCACAGCTTCCCCATGACGTCGCCGCGGAAGCCATAAATGGTCTTCTTCCCGGCCATGGCGACGAGCTGGACGTCACGGGTCTGGCCGGGCTCGAAGCGGACGGCGGTGCCGGCGGCGATGTCGAGGCGCATGCCGCGGGACTTCTTGCGATCGAACTTCAGCGCCGGGTTGGTCTCGAAGAAATGGTAGTGCGAGCCGACCTGGATCGGGCGGTCGCCGGTGTTGGCGACCGTCAGCGTCACGGTCTTGCGGCCGGCATTGAGCTCGATCTCGCCGTCCTGAATGAAGAGTTCGCCGGGGATCATGCTTCTCGCTCCTACCTGATCGGCTCGTGCACGGTGACGAGCTTGGTGCCGTCCGGAAAGGTCGCCTCGACCTGGATGTCGTGGATCATCTCGGGGATGCCGGGCATCACCTGGTCGCGGGTCAGCACCTGCGCGCCGGATTGCATCAGCTCGGCGACGGTGCGGCCGTCGCGCGCGCCTTCGAGGATGAAGTCGGAGATGATCGCAACCGCCTCGGGATGGTTGAGCTTGACGCCGCGGTCCAGCCGACGGCGGGCCACGATCGCCGCCATCGAGATTAGAAGCTTGTCCTTTTCGCGGGGAGACAGATTCATGCGACATCTCTTCCGTTCAACCAGTCAGTTCAGCCAGAGCCGCGGCAGGGCCGCGCCGGTGCGCGCCAGCACCGCCATCATGTCGGCGCGCAAGCGCGCCGCATCTTGGGCACAGAACCGCGCCATTGCAAAGCCATTCCAGGCGGATATCCCGACCTCGCCGGCGAACGAATCCGATGCCTCGCGGATGCGCTCGACCAACGCCTCGTCGCCGGGCACGATCAGGGCCGTGCCGATCGCGGCGCCACTCTTGGCCACGGCGGATCGCGCCAATTTTTCACCGATATGACCATGTAGCCTGACAGCCTCTGCGAACACCAGCCTGCCGCCGCGAGAGAGCCGCCAGCGATCGACGAACTCGCCCTGCTCCATCCGCTCGCCCATGGCGGTGCGACCGAACACCACGATCTCGCAGAGCAGGAGCGAAGCCGCCTCATCGAGCGCGATGTCGAAGCGGCGATGGACACGGGCGCGATCAAATAGGATTGTTTCCTGCGGCAGCCAGGACAGATGCGCCCCTGCGCCGACCTTCAGCGCGATATTGAGCTCGGCCGCCTGCCCCGGCGCACGATAGACCTTTTCTGCGGCCGCCGTCGTCAGCGTCAGCCGCGCAGCATCAGCGGCTGTGATCTCAATGTCGAAGCGATCGCCGCCGGCGACACCTCCGGCCGTGTTGACGAACACGCCGGAGAGCCCCTCGCTTTCCGGCGAGGGAAAGCGCACGCGCAGCGAGCCGGACTCATGCAAGGTCCCGCGCCGCGTCACACCATCGCGCGCATGGACGTCGAAGCGCACCGCGCCGCGGGCGCGGTTGGCCTCGAAAACCGTCGATGTGACCGAAACGTCGCTGCGCATCCGCCTCCCCAGCCGGTCGCGGCAGAATGGCCTACAGCGCCATCTGGCGGCTGATTTCGCTCGCGTCGAGATTGGAGCGGTCGCAGGTGAACTTCACCGCGCCGCGATCCATCACCGCGAAACTGTCGCCGAGTTCGCAGGCAAAGTCGAGATATTGTTCGACCAGGACGATCGCGATGTTGCCGAGGTTGCGCAAGTAAGAGATGGCGCGGCCGATGTCCTTGATGATCGAGGGCTGGATGCCCTCGGTCGGCTCGTCGAGCAGCAGCAGCTTTGGTCGCATTACCAGCGCGCGCCCGATCGCGAGCTGCTGCTGCTGGCCGCCGGAGAGGTCGCCACCGCGCCGGCCGAGCATGGATTGCAGCACCGGGAAGAGCGAGAATACGTCGTCCGGAATGTGCTTGTCCTCGCGCCTGAGCGGGCCGAAGCCGGTCTTGAGGTTCTCCTCGACCGTCAGCAGCGGAAAGATCTCGCGGCCCTGCGGCACGAAGCCGATGCCTTTGCGCGCCCGCTCATAGGGCTTCAGGCCCGTGATGTCGCTGCCGTCGAGCACGATCGCGCCCGAGGAGATCGGATATTGCCCGACCATGGCGCGGAGCAGCGAGGTCTTGCCGACGCCGTTGCGCCCGAGCACGCAGGTGACCTTGCCCGGCTCGGCCGAGATCGAGACGCCGCGCAGCGCTTGAGCCGCGCCGTAGAACAAATTGATGTCCTTGACCTCAAGCATCGCTCAGCGTCCCAGATAGACTTCGATGACCCGCTCGTTGGACGAGACCTGGTCGATGGTGCCTTCCGCCAGCACGGTGCCTTCATGCAGACAGGTGACCTTGACCCCGAGCTCGCGCACGAAGGTCATGTCGTGCTCGACCACCATCACAGTGTGGGTCTTGTTGATCTCTTTCAGCAGTTCGGCGGTGAGATGCGTCTCGACGTCGGTCATCCCTGCGACCGGCTCGTCGACGAGGAGCAGCTTCGGATCCTGCGCCAGCAGCATGCCGATCTCGAGCCACTGCTTCTGGCCGTGGCTGAGGCTGCCGGCGAGGCGGTTGCGGGCATCGGTGAGGCGGATCGTCTCCAGCACCTTGTCGATGCGCTCGGACTCCGCCTTGCTGCCGCGCCAGAACAGCGTGCCGCGAACCGAATGATCGACATTCAGCGCAAGCAGGAGATTGTCCTGCACGGTCTGGCTCTCGAACACGGTCGGCTTCTGGAATTTGCGGCCGATGCCGAGCTCGGCGATGCGGGTCTCGTCGAGCCGCGTCAGATCGGTGACACCGTCGAACAGCACGGTGCCCTCGTCCGGCTTGGTCTTGCCGGTGATGATGTCCATCATCGTGGTCTTGCCGGCGCCGTTCGGGCCGATGATGGCGCGCATCTCGCCGGGCTCAAGTGTCAGCGACAGATTGTTGATGGCGTGGAAGCCGTCGAAAGAGACGTGCACGCCGTCGAGATAGAGCATCGCGGAGGTCGCGCGGCTGTCCATGACGTTCATCGCGCTACTCCGCCATCTTGGGTTCGGTGACGCCGTCTTCGGCCGCAGCGCTCGCAATGGCTGCAGCGGTGCGCTTTTCCCTCGAGGAGTCCCACCAGGCGTTGAAGGTGCCGACGATCCCCTTGGGCAGCAGCAGCGTCACCAGGATGAACAGCGCGCCCAGCATGAACAGCCAGTACGGCGCCAGCACACCGGAGGTGAAGAACGTCTTGGCGTAGTTGACGACGACGGCGCCGAGCGCAGCACCGACCAGCGTGCCGCGGCCGCCGACTGCAACCCAGATCACCGCCTCGATCGAATTGCCGGGGGCGAATTCGGATGGATTGATGATGCCGACCTGAGGCACGTAGAGCGCGCCGGCGACGCCGGCCATGCAGGCCGACACCGTGAACACGAACAGCTTGTAGGATTCGACGCGGTAGCCGAGGAAGCGCGTCCGCGATTCCGCATCGCGCACCGCGATCAGCACCTTGCCGAGCTTGGACGAGACAATGGCGCGGCAGATCAGGAAACCTGCAATCAGCGCCAGACAACTCAGCGCGAACAGCGCCGCACGCGTACCCTCCGCCTGGACGTTGAAGCCCAGGATGTCCTTGAAGTCGGTCAGGCCATTGTTGCCGCCAAAGCCAAAATCGTTGCGGAAGAACGCGAGCAGCAGTGCATAGGTCATCGCCTGCGTGATGATCGACAGGTACACGCCGGTGACGCGGGAGCGGAAGGCGAGCCAGCCGAAGCAGAAGGCGAGCAGGCCCGGCACGACCAGCACCATCAGGGCCGCAAACCAGAACATGTCGAAGCCGTACCAGTACCAGGGCAGCTTCTGCCAGTTCAGGAACACCATGAAGTCGGGCAGGATCGGGTTGCCGTAGACGCCGCGGGTGCCGATCTGCCGCATCAGATACATGCCCATGGCGTAGCCGCCGAGCGCGAAGAACGCACCGTGGCCGAGCGAGAGGATGCCGCAATAGCCCCAGATCAGATCGATCGCGAGCGCGAGGATGGCGTAGCAGACATATTTACCCCAGAGCGCGACCAGATAGGTCGGCACCTGCAGGAACGAGCCCGCGGGCAGTAGCAGGTTCGAGAGCGGGATGAGGATGCCGCAGGCTGCGACGACGGCAAGGAAGATCGTCGCGCTGCGGTCCAGCGATCGCGTCAGCATGTGAGGAGTCATGCTTCCACCGCACGGCCCTTGAGCGCGAACAGGCCGCGCGGCCGCTTTTGAATGAACAGGATGATGAGAACCAGGATGGCGATCTTGCCGAGCACGGCGCCGGCGACCGGCTCCAGGAACTTGTTGGCGATGCCGAGCGTGAAGGCGCCGACCAGGGTGCCCCAGAGATTGCCGACGCCGCCGAACACCACGACCATGAAGCTGTCGATGATGTAGCTCTGGCCGAGATTGGGGCTGACATTGTCGATCTGCGACAGCGCCACGCCGGCGATGCCGGCGATGCCCGAGCCGAGCCCGAAAGTCAGCGCATCGACGCGCGAGGTCGCGATGCCCATCGAGGCCGCCATGCGGCGGTTCTGCGTCACTGCGCGCATCTCGAGGCCGAGCGCGGTATAGCGCAGCATCGCGAGCAGGATCGCGAACACCGCCAGCGTGAAGCAGAGGATCCAGAGCCGGTTATAGGTGATGGTGATCTGGCCGAGCTCGAAGGCGCCGCTCATCCAGGAGGGGTTGCCGACCTCGCGGTTGGTCGGGCCGAACATGGTGCGCACCGCCTGTTGCAACACCAGCGACAGGCCCCAGGTCGCCAGCAGCGTCTCCAGCGGACGGCCGTAGAGGAAGCGGATGATGCTGCGCTCGATCAGGACGCCGATGGCACCGGCGACGAGGAAGGCGAGCGGCACCGCGATCAGGAGCGAATAGTCGAACAGGCCGGGATAGCGGGTGCGGATCACCTCCTGCACCACGAAGGTGGTGTAGGCCCCGATCATCACCATCTCGCCATGGGCCATGTTGATCACGCCCATCACGCCGAAGGTGATGGCGAGCCCGATCGCGGCGAGCAGCAGCACCGAGCCGAGCGAGAGGCCATACCAGGCGTTCTGCACCATGGACCAGACCGCAAGCGAGTTCTGGATCGAGCCGATCGCGCTCGCAGCAGCCTTGCTCACCGAGGCCGGCTGGTCGCCCATGCCGGTGAGCAGCGCCAGCGCCTCCTGGTCGCCGCGCGCCTTGAGGGTGGCGACGGCCTCCAGCTTCTCGACCTCGGTGGCGTCCGACTTGAACAGCAGGATGGCCGCGCGGGCTTCGCCGAGCGCGGTCTTGACGGATCTGTTGCCTTCCTTGGCCAGCGCGGCCTCGACCGCCTCGAGCGCGGCCTCCTCATGCGACTTGAACACCGACTGCGCGGCCTGGAGGCGCGTCGACAGATCCGGCGACTGAAGCGTCAGGCTGCCGAGCGCGGCGTCCACGCTGCGGCGCAGGCGGTTGTTGAGGCGGACCGCGCTCGCGCTGTCGGGAACGCTGGCCACGGGCTGGCCGGTTGCGGCGTCGATCGACTTGCCGTCGGCGCCGGTGACATAAACCTTCTTGCTATCCGGATCGGCCATGAGGCGGCCGTCCTGCAGCGCGCTGATGATCGGGAATGCCAGCGCGTTGCCGCTGCTCGCGACCGCGCCGATCGCCTCCTCCGTGTCGGAAAAATCGTCATTGGCGAACTTGGCGACCGCATCTTCGAACGGACCGGCGAAGGCCGGCAGCGCGAACGCGATCAGAAACAGCGAGAGCGCAAGCGAGCAGAGACGGGCAGACAAATGGGCTGGCACTGTGAATGACCCCGGCAGAAATGGTTGGAGAAGGCGGCGGGATCGCCGCCCTCTCCGATCGTGTCATGGAGCGTCAGGTCGGGATCAGGAGCCCGAACCGAGGCACTTGTTGGTCTTGGTGTTGAAGTTGCCGCACTTCTTGCCGACCCAGTCGCCGATCAGGTCCTTGGAGCCGTCCAGCTCCTTCGACCAGGCATCGCCAGCAACGAGGCCCGGGGTCTTCCAGACCACGTCGAACTGGCCGTTGCCTTTGATCTCGCCGATGAACACCGGCTTGGTGATGTGGTGGTTCGGCAGCATCTTCGACACGCCGCCGGTCAGGTTCGGCGCCTCGATGCCGGGAAGCGCGTCGATCACCTTGTCCGGATCGGTCGACTTCACCTTCTCCACGGCCTTCACCCACATGTTGAAGCCGATCACGTGCGCTTCCATCGGATCGTTGGTCACGCGCTTCGGATTCTTGGTGTAGGCCTGCCAGTCCTTGATGAACTTCTCGTTCGATCCGTCCTTGGTCTTGATCGATTCGAAGTAGTTCCAGGCGGCGAGATGGCCGACCAGCGGCTTGGTGTCGATGCCGGCGAGCTCTTCCTCACCCACCGAGAACGCGACCACCGGGATGTCCTTGGCCTTGACGCCCTGGTTGCCGAGCTCCTTGTAGAAGGGAACGTTGGCGTCGCCGTTGATGGTCGAGACCACTGCGGTCTTCTTGCCGGCCGAGCCGAACTTCTTGATGTCGGCCACGATCGTCTGCCAGTCGGAGTGACCGAACGGCGTGTAGTTGATCATGATGTCTTCCTGGGCGACACCCTTGGACTTCAGATAGGCTTCCAGGATCTTGTTGGTGGTGCGCGGATAGACGTAGTCGGTGCCCGCGAGCACCCAGCGCTTCACCTTCTCTTCCTTCATCAGATAGTCGACGGCGGGAATCGCCTGCTGGTTCGGCGCAGCACCCGTGTAGAACACGTTGCGCTCGCTCTCCTCGCCCTCGTACTGCACGGGGTAGAACAGGATGTTGTTCAGCTCCTTGAAGACCGGGAGCACCGACTTGCGCGACACCGAGGTCCAGCAGCCGAACACGACCGAGACCTTGTCCTTGGTGATCAGCTCGCGCGCCTTCTCGGCGAACAGCGGCCAGTTGGAAGCGGGGTCGACGACGACGGCTTCGAGCTTCTTGCCGAGCACGCCGCCCTTCTTGTTCTGCTCGTCGATCAGGAAGAGGATGGTGTCCTTCAGCGTGGTCTCGCTGATGGCCATGGTGCCGGAAAGGGAGTGAAGCACGCCGACCTTGATGGTGTCGTCCGCGGCCTTGGCGCCAGTCAATGAAGCCAGACCGAGCATCAGTCCGGCGGTCGCGGCGAGGATGCCGCGGCGGCTAAATGACGCCGCTATATCGTGAGTGGATTTGCTAAACATGAGTGTATCATCTCCCTGACGCAGACGTGAAAACGCTGCGAAACGGCCCCACGGCCGCCTGCGATTAACGGATTCGCAAGAACCATGCCATGGACTGAGCACCTCTCAAACCATTGGATCTACTTATAAAATGACCTGAATTCCAAGTTTAGCCGCAGTCTTTCCGCCTAAACCCTGGGCAACTGAAATGTATGCGAAAGCGGCAGGCAGTCTATTTTTTATGCAAATTGCCAATTCTGGCTAAATTTCCGGCATAACTATTTCTGCACCGCAACCGCCGTTTGAGGCGAGCTTGCCTTGAAAGCGCCCCTGCGATGTTCCATATGAAGGATCGAGACTGCTTGCGAATCAAGCCGTCGTTGCGAGCTGCGTGTTCTTAAGGCCCTACCGGCCTCTGGCTTGCCCCATATCTCCCAAGCCCATCCGACACCCCAAACACGCAGGTGTCTTCTCGACACCCTATGCGCGCGCCGCGCCGAATGCGCCGGGCGCCCGCTATTGACATGGAAAGTACCCCTCTTTTGACTTCGTTTCAGGATTTCGGCCTCGCCGAACCCATCGCGCGCGCTCTTCGTGAAGAGAGTTACGTCACCCCCACCCCGATCCAGGCCCAGACCATCCCGCTGGCGCTGACCGGCCGCGACGTCGTCGGCATCGCCCAGACTGGCACCGGCAAGACCGCGTCCTTCGCGCTGCCGATCCTGCATCGCCTGCTTGAGAACCGCATCAAGCCGCAGCCCAAGACGGCCCGCGTGCTGGTGCTGTCGCCCACCCGCGAACTGTCCGGCCAGATCCTCGACAGCTTCAACGCCTATGGCCGCCACATCCGCCTGTCCTCGACGCTCGCCATCGGCGGCGTGCCGATGGGCCGCCAGGTCCGCGCCCTGATGCAGGGCGTCGACGTGCTCGTCGCCACCCCCGGCCGCCTGCTCGACCTCGTGCAGAGCAACGGATTGAAGCTTTCAAGCGTTGAATACCTCGTGCTCGACGAGGCCGACCGCATGCTCGACATGGGTTTCATCAACGACATCCGCAAAATCGTCGCGAAACTCCCGATCAAGCGCCAGACGCTGTTCTTCTCGGCCACCATGCCGAAGGACATCGCCGAGCTCGCGGACGCCATGCTGCGTGATCCCGCCCGCGTCGCGGTGACCCCGGTCTCCTCCACCGCCGAGCGGATCAACCAGCGCATCCTCCAGGTCGATTTCTCGGCCAAGCCCGCCTTCCTCACCAAGCTGCTGAAGGACGAGCCGATCAACCGCGCGCTGGTCTTCACCCGCACCAAGCACGGCGCCGACAAGGTGGTGAAGACGCTGGCCAAGGCCGGCATCGCCGCCAATGCCATCCACGGCAACAAGTCGCAGAACCATCGCGAGCGCACGCTCGCCCAGTTCCGCTCGGGCGAGATCCGCACCCTGGTCGCCACCGACATCGCCGCCCGCGGCATCGACGTCGACGGCATCAGCCACGTCATCAATTTCGATCTGCCCAACGTGCCCGAGACCTATGTCCACCGCATCGGCCGCACCGCGCGCGCCGGCGCCGACGGCACCGCGATCTCGCTCGTCGCCGGCGGCGAAGAGCTCAGCTATCTCCGCGATATCGAGCGCCTGATCCGCGTGGCGCTGCCGCGGGAAGATCTCCGCACCGATGCCGGCCGCCGCGATGCGGGCCCTCCCCCATCGCAGCAACGACAGGGCCGGCCGGGCGGCCGCCCGGGCCAGCGTCCGCAAGGCGCACGGCACGGTGACGGGCGGCGTGCCGACGAAAGGCATGCCGACGGGCGCCACCATAGCGGCGGCAAGCCGAGCGACGGCCGGCCCGGCGAGGGACGGCATGGCGAGGCCAGGCATGCTGACGGACGGCCCGGCAATGGCCCGAAGGCCTCAAAGGGTTCACGTCGCCGCCGCACCGGCACTCAGATGCATTCCTCGCCTGCAGACCGCCCGGAACAGCGTTCCGCGCATAGCGCCGGGACCTCCGATGGGATACAAGGCGTTGCCTTTTTGCGCCGGGAGAGTCGGCCGAACGGCCAACCGAACCGCAAACCCTATTCGCACTAGCTGTCCACGACCTGGAGAAATTCATGGCTAAGGAAGAGCTGATCCAGTTCGAAGGACTGGTCACCGAAATCCTCCCCGACGCCCGCTACCGCGTGCAGCTCGACGCCGGACACGAGATCGTTGCCTATACCGCCGGCAAGATGAAGAAGAACCGCATCAAGACGCTCGCGGGCGACCGCGTGACGGTGGAAATGTCGCCCTATGACCTCGAGAAGGGGCGGCTGATTTTCCGCCACAAGGACGAACGTCCCAGCGCGGCGGGTGGACCGCCGCGTCCCGGCCAGCGCGGCGGCCAGTTCCGCCGCCGCTAATCGGTTCTCGCGCGCGAGCGCGGCAGTAAAATTCCGATCCGTATGCTGATCCGCCGTGACATCACGGCGGATCAAAAAATCGTGCGCGTCAGGATTGTTTTGAGGCTTTAATTCCGATAAAATGAATTAATCGATTTTCGGCCGGACGACATTAGCATCCACCGGTACAGCCGGTTCAGACACGCTGACGACCCTTCCAAAATTCGATCTAACCTGCCTGCGCGAGCGGGCTCTTACATTGTGTTATCTAGAAGGGACTACCCCAGTGAGCATGGGAACCGTGAAGTGGTTTAACGCGACCAAGGGCTTTGGCTTCATCCAGCCCGACGATGGCGGCAAGGACGTGTTCGTTCACATCAGCGCCGTCGAGCGCGCGGGCCTCGGCTCGCTGCACGAAGGTCAGAAGGTCTCCTATGAGATCGTGGCCGACCGCCGCTCCGGCAAGTCGGCAGCGGACAACCTCCGCGCCGCGGGCTGAGCCTGCCGGGCCTCTCGCCCGGATATTGACTCGGGCCGGCTCAGGCGAGCCAAGGAATAAGGCCGTGCGCAACGCACGGCCTTTTTCATGTCGGAAGGAAGTGGCTGCGCTCAGTAGCGTCGTGCAGGCCGTAGAGGTGCGTTAACCACGGACGACCCGCGGCACAGAGAAGTATTCTTGCTCGCGCGAGCTTTCCGGGTGGACCGAGATCCTCCCGGGCAAAGCGCCAATCGGTCCTGCTAGTTGGTCTTGGCGGCCCCGCCAGCAGCCCCGCTGGCATTGTTGCTCAGCGAACCTGCCTGGGTCATCGTGTGGTTGAAGTAGGCGTCGCTGTCGCCGAGCGTCAAGCGACGCTGGCAAAGCGGCATGCAGCTGTAGGACTCGCGCTCGATCCCGCGATAGACGGTGACGAGCCGGTCGCTCGGACCTTCGACCTGGATCTGGCGGTCGACCAGGATCTCGCCGCCCCGGTCGAGCGCGATGAAATTGGTGGCACCATAACCCTTCCCGGTCACGACGATCATGCCGCCGGGCTGCAGCGTGACGTCGGCGATCAGGGGATTGCCGACCACGATGGTCGCGACCTTGCCGGGGAGCCGGACCAGCTTGGCCTGGTCGACATTGACGGCAATGGTGTCGGCGGTGGGCTCGGCAAGGCCGGCACCAGGCGATGCCAGCATCGCAGCCGCGACCAGAAGGCAGACGCGCGCCTGACGGCGCAGCAACTCTTTACGCATACACTTACCCCCGGGACGTCACAAACCGGCAGAAACGATCAGATACAGCGGAGCCGGTGCCCGACCCGGCTAACCTGCCCTTAATTCGTGAACGTTCCGCAAACTCGCCGACTATTGTTTGAAGGGACCGGCGCTTTGTGGCTCTCGGAGGCGTTGACGCCGCCCTAAAGCTCGATGAGACGAATCGTCATCGCGCTTTAGGTTATTGTTTGAGCATGATCTTTTCGGAAAACCGCTGCACGCTTTTCCGGATCATGCCTAGCGGCGGAACGGATAGGCGAGCTGGCCGCCGATTTCCTTCGGTATGGTCGCTTCGTCCTTGCCGTAATCCTGCGGCAGCCTGCCCTCCGGCATACGGAAGGTGCCGAACAGCACGTCCCAGATCGGGAATGTCCCGGCAAAATTGGTGTCGCCGCCCTCTGCGAGCGAAGTGTGGTGCCAGCGGTGGAACACCGGCGTCGCCAGCACGTATCTGAACGGTCCGAAGGTCCAGTTCAAGTTGGCGTGCACGAAGGCAGAATGGAAGGTGGTGAACGGGCCGACCCAGATCATGACGTTCGGGGAGATACCGCCCATCAGCAGCACGACGTCGACGCTGATCGTCCCGAGCATGAGATTGACGGGATGGAAGCGCGCCGCAGAAATCCAGCCGATCTCCTCCGAGGAATGATGGATTGCATGGTACTTCCAGAACCCGCCGTCGTGGAAAAGCCGGTGCAGCCAGTACAGCATGAAATCGGACAGCACCAGGAACAGCACGGCCTGCACCCACAGCGGCAGCTGTGACAGCGGGCCATGGCCATTGTCGTAGAAGGCGATGAGTTCGTCGGCATCATGGATGTTGAAGACGACGCCGGCGCCGACGATCAGCAATCCGATCCGCATGGTACGGGCGAACACCGGAACGAAGAACCAGTAGCAGATGTCGGTGATGATCTCCCGCTTGCGCCACCACGGCGCGCCGGGATTGCAGGCCCAGAAATGCTCGAGCACGGTGAAGACTGCCGCGAGCACCAGGGTGACGGGGAGCACCTTCGCGATGGTCTCGCCGAGCATCAGGGCGACTTGCATGGGCAGGCTCGACATCGTCGCCTCACTTCCGAATTGCTGGTCCCGCCTAGGCCTACTCCGCTAGATTTAAGGGAGGGTGAAGCCGGCCGGCGCGTGCGCTGCATTCGAAACCGGGCCTAATTCAACGCCCGCCTTAAGACGAAATTCACTCTGGCCAAAAGCATCGCGCGACAAGCGGATTTGCGCGATTGAATTAACGCTACCGAAAGAGCTCGGCTCTCATCTTCGTCGCGTCAAAGACGGCGCCGAACGAGGCGATCCCACCCAGAAGGAGTTTTGTTCATGAAGAACCTGATTGCGCGTTTCGCGAAGGACGAATCCGGCGCCACCGCCATCGAATACGGTCTGATCGCCGCCGGCATCGCGCTGGCCATCATCACGGTCGTCAACAATCTCGGCAGCTCGCTGAACACCAAGTTCGGCTCGATCAGCTCGTCGCTGAAGTAAGTACCCGACGAGCAATTCGCAAAAGCCCCGGATCTCCGGGGCCTTTGTTTTTCTGAAGACGGCGAGTTCCAGTGGCGTTGCGCGAGTACAGAACCGATGCCGCGGTCGCGGCGAACGAGGCGGAGGCGGCGCAGACCGGCTCGCCGGCCTATTGGGTCTGCCTTGCGCTGCTGCTTGCGACGGTCGCGCTCGCCGTGCGCATTGCCAGCCTCTGGTGAGCACGCTCGCGGCGGAGCCAGCCTCGCCACCCGGCTGCCGTTGTCGGTTTGTTTAGCACTGCCGGCTAGCATCCGCGCCGCCAGCTTCGGCGACACAACCAGGCCTCAAGACGCAGCCCATGATCCTCGACCTTGCGCGCCTTCTGCTCTTCCCGGCTCTCATGGCATTCGCCGCCGCGAGCGACCTCTTCACGATGACGATCTCGAACCGCGTGTCGCTGGCATTGGTCGCCGGCTTCTTCGCCCTCGCTCTCGCCGGTGGCATGGCACCTTATGAGATGCTGAGCCATGTCGGTGCCGGCGCACTTCTGCTCGTCGTGGCCTTCACCTGCTTTGCGATGGGCTGGGTCGGCGGCGGCGATGCCAAGGTCGCGGCCTCCGTCGCACTCTGGTTCGGCTTTGCGCATCTGATGAACTTTCTGCTCTACGCCTCGCTGTTCGGCGGGGCGCTGACGCTGCTCCTGCTTCAGTTCCGGCAATGGCCGCTACCCTACGGACTGGCGGGCCAAGCCTGGCTCGCACGGCTGCACGCCAAGGAGAGCGGCATTCCCTACGGCATCGCGCTCGCACTGAGCGCGCTGATGGTTTACCCGGAGACCGAATGGGTGAAGGCGATCGATCTCGCTCACCTCGCGCTGCGCTGAACGCACCGGGTAAACCCGGCGTTAAGGCGATTTAGATACGCCTCATTAACCATGCTTTGACGAATAGCTGGTCAACTGCCGATCACGGCGGCGGCAGCGTCGCGGCGTTTTGTTGGAAAGTGAAGCGTATGAATAGGGCACGCATTGTCGTCCTGACCGTCGCCATCTGCGCCGGCGGCGTCGCCGCGTACCTGGCGAGCGGCACGGACAATTCTGCGCCGCCTCCGGCTCCGGTCGCACAGCTTCCGACCGTCGACGTCCTGGTCGCCAAGAACGACATCGGTCTCGGCCAGACCGTGAAGCCGGAAGACGTGCAATGGCAGACCTGGCCGACCGCGACCGCCAGCGCCACTTTCATCCGCCGCAACGAGCGTCCCGAGGGCGTGACCCAGGTGACCGGCTCGATCGCGCGCGCTCCCTTCATCCAGGGTGAGCCGATCCGCGACCAGAAGCTGGTCAAGGCCGAGGGCTCCGGCTTCATGGCGGCCATCCTGCCGAGCGGCATGCGGGCGATCTCGACCGAGATCTCGCCGGAGACCGGCGCAGGCGGCTTCATCCTGCCCAACGACCGCGTCGATGTGATCCTCACGCGCCGCCTCAAGAATCCGGACCAGAGCAACGGTGCTCCGGACATCGTCACCTCCGAGATCATCCTGACCAACATCCGCGTCCTGGCCATCGACCAGGCGCCGAAGGAGAAGGACGGCCAGAACACGGTGGTCGGCAAGACCGTGACCTTGGAGCTCAATCCCGCGCAGACCCAGGCGCTTTCGTCGGCCCGCCAGGCCGGAACGCTGTCGCTGGCGTTGCGCAGCATAGCCGACGTCAAGATGAGCGAGATCACGCTCGACGAATCCGCACAGAAGCGCGACGGCGTTTCGATCATTCGCTACGGCATTCCAAGTCAGACGGCGAAAGCAAGATGAAGGCAGTCGATATGAAATGCAGGGCAAATCTGGCGACGATGCGAACCTCACTGGTTCGCGCCCTGTCGTTTTCGGCCGCCCTCGCGCTGACGCTCAACCCGGCCCTCAGCCCGGTGGTCGCCGCCGACTACCGTCCCGTGGCGCCGGTCGCGGCCGACGGCCAGATGAACGCGCGTTTCCTCTCGCTCGGCATCGGCAAGTCTGTCGTGATCGACCTGCCGCGCGACATCAAGGACGTGCTGGTCGCTGACCCCAAGATCGCCAATGCCGTGGTCCGCTCGGCGCAGCGCGCCTACATCATCGGCGCCACCGTCGGTCAGACCAACATCGTGTTCTTCGATTCTGCCGGCCAGCAGATTGCGGCCTATGACATCGCGGTCAAGCGCGACCTCAACGGCGTGCGGGCCGCGCTGAAGCAGATCCTGCCCAATTCCGACATCCAGATCGACGGCCTCGGCGATGGCATCGTCCTGACCGGCACGGCGGCGAACCCGTTGGAAGCGCAGCAGGCCAACGATCTCGCCGCACGGCTCGCCGGCAGCGCTGACAAGGTGGTGAACTCGATCGTGGTCCGCGGCCGCGACCAGGTCATGCTGAAGGTGACGGTGGCGGAAGTCCAGCGCAACATCGTCAAGCAGCTCGGCATCGACCTCTCCGCGAACCTGAACTACGGCACCTCGGTGGTGAGCTTCACCAACTCGAATCCGTTCACGGCTCTCGGCAAGAACCTCGTGGACGGCAACAACCTGACCACGAAGTTCGGCGCGACGCCGACCGTGCAGGCCACCCTGCGCGCGATGGAGACCGCGGGCGTGATCCGTACGCTGGCCGAGCCGAACCTGACCGCGATCTCCGGCGAGTCGGCGACCTTCATTGCCGGCGGTGAATTCCCGGTGCCGGCAGGCTACGCCTGCGATCCCGTCACGCATGTCTGTACCACCCAGATCAGCTTCAAGAAGTTCGGCATCTCGCTCAACTTCACCCCCGTGGTTCTGAGCGAGGGCAAGATCAGCCTGCGCGTGATGACCGAGGTCTCGGAACTGTCGAACGAAAATGCGATCACACTATCCCAGGCCGTGAGCTCGACGTCGGTGAACTCGCTGACGGTGCCCTCGATCAGGACCCGCCGCGCCGAGACCTCGCTGGAAATTCCCTCGGGCGGCGCGATGGCGATGGCCGGCCTGATCCAGCAGCAGACCAAGCAGGCGGTCAGCGGACTGCCGGGGCTGATGCAGCTCCCGGTCCTCGGCACGCTGTTCCGCAGCCGCGACTTCGTCAACAACGCAACCGAACTGGTCGTGATCGTGACGCCCTATGTCGTTCGCGCGGTCGCGCAAAAGGACCTGTCGCGGCCGGATGACGGCTTCGCCGCCCCCGCCGATCCGCAGGCCGAGTTACTCGGCAACATCAACCGCATCTACGGCGTGCCCGGCCGGACCGAACCGGCCAGGAATTACCGCGGCACCTACGGCTTCATCACCGACTGAAGCGGAACGGGGACTTCACGATGATCACAAGACCACCCCAGCTTCGCAAACGCGCCATCCGCCTCGGTGGCGCGCTCGTCGGCATGGCGCTCGCGCTCGGCGGCTGCCAGCACGACGAAGCGGTCACCGCCTCCATTCCCGACGATTACAAGCAGCGCCATCCGATCGCGATCGAAGAGCAGAACCGCTCGATCGTCGTCTTCGTCGGCCACGCCCGCGGCGGCTTGACCGCCGCCCAGCGCGCCGACGTGATGGGCGTCGCCTCGGCCTGGCTGCACGAGGGCACCGGCGCCATCCGCATCGACATGCCCTCCGGCACGCCCAACGCGCGTCCGGTCGCGGACACCATGCGTGAGATCCAGGCGATGCTGGCGGCGGCAGGCGTTCCGCCGCGCGGCATCAACGTTCACCCCTACCAGCCGGAAGACAAGCGCTTCCTGCCGCCGATCCGACTCACTTACTCCAAGATCGCCGCGGTCGCGGGTCCCTGCGGCCTGTGGCCGGACGACATCGGCCCCTCGATCAAGAACAAGAGCTGGTTCGAGAACAAGGACTATTACAATTACGGCTGCGCCTATCAGCGCAACCTCGCGGCGATGGTCGACAATCCGTCGGACCTCGAGCAACCGAGGGCTGAAACACCGACTTATATAGCGCGTCGCACCACGGCCTTCGAGAAGTATCGCAAGGGAACGACGACGGCGACCCTCCATCCCGAAGCCGACAAGGCCAAACTCAGCGACACCGGCAAATGATCAGCTACGCTCGCCAGCCTCAAGAAGAGCAGCCGGAAACCCCGCCCCCGCCGGTCGAGGAGCATATTGCGCCCTCGCCGCGTGTCTCGGTGCAGGCGTTCTGCGAGACCGTGGAGACCGCTGCCGCGGTGCAGTCGGCCGGCGAGGATCGCCGTCTCGGCAAGGCCCATCTGAAGATCCAGATGGGCGGCATGGCGGCGGCGATCGAAGCCTATCGCTCGGCCCCGACACCGAACGTGATCGTGCTCGAAAGCGACGGTCGCAGCGACCTCCTGGGCGGGCTCGATCAGCTCGCCACCGTCTGCGACGCCGGCACCCGCGTGGTCGTGATCGGCCGCATCAACGACGTCATGCTCTACCGCGAGCTGGTGCGCCGCGGTGTCAGCGACTACGTGCTCGCGCCGGTCGGCGCGATCGACGTCGTGCGCTCGATCTGCAACCTTTTCTCGGCACCGGAAGCCAAGGCGGTCGGCCGCATCATCGCCGTGGTCGGCGCCAAGGGCGGCGTCGGTGCTTCCACCATCTCCCACAACGTCGCCTGGGCGATCGCCCGCGATCTTGCGATGGATGCGGTCGTCGCGGATCTCGACCTCGCCTTCGGCACCGCCGGGCTGGACTACAACCAGGACCCGCCACAGGGCATTGCCGACGCCGTGTTCTCTCCCGATCGGGTCGACACGGCCTTCATCGACCGCCTGCTGTCGAAATGCACCGATCATCTCAGCCTGCTGGCAGCGCCCGCGACGCTCGACCGGGTCTATGACTTCGGCTCCGACGCCTTCGATGCCGTGTTCGACACGCTGCGTTCCACCATGCCCTGCATCGTGCTCGACATCCCGCACCAATGGTCGGGCTGGACCAAGCGCGCCTTGATCGGAGCCGACGACATCCTGATCGTGGCCGCGCCCGATCTCGCCAATTTGCGCAATACCAAGAACCTGTTCGATCTGTTGAAGGCCTCGCGCCCCAACGACCGGCCGCCGCTCTACTGCCTGAACCAGGTCGGTGTCCCGAAACGGCCCGAAATCGCCGCCACGGAATTCGCCAAGGCGATCGAGAGCCAGCCGGTCGCGTCGATCCCGTTCGAGCCGCAGATCTTCGGCTCGGCGGCCAACAACGGCCAGATGATCGCGGAGATCTCGGCCAATCACAAGTCGATCGAGATGTTCCTTCAGATCGCCCAGCGCCTGACCGGCCGCAGCGAGACGAAGAAACAAAAATCGTCCTTGTTTTCACCCCTGATTGAGAAGTTGCGGGGAAAATAAGCCGCCGCATGGAGTTGTTAAGTGTTCGGTAAGCGTAGCGGAACAGACACCGACTTTCGGGCTCCCAAGCCCGGCGCCGTGTTGCCCGAGCCCTCCCAGGCTCCGGCGGCGACGGTGTCGCGCGCCCCGCTCCCGCCGGCCGTCGCCTCGCCATCGCTTGCCCCTGCCAAGGCGCCGCCGCCTCCCGCCATGGAGAGCCGGCGCTCGGACAATTATTACGAGGTCAAGGCGACCATCTTCGGTGCGCTGATCGAGGCCATCGACCTCGCCCAGCTCGCCAAGCTCGATTCCGAGTCCGCCCGCGAGGAAATTCGCGACATCGTCAACGAGATCATCGCGATCAAGAACATCGTGATGTCGATCGCCGAGCAGGAGGAACTGCTCGACGATATCTGCAACGACGTGCTCGGCTATGGCCCGCTGGAACCCCTGCTCGCGCGCGACGACATTGCCGACATCATGGTGAACGGCGCCGGCACCGTCTTCATCGAGGTCGGGGGCAAGATCCAGCGCACCGGAATCCGCTTTCGCGACAACCAGCAGCTCCTCAATATCTGTCAGCGCATCGTCAGCCAGGTCGGCCGGCGCGTCGACGAATCCTCGCCGATCTGCGACGCGCGCCTCGCCGACGGCTCCCGCGTCAATGCCATCGTGCCGCCGCTCGCGATCGATGGCCCCGCCCTCACCATCCGCAAATTCAAAAAGGACAAGCTGACGCTCGATCAGCTCGTCAAGTTCGGCGCGATCTCGCCGGAAGGCGCCGAGATCCTCCAGATCATCGGCCGGGTCCGCTGCAACGTGCTGATCTCCGGCGGCACCGGCTCGGGCAAGACGACGCTGCTCAACTGTCTGACCAACTACATCGAGCACGACGAACGCGTCATCACCTGCGAGGACGCGGCCGAGCTCCAGCTCCAGCAGCCTCATGTGGTCCGGCTCGAAACCCGCCCGCCCAACATCGAAGGCGAAGGCCAGGTCACCATGCGCGAGCTGGTGCGCAACTGCCTCCGTATGCGCCCCGAACGCATCATCGTCGGCGAAGTCCGCGGACCCGAGGCATTCGACCTGCTTCAGGCCATGAACACCGGCCATGACGGCTCGATGGGAACGCTGCATGCCAACAATCCGCGCGAGGCGCTGTCGCGCTGCGAATCCATGATCACCATGGGCGGGTTCTCTCTGCCCTCGCGCACCATTCGCGAGATGATCTGCGCATCCATCGACGTCATCGTCCAGGCGGCGCGCTTGCGCGACGGCTCGCGCCGCATCACCCACATCACCGAAGTGATGGGCATGGAAGGCGACACCATCATCACCCAGGACATCTTCCTCTACGATCTGATCGGCGAAGACGCCAACGGCAAGATCATCGGCCGGCACCGCTCGACCGGCATCGGCCGCCCGAAATTCTGGGAACGCGCCCGCTATTACGGCGAAGAGAAGCGCCTTGCCGCCGCGCTCGACGCCGCGGAATTGGCGCCGACAACATGAGCAGGTCAGCGTCATGAAGATGCAGGTCCTCGCCCTCGCCTTTCTCGCCACGGCCGCCGTCGGCGGCATCGCCTGGGTCTTCCTCTATCCACTCCTGTCGGGGGAGCGAAAGGCCGAAAACCGCCGCGCTTCGATCGCGCGTGCCGACACGCCCGCAGCCAAGCAGACCGAGAAGAGTCAACGATCGCGCCGTGAGCAGGTCGAGACTTCGCTCAAGGATCTCGAGGCGCGGCGCCAGCAGGAGAAGAGAGTCCCGCTCAGCGTCCGCCTCTCGCAGGCGGGGCTCGACTGGACCCCGCAGAAATTCTGGGTCGTGTCCGCCGTCGTGGCGGGCGTGCTGTTCGCGGCTGCTCTGTTCGTCGGAGGCGGCCTGCTCGGCGCCGCCGGCCTCGGCTTTGCCGGCGGCTTCGGCCTGCCGCGCTGGGCGCTGGGCTTCCTCAAGAAGCGTCGCGAGACCAAGTTCCTGGCGGCACTGCCCGATGCGGTCGACGTGATCGTCCGCGGAATCAAGGCCGGCCTGCCGCTGTTCGAGTCGATCAAGGTTGTCGCCGCCGATTCACCGGAGCCGCTGCGCAGCGAATTCCTCCAGATCATCGAAACGCAGGCGATCGGCATGCCGCTCGGCGAGGCCTGCTCGCGGCTGTATGACCGCATGCCGCTCCCAGAGGCGAATTTCTTCGGCATCGTAATCTCGATCCAGCAGAAGTCGGGCGGCAACCTATCCGAAGCGCTCGGCAACCTTTCCAAGGTGCTGCGCGACCGCAAGAAGATGAAGGAGAAGATTCAGGCGATGTCGATGGAGGCCAAGGCCTCGGCCGGCATCATCGGCTCGCTGCCGCCGATCGTGATGTTCCTCGTCTATCTCACAACGCCGCACTACATCTCGCTGCTTTGGACCCACCCGACCGGCCAGCTGATGCTGGTCGGCTGCGTCGTCTGGATGTCGATCGGCATCATGGTGATGAAGAAGATGATCAACTTCGATTTCTGACGGTGCCGTATGGTCGAGTTTCTCGTTTCGAAGCTACATGACGTCCGCTTCATGACCATGCTGCTGGCGGCCATTGCCGCCAGCGCCACCGTCTATACGCTGGTGATGCCGCTGTTTGCCGGCGAGGGACTCTCCAAGCGCATGAAGGCGGTGGCGAGCGAGCGTGAACGCCTCCGGCAGCGCGAGCGCGAGCGCCTCAACAAGAACGAGAAGGTCTCGCTGCGCCAGACGCCGAAGCAGCTCGTCTCCAAGGTGGTCGAGGACTTCAACCTCACCAAATGGCTGGCGCAGGAAGCCGCCCGCGACAAGCTCATCATGGCGGGCTACCGCGGCCAGGCGCCCTACATCACCTTCCTGTTTGCCCGCATGGTCGCTCCGATCGGGCTCTTCGTCGGTGCCGCCGTCTACGTCTTCTTGATCGCGCACATGAAGCAGGCGATGCCGATCAAGATCGGCATCTGCGTCGGCGCGGCCTATCTCGGCCTGCAGGCACCTATGCTGTTCCTCAAGAACGCGATCTCCAAGCGCCAGCTCTCGATCAAGCGCGCCTTCCCCGACGCGCTCGACCTGCTGCTGATCTGCATCGAATCCGGCATGTCGGTCGAAATGGCGTTCCGGAAGGTCTCCACCGAGATCGTCGGCCAGTCGATTGCGCTGTCGGAGGAGTTCGCACTGACCACGGCCGAGCTGTCCTACTTGCAGGACCGGAAGATGGCCTATGAGAACCTGGCGCGGCGCACCGGGCTCGAAGGCGTCAAGTCGGTCTGTCTCGCGCTTCAGCAGGCGGAGCGTTACGGTACACCGCTCGGGCATTCCCTGCGGGTCATGGCACAGGAAAACCGCGACATGCGCATGAATGAGGCCGAGAAGAAGGCCGCTGCGCTACCGCCGAAATTGACGGTGCCGATGATCCTGTTCTTCCTGCCGGTGCTGTTCGTCGTCATTCTCGGACCGACGGGCATCAAGATCACCGAGCTGCACTGACGCGAGGGAGCGGCGCGCCGTCCGCCGGCGACGTCAAGTTCAAGCCGATCAGTCGGGCTGGCTGAGCGAAGCGACCGGGGTCCGCTTCGGTGCGCCGCGCGGGGCGTCGTTGCGGTTCAGCATTTCCTTGAGATAGGCGACATTGGCTGCGGCCTGGTCCGGCGGTAGGTCCGCCTTGACGATGGTCTCGGCCTCGGCGAAGCGCCCTTGGAGGCCGACGACCAGAGCGAGATTCTGCCGCACCCGGGCGCTCGCGCGCGGCGAAGCGTAAGCCTGTCGCAGCGCCTCTTCGGCCTTGGGCAGGTTCCTCGTCAACATGTAGGACAGGCCGAGATTGGAGAGGACACCGGGATCACCCGGCGCGATCTTCAGGGCGCTCGCATAATAGGAGCGCGCCTCCTCGTGCCGGCCCATCTGATCGAGCGCAGTACCCTGCACCGAGAGCAGATGCCAGTCCGGATTGTCGGGCGAATGCGCCTTCGACAACACGTCGAAGGCCTGCTGGAAATTGCCGTTGTCGGCGAGCGCGCGGCCGTACTGGGCGAGCAGCGGCTTGTTGCCGGGATTGGCGATGGTCGCCTGCTCCAGCACGGCGACGGCTTGGGCACGCTGGCCATTGGCGCGCAAGGCCTGGCCATAGGCGAGCGCGGCGCCGGCATCCTTGGGATTGGCACGATAGCGCTCGCCATAGACTTCGACAGCGCGCGCGGGATCGGCGGGAGCGGCTTCCGCCCGCGGCCCGACCGAGCCCGTGACCTCGGAGAGCTTCGACATGCCCGTGCAGCCGCCGAGGCCCGTAGCCACTGCCGCGATCAGCGAGGTGGACGCAAGAAGCCGGGCAAGACTGAACCGTTGACGCATGACGCTTTGACTCTCGAGCCGATTGATCGAGCCGAACGCGCCAGCAATAGACTGTTAACCCTAACGGCCAGTTAACACCGGGCAAGTCGCACCGCTCACGGCGGCGTCTGCGGCGGCACCTTCCCGCCGGGCCCGAGATCGAGGCCGAGCACCTTCGCCTGTTCGTTCAGGTCCCGCAGTAATTGCACTCTCCGTAGCGCCTGAAGCTGGACTTCGACTCCTTCCGATGGCGTCTTCGCGCCCGGTCAATATTCAATGGCAAGCCGCTTGCGGATTTCATCGATGCGTTTGTCCAGCGCATCGAACCGCGCGTGGACGGAGCGGTCGTGGAGATAGAAGACGTAGCCGCCGGCGAGGAACGCGAAGATCCAATGATGGTGCTCGACATAGCCGAAGATCGCCTCGATCACCTGGCCGATGAATGTGACCACGTTCCACACGAATTCCATTGCAATTCCTCCCGGCAGGCTCGTCGGCCGCCGGCGAACTCCAACAGCTGGCGGCCGTCCTCGGAACCTAGCATGGCCCCCGCACTGCGAGTAGCGGCTCGCTGACCGGTGAAAGCAAAGCCGATTGCGGCGGCGGCGAAACTCTGCGAAGTCTCGTTCCTACGACCTGCTTGATCTGACGATCCGGACCCGCCAATGCCTTCTGTCTTCGAGACGTCGCCCACCGCCATCCCGATCACCTTCGTCACCAAATCGAGCTGGGATCAGGTCGCTGAGGTGCTGCCGCCGGCGCAACGCCAGTTCGCCACCGCAAGCGCCTTTGCCGCCAAGCCCGGCGGCTATCTCGCGCTGCCCGCGCCGGATGGCGCAATCGCACAGGTGCTGTTCGGCCTCGAGGACGAGGGCGCCAGATCGCGCGACCTGTTCCGGCCGGGCGCCCTGCCCGGCCTGCTGCCGCCGGGCGCCTATCGCTTTGCCAATGCGCCGCACGATGCACGGCTGGCGGCACTCGCCTTCGCGCTCGGCAGCTACCGCTTTGCCCGTTACCGCAAGGCTGACAGGCCCGACGTCCGGCTGGTGCCGCCGGATGGCGTCGAGGCGACCGAAATCGATCGCATGGCAGATGCGGCGATGTTGGCGCGCGATCTCATCAACACACCGGCCAACGACATGGGACCGGAGCAGCTCGCCGCAGCCGCGCAAGCGCTCGCCGCCGAATTCGGCGCAAGCTTCGCCTGCATCATCGGTGAGGATCTGAAGACGAATTTTCCGCTGATCCACGCCGTCGGCATGGCCTCCAGCCGTGCGCCACGGCTGATCGACATCGGCTGGGGCGATCCGGCTCATCCCAAGGTGACGCTGGTCGGCAAGGGCGTCTGCTTCGACACCGGCGGGCTCGACCTGAAGCCGTCGAGCGGCATGCTGATCATGAAGAAGGACATGGGCGGCGCCGCCAACGTGCTGGCGCTCGCACGCATGGTGATGGATGCGAAGCTGAAGGTGCGGCTGCGCGTGCTGATTCCAGCCGTGGAAAACGCGGTCGCCGGCAATGCCTTGCGCCCGCTCGACATCTTCACCTCGCGCAAGGGCATCACGGTCGAGATCGGCAATACCGACGCCGAAGGCCGGCTCGTGCTTGCCGACGCGCTGGCGCTGGCCGATGAGGAGAAACCGGAGCTGCTGATCGACCTGGGCACGCTGACCGGCGCGGCGCGCGTTGCGCTGGGGCCGGATTTACCGCCCTTTTACACCAATGATGAGACGCTGGCTGCCGACGTCGCGCGTTGCGCGGTGAAGGAGAACGATCCGTTGTGGCGCATGCCGCTGTGGCCGCCTTACGATGCCTGGCTGGACTCCAAGACGGCGACCATCACCAACGCGCCGTCCGGCGGCTTCGCCGGCTCGATCACCTGCGCGCTGTTCCTGCAACGCTTCGTCGAGCACGCCGAGAGCTGGCTGCATGTCGATATCTACGGCTGGACGCCGTCGGCGAAGCCGGCGCGGCCCGAAGGCGGCGAGTGCCAGGCCGCACGCGCCATCTACGCACTCTTGAGCGAACGCTATGCATGACCCGCGGCTGACGCCGGCGCGGGGCGACATCGCCGCGAAATATCTCGAAGGCAAGGTTGAGGCGGATCGCTTCGTCACCGGCGAGGAATTCGAGGTGGTCGAGGCGATCGCGCCGGTGCGCCAGCAGCCATTCCCGAACGCGATGCTGATGACGGAGGCGCTGCGCGGCGAGCGCGTCACCATCTACGACCGCAACGCCGAAGGCTGGACCTGGGGCCAGCTCAATGGCGACGGCTATGTCGGCTGGCTGCCGGATGCAGCGCTCATGAAGCCCGCGGCCGCCCCGACCCACGTGGTCAGCGCGCTGCGAACATTTGCCTTCCCCGGCCCCTCGATCAAACTGCCGCCAGCGGACACGCTGGTGCTGGGATCAAGGCTCACGATCGTGCGCGAGGATGGGGCCTTCGCGGTGACGCGCGAGGGAACGTTCTTACCGAAAACGCATCTCGCCCCGCTCGATCATCGCGAGCCCGATTTCGTCGCTGTCGCCGAACGCTTCGCCGGCACGCCCTATCTCTGGGGCGGCAAGAGCAGTCTTGGCATCGATTGCTCGGGCCTGGTGCAGGTCTCGTTGACTGCTGCCGGCATCGGCTGCCCGCGCGACAGCGACATGCAGCAGGCGGGGCTCGGCCGCGCGCTGGAGCCGCACGAGCGAGGCAGCTTGCTGCGCGGCGATCTGATCTTCTGGAAAGGCCATGTCGCCATCGTACGCGACGCCAGCTCCATGGTTCACGCCAATGCGCATCACATGGCGACCGTGATCGAGCCGATCGAGCCGGCGCTCGCGCGGATCAGGCAAGCCGGCAGCGAGGTCGCCGCGATCAAGCGGCTCTGACGAACGCTAGGTCGCGACCGCCCCATTCCCGGCCGTCTCCAGCCGGAACGCAGCGGCGAACAGCGCGCGGGTGTAATCCGTCTTCGGATTCTTGAAGAGCTCGGCCGCCTGTCCCTCCTCGACCACCTTGCCGCCGCGCATCACGATGAGATGGCTGGCGAGCGAGGCGACGACGCGCAGATCGTGCGAGATGAACATGTAGGTGAGGTCGCGCTTGCGCTGGAGCTCGCGCAACAGATCGACCATCTGCGCCTGGAACAGCATGTCGAGCGCGCTGGTCGGCTCGTCCAGCACGACGAAATCCGGCTCCAGCACGACCGCTCGCGCGATGCTGATGCGCTGGCGCTGGCCGCCGGAGAATTCATGCGGATAGCGGTGGCGGGTATCCGGCTTCAGCCCGACATCCTCGAGCGCCTTGACGACGCGCGCCTCGCGCTCCTCGCGCGAGAGATTCGGCTGATGCACGGAGAGGCCTTCGGCGATGATGTCGGCGACCGACATGCGCGGTGAGAGCGAGCCGAACGGATCCTGGAACACGATCTGCATGTCGCGTCGGAAGGGCCGCATCTCCTTGAAGCGCAGGCCCTGGATGTCCTTGCCCAGGAACACGATGCGTCCGTTCGAGGAGATCAGCCGCAGCAGCGCGAGTCCAAGCGTGGTCTTGCCCGAGCCGGATTCGCCGACGACGCCGAGGGTCTCGCCCTTGCGCACGGCGACGCTGACGCCGTCGACCGCTTTGATGTGGCCCACCGTCTTGCGCATCAAGCCGCGCTTGATCGGAAACCACACCTTCAGCTCATTGGCTGACATCACCACCGGCGCACCCGGCTGCGGCGGCGCCGGATCGGGCTTCGGTTCCGCCGCGAGCAGGTCGCGCGTATAGGGATGTTTCGGGCTCCTGAAGACCTGCTCGACCGGCCCCTGCTCGACGATCACGCCGCCCTTCATAACGCAGACAGTGTCGGCGATGCGGCGCACGATGCCGAGGTCATGGGTGATGAAGAGCAGGCTCATGCCGAGCCGCGAACGGATCTCGGCGAGCAGCGCCAGGATCTGCGCCTGCACGGTGACGTCGAGCGCCGTGGTCGGCTCGTCCGCGATCAAGAGGTCCGGCTCGTTGGCGAGCGCCATTGCGATCATCACGCGCTGGCGCTGGCCGCCAGAGAGCTGGTGCGGATAGCTCTTCAGCCGCGTCTCGGGCTCGGGAATGCCGACCTGGGTCAATAGCTCCAGCGTCCGCCTGCGCGCCTCGGCATTGCTGGTCGGGTTGTGCAGCTGGATAATCTCGCCGATCTGCGCCTCGATCGTATGCAGCGGATTGAGCGAGGTCATCGGCTCCTGGAAGATGATGGAAATGTCGCTGCCGCGGACCTCCCGCATCTGCTGCTCGGATTGATCGATCAGCTCCTGGCCCTTGAAGCGGATGCTGCCCGAGGGATGCGAGGCGTTCGGATAGGGCAGCAGCTTCAGGATCGAGAGCGCGCTGACCGATTTTCCGGAACCGGATTCGCCGACCAGCGCGACGCATTCGCCGCGCTTGATCTGGAACGAGATCTTGTCGACCGCGAGCGTGGTGGCGCCGCCCTGGTGGAAGGCCACCGAGAGATCGCGCACGCTGAGCAGGGGCTGGTTGATCGCGTCCATAGGTTTACCTGAACGTCTTGCGCGGATCGAAGGCGTCGCGCACGGCTTCGCCGATGAAGATCAAGAGCGACAGCATGATTGCGACCGAGAAGAAACCGGAGAAGCCGAGCCAAGGTGCTTGCACATTGGCCTTCGCCTGGGACAGCAATTCGCCCAGCGAAGGCGACCCCGGCGGCAGGCCGAAGCCCAGGAAATCGAGCGCCGTCAGCGTCATCACCGAACTCGACACGATGAAAGGCAGGAACGTCATGGTCGCGACCATGGCGTTCGGCAGCAGATGGCGGAACATGATGACCGGATTGGAGACACCGAGCGCCCGCGCCGCCTGAATGTATTCGAAATTGCGCCCGCGCAGGAACTCGGCCCGCACGAGACCGACCAGCGAGACCCAGGAGAACAGCAACAGGATACCCAGCAGCACGAAGAAGCCGGGCACGAGGACCGAGGACAGGATCAGGAGAAGGTACAGCGAGGGAATCGCTGTCCAGATCTCGATGAAACGCTGGAAGATGAGATCGACCCGACCGCCGAAATAGCCTTGCACCGCCCCCGCCGCGATGCCGATGACGGATGAGACGATGGTGAGGCACAGGCCGAACAGCACCGAAATGCGGAAGCCATAGATCAGCCGCGCGACCACGTCGCGCCCCTGATCGTCGGTGCCGAGCCAGTTATATTCGAGGTCGCGGCAGCTCTTCAGCCCCTTCTTCTCCACCACCGGCTTGCATTGCTTCTCGGTCAGCATCCAGGTCGGCGGCGACGGCGCCGGCGTCGGCAGATCGAGATTGTGGGTGTCGTAGGAATAGCGGATCAGCGGCCAGACGATGCTGCCGCCCTTGTCCTTGATCAGCTTCTGCAAATAGGGGTCGCGGTAGTCGGCCGCCGTCTCGAAATCGCCGCCAAAGGTGGTCTCCGAGTAAGTCACGAAGGCGGGCCAATAGAGCCGGCCGTCGAACTTGATCAGGAAAGGCCGGTCGTTGGCGATCAGCTCGGCGAACAGCGAGACCACGAACAGAATAATGAAGATCCAGAACGACCAGTAGCCGCGGCGGTTCGCCCTGAAGTTCTGCCAGCGCCGCTTGTTGAGCGGCGAAGGGGCGAACGACTTGCGCGTGATCGGAACGACCTCCCCCATTGGGGATTGAGTCGTGGTCTCGATGGGCGTCGGCGCGGTAATCGTCATCAGACCTCCCGCGCCTCGAAATCGATCCGGGGGTCGATCCACATATAGGTCAAGTCGGAGATCAGGTTGATCACGAGGCCGACCAACGAAAAGATGTAGAGCGTGCCGAACACCACGGGATAGTCGCGGTTGAGCACGCTCTCGAAACTGAGCAGCCCGAGCCCGTCCAGCGAGAAGATGGTCTCGATCAGCAGCGAGCCCGAGAAGAAGGCGTGGATGAAGGTCCCGGGAAAACCGGCGATCACGATCAGCATCGCATTGCGGAAGACATGGCCGTAAAGCACCCGGCCCTCGCCGCACCCCTTGGCACGCGCGGTCATGACGTATTGCTTGCGAATCTCGTCCAGGAACGAGTTCTTGGTCAGGAACGTCATGGTGGTGAACGCGCCGAGCCCCATGGCGATCAGCGGCAGCGTCAGATGCCAGAAATAATCGATGATCTTCCAATACCAGGGAAACTGCGACCAGCCGTCCGAGGTCAGTCCGCGCAGCGGGAACCAGTTGAAGAAGGAGCCGCCGGCAAACAGGATGATGAGAAGGACGGCGAACAGGAAGCCGGGAATGGCATAGCCAAGCACGAGAACGGTCGACGTCCAGGTGTCGAAGCGCGTGCCGTCCTTAACCGCCTTGCGGATGCCGAGCGGGATCGAGATCAAATAGGTGATCAACGTCAGCCAGATTCCGAGCGAGATCGAGACCGGCAGCTTCTCCCTGATCAGCTGGATCACGCTGACGTCGCGGAAATAGCTCTTGCCGAAATCGAAGCGCGCGAAGTTCCACACCATCAGGAGAAAGCGTTCCGGCGCCGGCTTGTCGAAGCCGAACTGCGCCTCCAGCTTCTTGATGAAATCAGGATCGAGGCCCTGCGCACCGCGATATTTCGAGTTGATGGCATCGCCGCCGGCCCCCAACTGCCCCGGCGCGCGTTGCGCGAAATCGCCGCCGCCCGAAATGCGCGAGCTACCGCCGGTGTCGGCGCCCGAGAGCTGCGCGATCACGCGCTCGACCGGGCCGCCCGGCGCGAACTGCACGACGATGAAGGACACGAAGAGGATCCCCAGCAGCGTCGGGATCATCAAGAGGATGCGGCGGGCAATATAGGCGCTCATGATTATTTCGCCTGCTCGAGCTTGGCCGCCTTGGCGCCATCATGCCACCAGATGTCGGGAGCACCGACGCCGTTGGCGTAACGCGGCAGCTTCTGGGGGTGGCTGAACTGATCCCAATACGCCAGCCGGTGCGTCTTGTTATACCATTGCGGCACCCAATAGCGGCCGGCGCGGAACAGGCGATCGAAGGCCCGACAGGCGATCGTCAATTCCTCGCGGCTGTCGGCCGCCATGATCTTCTCGATCATGGCATCGATCGCCGGGCTGGCGACGCCCGCGAGATTGTACGAGCCCTTGGTGTTGGCAACCTGCGACGAGAAGAACGCGCGCATGGCATCTCCCGGCGTCGCCGACATGCTGAAACGCTGGATCGTCATGTCGAAGTCGAAATCTTCCTGGCGCGCCTTGTGCTGCACGGCATCGACGACGCGCACGCTCGCCTCAATGCCGAGCGTCCCCAGGTTCTTGATGTAGGGCGCATGGTGCGGCTGGAAGGAGGGCTCGTCCAGCAGGAACTCGATCCTGAAGATCTCGCCATTCGGCAGCACCCGCTTGCCGTCCTTGATCGGTACGCCGGCCTCGTTCAACAATTGCTGCGCCTTGCGCAGCAGGCTGCGGTCCTGCCCGGAGCCATCCGAGACCGGCGGCGTGAAGGGCGCCGCGAACACGTCGTCGGGAACCTGGCCGCGGAACGGCTCCAGCAGCTTCAGCTCTTCCGGCGACGGAGGCCCGTTGCCGGCCATGAGGTCCGAGTTCTGGAATGGCGAAACCGTACGGGCATAGGCGCCGTACATGATGGTCTTGTTGGTCCACTCGAAATCGAAGGCGTTGATCAACGCCTCGCGCACGCGCGGATCTTTGAATTTATCGCGCCGTGTGTTGATGAACCATCCTTGCGCACCGGACGGGGTATCGTCGGGCACGACCTCCATCTTGACCCGACCGTCCTTGGCGGCCGGAAAGTCGTAGCGCGTCGCCCAGATGCGCGAGGTGAACTCCTCGCGGTAGAGATAGTTCTTGCCGGTAAACCCCTCGAAGGCGACGTCGCGGTCGCGATAGAACTCGTAGCGCACAACGTCGAAATTGTAGCTGCCGCGGCAAACCGGCAGATCGGCGGCCCACCAGTCCTTCACCCGCTCGAACTCGATGTAACGATTGACCTCGAACCTGCCGACCTTGTACGGACCTGAGCCGAGCGGAACCTCCAGCGACAACTCGTCGAACGGGCGGGACGCATAATACGTCTTCGAGAAGATCGGCAGGCCCGCGACATAGAGCGGGACGTCGCGTGCGCGCCCCTTGGCGAAGGTGACGACGAGCGTCGCATCGTCGATCGCTTCCGCACTGACCATGTCGCGCATCTGCACGATGATCAGCGGATGCCCCTTGGTCTTCAGCGCCGTCAGCGAAAACGCTGCGTCGTGCGCGGTGAGCTTGCTGCCGTCATGGAATTTCGCCTCGGGCCGCATGGTGAAGCGATAGACAAGCTTGTCGGGCGATATCTGCACGGATTTGGCGGCGAGCCCGTACATTGCGTCCGGCTCGTCATTTGCCCGCACCATCAGCGGCGCAAACGTCATGTCCATGCCTTGCGCGCCGTCACCCTTGAGGATGAAGGCGTTGAGCGAGTTGAAGGTCTGGTAGGACTGATTATACGATTTCACCGACGGGATGAGCGAGAACGTGCCGCCCTTCGGCGCACCTGGATTGACATAATCGAAATGGTGGAAATCGGCGGGATATTTGAGATCGCCGAACGCCGAGATCCCGTGGGCCTCGGTCGGCCTTTCCGACGCCGTTGCGCCGCGCTGCCAGGCGGCGCCGAGCGCGCCGGCGACACCCAGAGCAAGCACATGCCGGCGTGAAAGGTGCGCCATGCGCAAAGGCTCCCTCAAGAGCGTTTTCCGTTCCGCGCCGCTTTCTCGGCGTCATACCACCACAGCGTCGGCAGGCCGGACCGCCCATATTTCGGCATTGGCTCGGCGTGGCTGAAGCGATCCCACCGTGCATAGCGCGCGAACGGATAGGTGAACTGAGGCACCACGTAGAAATTCCAGAGCAGCACGCGATCGAGCGCATGGGTAGCGGCAACGAGACCGGCGCGATCCTTGGCGAAGATCACCTTCTCGATCAACGCATCCACGGCAGGGTTCTTGATGCCGACGGTGTTGCGCGCGCCAGGCATGTCGGCGGCCTGCGAGCCCCAGAACTCGCGCTGCTCGTTGCCCGGCGAGAGCGACTCGCCCCACTGATCGATGATCATGTCGAAGTCGAAGCTGCGCAACCGGTTCTGGTACTGCGCATCATCGACCGTACGAACCGACGCATTGACGCCGATCCGCTCCAGTGAAGGCTTGTAGAACAATGCGATCCGCTCGGATGAGGGATCCTGCACCAGGATTTCGACCGTCAGAACCTTGCCCGAGGCATCCACCAGCTTGTGGTCGCGCACTTCGAAACCGGCCTCTTTCAGCAGCTTTGCCGCTTCGCGCAGATTGGCGCGCACGGCCTCCGAGGTGCCGCCGACTGGATTCTGGTAAGGCGTGGTGAAAACTTCCGGCGGCACCTTGTCCTTTACGGTTTCGAGGATCTGCAATTCCTCTCCCTGGGGCAGACCGGTCGCGGCAAGTTCCGTGCCTTCGAAATAGCTGTTGATCCGCTTGTACTGACCGAAGAAGAGCTGCTTGTTCATCTCCTCGAAATCGAAGGCATAGTTGAAGGCGCGCCGCACCCGCGCGTCCTTGAACTGGGGGCGCCTGATGTTGACGACGAAGGCCTGCATGCGGCCGGAATCGTTGATCGGAAATTCTTCCTTGATCACCCGCTTCTCCGCGACCGCGGGGAAGTCATAGGCCGTCGCCCACTGCTTGGCGGAGTTTTCCGCGATCCAGTCGGCCTGGTCGGCCTTGAAAGCTTCCAGCGCCACGATGTTGTCGCGGAAGAACTCGAAGCGCAGCTCGTCGAAATTGTTGGTGCCGATCTGGCTGGGGAGATTGGCACCCCAATGATCTTTCACCCGCTCCAGCTTGATCGAGCGTCCCGCCACGAATTCCTTGATCCGGTACGGCCCGGAGCCCAGCGGAATCTCCAGCGTGGTCGCGCTGACGTCGCGCTTGCGGCCCTGCGCGTCGGTGCCTTCCCACCAATGCTTCGGCAGCACGATCAATTCGCCGACGATGGTCGGCAATTCGCGGTTGCCCGGCCCGTCGAAGCTGAACTTGACGTCGCGCTCGCCGACCTTCTCCGCCTTGGTCACATGGCGATAATAGGACGCGTACATCGGGCTCTGCTGCTTGAACGTCTCCAGCGAGAAAATGACGTCCTCCGGCGTCACCGGCTTGCCGTCATGCCAGCGGGCTTCCTTGCGCAAACGATAGATCACCCAGGAAAAATCGTCCGGATGTTGTGCGGCCTCGGCAAGTTCGCCGTACTCGGTCGCAACCTCGTCCTGCGCCCGGGTCATCAGCGTTTCGTATATCATCGCCGCGGCTGGAGCGAGGGAGCCCTTGATGCCGGCGACCGCGAGGTTGAAATTGTCGAAGGTGCCGATCGAGATCAGGCGGGCGACGCCGCCCTTGGGCGCATCCGGATTGACGTAATCGAAGCGCTTGAAGTCGGCGGGATACTTGATGTCGCCGAACAGCGACAGCGCATGGCGCCAGGGAAGCCCAGGCAGCTCACCCGATTGCGCCTGTGCCGTGCCGATGACGGAAACGCTGCCCACGGAACCAAGGGCGGGGAGCGCTGCGGCCGCAGTACCGGTGAGCAGGAGATCGCGTCGGGTGATGGCCAAATCAACATTCCTGTCTTGAAGGAGGCTACTCCTTTAAGTTCCCAATATAGGCGAGGTTTCGACCGAATATGTTGCTTTTTCCTCATCTTGGAAGCCCGGACTGCCTCTCAGATGCGGCCAAAAGCCCCGATAACGTCGCCGCGAGGCCCGGATACGGAAACGGCCAGGCTTTTCAGCCTGGCCGCGTATTCCACGATAGGTTTTCGACGCCTTACTTCGATGCCGTCGGCAGCGGCTGCGGATGCTCCGACAGCGAATTCAGATAGGCAATGACGTCGGCGCGTTCGGAATCCTTCGGGATAC
Organism: Bradyrhizobium sp. BR14999; assembly: GCF_056106085.1. Classification (NCBI taxonomy): domain Bacteria; kingdom Pseudomonadati; phylum Pseudomonadota; class Alphaproteobacteria; order Hyphomicrobiales; family Nitrobacteraceae; genus Bradyrhizobium; species Bradyrhizobium sp. BR14999. The sequence goes on from NZ_CM148536.1 coordinate 175,620, forward strand.
CGGCGAAGCCCATCGCGGTGCCAGGGACGAAGCCCTTCGGATTGGCGATGAACTTGTTGAGGTCGTCGAACGTCCAGGTCCCGCCCTTGGCCTTCATGGCAGCCGAGAAGTTGAAGCCGCGGCCTTCGCCCTTCGGCTCGCCAATGACGCCATAGAGGTTCGGACCGACGCGATTCGGGCCGCCCTTCTCGAAGGTGTGGCAGGCGCCGCACTTCTTGGCAGCCGCCGCGCCCTTTTCGACGGAGGCGGTCTGGAGCAGCTTTTCGATCGGCTCGGAAGAGGCTGCAGCGGCGGCGCCGCCTTCCTTGCCGTGGCTGGCATCTTCCTTGACCGCGATCTCGAAGCCCGGCTTTTCCGGCATCTTGGGGGAGAATAGCGCCTGGGCGGTGAAGCTCGTCACCAGCAGAACGAGACAGGTGCCGAGCACGGCACCGAGAATCTTATTGAGTTCGAAAGAGTCCATTTCCGGCCAGGCCCCACCGCAAGAAGGAAACAGCGGCCCAAGCGGCCGCCAGGACGAGCCTCGGGAGAATCAAAACGTTCCTTATTGTTTCCCCGAGTTTTGCCATTGAGATATCGGTTTGCCCGGGGTCTGGCAACCCGTATAAGCGACCCGGCTTTCAGCCCGTCCCCACTCCATTTCTCGGCGCGGAAAACGCACCGTTTCCAGGCCCTTGACCCAATGATCGATCCCCGCATCCTGGTGCTGATCCCGGCCCGCATGGCCGCCACCCGCCTGCCCGGCAAGCCGCTCGCCGATATCGCTGGATTGCCGATGATCGTACATGTGCTGCGCCGCGCAGAAGCCGCTGCAATCGGCCGGGTCGCGGTCGCAACCGACACGCCGGAGATCGCGTCCGTGGTGACCGCCCATGGCGGTGAGGCGGTGATGACCCGCCCGGACCACCCCTCGGGCTCGGACCGCATCCACGAGGCCATGCAAAAGCTCGATCCGGACGGCAAGGCCGAGATCGTGATCAATCTCCAGGGCGATTTCCCGACCATCACGCCTCAGACTATCCGCGAGGTGCTGCCACCCTTTGCCGAGCCTGCGGTCGATATCGTGACCTTGGCCTCGCAGATCCACACCGAGGAGGAGGATCGCGCCCCGAGCGTCGTGAAGGCCGTGGGCTCGCCGATCGGGCCGAGGCGGCTACGGGCACTTTATTTCACCCGCGCCACAGCCCCATACGGCAACGGACCGCGTTACCACCACATCGGCCTTTACGCCTACCGTCGCGCCGCGCTGGAAAGGTTCGTGTCGCTGCCGCCATCGCCTCTGGAGCGCCAGGAGAGCCTGGAACAGCTCCGGGCGGTGGAAGCCGGCATGCGCATCGACATCATGATTGTCGACAGCGTGCCGCGTGGCGTGGACACACCGCCCGATCTCGAAACCGCGCGTAGCATCCTTTCCAAATCCTGAGCCGCTGTTACAAGGCCGATCATGAGCAAGCTGAAAATCGCATTCCAGGGCGAGCCTGGGGCCAATTCCCACATCGCCATCGTCGAGGCGTATCCCGACGCGGAGCCGATGCCCTGCGCCACCTTCGAGGACGCGCTGTCGGCGATCTCGTCGGGCGATGCCGATCTCGGCATGATCCCGATCGAGAATTCGGTCGCCGGCCGCGTCGCCGACATCCATCACCTTCTGCCGGCCTCCGGCCTCTTCATCATCGGCGAATGGTTCCTGCCGGTCCGGCATCAGCTGATGGCGGTGAAGGGCACCAAGCTCGAAGACATCAAGAGCGTGGAGAGCCATGTCCATGCGCTCGGCCAGTGCCGGCGCATCATCCGCAAGCTCGGCATCAAGCCGATTGTGCACGCCGACACCGCCGGCAGCGCCCGCGACATTTCCGAGCGCAAGGACAAGACCGTCGCGGCGATCGCCTCGCGCCTCGCCGCGAAGATCTATGGGCTCGACATCCTCGCCGAGGACGTCGAGGACGAGGCCCACAACACCACGCGCTTTGTGGTACTGGCGCGCGAGCCGAAATGGGCCGCGCAAGGCTCGGGCCCGCTGGTCACGACGTTCGTCTTCCGGGTGCGCAATTTGCCGGCCGCGCTCTACAAGGCGCTCGGCGGCTTTGCCACCAACGGCGTCAACATTACCAAGCTCGAAAGCTACATGGTCGACGGCAATTTCTTCGCCACGCAGTTCTACGCCGACGTCGACGGCCATCCCGATGACAAGGGCCTCGCCTTCGCGATCGAGGAGCTGAAATTCTTCTCGCGCGAATTCCGCATCGTCGGGGTGTATCCGGGACACCCGTTCCGTGCGACGTTCAGCGAGGCGCAGGATTAGAGGTCGCCCCGGCGAAGGCCGGGGCCCATAACCACGGCTGCGCGTTGTTGCGGAAGGTCTCTGAAATCGAGTTTCCGCGGAAAGATTCTGCGGTATGGGTCCCGGCCCCCGTGCGCAATTGCGCACTAGGCCGGGACGACGCCTTAAGCCGCGCTTTTCGCCAGCCCGAACGCCTCCGCCAGCAGCGAATACGACTTCTTCCGCGCCTCGTGGTCATACACGGCGGTGATCACCATCAGCTCGTCCGGCTTGCTCGCATAGATCAGCGGCTGAAGCTTCTTCTGCACGTTTGCCGGGCTGCCGACGAACAGGCGCGAGCGGTTGCGGAGGATCGAGATGCGCTCGGCATCCGTATAGGGATAGGCCAGCGCCTCCTCGACGCTCGGCAGCGGAAGATATTGGCCGCGGTCGCGGCGAAGGCGGTTGAGGTCGAAGGAGCTGGCGAGCCTTTCGGCCTCCTCATCGGTGTCGGCCGTGATGGCCGCGACCGCGAGGATTGCGTGCGGGCGGGCGCGCCAGGCCGAGGGCTGGAAGCGGTTGCGGTAATGCACCATCGCATCGATCGCATCGTGTGAGGCGAAGTGATGGGCGAAGGCGAAGCCCATGCCGACCTGTGCGGCGAGCTCGGAGGAATAATCGCTCGAGCCGAGCAGCCAGATCGGCGGCAGCCTGGTGTCGTCGGGCATGGCGACGACATTGTTGTAGGGGTGGCCCGAGGGGAATTCGCGGGTCTCCCACAAGATCAGCTCGTGCAGCCGCTCCAGGAAATCGTCGCCCTCGCGGCGGTCAAGCCGGCTGCGCAGTGCGTAGGCGGTGGCGCCGTCGGTGCCGGGGGCGCGGCCGAGACCGAGGTCGATACGACCAGGAAACAGCGCCTCCAGCATCTTGAATCGCTCGGCCACCACCAGCGGCGCGTGGTTGGGCAGCATCACGCCGCCGGAGCCGACGCGGATATGTTTCGTCACCGCCGCGATCTGCCCGATCATCACGTCGGGCGCGGGGCTCGCGACGGACGCGAGGTTGTGATGCTCGGCGAGCCAGTAGCGGACATAGCCGAGCCCGTCGACATGGCGCGCCAGATCGATGCTGTTGCGCAGCGCCGCGGCAGGCTTGGTGCCGGTGGTGACGACCGAGAGGTCGAGGACTGAGAGCGGGATCATGGCGCGTTAACGTAATGGAGTGCCGTGCGGCGACAATGGGCACGCCGCGCAGGCCTGACGTGTACGGACCGGCGGGCACGCTGAGACTCCAGTTGGGACAAATGTTACTTCTGTATAATTAATTTCGATTTGCCCATCGCAAAAATCGGATCGGTGAAGTGTCAATTATCAAAAATATTTGTTTTATATCAGTATATTATGATCTCCCGACCTCTTTCCCACCAAGATCGCAAATAGCAACAAAATTCCTTCTGTTCACCCCGTAGTGGGCAATTTCCCATCATCGATGGGCTGTCGATCAAACGGCCTTTGCCGTATTTTAGGTTTCCCAAGTAGACGGATCGCCGCCTGAAATTGGAGTGAGTGGTGCCATGACTGACGTGACGACGCCTGGTAAGGCCAACGGGCAAGACGGGCACCTGAAGCGGCCTGCGATCTCGTTCGAGTTCTTTCCACCCAAGACCGAGGAGATGGAGCGGAATCTCTGGGACACCATCAACCGGCTGGCCCCGCTCGACCCGAAATTCGTCTCGGTGACCTACGGTGCCGGCGGCTCGACCCGCGAGCGCACCCATTCCACCATCGCCCGCATCCTGAAAGAGACCGCGCTGCTGCCGGCGGCGCATCTGACCTGCGTTGGCGCCTCGCGCGGCGAGATCGACGAGATCGTCGACCGCTATCACGAGGTCGGCGTGCGCCACATCGTGGCCTTGCGCGGTGATCCCGTTGGCGGCATCGGCACGCCCTACTTCAGCCATCCCGACGGCTACCAGAGCTCGGCCGAGCTCGTCGCGGGGATCAAGAAGCGGCACGGCGATATCGAAGTGAGCGTGTCGGCCTATCCCGAGAAGCACCCCGAGGCGCGCGACTTCGACGCCGACATCGACACGCTGCAGGCCAAGGTCGATGCGGGTGCGACGCGCGCGATCACCCAGGTGTTCTTCGATAACGACCTCTACTTCCGCTACCTCGACCGCGTCCGCGCCCGCGGCATCAACATCCCGGTCGTGCCGGGCATCATGCCCATGCACAATTTCAAGCAGGCGAGAGCCTTCGTCACCCGCGCTGGCACCACCGTGCCGGACTGGTTCGCCGCGAAATTCGAAGGCCTCGACGACGACGCCGAGACCCGCAAGCTGGTGGCCGCAACCGTTGCGGCCGGCCAGGTGCAGAAGCTGGCCAAGCACGGCGTCGACACCTTCCACTTCTACACCATGAACCGCGCCGATCTCGTGTTCGCGATCAGCCATTTGCTCGGCATTCGCGCCAAGAGCGCGCAGAAAGCTGCGTAAGATCAGATGACCGTAGCCACCTCTCCCAAGCGAACTGCCCTGCTGAATGCCGCGCGCGAACGCATCCTCGTGCTCGACGGCGCCATGGGCACGATGATCCAGAATCTCCAGCTCGACGAGGCCGCTTTCCGCGGCGAGCGCTTCAAGACTTTTCATCGCGACCTGCGCGGCAACAACGATTTGTTGATCCTGACCCAGCCGCAGGCGATCGAGGACATCCACGCAGCCTATTTGCGTGCCGGCGCCGACATCGTCGCGACCAACACTTTCTCGACGACTTCGATTGCGCAGGCCGACTACGATCTCACCGATATCGTTTACGAGATGGCGCGTGAAGGCGCCCGCCTTGCAGGCAATGCGGCACGCCGTGTCGAGACCGAGGACGGCAAGCCGCGCTTCGTCGCCGGTGCCATCGGACCGACCAACCGCACCGCCTCGATCTCACCCGACGTTTCCAATCCGGGCTACCGCGCCGTCACCTTCGACGATTTGCGCAAATCCTATGGCGAGCAGATAAGTGGCCTGATCGACGGCGGCGTCGATCTGCTGCTGGTCGAGACCATCTTCGATACGCTCAACGCCAAGGCGGCGCTCTATGCGATCGCCGAGATCACCGAAGAGCGCGGCATCGACATGCCGGTGATGGTGTCAGGCACCATCACCGACAAATCCGGCCGCCTGCTCTCGGGTCAGATGCCGGAAGCGTTCTGGAATTCGGTGCGACACGCCAAGCCTGTTACCATCGGCTTCAACTGCGCGCTCGGCGCCGAAGACCTGCGCGCGCATATCGCCGATATCGGCCGCGTCGCCGACACGCTCGTGTGTGCCTATCCCAATGCCGGCCTGCCGAACGAGTTTGGCCAGTATGACGAGAGCCCGGAATACATGGCGCGCCTGATCGGCGAGTTCGCGCGCGACGGCCTCGTCAACATTGTCGGCGGCTGCTGCGGTACCACGCCGGATCACATCGCGGCGATTGCCGCCGCGGTGGCCCCGCACAAGCCGCGCATCGTGCCGGAGATCGCGCCGCGCTTGCGGCTCTCCGGCCTCGAGCCGTTCGTGCTGACGGATGCGATTCCCTTCGTCAATGTCGGCGAGCGCACCAACGTCACGGGATCGGCCCGCTTCCGCAAGCTGATCACCGCCGGCGACTACACCGCCGCGCTGCAGGTCGCGCGCGACCAGGTCGAGAACGGCGCGCAAATCATCGACGTCAACATGGACGAGGGCCTGCTCGATTCCGAAGCGGCGATGGTGACCTTCCTCAACCTCGTCGCCGCCGAGCCCGACATCGCTCGCGTTCCCGTGATGGTCGATTCCTCGAAATTCTCGGTGATCGAGGCCGGCCTGAAATGCGTGCAGGGCAAGCCGGTGGTCAATTCGATCTCGATGAAGGAAGGTGAGGACAAGTTCATTCACGAGGCCAAGATCGCGCGCCGCCATGGCGCGGCCGTCGTGGTGATGGCGTTCGACGAGGTCGGCCAAGCCGATACGTTCGCGCGCAAGACCGAGATCTGCAAGCGCGCCTACGACATCCTGGTCAACCGCGTCGGCTTCCCGCCTGAGGACATCATCTTCGATCCCAACATTTTTGCGATCGCGACCGGCATCGAGGAGCACAACAATTACGGCGTCGACTTCATCGAGGCGACGCGCTGGATCCGCCAGAACCTGCCGGGCGCGCATGTTTCGGGCGGCGTCTCCAACCTGTCGTTCTCGTTCCGCGGCAACGAGCCGGTGCGCGAGGCCATGCACTCGGTGTTCCTGTATCACGCCATCAAGGCGGGCATGGACATGGGCATCGTCAATGCCGGGCAGATGATCGTCTATGACGACATCGACCCCGAGCTGCGCCAGACCTGCGAGGACGTCGTCCTCAATCGCGATGCCGGCGCATCCGAGCGCCTGCTGGCGCTCGCGGAAAAATTCCGCGGCAAGAAGACGGAAGCTAAGGAAGCCGATCTCGCCTGGCGCGAATGGCCGGTGGAGAAGCGGCTGAGCCACGCGCTCGTCCATGGCATCACCGAATTCATCGAACAGGACACCGAAGAGGCCCGCAAACTGTCCTCGCGGCCGCTCGACGTCATCGAGGGCCCGCTGATGGCCGGCATGAACGTCGTCGGCGATCTCTTCGGTGACGGCAAGATGTTCTTGCCGCAGGTGGTGAAGTCCGCGCGCGTGATGAAGCAGGCGGTGGCTTACCTCATGCCGTTCATGGAGGAAGAGAAGGCGCGCAACCTTGCGAGCGGCATCGGCACCGAAGGCTCATCGTCCGCCGGCAAGATCGTGCTCGCGACCGTGAAGGGCGACGTCCACGACATCGGCAAGAACATCGTCGGCATCGTGCTCCAGTGCAACAATTTCGAGGTCATCGATCTCGGCGTGATGGTGCCGGCGGCAAAGATCGTCGAGACCGTGAAGGCGGAGAAGGCCGACATCGTCGGGCTATCCGGCCTGATCACGCCTTCGCTGGACGAGATGGCATTCTTCGCCGGCGAATTGCAGCGCGAAGGCCTGAAGCTGCCGCTCTTGATCGGCGGCGCCACGACCAGCCGCGTGCATACCGCGGTGAAGATCGACCCGAGCTATCGCGCCGGTCCGGTGGTGCATGTCAACGACGCCAGCCGCGCCGTCGGCGTCGCCTCGGCGCTGCTCTCGCCGGAGAAGCGCGAGGCCTATGCCGCCGAGGTGCGCGCCGAATACGCGAAGATTTCGGAGGCGCATCTGCGCGCGCAGGCCGACAAGAAACGGCTGAAGCTGGCGGACGCGCGCGCCAACCGGGTGCCGGTGGACTTTGCTGCGAACCAGCCGGTGAAGCCGACCTTCCTCGGCATCCGCAGCTTCGACGACTACGACATCGCCGAGCTCGTGCCTTACATCGACTGGACGCCGTTCTTCCAGACCTGGGAGCTCGCCGGACGCTTCCCCGCCATCCTCGACGACGCCAAGGTCGGCGAGGTCGCGCGCTCGCTCTATGACGATGCGCGCAAGATGCTCGACACCATCGTGAAGGAGAAGTGGTTTCGAGCGCGTGCGACCATCGGATTCTGGCCGGCGAATACTGAAGGTGACGACATCGTGCTCTATGCCGATGAAAGCCGGACCAAGGGCATCGCGACATTGCACACGCTGCGCCAGCAGCTCGAGAAGCGCGAGGGCCGCTTCAATGCCGCGCTCGCCGACTTCGTCGCGCCAGTCGGCACGGGCGTCGCCGACTATGTCGGCGGCTTCGTCGTCACCGCCGGCATCGGCGAAGACGCCGTCGCCGACCGCTTCAGAAAAGCCAATGACGACTACTCCTCGATCCTGTGCAAGGCGCTGGCCGACCGCCTCGCCGAAGCTTTCGCCGAGCGCATGCATGCCCGCGTCCGCCGCGAGTTCTGGGCTTATGCACCTAGCGAGGCGCTCACCAACGAGGAGCTGATCCTCGAGAAGTATCAGGGCATCCGCCCCGCGCCCGGCTATCCCGCGCAGCCCGATCACACCGAGAAGGCGACGCTGTTCGCGCTGCTCGATGCAGAAGCGACCGCCGGCGTGAAGCTGACCGAGAGCTTTGCGATGTGGCCGGGCTCCTCCGTGTCCGGGCTCTATTTCGCGAATCCCCAGAGCTATTATTTCGGCGTCGGCAAGATCGAGCGCGACCAGGTCGAGGATTACGCCGCGCGCAAGGGGATGAGCGTGGCGGAGACCGAGCGCTGGCTCGCGCCGGTGCTGAACTACATTCCCTCCCAGCAGGGCACCGACAAGGCCTTCGCGGCAACACCGGCGAATGACGAGATGCCGAAAGACCTCGCCTCGCATCCGCCGGGCTGCACCTGCGCGGTGCACCTGGTCTGGCAGAAGAAGCGCGCAGGGGCGGGGTAGGCGCACGGTGTCGTCCCGGCGAAGGCCGGGACCCATACCGCGTGATCTCGCGATCGCGGACGGTCGTAGACCGAACAACCAATCTTCGTCACACAACATCCTGTGGTTATGGGTCCCGGCCCCCCGCGCGCAATTGCGCGCTAGGCCGGGACGACGTCAGGGTGAGTAGCGCGCCCGACCATCACCAAAAAAATGAAAAAACAACCCCATGCACAGTAGGGATGGGGTTGAAAGGCCTGAACAATTTTATCGGAACTGCAGGGCCGAGCGAAATCGTCGACGACGGGACCACGACCGCCAGCATGCTTGACCCGTCGGGCAAAACACCTGTAACAATTCACCATCGCCTGCCGGGCCAGTTTCGCACTTCGCGATGCGAGTCACGTCGTTGTCGTACCAGCGGCGGCACGATCTCAAACGCATCCAGCTTCTGGCAACGCTCGCGCTACGGTGCGAGTGGTCCTAGCGTGCGCGCATTGAGCGCACTCGTACACGATCAAGACGGATTGCAGTCCCACAGCTCGCATCACCGGCTTGTGTTCGCGCGGGAACCGGAGGTGTGAACTGGATCACTTGCCGCTCAACCTAGATTCGATACTCTCTCGGCGTACTACCTTCAAACCGGTGGTTTGCTCGGGATCGAACATGAAACACGTCATTGCACTGTTCGTCGCTGCGATCACTCTTGTCGTGCTGCCCACGATTGCCGCGGCGGACTGTCCGAAAGGCTACGTGCCATGCGGCGAACGAAATCAGCTGTGCTGTCCGGGAAAGTAGCCGGCCGCAAATCGTTTTGGCTTGCTAGCGGAGTTTTTGTCGCGGTGGGACTGGTGATGATCGCAGCCTGGGCGGGATTCCCGCGAAAGAAGCAGACGATCACGGCCATCCTCTCCGAGACCGGATATTTTGAGGTGGTGCCGCCGAGCACGTTCGGCGGCCCTGGCACCATCAACACGATTGAGTATCTGAGCAACGGCCGGCTGGAGCTGCATCCGACTTGCGATGTCGATCCCGCGCTCCTGACCGGCAAGATCCAGAAATCGCCGACTGTGGACCGGGAGTTGAAGCAATCGCTGGAGAAGAATCTCGACGTGTCGGCACAGGTTAGGGACAAGCTATCCGCCGTCGCCGGCATGCAGCAGGTCGATTCGATCCACCTCAAGCTCGAGAACGCCAACATTCTGCTTGTTTCCGACGAGTCGCTGATGTCGACGCGCAATGCGTTGCTGAAGGCCGAATGCGCGGACGCGGTCACTCAGAACATTTCGAGCGGCGGCGTCGTGTGCCAGACCCGGTCCGTCCTCGAGGCCGACGTCGTCTACGAGATCAAATATCACAACAAGGTTTCGATGGAGGAACGGGCCAAGCTGACATCCGAGATCGCAGCCAAGCTTGACCTCGATGCACACCAGGGAGCGGACGACAAGGTGGCCGGCTCGCAACTGTTCTTCGGCATAAGGCTGTTGCCATATCCTATCCTTCTGGATTCTCCCAGCGGCAAGCCTAAGCCCTGTACGCGGGAGTAGGATCGACGCCGCGCGTTCACCCCTTCGGCGGCGCAAGCGGCTGCACGATCTCCTTGAACGGCGCCAGTGCCTCGCAGCGCTCGGCATGCGCGCTCAGCGCAGGATAGCGTGACGCGTCGAACAGCTGCGGATGCGCCTCGCGGGTGAAGCGGACGACGCAGGCGACTGCAACGTCGGCATGGCCGATGCGCGTCGCGAGCCAGTACGGCGTCGTCACCTTGGCGCGCTCGGCCTCCAGCACGGCGAGCACGTCCGCGATCTGCGCCTGGCAGCGCTCGACCCACAGCGCAAGCTGCTCCTTCCGCAGCACGCGCTCATAGAGCAGGCTCACCGCCTTGTCGCCGAGGCCGGAGGCGAGCGCGCAGATGCGCAAATGCTTGCGCCGCTCGGCGCCGCTGCGCGGCAGCATCGCCTTGTCGGGACCAACGAGCTCGTCGAGATAATCGAGGATGATCGTGCTCTCGATCAGCGCCTCGCCGTCATCGAGCACCAGCGTCGGCACGCGGCGCAGCGGATTATACGGCGCGATTCTGTCGGCATCGCCGAAGGTCGACCACGGCTTGTGCTCGAAGCCGAGGCCATAAAGCTTCAGCGCGATGGCGACGCGGCGGACGAAGGGGGAATCATATTGGCCGATCAGGAACATCGTTCTCGCTCTTCCCAATGGTTGGACACGGCAGGGCCGATCAGTGTCGACGACAAGACCGCTGCCGCGCAAGGAAGATCTTGGAAATGGAGCATTGCGCCGGTTGCAACAGCGCCCGCGGCAGCATCACTCGAAAGGGCACGTGCCGCGCGCTCAAAGGCCGTCCTGGATCGAGCGCTTGATGGCGGCGATCGCGGTCTCGTTGCGCTTGTACATCGTCCACTGCTTGATGCGCTTGGCGCGCACCAGCTTTGCGGCGGTCAGCACCCGCATGTGCTCGCTCACCGTCGGCGCGCTGACGCCGAGTTTCTCGGCGATCAGCAATCCGCAGACGCCGTCCTCGACCAGGTCGCCATCGGCCTGCTCGCGAAAATGCTTCCTGGGGTCGCGCAGCCATTCCAGGATCTGCAGGCGACGCTCGTTGGCGAGCGCGCGCAAGGCGACGGCAAATTTCATTTAGCCATTTTGCTAATTACCTAATTGATGTCAATACTCCGATACGCTATCAAGGACGGCTCATGACAGCGACAACGAACATCACACGGGAGCGGATTGCGGCGACCGAGGCCGTCATCCGCCCGCATATCAGGCGCACGCCGCTCGTTCAGGCCGATCTCGCCGATTTCGGTTTGCCGACCGCGCCCATCACGCTCAAGCTCGAGATGCTGCAGCATTCCGGATCGTTCAAGGCGCGGGGCGCCTTCGCCAACCTGCTGCTGCGGCAGGTGCCCGAGACGGGCGTCGTCGCCGCATCCGGCGGCAATCACGGCGCGGCGGTGGCTTATGCGGCGCAGCGGCTCGGCATTCCCGCCACGATCTTCGTGCCCGACATCACCTCGCCGGCCAAGGCCGAGCGGATCAGAGGCTATGGCGCCAAGCTCGTGATCGCGGGCAGCCGCTATGCCGATGCGCTCGCCGCAAGCGAAGCCCATGTCGCGCAGACCGGCGCGCTGGCCGTCCACGCCTACGACCAGGCCGAGACCCTGCTCGGCCAGGGCAGCGTCGGCCTGGAGCTGGAACAGGACGCGCCCGGCATCGACACGCTGCTGGTGGCGGTCGGCGGCGGCGGACTGATCGGTGGCATTGCCGCGTGGTTCGCCGGCCGGACGCGCATCGTCGCGGTCGAACCGGAGCAATCGCCGACCCTGCACGCCGCGTTCGAAGCGGGAGCCCCGGTCGATGCACCGGCGGGCGGTCTCGCCGCCGACAGCCTTGCGCCGCGGCGCGTCGGCGAATTGATGTTTCCGATCGCGCGCGCTCATGTCGAGCGCGTCATCCTCGTCAGCGATGATGCGATCCGGCAAGCACAGGCCGCCCTGTGGTCGCACCTGCGCCTGGTGGCCGAACCCGGCGGCGCAGCCGCCTTTGCCGCGCTGCTCTCCGGCCGCTACCGTCCCTCGCCCGGTGAGCGCGTCGCGGTCCTGGTCTGCGGCGCCAACACCACGGCGGTGAATTTCGACGGCTAGCTTCAGGGTGACATCATCGGGCTTCACGATAACCGCTCCATCCGGCGTACGTACGACGCCATCGCGCGTGATCAGCCAATTGAAAAAACGACGGCGACGCCTATACTCCGTCATTGCGAGCGCAGCGAAGCAATCCAGGATCTTTCTGCGGAGACAGTCTGGATTGCTTCGTCGCATCAGCGCAAAATTGCTTCGCAATTTTGTCGCGAGCTCCTCGCAATGACGGTGTCAAGGCGGTCATGCGCAGCGAAATCCGGGGTCAGCGCGTGAGAAAAACCCGGATTGCGCTCCGCTCCATCCGGGCTACGAAGTCTACCGCTACCCCTCCCCCTCATCGCTCGCCAGCACGCCCTTCACCGCGCGCGCCCAGCCGGCGAGCTTCCGCTCCCGCGTCGCCTGGCTCATGTTTGGCTTGAAGCGGTGCTCGAGGCGCCAATTGTCGGCGAATTTTGTCGGCTCGGGATAGACGCCCGCGTTGAGGCCGGCGAGATAGGCGGCACCGAGCGCCGTGGTCTCCTGGATCACGGGGCGGTCGACCGGCGCGTCGAGCAGATCGGCGAGGCGCTGCATGGTCCAGTCCGACGCCGTCATGCCGCCGTCGACGCGGAGCACGACGCTCGCGGTTTCCGAGCTCGGCCAGTCCGCGCGCATCGCCGCCCAGAGGTCAAAAGTCTGGTAGCAGACGCTTTCCAGCGCGGCGTGGGCGAGCTCGGCGGGGCCCGTGTTGCGGGTGAGGCCGAACAGCGCGCCGCGCACGCGCGGATTCCAATAGGGCGCGCCCATGCCGACGAAAGCGGGGACGAGATAGACGCTCTGCATGGAATCGGATTGATCCGCGAGCGGACCGGTCTCGGCGGCGTGCTTGATGATGCCAAGGCCGTCGCGCAGCCATTGCACCGCGCTGCCGGCGACGAAGATCGAGCCTTCGAGCGCGTAGGTGCGTTTTCCCCCGAGCTGATAGGCGACGGTCGTGAGCAGCTTGTTCTTCGACACCACCGGCGTGGTGCCGGTGTTGAGCAGCGCGAAGCAGCCGGTGCCGTAGGTCGACTTCATCATGCCCGGGCGGAAGCAGGCCTGGCCGATGGTCGCGGCCTGCTGGTCGCCGGCGATGCCGGAGATTGCGATGGCACCGCCGAACAGGTCCGGCGTGCTCTCGCCAAAGCGGGCGGAGGAATCCTTCACCTCGGGCAGCATCGAGCGCGGCACGCCGATGATCTCCAAGAGCTCGTCGTCCCACTGGCCGGTGTGAATGTTGAACAGCAGCGTGCGCGAGGCATTGGTGGCGTCGGTGGCGTGCACCTTGCCGCCGGTGAGGCGCCAGAGCAGATAGCAATCGACGGTGCCGAACATCAATTCGCCGCGGGCGGCGCGCGCTCGCGCGCCGGGGACGTGGTCGAGGATCCAGGCCACCTTGGTGCCGGAAAAATAGGGATCGATGATCAGGCCGGTCTTCTGCGAGATCACGGGCTCGCGGCCATCGGCCTTCAGCTTGGCGCAGATGTCGGCGGTGCGGCGGTCCTGCCAGACGATGGCGCGGTGCACGGCCTGCCCGGTGGCGCGGTCCCACACCACGGTGGTCTCGCGCTGGTTGGTGATGCCGATCGCAGCGATGTCCTTTGCGGTGATGCCGGCCTGCTCGATCGCCTCGCGGCACACCATCAGGGTCGAGGTCCAGATGTCCTCGGGCTCGTGCTCGACCCAGCCCGAAGCCGGAAAATGCTGCGGGAATTCGGCTTGCGCCTTCGCCGCGATGGAAATGTCGCTGCGAAACACGATCGCGCGCGAAGAGGTGGTGCCCTGGTCGATGGCGAGGACGAAAGACATGGCGGCTTACCCTGGCGTTCTGGCTTTTTCCCTGGAGGGATCATTGTGTCGCGCCAAAGGGAGCGGATTGGAGGCGGAAGGTCAAGGCTCGCTCTCGCTTACCCTCCCCTGGAGAGGGAGGGTCGACCGCGCAGAGCGCGGGCGGGGTGGGGTGAAGCCACAAAGGTGGTCTCGCTTAGGTCGACAGAACGAACGCCGCTGTTCATACAGGAGCACCGCATCTGCGGATGGTCTGTCACCCCACCCCGCCACGCATTTCGCTTCGCTGCATGCGTAGCGACCCTCCCCCTCCAGGGGAGGGTAAACAAGGGTGGCTACCGGCGGCGATGTTTCAAGGGTTCTGTCTCTGCCTCGCGCGACCCGTACAACTCGACATAGATGCGTTCGAGCACGGCGGTCAGATCGCTCGTAATCTCCGAATTCCAAAAGCGGATGACGCTGTAACCCTCATTCTCAAGCCAGCGTTGGCGCACGAGGTCACGCTTGGTCTCATCGTCTCCGTTGTGGTGACCGCCGTCGAGTTCGATGATGAGGCGCCTGGCTGGCAAGAAGAAGTCGACGACGTAAGGTCCGATTGGAGCTTGCCGGCGGAAGTGCGAGCCTTCGAGTGGGACTTCCTTGAGGGCGCGCCACAGGATCCGCTCATTCGGCGTGGTGTTGGCTCTCAGCTTCTTCGCGGCGGCGCGTCGGATCGATGTTGAGACCATTTGTGTGGCTTCACCCCACCCCGCTCGCGCTTTGCGCGAGCGACCCTCCCCCTCCAGGGGAGGGTAAGGGAAGCGCGCTCGCGGCACACTTGCAAGTAGTAAAAGCCTACACCGCCGCGGTCGTCACGCCGCCGTCGATGACGATGGTCTGGCCGGTCATGAAGCTCGATGCGTCCGAGGCGAGGTAGGCGACGGCGCCGGCGATTTCGTCGGGTTCGCCGATGCGGCGGAGCGGCGTGGTGGCGGTGCGGCGCTTCAGCATGGCTTCGTCTTCCCACAGCGCGCGGGCGAAATCGGTCTTGACGAGGCCGGGGGCGATGCAGTTGACGCGGACGCCTTTCGGGCCCCATTCGCCGGCGAGCGAGCGGCACAGCGCGAAGTCGGCAGCTTTCGAGATGCCGTAGGCGCCGATCACGGTGGAGCCGCGCAAGCCGCCGATCGAGGAGATGATGATGACGGAGCCGCCTCCGCACTCGGCCATTTGCGGGATCGCGAGCGCGGAGAGCCAGATGTTGCTCTTGACGTTGCTGCCCATAATCTTGTCGAAGGCTTCATCCGTAATGTCGAGCAACGGGCCGTAATACGGGTTCACCGCGGCGTTGCAGACGAGGATGTCGATCTTGCCGTAATGCTTGGTCGCACCTGCGATCAACGCCTCGACCTCGGTCTTGCGCGCGATGTTGCAGGGAATGACGATGGCATCGCCGCCGGCCGCAATGATGCCGTCGGCGACCTCCTTGCACGCGTCGGCCTTTCGCGAGGACACCACGACTTTTGCCCCGAGCTTTGCCAGCAGTTCAGCGGAGGAGCGGCCGATGCCGCGGCTGGAGCCGGTGACGACGGCGACCTTGCCGGTGAGATCGAACGGGGTGTTTTTCATTGTTGGGCTCCGCTATGGCCGCACACTCGGTGTCATCGCCCGACTTGATCGGGCGATCCAGTACTCTGCGGCTGAAGTTGCGTAAACGAATTGCCGCCGCGAAGTACTGGATGCCCCGGTCAAGCCGGGGCATGACAGTCTTCGTGTGGTCTAGATCAGCTCAGATCAACCCGCCCGCATCGGCGACGCGGCGCTGATGGTAGTCGGTGTCGCCAAAGCTGTTCTCGATCATGGTGAGGCGCTTGAAGTAGTGGCCGATCTTCGCCTCCATGGTCATGCCGATGCCGCCGTGGAGCTGGATCGACTGCTGGCCGACGAATTTCAGCGACTTGCCGATCTGCACCTTGGCGGCGGCGATCGCGTTGCTGCGCTCCCTAGCGTTCTCGAAATCGCTCGCCATGGTCGCAAACATCGACATCGATCTCGCCTGCTCAGCCGCGACGAACATGTCGGAGGCGCGGTGCTGCAGCGATTGGAACGAGCCGATCGCGACGCCGAACTGTTTTCGCGTTTTGATGTACTCGACGGTGGTCTTGAGCGTCTCGTCCATCAGCCCGACCGCCTCGGCGCAAAGCGCGACGCGGGCCTCGTCGACGACGCGCTCGATCAGCGCGAGCGAATCCTCGGGATTGCCGAGCACGGCCTCGGGGCCGACCTCGACGCCGGTGAAGGTGATGTCGGCAGCATGCAGGCCGTCCTGGGTCGGATAGCCCTTCTTAGCTACGCCCTTTGCATTGGCGGGAACCAGGAACACGCCGATGCCGCCATGATCGCGGCGCTCGCCCTTGGTGCGCGCGGTGACGATGAGGGTGTCGGCATTCTCGCCGTTGAGCACGACGAATTTCTCGCCGTCGATCACGTAGCCGTCGCCCTTCTTCTTCGCGGTCGTGGTGACATCGAACAGATCGTAGCGCGAGTTCTTCTCGAGCTGGGCAAACGCCAGCGTCTTGCTGCCGTCGATAAGCGAAGGCACGTGCGCTGCCTTCTGCGCGTCGGTGCCGGCATGGCGCAGGAAGCCGCCGCCGATCACCACCGTTGCGAGATAAGGCTCGAGCACCAGCGCCTTGCCGAGCGCCTCCATCACGATCATGGTCTCGACGCCGCCACCGCCGAAGCCGCCATCGGCCTCGCTGAAGGGGAGGCCGAGCAGGCCCTGCTCGGCGAGCTTGAGCCAGACGGCTTTGCTCCAGCCGCCCTTCTCGTTCATGTACTTCTTGCGGCTCTCGAAATCGTAGGAATCGGTCAAGAGGCCGTCGATGCTTTCCTTGAGAAGCCGCTGCTCCTCGGACAGATCAAAATCCATTTCTGTTTCCTCAAGTAACGAGTGTGTGCGTTGCGTGGGGCCCTTCTTCACCTCTCCCCCGTTTGCGGGGAGAGGTCGGATCGCCTCGGCGATGCGAAGCATCGTCCGGTGCGATCCGGGTGAGGGGGTACCGCTCTCTCGACGATCTCAAGCTCGGAGAGAGGCCCCTCACCCCGACCCTCTCCCCGCAAGAGCGGGGCGAGGGAGAAGGGAGATCACAGCCCCAGCACCGCCTTGGCGATGATGTTGCGCTGGATCTCGTTGGAGCCGCCGTAGATCGAGACCTTGCGGTTGTTGAAGTAGCTCGGCGCGATCTGGGCGGTCCAGTCCATGGCTTCGTTCGAGCCGTCGTCGCCGTGCACGTCGTAGGGCGCGGCGAACGGGCCGATCACTTCCATCAAGAGCTCGGTGGTGGTCTGCTGGATCTCGGAGCCCTTGATCTTCAGCACGGACGAAGCCGGATTGGGCTTGCCCTTGCCATGCTTGCCCTCGTCGGCGACGACGCGGAGTTGGGTGAGCTCGAGCGCCTTCAGCTCGATCTCACAGGCGGCGAGCTTCTCGCGGAAGGCGGGGTCCTGGATGATCGGCTTGCCAGCGGATTCCACCTTGGAGGCGAGATCCCTGATGCGGCGGATGCGCTCCTTGGAGACGCCGACGCGGGCGATGCCGGTGCGCTCATTGCCGAGCAGGAATTTTGCGTAGTCCCAGCCCTTGTTCTCCTCGCCGATCAAATTCTCGACGGGCACCTCGACGTCGTCGAAGAAGACCTCGTTGACCTCATGGCCGCCGTCGATGGTCTGGATCGGGCGCACGGTGACACCTTTCGACTTCATCGAGAAGACGATGAAGGAGATGCCCATCTGCTTCTTGGCGTTGTTGTCGGTGCGGCACAGGCAGAAGATCATGTCGGCGTGCTGGGCCAGCGTGGTCCAGGTCTTCTGGCCGTTGATGATCCATTTGTCGCCCTTGCGCTCGGCCTTGGTCTTGAGCGAGGCGAGGTCGGAGCCGGAGCCGGGCTCGGAGAAGCCCTGGCACCACCAATCGTCGACATTGGCGATGCGCGGCAAATACTTCTTCTTCTGCTCCTCGTTGCCGAAGGTGTAGATGACCGGGCCGACCATGCTGACGCCGAAGGCGAGAGGCTGCGGCGCCGGATAGGACTGCAGCTCCTCGTTGAAGATGTAGTGCTGCACGGATGTCCAGCCGGTGCCGCCATATTGCTTGGGCCAGTGACTGACGCCCCACCCCTTCTTGTTGAGGATGCGCCACCACGTCACCATCTCGTCCTTGCTGAGGTGACGGCCCTCGACCAGCTTGCGCCGCGTATCCGGCGGCACGTTGTCGCGGAAGAACTGCCGCACTTCCTCGCGAAACGCCTGCTCTTCTTTCGTGAATGCGAGATCCATCGGATCCTCCTACCCTTGTCGTCCCGGAAGGCCGGGACCCATAACCACCGGCCTTCGTTGTTTTGTGAAGGCCACTACCATCTGCGTTCCACACTCCTGCTGCGGAGTATGGGTCCCGGCCTCCGCCGGGACGACGTAACTACTACAACACCTCAAGAAGTCCGGCCGCGCCCATGCCACCGCCGACGCACATGGTGACGACGGCGTACTTCGCCTTGCGGCGGCGGCCTTCGATCAGGGCGTGGCCGGTGAGGCGCGCGCCCGACATGCCGTAGGGATGGCCGACCGCGATCGCGCCGCCGTCGACGTTGATTTTGTCGGGGTCGATGCCGAGCTTGTCGCGGCAATACAGCACCTGCACCGCGAAGGCTTCGTTGAGCTCCCAGAGGCCGATGTCGTCGACGGTAAGGCCGTGACGCTTGAGCAGGCGCGGCACAGCGAAGACCGGGCCGATGCCCATCTCGTCCGGCTCGCAGCCGGCGGAGACGAAGCCGCGGAAGATGCCAAGCGGCTTGAGGCCGCGCTTGGCGGCTTCCTTGTCGCTCATGATGACGGAGGCGCTGGCGCCGTCGGAGAGCTGGCTGGCATTGCCGGCGGTGATGGTGAAACCTTCGCCGCGCACGGGCTTGAGGCCGGCAAGGCCTTCGGCCGTGGTTTCGGGACGCGGACCTTCGTCTTGCGACAGCGTGACCTCTTTCATCGACACCGCACCGGTGGCCTTGTCGGTCACCGCCATCTGCGTGGTGATCGGCGCGAGCTCGTCCTTGAACTTGCCGCCCTGCTGCGCGGCGACGGTGCGGCGCTGGCTCTCCAGCGAATACTCGTCCTGCTTCTCGCGCGAGATGCCGTAGCGCTTGGCGACGATCTCGGCCGTGTCGATCATGGGCATGTAGACCTCGCCCTTGATCTTGAGCAGCGCCGGATCTTGCGCGTGGAAGCCGTTCATCTTGTCGTTCTGCACGAGGCTGATCGACTCGCCGCCGCCGCCGACCGCAATCTCAACGCCGTCGAAGATCACCGAGCGTGCGGCGAGCGCGATCGCCTGCAGGCCTGAGGCGCATTGCCGATCGATCGTGGTGCCGGCGACGGTGACGGGCAGGCCGGCGCGCAGCAGCGCCTTGCGCGCGATGTTGCCGCCGGTCGCGCCCTGCTGGAGGGCTGCGCCCATCACGACGTCCTCGATCTCCTTGGGATCGACCTTGGCGCGGGCGACGGCCTCGCCGATGGCGTGACCGAGCAGGGTCGCACCCTCGGTGGCGTTGAGCGCGCCGCGATAGGCCTTGCCGATCGGGGTGCGGGCGGTGGAAACGATGACGGCGTCGGTCAAGAGCGACCTCCTGATGCGGTTTTGGTGGATTGTGACGATTTCTGCTGCTGACGCAATTCGTGGCGCGACAGCTTTCCGACCGGCGTGCGCGGCAGATCGTCGACAAAGGCGACCTCGGCCGGCAATTCGTGCTTGCCGAGCTTCCCAGTGAGCTGGGTGCGCAGCTCGTCGAGCGAGAACGGTTTTGCGTCGGGCCTCAGCTTGATGAAGGCTTTTGCGGCCTCGCCGCGATACTGGTCGGGAATGCCGAGCACGATCACCTCGTGCACGCCGGGGATGGTGTAGATCGCCTGCTCGATCATCTGCGGATAGACGTTGAAGCCGCCGGAGATGATCATGTCCTTCTTGCGATCGACCAGGAAGAAATAGCCGTCCGCATCCATGTAGCCGATGTCGCCGGTGAGGAAGCGGCCGTCGACGAAGGCATCAGTCGATCCCTCCGGCTTGTTCCAGTAGCCCTTGGTGACGTTCGGGCCCTTGATGCGGATCTCGCCGACCTCGCCCGGCGGCAGCACGCGTCTCGGATCGTCCAGCGCGACGACGTCGAGCTCGATGCCCGGCAGCATCAGGCCGATCGAGCCGGGCTTGTCGGGGCCAACAGGCGGATGGCCGGTGCCGGGCGAGCAGGTCTCCGTCATGCCCCAGCCGCTGCGCAGCTTCTTGCCGACCTTGCGCTCGAAGAAGCTCGCGATCTCCACCGGCAGCGGCGCGCCGCCGGAGCCGATGCTGGCGAGCGAGGAGAAATCGCGCTTGTCGAGATCGGGCAGCGCGGCGATCGCGATCCACATCGTCGGTACGCCCGGAAAATATGTCGCGCGCTTGACCTCGATGTCGCGCATCACGGCCTCGACGTCGAAGCGCTGATGCAGCGAGATCAGATTGCCGCGGCGGAGCGAGGACAAGAGCACGACGGTGAGCGCGTAGATGTGGAACAGCGGCAGCACGCAGATCACGCGCTCGACGACATCGCCGCGCGCGGCGCGCGCCGGCTTGCCCCAGACGTCGTAGATCGACACCGCGGAGGTGAGATTGCCATGGGTGAGCATGGCACCCTTGGGCAGGCCGGTGGTGCCGCCGGTATATTGCAGCAGCGCAACGTCGTCGGCCGTGACGGATGGCCACTCTGCCGGTGCGGCCGCGCCCTCGACGAAGGCTTTGAACGTGACGATGCGGGGATCCCTGGGGATCGCCGCCTGCGGCGTGCCGACCTTGCCCCAATCATCGTCCTCGCAGACGACGAGGCGATCGATCAGCCCCTTCTCCAAAAATTTCAGCGCCGTCGGCAGCAGCGCTGCGAGGTTGGAGGTGACCAGCAGGCGCGAGCCTGAGTCTGACACCTTGTGCGTCAACGCGATCTCGCCGTCGAGCGGCGACAGATGCGCGACGCGGGCGCCGGCCTTGAGCGCGCCGAAGAAATTGACGGGATGATCCGGCGTGTTGCCGAGGAACAGCGCGACGGAGCTGTTCTTGCCACAGCCGGCGCGCAGGAACGCCGCGGCGGCGCGCTCGGCCATCGCGGCGAGCTCGGTATAACTGATCGGACGGTCCCGGAATTCCAGCGCGGTGCGCGGACCGTAATCGGCGGCGGCCTTTGCCAGCAGGTCCGGAAGCGTGCCCTGGACGATGGTATCGTCCCACCGCACGCCCTCGGGATAAAACTGTTCGCCGGGATGGGTCATTCTCTGCACCACAATCAGTCGTCATTCCGGGGCGCGACAAAGTCGCGAGCTACGATGCGCAATTGTGCATCGGAGAATCCATCAGGCAGCACCCTCAAAGGCGGAATGGATTCCGGGCCTGGCCCTTCGGGCCATTCTCCGTTGCGCAATTGCGCAACGGAGAATGACGCCCAGAGAGGCAGCGGCCATCACGCCGCTTTCGACGCCGCCGCCAGTGACGCGAACGTCTTGCCCTCCGCCGCGAGCTTCTTCAGCAGCGGTGCGGGCTCGAGGCTTGGGTCATTGGTCTCCTTGGCATAGAACGACAGGCGATCGGCGATGTGCTTGAGGCCGACGCTGTCGGCCCAGAACATCGGGCCGCCGCGGTAGATCGGCCAGCCATAGCCGTAGAGCCAGACCACGTCGATGTCGGAGGGACGCGCCGCGATGCCCTCTTCGAGGATCTTCGCGCCCTCGTTGATCATCGGATACATCATGCGCTCGAGGATCTCCTCGTCGCTGACGACGCGCTTCTTGCGACCGAGACGCAGCAGCGTCTCGTCGATCAGCTTCTCGACCTCGGGATCCGGCAGCGGCGCGCGCGAGCCTGCCTCGTACTTGTAGTAGCCCTTGCCGGTCTTCTGGCCGAAGCGGCCGGCTTCGCACAACGCGTCCGCGATCTCCGACTTGATGCCGCGATCTTTCCGCGACCGCCAGCCGATGTCGAGGCCGGCGAGATCGCCCATCGCGAACGGCCCCATCGGCATGCCGAACTTGGTCACGACAGCATCGACCTGCTGCGGCAGCGCACCTTCGAACAGCAGCTTCTCGGACTGCTTGCCGCGCTGGGCGAGCATGCGGTTACCCACAAAACCGTCGCAGACGCCGACCACGGCCGGCACCTTGGCGATCTTGCGCGCGATGGTGACGGCGGTCACCAGTGCGTCCGGCGCGGTCTTGTCGGCGCGCACGATCTCGCAGAGCTTCATGACGTTGGCCGGCGAGAAGAAGTGCATGCCCAAAACGTCCTGCGGACGCTTGGTCGACTTCGCGATCTCGTCGATGTTGAGATACGAGGTGTTGGAGGCGAGCACCGCGCCGGGCTTGGCGTACTGGTCGAGCTTGCCGAACACTTCCTTCTTCACCGCCATGGTCTCGAACACGGCCTCGATGACGAGGTCGGCATCGCCGACATTCTCGATGCCAACGACGCCGTTGATCAAAGCCATGCGCTTGGCGGGCGCATCGGCCGGGATGCCGCCGCGCGCCGCGGTGGCTTCCCAGTTCTTCTGCATGACGCCCATGCCACGCTTGAGCTGCTCCTCGCCGGTCTCGATCAGGGTAACGGGGATGCCCGCATTGGCAAACGACATCGCAATGCCGCCGCCCATGGTGCCGGCGCCGAGAATGGCAACACGGTTGACCGAGCGCGACTTGGTCCCATCAGGGACACCCGCGATCTTGGCAGCCTCGCGCTCGGCGAAGAAGGCATAACGCTGCGCCTTGGACTGGTCACTGGCGACGAGCTTGAGGAAGCCCTCGCGCTCCTTCTTCAGACCTTCGTCGAACGGTAGGTCAATGGCGTAGCCGACGGCGTCGGCCGCCGCGAACGGCGCTTCCAGGCCGCGCGACTTCTTGGTCATGGCCGCAACGGCATTGGTGAAGATCGAACGGTCGGCCTTGGCCGCAGCGAGCTTGGAATCGTCGTCGCGCAGGCGCCGCAGCGGGCGCTTCTCGGCCAGCAGCTTGCGCACGAAGGCCTCGCCGCCCGAGGCCGGACCTTCGATGATCTCCTCGATCAGGCCGTTCTTCAGCGCTTCCGCAGCACCAATGGGATCACCGCCGACGATCATCTTGACCGCGAGCTCGGGTCCGACCGCGCGCGGCAGGCGCTGGGTGCCGCCGGCGCCCGGCAACAGGCCGAGCTTCACCTCGGGCAGGCCGAGCTTGGCTTCTTTCACCGCAACGCGGTAATGACAGGCGAGCGCGACCTCGAGGCCGCCGCCGAGCGCGGTGCCGTGGATCGCGGCGACCACCGGCTTCGGCGAATTCTCGATCTCGGACAGCACGTCGTTGAGGGCGGGCGGCTTCGGCGGCTTGCCGAATTCGGTGATGTCGGCGCCCGCAATGAAGGTGCGGCCGGCGCAGGTCAGAACGATGCCCTTGATCGCGGGATCCGCGACCGCGGCCTTGATGCGCTCCAAGATGCCGCCGCGGACCGCGGCACTCAGCGCATTGACCGGAGGGCTGTCGACCGTAACGATCCCGACTTCATCATGACGCTCAAGCTTGACCACTTCGCTCACGGTGTCCCTCCTTGGTGGGGATTTAATTTTGTTCGATTTCGCGGTGCGGAATTTAATTCCGCATCTTGACGGCAGGGTTATTTTGAAGCACGGACGTTGTCAACGACTCCGCGCAAGAAGCAGATCAGGGATGAAGCGTACAGGCAAGAAGACCGCGACCGACCGGAATTTCGTCGTCGCGCTTTCCCGCGGACTGGACGTATTGCGCGCATTCCAACCCAATGACGGCCTTCTCGGCAATCAGGAGATCGCGGCGCGGACAAATCTGCCCAAGCCGACCGTGTCGCGGCTGACTTATACGCTGACGAAGCTCGGCTATCTGACGCCGGTTCCCCGTTTCGAGAAGTACCAGCTCGCACCCGCGGCGATGTCGCTCGGTTACGCCGCGCTCGCCAATCTCGGCGTTCGGCATTTGTCCGAGCCGTTCCGCGAGGACGTGATGCGCGCGACCGGCGGAGCGGTTGCCGTCGGCGGCCGCGACCGTCACAGCATGATCTATTTCGGGCAGAGCCGCGGCAGCGAGACGGTCGGGGTTCAACTTGACGTCGGCTCGCGCGTGCCGATTGCAACCAGTGCGATGGGTCGCGCCTATTTCTGGGCGCTCGACGCCGATGATCGCGCAGAGCTCTCGCGTCTCTTGCGCGAGCATTACGGCAGCCGCTGGCCAAAGATGCGCGATGGATTGGAACGCTCCGGCGAGACCGTGGCGAAATACGGCTTTGCGATTTCCGTCGGCGACTGGCACGACGACATCGGCGCCGCCGGCGTCGCGCTCAAGCTCAACGACGGAACCGGACCCTACGCATTCAATTGCGGCGCGCCCGCATTCCGTTTCACGGAAGAGCGTTTGATCAACGACATTGGACCGCGTCTGCTTGCGATGGTAAGGAACATCGAAGCGGCACTCGGGGGTCTGATGCCGCATTCAAAAAAAGACGTCAGCAAAAAGCTGAAATCAGGAGGAAAAGTTGCGCGTGTGGCCGAGGGATTCAGATAGCCTTTGTCATCATCGGGAGCGGTCCGCATCGCCCCTTCGCCCACTGCTCAGTGTGGGCGAGACGAGATGACGCAGGCACAGCTCGCGCGGGGGACATCGCCCCTGCTCGCGGTTCGCGACGTCAGCGTCGTGTTCGGCGGCATCATCGCGCTCAACGGCGTGTCCTTCGACATGCACAAGGGACAGATCCTCGGATTGATCGGCCCCAACGGCGCCGGCAAGACCACGCTCTTCAACTGCCTGTCCCGGCTCTACCAGCCGTCGTCCGGCGACATCCTGATGGAAGGCGTGAGCATCCTGTCGCGGCCGCCGCACCGGATCGCCGAGATCGGCATCGGCCGCACCTTCCAGAACGTGGCGCTATTTCCGAATCTCTCGGTGATGGACAATGTCCGTGTCGGCGCCCATTCGAAGACCTCCAGCGACATCGTCAGCGACTCTCTGAAATTGGCCTGGGTCCGGCGCAGCGAAACCAGCGTCAACAAGAAGGTGCACGAGATCCTCGCCTATCTAGACCTCGAGAATGTCGCCCACACTGTCGTCTCCGGCCTGCCCTTCGGCACACAGAAGCGCGTCGAGCTGGCCCGTGCGCTGGCGGCCGACCCGAAGATCCTGCTGCTCGACGAGCCGGCCGGCGGCCTCAACCACGAAGAGGTCTATGTGCTCGGCGACCTCATTCGCCGCATCCGCGACGATCGCCACATGACCGTGCTGCTGGTCGAGCACCACATGGGCCTCGTGATGTCGATCGCCGACCACGTCGTCGCGCTCAATTTCGGCAAGAAGCTCGCGGAAGGCACGCCTGCCCAGGTGCAGGCGGACCCGGACGTCATCAAGGCCTATCTCGGGAGCAAGGACCAATGACGACGCTGCTCAACGTCAAGGACCTGCGCGCCTATTACGGCCAGGTCCAGGCGCTCCATGGCCTGTCCTTCTCGCTCAACGAGGGCTCGCTGACGACGCTGCTGGGTGCCAACGGCGCCGGCAAGACCACGACGCTGCGCGCGATCTGCAACATGGTGCGCTCGACCGGCGGCATCGAGTTCGACGGCAAGCCGCTGAACAACCGCTCGACCGAGAACATCGTGCGGTTCGGCATCGCCCATGTGCCGCAGGGTCGCGGCACCTTCACCACCATGACGGTGGAGGAGAACCTCCAGCTCGGGGCCATTACCCGCAAGGACAGCGCCGGCATCGTCTCCGACATCGAGCGCATGTATGCGCATTTCCCTGTGCTGAAGCAGCGGCACACCCAGCAGGCCGGCACGCTGTCCGGCGGCGAGCAGCAGATGCTTGCGGTGGCCCGCGCGCTGATGCTGAGGCCACGGCTGATGCTGCTCGATGAGCCATCCTTCGGCCTTGCGCCGCTGGTGGTCCGCGACCTGTTCGGCATCCTCGGCAAGATCAACCGCGAGGACAAGGTCACGATCCTGGTGGTCGAGCAGAACGCCCAGCTCGCGCTCGAACTCGCCGACCATGCCTATGTGATCGAGACCGGCCGCATCGTGATGTCGGGCAAAGCCAAGGACATCGCGAACAACGAAGAAATCCGCAAATCCTATCTGGGTTACTGAGGGAGCCGGGACAATGGAGCTGTTCACCAACCAGGTCCTGGCCGGGATTGCCACCGGCGCGATCTATGCCTGCATGGCGCTCGCCGTGGTCATGATCTACCAGGCGATCGACCATCTCAACTTCGCGCAAGGCGAGATGGCGATGTTCTCGACCTTCATCTCCTGGCAGTTGATGCAATGGGGCGTGCCCTATTGGGTCGCTTTCGTCCTTACGTTGGCTTTCGCGTTCGCAGGAGGCATCGCCATCGAGCGCATCCTGTTCAAGCCGCTCGCCAAGGCGCCGATCCTGACCAATGTTGCCGGCTTCATCGCGCTGTTCGCCATCATCAACTCCTCGGCCGGCCTGATCTGGGATTTTACCATCAAGCAATATCCGACCCCGTTCGGCTCCTCGCCG
This sequence comes from Bradyrhizobium sp. BR14999, assembly GCF_056106085.1. NCBI lineage: Bacteria > Pseudomonadati > Pseudomonadota > Alphaproteobacteria > Hyphomicrobiales > Nitrobacteraceae > Bradyrhizobium > Bradyrhizobium sp. BR14999. The sequence continues at coordinate 202,255 of NZ_CM148536.1, forward strand.
TTCCTGGGTAGTCAGCTGATCTCGACCCACCAGGCCGGCATGATCGGTGTCACCCTGCTGCTCCTGGTCGCGCTCTACTTCTTCTTTCAGTACACGCGGATCGGGCTCGCAATGCGGGCGGCCGCCTCGTTACCTGAATCGGCGCGGCTCGTCGGCATCAACACGAGCTGGATGATCGCGCTCGGCTGGGGCATGGCTTCTGCCATCGGCGCGATTGCCGGCATGCTGATCGCGCCGGTCGTGTTCCTGGAGCCCAACATGATGGTCGGCGTCCTGCTTTATGGCTTTGCTGCGGCGGTGCTGGGCGGTCTGTCGAGCCCGTTCGGCGCTGTGGTCGGCGGCTTCCTGATGGGCATCTTCGAAAACCTCGTCGGCACCTACATTCCCGGCGTCGGCAACGAGCTGAAACTTCCGATCGCGCTTGCGCTGATCATTTCCGTCCTGGTCGTCAAACCCGCTGGCCTGTTCGGCCGGCACATCGTCAAGCGAGTTTGATCATGAGCGCAGCAGAAGAAGTCGTCGCGGAAGGCCACGAGACGGTCGAAGCCGTTCCGAAGCGGGCCATGACGCTGAGCACGACCACCTCGCTGGTCGTGCTGGCTGCACTGCTAATCGCGCCCGTCTTCGTCAAGAACTTCATCATCTTCCAGATGACGATGCTGCTGATCTACGGGCTTGCGGTGCTGGCGCTGAACATCCTGACCGGCGGCTCCGGCCAGTTCTCGCTCGGCCAGAGCGCCTTCTATGCCGTCGGCGCCTATACGACCGCGGTGTTGATGGAGTACTTCAACGTCAACTACGCGCTGACGCTGCCGATCGCCGGAGTCGTCTGCTTCGGCTTCGGCTTCCTGTTCGGGCAGCCGGCGCTGCGGCTTTCCGGCGTTTACCTCGCGCTCGCGACCTTCGCGCTCGCCACAGCTATGCCGCAACTGCTCAAGCTTAACTTCCTCGAGCACTGGACCGGCGGCGTGCAGGGTCTCGTCGTCACCAAGCCGGACGCGCCGTTCGGGCTGCCGATGTCGCAGGACATGTGGCTCTATTACTTCACGCTTGCGGTCACGCTCGCGATCTACGTCTTCTCGGTGAACCTGCTGCGCTCCCGCTCGGGACGCGCCTTCATGGCGATCCGCGACAACGAGATCGCGGCGTCCTCGATGGGCGTCAATGTCGCGCTCTACAAGACGCTGGCGTTTGGCGTGTCCGCCGGCATCACCGGCATCGCCGGCGCTTTGGGTGCGATCGCGGTGCAGTTTGTGGCGCCGGACAGCTTCACGATCAACCTCGCGATCTCGCTGTTCCTCGGCATGGTCGTCGGCGGCGTGGGCTGGCTGCCCGGCTCGTTCGTCGGCGCGGCCTTCATCATCTTCGTGCCGAACATCGCGGAGGGCATCTCCAAGGGCCTCTCCGGCGCAGTGTTCGGCGTGCTCCTGTTCCTCGTCATCTACCTCGTGCCGCATGGCGCAAGGCAGCTCGCGATCCTGGGCCAGCAACTTTCCGGCAAGCTCAGAAAGACCTGAATACCTCTCATCACGACAGTCGTTTAACGAAGGAGACCGAATTGCTTTTTGGAAGAACACTGCGAGCCGCCGCGCTGGTCACGGCAACGGCGGCCATTGCCCTCACCTCCGGCGCTGCACTCGCCCAAAAGAAATACGACACCGGCGCGTCCGATACCGAGATCAAGATCGGCAACATCATGCCGTACAGCGGTCCGGCGTCGGCCTATGGCATCATCGGCAAGACCGAAGAAGCCTATTTCAAGATGATCAACGACAAGGGCGGCATCAACGGCCGCAAGATCAACTTCGTCACCTATGACGACGCCTATTCGCCGCCGAAGGCGGTCGAGCAGGTCCGCAAGCTCGTCGAGAGCGACGAGGTGCTGGCCGTGTTCAACCCGCTCGGTACGCCGTCGAACAGCGCGATCCAGAAATACCTGAACGCCAAGAAGATCCCGCAGCTCTTCGTCGCCACCGGCGCCACCAAGTGGAACGACCCGAAGAACTTCCCCTGGACCATGGGCTGGCAGCCCTCCTACCAGAGCGAAGCGCAGATCTACGCGAAATGGCTAATGAAGGAAAAGCCGGACGCCAAGGTCGCGATCCTCTACCAGAACGACGATTTCGGCAAAGACTACCTCAAAGGCACCAAGGACGGCCTCGGCGCCAAGGCCTCGTCCATGATCATCATGGAAGAGAGCTACGAGGTGTCCGAGCCGTCGATCGACGGACATATCGTCAAGATCAAGGCCGCCAATCCCGACGTGCTGCTGATCTATGCGACGCCGAAGTTCGCGGCCCAGACCATCAAGAAGACCGCCGAGCTCAGCTGGAAACCGCTCCAGATCCTCACCAACGTGTCGATCTCGGTCGGCAGCGTGATGAAGCCGGCCGGCTTCGAGAACGCTCAGGGCGTGCTGTCGGCGGCCTATGCCAAGGACTCGACGGATCCGCAGTGGAACAACGACCCCGGCATGAAGAAGTGGAACGAGTTCGTCGACAAGTACATGCCGGGTGCCGACAAGACCGACACCGCCATGGTCTACGGCTATGGCGCAGCGTCGACCCTGGCCAAGGTCCTGGAGCTGTGCGGTGGCGATCTGACCCGCGCCAACCTCATGAAGCAGGCAGCGTCGTTGAAGGACTTTGCTCCGGACACGTTGCTGCCGGGCGTCAAGATCAACACCAGCGCCACCGACTTTGCCCCGATTGCGCAGCTCCAGATGCAGCGCTTCAAGGGCGAGAAGTGGGAACTTTTCGGCGAGATCATCAGCGGCGACGTCGCCTCCGAATGACACGCTGACGCAACAATTCAAGTCGATAAGCCCCCGCGGGCGACCGCGGGGGCTTTTTGTTGACGCCGAGCGCCAATCTTGTTCAATGCGGCGCCGATCCAGCTCGGGGTAGGAGAACAATGACTGCCGTTCGTTTTCAGGTTGCGGCCTTCTTTGCCGCACTCGCGTTGTGCACTGCAATGAGCAGCGAGGCGCTGGCGCAAAGGAAATACGACACCGGCGCGTCCGATACCGAGATCAAGATCGGCAACATCATGCCCTATAGCGGCCCCGCCTCCGCCTATGCCGCGATCGGCAAGACCGAGGAGGCCTATTTCAACAAGATCAATGCCGAGGGCGGCATCAACGGCCGCAAGATCAAGTTCATCTCCTATGACGACGCCTATTCGCCGCTGAAGACAGTGGAGCAGGCACGCAAGCTGGTCGAGAACGACGGGGTGCTGCTGATCTTCGGCTCGCTCGGCACCTCCACCAACAGCGCCATCCGCAAGTACATGAACGAGAAGAAGGTGCCGCAATTGTTCGTGGCGAGCGGCGCCTCCAAGTGGAACGATCCCAAGCAATATCCCTGGACCATGGGCTGGCAGCCGAGCTACGTCAGCGAGGCGCGGATCTACGCCAAATACATCATGAAGGAGAAGCCGGACGGAAAGATCGGCGTGCTCTATCAGAACGACGATTTCGGCAAGGACTATCTGAACGGATTGAGGGACGGCTTGGGGTCCAAGGCCTCGATGATCGTGCTGGAAGAAGCCTACGACACCTCCGAGCCGGCGATCGACGAGCACGTCGTAAAGCTGAAGGCGGCCGGCGCCGACATCTTCATCAGCATCACCAGCCCGAAATTTGCCGCGCAGGGCATCAAGAAGGCGGCGGAGATCAATTGGCATCCGATGCACATCATCTCCAACGTCTCGGCCTCGGTCGGCGGCGTGATCGAGCCGGCGGGCCTCGAGATCTCGCAAGGCATCCTGTCGGCGAGCTATACCAAGGACGGCTCCGACCCGCAGTGGAACGCCGATGACGGCATGAAGAAGTTTTATAACTTCCTCGCCCAATACGCGCCCAAGGCGAACAAGCTCGATGCCGGTGTGGTGTTCGGCTATGCCGCCGCGCAGACCATGGTGAAGGTGCTGCAAATGTGCGGCGACGACCTCACCCGCGAGAACGTCATGAAGCAGGCCGCAAGCCTGAAGGATTTCGAACCGGATACGCTGCTGCCCGGGATCAAGATCAACACCGCGCCGGACAATTTCGCCCCGATCGAGCAGCTCCAGATGATGCGCTTCAAGGGCAAGAAGTGGGAGCTGTTCGGCGACATCATCTCCAGCGAGATCGGACACTGAGCGTCGCAAACGCACAATTCAAAATAGCTCACATTTAACAAGACAACTTCCGCGCAGCTGATTAACGGCGCATCCCATCTCAAGCGCCGGAATATTCCACATCATCTCAAAAAAGATCGCCTCGCGGCGGCAGCCCCGGCGGGGCGTTCTCCTTGCTGGCCGCCCGGGAAGGGTATTGAATGCTTACCAGAGCGACGCGCAACGATCGCTTCCGATCAAGAACACGGCACATTCAAACCTACCTAGGGAGATCAAGATGCCTGCAATGCATGTGCGATTGGGGGCCTTCTCGGCTGCCCTCGTGCTGGCTGCCACCCTGTCCACGACAGCCCTGGCGCAGAAGAAATACGACACCGGCGCATCCGACACCGAAATCAAGATCGGCAACATCATGCCCTATAGCGGGCCAGCCTCCGCTTACGGCGTGATCGGCAAGACCGAGGAGGCCTATTTCCGCAAGATCAACGCCGAGGGCGGCATCAACGGCCGCAAGATCAATTTCGTCACCTATGACGACGCCTACTCGCCGCCGAAGACGGTGGAGCAGGCACGCAAGCTCGTCGAGAGCGACGAGGTGCTGCTGATCTTCAACTCGCTCGGCACACCGCCGAACACCGCGATCCAGAAATACATGAACCAGAAGAAGGTGCCGCAGCTGTTCGTCGCAACCGGCGCCACCAAATGGAACGATCCGAAGGACTTCCCCTGGACCATGGGCTGGCAGCCCAACTACCAGAGCGAGTCGATCATCTACGCCAAGTACATCCTGAAGAACCATCCGAACGCCAAGATCGCCGTGCTCTACCAGAACGACGATTACGGCAAGGACTATCTGAAGGGCTTCAAGGACGGGCTCGGCGCCAAGGCCTCGATGATCGTGATGGAGGAAAGCTACGAGGTATCGGAGCCGACCATCGACTCCCACATCGTCAAGATGAAGGCGACCGGCGCCGACGTGTTTTTCAACATCACGACGCCGAAATTCGCGGCACAGGCGATCAAGAAGAATGCCGAGATCGGCTGGAAGCCGCTGCACTTCCTCAACAACGTATCGGGTTCGATCGGCAGCGTGATCAAGCCGGCCGGCTTCGAGAACGCCCAGGACATCGTCTCCTCGCAATATTTCAAGGACCCGACCGACGCACAATGGAAGAGCGATCCGGCGATGATCGCCTGGAACGAATTCCTGGATAAGTACTATCCGGAAGCCAACCGCGCCGACGCCTCCGTGATGTACGGCTACATTGTCGCGCAAGGCCTGGTGCACGTGTTGAAATCCTGCGGCGACAATCTGACCCGCGAAAACATCATGAAGCAGGCCGCCAATATCAAGGACTACGAGCCGGCCGGCCTGTTGCCGGGCATCAAGGTCAACACCTCGGCCACCGATTTCGCGCCCCTCTCGCAGCTGCAACTGATCCGCTTCAAGGGCGAGCATTGGGAGCGATTTGGTGACATCTTGAGCGGCGACGTCGGCGGCTGACCTTAACCAATCGCTAAAGACGTAACCCCGATCGACTAAAGACGAAGCCCCTGCGGCCTTGCCGCAGGGGCTTTTCCTTGAAGCTCTTGGGCAAATCGTATTGAATTGCGGGCTGCGTCACCAAAAACGATCAAGCCAAGAAGAAGGACGCACACATCAAGAAAATAGGGAGATTGGAATGCCCACTGTCACCGGCAAACTTGCGGCCGCGTCACTGGCGCTCGCGCTCATTGCGGCCTCGGCCTCCACTGCATCGGCCCAGAAAAAGTACGATACCGGCGCGACCGACACCGAGATCAAGATCGGCAACATCATGCCCTACAGCGGACCGGCCTCCGCCTACGGCATCATCGGGCGGACCGAAGCCGCCTATTTCAAGAAGATCAACGACGAGGGCGGCATCAACGGCCGCAAGATCAATTTCATCAGCTACGACGACGCCTATTCGCCGCCGAAGACGGTGGAGCAGGCGCGCAAGCTGGTCGAGAGCGACGAGGTGCTGCTCATCTTCAACTCGCTCGGCACGCCGCCGAACACGGCGATCCAGAAATACATGAACTCGAAGAAGGTGCCGCAGCTGTTCGTCGCCACCGGCGCCACCAAATGGAACGATCCGAAGGACTTCCCCTGGACCATGGGCTGGCAGCCTAATTACCAGAGCGAGACGCAGATCTACGCGAAATACATCCTGAAGGAGATGCCGAACGCGAAGATTGCCGTTCTGTTTCAGAACGACGATTACGGCAAGGACTATCTCAAAGGCCTGAAGGACGGCCTTGGTTCGAAGGCCGCGAGCATGATCGTGGCCGAGGAAAGCTATGAAACGTCGGAGCCGACCATTGACAATCACATCGTCAAGCTGAAGGCGACGGGCGCTGATATCTTCGTCAACATCACCACGCCGAAATTTGCGGCGCAGGCCATCAAGAAGAATGCCGAGATCGGCTGGAAACCGACCCACTTTCTGAACAACGTTTCGGCCTCAGTCGGAAGCGTGATCAAACCGGCAGGCTTCGAAAACGCGCAGGGTATAATCTCGGCGGCCTATCTGAAGGACACCACCGACACGCAATGGGCCAACGACGCCGGCATGAAGGCATTCCTCGATTTCATGGCGAAATACTTCCCCGAAGGCGACAAGACCGACGGCGGCACCATCGTCGGCTACGGCGTCGCGCAGACGTTGGTCCAGGTGCTGAAGAGCTGCGGCGACGACCTTACGCGCGCGAACGTCATGAAACAGGCGGCCAGCCTGAAGGACTTCCGCACCGAGGTGCTGCTGCCCGGGATCAAGATCAACACGTCGCCGACCGATTTCGCGCCGATCAGTTCGCTGCAACTGCAGCGCTTCAAGGGCGAGCGCTGGGAGCTGTTCGGCGACGTGATCAACGCGGAAGCCGGCGGTTAGCCGTCTGAAACAGGTGTCGAGAAACCCCCTGCGCTGATCGCGCAGGGGGTTTTTGCTTGAGCGCCGATTATGATTACGCGATTGCATAATCGAATGGTGGCAAAGCCCGCTTACGCTTTGGCGCGTGATGCGGTAGGCATGTGGCGGGCGCGTTTGCCGCCAGTCTCTCCTGTCTGCCGAAGGCCTTCGTCATGATCGACCGACGTCCCCTGCTCCGCGCGCTCTACGACGCCGCCGTTGCCGCCGCCCATCCGAGCACAATTCTGGCGCCGCACTTAAGGCCCGCGCCCAAAGGACGCGTGATCTGCCTCGCCGCCGGCAAGGGCGCAGGCGCGATGGCCGCGGCCGCCGAGCGGCATTATCTCGACACGCTCGAGCTCGCGCCGGAGCGGCTGCTCGGCATCGCCACCACGCGCCACGGCTACGGCGTGCCGACGCGCCGCATCCGCGTGGTCGAGGCCGGCCATCCCGTGCCTGACGAGGCCGGCCTGAAGGGCGCGGCCGACACGCTCGCGCTCGCAGGCGAGGCCGGCCCTGACGATCTCCTCCTGGTGCTGCTCACCGGCGGCGGTTCGGCGAACTGGATCGCGCCGGTCGACGGCATCAGCTTCGCGCAGAAGCAGGCGGTCAATAAGGCGCTGCTGCGTTCGGGCGCGCCGATCGGCGAGATGAACACGGTCAGAAAGCATCTGTCGCGGATCAAGGGCGGCCGGCTGGCGCGCGCCGGCAAAAATGCCGCCGAGATCGTGACGCTGGCGATCTCCGACGTGCCGCATGACGACCCTTCCGCGATTGCCTCCGGCCCCACCGTGCCGGATCCGACCACGCTGGCCGATGCGCGCGCGATCGTGGCGAAATACAAGCTCGCCATCGACGAGGCCGTGCGCCGCGCGCTCGACGATCCCGCCAACGAAAGCTGCAAGCCCGCCGACGCCGCCTTCGCGCGCGCGCATTTCGAGCTGATCGCGCGGCCCAAGCAATCGCTCGACGCGGCGGTGAAGCTCGCGCGCGAGTCCGGTTACGAGACCATCGACCTCGGCGCCGATCTCGAAGGCGAGGCCCGCGAGGTCGCTGCCGATCATGCCAAGCTCGCGCTGCAAGCGCGCGCGCAAGGCAAGCGCGTCGCGATCCTCTCCGGCGGCGAGCTCACGGTCACGGTGCGCGGCAATGGGCGCGGCGGACCGAACCAGGAATACGCACTGGCGCTCGCCAGCCTCTTGAAGGACACGGCTGGCATCTCGGCGCTGGCCGGCGACACCGACGGCGCCGATGGCGGCGCCGGCCATCCCACCGACCCTGCCGGCGCGCTGATCGACGCGGCGACCTTTGCCAGGATGAAGGCGCAGCGGCTTAAGCCCCAGGCCTATCTCGACAACAACGACGCGACCACCTTCTTCGAGGCGACCGGCGATCTGCTCATGCCGGGACCGACGCTGACCAACGTGAACGATATCAGGGTGATCCTGGTGGATTAGGGCTCGCCCTGTTCGACACCATCGCGGCTTGGCCTGACCATGACGGCCTTGAGGAGTGTGTGGGTGCGGCTTAGCGCTTGCGGTTGACGTGCTCCAGCAGCGCGAGCAGGCCCTTCAACAAGTCCGTCGGCGACGGCGGGCAGCCCTTGATGTGCAAATCCACCGGAATGGTCTCGGACACGCCGCCAACGCAGGCGTAGCTGCCTCTGAAAATGCCGCCATCGATCGCGCAGCCGCCGACCGCGACGACCCATTTCGGATCGGGCGTCGCGTTGTAGGTCCGCTCCAGCGCCTGTCGCATGTTCTTCGTCACCGGACCCGTGACCAGCAGCACGTCGGCGTGGCGCGGCGAGGCGACGAAGCGCAGGCCGAAACGTTCGATGTCGTAGAAGGCGTTGGACAGCGCGTGGATCTCCAGTTCGCAGCCGTTGCAGGATCCGGCATCGACCTCGCGAATGGCAAGAGAACGCCCAAGCCTGGCCTGGGCGGCGCGGTTGACTTTCGTTGCAAGCTCCGCCAGCACCGACTCGTCCGGCGCCGGCGCGGGCTCCGTCAGCGAACCGTGAGTGAGGCTTTCGAGCAGGGTCTTGCGCATGGCTTAGAGGTCCGCGCCCGAATAGGAACAGTTGAACGACTTATTGCAGAGCGGAAAGTCGGCAATGATGTTGCCCTCGATCGCGGTTTCCAGCAGCGGCCACTGGAACCACGACGCGTCGCGCAGGTGGCAGCGTTCGACGCGCAACTCGTCATCGAGCCGCAGCCACACCAGAACGTCGCCGCGGAAGGCCTCGGCGAGCGCCATGCCTTCACAGGCACCGTGGCCGATCCTGGGAGGCAGCACGGTTGCGAGCTCTCCCGGCCCAAGTTGGTCGAGGATCTGCTCGATCAACTCGACGCTCTGCTCGACCTCGCGGATTCGGATCCAGACCCGCGCGTTCACGTCACCGGCCTGTAGTACCGGCACCTCGAACGATAACGCGTCGTAAGGCGTGTAGGCAATCGCCCGCCGCGCATCGAAATCGCGGCCCGAGGCGCGGCCGACATAACCGCCGGCGCCAAACTGGCGCGCATATTCCGCCTTCACGATGCCCGTGGTGACGGTGCGATCCTGCAAGGACGCCGTGTTGTCATAGAGTTCGATCAAGCGCGGAAAGACCTTTCGTAGCTCGGCGAGCAGCGCGCGCAGCGCGGCAACGCCGTCCGGCGCGATGTCACGCGTCACACCACCGGGCACGATGACGTCCATCATCAGGCGATGGCCGAACGCGACATTCGCAGCGCGCAAGCAGCGCTCACGCAAAATGCCGGTCTGGGCATGCATCAGCGCGAACGAAGCGTCGTTGCAGATGGCCCCGATGTCGCCCAAATGATTGGCGAGGCGCTCCAGTTCCGCCATCAGCGCCCGCAAGAGCGTCGCTTGCCGAGGCGCCTCGATCTGCAGCGCCGCTTCCACGGCACACGCAAAGGCGAAGGCATAGGCGACGGCGCTGTCGCCGGAGGTGCGGTTGGCGAGCTTTGCCGCGGCCTCGAGGCTCGCGCCCTGCATCAGCGACTCGATACCCTTGTGGGTGTAGCCGAGCCACTGCTCCAGCCGCACCACATGCTCGCCATTGGCGGTGAAGCGGAAATGGCCGGGCTCGATGGTCCCGGCGTGGACGGGGCCGACCGCCACCTGGTGCAACGCCTCGCCCTCGGCCGGTAGGAACTGGTATGGCCGCACGTCTCGCGATGCGTTGCGGCCCGAGAGCGGATAGGATTTTCCCCAGACATAGTGATCGAGCCATGGCCGCAGATCGTCAGCGACGGTTGGAATAAGCCCGAACAGATCATGAATGCTACGCTCCAGCCGAAGCGCCGGCGGATGACGACTGGCGACGCTTGGAAATGTGCTGGCCGTACACTCGTAGGTCACGACCGCGATCTCGGCCGAGCCGCCATCGAGCATCGCCATATGCACCGCGGTCGGCTCGCCCCAGAAGCCAAGCAGTGTGAGGCTTCCCTCGACCAGTCGATCGATCGCCGCCTGCCAGCCCGCCTCCGTCACGACCGCGCGCGGCCAGGGCCGATGCGACGACACCGCATGGATATGGGAGATGCTGTCGAGGATGCCCATGGCTTACCCCAGGAGCTTCGCGACGTTCTGGAAGCCGGTGACCAGCACCGGCGGCAGATAGATGCCGGCCATCAGCACCAATCCGAGGTGCGTGAACATCGGTACGTAGGAGGCTTCAGCCGGCGCGGTCTTGCCTTTGGGCTCGCCGAACATCACCGCGCCGATCCGCAACCAAAGCCCGCCGAGCGCAATGATGATGCCGAGCACCAAGATTACCGTCAGCCAGGGCGCGCGGGCGAAAGTCGAGCTCACCACTAGAAACTCGCTCATGAAGATGCCGAGCGGCGGCAGCCCGACGATGGCGATGACACCGAGCATCAGGCCCCAGCCGAGCGCGGGGTTGGTCACCGTGAGCCCGCCGATATCGGCGATCTTCTGTGTGCCCTTGACCTGTGCGATATGGCCGACCGCGAAGAAGATCGCCGACTTGGTCAGCGAATGCATGGTCATATGCAACAGCCCTGCGAAATTCGCGAGCGGCCCGCCCATGCCGAAGGCAAAGACGATGATGCCCATATGCTCGATCGAGGAATAGGCGAACATCCGCTTGATGTCGCGGCGCCGGTACAGCATCAGCGCGGCGAAAATCACCGAGATCAGACCCATGGTCACCATCAACGGACCCGGCGCGATCGCCGCGGAGTTTACCGCGAGCATCATCTTGAAGCGCAGGAGCGCATAGAGCGCGACATTGAGCAACAGGCCGGACAGCACCGCCGAGATCGGCGTCGGGCCCTCGGCATGCGCATCCGGCAGCCAAGCATGCAGCGGTGCGAGACCGACCTTGGTGCCGTAGCCGAGCAGGAGGAAGGCGAAGGCGACGTTGAGCAACGCCGGGTCGAACTGTGCGGCGTGCTTCACCAGCACCGTCCACACCATGCCGTCCAGCCCCTCGCCCACCACGGGGCGCGCCGCCATATAGACCAGGATCGTGCCGAACAGCGCGAGCGCGATGCCGACGCTACCGAGGATGAAATATTTCCAAGCCGCTTCCAGCGCCTCATGGGTACGGTAGATGCCGACCATCAGGACGGTCGTCAGCGTCGCCACCTCAACCGCGACCCACATCAGGCCGATATTGTTGGCGACGAGCGCGAGGTTCATCGCGAACATCAGCGTCTGATACATCGCGTGATAGAAGCGCAGGAACGCCGGCGCCAGGCGCCCGATCTCGATCTCGTGCTGGATGTAGCTTGCGCTGAACACCGATGTGGTGAGGCTGACGAAGGTGGTCAACACGATGAAGACCTTGTTGAGGTCGTCCATCAGCAGATACTGCCCCGATACTGGCTCGACCACGAACAGCGAGAGCGAGGTAAGGAAGGTCGCGAGCGCTGCCACTACGTTCAGCTTCGCCGTCAGTCGGTAGCCGGGCAAAATTGCCAGCACCGCCGCCGAAAGGGCCGGGATCAAGAGGATGGCGCTGAGGGCGTCGATGCTCATCGCCGCTCTCCGCGAAAACGATCAAGTTCCTGCACGTCCACGCTGTCAAAGCGCTCGCGGATGCGGAACAGGAAGACGCCGATCACGATGAAGGCGATCAGCACCGAGAAGGCGACACTGATCTCGACCACCAACGGCATGCCCTTGGCGCCGGTTGCCGCCAGCACCAGCCCGTTCTCCAGCGACATGAATCCGACGACCTGGCTCACGGCGTTGCGTCGCGTAACCATGATCAGGAGCCCCAACAGCACCACCGACAGCGCGAAGGCAAGGTCCTCGCGCGCGAGCGCATCGGCGCTCGGCGTCACCCGCAGCATCACCACCATCGACAGCGCGACGAGGCCGATGCCAGCCATCATGGTCAGCCCGATGCCGATCACATTCTCGATCTCGCGGTGGATACCGAGCCGTTTGATGATCCGGTGCAGCGCCACCGGGATGATGATGGCCTTAAAGACCAGCGCGATCAGCGCCGTGACATAGAGATGCGGCGCTTGCTGCACATAGGCCTGCCAGGCTACCGATAGCGCCAGCACGCTGGCATGCAGCGCATAGACATTGAGCAGCGCATAGAGCCGGTCCTGATAGAGCATCATGAAGCTCGCCAGCACGAGGCAGCCGGCGAGCAGATGGGCGATGTCGAATTGCAGGCTGCTCATCTCTTAGAGGCTCCCCGACACGAAGCGCAACAGGGTGGCAAGCAATGCCAGCATCAGCGCCGCGCCCAAGAACTCCGGAATCCGGAACACGCGCATCTTGGCGATCGACGTCTCGAACACGGCGAGCAAGAAGCCAAGTACCGCCAGCTTGCCGAAATAGAGTAGCGCGCCAAAGACGAGCCTCCCAGCGCCCGCGTCCACAGTCGCCGTGCCCCATGGCAGGAACACGCAGGCGATCAGCGAGACATAGAGCAGGAGCTTGAGATGCGACGACAGATCGATCAGCGCGAGATGCCGCCCCGAATATTCCAGCACCATGGCCTCGTGCACCATGGTCAGCTCGAGATGGGTGGCGGGGTTATCGACGGGGATACGGGCATTCTCCGCCAGCGCTACGATGGTCAGTGCCACAAACGCCATGCCCAGGGACACACGCAGACCGACCGCGTCGGAGCCCATGAACTCGGCCACGTTGGGGAGCTGCGTCGAGCCAGCGATCATCGCGACCGAGAACACTGTGATCAGCATCGCGGGCTCGGCGAGGGAGGCGATCATGACCTCGCGGCTGGAGCCGATGCCGCCGAAGGCGGTGCCGACGTCCATGCCGGCGAGCGCCTGGAAGAAACGGGCGCTGCCGAGCAGCGCAATGATGGCGATGAGATCGGCGGTCCAGGAGAACAACAGGCCATTGCCGAAAGTCGGCACCAGCGAGGCGGCGACCCAGGTGCCCGCGAAGATCAAATAAGGAATGACGCGGAACAGCCAGGATGCGTTGTCCGCGAGCACGACGTCCTTGCGCATCAGGCGAATGAGGTCGCGATAGGGTTGTAGCAGCGGCGGCCCGCGCCGGCGTAGCAGCCGAGCCTTCACCTTCCGCACGAAACCCGTCAGTAGCGGCGCGCCCCCCAGCACCAGCGACATCTGGGCGCCCTGGGAGAGGATGTCGCTCAGCGCGTTCATAGTGCCACCACCAGCAGCAGCACGATTAGCGCCACGAAGACCAGCGTCAGGTAGCGGCGGATGGTGAGGAACTGCAAGATATTGATGCGGTCCGTCGCAAAGCCGATGAGCTTCGCAATCGGCGCGTACAGCACATCCCAGATCAGATCGTGCAGTTCGACCCGGAGCCGCGCAGGAACCGGCGAGGACGGCGGCGGCATCTCGCCGATCTCGCTTGCGGCAAAGATGACGCTGCCGAACACGCGGCGGATCGGCTGCGAGAAGCTGGAGGCTGAGTACTGGATCGCTGGGTTCGGATCGGGATAGCCGCAATCCCAAGCAGGCGCGCGGCGTAAGCGGTCGGAGGCGAAACGGTGAATGGCTGTCGCCGCCGTCGTGCCGCAGAGTGCCGCGAACAGGAACACCAGAAGGCCGTTATAGGAGCTGCGGCTTTCCGCGATCGGCACGATGGTGAGCCACTGCAATCCGACCTGATGCGGCATAATGTTGCCGACCATTTTCTTGCTCACCGGCGCCAGCGCATCGATGAACAACCCGGGCAGGATGCCGGCAACGAGGCAGAAAGCGGCAAGCACGAGCATCGCGGTCAGCGAGAAGCGGTCGGTCTCATGTGCCGACGCCGCGACATCCGAACGTGGCCGGCCGAGGAAGCTGATGCCATAGAGCTTGACGAAGCAGGCCGCGGCAAAGGCGGCCGCGAGCGCCAGCAAACCGCCGACCGCCGGAATGATCAGCTTGAGGCCCCAAGAGGGCAGCTGGGGTGAGAGCAGGATCGCCTGGAAGGTCAGCCATTCCGAAACGAAGCCGTTGAATGGCGGCAATGCCGAGATCGCGACGCAGCCGACCAGCACCGCGAACGCCGTCTTCGGCATGCGATGGATCAGCCCGCCGAGTTTCTCCATGTCGCGTTCGCCGGTTGCTCCCAGCACCGCGCCGGCGCCGAAGAACAACAGGCTCTTGAACAGCGCATGATTGAATACATGCAGCATCGCCGCGGTGAAAGCGAGCGCCGCCACCCAGTCGAGCCCTTCCGCCTTGAAAGCCAGCGCCAGCCCGAGGCCGGTGAAGATGATGCCGATATTCTCAATCGTTGAATAGGCGAGCACGCGCTTGATATCGCGCTGCATCAGCGCATAGAGCACGCCCAGCGTCGCCGACGGACCGCCGACCAGCAGCACCACCATGCTCCACCACCACACCGGTTCGGGCAGAAGATCAAAGACGATGCGCACGAAGCCGTAGACGGCGACCTTGGTCATGACGCCGCTCATGAGGCCAGAGACGTGGCTGGGTGCGGCGGGATGGGCGAGCGGCAGCCAAGCGTGTAGCGGCACCAGGCCAGCCTTGGAGCCGGCGCCCAGCAGCATGAGGATCACCACCACGCCGCTCAGCGCAGCGGAAGGATGTGAGGCTCGGATCGCATCGAAATCGTAACCAGCACCGCTCGCGAGCAGGCCGAAAGCGAGCAGCAGCGCCAGCGTGCCGAAACTTGCCATCAAAAGATAGACATAGCCAGCGCGGACATTTTCGGCCTCCCGGTGATGCGACACCACCATCGCCCAGGAGGTCAGCGACATGAATTCCCAGGCGACCAGGAAGCTGAAGGCATCGTTTGCCAGCACTACGACGTTCATCCCTGCGAGATAGGCAGGATAGAACGGCAGCACGCGGCCGGGGGAGTCCTCGTGCCGGCCGTAGCCCAGCGCGAACAGGCTCGCGGCGGCGCCGCCGAGATTGACGACGACGAGGAAGAACGCGGACAGCGCATCGAGCCGGAAATGGGCACCGAGCCAGGGCAGGCCGATCGGCAGTGTCGCGCTCGGCGTCAGATGAGGGAAATAGAGCAGATCTGACAGCGCCGTGACACATAGCGTCGACGTGGCGATCAGACATCCGCCGTAGAGGATGATCGAGCCGCGCGGGCGCGTCGACAGCACGACTCCCGCAGGCGCCAGCGCCAGCAGGGCCGCCACAGACCATAGCGCCACGGCGATCATAGCCGCTCCTGGATCATGATTTGCGCGCGCGTCATCATCGCTATTGGCCACCTGCGCTCGGGGGTGGAGACTTCAGCCGCACACCGCGCCCCCCGGCGCTCGACGTTGCCCCCTCGGCGATCAGCTCGATGCCGGCAACCGACAGCGCGTCGACCAGCTTCACCAGGGAATCGACATTGCCGCGGATCACCCCTTCGGAGGCTTCCATGCGCTGGATCGTCGGCAGCGACAGCGAACAGCGCTGCGCGAGTTCACGCTGGTCGATCCTGAGCAAGGCGCGGGCGGCTCGAAGCTGCGCGGCGGTGATCACGGGGCAGAATGTCCGTGGCGGTTACAGCGCTTGATTTACCAAGCTTAAGACGCGCAAAATGACGTTTCAAGCATCATTTTCTGGGTGCAACGCATCATTCCCGTTCGATGTCCTCCGAGCTCATGCCCCCGCACTCCGCCATCATAGCCGGGCTCGTCCCGCCCCACCGTCATTCTGGGGCGCGTGTGGCACGAACCCCAATGCGCAATTGCGCATTATGTCATCGCGCTTTAGTCAAGCCCGGGCATGATGACCGCATAAATGCGGCGCGAGATTCCGGGGGCGCGCTCGCGCGCATCCGGGAATGACTGTCCGCCTCAAAACTCGTTGGCGATCTTCGCGAGCATCCCGATCAGGGCCTCGCGGTTGCTCTGCCCGAGCAGGTCGTTCAGCCGGGCCTCGTGCTTGGTGGCGACGAGCTTCTTGGCGCGGGTCAGCACGGCCTTGCCCTTGTCGGTCAGCACCAGGATGTGCGAGCGGCGGTCGTTGGTGGAGCGGATCCGCGCGCATAGGTCGCGGCTTTCGAGATTGTCGAGCATCGCCACAAAGTTCGGCCGGAGGATGCCGAGCGTGGAGGCGATCTCGGTCTGGTTCCGGCCCGGATTCTTCTCGACCAGCAGCAGCACCGAGAATTGCGCCGGCGTGAGCTGGAGCGAGGCCATGCAGCGCAAAAAGTTCTCGAACACCTTGAGCTGGGCCCGCTTCAGCACATAGCCGAGCTGCTCGGAGAGCTCGCCGAGCTGGAGCGCTTCGGCCTGCGGCTCGGACGCATCCTTGCGACCCTTGGCCGTATCGGCAGGCTTTTCGGAGGACTTCTCAGCGGTTTTGGAAACGGTCATCGCCTCGTGCTCGTAATCCCGCTAAGTTCGGGACGGGTCGTTCCCCACCCTTGATGTTATATTTGATAATTGTTATGAACCATATCAAATATCGCCAACGTTTTTCAATGGCTGTGAGCGGACCGTCCACCACAATCGGGAGGACCGGTCCTTATCTTTAGGGGGAGCGTCCGGTCTTGAATACCACCATCATGCTGTTCCTGGTGCAGGACGGCATCACCAATGGCGCGATCTATGCGCTGCTCGGCCTGGCGCTGGTGCTGGTGTTCGCCGTCACCCGCGTCATCCTCATTCCCCAGGGCGAATTCGTCACCTATGGCGCGCTGACCTATGCCTCGCTGGCGGCGGGCCAGATGCCGGGCACGGCAAAGCTCGCACTGGCGCTAGGCATCGGCGCCTTCGCCTTCGATCTCTTCGTCGCGCGCAAGGCGCTGCACGGGCGGCTGGTCCTGCGCAGCATCCTCACCAACATCGTGCTGCCGGCCATCGTGCTGGCGCTGACCCTGTACTTCGCCGCCCAGAAGCCGCCGGTCGCGATCTGCATCGCGCTGTCGCTGGTGATCGTCGCGATGATCGGCCTGTACCTCTACCGGATCGCATTCCAGCCGCTGGCGCACACCTCCGTGCTGGTGCTGCTGATCGCATCAGTCGGCGTGCATCTCGCGATGCAGGGGCTGGGCTTGCTGTTCTTCGGCGCCGAAGGCCAGCGCGGGCCGGCCGTGCTGTCCGGCGCCTTCACCGCTGGCGCGCTGCGCTTCACCGGCCAGAGCATCACCGTCTACGCCATCACCGTTGCCTTCATCGTCGGGCTCTGGCTTTTCTTCGGGCTGACACTCTACGGCAAGGCGCTGCGCGCGACCGCGGTGAACCGGTTAGGGGCGCGGCTCGCCGGCATCCGCACCACGCTGTCGGGGCAGATCGCCTTCCTACTGGCCTCCGTGATCGGCGCGCTATCGGGCATCCTGATCGTGCCGATCACGACGCTCTATTATGACTCCGGCTTCCTGATCGGCCTGAAGGGCTTTGTCGCCGCGATCATCGGCGGCCTGGTCAGTTACCCCCTCACCGCCGTCGCGGCGCTGGTCGTCGGCATCGTCGAGGCGTTCTCGTCCTTCTATGCCTCCAACTACAAGGAGGTGATCGTTTTCATGCTGCTGATCCCCGTGCTGCTGCTGCGCTCGCTCGCCGCGCCCGCGGTCGAGGAAGAGAAGGACTGACGCGCGATGCAGAGCCGGCTTCCCATCCTCGTCTTCGCGCTTGTCATGGCGGCGATCCCGTTCGTTCCCGGGATGCCGCCGTTCTGGATCGTGCTGCTCGACAATATCGGCCTTGCCGCGCTCGTCGCGATGGGCCTCGTGCTGCTCACCGGCGTCGGCGGCCTGACTTCTTTCGGTCAGGCAGCTTTCGTCGGCTTCGGCGCCTACACCACCGCGGTGCTGTCGACGGCCTACGGCCTGTCGCCGTGGCTGACCCTGCCGCTGTCGCTCGTCGTCAGCGGATCGCTGGCAGTGCTGCTCGGGCTGATCACCGTCCGCCTCTCCGGCCATTATCTGCCGCTCGGCACGCTCGCCTGGGGACTGGGCCTGTTCTATCTGTTCAGCAAGCTGGAGTTTCTGGGCCGCAACGACGGCATCTCGGCGATCCCGCCGCTGTCGATCGGCGCGTTCAAGATGCTCTCGCCCGGCTCGATCTATTACGCGATCTGGGTCGCGGTCATCGTCTCGGCCCTGCTGACGATAAACCTGCTGGACTCCCGCACCGGCCGCGCCATCCGCGCACTCAGGCGCGGCCATGTCGCGGCGGAAGCCTTCGGCGTGCACACGCCGCGCGCCAAGCTGCTGGTGTTCATCCATGCCGCGGTGCTCGCCGGCCTCTCCGGCTGGCTCTACGCGCATCTCCAGCGCGCGGTGAACCCGACGCCGTTCGGCGCGCAGGCCGGCATCGAATATCTCTTCATCGCGGTGGTCGGCGGCGCCGGCTATGTCTGGGGCGGCGTGCTGGGCGCGGCGATCGTGGTGGTGCTGAAAGAGGTGCTGCAAAGCTATCTGCCGCTGATCCTGCCCGGCTCCGGCCAGGTCGAGACCATCGTTTTCGGCATCATGCTGGTGGCGCTGCTGCAACTCGCGCCCGGCGGCCTCTGGCCCTGGCTGATGTCGTTCCTGCCCGAGCGCACCAGTGGCAGAAAGCCCGATACCTCGCTGAAGCTGGAGCATCGCCCCCGCGCGCCCGGCGAGTCCAGCATCCTGCTCCAGGTCGACAAGGCGCGAAAGCAGTTCGGCGGCGTGGTCGCGGTCAACAACGTCTCCTTCGACGTCCAGGCCCGCGAAATCGTCGCGCTGATCGGACCGAACGGCGCCGGCAAGAGCACGACGTTCAACCTGATCACCGGCGTGCTGTCGGCGACCGCAGGCTCGATCTCGGTGCTCGGCAAGAAGGTCGACAAGGCGCCGCCGCAAGAGATCGTCAAGCTCGGCATCTCCCGCACCTTCCAGCACGTCAAGCTGGTGCCTGACATGACCGTGCTGGAGAACGTCGCGATCGGCGCCCATCTGCGCGGCCATTCCGGGCCGATCTCCTCGATGCTGCGGCTCGACCGCGCCGATGAGGCCAAGCTGCTCGCGGAAGCCGCGCGCCAGATCGAGCGCGTCGGCCTTGCCGAGCAGATGCATCAGCTCGCAGGCTCGTTGTCGCTCGGCCAGCAGCGCATCGTCGAGATCGCGCGCGCGCTCTGCGTGGACCCGATGCTGCTGCTGCTCGACGAGCCGGCCGCCGGCCTGCGCCACATGGAGAAGCAGCGGCTCGCGACGCTGCTGCGCGAGCTGCGCGACGGCGGCATGAGCGTGCTCCTGGTCGAGCACGACATGGGCTTCGTGATGAACCTCGCCGACCGCATCGTGGTGCTCGATTTCGGCACCAAGATCGCGGAAGGCACCCCCGCCACGATCAAGACCAATCCCGAAGTGATCAAGGCCTATCTCGGAGTGGCGGCATGAGCACGCTGTTGTCCGTCACCGACGCGCACGTTGCTTACGGCAAGGTCGAGGCCGTCCGTTCAGTCTCGCTCGAGGTCGGCACCAATGAGATCGTCACCATCGTCGGCGCCAACGGTGCCGGCAAGACCACGCTGCTCTCGGCCATCATGGGCATTTTGCCGCTGAAGGGCCGCGTCGCCTTTGCCGGCCAGGATCTCGCCCGCCTCGACATCGAGGATCGCGTCGCGATGGGGCTCGGGCTCGTCCCCGAGCACCGCGAATTGTTCGTGACCATGAATGTCGAGGACAATCTCGAGCTCGGTGCCTTCCGCATCGAGCGAAGCCGGGCGAAGTCCTCGATCGAGCGCGTCTACACCCTGTTTCCGCGGTTGAAGGAGCGGCGCAAGCAGCTCGCCGGCACGCTCTCCGGCGGCGAGCAGCAGATGCTCGCGATGGGCCGTGCGCTGATGGGCGAGCCGAAACTGCTGATGCTGGACGAGCCGAGCCTCGGCCTCGCCCCGATCATCGTCGCCGACATCTTCCGCATCGTCACCGAGCTGCGCGCCAGCGGCGTCTCCGTCCTGCTGGTCGAGCAGAACGCGCAGGCCGCACTGAAAATCGCGGACCACGCCTATGTCATGGAGCTCGGCGAGTTCATGCTCAGCGGCAAGGCCAGCGACATCGCCGCGAACGAGCGGGTGGCGGCCAGCTATCTCGGCTTCCAGCATGAAGGTGAGAGTGCGATCTAATTTTGTAGTGAGCCCCTCTTCCCTTCTCCCCTTGTGGGAGAAGGTGGCGCGAAGCGCCGGATGAGGGGTCCTCTCGAATCGTGAAACCGCCCGTTAGGAGAGAGACCCCTCACCCGTCTCGCCGCTTTGCGGCGGGCCACCCTCTCCCACAAGGGGAGAGGGTGCACTGTGCTCGTGGCTAACGCTTTTACTTGAAGATCAAAGGTTAGCCCGCCTTCTCCTTCAACTCCGCGACCTCCGCTTCCAGCTCCGCGATCCTCGCATCCCTTGCCGCCAGTGCCGCGGCAACATCGCCCGCATCGAACTTCTGCGGGATGTGCTGCGGGCAGTTGGTGTCCCACGCCGCGATCTTGAACAGGATCACCTGCTCCGGCCGCGCGCGGTAGCCCTTCGGCATCAGCGACGTGGTCAGCGCCTCGTCGTCCTCGACGACGCGCGCCTCGCCCCAGATCTTCACCCGGCGGCGATGGGCGTAGTCCATCACGAAGATGTAGGCCTTGGGATTCTCCGAGAGATTGCCCTGGGTGATGAACTGCTGGTTGCCGGCATAGTCGGTGAAGGCGAGCGTCTGCTTGTCAAGCACCTTGAGAAATCCCTTCGGGCCGCCGCGGTGCTGAATGTAGGGCTGGCCGTCCACTGATGCAGTGGCGAAATAGAAGCTGTTGGCATCAGCCAGGAAGGCCGCGAGGTTGTCGTCGACCTCGGTGCGCCAGCCGCGCTGCTCGCTACGCGCATAGGCCTCGCGCGAGCCCTTGCGCGCCTGGATCGCCTTCACCGCCCGCGAGAAGGCGACGTCGCTGACATAGGGCTGGGCTGCTGTCGTCATCGGAACGTCTCCTGGAATTCCGGCGCATGCTTGCGTCTTTCGCCAGTTAACATGGACTTGCCTGCCGCCAGAACAATCTGGCCGCTTGACACTTCATCATTGCAATATATGCAATAATGCCATGGACCGGCTCGAAGCCATGCACGTCTTCGTCACCGTCGCCGATTTGCGCGGCTTTGCGCCGGCGGCGCGCAGGCTGCGCCTGTCGCCCTCGGCGGTGACGCGCCTGATCGCGGCGCTGGAAGAGCATCTCGGCGCGCGACTGTTGCAGCGCACCACGCGACAGGTGACGCTGACCGATGTCGGCACGCGCTATCTCGAACGCGCCCGCCGCATCCTCGCCGACGTCGAGGAGGCCGACGGCTCGGCGCGGCAGGAGCGCAACCGGCCGAGCGGTCGCCTCGTGGTGTCGGCTCCGGTCGGCTTCGGCCGGCTCCATGTCGGGCCGGTCATGACCGCTTACCTCAAACGCTATCCCGAAGTCGCCGCCGAATTACGGCTGTCCGACCATCTCGTCAATCTCGTGGAAGACGCGGTCGACGCCGCCGTCCGCATCGGCCATCTCGCCGATTCCTCACTGGTCGCGCGCCAGGTCGGCGAGATGCGGCGGATCGTGGTGGCCGCGCCGGACTATTTGAAGCGCCGTGGCGAGCCGAAGACGCCGGAAGCGCTCGCCGCACACCAGACCATCCAGTTCGGTCCCTGGTCCGCATGGCGCTTCCTGCGCGACGGCCGCGACTTCGAGGTGACGCCAGCGCCACGCTTCATCAGCAATAGCGCCGACGCGGCGCTGCAATATGCCGAGGCCGGCGGCGGCGTGACGCGGGTGCTGGCCTATCAGGCCGCCGAAGGGCTGAAGCGCGGGCGACTGAAGATCGTGCTCGCGGCATACGAGCAGCCGGCGCTGCCGATCCACATCGTCTACCCGACCTCGCGCCTGCTCTCGGCCAAGGTGCGCGCGTTCGTCGATCTCGTGGTGGAGACGGCGGAGTGGAGGTTTGGGTAAGTGCGTGTCCCGGATGCGCCGCGGAGCAGAGCCGGGACACGGAAGGCCAAGAGGGAGCCGCGGATGGATGGGCGCCGGCTCAGCAGCGCATCGCCGAAGAGGGCGCTGCGTCCGGGGCACGCGAGAACTACTTCTTCGGCACGACGCGAAACGTGCCGCTGGCGCGCGCGATCACGGCATCATCGGCCTTCACCAGGCATTGCGCGAAACAGATCGTAGAGCCGGTCTTGATCGCCTCGCCCTCGACCGCGAGCCATTGGCCGATCTCGGCGGCGCCGACATAGTCGACCGACAGCGAGATCGTGACGAACGAAGTCGTCCAGCCCGTCGCCTGGGCGCAGCTATAGCCCATGGCGGCATCGGCCAGCGCCGCGATCAGCCCGCCGTGGATCAGCCCGCGCGCGTTGGTGTGCGGCTGCGCCAGGCGCAGTCCCACGGTGACGCCCTTCTCGGTCTTCTTCGAATAGAGCGGCTCCCAGGGATCGGTGAGCGGGGCTTTGCGGAAATGCGGCTCGAAGCCGGCGGGGATGTCGGTGGCGGTCATTGCTGTCTCGCGTTGCTGATCGTTGCCATTGAACGCGATAGACATGACGAACGCATCACCTACAAAGTTTTAAACGGGATTTGCGGGAGCGTTTGAATGGGCACTCCCGTCATTGCGAGGAGCTCGCGACAAAATTGCAAGGCAATTTTGCGCTGATGCGACGAAGCGATCCAGACTGCCTCCGCGGAGGGATTCCTGGATTGCTTCGCTACGCTCGCAATGACGGAGTATGTGGCGCCGGCACGGCCTAAAACGGCAGCCCGACGTAATTCTCCGACAGCGAGGTCATCGCGGCCTGCGACTGGGTGACGTAATCGAGCTCGGCGAGCTGGATGCGGGCGCCGATGGTGCCGGTGTCGGGGAATTTGTGCAGCATCGAGGTCATCCACCAGGAGAAGCGCACGGCTTTCCAGACCCGTGCCAGCGCCTTGGCGGAATAGGCGTCGATCCCGGCGCTGGATTTCTCGTCGTAGAACTCGCGCAGCGCGCTCGACAGATAATGCGCGTCGGACGCGGCGAGGTTCAGCCCCTTGGCGCCGGTCGGCGGAACGATGTGCGCGGCATCGCCGCACAAAAACATCCGGCCGAAGCGCATCGGCTCGGCGACGAAGCTGCGTAAGGGTGCGATGCTCTTCTCGATCGACGGTCCCGTGACGAGGCTGGCGGCCGCCTCCTGGTCGAGCCGGCGCTTCAATTCGTCCCAGAAGCGGTCGTCCGGCCATTGGTCGACATGGTCGTCGAGCGCGCACTGCACATAGTATCGGCTTCGTTTGGTCGAGCGCATGGTGCAGAGCGCAAAGCCGCGGGCATGGTTGGAATAGATCAGCTCGTGGCTGACTGGCGGCGTATCCGAGAGGATGCCGAGCCAGCCGAACGGATAGACCCGCTCGAACTCCTCGATCGCCGAGGCCGGGACGCTGGCGCGGCTGACGCCGTGGAAACCGTCGCAACCGGCGATGAAGTCGCAATCGATCGTGTGGGTGACGCCGTCCTTGACGTAAGTTACGCGCGGGTGACTGCCGTCGAAATCATGCGGCTGCACGTCCTTGGCCTCGTAGACCGAAACGAGACCTGCGGCCTTGCGCGCATTCATCAGGTCGAGCGTGACCTCGGTCTGGCCGTAGATCATCACCGTCTTGCCGGTCGCGCCCTTCATGTCGATGCGGTGACGCTGGCCGGAGAAGGCGAGCTCGATGCCTTCATGCACCAAGCCTTCGGCATGGGCCCGCGCGCCAGCGCCGATCTGGTCGAGCAGCGCGACGGTCCCCTCCTCCAGCAAGCCGGCGCGGATGCGGCCGAGCACATAGTCCGGGCTCTGCCGCTCCAGAATGACATTGTCGATGCCATAAGTGCGCAGAAGTTGCCCAAGCAACAATCCGGCCGGCCCGGCCCCGATGATTGCGACTTTTGTCCGCAATACTTGCTCCTTCCGATGCTATAAGCTTTCGTCGCGGCCTGCTTGTCGCGCCGGCCCGCAGGCGATAATTATATCATATAATTGTTGGGCAAAAGGGAGTCGCCCAAGCAGCGACAAATCCATGCAACATGGCTGACATAGATGACGCGAGAGGGGGCGCGCCAGTTCCGGCTTGAACACGCCGGCCAATTAGATAACATGTTAATTAACGAGACCGGGCCATCGAAGCCGGTCGTCGAAAACAGGGAGAGACGCGTGATGAGGAAAGTCTGTCTGGCGTTGCTGCTGGCAGCAAGCGTGACGCCTGCGTTCGCGCAGGACAAGACCTTCGATTTGAAGATCTCGCACTGGGTGCCGGCCTCGCATCCCCTGCAGAAATCGCTGGAAGACTGGGCGGCCGCGGTCGAGAAGGATTCCGGCGGCACCATCAAGGGCAAGGTGTTTCCGGCCCAGCAGCTCGGCAAGGCCTTCGATCATTACGACATGGCGCGCGACGGCATCGCCGACGTCACCTATGTCAATCCCGGTTACCAGCCCGGCCGCTTCCCGATCATCGGCGCCGGCGAATTGCCGTTCCTGATCTCGGATGCCAAGGGCGGCTCGATGGGGCTGGATGCCTGGTACCGCAAATATGCCGAGAAGGAGATGAAGGACATCAAGTACTGCCTCGCCTTCGTCCACTCGCCCTCCTCCTTCCACTCACGTACCAAGAAGATCGTGGTGCCCGAGGACGTGAAGGGCCTGAAGATCCGTCCCGCTCACGCCACCATGGCGAATTTCGTCACCTCGCTCGGCGGCACCAACGTGCAGTCCTCCGCGCCCGAAGTGCGCGACATCATCGAGCGCGGAGTCGCCGACGGCGTCACCTTCCCCTGGGGCTCCCTGGTGCTGTTCGGTATCGACAAGGTGACCAAATACGACATGGAGGCGCCGCTCTACACCACGACCTTCGTGTTCGTGATCAACAAGGACAAGTACAATGCAATGTCCGACAAGCAGAAGGCCGCGATCGACAAGAATTGCACGGTCGAGATGGCCGGCGCGGTCGGCGAGCACTGGGGCAAGTTCGAGGATGCCGGCATCGACAAGGTGAAGGCGGAATCGAGCCACGAGGTCTACAAGCTGACGGCCGAGCAGACCGCGGCCTGGAAGAAGGCCGCCGAGCCGCTGGTCAAGACCTGGAGCGACGGCGCCAAGAAGGCTGGCGCCGATCCGGATGCGGCGCTCGCGGATCTCAAGGCATCGCTGAAGAAGTACAACGCGCTGGCGGAGTAACTCGAAGCTGCGGCCATTCTCCTCCCTCTCCCCGTTCTTACGGGGGCGCGACGAGCTTCGCTCGCGCTGAGAGGGTTGGGGTGAGGGGCTGCTTCCGCAAAGATGGTGACAGATGAACTCGCGGAGAGCCCCCTCACCCGGAATCCGCGCTCACGCGCGAATTCCGGCCTCTCCCCGCACGCGGGGAGAGGCGGAGTGCGCGGCGAGACCGGATCAAAAAATGACATCTCGCGATAGGACACACCCATGAAGCGCGCCTGGATGGACCGCTTTATCGACACGATCGAATGGATCGCGGCCGGCTTCGTCGGCCTCGTCGCGCTCGACATTTTCCTGTCGGTGCTGCTGCGTAACACGCTGAACTATTCGATCCCCGACAGTTTTGACATCGGCCGCATGCTGCTCGGCATCCTCATCTTCTGGGGCATCGCGGCGACGTCTTATCGCGGCACCCACATCACGGTCGACCTCGTCTGGGGCAATGTCGGGCCGCGCTATCAGCGCTGGATCGACGTGTTCGCAACGCTGGTGCTGCTGTTCGTCGTGACCGTTCAGACCTGGACGCTGTTCGACAAGGTGCGCGGCACCTACAATGACAACGTCCAAACCTTCGACATGCATATGCCGACCTGGCCGTTCTTCGCGATCGCCTGGATCGGCGACGTCTCCGCCGTGCTGCTGATCGCGATCCGCACCTACCGGCTGATCTTCCATCCCGAAGAGATGCACGACCCCAAGCTGAAGGCGACGGAGTAATCATGAGCACCGATGCCGTCGCCGTAATCGGCTTCGTTTCCCTGTTTGTGCTGATGCTGCTGCGCGTGCCTGTCGGCATGGCCATGGGCCTCGTCGGCGTGTCCGGCTTCTCCTATCTGGTCGGCGCGACGCCGGCGCTGAAGCTGGTCGGCCAGACCTCGATGCGCACGGTCACTGACTACACCTTCGGCGTCATTCCGATGTTCCTGCTGATGGGCTCGTTCGTCAGCAATTCCGGCATGAGCCGCGAGCTGTTCCGCGCCGCCAACGGCTTTGTCGGCCACCTGCGCGGCGGGCTCGGCATCGCCACCGTCGGTGCCTGCGGCGGCTTTGCCGCGATCTGTGGCTCCTCGGTCGCGACCGCCGCCACCTTCTCCGCCGTCGCCTATCCCGAGATGCGCCGCTTCGGCTATCCGCAATCGTTTGCCACCGGCGTGATCGCGGCAGGCGGCACGCTGGGCGCGATGCTGCCGCCCTCCACCGTGCTCGCGGTCTACGGCATCATCACCGAGCAGGACATCGGAAAACTCTTCATCGCCGGCATCATCCCGGGCCTCTTGGCGATGACCATGTACATGATCACGATCGGCCTGATCGGTTATTTCCGGCCCGACTTCCTGCCCAAGGGCAAGGTGCTGTCGTGGCGCGAGCGCTTTGCTGGTCTGAAGGACATCTGGGCGCCGGTGCTGCTGTTCGTGTTCGTCATCGGCGGCCTCTACGGCCTGCCGTTCCTGCCGCGCTTCACGCCGACTGAGGCCGGCGGCGTCGGCGCCACCGGCGCCTTCATCATCGGCGTGCTGACCGGCCGGCTCGACCGCGAGAAGGTGCTGGCCTCACTGCTGCAGGCGACGCGCACCGCGGCCGCAGTGTTCACCGTGCTGATCGGCGCCCTGATCTTCGGCTACTTCCTGACGGTGACGCAGACACCGCAGAAGGTGACGGAGTTCCTGACGGGCCTCGGCCTCGGTCCCTACGGCGTGCTGGCGCTGATCATGGTGATGTATCTCGTGCTCGGCTGCCTGATGGACGCCATGGCGATGATCATCCTGACCGTACCGATCATCTTCCCCGTGATCATGCATCTCGGCTTCGACCCGATCTGGTTCGGCGTCATCATCGTCATGACCGTCGAGCTCGGCCTGATCCACCCGCCGGTCGGCATGAACGTGTTCGTCATCAAAAGCGTGGTGAAGGACGTCTCGTTCTCGACCATCTTCAAGGGCGTGATCCCGTTCGTGGCGACGGATCTGGTGCGCCTCGTGATCCTGATCGCCTTCCCGCTGCTGGCGACCTGGCTGCCGACGCGCATGATGGCGCATTAGCTGATCGAAGATCGTCACTTACCCTCCCCTGGAGGGGGAGGGTCGATCGCGCAAAGCGCGAGCGGGGTGGGGTGACGGTCTCTCCGCATTGAATACTGCCTGAGCGGAGAGATCACCCCACCCCGTCTCGCAGCGCTCATGCGCTGCGAGCCGACCCTCCCCCTCCAGGGGAGGGTAAAACGCGCCGTTCGTCATAGTCAGTTCAGAGGTAACCGATGACTCCCACCCTCGACACAAAATACGCCTTCACCATCACCGCTCGTATCGGCGACGTCGTCACTGCGGGCGAGACCGGAATCGGCGTGCGCCGCATCATTCCGATCATCGGCGGCGAGGTGACGGGCGCAATCACAGGCAAGGTGCTGCCGTTCGGCGCCGACTTCCAGACCATCCGCCCCAACGAGCTGATCGATCTCGAAGCCAGATACGCCTTCGAGACCGACGACGGCGCGACCGTCTATGTCGAGAACAAGGGCATGCGCTTCGGCCCGGTGGAGCTGCTGCAAAAGCTCAAGCGCGGCGAGCCGGTCGATCCGAAGCTGATCTATTTCCGCACCGTGCCGAGGTTTGAGACCGGGCACCAAAAATACCGCTGGCTGATGGAACATATTTTCATCGGCTCAGCGGCGCGCC
Organism: Bradyrhizobium sp. BR14999; assembly: GCF_056106085.1. Classification (NCBI taxonomy): domain Bacteria; kingdom Pseudomonadati; phylum Pseudomonadota; class Alphaproteobacteria; order Hyphomicrobiales; family Nitrobacteraceae; genus Bradyrhizobium; species Bradyrhizobium sp. BR14999. The sequence goes on from NZ_CM148536.1 coordinate 230,582, forward strand.
ATGCAGACCGCGTGGTGATCGATGTGCACCAGGTGATGTGATCCTCGCTACCTCGTCATTGCGAGCGCAGCGAAGCAATCCAGAATCTTTCCGCGGCGGCAGCCTGGATTGCTTCGTCGCAAGAGCTCCTCGCAATGACGAGGATAGGGCTGCGGCAACCTATCACAACGGACTCCCTCGCCGGAGCAGTCCCAACCGGCCCAATGAGCGCCGGAGTTCATATCGCCCCCTCCTTGACTCCGCCAAAATTCGTTATACAACATAACTATTCTGACAAGGACGCAAATGACACAGGGAAACGCCGAGACCGCTAACGCGGGCGCCTCAGGGCTTTTGAGGATCGAGCGGGCGGACCGGGTTCTGACCGTGGGTCTGAACCGGCCGGCCAAGCGCAATGCGCTCAATGATGGCATCATCCTGGAAATCGGCGAGTGTTTTGCGAACCTGCCCGAGGATATCGGCGCGGTCGTCATCCATGGAATCGGCGACCATTTCTCCAGCGGCCTCGACCTGTCCGAGCTGACCGAGCATGATGCGACCGGCGGCCTGCTCCATTCCCAGATGTGGCACCGGGTGTTCGACCGCATCCAGTATAGCCGTGTACCCGTGATCGCCGCGCTCAGAGGCGCCGTGATCGGCGGTGGCCTCGAGCTCGCCTGCGCCGCGCATATCCGCGTCGCCGAGCCCTCGACCTATTTCGCCCTGCCGGAGGGACAGCGCGGCATTTTCGTCGGCGGCGGCGGCTCGGTGCGGCTGCCGCGGCTGATCGGCGTCGCCCGGATGATGGACATGATGCTGACCGGCCGGGTCTATAGCGCGACCGAAGGCGCCTCCTACGGCTTCGCGCAATATGTGACGGAGGCTGGCAACGGGCTCGGCAAGGCGCTGGAGCTCGCGACCAAGGTCGCCGCCAACGCACCGCTGACGAACTTTGCCGTGCTCCAGGCGTTGCCGATGATCGCGGAGGCCAATCCGCAGACCGGCCTGCTCATGGAATCACTGATGGCGACCGTCGCGCAGAGCGATAAAGAGGCAAAGCGCAGGATCCGCGAATTCCTCGAACACAAGACCGCAAAGGTGAAGCCGAAGTCATGAGCGCGCAGCCGTCCTCTTCCAGCATGGAGCGCGGCGCGAGCACTTTTCCGCTGCGGCCCATCTCGTTCGGCGATCCCGTGGTCAACATCGAACGCCGCGACGACGGCACGATTTACCTCAGGCCCAAGCAGCCTCTCGGCGACTATCCCGTCCGCATCACCGACCGCCTGCATCATTGGGCGAACACGACGCCGGATCGCGTCTTCATGGCCGAGCGCGACGGCGGCCGCGGCTGGCGCAAGATCACCTATGCCGAGCAGCTCACCGCGAGCCGGCACATCGCATCAAGCCTGATCGCGCGCGGCCTGTCGGCGGAGCGGCCGGTCGTCATCCTCTCCGGCAATTCGATCGATCACGCCCTGCTCGCGTTCGGCGCGTTCTATGCCGGCATTCCGTTCTGCCCGGTGTCGCCGGCCTACTCGCTGGTGTCGAAGGATTACGGCAAGCTCTCCTATCTGATGAAGCTGCTGACGCCCGGCCTCGTCTTCGCCGAAGACGCCGACAAGTTCGCGGACGCGCTCGCCGCAAACGTTTCGCTCGGCACCGAGATCGCCGCGTCTTTTGGCAAGGTGCCGGGCCGCGACGTCACGCTGCTCGCCGATCTCATGGCAACGCCGATCCGCGGCGATCTCGACGACGTCCACGGCAGGATCGGCCCCGACACGATCGCAAAATTCCTGCTGACATCGGGCTCGACCGGCAATCCCAAGGCCGTCATCAACACCCAGCGCATGATCTGCGCCAACCAAGTGATGCTGCGCGAGACGCTCGCCTTCCTCAAGGACGAGCCGCCGGTCATCATCGACTGGTTGCCGTGGAATCACACTTTTGGCGGCAACCACAATATCGGGCTGACGCTCTACAACGGCGGCTCGATGTATCTGGACGCCGGCAAGCCGGTGCCTGGCGGCATCGAGGAGACGGTGCGCAATCTCCAGGAGATTTCGCCGACGGTCTATTTCAACGTCCCCAAGGGCTATGAGTCGCTGCTGCCGTATTTGCGCGAGGACCAGGGCCTGCGCGCAAAGTTCTTCGATCGGCTGCATGCGATGTTCTTCTCGGGCGCAGCGCTGTCGCCGTTCGTCTGGGACAGTCTCGACGAGCTCGCGGTGAAGGAGAAGGGCTATCGCGTACCGATGCTGACCGGCCTCGGCGCGACCGAGACCGCGCCGTTCTTCATGTCAGTCAATCCGCGCACCAGCCGCTCCGGCCATGTCGGACTGCCGGTGTCAGGCAACGAGGCCAAGCTGGTGCCGAACAACGGCAAGCTCGAGGTCCGCGCCAAGGGGCCGAACGTGATGCCCGGCTACTGGCGCCAGCCCGACATCAGCGCAAAGTCCTTCGACGAGGAAGGCTTTTACAAGATGGGCGACGCGCTCAAGCCCGCCGATCCCGACGATCTCAATGCCGGCTTTGATTTCGACGGGCGCGTCAGCGAGGATTTCAAGCTCGCGAGCGGCACCTGGGTCAGCGTCGGCCCCTTGCGCGCGCGTCTCACTGCTGCCTGCGCCCCACTGGTGCGCGACGTCGTCATCGCCGGCATCAACCGTGACGAGGTCTCCGCACTCGTGGTGCTCGACCTCGACGGTTGCCGCCTGATCAACCCGACGCTGCCGGCCGACGATCTCGTCGTCGCGACGCGCGACCGGCTCGTGCGCGAAGCATTCCGCGAACGCCTGACCGGTTTCCTCAGCTCAGCTACCGGCTCCTCGACGCGGATCACGCGCGCGATCCTGATGGACACGCCGCTGTCGATCGACAAGGGCGAGGTCACCGACAAGGGCTCGATCAACCAGCGCGCGGTGCTGGAACATCGCAACCTCCTGATCGAGGAGCTCTACGCTGCCAATCCGTCGGACCGTGTGATATCGGTCGCGTAAGAAATCATCGCCAAAGGAGAACGCCATGTTGTTGAAGGATCAGGCAGTCATCGTCACCGGCGGCGCATCGGGGCTGGGCGCTGCGACCGCGCGAAAACTGGCGGCGCAGGGCGCCAAGGTCGCGGTGTGCGATCTCAATGCCAAGCTTGCTGAAACCGTTGCCGCCGAGATCAAGGGCGTCGCCGTGACCTGCGACGTCTCCGATGCCGCCTCCGCTGAAGCCGCGATCGCGCAGGCGAGCAAGGCCCACGGCCCGGCGCGCGTGCTGGTCAATTGCGCCGGCATCGGCGTTGCAAAACGCGTCGTCGGCCGCGACGGCCCGATGGCGCTCGCCGATTTCGACAAGGTGATCAAGGTCAATCTGATCGGCACCTTCAACATGCTGCGCCTTGCCGCCGCCGAGATGTCCAAGCTGGAGCCGCAGGCGACCGGCGAGCGCGGCGTCATCATCAACACCGCCTCCGTTGCCGCCTATGACGGCCAGATCGGCCAGTCCGCCTATTCGGCCTCCAAGGGCGGCATCGTCGGCATGACGCTGCCGATAGCGCGCGAGCTCGCGCAATTCGGCGTCCGCGTGCTGACGATCGCGCCGGGCCTGTTCCTGACACCGCTGCTCGCCAACCTGCCGCAGGAAGCGCAGGACTCGCTCGCCGCCGCGATTCCCTTCCCGCGCCGGCTCGGCAATGCCGACGAGTTCGCCGCGCTTGCGCTGCACATGGTCGAGAATGCGTATCTGAACGGCGAAGTGGTGCGCCTCGACGGCTCGCTGCGCATGGCACCGAAGTAAGGCGCGCGACGCATGTTCGTGAACCGGCGCGACGTCCAGATCCAATGGGGTGATTGCGACCCCGCCAACATCGTCTACTACCCGCGCTATTTCGCGATGTTCGACGATTCGACGTCGACCCTGTTCGAGGTCGCCGGATTCTCCAAGCAGGATTTGGTCCGCAAATACGGTCTGGTGGGCATTCCCATGGTCGACACGCGGGCCAAGTTCTACATCCCCTCGACCTATGGCGACTGGATCACCATCGAAACGAAGATTGAGAGCATCAAGCGCTCGAGCTTCGAGGTGAAGCACAACGTCTACAAGGGTGACGCGCTGGCGATCGAAGGATTCGAGACCCGCGTCCTGGTCGGCCGCGATCCCGTTAACCCCGACAAGCTGAAATCGGCACCGTTCCCGGCGGAAATGGTTGCCAAGTTCACGGGGAGTTAGAGCCGGAGCTAAATCGCCGCATCACCAAAAGAGGGGGGCTGAATTACCCCCCGATTTCTGCTTTCAAAGAAAGACGTACAGGGAGGAATAGATGAAACGCTTTTACCTGACCGCCGCCATCACCGCGGCCGCGCTGGCGCTGCCGGCCCTGCCCGCGCTGGCCCAGACCAACGAAATCACCATCGGCATCACCACCACCACGACCGGCCCGGGCGCAGCGCTCGGCATTCCCGAGCGCAACGCGCTGGAATTCGTGCCGAAGGAGATCGGCGGTGTACCGCTGAAGGTGATCGTGCTCGACGACGGCGGCGATCCCACCACCGCGACCACCAACGCCCGCCGCTTCGTGACCGAATCCAAGGCCGACATCATCATGGGCTCGGCGCTGACGCCGCCGACCATCGCGGTCTCCAACGTCGCCAACGAGGCCGGCATTCCGCATTTCGGCCTCGCGCCGTTTCCGATCACGCCGGAGCGCATGAAGTGGTCGGTGGCGATGCCGCAGCCGATCCCGATCGTGGGCAAGGTGCTGTACGATCACATGAAGGCCAAGGGCGTGAAGACCCTCGGCTATATCGGCTATTCCGACTCCTATGGCGACCTCTGGTTCAACGACCTCAAGGCGCAGGCCGTGCCGATGGGCATGACCATCGTCGACGAGGAGCGCTTCGCCCGTCCCGATACCTCGGTGACCGGACAGGTGCTCAAGCTCGTCGCCGCCAATCCCGACGCGATCCTGATCGGCGCCTCCGGCACCGCGGCCGCGCTGCCGCAGACCGAGTTGCGCGAGCGCGGCTATCAAGGCCTGATTTACCAGACCCATGGCGCGGCCAGCATGGACTTCATCCGCATCGCCGGCAAAGCGGCCGAGGGCGTGCTGATGGCCTCGGGCCCGGTGATGGACCCCGAGGATCAGCCGGACACCGCGCTGACCAAGAAGCCGGGCCTCGCACTCAACTCGGCCTATGAAGCCAAGTACGGTCCGAACAGCCGCAGCCAGTTCGCCGGCCATTCCTACGATGCGTTCGAGCTCCTCAAGCGCATCATTCCGGCGGCATTGAAGAAGGCCAAGCCCGGCACGCCGGAATTCCGCGAAGCGATCCGCCAGGCCCTGCTGTCTGAGAAGGAATTGGCGGCAAGCCAGGGCGTCTACAACTTCACCGAAAAGGACCGCTACGGCCTCGACGACCGCTCGCGCATCCTGCTCACGGTGAAGAACGGCAAGTACTCGCTGGTGAAGTAGGCGCAGCGATAGTTCGCAACGAGAAGAGCCGGCCCGATGGGCCGGCTCTTTTGTTTTGCGGTTAGACACGAGCTGCGGCTACGGGCGTTGGTGCGCCCCCTCTCCCGCTTGCGGGAGAGGGTTGGGGTGAGGGTTGCCTCCGCATAATGACTATCTGAGGCCTACGGAAAGTCCCCCAGCGGAGAGAACCCTCACCCGGCGCTGCGCGCCGACCTCTCCCGCAAGCGGGAGAGGTTACAGCGATCGGGCAGATACACCGCGGGCCTCAAGCCGCCTGTCGCAACGGGGTCCAGGCGAACTCCGGATAATATGTATCCATCATGCGGTCGACATAGGCGGTGAGGTTCGGAAATCCCTCGGCGCGCTGGCGCAAGGCCGATTCGAAGAACGGCGTCAGGATCCCCGCGAGTGCGCCGAAGGCGGTGGCATCGACGCCGCAGGGCTTGTTGCCCATCAGATACGACTTGTCGCCGAGCTGCACCGAGAGCGCGAACAGCGAGCGCACGGCGAGATCGACATCGTCGTCGGGCGCGTGGCGGCCGAGACCGGAGAGCAGATAATTCTCGGCGACGCGGAATTGCGCGTCCTCGCGCAGCTTCTCGCGGTTGTGCTCGGGTGCGCCGTCGAAGAAATGCGACGGGCCCTTGGCGAAATTGACCGGATCGACCCAGCGCGCTCCGACCAACGCCCAATAGACGTGATGCTCGATCATGCGCTCGAACGCCCAGGCCTGCGCACGTTCCTGCAACGACAGCCCGGCGTCGAAATCGAAGCCGTAGCGCCGCTCGATATGGGCGCGAATGAAGGTGGAATCGGCCACTGCCTCGCCGCCGTCGTCGATGAAGGGCAGCTGCCCCTTGGGCGAAGCTGGCGGCATCGCGCGCTCCTTCCGGTAGGGCAGCCCCGCCATTTTGAGCTGCACCTCCGTCTTGGTGACGAAGGGGCTGATTTCCGGCAGGCCGAAGCCGGTACCAAAGCCGTAAAGCGTGATCATGAAACCTCTCCTGAACCTGCCGAACGTGGACGGAACCTACCTGCCGGCTGCTGCCACCATGGTGGCAGCAGCCGTGATATCTTCTGCGAAGCGGGCGCCCTGCCAGGCGCGGCTCATGATGTGGCGGGCGAGCGCGTCCGCAGCCTGGATCAGCAAGCGTGCCACCACGCTTGCGAACGCAAATCGGAGATCGACGACCATGAGATCGAGCGAAACGAGGCGGCTAAACGCCCGGGCCTGCCACATCTGGGCGCGCCACAGCGGGCCGGCAGGGCCGAAATGGGTTGGAACGATCATGGACAAATCCTCTTCAGTCGACGTGTTGTCCCGGTATAGAACTCCCCTGCTGCCAACATCCTGTCAGCAGCCGCGCGTCGCCTTTTGAAAAGACCACGAACAAGAGACCCGTCATGAGACGCGCCGACAGGCTGTTTCAGATCATCCAGGTGCTGAGGCGCACGCGTAAACCGCTGACGGCGGACGCGATCGCGGCCGAGCTCGAGACGTCGAAGCGCACCATCTATCGCGACATCGCAACGCTGATCGGCCAGCGCGTGCCGATCCGCGGCGAAGCCGGCATGGGTTACATCCTGGAGAAGGGTTTCGACCTGCCGCCGCTGATGCTGACGCCCGACGAGATCGAGGCGGCGGTGCTAGGCGCGCAATGGGTCGCGGGCCACGCCGATTCCGCGCTGGCACGCGCCGCCGAGGACTTGATGGCCAAGATCGCCGACACCGTCCCCGAGCGCCTGCGTCCCTTCGTGCTGGAGCCGGCGAGCCGCGCGCGGCCGAGCTGGAACAGGGAGCCGGACCGCCTGGACATGGCGCGCACGCGCACCCAGATCCACGAAGGCAAGAAGATCATGCTGCGCTATCGCGATGAGCAGGGCCGCGCCAGCGAACGCATGATCTGGCCGATCTCGGTCGGCTATCTCGAAGCCGTGCGCCTGCTCGCGGCCTGGTGCGAGCTGCGCAGCGACTTCCGCAGCTTCCGCACTGACCGCGTGGTCGAGGCAACCTATCTCGACGAAAAATATCCGGAGCGGCGCGACGTGCTGCGCGCAAGATGGCGGCAGAGCCTGGTCTGGGGTCCGCCAAAGGACACATGACGACGATGGAACAGACCTCGCCGCTCGATCTGTCGAGCTGTTGCCAGAGTTGCGGTGCCTGCTGCGGCTATTCGGCGAACTGGCCGCGCTTCTCGATCGAGAGCGACGACGAGCTTGCAGCGATCCCGGAGGCGCTGGTCAACGCGCGTCAATCCGGCATGCGCTGCGAGGGCGATCGCTGCTCGGCGTTAAAGGGAGAGATCGGCAAGGCGACGGCGTGCGGCATCTATGCCGCGCGGCCGGAGGTGTGCCGCACCTGCATGCCCGGTGACGCCGAATGCGCGATGGCGCGGCGGAAGTTCGGGCTTGCGGTGATAGAGGCCGCTTAGGCCGGAACGGCTTCGCTGATCTCGTCGTCGAGTTCGTCCTCGAGCGGTGCCAGCACCGACAGCGGCTTGGTCGACAGCGTGATCGGCTTGCGCCCGCCCGACAGCGACGGCGAGGATTTCGCGGCGCCTTCGCGCGACAGCGCGTAGAGCGTCGAACCGACGCGGCCACCGTTGTCGATCAGGTCGCGCTCGCTGCAGCTGGCGGCGATCGCGACCGCCAGCGAATGCAGATGGCTGCGGCGATAGCAGAACAGCGCCAGGCGAGCGCGCGCGTCAGGGGAAACACTCTCAACCAGCCTCGGCAGGCCACTCGCGCTGGCGCGATACATCTCGCCAAGGAGCTCGTCGCGAACCGGACAGAAATCGCTTTCAAAGGAATCGCGGCTTGAAAACATTGCAGTTCTCCCTCGTGTGGGGAAGATGCAGCGCAATTCTCTAACGAAAGGTTAACCACGCTGCCCGGTAGTGACCCGGGGTGCTTGCGCTCTGGCCGAGAATCGGAGGCAGAGGAAAGAAGGTTTCCGGTGGCCCTCCTCGAGACGCCCGCCTTTGGCGGGTCCTCAGGATGAGGTCTTGTCCCGCGGCGAGATCCCCGACCCTCATGGTGAGGAGCGCCGCCGCACGGCGCGTCTCGAACCATGCAAGGCCGAGCAGCCGGCCAAACGTGGCTAGGCTCAGTTCGCCGCCATGAAGATGGAGAGGCCGAAGCCGGTAAGGTGATGCAGCGCCTGGTCGACGCCGATCAGGGTCCAGAACCAGGGATGCGCCAGGTCGACACCGAAATTGGCCGAGATGAACCCTTTGGCGCGGTCGATCGTGATGTGGATCGCGAAGTCGATGAACGCCACGAACCAGAATTTCGGCGCCACGATCAGGATCAGCGGCAGCGCAACCGCAAGGTGAACGAGGCAGTGCACCAGAAGCGGCAGGGCCCAGCCGTGCTTCTGGTCCTTGCCATGCGCCATCCAGGCGGTCTGGAGGACGAAATCGGCGATGATGTGCTTGAAGGTGAGCAGCAGCATCCAGCCAATGAGCGCTTCAACCGGAACCGCCGAAGACATGGGTGGAAACGACAAGCCGACGCCCTCATTGAGGTGACAAGAAAAATTGGAGCGTTCAGCGCAACTTCTTCTTGGACCGGTCAAATCGCCGGGACCTCTGATTTATGACATTTCCCGCGGCGGAATGCAGCCGGGGGAACCGGAAAATCGCCAACTGTGGCTAACTGGTGATAGGATGACCAATCGCCGCGGCGGCGTCGAGTAAGGTTACCTTCGGCTCGAAATTTGCATTCCGTGACCTTCGCGCTATCATCGGCGGCAGAGAATATCGTTCTTTTTTCAGGCGTTTACGAATTGCAGGGCGTTCGCTGCGCTTCCCATGCCATGCGCCGCCAGCCAAAGATTAAGGCCAGAGTGCTGCCATGAGTACTGAAGGCCCCACCGCATCACTACCCGAGCCGCCGCCCCGACGCCCCAAGGTGATCAAGACCAACCAGCAGCAGGTCTTCCTCTACGTCGTGCTGACCCTTCTGCTGTCGCTCGCCACCGTCTGGGCCGGGCGCACGCTGGTGCACAATTCGGAAACGCTGACCTTTGCCGTCGGCGGCCCTAACAGCGACGAGGCGCTGTTCGCGGCCAAGCTCGCCGCTCTCCTGAAGAACAACGCCTCGCGTTTCCGGATCAAGATCGTCAACAACGCGGACAACGCCAAGGCGATCGCACAGTTCGACCGCAAGCAGGCCGACCTCGCCGTGCTGCGCACGGACGCCAAAGTGCCGCTGCGGGCGCGCACGCTTGCGATCCTCGAGCACGATCTCGTGCTCCTGCTCGGTCCCGGCAACAAGAAGATCAAGTCGCTCGCCGAGCTGAAGAAGAAGAAGGTCGCGGTCGTCGCCGAGAACGAATCTTCGCTCACGTTCGTCCGCAGTATTCTCGACGTCCCCGACGGTCCCGATGCCGCCAAGATCCAGATGGCACCGCAGGGCGCAACACTCGACAAGCTGTTTGCGCCGGCGAGCGGCTTCAGCGCGGTGATCGCCATCGTCCACGCCTCCAGGGCAGTGCGGGACAAATCCTATGAACAGGTTGCCAAGCGCGGCGGCTTCACGCTCAACGCGATCGACGACGCCAAGACGCTGGCGCGCAAACTCCCGGGCATTTCCGACGAGACGCTGACAGCAGGCACGTTGTCGACGTACCCGCAAATTCCCGACGACGATCTCGACACGATCGGGCTCGAATGGCTCCTGGTCGCACAATCCAGGATGTCCCCAACCACCGCAGGCGAGCTCGCGCGCATCGTCTACGAGAACAAATCCGCGCTCGGGCTCGACAACGGCTTTGCCACCAGGATAGAGCCGGCCTCCGTCGAGAAGGATGCCTTCGTGATGGCGCATCGGGGCGCCGCCGATTACATCAACGACGACACCAAGTCGTTCATGGATAAGTACAGCGACGTGATGTATCTGGGCGCCGCCGCGCTCAGCGTCATCGGGTCGATCTTCGCTGCGATCTACGCCAAGATCACGAGGATCGCGCCGGAAAAGGCCAGCGAGCTTTCCACCGCCATCCTCGACATCGGCGAGCGGATCGAGCACGCCCACTCGCTGGATCAGCTCGAATGTCTCCAGGACGAGCTGGAAGGCATCTTGCGCGGGGCCGTCATTGGACTCAGAGACGGTACGATCAGCACCGACGGGCTCGATACCTTCAAGCTCGGCTACGAGTTCGTCCGCGACGAGATCAGCATGCGCCGCGACTATCTGAAACGTCATGCCAGCGAGAGTGAAAAGGCCGCCCGCGATGCCGGCTCGCCCCTGCAGGACGACAGCAACGTCGTGGTGGTCAAGACCGCCCAGAGCGCCTGATCCGACAGTTTTGATGTCCTCAGGTCGGGGCTGCCGGACGTCTTGGCGGTGGATGGACAGTCGGAACCCAGGAACCGTCCCCACCTACAGCCGTTGGCTCACGGATTGCAGCTGGAGAACGCGCCATGCGTACACTCCTCGTCATCTTCCTGCTGGGAATGCTGGCGGCGGTTGGCTATTTCGCCTATTCCGCCATGGCGGTCGAAGGCGATCCGATCCCGGCGGAAGGTTATTGGGCCCTCGCGCTGGGGGCGGGATTTTCCCTCGTCGTCGGCGTTGGCCTGATGGTTCTGCTGTTTTTCAGCAGCCGCCGCGGCTACGACGAGCCACCGCATTTCAGGTAGCCTCAGCCGGCCGCCTCACCGCCCTCCCCTGTTCGACGACGCTGCGGCCCGCGCCTGTCGTTGACGGCCTCGGCCCGGGCGGGCACTTTGGCCCTGAAGTCCCAACCGGGACCACACGAGCCAGAACCGAGCCGCCTTCCCGCATGTCCAAGCCGTTGATTTCCGCTCTGGCCCAGTTCGCGGCCGCCACGGCCGGCCGCAACATGACCAAGACGGCCTATGTGGCCGTCGGCGTCGGCGTGCTCAGCATGGTGCTGCTGACAGACAACCGGGCCAATGAGGCGCGCGGCTGGGTTAACGGCCTGCTATGGGTCTGCCTCGCCTATTTCGTGTTCGAATGGCTGGTCCGGCTGCGCCACATGGCGCGCCAAGGGCGGCTTTCGCTCTATATGTCCTCCTCCGCCGGCATCGTTGACGCGATCGGCGCGCTGGCCGTGCCGCTCGCGCTGGTTCTCGGCGTCGAGCCGAAGACGGCGTGGCTGCTCAGCGTGCTCTGGGTGCTGAAGGTGGTGCCGGGCATTCCGGGCTTGCGGCAGCTCCGCCGCGTGCTCATGCTGGAATCCGGGCCGCTGGTCAGCGTGCTCGTGATCTTCCTGATGGTGATCTTTCTCGCCTCGGTCGCCGAATATTTCCTGGAGCGGGACGTGCAGCCGCAGACGTTTGGCAGCGTGCCGGCCGCGTTGTGGTGGGCGGTGGTGACCTTGACGACGACGGGCTATGGCGACGTCGTGCCGGTCACGCCGCTCGGACGCATGGTGGCGGCGCTGGTGATGATCTCCGGCCTCGGCGTGTTCGGGCTGTGGACCGGTATTCTGGCGACCGGCTTTGCCGCGGAGACCCGTCGCGACAATTTCCTCAAGACCTGGGAATCCGTCAGCAAGGTGCCGTTCTTCGCTGCGCTTGGGCCTGCGGCCATCGCCGACGTCACCCATATGCTGCGGACCATGGAGCTGCCGGCGCGCACGTTGGTCATCCGCAAGGGGACGCAGGGCGACTGCATGTATTTCATCGCCGCCGGCGAGGTCGAGGTCGACCTGCCCGGCAAGAAGGTGCAGCTCGGTGAAGGCGCCTTTTTCGGCGAGATGGCGCTGCTCGGCAACAACAAGCGCGGTGCCAACGTCTCGACCACGAAAGTGTCGCGGCTCTTGGTGCTCGACCTCGTCGATTTCCGCGTGCTGATGGCGCGGCATCCCGATCTTGCCGAGACCATCGACGCCGAAGCAAAACGGCGCGCGCTCGAGAACAATTAAATGGAGACAAGAATGTCGGACACAGCCGACGCGACCAGCCCCGTACTCGACATCACCGGCGCACGCGCCACCATCCGCCTCAATAGGCCAAAACATCTCAACCGGCTCCAGGCGGAGGATCTCAGCGACCTGGTCAAGTTGTTCGACCGGATCGAGAGCGATCCGGCCATTCGCGTGCTGGTGCTGACCGGCACCGGGCGCGCCTTTTCCGCCGGCTACGATCTCAATTCGGTGGCGGAGCGCGCGGTGAGCGCGAGCGAGCAGCAGAGCGCGGGCTCGGCGTTCGAGGTGGTCGTCAACCGTCTCGAGGATTTGGGCGTGCCGACGATCTGCCGGGTCAACGGCGGCGTCTATGGCGGCTCGACCGACCTCGCGCTGGCCTGCGATTTCCGTATCGGCGTCGACACCGCCGAGATGTTCATGCCGGCGGCACGGCTCGGGCTGCACTATTACCCGAGCGGCATCAAACGCTACGTGACCCGGCTCGGCGTCGACAATGCGAAAAAACTGTTCCTCACCGCCTCGAGGATCAGCGCGCCGGAGATGCTGCGCATCGGCTATCTCACTGCCATGGTGCCGGTGGAATTTTTGGACGAGGAGGTCGACAAGCTCGCTGGCGTCCTCGCCGGCAACGCGCCGCAGGCGATGCGCGGCATGAAGCGTGCCATCAACGAGTTCGCCCGCGGCGAGCTCGACGAAGCCGCCGCCGACCAGCGCCACCGCGACAGCATGCGTGGCGACGAGATCAAGGAAGGCATCAAGGCGTTCGCCGAGAAACGGGCACCGCGGTTTTGAGAGATCGGGGAGGGAGCACGAGGGCGCGCTCCACATTCAGCCGTCGTCCCGGACAAGCGCAACTCAAGCGCGCGCAGATTCGGGACCCATAACCACAGGGAGTGGTAACGATGGCAAGCTGATAACTCCGAGTCTTCGCCACACCAAATCCTGTGGTTATGGGTCCCGGGTCTGCGCTTACGCTTGCCCGGGACGACAGCGGAGATTGAGGCGCGCTGCCTACCCCCCAGCAGCCTTGGCATGCTGCGCCGCCATCTCGGCGTCGGCCGCCGTGATGCGCTGGTACGCAGGCCGTGAGGTGATGCGCTCGGCATAGCGGACGAAAACGTCCCTCTTCGGCACGATGCCGAACATCATGGTCCAGCTGAACGCGACGCCCCACAACACATCCGCCGCCGTCATACGCTCGCCGAGCAGATACGGCCCCCTCGACAGCTGCGCCTCGAGCGCGCCCAGCATGGTGTCATAATCGGCATAGGGCGATTGCGTGATCGGCGCCGGCTCGCGCTGCATGAACTTGTCGATCATGGCCGGCTCGAACGAGGCACCATAATAGGCGATCCAGCGCAGATAAGGACCGCGCAAGGAATCGTTCAGCGCGGGCGTCAGCCCCGCCTGCGGAAACAGGTCGGCGAGATAGATGGTGATCGCGACCTGCTCGGTCACCAGCGCCTCGCCGTGGCGGACCGCCGGCACCTTGCCGAGCGGGTTGATGGCGAGATAAGCGGGCTTGCGCTGCTCGCCGGCCTTCATGTTGAGGACATGGAGATCGTAGGGCGCGCCCAACTCCTCCAGCAGCACCCGCGTGCCGGTGGCGCGGCTCTGCGGCGAATAATACAGCGTGATGCGGTTCGGATCGGTCATGGCGGGTCTCCCATCTGCCCATTTGGCGATGGCATCTGTAGCGGACCATACCTGACATCCTGTGTCAGGTATGGTTTAAGGGATCATGCGCGCGAGCCGAATGCTGTCGATCCTCACCACCCTCCAGGCCAGAGGGCAGGTCACCGCGCCCGAGCTCGCCGCAGCCTGCGAGGTCTCGGTGCGCACGATCTATCGCGACATCGATGCGCTCGCCGCCTCCGGCGTACCTGTCTATGCCGACCGCGGCGCCGAGGGCGGCTATCGCCTGCTCGATGGCTATCGTGTACGGCTGAACGGGCTGTCGCAGAGCGAGGCAGGCGCGCTGTTCCTGGCGGGTTTGCCGGGCCCGGCCGCGGCGCTCGGGCTGGACGCTGCGATGATCGCCGCGCAGAACAAGCTGATGGCCGCGCTGCCTGCGAATCTGCGCGAGGACGCCGGGCGGATGCAGGAACGTTTTCACCTGGATGCGCCGGGCTGGTTCGGCGAGGCCGAGGACCCAAAGCATCTGCGCACCATCGCCGGCGCGGCGTTGCGCGGAACGCTGATCAAGATCCGATACCAGAGCTGGCGCGCAGAGAAACAGCGCCGCGTCGCCCCGCTCGGCCTCGTGCTGAAGGGCGGCAGCTGGTATCTCGCAGGGCAAGTCGACGGCAACGTGCGAACCTATCGCGTCGCGCGGGTGCTCGACTGCACGGCGCTCGACGATCGCTTCGATCGTCCCGCCGATTTCGATCTCGCGGCTTACTGGCAGGCCGCGACACTTCGTCTCGAGGCCGAGATGCATCCCAATGTCGCGGTCGTCCGGCTGTCGCCGTTCGGCGTCAAGCTGCTCGACGCGTTGAGCCAGCCTTACGTCAAGGCACGCACGCAGCTTGAGGAGACCGTCGACGCAGATGGCTGGCGCATCGCCAGGGTCCCGGTCGGCAAGACGTCATGGCATGCCGCGGCCGAACTGTTGCGGCTGGGCCCCGAGGCCGAAGTGCTGGAGCCCGCCGATCTCCGCGACAAGATGATCGAGCTGACGCAGGCGATGGCCGCGCGCTATCGCGTGGCGCGGAAAGCCTGACGGCGGCACATTTTGCCGCGGCCCACGAAACAATCCTGAAACACGATTCTCAGCCATCGCGGTGAACGCATTCGCGTCTCGGTCCGACCGAGATGCAGGGACACAACAATGACCCTGCGCCACATGGAGAATGAAGATGTTTCGTAAGCTTGCACTTGGTCTGATCGCTGCCGGCTCGCTCGGCGTTGCCGCGCTCGCCCCCACCGCCGCCTCGGCCGGCGGCTTCCATCATCACCACTGGGGTCATGGCTGGGGCCCGGGTTGGGGCTTCGGCGGCGTCTATGTCAACACCGGCGTCAGCAACTGCTACCAGGAGCGCCTCGTCCAGACCCGCCACGGCCTGCGCGTCCGCGTCGTGAATGTCTGCGCCTACGGGATCTACTGATATCGCGCCTTCACGACAAAGCTCCGGTCGCACCGCGACCGGAGCTTTGCGTTGAGCTAGCCACTCTGCCGCTGCCGGCGAAACCAGGCCCAGGTCTCGCGCGTCGTTCTGATGTAGCCGCGGCCGCAATGGACGATCTCGCCATCGACGAGCTCGTTCAGCTGCGGCAGCGCATGAAAGGGGATTGACGGATAGGCGTGATGCTCGACATGATAGGGCATGTTCCACGCGAACCATTTGACGATCGCGCCCGTATAGGTCGTGCGGGTATTCTGGAAGGCGCTGCGGGTGCGGTCGCAGCCGGTATGCTCGGCGTAGAGATAGGGCCGCAGGAAGAACTGCCCGATCGCAAGCGGGACGATCCATACCCAGAGCAGCAGCGCCGAGGAGAGCCACAGCGACAGTGCAAGCAACAGCGCATAGAGCGCGACATAGGCGCGCGCCTCGGTCACGATGATGGCGCGCTTGCTCTCGGGGATCCAGGGCACGACGACCTTGCCGCTGACGGCGTGGCCGAGCATCAGCCGCAGACGCCCGGCGACCTGGAGCAGACCGCTATAGGCGATCGCGAGCTGGGTGTCGGAGGTCGCCTTCACGCCAACGATCAGCTCAGGATCCTTGTCCGGATCCTGGGTGTAGCGATGATGATCCCAGTGAAACAGGCAGTAATATTCGTAAGGCAATCCGATGATGAAGGCCGAGAGATAGCCCACAGTGAGATTGAGGCCGCGGCTTTTGAACGCGGTCTTGTGCGCGGTCTCGTGCACCGCCATGAACAAGAACGCCACGAGATAGCCCTGCACCGCCATCAACGGCAGCGCCCAGAGCACGCCATGGCGCGAGGCGACCATCCAGATCAGCGTACCCACCAGTGCGACTGCGCCGTAATGGCCGAGGCTCTGCGCCGCGCCCCTGAGGTCGGAGCGGACCGACAATTGGCGCAGCATCGCCGGTGTCAGCGGTTTCAGGCGATGGCCGGGCTCTGAAACGGTTGTGTCAGTCATGACCGGATGCCTGCCTATCTGATGAGGAGCGCTGCGATCTCGGCCTTGATGAAAGCCTGATCACGCGGATTGTTCACGGGGTTGCCGGCACGATGGCCGTGCTGCGACGGGATCGGATGCAACACCGCGGATTTTGCGCTGGTCAACCGGCCGAGCTCGTCTTCGTTGTCGCGGACGTCGAAATAGCGATCGGTCGCGCCCGGCATCAGCAGCATGTGGGCCTTGATCGCGGCGAGCGCGCGGTCGAAATCGCCACCGAATGCGGCGCAGCGGCTGACGTCACCACTCTGCCAGATCTCGATCTGCGCCAGGAGATCATTGGCATCGCGCCGCGCAAAGGTCGCATCCCAACCACGGACGAGATAATCCTCCAGCGAGGTGGAACCGGCTTCGCGCCAAATCTCGTCGCGATAGAAGCCATGCGACATCGCCCAGCCGGCATAGACGCGTCCCATCGCGCGGTAGCCGGCGATTGGCTTCTCGACGAAGCGGCCGTCGCGGAAGGCGGGATCGGCGGTCAGCGCGGCCTTCACGCTTTCGAGAAAGACATGATTGTAAGGCGCGCAGCGCGCGCTGCCGCAGACGATCGCTGCGCGCTCGACCATATCAGGATGCAGCGCCGCCCAATGATAGGCCTGCATGCCGCCCATCGACCAGCCATAGACCAGCGCGAGCGTCGAGATGCCGAAACGTTCGGTGAGCAGCCGGTGCTGGACCGCGATCGCGTCGTGATAGGTCACCTTCGGGAACGGCACGGCCGTATTCGACGGCGATGACGACAGGCCGTTGCCGAACAGGTTCGGGATGATGATGAAGTAGCGTGTGGGATCGAGCACGCCGTCGGGCCCGATCAGCCATTCGGTGTCGACGTGCTGCGCGCTGAACGAGGTCGGATAGAGGATGACGTTGTCCCTGGCCGGGCTCAGCGTTCCATAGGTCTTGTAGGCGAGCTTCAGCGCGGGAAAGACGGTGCCGGACTGGAGCGTGACGTCGCCGGCCTCGAATATCTCGTAGTCGCGTTGCGCCGTCATGGACCCAACTCCCGCTCACGCACTGCAAGTCGCGCGGCGTTTGGCGATGCATCGATCATGCCGAAATCCGCGCTCAATAATGTACTTATAGTACAGTTATTCGGGCGTAGCAAGCGCTCCCGAACCGGCATGTGGTCAGGCGATGGCCGCCAGATAACGCGCGACCGACGCCTCAAACGCGGCCTTGGCACCTGCGGCGATGTTGCGGTCCCACCAGGCACCATAGATGCGATCGAAAGCGAGCGGCTCCACCGCCGCCGCGATCCGCCGCACCGCGGCGGCGTTGAGCGGCATGTAGTTGGGGTAGGAATACATGAAGCTGACGAAGCGGCGATCCATCGTCACCTGCGCGATATCGCCGGTGAGCAGCGCGCCCCTGCCGTCCGCACCGTGCCGCCAGTGCAGCACGGTGGCGCCGGCGAAATGACCGCCAGTGCGCAGCAACATCACGTCGTCGGAAATGCGATGGTGATCGCCAGCCCAGTGCACGATCGATGCATGTGGCCGCGTCACCCATTGGCGGTCATCAGCGTGCAGATAGACCGGCACGCCGCCGAACGCCTCGCTCCAGTCGGCAAGCGCACCATAATAATGCGGATGCGAGATTGCGATCGCCTTCAGTCCGCCGAGCGAACGCACATGCGCAATCGCCTCCGGCGTTGCCAGCGGTACGCAGTCCCACATCAGGCAGCCGTCGCTGAGCGGCACCAGCAGCGCGCGCTGGCCGATGGCGAAGTCCGGCTCGAGCGAGAGGCCGGTCAGGCCGAGATCGTCCCGCCAGACGACACGGTGGCGCTCTGCCAGCGTCTCGCGCGTCAGGAAAATCTGCCCTTTCCAACCCACATACTGCCGTTCGTCCTCGCAGATGGGACAGGATGCGGGCGGATGTCCGCTGTCCGGAAATTGCGCGCCGCAGGTTTCGCAGGTCCAGAGTGGCATGGCCATGATCCTGATTGAGACTGTCGCAAGTATGACATGACGTCGCGGGCCCTGCGATCACAAGGACGATCGGAACCAACGCGATGAGCGCAGGTTAGGTTCTGGTCCGCCCGGGCACCTATGGGCCCGCAGTCTCCGCCTCATGCGAGATCTCAGTCGATCGGCAGCATTGCGTTCAGCGTCTCGATGACATCGCGCCCTTCACCTCGTATCTGGCCCCTGTTCGCGCTCAACTTCTTCATGGCCGACATGCAGTCGGGCATCGGGCCGTTCGTCGGCGTCTTCCTGCAGGAGCGCGGCTGGGCGAGCGGATTGATCGGCACCGCGATGACGGTCGGCAATGTCGCGGGCATGCTGGTCACGACGCCGATCGGCGGCTTCATCGATTCCAGTCGCAACAAGCGCATGTGGGTCGTCATTCCCGGCATCTGCGTGGTGCTGGCGTCCGCAATCATCCTGATCTCGCAAAACTTCTGGGCCGTCACCTTTTCCCAGATCGCGCAATCGCTGGCGAGTGCCGCGATCGTGCCGGCGGTGACCGGCATCACGCTCGGCATCGCCAAGCAGAAGGGCTTCAACGCACTCAATGGTCGCAACCAGGCGTACAATCACGCCGGCAACATGGTCGGTGCCGCGCTGTCGGGCTATCTTGGCTACAGGTTTGGCTATTTTGCCGTTTTCGTGCTGGCGGCCGTGTTCGGCGCCATCGCGATCGCCTGCGTGCTGATGATCCCCGCCAAGGCGATCGACGATCGCGCCTCGCGCGGCAGCAAGGAGGATGACTCGAAAGCTCCGCCGGATGCGATGACGATGTTGCTCAAGCACAAGCCGCTGCTCGTGCTGGCACTCGCGCTCGCCCTTTTCCATCTCGGCAATGCCGCGATCGTGCCGCTCTATGGACTTGCAGCGGTGGCCGACGCCCAGGCCAATGGCCCGAGCTTCGTCGCGACCACTATCGTGATCGCGCAGGGCGTGATGATCGTGACCTCGCTGATCGCGATGAAGGTCGCGAGCAAGCGCAATTACTGGCCAGTGATCCTGATCTCCTTCATGTTCCTGCCCATCCGCGGCGTGCTTGCCTTCTTCGTCACGGGATGGTGGGGCGTCGTACCGATGCAGGTGCTCGACGGCATCGGCACCGGGCTCCAGACGGTTGCCGTCCCCGGCATGGTCGCGCGCTCGCTCAACGGCACCGGCCGCATCAATCTCGGCCAGGGCGCCGTGATCACGGTGCAGGGCGTCGGCGCGAGCCTCAGTCCGGCGCTCGGCGGCTGGATCGCGCAATGGGTCGGCTACGGTCCGACCTTCCTGCTGCTCGGCGGTTTCGGGCTGGTCTCGATGGCGCTGTGGCTGGCCTTCGGGGCGGCAGTGAAGAAATATTGAGTTCTTCCCCCTCTCCTTGCCCTGCACGGGGAGAGGGCCGGGGTGACGGGCCGCGTCCGTGGAAATGATGCTAGAGGGACTCGCGCAGTTTCCTCCTCCTGTCATTGCGAGCGCAGCGAAGCAATCCAGACTGCCACCGCGGGAAGACTCTGGATTGCTTCGCTGCGCTCGCAATGACGATGTGGATGCCGACTTATTTCAAACCTACGGGAGGGACTCGCGGAGACCTCGCCCGCATCCGCCTTCGCTAAAGCTTCGGCGGGACAGGCGCGGGAGAGGCGAAAAGCGCGTTCACGTTCCAAAATTCTTCTGAATCGCCTTGTCGAGCGTCTCGCCGCCGACGAAGCGCTGACGCAATTCGCGCTTGAGCAGCTTGCCGCTCGGATTCTTCGGCAGGCTATCAACAAAGATGACGCGCTTGGGCACCTTGAAATGCGCCATCTGGCCGGCGCAATGCTTGATGACGGACTCTTCGTCCAGCGTCTCGCCGCTCTTGACCACGACGATCGCGGTCACCGCCTCGATCCAGCGCGGATCAGGCAGGCCGACGACGGCGACTTCGGAGACAGCGGGGATGCGGTAGACCATCTCCTCGACCTCGCGGCTTGCGACGTTCTCGCCGCCGGTCTTGATCATGTCCTTGACGCGATCGACCACGGTGATGTGGCCCTCGTCGTCGACGGTGGCGAGGTCGCCCGAGTGAAACCAGCCGCCCGAAAACGCCGCCGCGGTCTTCACGGGATCGTTGTAATAGCCGGACAACAGATGCGGCGAGCGGTGCACGATCTCGCCGACCTCACCAACCTT
Organism: Bradyrhizobium sp. BR14999; assembly: GCF_056106085.1. Taxonomy (NCBI): domain Bacteria; kingdom Pseudomonadati; phylum Pseudomonadota; class Alphaproteobacteria; order Hyphomicrobiales; family Nitrobacteraceae; genus Bradyrhizobium; species Bradyrhizobium sp. BR14999. The sequence continues at coordinate 251,188 of NZ_CM148536.1, forward strand.
GACGTCCTCCATCGCGGTGTTGACCACGCGCGTCTCGACGTTGAGCACCGGCTTGCCGGCCGAGCCGGCCTTGCGCAGCTGGTCCTCGGGGCGCAGCACGGTCGCGAGCGGAGCGATCTCGGTCTGGCCGTAGAAATTCCAGAATTTCACGTTGGGCAGACGGCGTTGCAGCTCGAGCAGCACCTCCACAGGCATGATCGAAGCGCCATAATAGCCTTTCTGCAAGGTCGACAGATCGGTCTTGTCAAAGTTCGGCGAGCGCAGCATCGCGATCCAGATCGTCGGCGGCGCGAAGAACGAGGTGATCCTGTGCGCCTGGATCAGCGCCAGGATGTTGTCGGCGGTCGGCTTGCCCGTGATCACGCCGGAAGCGCCGAGATAGATTTGCGGCCCCAGAAAGACGTCGAGCTGGGCGCAGTGATACAGCGGCAATGCGTGCAGGAACCTGTCGTCCACGCTCATGCCGCCGTCGATGATGCAGCTGACATACTGCCACATCACGGCTTCATGGGTCAGCATCGCGCCCTTGGGCAGCGACTCCGTGCCGCTGGTGTAGACGATCTGTGCGAGATCACGGCTGTCGACGGACGCGCCCAGGAACGAGCCGTCGGCATGCAAGAGATCATCGAAGGTGGTGAGGCCCGAAGGTGCCGTGGCGGGATCCTCTCCCGGCAACCAGATCATCTTCTCGATCGCGCAATCCTTGGCGCTGGCCGCGCGCGCCGGCTCGACGAAATCAGGGCCGGTCGCGAGCAGCTTTGCGCCAGAGCTCTTCAGGATGAAATTGATCTCGTCCGGATTGAGCATGAAGTTGATCGGCACCAGCACGGCGCCGATCCGTGCCACGGCAAAGCGCAGCGCCGCGAAGGCGTGTGAATTGCGCGAGAGCACCGCAAGACGGTCGCCTTTCTTGATGCCGAGGCCGAGCAGGCCGCGGCCGAGCCGGTTGCAGATCGCGTCCATCTCCGCGAATGTCCAGCTCACATCGCCGCAGCTCACCGCGAGCTTATTCGGTGCGCGGCCGCCTGCGCGGCGCAGGAGATCGCCGATGGAATGCTCGCGGGCTTTCGCGATGGTGGCTGCGGTATCGCCGGTCATGTGTCCCTCCGATGTGACGTCTTTGTTTATTGAAGCAGTTTGAATTCTTGAGGCTTGTCTTTATTTTGCGAATGATCTTCTCGGAAGACCGCTTCACACTTTTCCGGATCATGCGCTACCTGCGCCGGGCCGCCTGCGCGTGCTCCATGTACATGTGCTCGACCGAGCGATCGAGCGAAGCGATCTTCTCGAAGCCGCGGCGCCAGTCCTGCAAGTGCCGGCGCGTCCACAGCACGCCGGCCTCGCGGTCGCGGCGACGGATCGCGTCGATCAGATGGCGATGCGCGGCGACGAGACGCGGCCCGCCTTCGGCCACGCCAGTCACGATCATCTCGGTGGTCGGATAGAACAATTGCGCGGCCGGCTCGCGGGCGAGCTGAAGCACCCGGTTCTGCGAGGCCTTGGCAACCAGCACGTGGAATTCGGCATCGCATTCGGCGAGCATCGCGGGATCACCGACCACGGCCTCGCTGCGCGCGAGATTGTCGGTGAGCTCGGCGATGTTGTCTTCCGTCGCCCGCTCCACTGCGCCTTCGATGCTGGCGACTTCCAGCGTCATCGACGCCTCGTAGAGCTCGCGGAAGGTGACCTCATGCAGGACCAGGGCGCGGCTGAGCCGGCTTGCCAGCTTGCTGTAGCGCGGCAGGCAGGCGTGCAGGCGGCGCGAGGAGTCGCGCCGGATCAGCCCGCCCTCCTCCAGCACACGGATGCCCTCGCGAATGGTCGAGCGGTTGACGCCAAACTGGCGGACGAGATCGTGCTCGGTGCCGATGGGATCGCCCGGCTTGATGCGGCCATTGACGATCTCGCGTTCGATGGCGTCGGCGACCTTCTGATAGGCCGGCGCGACATCGAGCGGACGAAAGAGCGGCGCGACAGGCAAGACGGCCTCCAATGTCGATTGTCCGACAAACTATATTGCTTCGCCTAGGGTGCGTCAAACTACGTCACGGAAGTCAGATCCGGAGCAAATTGACTCCGCAGGAACCCAGCTCTAACTTTGTCGGACAAAGGGACAGGATAGTTCCCCATACAAGAGGAAACCGTTATCCATGAGACCTATCGCAGCCCTCATGTCTGCGGCCGGCCTGCTGTCGGCTGTGCTGATCTCTCCCACCTCCGCCCAGCAGGCACCGCTCAAGATCGGCGTGCTCTCCGACTTCTCCTCCGTTTATTCCGACATCGGCGGCATGGGGAATGTCGAGGCCACAAAAATGGCGATCGAGGATTTTGGCGGCCAGATGTTCGGCAAGCCGATCGACATGGTCTCGGCCGACGTACTCAACAAGCCCGACGTTGCCTCCACCATCGCCCGCAAATGGTGGGAGACCGAGGGCGTCGACATGATCATCGACCTGCCGACCTCGGCCACCGCGCTCGCGGTGATGGAGCTGTCGAAGCAGTACGAGAAGATCATGATCGTGACGGACGCGGCCAGCTCCGACATCACCGGAAAATCCTGCTCGCCCTACACCGCGCACTGGACCTACGACACCTATGCCAACGCGCACACCGTCGGCAGCGCCATCGTCAAGAACGGCGGCGATACCTGGTTCTTCCTCACCGCCGACTACCTGTTCGGCCATTCGGTCGAGCGCGACACCGGCGACGTCGTGAAGTCGGCGGGCGGCAAGGTGCTCGGCAGCGTCAAGCATCCGCTCAACACGGCGGACTTCTCGTCATTCCTGCTCCAGGCCCAGGCCTCCAAGGCCAAGATCATCGGGCTCGCCAATGGCGGCGGCGACACCATCAACGCGATCAAGCAGGCCGGCGAGTTCGGCATCGTCGCCGGCGGCCAGAACCTGGCTGCGATCGTGATGTTCATCTCCGACGTGCACAGCCTTGGCCTCAAGCTCGCGCAGGGCTTGATCGTCACCGAGGCCTATTACTGGGACCTCAACGACAAGACCCGCGGCTTCGGCAAGCGCTTCCTGGAACGCGTCAAGCGCATGCCGACGATGAACCAGGCCGCGACCTACAGCGCCACGCTGCATTACCTCAAGGCCGTGCAGGCTGCGGGCACGAAGGACACCAAGACAGTGATGGCCAAGATGCGCGAGCTGCCGGTGCGCGACGCCTTCACCGACAACGGCGTGCTGCGTGAGGACGGCCGCATGGTGCACAGCATGTACCTGTTCCAGGTGAAGAAGCCCGAGGAATCGAAGGGGCCGTGGGACTACTACAAGCTGCTCGCCGAGGTATCCGCCGACCAGGCGTTCCGGCCGTTGAAGGATGGTGGCTGTCCGCTCGTGAAGTGAGGCGGCACGGCTCACTTGTGGGCCGACGACATCTGTTCAGCTAGGCTTGCCTGTCCGCCTGATCAGCCAAGGCGGGCGGGCCGCGGCGACGAGCTGCCCAAAATAGGGACAGGCATACCTCGTTGCCGTCTGATCTGCATCAAGTTGCGATGCAAAAATCGCTGCATGTTGAGCCGGCCCTTCTGCGTGATCAGCGGTGGGGCGTTCGTGTCTCAACATGTGGGCGCCGCTGCGCGGCGTGGTGGACTGATGAACTTCACTTCCGGCCGCGTCATTGCCGCGATCACCATCCTCCTTGCGGGCGGCGGCTATTTCTACTGGCAGCACCGCGACACCAATGCACTTCCCGCGGGTTTCGCCCGCGGCAACGGCCGTATCGAGGCGGTGGAGATCGACATCGCCACCAAGACGCCGGGACGAATCCGCGAGATCCTGGTCAACGAAGGCGACTTCGTGACTGCGGGGCCAAGTTCTGGCGCGGATGGACACCGAGCAATTGCAGGCCCAGCGCCGCCAGGGCGAAGCGCAGCTCCAGCGCGCGTCAATCAATGTCGAGACCGCGAAGAGCCTCGTCAACCAGCGCGAGGCTGAACGCAAGGCTGCGGAGGCCGTTGTCGACCAGCGCGTCGCGCAGCTCGACACCACGAGCCGCAAGCTCGATCGCTCCGAGCAGCTGATCAGGACAAGTGCAGTGTCGCAGCAGGTGCTGGACGACGACCGCTCTGCCAACGCCACGGCGAAGGCGGCGCTTGCCGCTTCGAAGGCCCAGGTCGCAGCATCCGAGGCCGCGATCAGCTCCGCCCGCGCCATGGTGATCGATGCGGGAGCAGCGGTCGACGCGGCAAAGGCCGCGATCGAGAGCATCAACGCCGATATCAATGATAGCGTGCTGAAGGCACCGCGCGACGGCCGCGTGCAGTATCGCGTGTCGCAGCCCGGCGAGGTGCTCGCGGCCGGCGGCCGCGTCCTCAACATGGTCGATCTCGGCGACGTTTACATGACGTTCTTCCTGCCTACGGCGCAGGCCGGCCGCGTCGCGATCGGCGCCGACGTTCGTCTCGTGCTCGATGCCATCCCGCAATATGTGATCCCGGCAAGAGCCACCTTCGTCGCTGACGTCGCGCAATTCACGCCCAAGACGGTCGAGACCGAGGAGGAGCGGCAGAAGCTGATGTTCCGGATCAAGGCGCATATCGCGCCCGAGCTGCTGCGCCAGCATATCGAGCATGTGAAGACCGGCCTGCCCGGGATGGCCTATGTGCAGTTCGATCCAGCCGCGCAATGGCCCGACAATCTCAAGATCAAGCTGACCCGATGAGCGCGACTGCCACAGCCGATGCATTGGCTGCCGTCGGCAGCGTGGTGCATCTGGACGGCGTGGGCCTGAACTACGGCAAGACCCGGGCGCTCGATGCCATTACGCTCGACCTGCCGTCCGCCTGCATGGTCGGACTGATCGGTCCCGACGGCGTCGGCAAATCGAGCCTGCTCGCCCTGATCGCGGGCGCGCGTGCGATCCAGGAAGGACGCATCCATGTGCTCGGCGGTGACATGGCGAGCTCACGGCATCGCCGCACGGTCTGCCCCGATATCGCTTATATGCCGCAGGGCCTCGGCAAGAATCTTTATCCGACGCTGTCGGTGTTCGAGAACATCGACTTCTTCGGCCGCCTGTTCGGACACGACAAGGCGGAACGAAGCAGACGGATCGCGGGCCTGCTGCGCGATACCGGGCTCACCGCCTTCGCCGACCGCCCCGCCGCAAAACTCTCCGGCGGTATGAAGCAGAAGGTGGGCCTGTGCTGCGCTCTGATTCACGATCCCGAGCTTCTGATCCTGGACGAGCCGACCACGGGCGTCGATCCCTTGTCTCGACGTCAATTCTGGGAACTGATCGCCTCGATCCGCGACAGCCGGCCTGGCATGAGCGTGATCGTCTCGACCGCCTATATGGAGGAAGCCGCGCAATTCGACGTCCTGGTCGCGATGAACGCCGGCCGCGTGCTGGCGACGGGAACCCCGGTCGCGCTGAAGGGACAGACCGGCGCCGACACGCTCGATGAGGCGTTCATCCGTCTGTTGCCGGAGGCAGATCGCGGCCATCACACCAGTGTCGTCATCCCTCCACGCAACGACGATCATGACGAAATCGCGATCGAGGCCGACCACCTGACCCGGCGGTTCAACGACTTCGTCGCCGTGGACGACGTCAGCTTCCGCATCAGGAAGGGCGAGATCTTCGGCTTTCTCGGCTCGAACGGGTGCGGCAAGACCACGACCATGAAGATGCTCACCGGCCTCTTGCCCGTCAGCGAAGGCAACGCGCGCCTGTTCGGCAAGGCGATCGATGCCCGCGACATGTCGGTGCGGCGGCGCATCGGCTACATGTCGCAGGGCTTTTCGCTCTATTCGGAGCTGACGGTCACACAAAACCTCGACCTGCATGCGCGGCTGTTCGAGCTGCCGGCGGACACTATTGCCGCGCGCATCGACGAGATGATTATCCGGTTCGATCTCGCCGATGTCGCCGATACTCTGCCCGACGCGCTGCCCCTCGGCTTGCGGCAGCGGCTGTCACTGGCGGTCGCCATGATCCATGCGCCCGATATCCTCATCCTCGACGAGCCGACCTCTGGCGTCGATCCGGTTGCCCGCGACCGCTTCTGGAAGATCCTGGCCGAGCTCTCCCGCGAGGACAACGTCACGATTTTCGTCTCGACCCACTTCATGAACGAGGCCGAGCGCTGCGATCGAATCTCGCTGATGCATGCAGGCAAGGTGCTGACGTCGGACACGCCCGCTGCCATCGTGGCCGCGCGCGGCACCGACACGCTGGAGCAGGCTTTCATCGCCTGTCTGGAGGAAGCGATCGCCGAATCCCGGGACTCGGCCGGCCAGCCGGCAGTCACATCGCCCGTGCCGGCGGCGACGGCCACGGCGCTCCCGCGCAAGCGCAGTGCGACATTCAATCCGACCCGCATGCTCGCCTATTCCCGGCGCGAAGCGCTAGAGCTGCGGCGCGATCCGATCCGCGCCACGCTCGCGATTCTCGGCAGCGTGCTCTTGCTGTTCGTGCTCGGCTACGGCATCAGCTTGGACGTCGAAAACCTGACCTTCGCCGTGCTCGACCGCGACGACAGCGCCATCAGCCGCGACTACAGCCTCCAGATCGCGGGATCGCGCTACTTCACCGAAAAGCCACCGATCAGCGACTATGCCGACCTCGACCGCCGCATGCGCGCCGGCGAGATTGGCCTCGCCATCGAATTGCCGCACGGCTTCGGCCGCGACGTCAGCCGCGGCCACCGTGTCGAGATCGGCGCCTGGGTCGACGGCGCCAACCCGACCCGCGCCGAGACGCTGCGCTCCTACGCCCAAGCGATTCACGCCACCTGGCTGGCGCAGAAGGGCCGCGAACTCTATGGCGAGGCGGCGATCGCCGGCTCCTACCAGCTCCAGCTGCGCTATCGCTACAATCCAGACGTCAGAAGCGTCGTCGCCATGGCACCCGGGATCATCCCGCTGCTGCTGGTCATGATCCCGGCGGTGCTGGCGGCGCTCGCGGTCGTGCGCGAGAAGGAGCTCGGCTCGATCGTCAATTTCTATGTGACGCCGGTGACGCGGCTGGAATTCCTGCTCGGCACGCAGCTGCCTTACGTGCTGCTGGCATTCGGCAACTTCCTCCTGCTCGTCGGCTTTGCGCTCGCCGTTTTCGGCGTGCCCTTCACCGGCAGCTTTGCGACCTATGCGCTCGCCGCCCTGCTCTACGTCACGGCCACAACAGGCCTGGGGCTCGTGATCTCGGCCTTCATGAAAAGCCAGATCGCGGCTCTGTTCGGCACGGTCCTGATCACGCTGATCCCGGCCATCCAATATTCCGGGCTGATCGATCCCGTTTCATCGCTCCAGGGCTTAGGCGCCCTGGTCGGGCGACTCTATCCTACTGCCTATTTCGTCACGATCTCGCGGGGCACCTTCTCCAAGGGCCTGGGGTTCGACACCCTTCACAACGATCTCCTGGCGCTCGCCGTCACGGTTCCGGTGCTGGTGGCGGCCGGGGCTGTGCTGCTGAAGAAACAGGCCCGCTGACCATGCGCTTTGACAACGTGCTCCAGCTCGGCATCAAGGAATTGCGCGGCCTGGTGCGTGACCCCATGCTGCTCGTACTCATCGTCTATTCCTTCACGCTGGCGGTCTATGCCGGAGCAAGAGCGCTGCCGGAGACCCTGAACCGCGCCGCGATCGCCATCGTCGACGAGGATCATTCGCCAGTCTCGACCCGCATCGAGATGGCGTTCACCGTGCCCTATTTCTCCAAGCCGCGCCTGATCTCGCAATACGAGATGGACCGGAGGATGGATGCCGGCCTCGACACCTTCGCGCTGGACATCCCGCCGGACTTCCAGCGCGATCTGCTGGCGCGGAAGTCGCCAGCCATCCAGCTCAACGTCGACGCCACGCGAATCTCGCAAGCGTTCAACGGCGGCGGCTATGTCGAACAGATCGTCAGCGCGGAGGTCGCGGAGTTTCTGGCACACACCCGTGATGCGCAGACGCCGCCGATCGAGCTGGCGCTGCGGGCGCGCTTCAACCCCGAGCTGAAGAAGTCATGGTTCGGCGCCATCGACCAGGTGATCACCTCGGTCACCATGCTCTCGATCATCCTGACCGGCGCAGCGTTGATCCGCGAGCGCGAGCATGGCACGATCGAGCACCTCCTGGTGATGCCGGTTACCCCCTTGGAGATCATGGTGAGCAAGGTCTGGTCGATGGGAGCGGCGGTGTTGGTTGCCTCCGCCCTGTCGATCGGCTTCGTGGTGAAGGGATGGCTGGCGGTCACGATCGACGGCTCGCTGGCGCTGTTCCTGCTCGGCGCGGCGCTGCAGCTGTTCGCCACCACCAGCATGGGCATCTTCCTGGCCACGGTCGCCGGATCGATGCCGCAGTTCGGGCTGCTGCTGATCATGATCCTGCTGCCGCTACAGACGCTTTCAGGCAGCATGACGCCGCGGGAAAGCATGCCGCAATTCGTCCAGGACATCATGCTGGCGGCGCCCAACACGCATTTCGTGATGCTCGCGCAGGCGATCCTGTTCCGCGGCGCCGGCCTCGAGGCGGTGTGGCCGCAGCTCGTCGCGCTCACGCTGATCGGTGGCATCTTCTTCGTGATCGCGCTGCGGCGTTTCCGCGCGTTTCTGGCCTAGCCCGCAGTCGCGCGGTTCAGAGCTTGTGGCCCTTCTGGCGCAGCGCCTCGATCAGGCGCTGCTTCAATTCGTCGGCGGCCTTCAGGCTGACGTCCTGGCCGATCTGGGCGCCAGCCTGCGCCAGCGCGTCCGACTTCGCCAGGAATTTCTGCCCTGCCGGCTGGGCATAGAACGCCTCGATCTGGCGCAGCTCATCCACCGTGAAGCTCGCGGCATAGAGCGCGGCGACCTGGTCGATGATCGATGCCAGGAACGGGGCGTAGATCTCGGAGCCAGGGGCCGTCATCGCGTCATAGTCGCGCTCGATCTCCGGCCTGTCCTGGGCGACCACGGGCCTCAGCTTGAGCAGGAGCTGCGGCAGCAGCGTGCGGTACTGATCCGCGATCTTCAAGGCGACCACGAGCTTGCGCGCTGCGGTCATCGCCTCGGGTGACGGCGCCTGGGCCGACGCCCCGCAGACGAGGAGCAGGAAGATTCCGGCGATTGTCGACAAACGTCTGGACATGGACCCTCCGTGAGAATGCAAGGCGGCGCGGTGCGTTCAGCGGCTCGCAGGCGCGGCGGCAGCGCTCACGGCCGGCGCGTTGTCCAATGCGGTGTCGGCCTCCTCGACCTCCGTCACCTTCACGAACAGTTTCGGCACGCGTTCAGCCCGGCCGAGCAGCCAGGCCGCGCCGACCATGATGACGATGCCGACGGTGGAGACGGCGAGCTGCTCCCAGACGCCCTTGGTGTATTGCGTCAGGATCCAGTGCGCCGAGAACGACAGGAACACGCCGAGGCAGAAGATCGGCAGCGAATGCTGGCCGCAGAGGATGACGGGCCGCAGCCATGTTGAATGCAGCGCCCGCCATTTGCGCGAGAGGAAATGAGTCACCCAGATCGCCAGTGCCAGGAAATGCGTGAAGCGCAGCATGTCGAGATCGGTCTTGTCGATCGGGTAGATCGCCTTGATCATCGATTTCGGGATCAGCGCCTCGAGCGCAGGGACGTGCCAGGTCATCACGATCAGCAGCGCGAAGATCAGCCAGACTGCGGCCAGCCCCATCGCCGCCTTCGACCACACCCATGTCGCGATCTTGTCGATCTGGCCGATGCCGCACCAGGCCGCGAACACGAACATCAGCTGCCAGCAGAACGGATTGAAATACCAGGTCGTACCGGGCGGATAGGACGCGATGTTCCAGTCGAACCAGCGCGACAGCACGTAGAGCACGACGGAGCCGGCGAGCGTCAGGTTCGGTCGGCGCACCAGGCACCACACGATGAAGGGCGAGGCGAGCACCAGCGTGATGTAGAGCGGCAGCACGTCGAGATTGACCGGCTTGTATTTCAGGAGGATCGCCTGCCCGATCAGCTCGTCCGGATGCGCCAGGAAATTGAACACGTTGAACTCGTGCTCGTACATCGGATTGTCGAAGCGACGCACGGTGCGCGCGATCTGCGCCGTGAACAGCAGGAACAGCATGATGTGGGCGACATACAGCTCGGCCGCGCGCCGCCACAGCCGCTTGGCCGCGGCGAGAAACCAGCCGCCCGCGACGATCGGTCCATAGATCCAGCCGACCAGATAGCCGGAGATGAAGACGAAGAACTCGGCGGCGTCGCTGAAGCCGTAGTTGCGCAGCGTCAGCCAGGCCACGACGTCGTGCGGGATGTGATCGAGGAAGATCATCCACAGACCGATGCCGCGGAACAGATCGAGCCGCAGGTCGCGCTCGACCGGCGCCAAAAGTGCTGACTGGTCCCGTGTAATCATGGCCCGCCTCGTTCGGTGGGCGTCGCGCCATCGCGGCGCCGGAGAATCGGATGCTAGAAATTGAAACCAAAAGTCACCTGGCCCTGCGGCTAGTACCAACGGTAGCCGACCTTGCTGCGCGCGCAAGAGACTTTGTCATCGGGCGGAGACGCGGGCATGCCGTCCTCTGCACTGGACGATGACGGAGCCTGCAAAAATGTGAAAAAACAACCCCATGCACAGTAGAAGCGTCGTGCTAAGCCTTTGTATCAATTGCAATATTTAATTGACCCGTCGGGCAGAAAAACCGACACGACAGTACCATCGCACGCCCAACAGATGAGGGTTCAGGTGAGCTCATCGCCTTGGGCAAGCATCTCGCCTAGCATCGCCTCGGCCTTGTGCCGGAGCGGCAGCGCGCCGCTCTCGGAGGCGATCGCGATGGCGGCGCGCAAGGAAGCGAGCATGGCCGCTCTGCTTTCGGTGCTGGACGCCGGCGTCACCACGGCTTCGCCAAACAGGGCCTCCGCCTCAAGGCCCGAAAACCCCTGCTGGCGCGCCGTGTTGCGCGCCTCGCGCAGCATGTTCTGCGCACCCCTGACATCGCCGAGGCGGTAGGTAGCCAGCGCCAGGTAGATCGAGCTGCGCAGCACCGCCGAGGTATAGCCGACCGCCTTCGCCTCCTCGCGCGCCTCGGTCAGCATGCCCCGCGCCCGCTCGAACAGGCCCTGGTCCAGATAGGCCATGCCGAGATGGCAGGCGAGCACCGGCACGAACAGCCGGATGCCGTGCTTCTGCGCGAGGACAAAGCCGCCCTCGAGGATGGAAGCGGCCGCCGCCGGATCGTTCTGCCCCAGCTTCAGCCATCCGCCGCTATAGGCGGCCGCGACGCGGTCGTAGGGGCGGCCGGTCTCCTCGGCGATCGCGGCGGCCTGTTGCTGGAGCTGCTCGGCGACGTCGAGCTCGCCCATCACGGTGTGGGTGAGGCTCTTCATCATGCAACAGAGGAGAAGGGTATATTTCGGGGGCGTGCCGATCGGTGGGCTGGCATCCGGCCCCTGCAACTGGGTACGGACGCGCGCAAACGCCTGCTCGGCCCCCTGATAGCGTCCGGCGAGAAAATAAGCCTGCCCGAGACCGTATTCGGCGGCATTCAGCCAACCCAGATTGCCCCACTCCTTCGCAAGGACGATTACATCCTCGCTTATCGCAACCGCCTCGGCAGGGGTACCGTAGAAGTTTTGAGCGGCAGCAGCGACCGTCATCGCGGCAACTTTGCGCTCGATATCATCGATTGCGCTGGCCCGCCGCTCGGCCTCCTTTCCATGATCCAGCCAGTCGGATACCTGTCCGGATGCCATGAACGCCAAACGCGCCTCTAGCCGGAGGTCGATGGCATTTGCCTCCCGTGAACGGGTGAGATCCGTTCTGTCCAGAGAGTTCATCGCGATCACGAAATAATTGGCGGCATCGGTAAACGCCGAGCGCGCCAAACATTTTTGCGCGGCTTCCCTGCCGTGGCGAAACGCCTTCCGCCAATCCTTCGCCCGCGTCGCGTGATAGCAGAGCGTGTCCGGGCCATCGGCCCATGCCTGGTCGCTCTCAAGGGCGGCAAGTATGCTGGCATGGATGCTTTCGCGCACCTTTTCGACCATCGAATCGTAGGTCACCTGCCTGACCATCTCGTGGCGAAATTCGAGCGAATCCTCCAACTCACTGTCGATCTTGACCAGCAGTTCGGCCCGGTCGAGTGCGGCGAGGCAATCCTGCAGGACGTCTTCCGGCAAGGCTGCCACTTTCCGCAACGTGGCCTGGTTGGCCCGGGATCCAAGCGCCGCGGCGATCTGAAGAAGTGACCTTTCCTGTCGAGACACGCGATCGAGCCGTGCCGCGATCACACCTTGAATGCTGCTGGGGATGCCGAGCTCGTCCACAGGACGCGCAAGGGAAAGGTCACCCCACTGGCCAAGAAGCAGGCCGCTGTCCTTCAGATTGCGGCAGACCTCCTCGATGAACAGCGGAACGTTGGCGGTATGAGAGATGATCCGATTCTTCAGGTCCGCATTCGAGGTGGCGGGGCCAAGCATCTCCGCAAGCATGGCTAGGCCCGAATCGTCGTCGAGAGGCCGCATCGCCACGATCTCCGCGTGACAACTTGAGATCCACACCGGCATTCCGTTGGGCCGCGTTGTCAGCAGCACAAGCAAATCGGGGCTTTGCAGTCCGGAAAGGGTGGCCACAATCGTGTCGCTGGCCCGATCGATCCAGTGCAGATCTTCGATCAGGAGGACCGTGCGCTGGCGACGAGCGATGCTCTCGACGATCGCGCAGCTCGCGTCTGCAATCGCGCGACCGCGCGCGTGAGGCTCCAATTCGTCCCACTGCGGATCGGATATCGGTAAGTCCAGGACCGCGTCGATGGCTCGTTGCTGCACCACCGGCAACGCGTCTCTGGGATCGACCGTTCTGGTCTGGTCCCTCGCAGCTGCATCAAAGACCGACAGCAACAGGCGCTTGAGGGCGCTGTAGGGGGCACCCTGGAGATTCGGGCTGCACTCGGTATCGATCAACCGCCAGCCACCGGCTCGAAGGTCCTGGGCGAACTCATGTGCGAGCCGCGACTTTCCAATGCCGGCGTCGCCCATCAGCAGAACGGTCTGTCGGCTTGTCGCAACCTTCTCCGCAGCGCGCCACAGCAGCGCCCGCTCCGTCGTGCGATCGACGAACCGCGAGACGCTGCGGGCGCGCCGCACTCGCCAGCTCGAAAGATCACTCGCGCCCAGAAGCCGGTAAACCGGAAGCGGCTCATTGAATCCGCGCAACGCCTTGCGACCGAGAAAGTCGAAACGGACGTGCCCTTCCGCAAGCTTCTGACAGGCCTCGGACACGAATATCTGGTTCGCCTCGGCTGCCGATTCCAGCCTCGCAGCGAGGTGCTGCGCGACGCCGCCGATCTCGTAAACCTTGGAAAACTCGCTCGCGACCATGTAGGTGACGACATGACCGGAGTGCAGACCGACCCGAACCTGAAGTCTGGGATCACCAAGGCCGACGACGCGCCGGACCAGTTCGATCGCGGCGTGGCAGGCGAGCGGAGCGTGATTGTCGTCGGCGATCGGTGCACCGAATACAGCGGCCAGCCCGTCCCCCAACTCCTTGCTGACGATGCCGCCGAACTGGCGCACCGCGCCTCGCATGGCTGCAAGTGCTGGCTCAAGCCGCGAGACGGCCTCTTCCGGCTCCAGCTCGGCGACCAAGCCTGTCGAATCGATCACATCGGCGCGGAGAATAGTTACGAACCTGCGCTCGCTCTCAGGATCTTCCCGCCGATGGACCATGGCACCGCATTTCGGACACCGACCATCATCCGAATCGATCGTCGACTGACACGTCAAACAGTGCATCCGAGTGCCTTCAATGTCCCGGGAAGATAGCCGGCCATCCCCGGCGAGCGTTTAGATTACCAGTCGAAGACTTGTTATCAATGAGCCCTAGCAGGCTGTTGAAAAAGGCGCTCGCCGCCGACCGGCGACCGTGATTCATTGGCTCCGACGAGATTCGGAGGTGGTGCGTGCGCGGCGGCGACAATCGAACGGGCGAGCTGTTCAGCTACGTCGACCTGGAGGCGCGGGTGCGTCGTGATCATCCGCTGCGAACGATCCGGACGATGGTGAACGAGGCACTGTCGGCGCTGGAGCGGGAGTTTGCCGCGCTCTATTCGCCGATTGGGCGGCCGTCGATCCCGCCGGAGAAGCTGCTGCGGGCGATGCTGTTGCAGGCGTTTTATTCGATCCGCTCCGAGCGGCTTCTGATGGAGCGGCTGGAATACGACCTGCTGTTCCGCTGGTTCGTCGGAATACTGGAGGGTTCAAATAGGTCCAATACTGGAGGGTTCAAATAGGTCCCGCGTCGCAGATCTCGCCGCAAGTCCAGCGCGGGACCTATTTGAAGCTGGATTGAACGAAGCCGCGTCTTGTGAGCGAGGACCTATGGGGGCTCGATCTAGGCGCCGGTAGGCGCGATTGACCCGATGTCGGGCCCGCGAGCGAGTGTGGCCGCAGATTGCCGCTGATGTTGGCAGCAGAGGATGCCGGCGTCGATAGCGTCGAACGGCGCGTCAAGCCCAAGCGGCTGACTATCGCCCGTTCGCCGCGCGTTCTGAGCGTGCTTGATCGTTCCGACGGAGAACGTCGGCATGGCGATGCCTGCAGTGGGAGCGAACAAGTCGAGGTAGTCGGTCATGATGTATCGCAGCGAGGTGCTGCGCGTCGCGGCGTTTGCGCACGCGGCACAGGCCCAATCTCGACCATGCGGCCTCCGCAGATGGGGCACAAGTCGAGGCGGTGACCAATGAGGATGGCGCAGCGCTCACGATAGTCGACAGCTTCGGCAGGCGGAGGTGGTTGCGGCGCCTTTAGCGCCGCTCGGATGCGCGCGAGTTTGGCGACGCGGCAGGCGTTCGCCAGGAAGCCAAAATGACGGATGCGGCGAAACCCCTTCGGCAATACGTGGAGCAGAAAGCGACGGATGAACTCGTCAGTCTCGAGCGTCATCACTTTGGATTTGTTGCCGGCGCGATAATCCTTCCACCGGAAGCGGACGTGGCCCTGCTCACAGGTGATGAGCCGGCCGTTGGCGATCGCAACGCGATGGGTGTAGCGCCCGAGATACGCCAGAACCTGTTCTGGTCCGCCGAAGGGACGCTTGGCGTAGACGACCCACTTGACCTTGCGGAGGGCGTTTAGATGGCGGGCGAATGCAGCCGCTTCACTCAGGTGGTCGAGGTGGCCGAAGAACTGGAGCTTGGTGCTATCGAACGCCGCCTGGAGGCGCTCCAGGAATAGCCGACGATACAATCGTGACAGGACGCGAACGGGAAGGAAGAAGCCGGAGCGGCAGCCAACCCAGCTTCCATCAGGGGCAATCCCGCCGCCCGGCACGAGGCAATGGGCATGCGGATGATGCGTCAGGGTCTGCCCCCAGGTGTGGAGAATGGCGATCATCCCAGTCTCGGCACCGAGATGCTTCGGGTCGGCGCTGATGAGACGGATCGTCTCGGCCGCCGTCTTGAGCAGGATGTCGTAGACCACCGCCTTGTTCTGCAGCGCGATAGCGGCTACTGGCGCCGGCACGGTGAAGACAACATGGAAATAGGGGACCGGCAGCAGATCGGCTTGGCGATCGGCGAGCCATTGGGCGCGCGCGAGGCCTTGGCACTTTGGACAGTGCCGATCGCGACAGCTGTTGTACGCGACGCGAACCAGGCCGCAGTCGTCGCACCGCTCGACATGGCCGCCGAGCGTCGCTGTGCGGCACGCCTCGATGGCTGCCATCACACGGCGCTGGTCGGATGTGAGCCGAGAGCCCTGCGCGGTACGGAACGCAGCGCCGTGGCGGCGGAAGATGTCCGCCACCTCAAGCACGGGGCGCATATGCGCGGCTTAGTGGGGTGGGATCACCGTGATGGAGAGCCCATCGAATGGGCTGGTCGTGCGAGCGAGCAGATTGGTCGCAACCTGCGCGTAGCGGGCGGTCGATCCGAGGTCGGCATGTCCGAGCAAGACCTGAATGATGCGGATGTCGATCCCGCTTTCCAGGAGATGAGTCGCAAAGGAGTGCCGGAGCGTGTGGACAGTGATCGGCTTGGCAATCCGAGCGCGTCGGCGGGCGGCGCGGCAGGCCGCCTGGACGCAGCGGACGCTGACATGTTCGCTTGGGTCTTGGCCTGGAAATAGCCACAGCCCCGGCCGTGTTCGCGTCCAGTACGCACGCAGAATATCCAGCAGCCGAGGAGAAAGCATCGCGTAACGATCTCTGCCGCCCTTGCCGTTCTCGATGTGGATCAACATTCGCTTGCTGTCGATCGAGCTCACCTTCAGGCGTACGACCTCGCTAACCCGTAAGCCAGCCGCATAAGCCGTCGCCAGCACGACGCGGTTGCGCACCCCTGTAACCGCGTCCAGAAAGCGCTCGATCTCTTCGGCACTAAGCACGAGGGGGAGCTTGTCGGGCTTCTGGCCGCCGATGATCCGCTCGAATGCCTCCGTCTGCCCGAGTGTGATGCCGTAGAAGAACCGCAGCGCGCAGGCCACCTGATTGATGTGGGACCACGAACGCTTTTGGCCGATGAGGTGCAGTTGGTAGGCACGGACCTGCTCGAAACTCAACCGGTCCGGGGCGTCGCCGAAATGGCGGCTAAACTTTGCGATCGCATAGATATAGGATTGCTGAGTCGACGGCGACAGATTGCGGACCGTCATGTCCTCGATCATACGCTGCCGAAGAGGGCTCATCGTAGCCATCTGGGTCTCCTGTCTTGAGAGGGGTGGTGCGAAGACCAACATCCTCTCAGACAGGACACCTCAGTACAGCAGGCTTGCCTCCACTCCCGCGTAGCGGGTTCGTTCAATCGGCGTTGACGACGCCGCCTGGGACCATTCGGTGTTCTCGAAGAACCGCGACCGGCTGCTGGAAGGCGACATCGCGGCCAAGTTCCTGGCGGCGGTGCTGGCACAGCTCAAGGTGAAGAAGCTTCTATCGAGCGATCACTTCTCGGTTGATGGCACGCTGATCGAGGCCTGGGCCTCGATGAAGAGCGTCAAGCCCAAGGACGGCTCGGACGAGCCGCCGGCGCAAGGCGGGCGCAATGCCGATGCGGACTTCCATGGCCAGAAACGCTCGAACGACACCCATACGTCGACCACCGATCCGGACGCCAGGCTCTACCGCAAGGGCAAAGGCAAGGAGACGAAACTGTGCTTCATCGGGCACGGGCTGATGGAGAACCGCCACGGCCTGCTGGTCGACGCCTGCCTGACGCAGGCCGACGGGCATGCCGAGCGGGTGGCCGCGCTGCACATGATCGAACCTCGTGCCGACCGGCCGACAGCGATCACGCTTGGCGCCGACAAAGCCTACGATGCAGAAGACTTCGTCAACGAACTGCGCTCGATGAACGTGACGCCGCATGTTGCACAGAACACCAGCGGCCGTAGTTCTGCGATTGACGGACGAACGACCCGGCACGGCGGCTATGCCGTCAGTCAGCGCATCCGCAAACGGATCGAGGAGGCCTTCGGCTGGATCAAGACGGTCGCCGGGCAAGAGAAGACCCGCTTCCGTGGCCGTGATCGCGTCGCATGGGCCTTTACCTTCGCTGCCACCGCCTACAATCTGGTGCGGCTGCCCAAGCTGATCGCGGAGACCGGCTGATGGCCAAGGTGCCCGGCTTCGCCAAGGCCTTTGTCGGCCGCTGGCGCATCGTCGAAATGGACAACTGGGACAGCGACTTCCTCGATCTTGTCGAAGAGGCGCATCTCACCTTCCAGGGCAAATCCAATGGCGAAATCGCCTTTGGGGCTCTCAAGGGCTTCCTGAACGTGCGCTACGGCACCCGCGACGGATCGGCCTGCGCGGAGTTCTCATGGGAAGGGCACGACGAGAATGATCCCGTCTGCGGTCGCGGATGGGTCATGATCGGCACTGCAGGCAGGCTCGTCGGCCAGTTCTACATCCACAATGGCGAGGAGTCAGGCTTCGTTTGCGAACGCGGCTGAGTTCTTCAACAGCCTGCTAGGGCATTGCGACTCGGCTGCCTTGCTGGACGAAGCACAGCCCCCGATGGTACTTTGCCAGAGTCGATCAGTAATGAAGCAAGAGTTTTTGCTGCGCCAGGGCACCGCTGGAGCGGCGAGTATTGCAGCATCACATAATTTTCGCGGGGCAGCGACGTCATAAACGGGAATGGGGCGATGGGCACTAGAACCTACAACGACAAGCCGTTCAAAGATTTGATGAATGACAATTATTTCCCTCTGGAAAACATGCAGAGGAGCGTGGACCTTCTCAAGGCCTCGCCGGACATCCACCTGCCGACCCTTGAGTACGGCCAGTACCATTTGATCCTGACGCCGGCCGGCAGATGGCCGGAGGGGAGCGCAGCGTATTGGCACAAGGAGAAAGGCCGGGCCCGCGTCGATCTCAGTACCCAGCCGAACTGCACGCCGCTGTCCAACGACGAGCCCGGCGTCATCCCTCTGACCCGATGCGATCTGCTCGATGCCAGCGTCCGGAAATGCTTCAATTCCGAGCCGCCGATCCCGATGAAGACCGACATCATCACCCACGCGGCCAGCGACGCCTATGCCCACCGACACGAGATTCGGCTGGAGTGGGAATACGGCAATGGCGAGGACAAGGCTCCGACGCTGCTCTATCTGACGATGGTCTGTCCGTACAGATCGTGATCTTCAGAAGCGTTCTTAGTTCAAGAACCCATTGCCGCCCCCGCGCGACAGGCGCGGGCGCGACTTGTTGCGACCGATGCCATCCGCCTAGAGGCTGCCGTCCGTCGCTCTGCCTCTTCGAACTCATCCCCCGCGAGAACCGCGTTGTCAGCCTCGTGTAAGTCGAGAGCTGTCGCCGCGACCGCGTCGCGCCTGTCCCACCTGCCGCCATGGGACTGTCGCACGAAGATGATCTGTTGCTCCTCATTGTGCGCGCGAATCGCTTCCTCAGAAGTCGATGGTCGCGCGCGGTGACAGGAGCGGCCGATGCCCGTTGGACTGCTGGAGGTCGAAGGCACGATCGATGTCGGCCAGTTCTGGCCGGAAGGGCGGTCGGACGCCGACACCACCAAGGTGGTGGTGATCATCGCGCCGGACGCGATCCGCTTCCGCAAGAACGACTCTTCGCCATTCCAGCCGACCCATGTCTTCGAGGGCGCCAAGGTCAAGGGCCGGACCGCAACGGCGCCGATCAGGAACGGCAAGCTCACCGTCCGCCTGCAGGGCATCGACGCGCCGGAGCTGCACTATCAGCCGTCGCCACTCTCGACCGCCGAGAAGAAGGGGCTGACGGAGGCCAAGAAGCAGGCCTATCACGAGGTCACCCATTCCTACCGGCAATTCCTCGGCGCCACCGCGAGCAAGGCGCTGCATGATTTCCTTGGCAGTGCCGGCGAAGCTACGCTCCCCTGCCGGGTGTTCACCCATGTCGATGCGCCGAACGAGGTATTCGACACCTATGGAAGGCTGGTCGGCGACATCGAGGTGACGGTCGGAGGCGAGACAATCGACATCAACCACTGGCTGGTCGAACAGGGCTTTGCCTATCCGACATTCTACTCCTCGATGAACGAGGAGGAGATCAAGGCTTTCCTCGCGCTCGCCAAGACCGCGCGAACCAAGAAGCTGCTGGTCTGGAAGCATCTCGCCAAGACGATTGGCGCCTTCGACTTCGACCTGCGCGAGCCCAGGGCTGGCGAGACCGCCGTGCTCGCGACCGACAAGGGCCCGGTGATCCCGCCAAAACTCTATCGCCGCTACACCAACTGGTCGGCGCGCAAGAAGGCGAAGGTGACGAGCCGGACCTTCCAGAAGTTTTTGAGCGAAGGCTCCGGCGGCAAGCCCGACACCTGCTACGAGATCGACGACTTCCTGGCCAACGGCGTGCACTCGGCAACGCCACGGAATTTTGCGGAGTTCGTCGAGGGCGGGAAGACGATCAAGTTTCAGCCGGAGGGGCTGGTGTTTGGGGAGGCACCGTCGACGTTGGTGGGGGCGGATGGGAAGGTGGTTACGAAATTCTGAGGCGCAGGAGCCACCAAACAGAAGTGGCCCGCTTCACGCGGCGTCTTGCGAAGACGTCGGCACGTCGTGCCCCCTGACGACAAGTACAACAGATCCGACCCTCGATTAGAATTTGTCAAAACTAGAATCGCTCCAACCAAAAATCGGGAAGAAAGCGCATAGAGAGTAAGCTGTTCTTACTGCTCACTTACTTATTCTTCCCGAAGCCTTGCGAAATGACGCCGAGCATCCCGCGAGTGAAGGCGCTGGACGAGTTTAGATCGATTCCGAGCTGAGGCGTATTGTCACACCTTCGTGTGTCACTGTAGGCCGAGTCCCACAGGCTTTTCTTTGAAGGGGACGACAGTGAAGCGTTTGGTGGGACCGATATGCGCGGCAGCTGTGATGCTGACCGCTTTTCAGGCGCGTGCAGGGGAATCACCGTTCGGCTGGATCTACACCGCCGATGTGCATCCGCAGGGCACGTTTGAATACGAACACAAATCGTTCATGCAGGCCGGGCAGTCGCAGGGGCAGTATTTTTTCATGCAGAACAAGGAGGAGATCGAATACGGCCTCACCAACCAGCTGCAGATTTCCGGCTATTTCAACTGGAGTTATGCCAACGCCTTCCGCAACGGCTTCGACGGGACTACGGGCGGACCGGGCGTGACTCAGTTTCTCGATGCTTCCTTCGACCCGTACTCGCGTTACGAGAAGACGCGCTTCGATTCGGTTTCCTTCGAGGCGATCTACCAGGTTCTCAATCCCGTGACCGATCCGATCGGGCTTGCGCTCTACATCGAGCCGGAGATCGGGCCGAAAGAAAAGGAGCTGGAATGGCGGGTGATCTTGCAGAAGAACTTCCTGGACGATCGCCTTATTGCCGCGATCAATATCATGGGCAAGCATGAGCGCGAGGTCTACGCCGACGGCTCGATCGAAAGAGCTTCGCCGATCGACGTGACCTTCGGCATGTCCTATCTGGTGATGCCGAACTGGATGATCGGCTTCGAGACTCGCATCCACAACGAGTTCACCGGCTACTGGTTCAACAATCCCGAACATTCCGCGTTCTTTGCCGGACCCGTCATCCACTACGGCCAGAAGGAATTCTGGTGGACGCTGGCCTGGCGGCACCAACTGCCGATGGTGATCACCTACAACGAGGACCAGGCATCGGTGGTGAAGCACGGACGCATCTACGGCGACGAGCACGCGCGCGATGAGGTGATGTTCCGCCTCGGCGTGCCGTTCGCTGTGAAATGACGTTTCGAGGCAGGCAGTATGAAGTGGACACCACTCCTCACCGCGCCGGCAGCGATCGTTCTGATCGCGCCGGCTGGCGCCACCGTGTATATGAGTGAACAGCAGGCGATGCAGGCGATCTTTCCCGGCGCATCGTTCTCCCCCGGCGGCAGGGCGGGAGTTTTCCGCGCCTCCTCGGGCGGGATCGTCGTGATCGACCGCGTGCTCGGCAAGCACGAATACATTAAATATGCCGTCGGCATTACCGCCGGCGGCACGGTCAAGCATATCGAAATCCTCGAATACAACGAATCCTATGGCTACGAGGTTCGCGAGGCCTCGTGGCGCTCGCAATTCATAGGCAAGAGCGCGAGCTCGCCGCTGCAGCTCAATATCGATATCAAGAACATCAGCGGCGCGACCTTGTCGTGCAAGCACATTACCGATGGCGTGAGACGTGTTGTCGGGCAGTACCAGAGTCTGAGGGGGCAGTAGCCATGAGGCGCGCACGACCGCTGCTGGGCACGATCGTGGAGATCGAGGTCGACGGCATCGCGCAAGCCGACGCTGAACGAGCGATTGCCCGCGCCTTCGAGGCGGTATTGCTGGTTCAGCGTCTGATGAGCTTCCACGATGCAGGTAGCGACATCGGACGCATCAACCGCACGGCGTTCCGAAAGCCCGTGACAGTCCATCCCTGGACGGCGCGGGTTCTGCGTCACGCGGCAGCGTTTCATGCAGCAAGCAACGGCCTGTTCGACTGCGCGGTCGGCTTCGAGCTGATGCGCCGCGAGTTGCTGCCGTCCAACGACCTCGACCATGTCTGTAAGGGCGACTTCAGCGCAGTCCGCCTGTCGGAAGATCGGTCCGTGCGTCTGGCGGCAGCGGTGGCGATCGACCTTGGCGGAATCGCCAAGGGCTACGCGGTGGATCGCGCCGTCGCCTCGCTTCGCGCTGCGGGCGTCCGATGCGCGACCGTCAACGCCGGCGGCGATCTGCGCGTCATGGGCGAGATCGACCAGCCGATCCATGTGCACGTTCCAGGCCGGGGCTTGCTGCAGGCCGGACTTTTGCGCAACGGCGCCATCGCGACCTCCTCCTCCTTCGCCACTGTCGGCCGGAACGGAGCGCTGGAATCGCCGGACTCCACAACCGACAGACGAGCCTATTCGGTCGTCGCACCAAGCTGCATCGTCGCGGACGCTTTGACAAAGATTCTGGTCCAGAGCGGCGAGCCGCAGCATCCCTGCTTCGGTCGCTTCGGCGCGACGGCTTTCATCAGCGGCGGTGATCTCCAGTCGATGGCGGCCTGATCCATGCGCCTCGGCTTTGTTCAAAAGAGCGCTGTCTGGACCGCAACCGCGGTGGTCGCGCTGACCGGCGCCGCCTGGTTCGTTCTGCACGACCTCATCGACGCCGAGCCCGGTGAATCCGAACGATTGCTATTGATGCTCCACGGCATCTCGGCCTATGCAGTTTTGATCGCAATCGGCTCGCTGCTGCCGTTGCACGTGCGGTCGGGCTGGCACCGGCGCCGCAAGCGATGGACCGGCGGCACCACGCTGGCCATGCTTGCCTTGCTCGCCATGACAGGTCTCGTGCTCTATTACGGGGGCGAACAAACGCGGGAGCCGGCCCGGTGGATCCACATCGCCATCGGGATTGCATGCATGGCGTTGTTTCCTATCCATGCACTCCTTGCGGCAACGGCCAGGCGCAGCGCGGACAGCGCGATATCATCTCGGGATGGCGCGGCGGAGAGCGAGAGTCGCGTCGCATCCGCAACCACTGGCCGACGCACCGAAGCGCTTTCGCAGTGAATTCCATTCGATTTGGAACCCAGAACCCTGTCTCTTTCCCGTCAAACTTGGTTCAGCATTCATTCAAGCGCGAATGCCTATTTTTCCCGGAATAGGTTCCTCGTATCGCCTCTTAGAATTGGGAGAGTTGTCATGAAACTGAAGAGTGCACTTCTGGCCACTGCATTTTCCTTTACAGCACTTTCCACAGTACCGGCGCTTGCCCATGACGAGTGGTACAATGGACACCGCGCATTTCATGACGAGCTAGGCGAAGCCCATGAACGGGCCCACGAGGAAGGGTTTGAGAGCCGTGCCGAGCATCGCGCCTATCACCGCGCCCTCCGTGACTTGCACGGGGGCTATCATGAGGATCGCGGCGACTACAGCTATTATCGGCCACGCTACAATTATTACTATCCCAATTACCGCAGTTGGGGATGGTAGCCACGTAGCTTCGAGGCGAGGAGAATGAAATATGCGCGCTAGACTTTTAGCCATCAGCGCGGGCATCGGCCTCGCCCTTGCTGCGACCGAAGCAATGGCTCATCCTAAGCTCACATCCTCTGCTCCACCGTCGGATGGCATAGAGCGCGCCGCGCCCACGACCAAGGAAATCCGCCTGAACTTCTCGGAAGGAGTTATTGCCAAATTTTCAGGCCTGGAGTTGCGGGACGAGAGTGGCAAGTCGATTGCTACAGGTACCCCGGCGGTCGACCTGAAGGACAAGAAGCAGCTTGTGGTGCCTCTCGATGCGCCATTGCCGGCGGGTAAGTACCGGGTGATATGGCACGCGGTCTCTGAGGACACCCATCGCGTCAAGGGCGAATACACCTTCACTATCGGCAACTAGTCGTGGAGCTATGGCTCGTCCTCGTCCGCTTCGTGCATTACGCGACGTCCCTCGTCCTATTTGGCTTAGTGCTGTTTCCTTTCTACGCCTATCCGCGAGCGGCAAGTCGCGACGGGGGCACCAGCGGGCTGGCAATCTCGCTGTCGGTTTCACTTCTCATCCTTGCCAGCGGCATTTTGTGGTTCATCGGCGTGACGATCAGCATGACTGGAGGGGGCGCGAATTGGGAAACGGCCCGGTTCGTGCTGACGGATACGTCCTTTGGAGCCGTCGCATTCCTGCGTCTCGGAGCGGCGATTGCGGCGATAGGTACTACCCTTACATTGCTCGTGAGAGGTCCGTCGAAGAAGCTTGAGCTGCTCCTCCTCGCAATATGCGCAATTCTGCTGGGCAGTTTGGCGGGCGTCGGGCACACGCAAATCGAAGATAGCGAAGCTAGAGCAGTGCACACCCTGTCGGACTCTCTCCATCTTGTTGGAGCAGGTGCATGGCTTGGCGGACTCGTTGGTTTGCTTGACCTCGTGGTCGCGTCCTTTCGCGGTAACAAAGAAGCCGAGCGCGATGCTTGCGAAGCTGCGTTGCGTTTTTCGGTTATGGGCTATGCCGCCGTCGCTATCTTGGTCGTATCCGGTCTAATCAACTCCTGGTTCCTTGTGGGCTCGTTCACGAACCTGATCACGACAACGTACGGCCAATTGCTTCTGCTAAAGCTTCTACTCTTTTCCGCCATGGTTGCGTTTGCCGGTTTCAATCGCTTCTTCGTCGTCCCCACCCTGCTGGAGTCAAGTACAGCGGACACGAAACGCGGCCTTCGCAAACTCCTGATCAACGCGGTTGCGGAACAGAGCCTTGGTCTAGCTATCATCCTGATCGTTAGCTTTCTGGGCGTCACTGAACCTGCTGCCACCTCATAGCCCTTCACGCACCGACGGCGTATGGCAGGCCCCCGATTCCGAGCGCGAAAGACAATGCACATTTGCTGCAGCACAAGAGTTGATCCCATTGTGAGGGCGCCGCCTTCCGCGATGCATCGGCATCTCGCTCGACCGACTCTTAAATCGATCGTGCGCGGCGGGCTTAGCCATCGTTTTCAAGGAACGGTTTGCCGGCCAAAGTCTGAATTACAGTGAGAGTGCACTTAATTGAGCCTGAGATCGAGATCGCCGCGAAGCCTCACCAAACCGGCCGAGTTCGGCACGGGCTCGTCGCCGCGCTGCTGAACGACCTGAGCGGGAGGTACTGGCCGTTGATGGCGATCGTCCCCAAAACAAAAACGGCCCGCTTCAAGCGGGCCATTTTCATATCGGATCCGGTCAATCCGAATTTGGTTGCGGGGAGGCGCAACCACCGATACCGACACTCGGTTCAAGTCGCGATTTGATCCCTGTGTCGCGAACGCAAGTGATTCGGTCGCATTTGTTCACGCTCGTTCGGCTCAATTCGTTGCGGTTTCCTAGACGAGAACGAGGTCCTTTAGCAGGCTGCGGAAAAAGTATCGCGGATCGGCTGTGATTGTGATTCCCTTGTCCTGTTGAATCGGGGCGGAGGGTAGCTGATGCGCGGGCAAGATGAGGCGTCAGAGTGCCTGTTTTCGTATGTGAGCTGCTCGGCGCAGGTTCCCAAAGATCACCCCTGCGGAGCATTAGCAGGATGGTGAACAAAGAAGCTCGTTTGAATTCCGGACCCGTTTGATTCCAATGCTGACATCTGCAGCAGGAAAGATCTACGCAGCGTGCCTCCCTTCGCCGCAAACAACGCCGCCTCATTCAAAAGGAATGGAACGGCGTGTTCGGTAGCAAGCCCGAAATCGAGAAGTTTAGAGAGGACGCCAAGCGCGAGCTAAAGCGCAAAAGTTATACCACCATAATCCGCTCGGATCTGGTCGGATACGTATCGATCGCTGCGCCTGTCACCGATTGGAACGACGACGTTCGCTTTACGCTGAGTCTGGCTGGGACGCGCGCGACCATGAATCTGGAGCCGACGAGTGATCAGGTGAAAGCGCTACTGGATAGTGCTGATCGAGCGACGCAAGCCATAGGCGGCTGCACCGGTCGTGCAAAATCGCAGATTTGGTGGCGAGGGCCCGCTACATTGCTAGACCCACTATTTCGGAAGCCCTATTTTCCTACCGGAGGGCACATCAGCGGCGCGTTGGTAGATGAACGCGACACCGAACCATCGGCGACTCGGTGATTGTTTGGCCGACATCCTGCGCGACGGAGGCTCATCATGGATGAGAACCGCTACCGCGGCACGCTCGGCCGCTCCATCGCAAAGATGTCGCCTAGGGTAGCGTAGTCCATGTACCCAGGCGACTGATTGGCTGCGCAAGTCGCATGTCGACGCGACCATCGACGATCACGTCGTCGCCGATGTAGATAAGCTACTTCTCTAGATCCAATCTGCCTAGAATTTCTCCGATCGTAGAGGCGGCGGCATTTTCGTAACTGGAATTCGAGCGACATGCTGGATTCTATCACTGAAGCGGGAACCTGCGGGCGGAACGTGTCAATCGACGATGTCGACACGGCGCATCCGAACGAGGCTGCGGTTTGGCCCTGAGGGTCTGCTCTAAACTCGATGCAGACATAATAGCAGCATAGCCGCCGCTAATTGGCCGCTGGGGGCGGGTCACCCAGCCAGCGCATGAAATCGCCGACGTGCTGCCCCCAAAGATCCGGCCGAGTCATAGTGAAATGGCCGGGCGATGAGTCCGTCCCAGGCTCAACAACAAAGCGGCCCTGTTCGAGCTTCGGAACCGTGGTCTGGAGAACCTGTAGGCGATCAGGGTTGAACTCATCGTCGGAGAAATTGAGCGCGAAAAGCTTCGTCTTGATCTTGGCAAGGCCCGGTTGCGGATCGTAGCTGAAGGACGACTTAAGCGAATAGAGGATATCGTTTGCGTCTACGTGCTCAGCGCTCAGGCGGTTGCCATCGAGGAATTTCGTCGCCGACTCGCTATTGGGCAACTCATGCTGGAGAGCGGAAACGCTGTCGATCATCATCCGAAGGATATTGTAACCGACGACCCAGCCGCGCGGTGTAGTCGTATAGTCTCCGCTCTTCCAATCGGGATCAGAACGAACAGCATCAATCACCATCCGCCGCCATAGCAGGTTGCGCCCGGAGACCGGTATCGGCAGAGACACCACCGGCATCACGCCATCCATCATGCCGGGATAGGCCTCCGCCCACTGCCACGCATTCATACCGCCCATCGATATGCCGAGAATGGCGTGGAGATGCTTGATGCCGAGGGTCTCCGTGACAAGCCTGTGCTGGAGATCGACGATATCGCCGTAGCCGTAGTTGGGGAATTTGGCT
Source organism: Bradyrhizobium sp. BR14999 (assembly GCF_056106085.1). Taxonomy (NCBI): domain Bacteria; kingdom Pseudomonadati; phylum Pseudomonadota; class Alphaproteobacteria; order Hyphomicrobiales; family Nitrobacteraceae; genus Bradyrhizobium; species Bradyrhizobium sp. BR14999. The sequence continues at coordinate 278,282 of NZ_CM148536.1, forward strand.
TTCAGGCCGTCGCTCGGCTTGCTGGATTGCCCGTGGCCTACGCTATCAGGAAAAATCAAGTAGTAGCGGCTGGCGTCGAGCGGCCGCCCCGGATCAAACAACGCCCGAGTGAAAGTCGGACTTAAAAGAACGCGACTATCTGCGCCGGTCCAGTGCAGCACCAGCACGGCATTGTCGATGTCGCCTTGAGAGTTCCGATGTGGCTTGCCGAGGGTCGCATAGTGGATCTTCACGCGGTCCAACTTTTCTCCGTCTCTGAAGGTATAATTTTCAAAGTGAGCATCCGACTGACCGGCCGCCGCATTCGCCTGTTGCTCCCTAGGGGACGGAACCGCAGGCGACGCAGACTGGGCAAATGTCGAGCCCGACGACAACGTCCCGGACACCAAGAAACCGAGAACAGCAGTTGCAACAACACGTGTTGGCTTCATAAGAATCTTTCTATTGCGGGCTATGCGCAGTACTTTGGATTACGATCATAATACTAATTGTGCGCTACTTTCGTAGCTGCTCCCAGATATTTGATCTTCGCTCAAGCTCGGATAGTGTTGTAGATCCTCCATTTTTCGATGATCTGGCGAGCCTCATTGAGATTGGCAAACAGGTGCTCGTTGAGACACTTGTCGCGCAGGCCGTTGAAGCTTTCGACAATAGTATTCTGGCTCCGACAAAAATCTCTTTTCGCCTCATCGACAGCAATACCTTAGGCGCAGTTTCGCGGCGTAGCGCGAGCGGCTCGGGATCGGGCTGTCGTCGACGATGTGCGCGAAGAGCGACTTCGCTCTACGGATTGACACTAAGGAAAAAGCTAAATCCGAAGGCCGGCTCGTCATCGATGCTCTGATTAAGCTGGCGCAGGCGCGCCGCGAGGAGCGCAATGCCGCGGCCCACTGAGCGATATTGGCAAACAGCGGGGGTCGTGAATTTGAAGCAGTTTCTGCGGCCGCGAAGCCCCCTTTAAAGACCCCATCAACCGGCAATTTTAACCAATTTGAGCCGTTCCCGCCGCTCCCGGACCAAAAGCACCATCAGCGAGGCGATGACGCCGAGGCCGCCGACCCAGCCAAGATCAGCGGTAGCCAGTGTCGTCAGCACAATGCCTCCCAGCGCACCGCCGAAGGCAAAGCCCAGATACATGAAGGAGGCGTTGAGAGAGAGGGCGATCGTCGCCGCCTGTGGCACACTCCGCATGATGCTCGCGATCTGGGCGGGATAGAAGCACCATCCGGAGATGCCCCAGAGGAAGATCGGCAGCAGCACGAGATAGCGTGCGTGATCGGAGCCGGCAACGAGCTTCAGCGTGACCGAGAAAAGCATCAGGGCGATCGCGCCACTGGCGAGGCCGAGAATGGAGGTAGGGGCCGTGCCGAGTCGGTCGGCCAGATGTCCGCCCAGCATGTTGCCGATCGCGGCGGCCGAGCCGAACACGAGCAAAGCGAGGCTGATCTCGCTTGGGCTGAAGCCGATCGCCCGCAGCGGGACGGCGAGATAGGTGAAGACGCTGATGCCGCCGGTGGCCCAGAGCGTCGTGGTGACGAGCGCATAGAGCACGTCCGGCTGCCTCGCGACAGCGAGGCGTTCGCGGAAGGTCGCGGTGCCCGCGGGCAGGCCGCGCGGCAGCCGCAGCAACAGGCCGGTGAGCGCGATGGCGCCGAGTGCGGCGACCAGGATGAAGGTGGCGCGCCAGGCGATCTGATTGCCGATCCAGGTGCCTATCGGAACCCCGAGCACGGTCGCAACCGTCAGGCCAGAGGTCACCAGCGCCACTGCGCGGCCACGCCGTTCCGGCGGCGCAATCGCGACCGCCACCCCGAGTGCGGTCGGTGTGCAAAGACCCGCGCCCAACGCCATCAGGATGCGGGACGCCATCAAGACCGGGAAGCCGGGCGCGGCGACCGCCAGCAGGTTGCCGAGGATGAAGCAGGACAGGGCGAGCGTCAGCACCGTCTTGCGGTCGATATTGTTGAAGGTCACTGCCAGGATGGGGGAGCCGATGGCGTAGGCCAGCGCGTAAGCCGTGACCAGTTGGCCAGCGGCCGGGGCCGAAATCTGCAGATCGGCCGAGATTGCTGGAAGCAGTCCAGCGATCACAAATGCTTCGGTCCCGATCGCGAAGGCCGCCAGGGCCAGCCAGAACACCACGGTCATGTCGTCCTCCAAAGCCCAAATCAGATTAGAAGCGGGTTCAATGATTGTTGAACTATCGAGATCGCTGCCTAAAAAGGAACAGCCGCTCGGCCACCTTGAGGATACGATCCCGGGTATCGCCTTCGATATGTTCTGCAATCAGTGTCATCTGTCAGGACCCGTCAATCAGCGTTGCTTCTCAGCAAGCGGAATTGCGTGCTGGTCATCGTTCCCAAGCTGCGGCGCCGCCGGCTGCTCGGGAGTGCCGGCCTCGTCCAGGCTCTTCCTGAACCAGAGTGCATAGAGGCCCGGCAGGTACAACAGCGTCAGGAAGGTCGCGACGAACAAGCCGCCCATGATGGTGATCGCCATCGGGCCCCAGAAGGCCGAGCGCGACAGCGGGATCATGGCGAGGATTGCGGCGAGCGCAGTCAGCACCACCGGGCGGGCGCGGCGGACGGTGGCCTCCACGATGGCTTCGCGCCGGGTCAGGCCGTGCGAGACGTCGGTCTCGATCTGGTCGACCAGGATGACCGTGTTGCGCATGATCATGCCGGCAAGGGCGATCAGGCCGAGGAGCGCCACGAAGCCGAAGGGCGCGTTGGCGACGTTGAGCCCGAGGGAAGCGCCCACGATGCCGAGCGGGGCGGTCAGGAACACCAGGATCAGGCGCGAGAAGTTCTGAAGCTGGATCATCAGCAGCGTCAACATCACCATGACCATCAACGGGAAGAGGATGAAGATCGAGGCGTTGCCCTTGGCGGATTCCTCGAACGCGCCGCCCGGTTCGATGCGGTAGGCAGGCTCGAGATTGTCCTGGATAGGCTTCAGCTTGGGCGCGATCTGGCTGGTGACATCTGGCGCCTGCACGCCGTCGATGACGTCGGAGCGAACCGTGATCGCCATGTCGCGATTGCGCCGCCACAGGATCGGCTCCTCGTGCGAATACTCGATCTTGGCGATCTGCTGGAGCGGCACGGCGACGCCGTTCTTCGAGGTGATGGTGAGGTCGCCGACATGGGCGAGATCGAGCCGCTCGGAGGGAATTGCGCGGGCAACCACGCCGACCTTCTCGATGCCGTCACGGACCGTCGTCACCTGCGCGCCGGAGATCAGCATCGACAGCGCCTGCGAGACGTCCTGCGGGGTCAGGCCCATGGCGCGGGCGCGGTCCTGGTCGACGACGAGCTTGAGGTAGGGCGACTGCTCGTTCCAGTCGAGCTGGACGTCCTTGACGTTCTTGTTCTCGCGCATGACGTCGCGAACCTGATAGGCGATCTCGCGCACCTTGTTGGCGTCGGGGCCGATCACGCGGAACTGCACGGGGAAACCGACCGGCGGACCGAAATTGAAGCGGTCGACGCGCACGCGCGCCTCGTTGAGCGCGCCACCCGCAACGGCACTCTCGATCTTCGCCTTGATGCGCTCGCGCGCCTCGACGCCCTTGGCGACGATCACGATCTCGGCGAACGCCTCGTTCGGCAGCTGCGGGTTGAGGCCGAGCCAGAAGCGCGGCGAACCCTGCCCGACATAGGCCGTGTAAGTCGAGATGTCCTGGTCGCCCTTCAACAGCTTCTCCGCCTCCTTCACCGATCTCTCGGTGACGTTGAAGGCGGTGCCTTCCGGCAGGCGCAGCTGCAGGAACAGCTCGGGCCGCTCCGACAGCGGGAAGAACTGCTGCTGGACATGGCCGAAACTAACGATCGCTGCCGCGAAAACACCGACTGTCGCGACCACCACGGTGATGCGATGGTTGACGCACCACTGCACGATGGCGCGCAAGCCCTTGTACATGCGGGTCTCATAGACCGCGTGCGGATCGTGGTTGGCGTTTACCTTGATGTTCGGCAGCAGCTTGACGCCGATATAGGGCGTGAAGATCACCGCGACGAACCAGGAGGCGATTAACGCGATCGCCACGATCCAGAAGATGCCGCCGGCATATTCGCCGACCGCCGAATTGGCAAAGCCGATGGGAAGGAAGCCAGCGGCCGTGACCAGCGTTCCCGTGAGCATCGGAAACGCAGTCGATTCCCAGGCAAAGGACGCCGCACGCATGCGGTCCCAGCCCTGCTCCATCTTCACCACCATCATCTCGACCGCGATGATGGCGTCGTCGACGAGCAGGCCGAGCGCGATGATCAGCGCGCCGAGTGTGATGCGGTGCAGGTCGAGCGACATCGTGTTCATGACGATGAAGACGATGCCGAGCACCAGGGGCACGGACAGCGCGACCACGATGCCGGTGCGCCAACCCAGCGCCAGGAACGAGACGAACAGCACGATGACGAGTGCTTCCATGAAGGAATGCACGAACTCGCCGACCGCGTGCTCGACCACCTTGGGCTGATCGGCAATCAGCGAGACGTCGACGCCCTGCGGGACGGCCTTCATGAATTCGGCGGTCGCCTTCTCGACGTCCTTGCCGAGCTCGAGGATGTTGGCGCCCTTGGCGGTGACGAGGCCGATGCCGATCGCGGCCTTGCCTTCCTGGCGGACGACGAAGCTCGGGGGATCGACATAGCCGTGGGTGACGGTGGCGATGTCCCCTAAGCGGAACACGCGACCGTTGCTCTCGACGGGGGTTTCGGCGACGGCCTTGGCGCCGTCGAGCGCACCGGTGACGCGCAGCGGCACACGCTGCGACGAGGTCTCGACCGTACCGGCCGGCGTCACGTTGTTCTGCTTGGCGAGCGAATCGAACAGCGCCTGCGGGGTGATGCCGAGTGTGGCGAGCTTCGCATGCGAAAACTCGACGTAGATGCGCTCATCCTGGTTGCCGTACATGTCGACCTTGGTCACACCAGGCACTTTGAGAAGACGCTGACGGAATCCTTCCGCGACCTTCTTGAGCTCGGCGTAATCGGCGCCGTCGCCGGTCATCATATAGAGGATGGAATCGACGTCGGAGAACTCGTCATTGACGACGGGTCCCAGGATCCCCGAGGGCAACTGGCCCTGTACGTCGATCACCTTCTTACGCAGGAGATAAAAGAGATAGGGCACGTCCTTCGACGGCGTATCGTCGCGGAAGGTGACCTGGAGCGCGGCGAAGCCGGGCTTGGAGTAGGTCTGCACCTTCTCGAAATAGGGCAGCTCCTGGAGCTTCTTCTCGATGGGATCGGCGACCTGCTCCTGCATCTCCTGTGCGGTCGCGCCCGGCCACAGCACGGAGACGTTGACCACCTTCACCGTGAAGAACGGATCCTCGGCGCGACCGAGCTTCTGATAGGAGAAGAAGCCGGCGACGCCGAGCACGAGCATCAGGAAGAGAACCAGCGTCGGATGGCTGACGGCCCAGGCCGAAAGGTTGAAGCGCTTCATTGCTCTCTCCGAAAGAAGATGCAGTTATCAAAAAACGACAGTCGCTCTGGTCAAACCATCGTCGCGAGGCAGCGAAGCAACCCAGGGGGCCGGGCAGGTTCTGGATCGCTTCGCGCTTCAGCCCTTGCATTTGCGCGTGGGCCAAAACTCGCCTCGCAACGGACGCGTAAACTCTAGAAGGACAGCGACGACACGACCCGCACCTTCTGGCCGGGATCGAGCTTCTGGACACCGAGGGCGACGATCTTGGCACCCTCCTCGACACCACCAGTGATGATGACGTCGTTGCTGTCGTAGGACTTCACCGCGACCGGCTTGAGCGTGACCGCGCCGTTGTCGTCGACGACGAAGAAGGACGGCTTGCCGCCTTCGTTGAACAGCGCCGACAGCGGCAGCCGTGCGACGCGCTCGGTGGCGGCATCCGACAGCGTCAGCGTCGCAGTCATGCCGAGCGCGACCTTGTCGTCGGCCTCGGGCAGCGAGAATTTTGCAAGGTAGGTCCGCGTGGCGGGGTCGGCGGCCGGCGCGATCTCGCGCAGTTTCGCCGTATATTTCTTGTCCGGCTCCGACCAAAGGGTGACGCTGGCGACGCCCGACCGGGCGCGTCCAACCAGAGTCTCAGGGATTGCGACGACCGCTTCCTTTTCGGCAAAGCGCGCGACGCGGATCGAAGCCTGGCCTGCGGCGACCACTTGGCCAGGCTCGATCAGCGTTGCGGTGACGACGCCGCGGGCGTCGGCAACCAGCGTCGCGTAGGAAAGGGAATTCTTGGTCAGCTCGACCGAGCGGATTGCGCGGTCGAGGCGCGCACGGGCCTCGTCGGCGGCGGCGCGGCTTGAATCCATCGCTGCGTCGGTGGTCCAGCCCTTGGCCTTGAGGTCCTTCGCACGCTGCTCGGCGGCGGCGGCCTGGGCCAGCACGCCGGTGGCAGCGGTCTGCTCGGCGAAGGCCTGCTCGGCCTGGAGCTTCAGGTCGACCTCGTCGAGCGTGGCGAGCGCCTGGCCGACCTCAACGGTCTGCCCGACTTCCACGAGACGTTTTGCGACCTTGCCGGCGACACGGAAGCCGAGGTCACTCTCGATCCGGGGTCTGATGGTGCCGACGAAGCTGCGCTCCGGGGTCTCGGCGTCGTAATGGGCGGTGGCGACCAGAACCGGACGCGGCGGTTCGGCGTTTTGCACCACGGTATCGTTGCACGCGGCCAGGGTAGCTGCCATCAGGGCCAGCGACACGCCCGCCAAGAGCCTGGAATAAGTGGACAAAACGGGCATCTCCCCTGCTAATCGATATCAGCTTGCTGGATTGCGCGCCGTGACGATCCACGCCGCGCTCTCGATCATCAGCGACCGCTCACCGGGACGGCCCGCGAAGGCGGCACGAACCGCGGCCGAGGCGCGAGCGCGGATGTCGTCGGGCTGATCAGCGAGCACGCGCGACAGCGGGCCGACCTCGAACGTCATCTTCACCGCGTCGTCGATCGCCGCATCCCGCGTCGCGCCCTCGCCAAACGGGACAAGAACATCGAAGGGCGCGATAGCGATGTCGGTGAAGCCGGCCGCCATCAGGATCCGATCCACGCGCCCCGGGTCGCCGAACGAGAATGGACCGGGCGCTTCGGGATCGGGCGGCGCCGTCGGCGGGACGATCCCCCTGATCGCGCCCATCGGCAGGCGCATCCAATCGTTCTCGGCTACGCCGCGCCAGCAGACGAACGCGACCCGCCCGCCCGGCTTGAGCGCGCGACGCATATGGGCGAACGCCCCCGTCGGATCGCCGAAGAACATCACCCCGAAACGCGAGAACAGGATGTCGAACGCCCCCTCAGGCAACTCGGCGCTGCTGGCGTCGGCCACTCGGAACAGGGCCGGCGTATTCTGTGGCGCGAGCGCGCGCGCTCGGGCGATCAGCGGTTCGGATATGTCCACGCCCAGCACTTGGCCTCCCGCGCCGACGCGGTCGGCCAGAGTCAGAGTCGACGCGCCCGCGCCGCAGCCGACGTCCAGCACACGCTCGCCCACCGCGGGCGCGGCGGCTTCGATCGCGGCCTGGCCGAACACCGCCAGCCTGGCGTCGAGCTGGGCCTGGTGGGCGATCCAGCGCTCCCCGCTTTGGCCATTCCAGTCGGCGACGCGATCGGCATTGTGCTGTGCCATGACATATCCTCGTTCTAATTCGTTCTTGGCTAAGCTGTCCGATGCCAAAGCGCGCATCGTCTCCAGCGAGTGGCAAGGGCGAACAGGATGAAGCGATCCATTCTTCGCCGATCCTGGCTCTGTGAGCGTCGTGATGTTGAGCTGGATCATGTTCGCGGCATCGGCGAAGAGCGTCAGCGTGTCGGCTCAAAAGGCGCCATTTCCGGAGTCAGGCCGTGCAAAAGCCGGAGACGGCGACCTTCTGGAACAGGTGCGGGCTGGCTACGACCGATGAAGGATAGGCCGAAAGCTTCGCGACGAACTCGGGCTGGGTGAAGGCGGTGCGGACCGTCTCGGTGGATTCCCACACCACATAGTTCAGGTAAGTCGGGCTATCGCCGATCGCTCGATGCAGTTGCATAGAGATGAAGCCTGGTTGCTTCGTTATGATTTCGGCAGCCGCCTTGAAAGCGTCCAGGAAGCCCGCTTCGTCGGCGGGATCGACCATGAAGAGGTTGATGAGCACGACAGGCGCGGCCGCGATACCGAGTTGGCGGTCAAACGGAAATTTCTCGTCCAGGGGCTTGAATGGTTTGATGGCGGCCATGGTGGCGCTCCCGTTGATTGTGCGATTGAAACCGGCGAGATCGATGCTGCTTGCTCTCAAACCACCATCGACTGCTGGGCGAAGATACCCGCCATCGCGCCCTGCGATGATGCCTGCGTCACCGAGGGCAAAAAGGGCGTGGTGAGGTCGCCGGCGGCGTAGATGCCGGGCATGCTGGTTTGGCGGCGCTCGTCGACCTTGAGGATGATGCCGAGGGGCGTATCGACCGTGGCGAGGCCCAGCGATTCATGCAGGCTGGCGGACGGCTTGTTGCGCGGATGTGCGAACAGGATGTCGACCGCGACATCGGGGCCGGTATCGGGCTTGACGGTGGCGTTATGGGCCCCGCGTCGGGCGATCCCGGTAATCCGGCCATCGACGACGGGTATGTTGCGTCGCGCCAGATCAGCCCGGACATCGGGCGGAATGTCATGACCATTGGCGAACAGCGTCAACCTGTCGGTCCAATCGTGGAACAGCCTGACCTGATTGTGCGACTGCGGGCCGGACCAGATGAGGCCCCAATGCTGGCCGGCGACTTCAAAGCCGTCGCAATAGGGGCAGGGCACGATGGACGTGCCCCAGCCTTCGGCGTAGCCCGGAACATCAGGCATCTGGTCGGCGACGCCGTAGCTCAGGATCAGACGACGCGCCCGAAGGCTTTCGCCATCGGACGTGAGGACGTTGAAATCGTCGATGGCGCCCGAGACGCTTTCGGCCCGGCTACTTACCAGCTTGATCGCGGGATAACGCGCCAACTGCCGCCGCGCCTCGGCCAGGATGTCCAGCGGCGATTTGTGATCGTGGCCGAGCAGTCCATGCGAGTGGCCGGCGAAGCGGTTGCGCGGCAGGCCGGTATCGAGAACGGTGACCTTGCGGCGGGCACGGCCGAGCTGCAGGGCGCCAGCGAGACCGGCAAAGCTGCCGCCAATGATGATGACGTCTTCCATGGTGGGCTCCGTGTTGGGGATGGGGGAGGACGCGTTGGGCTTGGCGGTGGCCTGAGCGCGCGCGAGGCCGATGGTCGAAAGCGCAGCCAACTTCAGTAGGGCTCGTCGTTGCATGGAAGTCACCGTGGGCTTGCACATTTCAGATACTATGTGGTATCGTAATGCCAGAATTAGAATACTGTCAAGTACTGGAATTGTCGTGACCGAAAAAATCCAGGGCCGGCGCGGCCGGCCCGCCAACGAGGCGCTTGGCCAAACGATCGTCGACGCCGCGCGCGAACTCTTTGTGGAGTTGGGTTTTCAAGCGACGACATTGGACAAGCTCGCCCAGCGGGCGAAGATATCCAAGCTCAGCATCTACAGGCACTTCGAGAACAAGGAGGCGCTGTTCGGCGCGGCCATGGCGGCCGGCTGCCATCAGTTGTTTGCACCACAAGCCCTTCTTGAAGGCGTCGACGGTTCAGCCGAAGATCAGCTCACGGCGGTGGCATCATTACTGCTTCGCACGCCGTTGAGATCAGACGTCCGCAGTGTCGAAGCCATGGTCATGGCCGACAAGACGAATCAAAAGTCGTTAAGCAAGCTCCATTTCGAAGCCGGCCCCGCCCATGTCATCGCCGAAATCGAGGCCCTGTTACGTCAGTTGCACGCGAAGGCACTTTTGAACGTGCCCGATCCTCTCCGGTCCGCCCGCTTGTTTGCCGCGCTTTTCAAAGGATCCGATCTCCTGATGATCGCACGCTTTGATCAGGCGAGAGCAGAGGACGACAACGAAATCAAATTCTATTGCCAGTCGGCCGTCGCCATGTTCATCGCCGCGCATGGCGGCAACGACTATGCGGGCGGATATTTGCCTGCGCCAAGGTCAAAAGACAAAATTTGAATCGTGCGTGACCGATGTGGTCAAAAACCGCGACCGGTTTGAAATTCATGGAGGCTGAAGCGCTTTCGATTGGCAACAAGATCGCGGAAAAATACGCTCGTTGAACTATCGGTTGCGATATCAGTCCGCACGATGATCCCCGTGATGGCGCGGAAATAGTCCTGGATCGCGGGCGTGCTCTTCAAGGCGCCGCCCGCGAAATCCGTCTCGATCGCGCCGGGCGCGACGAGGATCTCGTGCCGGTCAGGGAGCCTCGATTGACCGCAGCTGGAAGGTCGGCGTCTGGCCCTTCTTGGAAGGATCCATGAGATAGCCAATCTGGCCTTCCGCTACCCAAAGCTTGTCGCCGACGCGCGCGACGCCTGTTGGTCCAGCGAATTCCTTGATCGTTTCGATTTGGGCCCGATCCCCGACGATCGTGACCTTAGAAAGCGGACCGGTGCCTTCAACCATCACGAATCCGGTCTTGTCTGCCCTAAGACCGTCCGGGAACTTGATCGGGCGCGACGTCTCAAGCTTCGTGACTGCACCAGCGACTCCCGATTTGGATTCGATGCGGAAGAGTTCGCCGCTTTGGAAGGTGTTGACGTACAAAGCGCCATCCGGCCCGAACGCAATCCCATCAAGCCCCCCCTTCAGCTTTGCGTCCTGGACCCAGACGTCGAGCTCGGAAGACCCTTTCTTCAGGCGAAGGATCTGCGGCTGCAGAGTATTCGTGACGTAGAGCGCTCCGTCCGGCCCAATCGCGAGATCGTTGCAGAGCGAAGGTTTCGCGGGCAATTGCACGCTGATTTTTCCCTCCCCGGTTTTGAGGTCAAACCCCTTAACGAACGAGCCTTCGATCGTGTTTGGACCTTTGACGCCGAGTGGGGTGGCATCGTTCGAACATACCCAAAGAAGCCCTGACGTCTCGTCGGCGAGAACGCCGAACGTCGATCGCGTATCGAATGTCCCCGGCTTGATCCAGGCTTCGGCCTCGGAGGCGCCCGGCTTGACGCGCGCGATTCCGCCGTTCGTCAAGCTGCTGGCAAAGAGCGTTCCATCCGTTGTCGCTGCCAGACTTTCCGGGAACGGCGATCCCGATAGGATCACGGTCTGCGATCGGGCCTCACTCGCAGCCGAGGCCGCGACTAGGCCTACCACCGCTGCGATGACCAGGTGGGACAGGTTTTGAAATAGGTCTGATTTGTTAGCGCACATGCGTTCCTCCAAGCTGATTATGTGGTCGACGTCACTTCTGAGGGATGTTGAGTCACTCAACCCAAGATTTTCGGCTTGCGTGAGGGAAGACGGTGGTGCTCGGGCAAGCACCGGCAAGTGGGCGATAGAGCTCAACCCATCAAGCGAAATTGACGCTTCTGTTGAGAGGCAATTCGCGTACTCGCTTCCCGGTGAGAGCAAAGATCGCATTGGCGAGAGCCGGTGCCGCCGGCGGTACCGGAGGTTCACCAATTCCTCGCACGTCCCCACCAAGCTCCAACCCCTTGACGATGATTTCCGGCGCCTGATGGAATCTCATGCCTTCGAACAGGTGAAAGTTCGTCTGGACCGGCGCAAAGTTTTCGTAGGTCAGCTCGCAGTTCATGGCATGGCCCAAAGCCCAGATGATGCCACCCCGCACCTGCGCTTCGAAATTGACGGGGTCCAGAATGCGCCCCACATCGCAAACGGCATAAACCTTGTCGATCTTGATGCCTTGAGGCGCGTAGCTCACCTCGACGACTTGAGCCATTGGCACGCCGAAGGACAAAGTCAGCGCCACGCCGCGGGCTCGTCGATCGTCGATTCGCGAGCCTTTCCAGGCGGAAATATCACGCAAGGTATGCAGCACCTTCTTGGACGGCTCATGATTGCAGAGACGAATAAGCTCTGCCATCGGATCCGCGCCCGCGGCATGGATCAGTTCGTCCAGGAAGGAGGCATGGTGAAAGCCATTGGCGGACGCTCCAACCGATCGCCACGGGCTGACTGGCACCATTTCCTTCGCCTTGTAACCCGTCACACGAAAGTTCGGTATTGCGAAAGGTTGGTCCCAAATACCGTTGACGCTTGAAACATCGGGGCCGGGGGGAACGGGCGCCTGCAACCGATTGAACCAGGACGCTCCCATCGATTGTCCCGCCACATCGATGCTCATGCTCTCGACCATGCCATCGCGAACCGTTCCCTTGGCCCGCGAGAGTTGGATCGGACGCGGATAGTCGTGCCCCATGTTCTCTTCACGGCTCCAGGTCATCTTGACCGGGACGCCTTCCATGGCCATTGCGAGTTCGATCGCCTGCAACGCGTAGGTATCGTCGAGCCTTGCCCCGAAGCTGCCGCCCATCAGCTGAGCGTGCACATAGATCTTCTCTTCCGGCAGTCGCGTCAGCTTTGCCGCATGCCCACGGAGGAAGACCGGGATCTGCGTTCCCGTCCAGATGTCGAGCCGTTCCTTCGTGTAGAGTACGACCGCATTCATGGGCTCGAGCGGCGCGTGGGCCAGATATGGGGTCCGATACTCCGCCTCAATCGGCTTGGACGAGCCGGCGAAAGCCTTCTCGACATCACCGTCATTGCGAAGCCGGCTGTCCTGCTGGTCCTTGGAGAATGAATTCTCCAGCACCTTCCACATTCCCGCCGAGTCGGCTGGATAAGGAGGATCATTCCATTCGATCTTGATGGCGGCTGCGGCCTGAAAGGCTCTCCAGGTGTTATCGGCAATGACACCCACACCGTCTTTGATCGGGACGATCTTTTTGACGCCTCTCATCTTCTCTGCGCTGGAGGCATCATATCGTTTGATCGTGCCTCCCATGCCGGGATTGGCGCGGACGGTGGCGTACACGACCCGGTCCGGACGAATATCGATCCCGTATTGTTGCGTACCGGTAGACTTGGGGACGATATCGATCCGGCGCATCTTCTTGCCGATGTAGCGCCACTCCTGTTCCGGCCGGAGCGTGACATCAATCACGGGTGCAAGTTGCGCTGCCTCAACGGCCAGCTCCGCGTAAGTGAGGGACTTGCCATCGGGCAAGATGACCTGACCGTCCCTGGTTTTCAATTGCGATCGGGACACGCCCGACCTTCTGGCCGCCGCCTCCTTCAAAGTCTCGCGCGCGACCGCGCCCGCCATGCGGAGTTTTTGATAGCCGTCGGGTACGGTGGAGGAGCCTCCTGTGATCTGCATGCCGAGAATGCGGCTCAACACTTCGCCACCTCCCCGCGCCCCACGCGCCATCATGCCATCGTCGATCGTGGAGAAGGGCAGACTGTCGTCCATCACCCGGCTGTTGAAGTAGGCCGGACTTGGTGGACCAGGATCGATGCGAACCTTGTGCGGATCCACGTCAAGCTCTTCGGCGATCAGATGAGCCTGGATGGAATACGCGCCTTGGCCCTTGTCGGCGCGCGGAGTGATGAGCGTAACGCCCTCGGCGTCGACGCGGACGTAAGGCGTGATCGCGGCTTCCCCCGCCTTGAGGTCCTTGAGCAGGGGATTGGGAGGATCCTGGCGCAATCGGTAATAGCCGAAGGCGACGCCACCGGCGATCGCAGCGGAGCCGATCAGGAACGTGCGTCTTGCAATCGTCTTGAGCCGCGCCACGCTATTTCCCCTTCATCATCTGGGCTGCCGTTTTGACGGCGCTGTGGATGCGCGTGTAAGTCCCGCATCGGCAAAGATTTCCGTCCATGGCGTCGGAGATTTCGGCGTCCGAGGGATCGGGGGTTTTGGACAGCAGGGCCGCTGCGGTCATCATTTGGCCGGACTGACAATAGCCGCACTGCGCTACCTGGTGCTCGATCCAGGCCTGCTGAACGACGTGCAGGTTCGCGGGAGTTCCTAGACCCTCGATCGTCGTGATGCTGCCGCGGACCTCGCCAGCGTTGATCGAGCAGGAGCGAACGGCGGTACCGTCGATATGAACGGTGCACGCACCGCAAAGGCCCGCACCGCAACCGTACTTCGGTCCCGAGATACCAAGCTCGTCCCGCAGCACCCAAAGGAGCGGCATTTCCGGTTCGACATCCAGATCGTAGCGCTTACTGTTGACGGTCAACTGCATTGCGAAGCTCCTGTAGTTGCGAACAACGACACCTGCCCGCCTGTCGAAGCGGAAGGCCCCGCAGGCGGCAGCTGCGGAATAGTCAGAGCCAGCGGCGAACCTCGGCCTTGTAGCGGCGGTAGTCGTCTCCGAACTTCGCTTCGAGATAGCGCTCCTCGCGGGCGATCACCTGCGTCTGGATCGCGATCAGCACCAACGGGAGCAAGGCGAAGGCGATCGGCCCGTCGAAGCCGATCGCAAGGCCGGCATAGTTAAGCGCCATTCCGAGATACATGGGATTGCGGGTCCACCGATAAGGGCCGGTCGTTGCGATGAGGGTCGTTGGCTGCGACGGCGGAACGTTGGTGCCAAGCCGCCGGAACAGCCCAGCCGCCGCAAGCATCATCGCCGCGCCGGCCACGAACAGCAGCGTGCCGGTCGCGAACAGCAACCGCCCGTCGATGCCGAAAGAGCGCAGAGTGACGAACCGCTCCGCCGCCAGCCCCAACAGTAGCGCTCCCAGATAGATGAAGGGCGGAGGGAAGCGCACACCCGCGCTGTCCGATTCGACCGCCATGCTCATCTCCAATCTGCGCTCTCAAACCACCATCGACTGCTGGGCGAAGATACCCGCCATCGCGCCGTGCGCTGATGCCAGGGTGACCGAAGGCGGCGTGATGGGGTTGGCGAGGTCGCCGGCGGCGTAGATGCCGGGCATGCTGGTTTGGCGGCGCTCGTCGACCTTGAGGATGATGCCGAGGGGCGTATCGACCGTGGCGAGGCCCAGCGATTCATGCAGGCTGGCGGACGGCTTGTTGCGCGGATGTGCGAACAGGATGTCGACCGCGACATCGGGGCCGGTATCGAGCTTGACGGTGGCGCTATGGGCCCCGCGTCGGGCGATCCCGGTAATCCGGCCATCGACGACGGGTATGTTGCGTCGCGCCAGATCGGCCCGGACATCGGGCGGAATGTCATGACCATTGGCGAACAGCGTCAACCTGTCGGTCCAATCGTGGAACAGCCTAACCTGATTGTGCGACTGCGGGCCGGACCAGATGAGGCCCCAATGCTGGCCGGCGACTTCAAAGCCGTCGCAATAGGGGCAGGGCACGATGGACGTGCCCCAGCCTTCGGCAAAACCCGGAACATCAGGCATCTGGTCCACGATGCCATAGCTCAGGATCAGGCGGCGCGCCCCAAAGCTTTCGCCATCGCCAGTGAGGACGGAGAATTTGTCGATGTTGCCGGAGATGCTGTCGGCCCGGGCATTGACCAGCCTGACCGTGGGATAACGCGCCAGTTGCCGCCGCGCCTCGGCCAGGATGTCCAGCGGCGGCTTGTGATCGTGGCCGAGCAGGCCATGCGAGTGGCCGGCGAAGCGGTTGCGCGGCAGGCCGGTATCGAGAACGGTGACCTTGCGGCGGGCACGGCCGAGCTGCAGGGCGCCGGCGAGACCGGCAAAGCTGCCGCCGATGATGATGACGTCATCCATGGTGATGGGCTCCGTTGGAGGATAGGTTGCAACCTACCCGTCTTGCACATTTCAGATACTTCATGGTATCATAATGCAAGAATTGAGATACTGTCAAGTACTGGAATTGTCGTGACCGAAAAAATTCAGGGCCGGCGCGGCCGGCCCGCCAACGAGGCGCTTGGCCAAACGATCGTCGACGCCGCGCGCGAACTCTTTTTGGAATTGGGTTTTCAGGCGACGACCTTGGACAAGGTCGCCCAGCGAGCGAAGATATCCAAGCTCAGTATCTACCGGCATTTCGAGAACAAGGAGGCGCTGTTCGGCGCGGCCATGGCGGCCGGCTGCCAACAGTTGTTTGCCCCACAGGCCCTGCCTGAAGGAGTCGACAGTTCGGCCGAAGATCAGCTCATGGCGGTGGGATCATTACTGCTTCGCACGCTGTTGAGACCGGACGTCCGCAGTGTCGAAGCCATGGTCATGGCCGACAAGACGAGTCAAAACGCGCTGAGCAAGCTTCATTTCGAAGGCGGCCCCGCCCATGTCATCGCCCAAATCGAGGCCCTGTTGCGTCAGATGCACGCGAAGGGTCTTCTGAACGTCCCCGATCCTCTCCGGTCCGCCCGCTTGTTCGCCGCGCTTTTCAAAGGATCCGATCTCCTGATGATCGCACGCTTCGATCAGGCGAGAGCAGAGGACGACAACGAAATCGAATCCTATTGCCGCTCGGCCGTCGCCATGTTCATCGCCGCGCACCGTGGCAACGACCACGCGGGCCGAAATTTGCCTGCCTCGAGGTCAAAAAAACAAAATTTGAATCGTGCGAGACCGATGTTGTCAAAATAACCGAGACCGGTTTGGGACGTCAGCATCATTCCTTTGACAAACTCCCTCGGCGAGCGCCGCATATTGCGCCACAAGATCGATCGGCATTGACGGCCTCAATGGATCGATCATCGGGATGTAGAGATACTTGGCATCTTCGAAGAAGCGCTCGGGAGGCTGAGGCATCCAGGTACTTGTCTTCCGCTGGCCGAAAATCGGCTCACCGCGCGCATCTCGACGGGTTGACTGGCCACCTCGAGAAGGGAGATTCCCGGGCGGCTCCATCTGCCGACAGGACATGAAACCTTGCATCTCCGGCTTCAGGTCGAGGTCGAAGTAGCGCTCACTCGCAGGCACGGACTCCGCAACGATCGTAAGATCATCGAAGCCCAGCTTGCGACCCTGAAGATGAAGGCGCCTTCGGGACCTCAGTGGACTCACGAAACATTAACGTCGCAGCTTCCGAAGTCTATGCTCACGGTGCTGTCTGCGAGTCGCCATCTATCGATTCGGCGAGATAGCGGCGCCTGAGCGCTTTGGCTTGTTGCTTCAAACTGCTCGCGTGCCATTTGACGGCCGATCAGGCGAGCGAGCGTCCTGAGGAGCTTATCTTCGCGGATGGAAACAACACGGGCTTCAGTGTCCGAGATCTCCTCGTCCCTTTCCCCCATGACCCAATGAAAATCCAAGGACCGCCAAGACAATCGGTGCTCGGTCAGCAAGCGCTATGTTTTCTGATCAAACGGCCAAGCTGACCGCCGCTGGAGAACGGACATTCGCAAGTGACGACACGACGTGTGGTTGCGGGGTGATTTGAACCTATAAGCTAAGTCATTGATGTTATTGGGGCCGATTTCGGGCACAAAAAATTACCCCAGCAAGTCATTCAGATTGCTGGGGTTCTCAACTAAGTTGGTTGCGGGGATAGGATTTGAACCTATGACCTTCAGGTTATGAGCCTGACGAGCTACCGGGCTGCTCCACCCCGCGTTAAACACTTGCTTTGCCTTCGCCAAAATGCCGGGGACAGTGAGGTAAGGCCGACGCTGTTGGCTTGCTCCGTCCGTCCCAAAGGCTTCCTTGGAAGGCAACCCCGGGCAACGCCCATCGGGTGCGGGGCGTATGTATCAAGGCGGGCTGCCTTTGGAAAGGGCTGCGGGAACGTTTTTTTCGACTTTATGACAGCGGATGGACCGATTTTGGGTCCGTTTGGCATGCACTTGCCAGGAGTTCCGCAAAGGGCCAGCTTGGCCGCAACAAAATCAGGGCCGGACGCCCATTTTAGGGAGGAACGCCATGGACCGTACTTTGGACCCTACCTTGGACCCTGCCTTGGACCAGTCCCTGACAGGCACCCCGCTGCGGGCGCTGCAGGATGCCTTCCATGCCATGGTCGCGCGGTCGCGGGCCGAGCCGGCGCCTGACCTGGCCGAGCGGCTCGACCGGCTGGCGCGGCTGCGCGCGGTGGTCGCGGACAATGAGGAGCGCTTCCGGCAGGCGATCTCGGCCGATTTCGGCCACCGCTCGGCGGTCGAGACCACGATTGCCGAGACCATGCTGGTGTTCTCCGAGATCCGGCATGCCACAAAACACCTGAAGAGCTGGATGACATCACAGCGGGTCGCGACCGCGCTGCAATTCCTGCCCGCGCGCAACCGGCTGATGCCGCAGCCGCTCGGCGTGGTCGGCATCATCGCGCCCTGGAATTATCCGCTGCAGCTCACGCTCGCGCCCGCGATCGGCGCCATCGCCGCCGGCAACCGTGTCATCATCAAGCCGAGCGAGCTCGTGCCGCACTTCTCGGCGCTGCTGAAGGAAACGGTCGGGCGGAGGTTCGATGCCACCGAAGTGCTCGTCACCGGCATCGAGGACGAGATCGCAAAGGGCTTTGCGCACCTGCCGTTCGATCATCTCGTCTTCACCGGCTCGACGCGGGTTGGGCGGCTGGTCGCGGAGGCCGCGGGACGCAATCTGACGCCTATTACGCTCGAGCTCGGCGGCAAGTCGCCGGCGATCATCGACGCCTCGGCCGATCTCAATGAGGCGGCCGAGCGCATCGCCTATGGAAAGCTGCTCAATGCTGGGCAGACCTGCATCGCGCCGGACTATGTGCTGGTGCCGGAGAATTCGGTGCAATCCTTTGCCGAAAAAGTGCGCGCGCAGATGCGGCGCATGTTCGGCACCGATCCCGCCAACAAGGACTACACCTCCGTCATCTCCGACCGACACTATGCGCGGCTCGAAGGCCTCGTCGCGGATGCGGCCCAGCGCGGCGCCAAGCTCCTGCAACCGGCAAGGCCTGACGATCCCAACTGGAAGGCCCACCGCAAATTCCCGCCGACGCTGATCCTCAGTGCGACCGAAGCGATGGCGGTGATGCAGGAGGAGATCTTTGGGCCCGTGCTGCCGGTGCTGGGCTATCGCGATCCGGACGACGCCATCGCCTTCGTCAACGCCCGCGACCGGCCGCTGGCGCTGTACTGGTTCGGCAAGGACAGCAACGCGCGCGACGAGGTGCTGTCACGCACCATCTCCGGCGGCGTCACAATCAACGACTGCCTGTTCCACTTCACGCAAATCAACCAGCCGATGGGCGGCGTCGGCGCATCCGGCACCGGCGCCTATCACGGCGAGTGGGGCTTTCGCACCTTCAGCAAGCTGAAGCCGGTGTTCTATCGCTCCAAGTTCAACCGCCTCGCCGACCTCTATCCGCCCTATGGCGGCAAGATCGCGCGGCTGGAGAAGTTGATGCGCTTCATGTCGTAGGGGCTGCAAGCACCGTCATTGCGCGCCGTCGACGCCTCGATCATGCCGACGCTGATCGGCGGCAACACCAACGCGCCGACCATCGTGATCGCGGAGAAGGCGACGGAGATGCGGTAGCTCTTCTCCCTCTCCCCGTTCTTACGGGGAGAGGGTTGGGGTGAGGGGCCTCTATCCGCGAACTCGGTGAGAGACGGACTCGCGGAGGCTCCCCCTCACCCGGAATTTGCTGCGCAAATTCCGGCCTCTCCCCGCACGCGGGGAGAGGCGAAGACGCGCTCAATTCAGCAAGAACCCGCCGTCCACGGTGACCACACTGCCCGTCATGTAGCGCGAGGCGTTCGACGCCAGCAGCAGGATCGCGCCGTCGAGATCGGATTCGGCGCCGACGCGGCGCTGCGGGATGCGTTTGGCCAGGCGCTCGCCTGCCGGCGTCGACCAGAAGGCGTGGTTCATCTCGGTGTCGATATAGCCGGGCGCGAGCGCGTTGATGCGGATGTTCTGCCCCGCGAGCTCCAGCGCCATCGCCCTGGTCGCCTGGATGATGCCGGCCTTGGAGATCGCGTAGGGCGACACTGCCTTAAGCACGCCGGTGCCGAGCACGGAGGCGATGTTGACGATATTGCCCGACTGCTTGCGCGCGATCATGCGCCGCGCCACTTCCGTCGCGAGGAAATAGGCGCCCTTCAGATTGGCGCCGATCACGGCATCCCAATCGGCCTCGGTCTGCTCGGTCGCGAGTTTCTCGATGGCGATGCCGGCATTGTTGATCAGCACGGTGACGGGCCCGAGCGCGGCTTCCACCGCATCGACCGCCCTGGCGATCGACGCGGTGTCGGTGACGTCGAGCGCGACGGCGGCGGCGCGGCCGCCCTTGCCGCGGATTTCTTCTTCCAGGCTTTTCAGCTTGTCGGTCTGCCGCGCCGCGAGCGCGACGGATGCGCCATGGGCCGCCAGCACCCGGGCAAATTGCCGCCCCAGCCCCTGGCTCGCGCCGGTTACGAGGATGGTTTCTTTACTGACGTCGAACAGGTCTGACATGACGATTTCCTTGGGCGTGATCGCTGAGCTTTTGCAGCCATCAATACAGACGATTTTAGCGATCTGAAACCGGAATGATCGGTTCGGCGTTCATTCGTTCCAGCGCGGCAACGTTCCCCGAGGTGAGCTCGCAGCATGAACAGTTTCGATCTTGTGGTCTATGCGGCACTCGCCATCGCGGTCGGCCTCGGATTCAGGACCGGGCTGCTGCGCAGCGCCATGACCATCCTCGCCTATCTCCTCGCCGCGCCGATGGCGGTGGCGTTGATGCCGCTGATCGCGCCGCAGATCGCAGCCAATCCGAATTCGCCGCTGCTCCAGAACTGGATCTGGTTCTTCGCCATCTTCGTGGTGGTCGGCATGCTGCTCGGGCATATCGGCCGTGTCGCGCTGAACGACACCATCGGCGAGGCCGGCATCGGCGACCGGCTCGGCGGCGCTGCGCTCGGCGCCATCAGGGTCGGCCTCGTCGCCATCACGCTGGTAGCGGTGTTCGACCAGATCGTGCCGGCCAACCGCGAGCCGCCGTTCCTCGCCGGCTCGCATCTGCGGCCGTTGTTCTCGACGGTGGGGCGGATGGGATTCAAATCGCTGCCGCCGGAAGCGGCTGCCGCGATCGACCGGCTCAAGCAGGAGCGGCGCATCTAGGGCGCATTTGCATCGCCGCAGCGCGCGCCATGCATTTTGAAGCGAGCCCGTCCCTTATCAGCGACATCGATGTTGGCTAGAGTGGCCGCATCCAAAACCTGCCTGACATTACGGGAGTGAAACAGTGGATCTTGGGATCAAAGGTCGCCGCGCCATCGTCTGCGCATCCAGCAAGGGCCTCGGGCGCGCCTGCGCCATCTCGCTGGCGGAGGCCGGCGTTCACGTCACGCTGACTGCGCGCGGTGCCGAAGCTCTGAAGAAGACCGCCGACGATATCCGCAAGGCCTATCCTGACGTGACCGTCACCGAGATCGTCGGCGACATTACGACGCCGGCGGGCCGCGAGGCCGTGCTGAAGGCCTGCCCCGAGCCTGATATCCTGATCAACAATGCCGGCGGCCCGCCGCCCGGCGATTTCCGCAACTGGACCCGTGACGATTGGATCAAGGCGATCGACGCCAATATGCTGACGCCGATCGAGCTGATCAAGGCGACGGTGGACGGCATGATGGCGCGCAAGTTCGGCCGCATCGTCAACATCACCTCGGCCGCGGTGAAGGCGCCGATCGACATCCTCGGCCTCTCCAACGGTGCACGCGCCGGCCTCACCGGCTTCATCGCCGGCCTGTCGCGCAAGACCGTGATCAACAACGTCACCATCAACGGCCTGTTGCCTGGCCCGTTCGAAACCGATCGTCTTACCGGCACCGCCAAGGCCGAGGCCGACAAGCGCGGCGTCACGCCGGAGCAGATCCTTGCCGACCGTGCCAAGCTCAACCCTGCGGGCCGCTTCGGCCAGCCCGACGAGTTCGGCTATGCCTGCGCCTTCCTCTGCGGCGCCAAGGCAGGCTTCATCACCGGGCAGAACATCTTGCTCGATGGCGGCGCGTTCCCGGGAACGCTGTAGTCGCGATTGCAGGTGTACTCCCTCGCCCCGTTCTTACGGGGAGAGGGTTGGGGTGAGGGGCTCTCTCCGCCAAGCACGGTGAGAGTTGGACTCGCGGAGACTCCCCCTCACCCGGATTGCATCTTCAGTGCAATCCGGCCTCTCCCCGCAAGCGGGGAGAGGCGAAGAGACCCGCAAGCTGGCTAGTGAAGCAAACTCACCGCTGCTTCGTCGCTTCGTCCTCGTCGCGCTCGCTGGGATCGGAGGAATCGGCGGTGAGACGCTCATTGGCCCAGTCGATACCGAATTCGTCGAGTCCGGCAGCGAGCAGATCGCCCAGCATGGGCTCGCCGAGCAGATAGTGCACCGTTTCACGGCGCGGGCTGCCATACGCGCCCCGCGCCTCCACGGCGCGCGCGCGCAAATCGTCCCAATCATCGATGGTGCCGTCGCCGCGACCGAGCCAGGTCAGCGCGACGAGATCGATCTGCTCGTCCTCGTTCAAGACGATCATGAAGCTGCCGAGCTCGTGGCCGACCGGATCGGATCCGTTGTCCTCGAGGACGCCGATCGAGTCGTCATCGCTCGGGTTCGAGCCGGAATCCGGATCGGAAGCCGCCTCCTTGACGTCGAATTCGCGCGCCTTCTCGATGATGAAGGCGACCTTGTCCGCGGAAATCGCAAGCTCTGGCATGGCTCCTCTCCGGCTTCTTTCCGGTTCCTCGCGATAACGCCACATCACCTCAGATGATCCATTGCGCTTGATGGCGGAAAGTGCGCATGTTCCAACGCAAGAGCAAGAACACGGGGATGCGCCGGATGCAGTGGAAGGTCGGCAAGGTCAGGATCACGAAATTCGTCGAAATGGAGACGGTGGGCTCGACCCGCTTCATCCTGCCGGCAGCGACCAACGACGAAATCCGCAAACTGCCCTGGCTGATCCCGCAGTTCGCCACCGAAGAAGGCCGGCTGAAGATGTCGATCCACTCGCTTGTGGTGGAGACGCCTTCGCGCCGGATCGTGGTCGACACCGGCCTTGGCAACGACAAGCAGGGCCGCGGCGTCCCGACCTGGAACAACCGCAGCACGCCGTTTCTGGAGACCATGACCGCGGCGGGTTTTCCGCCTGACAGCATTGACACCGTGCTGTGCACGCATCTTCACGTCGACCATGTCGGCTGGAACACGAGGCTGGTCGACGGCCGATGGGTGCCGACCTTTCCGAAGGCGCGCTACGTCTTCGGCAGGACCGAATATGAGTACTGGCGCGATTACACGGCCGAGCCGGATAAGGTTGCGGTGTTCAACGATTCCGTGAAGCCGGTCGTCGATGCTGACCAGGCCGAGCTGATCCCGAGCGACCACCGGCTCTGCGAGGAAATCAAGCTGATCCCAACCCCGGGCCACAGTCCCGGGCACATGAGCGTCCTGATCGAGTCCGGTGGCGAGCAGGGGCTTCTGACCGGCGACGTTGCCCATCATCCCTGCCAGATGGCGCATCTCGACTGGTGCTCGGTCGTCGATTCCGATCCCGCTCAATCGGCGGCGACCCGGCACGAGATGTTCTCGCGTTTTGCCGACACGCCGACGCTGGTGATCGGCGGGCATTATTCGGCGGGGCATATCAAGCGGGCGGGAGACGCGTTCAGATTTGTGGCTTTAGGTTGATCTCCGTGTCCCGGACGCGGTGCAGCGTGCAACGCTGCCCCGCTGAGCCGGGACCCAGAATGTCGCGGTTTGGGTCCCGGCTCTGCGCCACACCGCTTCGCGCTGCGTCGCGTCCGGGACACGAAACTCCCACTGAATCCAGAGGGCTGCAATGCGCCGCGCCGTAGGCGGTTGAATTTCCCGCCGCCCTGTTCCATGAAGCTGTTCAACCGATCGGTCCATTCCCAGGGAGAAACGAGAATGAAGCTTGTTCGTTACGGCGAGAAGGGTGCGGAAAAGCCCGGCCTGATCGATAGATCCGGCCAGTTGCGCGACCTGTCGGCGCATGTGAAGGACCTGACCGGTGAGGCCTATTCGCCAGAGTCCCTGAAGAAACTGGCAGGCCTTGACCCCGCCTCGCTGCCCGCCGTGTCGGGCAAGCCGCGGTTCGGCGCACCGGTCACCGGCATTTCGAAATTCGTCGCCATCGGCCTCAATTACAGCGACCACGCCAAGGAGACCGGCGCTGCGATCCCGAGCGAGCCGATCATCTTCATGAAGGCGAACACCTCGCTGTCCGGCCCGAACGACGCGGTCGAGAAGCCGCGCGGCTCGACCAAGCTCGACTGGGAGGTCGAGATTGCCGCGATCATCGGCACCCGTGCCAAATATGTCTCGGAAGCCGACGCGCTGAACTACGTCGCCGGCTATTGCGTCTGCAACGACGTCTCCGAGCGCAACTTCCAGACCGAGCGCCTGGGCCAGTGGACTAAGGGCAAGTCGCACGACACGTTCGGCCCGCTCGGGCCGTGGCTCGCCACCAAGGACGAGATCAAGGACGTGCAGGACCTGTCGATGTGGCTCGACGTCAACGGCCAGCGCCGCCAGACCGGCTCGACCAAGACCATGATCTTCTCCATGGCGAAATGCGTCTCCTACGTCTCGCAGTTCATGACGCTCCTGCCCGGCGACATCATCACCACCGGCACCCCGCCCGGCGTCGGTCTCGGCATGAAGCCGCCCACCTTCCTCAATGTCGGCGACGTCGTCACGCTCGGCATCGAAGGTCTCGGCGAGCAGCGCCAGGAGATCATCGCGGCGTAAGCTGCGACGACAGCTGTTGCCACACCGTCATTGCGAGGAGCGAAGCGACGAAGCAATCCAGACTATTTCCCCGGAGACAGCCTGGATTGCTTCGCTCGCAATGACGAAAACAACTGCCGGATATTCGTCAAGGTACTCCCATGAAACTCACCTTCTCCCCCGCCTCGCCCTTCGCCCGCAAGGTGCGCATCGCCGCGATCGAGCTCGGGCTGATCGACAAGATCGAGCTCGTGCCCGCAACCGTCGCGCCGGGCACGGCCAACGAGGACTATTCACGCATCACGCCGCTGAAGAAGCTGCCGGTGCTGATCACCAATGACGGCGACGTGATTTTGGACTCCTACGTCATCGTCGAATATCTCAATGAGATTGCCGGTGGCAGCCTGATCCCCGGCTACGGTCCGCGGCGCTGGAAGGCCAAGACCAACCACTCGCTGATCAACGGCATGCTCGATTCCATGCTGCTGTGCCGCTACGAGAAAATGGTGCGGCCGCAGGGCCTGCAATGGCAGGCCTGGTCGGACGACCATTGGAACAGGGCTTGGACCGGCATGGCGCGCTTCGAGAACATGCCGGAGGTGCTGAACGGCCCGTTGGACATCTCGCAGATCGGCCTCGTTTGCGTGCTCGGCTATGCCGACTTCCGCTTCGCCGATTGCGGCTGGCGCAAGGCTTATCCGAAGCTCGACGCCTTCCATCAGAAGATGCTGGAGCGGCCCTCCGTGAAGATCTCGGTGCCGCCTCCAGCGTAAATCGCAGGAGCTCTCATGAGCCTCAAATACTCGGTCAGCGATCTCACCATCCATCGCGTCATCGAGCAGGAAGCCCCCTTCTTCTCGGCGCTGGAGTTCATTCCGGGACTGACAGCGGAGGTGCTGGCCGAGAACCGGGCCTGGATGCGGCAGGCCAAGGCACTGGACGAGCAGGACACGCTGATCCTGTGCTTCCAGTCCTACGTGGTGAAGACGCCGCATCACACCATCCTGATCGACAGCTGCATCGGCAACGACAAGCCGCGGCCGCAGCGACCGAAATGGCACTTGAAGACCGACGACACTTATTTGCGCGGCCTCCACGCCGCCGGGGTTTCGGTCAATGACATCGACTTCGTGATGTGCACGCATCTGCATGCCGATCACGTCGGCTGGAACACCCGGCTCGAGAACGGCCGCTGGGTGCCGACCTTCCCCAAGGCGCGCTATGTCTTCGCCAAGCGGGAGTTCGACTACTGGACCGAGAACAATGCGAAGGCGGAGGTCCCGCCCTTTGCCGACAGCGTGTTGCCGGTGGTGGAGGCGGGGCGTCACGAACTCGTCAGCGGCGACCATCAGATCGGCGATCACATCCGCATCCTGCCGACGCCCGGCCACACGCCGGGCCATGTCGCCTTCACCATCGGACGCGGCAAGGACGATGCGGTGTTCTCCGGCGATCTCATTCACTCGCCGCTGCAGGCGCTCTATCCGGAGCTGTCGATGAAGTTCGACGTCGATCAGGCCACAGCGGCGAAAACGCGCCGCAGCTTCCTGGAGCGCTATTGCGACACCGACACGCTGTGCTGCACCGCGCATTTCCCCTCGCCGTCGGTCGGGAAGATCAAGCGCAAGGGCAGCGGATTCGTCTGCGCGGCGGTTTGATCTAGGACGGCTCGCGCTGCGAACTCCATCCTCCCCTGGAGGGGGAGGATCGGTTCGCATGGAGCGAAGCGGAATGCGAACCGAGGTGGGGTGACGGTCTATCCTCGTTGAACACTGCCCGTGGGGAGAGATCACCCCACCCCGCTCGCGCTGCGCGCGATCGACCCTCCCCCTCCAGGGGAGGGTAAGAGCTCCCGCCCTCACGGAGGAAACGATGATAACGCTCCCCGACATCCCCCTTCCCGCCAGCATCCGCACGCGTTACGTCGACGGCATCAACGGCTTGCGCGTGCATGTGCTGGAAGCCGGCTTCGAGACCAAGGGCCGCCCCAGCATCCTCCTGCTGCACGGCTTTCCCGAGCTGGCCTTCTCGTGGCGCAAGGTGATGCCGGCGCTCGCCGCCGCCGGCTATCACGTGATCGCGCCGGACCAGCGCGGCTATGGGCGCACGACGGGATGGAGCGCCGAGTACGACGACGATCTCGCGCCCTTCTCGCTCTTCAACCTGGTGCGTGATGCGCTCGCCTTGGTGTCGGCTTTCGGCTACCGGCAGGTTGATGTGGTCGGACATGATTTCGGCAGCCCGGTGGCGGCCTGGTGCGCGCTGATCCGGCCCGACGTGTTTCGCTCAGTGACGATGATGAGCGCGCCGTTCGGCGGACCGCCGCCGCTGCCCTTCAACACAGCCGACACGCCGGCAAAGCCTGCGGCCGAAGACGCAGTGCATCGCGAGCTTGCCGCGCTGCCGCGCCCGCGAAAACACTATCAATGGTACTATTCGACACGCGCGGCCAACGGCGACATGCACCGCGCGCCCCAGGGCGTGCACGATTTCCTACGCGCCTACTATCATCACAAGAGCGCGGACTGGACCGGCAACAAGCCGCACCCGCTGGAATCGTGGTCGGCGAACGAACTGGCGAAGCTGCCGACCTATTACGTGATGGACCTGAATGAGACCATGCCGGAGACGGTCGCGAAAGAGATGCCGTCGCCGGCCGCGATCGCCGCCAATCAATGGCTGCCCGACCGCGAGCTCGCCTATTACGCCGCCGAATATGGCCGCACCGGATTCCAGGGTGGGCTGCAATGGTATCGCTGCGGCACGTCGGGCGCTTTCAATCACGAACTGCAACTGTTCTCTGGCCGCAGCATCGACGTGCCCTCCTGCTTCATCTCCGGCAAGCAGGACTGGGGCACCTATCAGCGCCCCGGCGTGTTCGAGGCGAAGCAGGCGCGCGCGTGCACAAAGATGCTCGGCTGCCATCTCGTCGATGGCGCCGGCCATTGGGTGCAGCAGGAGCAGCCGGCCGAAGTCAGCCGGTTGCTGCTGGATTTCCTCGCGAAGGCCGGCACCGGCTGATTTGACCGGGGAACCGCGGCGTCCTATATAGTTTAGAATAGTTCTAAACTCGTGACAGGGCCGTCGTGAAGAATTTTGCCGATCTGACCGAGCGCGAGGTGCTTGCGGTCGCGATCTCCTCCGAGGAGGAGGACAGTCGCATTTACATGACCTTCGCCGAGGACCTGAAGGAGCGCTATCCGGATTCGGCAAAGCTGTTCGAGCAGATGGCTGAGGAGGAGCGCGGCCATCGGCACATGCTACTGGAAATGTACGAGCAGCGTTTCGGCCAGCACCTGCCGCCGATCCGCCGCGAGGACGTCAAGGGCTTTTTGCGCCGCCGCCCGATCTGGCTGACCAAGAACCTGGCGCTCGATACGATCCGCAGAGAAGTCGAGACCATGGAGCTCGAGGCCGAGCGCTTCTATGCGAAGGCCGCCGAGCAGGCCGAGGACGTCAACGTCCGCCGGCTGCTCGGCGACCTCGCCGAGGCCGAGAAGAGCCACGAGAACACTGCCGCCAGACTGACGGGCGAGATCCTCAAGCCCGACGTGCGCGCCGAGGAAGACCGGACGCGGCGACGGATGTTCGTGCTGCAATATGTTCAGCCGGGCCTCGCCGGGTTGATGGACGGATCGGTCTCGACGCTGGCGCCGCTGTTTGCGGCGGCCTTCGCCACGCACCAGAACTGGCAGACATTTCTGGTGGGCCTTGCCGCATCGATCGGCGCCGGCATCAGCATGGGCTTTGCGGAAGCGCTCTCCGACGACGGTTCGCTGACCGGGCGCGGCTCGCCCTGGCTGCGCGGCCTCACCTGCGGCGCAATGACGACGCTCGGCGGACTCGGCCACACCGCGCCCTATCTCGTGCCGGACAGCTGGGCCAACGCATTCTGGATCGCAACCGCAATCGCCTGCGTCGTCGTGTTCTTCGAATTGTGGGCGATCGCCTTCATCCGCGCGCGCTACATGGACACACCGTTCCTCCAGGCCGTATTCCAAATCGTGCTCGGCGGCGCCATCGTGCTGGCGGTGGGGATTGTGATCGGGGCGGCGTAGTAGCTTCACCCTCCGTTGTCATCGCCCGCGAAAGCGGGCGATGACAGTACGCCGCGCCAGATATGGTGAGAGCGAGCTCTCCAACGAAGGCCTCTGGAATACTGGATCGCCCGGTCAAGTGTTCAGCCCGGGGACATGACCGACGGGTGTTCGGGGACATAGCCGACACGTCATAGTGCACGGATTTGGCAGTGTGGGAGGCCAAGTCCATGCCCTGGCGAGAGGTGTCGGTGATGGATCAGCGGCGAGAGTTCGTTCGGCTTGCGATGCAGGAGGGAGCGAACCGACGAGAACTCTGTCGGCGGTTCAATATCCATCCCGATACGGGCTACAAATGGCTTGCACGATGGCAGGCCGACCAGGACATCGAGGACCGCTCGCGGCGACCGCATGCGAGCCCGGGACAGACCGATTGCGAGCTCGAGGCGCGCATTACCGCGGTACGCGATGCTCATCCGGCCTGGGGAGCTCGCAAGATAGCTCGTTGTCTCGAGCGCGATGGCTTTCGCGCGCCAGCCGTCTCAACAGTCCATCAGATCTTGCGTCGGTCCGGCCGCATCAAGCCTCCGGCCGGCGGCGCGGTGGCCAGCCAGCGTTTCGAGATGCCGGCCCCCAATCTGTTGTGGCAGATGGACTTCAAAGGCTGGGTTCGGCTCGGCAATGATGCCCAATGCCATCCTCTGACGGTCGTGGACGACCACTCGCGCTATGATCTGTGCCTGCAGGCCTGTGCTGATCAACGCACAGATACCGTGCGCAGCCGCCTGGAGAAGACCTTTCGCCTTTACGGCCTCCCGGAGGCCTTCTTCGTCGACAATGGTTCGCCTTGGGGCGATCCTTCGGGCGAACGATGGACGCGGTTCTCGGTATGGCTGCTCAAGCTCGGCATCGCGGTCATCCACAGCCGCCCATATCACCCGCAAAGCCGTGGCAAGAATGAGCGGTTCCACCGCACGCTCGCGGCTGAGGTGTTCGCGCTGCGGCACTTCCGCGATCTCGCAGAGACACAGCGCGCCTTCGACGCCTGGCGGGAAGTCTACAACTTCGAGCGACCGCACGAAGCGCTCGGACAACAGGTCCCGGCCAGTCGATATCGGCCGAGCCAGCGAGCCATGCCCGATCGATTGCCGGAGGTCGAATACGACAGCCACGAGATCGTACGCCGCGTCTCCACGACCAAGGCCTATGTCAGCTTCAAGGGATGTCTTTGGAAGGTCCCCCAGGCCTTCTGCGGCGAGCGCCTTGCCATCCGCCCCTCGGCAAACGCTGCGCAATACGGGGTCTTCTTCGCCGCCCACCAAGTCGCTATCATCGACTTGGCGAGCGGAAAAAGTGTCGGCTATGTCCCCGAACACCCGTCGGTCATGTCCCCGGGCTGAACATCAAGCCGGGCGATGACAGCGAGTTCTTGAACTCCGTCCGCTCCGTCCCGCCCGAATATCAATCGCGATCAAACAGCCGTTGCGGCATTCGGCCAAACTGCGCATCATCGTCCGACAATAAGAACAGGAGAGGTGCCGTGGCCAAATCGGAATGGAGTTTCAAGAGTGCGGTCGAGCTGTCGGCCGCATTGACCGCGAAGAAAGTCTCGGCGGTCGAGCTCACCCAGGACGCGATCGACCGCATCCAACGTCACGACGGCAAGATCAACGCGATCTGCGTCCGCGATTTCGATCGTGCGCTCGGCGCCGCGCGCGAGGCGGACGGGGCGCTGGCGCGCGGCGAAAGCAAAGCGCTGCTCGGCCTCCCCGTCACCGTGAAGGAGTCCTTCAACGTCGCCGGCCTGCCCACGACCTGGGGCTGGACACCGCAGAAGGATTTCAAGCCGGCGGAGGACGCACTGTCGATCACCCGGGTGAAGAACGCCGGCGGCATCATCCTCGGCAAGACCAACGTTCCCGTCGGCTTGGGCGATTGGCAGAGCTACAACGAGATCTACGGCACCACGAACAATCCGTTCGATCTCGACCGCACGCCCGGCGGCTCATCGGGCGGCTCGTCCGCAGCGCTCGCGGCCGGCTACGGACCGCTCTCGCTCGGCTCCGACATCGGCGGCTCGCTGCGGGTGCCCGCCTTCCACTGCGGTGTCTATGCGCACAAGCCGAGCTACAATCTCTGCCCGACGCGCGGCCATACGCCGCCGCCATTTCCGGCCATCCCGATGGAGCGCGACATGGCGGTGATCGGTCCGATGGCGCGGAGTGCAGCCGATCTGCCCTTGCTCCTGGAGGTGATGGCAGCCCCCGATCCGCTGGACCTCGGCATCGGATACAAGCTCGCGCTGCCGGAGGCGCGACACCACGTGCTGAAGGATTTCCGTGTGCTGGTGATCGACAGCCACCCGTTGCTGCCAGCGAATGCCGACATTCGCGGCGCGATCGAGAAGCTGGCGGGCCGATTGGCGAGCATGGGCGCGCGCGTCGCACGCGAGAGCCCGCTGTTTCCGGATTTCACGGAAGCCTCGCGCCTCTACATGCGCATGCTGATGAGCTTTCTCGGCGCGTTCTTTCCGCCGGACATTCTCGCCGGCGCGCGTGCGGGGGCGGCGCAACTCTCACCTGAGGACAAGAGCCTTACGGCAGAGCGGCTGCGCGGCATGACGTACACGCATCAGGCCTGGGTGTTCGACGAGGGCGCCCGCGCCGGGCTGCGCGCGCAATGGCGGCAATTGTTCAGGACATTCGATGCGGTGATCTGCCCGATCATGCCGACACCGGCCTATCCGCATGATCATTCGCCGCAGCAGGAGACGCGCCGGATCAACATCGACGGCAAGGACTATGTCTATCCGGATCAGCTTGCCTGGCCCGGCATCGCCACGCTGACGGGCCTGCCGGCAACGGCCATTCCGCTCGGTCTGTCGAAGGACGGCCTGCCGGTCGGCGTGCAGATCATCGGGCCGTTCCTCGAGGACCGGACGCCGCTGAAGCTCGCCGAACTGATCGAGCGCGAGTTCGGCGGGTTCGTGCCGCCGAAGATGTTTGACGACTAGTCCTCCCCGTCATTGCGAGCCAAAGGGTCCGCGCGAAGCGCGGCCCGATGACAGGCTCCGCGAAGCAATCCAGGCTGTCACTGCGGAACGATTCTGGATTGCTTCGTCGCAAGGGCTCCTCGCAATGACGGGGTAAAAACAACGTCGAGATTTTGCGCTACGCACATCCCCGAGAGGGAGAAAATAGAATGAGCAACGACCTCGAACAGCTCACCGCGCTCAACCGCGACTATGTCGCCTCCGTGCAGAACTGCGACGTCAAGCGCTTTGACGAGATCCTGGCGCCGGAGTTCTACTGCTCCAATCCCGACAAGACGCTGGTCGATCGCACAGCCTTCCTGGAGCAGACGGCGCGGCCGATCGCGATCCGCAATTTGCATGCGCATGACGTCATCATCCGCATCATGGGCGACTTCGCCATCATCCACGCCGCGACCAGCTACACCACGGCGGATGGCCAGCGGGCGAGTGGGCGATATACCGATTGCTGGGCGAAGACGAACGGGACATGGCTCGCCGTATCCGCGCACGTTTCGCGGTGAGTTGAGGTAACTATCTTTACACTCCGCTGTCATGCCCCGGCTTGCCGCCTTCGCTAAAGCTTCGGCGGCCGAGCACCCTTGTGGCCCCGGCGTAGCCTTGGCGGAGCCGGGACCGGGGCATCCAGTACTCCGCGGCCGCAGTTCGTTCACACAACTTCTGCCGCGGCGTACTGGATCGCCCGGCTTGATGTTCAGCCCGGGGACATGACCGACGGGTGTTCGGGGACATAGCCGACACGTCATAGTGCACGGATTTGGCAGTGTGGGAGGCCAAGTCCATGCCCTGGCGAGAGGTGTCGGTGATGGATCAGCGGCGAGAGTTCGTTCGGCTTGCGATGCAGGAGGGAGCGAACCGACGAGAACTCCGTCGGCGGTTCAATATCCATCCCGATACGGGCTACAAATGGCTTGCACGATGGCAGGCCGACCAGGACATCGAGGACCGCTCGCGGCGACCGCATGCGAGCCCGGGACAGACCGATTGCGAGCTCGAGGCGCGCATTACCGCGGTACGCGATGCTCATCCGGCCTGGGGAGCTCGCAAGATAGCTCGTTGTCTCGAGCGCGATGGCTTTCGCGCGCCAGCCGTCTCAACAGTCCATCAGATCTTGCGTCGGTCCGGCCGCATCAAGCCTCCGGCCGGCGGCGCGGTGGCCAGCCAGCGTTTCGAGATGCCGGCCCCCAATCTGTTGTGGCAGATGGACTTCAAAGGCTGGGTTCGGCTCGGCAATGATGCCCAATGCCATCCTCTGACGGTCGTGGACGACCACTCGCGCTATGATCTGTGCCTGCAGGCCTGTGCTGATCAACGCACAGATACCGTGCGCAGCCGCCTGGAGAAGACCTTTCGCCTTTACGGCCTCCCGGAGGCCTTCTTCGTCGACAATGGTTCGCCTTGGGGCGATCCCTCGGGCGAACGATGGACGCGGTTCTCGGTATGGCTGCTCAAGCTCGGCATCGCGGTCATCCACAGCCGCCCATATCACCCGCAAAGCCGTGGCAAGAATGAGCGGTTCCACCGCACGCTCGCGGCTGAGGTGTTCGCGCTGCGGCACTTCCGCGATCTCGCAGAGACACAGCGCGCCTTCGACGCCTGGCGGGAAGTCTACAACTTCGAGCGACCGCACGAAGCGCTCGGACAACAGGTCCCGGCCAGTCGATATCGGCCGAGCCAGCGAGCCATGCCCGATCGATTGCCGGAGGTCGAATACGACAGCCACGAGATCGTACGCCGCGTCTCCACGACCAAGGCCTATGTCAGCTTCAAGGGATGTCTTTGGAAGGTCCCCCAGGCCTTCTGCGGCGAGCGCCTTGCCATCCGCCCCTCGGCAAACGCTGCGCAATACGGGGTCTTCTTCGCCGCCCACCAAGTCGCTATCATCGACTTGGCGAGCGGAAAAAGTGTCGGCTATATCCCCGAACACCCGTCGGTCATGTCCCCGGGCTGAACATCGAGCCGGGCGATGACACCTGAATTGGGGCGACAAGCCTGAGCAGCCGGCAAACGCCAGTGTCAGCTATCGAACACGATCACGCTGCGCAGCGTCTTGCCGGCTTTCATGTTGGCAAAGCCCTCGTTGATCTCGTTTAGCTTCAGCTTGGCCGAGATCCAGTCCTCCAGTTGCAGCCGGCCGCGCAGGTAGAAGTCAACCAGCCGCGGCATGTCGACGCGAAAATGGTTCGAGCCCATCGAGGAGCCCTGGATCTTGCGCTCGCGCAGGAAGTCAAAGCCGTGCAGCTCGATCTTCTGGCCGAACGGGATCATGCCGACGATGGTGGCCGTGCCGCCCGAAGCGAGCATGGCAAAGGCCTGCTCCGCGGTCTCCTTGCGGCCGAGCACCTCGAAGGAATGGTGCACGCCACCATTGGTGAGGTCGCGCACCTGCTTCACGACGTCGCCGTCGGCGGGGTTGATGATGTCGGTCGCTCCCAGCTTGGTCGCGAGCTGGAGTTTTGCCGGATTGGTGTCGATGGCGATGATGCGGCCGGCGCCGGCGATCTGCGCGCCGTTGATCGCGGCCATCCCGACGCCGCCGCAGCCGATCACCGCCACGGTCTCGCCGGCCGTCACCTTGGCCGTGTTCACGACCGCGCCGTAGCCGGTGATGACGCCGCAGCCGATCAGCGCGGCGAGATCCAGCGGCATTTCTTTGCGGATTTTGACGATCGCGTTCTCATGCACCAGCATCTGCTCGGCGAAGGACGAGAGGTTGAGAAACTGGTGCAGCTTCTCTGGTCTGGACCATTGCATTCGGTTGGAGACGCCCGGCAGCATCTTCACCGTGGTGTCGGTGCAGAGCACGGTGCGCCCCGTCGTGCAGTTGTCGCAGGTGCCGCAGAAGACCGAGAGGCAGGTGACGACGTGATCGCCGGGCTTGACGTAAGTGACGTCGGAGCCGACCTGCTCGACCACGCCGGCGGACTCGTGCCCAAGCACCGCGGGCAGTGGATGCGGATAGAGCCCCTCCATGAAGTGCAGATCGGAGTGACAGAGGCCGGCGACCGCCGTGCGGATCAGGACCTCGCGCGGGCCGGGCTTCGGCAGGCTGACATCCTCGATGACGAGCGGCTGGTTGACTTCATAGAGGACGGCGGCCTTCATCGGTGTTTCCTCGGTGTTGTTGTTTCGTTTTACCTCTCCCATGGGGAGAGGTCGGCGCGAAGCGCCGGGTGAGGGGTTACGCTCCCTCGTGGGACCTGGACCCCTCACCCGATTTGCTGCGCAAATCGACCTCTCCCTACGGGAGAGGTGAAGAGCCTACGCCGCCAGAACCAGTTCGCCAACCTCGCTCATGCTGCCGTCGCGATCGCCGAGCAGCAGCGCGGCGATCTTCTGCTGCACTGGATTTTCCGTCAGCCGGAACGGATCGCTCGGCAACACGCGGTGGTCGATCACGAGACGCGACAGCAACAGCCGGCGCGCATCGCCGCGCATGTCGTGGATGCGATGCCCTTCCCAGGCCAGCGCGACGGCGCTGGCGACATGATAGAGCAGGCTGGTGGCGCGACGCGCGTCCGCCTCATTGTCGGCCTTGCCCGCGACCTCGCGTGCGAAGCCGACGGCACGATCGACAAGACCGCGCAGATTATCACGCCAGGCCTGCGGCACGGACGCGCTGTCGTCGAGCCGGGCATGCAGATCCGCGGCCAGCGCGGATTCCGCGCCATGGCGACCGACCGCGCGCCGCAGCGCATCGATCGCGACGATGTTGCCGGTGCCTTCCCAGACCGAGCCGAGATGGGCATCCCGCAGCAGGCGGGCAGTGGCGAACTCCTCGATATAGCCGATGCCGCCACGCATCTCGAGCGCATCGCCGCAGACCTTTCGCGCATCGCGCGTGGCGCGGAATTTCAGTGTCGGGGTGAGGATGCGCAAGAGTGCCGCCGCATCCTGGCTGCCGGCCTCGGCGCGATCGAGCGCGTCGGCGGTGAGGAAGCTCATCGACAGCGCCTGCTCGACCGGCAGCATGATCTTCAGCATCTGCCGCCGTCCCAGCGGCAGGTCGATGATGCGGTTGCCGAACACCACGCGGTTCTTCGCGACCGTCATTGCGTCGTGATAGGCGCGGCGCATCAGCGCGGCGGATTTGACGCCATTTGAGAGCCGCGACGAGTTCACCATCTCGGCCATCTGTACGAAGCCGCGATCGAGCTTGCCGACCGCATAGGCGATCGCGCCTTCGAGCTTGATCTCGCCCGAGGCCATCGAGCGGGTGCCGAGCTTGTCCTTGAGGCGCACGATCCGGTAGTGGTTCGGCGCGCCATCGTCGAGGAAGCGCGGCATCAGGAACAGGCCGACGCCGCGGGTGCCGGGGCCGGCGCCTTCAGGGCGCGCCAGCAGCATGACGACCTTGGCGTCCGCGTTCGAGCAGAACCATTTCTCGCCATAGAGGCGCCAATGATCGCCCTCCTGCACCGCGCGCGTGGTCAGCGTGCCGACGTCGGAGCCACCTTCCTTCTCGGTCATGAACTGGCCGCCCTGGGTCAGCTTGCTCATGTCCGTTTGCGTGAGACCATCGAGATATTTGGTCTTCAGCGCCTCACTGCCGAAATCCGCCAGCAGCTTGGCGCAGCCGTCGGTGACGTTGATCGGGCAGCCCATGCCGAATTCAGTCTGGTTGAACAGGAAGGTGAAGGCGTGCTTGGCGACCACGGGATATTTGTCCGGCCAGCCCATGATGCCCTTGCGGATCGAGAGCGCGTGGATGCCGAACTCACCGAACGCGGCCCTCTCCAGCTCGCGATAGGCCGGATGATATTCGATCCACTGCACATCGCGGCCGAACTTGTCGCGCTGATGCAGGATCGGCGTATGCCGGTCGGCAAGCCGCGCGCATTCGTCGAGCGGGCCGCCGGCGAGTTCGCCGAGGCGATCGAGATGCGGCTCGATATGGCGGAACAGCGTGTCCGGCAGATGGATGCGCAAGAGGTCCGTCAGCGCGGGATCGGCGCGATAGAAATTCATGCCTGACGTGTCGGGCGCCAGCAGGCCAGACGGCTCGGCCGCGACACGTGCTGGCTGCGCTGGGACCGGCTTGTGCATGATCGTCCTCTTCGTTTCCGCCCGACGGCAATTCTTTGCGCTTGCCGCTTGGAATGATGTCGATCATGCTCCAGAGGCGGATGCGGATAAAGCCGCAAATCGTCAGGGCGGCATGATCGCCGCGGGGGAGCAATTCGCCCTGCGGAATTGTGACCGCCCCGGCTGGTTGTCCGCGCGGACCATGCATAGATCAACGGCTCCCCGTCTCCGAGAGATCACGCCATGGAACACCCAAAATACAAGATCGCGCTCATCGTCGGCGCCGGCGAAGGATTGAGCGCGTCGCTGGCGCGGCTGTTTGCCGCCCAGAACATCCGCGTCGCCCTTGCCGCGCGCAAGATCGAGAAGCTGGGCGCGCTCTGTACCGAGACCGGGGCCAAGGCCTATGCCTGCAACGCTACGGAGCCTGAGGAGGTCGAGCGGCTGTTCGGCCTGGTCGAGCGCGAGATCGGCACGCCCGACCTCGTCGTCTACAACGCCAGCGGCCGCACGCGCGGACCGTTCCTCGACCTGGTCCCTGTCGAAGTCGCGCAGGCGATCGCGGTCAGCGCCTATGGCGGCTTCCTGGTGGCGCAGCAGGCGGCCAAACGCATGCTGCCGAACAAGCACGGCGCGATCCTGTTCACCGGCGCCTCCGCCAGCGTCAAGGGCTATGCGCAGTCGACGCCCTTTGCGATGGGCAAGTTCGCGCTGCGCGGCCTCGCGCAGAGCATGGCGCGCGAATTGTCGCCGCAGGGCATCCATGTCGCGCATTTCGTCATCGACGGCGCGATCCGCAGCGCGGCACGCGCCGAGCCGGCCGACAAGCCGGACTCGATGCTCGACCCCGACGCCATCGCGCAGAGCTATTGGAACGTATTGCAGCAGCCGCGCAGCGCCTGGAGCTGGGAGCTGGAGTTGCGGCCGTGGGTGGAGAATTTTTGAGGCGGTGTTTTGAGGCAATAGCGTCACAACAATCGTCATTGCGAGCGAAGCGAAGCAATCCAGAGATATCTCCGCGGATACAGACCGGATTGCTTCGTCGCCAGCGCAAAATTGCTTCGCAATTTTGTCGCGGGCTCCTCGCAATGACGGGCGAATAAGGGAGGCGACATGACGACGGAAACCACCATCGATACCGGCACCGATGAACTGCTCTGCGTGATCCGCGACCGCGTCGCTGTCATCACGCTGAATCGGCCCGAGGCGCGCAACTCGCTGTCCGACACGCTGACGCCAGCGCTGCGCACGATGATCCGGAGCTGCGACGAGAGTCCTGATGTCGGCGCGCTGCTGCTCACCGGCGCGGGTGAAGCCTTTTGTGCCGGCGGCAACGTCAAGGGCATGGGCGCGCATCGCGATCCGAAGAAGCTGGAGATGCCGCTCGAGGATCGTATCGCCGATCTCCAGGAGCGGCAGCGGCTGCTCACCGGCGCGCTGGTGTCGGTGCGCAAGCCGACGATCGCCGCCCTGCCCGGCCCCGCGGTCGGCGCCGGGCTTGCCATCGCCATGGCCTGCGACATCCGCATCGCTGCGCAATCCGCCTTCGTTGCCACCGGCTACGCCCGCATCGCGCTCAGCGGTGATTACGGCATCGCCTGGCTGCTCACCCGGCTGGTCGGCACCGCACGGGCGCGCGAATTGATGTTCACCGGCGACCGTGTCGACGCTGTCAGGTGCGAGGCCATCGGTCTCGTCAACCGTGTGGTGCCCGACGACAGGCTGCAAGCGGAGGCCTTCGCGCTGGCCAAATCGCTCGCCGAAGGCCCGCGCCTCGCGCTGCGCTACATGAAGGACAATCTCGACGAGGCCGTGCTGTTCGACTTCGAGACCGCCCGGGATCACGAGGCTGAACGGTTGATTCGCCTCACCACGACCGCCGATCACAAGGAGGCGGTGCAGGCCTTCATCGAGAAGCGCAAGGCGGTGTTCACGGGGAAGTAGGTGGCGCAAAAAAATGCCCGGCAGCAAGCCGGGCATCGAGTGGTGTCAGGCCGAGGCTGAGGGGCTGTCGGCCTGACGGGAAAGCGCGGCGAGCCGCCAGCTCGCACAGGGAATGTCTTTCGGTGCGACCGTGATCTCCTTGTCGAAGCGCACCAGCTTCCAATCGTCGGGATGGTTGACGAAGGCGAAGCCGGATTTGCGGGCGAGCGAGATCATGGTCTCGTTGGAGCGCAGCGTGTCGCCAAAGATGCGCTCGGCGCCGAGCGCGGCGGCGCGGCATTCGAGATTCTTCAGAAGCGCGGTGGCGATGCCGTGGCCGTGCCAGCGATCATCGACCGACAGGCCGAACTCGAGCGTCGATGTTTCCGCATGGAGCGCATAGCGCATTTCGGCGACGATGGTCTCGAAGCCGTCGACCATCATGGTCGCGACCGCGGTGAAGCGCTCGCGCTCACCGACCTCGAGGAAATCGTGCAGCAGCCCCTTCGGCAATTCGCTGATCGCGCCGAAGAAGCGGTTGTAGCGGGAGCGGGTCGAGAGCGAGCGGAAATAGTGCTGGAGCTCCTCGGTATCGCGCGGCTCGACGAAGCGAACGGTGACGGCCTCACCCTGCCGGGTGCGCAGCGTATCCGAATATTGCGTGAGATCTTCGAGGCGAAGCGTACTCATGACCGGCACCGTGCGAAAAGGGGACCGCCGGCGCCCCCGTGATCAGGCGGCGCCGGCCTGACGGCCTATCAGGCCCGCCAGAAGGGTTTGTCGGCCTCATAGGCAATGTCGGACCAGGACAGGCCGACGTCCTGTAGATCGCGCGCGGTCCAGTTGGTGAGCTCGCGCCTGTTACGGTAGCGCTCATGCCAGAGGTGGAGGGTGTCGCCGATCTGGTGGAGCAGACCTGGCGCATGATGATTTGTCATCGAATTCTGGGTCAACGTAGACATCTTCAGCTCCTGGAGCTAATTTGACCGCGAATATCTGCCTTCTGCTGCGCCGCGACAAACGACAATTTGTACCTTTTCGCATGAAATAACGTCATGTATCCTGCTGCCAAATGACTGCCAGATTGCCGTCCCTGAACGGATTGCGGGCGTTCGAGGCCGCTGCGCGCCATCTCAGCTTCACGCTGGCGGCGGCCGAGCTGAACGTGACCCAGACCGCGATCAGCCATCAGATCCGAAGGCTGGAGGAGGAGCTCGGCATCCGCCTGTTCGTCCGGCAGAACCGTGCGCTGGCGCTGACGCCGGAGGCGCGGGATTACCTCCCCGGCGTCCGCGCTGCCTTCAACGACCTGCGCCTCGCCACCGATCGGCTGCTGCGCAAGGACGACGACAAGGTGCTGACGGTGTCGACGCTGGCTTCGCTCGCCGCAAAATGGCTGCTGCCGCGGCTCACCGATTTCCAGGAACAGCATCCCGGCATCGATGTCCGCATCACCACCTCGACCAGTCTTGTCGACTTCCAGCGCGACGACGTCGATGCCGCGATCCGCTACGGCCGCGGCCAGTGGCCGGGCCTGCGTGCCGACTGGCTGATGGCGGACGAGCTGTTTCCGGTGTGCAGCCCGTCACTGCTGCGCGGCGACAAGCCGCTGCGCCGGCCGCAGGACCTGCGCAACCATCCGCTGCTGCACACCTCCAACGCCAACAGCGACGATTGGCGGCTGTGGCTGACGGCGGCGGGCCTGCCGGCCGATATCGCCAGGCAACCCGGCATCACCTTCGACATGATCTTCATGACCATCCAGGCCGCGATCGACGGCATCGGCGTCGCGATGGGCCGGACTTCCTACGTGCAGGACGACATCGCCAAGGGCCGGCTCGTGGTGCCCTTCAAGATCGCGCTGCCGGCCGATGCCGGCTTCTACCTGGTCTCGCCGGAGGGCCGCCGCGAGGCGCCGAAGTTGACCGCCTTCCGGAACTGGATGATCGCTGCAACGCAAAATAAAGCCTGAAAAATCATCAGCTTCCTCGGCAAAATCGATTGACTCGCCTCCCACCGTGCGGGAAGGGGTGAGGCAGATTGTCGCAGCATCAATCTGTCGGCTGGCCGTGAGGATGAATTCCGGCCGGCCACGCCTTTCCAAGGGGAGAACACCATGGCTGGATCAGCCGCATCGAATCCACCCGCGATCAAGTCGCGCATCGGCGCCATCCTGCGCGCCACCTCGGGCAATTTCCTCGAGCAGTTCGACTTCTTCCTGTTCGGTTTCTATGCCGCCGCGATCGGCAAGGCGTTCTTTCCCTCCACCAACGAGACCGCCTCGCTGCTCAACACGTTCGGCGTGTTCTGGCTCGGCGCCTTGATGCGACCGGTGGGCGCGATCGTGCTCGGGGCCTATATCGACCGCATCGGCCGCCGCCAGGGCCTGATCGTCACGCTCGGCATCATGGCCTTCGGCACCGTGGTCATCGCGTTCTGCCCGAGCTACGCAACCATCGGTATCGCGGCTCCGATCATCGTGCTGATCGGCCGCCTGCTGCAAGGCTTCTCCGCGGGCGTCGAGCTCGGCGGCGTGTCGGTGTATCTCGCGGAGATCGCAACGCCCGGCAATCGCGGCTTCTACACTTCGTTCCAGTCGTCGAGCCAGCAGGTCGCGATCTTCGTGGCCTCGATCCTCGGCTTCATCCTCTCCGAGGTGATGCCGGCCGACACCGTCGCCGCCTGGGGCTGGCGCATTCCCTTCTTCGTCGGCTGCCTGATCATTCCGCTGATCTTCCTGCTGCGGCGGACGCTGGAGGAGACGCCGGCCTTCCTCGCCATGAAGAAGCATCCGACCGCGAACGAGGTGTTCGCGTCCGCGCTCGCCAACTGGCGCATCGTCATCCTCGGCATGATGATCGCGATCCTGACCACGACGACGTTCTATTTCGTCACGGTGTACACGCCGACCTTCGGCAAGACCGTGCTGAAGCTGTCGACACAGGACGCGCTGCTGGTCACGCTGCTCGTGGCGGTGACCAACTTCATCTGGAATCCAGTCGGCGGTGCGCTGTCCGATCGCATCGGCCGCAAGCCGGTGCTGCTCGCCATCGCCAGCCTCTCGCTCGTCACCGCCTATCCGGCGCTGCACTGGCTGGTGACGGCGCCGACCTTCGGCAAGCTGCTCACGGTCGAGATGATGTTCTCGTTCTATTTCGGCGTCTACAGCGGCACCATGCTCGGTGCTCTCGTCGAGATCGTGCCGGCGCATGTGCGCACCACCTGCTTCTCGCTCGCCTTCGCGCTCGCCGCCGCTCTGTTCGGCACCTTCACGCCATTCGCCTCGACCTGGCTGATCGAGCGGAGCGGCGACAAGGCCTCGCCCGGCTTCTGGCTGATGTTCGCAGCTCTGCTCGGCATCATCGCGGCCTCGACGGTGTATCGCGGCGGCGGCAAGGCGGTGCCGGCCTATGACGTGGTGCCGGAGCCGGTGGCGGGGCATTGAGAGGGCGTCGTTCCGGGGCGCCTCTTACCCTCCCCTGGAGGGGGAGGGTCGGCTCACATTGACCGCAGCGAAATGTGAGACGGGGTGGGGTGACGGTTTCTCCAAAACCAACAGTGCCCGAGTGGAGAGATCACCCCACCCCGCTCGCGCTGCGCGCGAACGACCCTCCCCCTCCAGGGGAGGGTGAAGAAGCGAGACTACAGCTCCACCACCACGTAGTCGCTCTCGACTTTTACCGGGATCGTCTCGGCGACATACGGCCCCTTCACCACGCTGGCGCCCGGTTCGACATTGGCCGGATAGGCCTTCACGCGGAAGCGGCGGGGGTCGCAATAGGACTGGCCGGTGCGGATGTCGAACTCCCAGCCGTGCCAGGGGCAGCGGATGATCTCGCCGAGTTTCGTATATTCGATCTCGCCGGGATCCTTCGATTGCGCGAGGCCGATCAGCGGGCCTTCGCACAACGCCGCGCCCTGATGCGGGCAGCGGTTCATCAGGCCGAAATATTCGCCCTTGATGTTGAAGACCGCGATCGGCCGTCCGTCGATCTCCAGGAATTTTCGCGTGCCCGGCGGAAGCTCGTCGACCGCAGCGATCACATGACGCGCCATCAAGCCAGTCCGTAGAGCTTGCGCGCATTGCCGAGATAGAACGCCTCGCGATTGGTCTCGCTGACGCCGGCCGGCAGCACGCGCGACGGCTCGTCATAGTCCCAATGCGGATAGTCGGTCGCGAACAAGAGCCGGTCCCAACCGATCCAGTTGATGACGTCGAACAGATCCTCGCGCCGCTCCGGGTCTTCCATCGGCTGCGTGGTCCACCACACCTGCTCGCGGATATATTCCGACGGCGGCCGCTTCACATGCGGCACCTCGCCGCGCAGCCGCTGCCAGGCCTTGTCGAGCCGCCACGCCAGCGACGGCGCCCAGCCGAAGCCGGCCTCGATCATCACCATCTTCAGTTTCGGGAAGCGCGCGAACACGCCCTCCAACACGAGG
Source organism: Bradyrhizobium sp. BR14999 (assembly GCF_056106085.1). Classification (NCBI taxonomy): domain Bacteria; kingdom Pseudomonadati; phylum Pseudomonadota; class Alphaproteobacteria; order Hyphomicrobiales; family Nitrobacteraceae; genus Bradyrhizobium; species Bradyrhizobium sp. BR14999. The sequence goes on from NZ_CM148536.1 coordinate 321,180, forward strand.
CTCGCCAGCGCCGATTGCTGGCACTGCGAGTGTCCCACCATCTCCTCGATGTAATAGGACGGCCAGCCCGACGGCGTGATCGGATTGCCGCCGAAGCCGAAAGCGTGCACGCCGACGGGAAGGCCGGCCTCTTCCGCGGCTTGATAGATCGGCCAATAACGGCGCTGGCCGAGCGGCTCGACATTGCGGCTGAGCAGCAGCACCTGCACGAAATTCTTGTCGCCGGCGCGCTCGCGGATCTCGGCGGCGGCCGATAGCCCATCCTCATTGCCGACGACGATGGACGCCTTCAGCCGCTTGTCCTTGCTGGTCCATTTGTCGATCTGCCAGTCGTTGATCGCCGAGCACAATGCGGCCGAGAGCTCGTGATTGCGGATACCCTGCCCGGCGTTGAGCGGATTGAGCACGCCGAGCTGCACGTTGTTGGGATCGAGCAGCTGCTTCTGCATGAAGGAGAGGGAGGAACCTTGCGGGCCGCCTTCCGGCGGATAGGCGTCGCGGCGCGAGGCGTTGGGCTGGGCTTTCGGATAGGGCGGGCCTTCCATCATGCCCTGATAGGCATGGACGCCGTAGATATCGAGGTGATGCTGCCAGCGTTTGGCGAGGTAGGGATAGAGCTCGGTGCGGGTGGCGCGGGCCGGATGGATGTCGCAATCCGCGATCGCGGTTTTCGCAGTCAGTGGGGAAGCAGCTTCGGAGCTCTCGCGGAACTGGATATTCATCGCCTTGCCTCCTTTGGCAGCGGGCTAAGTCAGGCGGGGATAGGTCGCATGCGGATTGTCGATCATGATCTTGTGCACGAGATCGGGGGACAGACCTTCGGGCAGCGCGTCCTGGCCGTCGAACTGCCAGTGCGGATAGTCCGTGGAGAATAGGACCAATTCGTCCGACTGCATATGATCAAACAGGCGAATTAATGTCTCAGGTTCCGGCGGCGCATCAAATGGCTGTAACGAGAAGCGGATGTTGCTGCGCACAATCTCCAGCGGCGCGCGATCGACCCAGGGCGTCTCCATCCGCACCCCGCGCCAGAACTTGTGCAAACGCCAGAGATAGGGCGCGATCCAGGAGACGCCGGATTCCAGCATCACCATTTTCAGCCGCGGATATTTGGCGAACACGCCCTCGACGATCAGGCTGGTGAGCTGGGTCTGGAACGCCTGGGCCTGACCGACATAATCCTCGATGTGATAAGAGCCCCACCCCACGGCGGTGGGCGGATTGTGGTAGGCGGAACCGGCATGGATGCCGATCGGTAATTCCAGACTTTCCGCGGCCGCATAGATTGGCCATAGCGCACGCTTGCCGAGCGGCGTGTCGCCCATGACCAGCATGAGCACCTGCACGAAGCGGCGATCCTGCGCGCAGCGCTCGATCTCGGCGACGGCCTTCTCGACGCTTTGCGTGGGAATCACGATCGAGCCACGCAGCCGCGGATCACGATCGAGCCATTCCTTGACGAGCCAGTCGTTCAGCGCGCGGCAGAAGGCCGCCTGCATGTCCTCGGAGAACACCATCTGCACGCCGTAGAGCGGATTGCAGATCGCGAGTTTGAGCTGGAAAGGATCGAGCACATGACGCTGCATGTCCGCCAGGCTTTCGCCAGGCTTGCCGTTCTCGGGGCGCCAATCGGGCCGCGCCACGATCGGCGAGTTCTTCGGATAGGATTGCGAGACGAGATCGACCATGCCGCGCGTCGTCACCTGATCGCGCCAATAATCGTTCAAGTACGGCAGCAGGCTGGTCAGATGCGGCACGGCCGGATGCAAATCGCAATCCACCCCGCCGGCGATCAGGGACGCCATGACGTCTCCCTTCTCACGTTTCCACGCATGTCTCTTCTTGTACCCGCCATTCAAGCAGGCCTGCCCGCCGCCCGCAACTCGGCCAAGGCTTCCGTCATATGCTAGGAAGGCTGAGCACAGTTGCGAGGATCAGAGGTGAAGGACATGAAAGAGCTCGTCGGCATTGCGGAACAGGTCGCGGCCAAGCTGATCGCGCGCAAACAGACCATTGCGGTGGCAGAATCCTCGGCCGGTGGCCTGATCTCGGCCAGCCTGCTCGCCGTGCCCGGCGCGTCCGCCTATTTCGTCGGTGGCGCCGTGGTCTACACCCGCGACGCCAGGCGCGTGCTGATGGATATTTCGGACGACGGCATGAAGGGCTTTCGCTCCTCATCGGAGCCCTACGCGAAACTACTTGCTGAGCGGATGCGAACGCGCTTCGGATGCGACTGGGGCCTGTCCGAAACCGGAGCCGCCGGCCCCACCAGCAACCGCTACGGCGACGCCGCCGGCCATAGCTGCATGGCGGTGGCGGGCCCTGCGGCAGAGGTGATGACGCTGGAGACGGGCAGCAATGACCGGCTCGCTAACATGCAGGTGTTCGCGGCGACGGCGCTGAAATTGTTGCTGAAGAAGCTGGAGGAGTAGCAGGCCGTTTGCGTCGATGGACCGGCCGCGCCTCATCTCCGGTGTCGTCCTGGCGAAAGCCAGGACCCATTACCCCGAATGAGAGTTGTGCGGATGGCGGAGCCACAGCTTCTTCAAACAATATAAGCCGGTGGCAATGGGTCCTGGCCTTCGCCAGGACGACATTGAGGGCGCGTTGTGCGCCTTACCGTCCCAAATGCCGCATAAAGATCCGCACCACATAGCCCTGAAACCTCGGCGCTTCGTCGTAGAGGTCTGACGCGATCCGCTCGATGGTCTCGCGCAGGGACAGGAACTGCGCCTGACGTGCGCTGCTTTCGGTGCCCTGCATGCCCGCGAGCTCGTCCATCGCGGCGTCGCTGATCTGACACTGTACCACATCGCCGTCGTTCAGCATGGTGAAGCGAAAGGCCAGCCGTTCGAGGTCATGGCCAATGATCTTGTCGCGCATGAGTGGCATCAAGTCGTCCCGGTCGAGCCCCCGCGCCAGACAATGCTGAAAATTTCTTCGCTTGTCACCATGTGTAGATGGGTTAGCCCAAGGCGTAACCCACCTATTGTCGCGATAGTGGACTACGCCGAGCGGACTGCGCTTCGTGCAGCCGCGGGCCGGCCCCACCCTGCGTTCTCAGTAAACGAGGGCCGCGCCTGTGGGTTTCTCCAGCGCGTTCGCCAGGGACTTGTACTCCTCGCAATCGGTCCCGCAGATCGCGGCGATGCGGCTCAGGTGAAACATTGCCTGCTCGCGGTTACCCTGCTCGAGCTGCCAAAGCCCATAATACTGCCAGGTCAGCACGTGATTCGGATCGGCCTTCAGCGCGCGCTCGTACCAAATCTGCGACTGCTTGTAGTCGCCGAGCTTGCGATATGAGTAACCGATGAGATTGGCGACGTTCGGATGATCGTCGTGGCCGAGCGCCTTCAATTGCTCGATCGCGACCGCATAGTCGTTGCGCTCGTAGATCGTGTCATAGGCCGCGCGGTAGCCGGCCGCGAATGCGGGATCACCGATGCTGGACTGGTTGTTCGGCTTCTTGCCTTTCTGGGTTGCCTTTGGGTTGGAGCGTTTCGGGTAGGTGGACTGCGCTTTCTGATCCGAATAGGCGCCCGCATAGGGATCCGTGGAGCTGGTGCCACCACCTCCACCGCCTCCTCCACCGCCCGCAGCCAATACCGGCGAAGCGAACAGCGCCGCTGCGAACGTTCCCAGCACGACGACTCTGATCATTGCTGTGATCATTGCTGTCTCCTGCTTCTGACTACGCGGCCCCGGATGACGTGATAACCCTGCTATGGCGGCGATATTCCGGGATGATTGCGTTCTCACGGGGACGCCGGTCTCGGGCGTGCGACAGTCTTGCTGCCAGATCCTGCCGGCAAGCGGGACGGACGCGCTACTGAAACGCGACCTCGGCAAAGCTCCTCAGCTTTCGCGAATGCAGCCGCTCCGATTCCTGCTGCTTCAGCCGCTCCAGCGCCTTCAGACCGATCTCGAGATGCTGTCCGACGCGGCGACGGTAGAATTCGCTGGCCATGCCGGCGAGCTTGATCTCGCCATGCAGCGGCTTGTCGGAGACGCAGAGCAGCGTGCCGTAGGGGACGCGGAAGCGGTAGCCGTTGGCGGCGATCGCGGCCGATTCCATGTCGAGCGCGACCGCACGGGATTGCGACAAGCGGCGGATCACGGCCGGCCCGGAGATCTCCCAGTTGCGGTTGTCGACGCTCGCGACGGTGCCGGTGCGCATCAGGCGCTTCAGTTCAAAACCTTCCAGGCCGGTGACGTCCTCGACCGCCTCCTCGAGCGCAACCTGCATCTCGGCCAGTGCCGGGATCGGTACCCACGGCGGCAGCTCGCGGTCGAGCACGTGATCCTCGCGCACGTAGCCGTGGGCGAGGACGTAGTCGCCGAGCCGCTGCGTGTTGCGCAGGCCAGCGCAATGACCGAGCATCAGCCAGGCATGCGGCCGCAGCACGGCGACATGGTCGGTGACGTTGCGCGCGTTGGATGGACCGGTGCCGATATTGATCAGGGTGATGCCGCGATAGTCGGGTGCGACCAGGTGGAAGGCCGGCATCTGCGGTGCGCGCACGGGCGCCATTCCGCTGATGGCGCCGCCATTGCACGTGATCACATTGCCGGGCGCGACGAAGGCATCGAGACCAGCCTCGCCGGATTGAAGCCGCTGCTGGCAGAGCTGCGCAAATGCGTCGACATAGAACTGATAGTTGGTGAAGATCACGAAGTTCTGGAAATATTCGGGATCCGTGCCGGTGTAGTGGTAAAGCCGACGCAGCGAGTAGTCGACGCGGGCCGCGCGGAACAAGGATAGCGGCTCGGGCGCGCCGGGGTGGAGCTCGAAGGTGCCGTCGGCGATCGAATCGTCCATCGTGGCGAGATCAGGCACGTCGAACGCATCGCGCAGCGATCGCGTGATGACGGAGTTCTCGCTGGTGGTAATGGCGGCCTCGATGTTGATGTCGCGGCGATAGGCGAAGTGGATCGGGATCGGTTCAGTGGACTCGCCGATCTCGACGGGCACCGCGTGGTTCTGGATCAGGAGTCCGATCTGCTCGGTGAGATAGGCGCGGAATAGATCCGGCCGCGTCACGCTGGTCTCGTGCACGCCGGGGCCATGGACGAAACCGTAGGACAGGCGCGAGTCCAGCCGCGCATGCGTCGCGGTGGTGAGACGGACGAAGGGATAGTAAGCGCGAACCCGCATCGTGACCGTTTCGCCGCCAACGTAAGCCTCGAACCGATCGCGCAGGAATTTTGTGTTGCGCTCATAGATCTCTTCGAGTCGTGCGACCGCGAGGCCGGCGTCGGAGAAGGATTCGGTGGCGATGGAGGGTGGGGATTGCATGGTCGACCGCCGGGTTGCTGTTTGCAATCGCAGTATAGCAAACTGACAGCCAAGTCGTCATTGCGAGCGCAGCGAAGCAATCCAGAAATCTCTCCGCTGAGGCAGACTGGATTGCATCGCTGCGCTCGCAATGACGCTGGGAGATGCCGCGCTTTCGTGCGTCACTTCTCCCGGAACGCGCGCATCAGCTGGTCGTGCAGCGGCTTCATCAGATAGGACAGCATGGTGCGGTCGCCGGTCTGGACGAAGGCTTCCACGGGCATGCCGGGAATCATCTTGACGTCGCCGAGGCGGGCGACCTCTTCGGCCGGCATCGAGACGCGGATGGTGTAATAGCTCTGGCCCGTGCGCTGGTCGGTGGTGACGTCGGGCGACACGCGGCTGACGACGCCGTTGAGCTCGGGCGTGGTGCGCTGGTTGAAGGCGGACAGGCGCAACAACGTCTTCTGGCCGATCTGGAGCTTGTCGATGTCGACCGGGTTGACCTTGGCCTCGACCTGGAGATCGTCGGCCTGCGGCACGATCAGCATCAGGGCATCGCCGGCGGTGACGACACCGCCGACGGTGTGCACCGTCGATTGCAGCACCATGCCGTCCTGCGGCGCGCGGATGTCGACGCGGCGGAGCTGGTCTTCGGCGGCAACCTTGCGCTCGATCAGTTCGCCGATCTTGTCGTTGGTCTCGCGCAGGTCCTTGGAGACCTCGCTGACCACGTCCTTGTCGATCTGGATGATCTGGAGCTCGGTCTCGGTGATCTTGCCCTTGGCCTGGGCGCGCGAAGCGATGTATTGAGCGCGCTCGCCGTTGAGACGCGCCGAGTCGCGTTCGAGCTGGGTCAGGCGCGAGATCTGCACCAGGCGCTTGTCGTAGAGCTCGCGCACGCCGGTGAGCTCGTTCTGCACCAGCGCGATCTCCTGGTCCTTGGCTTTCTCCTGGGCGCTGAGACCTGCGATTTCCTCGTTGAGCTGCGTGATGCGCTCGCGCAGCTGCGCTTTCTGCCCGGTGCGGCCGTTGACGCGGACGTCGAACAGCTTGGTTTCGGCGGAGAGCAGCACCCTGACGTCAGGATCGTCGGCGCGCTCGATGAGGCTTTGCGGGAATTCGATCTTGTCGACACCGCGCTGCTCGGCCTGGAGCCGCGCCGCACGCGCCTGCGCGGCGTCGAGATTCTTGGTGACGATGGCAAGGTTGGCCTTTGTGACGGTGTCGTCGAGCCGCACCACGATGTCGCCGGCCTTGACCACGTCGCCATCGCGGGCGCGCACCTCGCCGACCACGCCGCCGGTCGGATGCTGCACCTTCTTGACATTGGATTCGACCACGATCTGCCCCGGCGCGATCAGCGCGCCCGAAATCAGCACCGTGGAAGCCCAGCCGCCAAGACCGACGACCAGGACCAGCACGATCCCAAGCCCGAGCATCAGGTGAAACTTGATCGAATCGCGCACCGTCCTCTTCGCGGCGGGCTTCGGGCCGCCGATTGCCAACGTGCTCATGGCTTGGGCACTCCACCTTCGCTGACGATCTTGATCGGCGCCGGCGGCGTCACGCGCGGCTGGAGCACCTGGGCGAGCACCTGCTCCTTGGGACCGAAGGTCTGCATGCGGCCATCGCGCAGCACCAGGATCTGGTCGACCGCCTCGACGCCGATCGGCCGGTGCGCCACCACGACGACGATGGCGCCGCGCTCGCGCGCCGAGCGGATGGCGCGAGTCAGCGCCTCGTCGCCTTCAGTGTCCAAATTGGAGTTGGGCTCGTCGAGCACGATCAGGAACGGATTGCCGTAGAGTGCGCGCGCCAGCGCCACGCGCTGCGCCTGCCCTGCGGAGAGCGCGGCGCCCTGCTCGCCGACTTGCGTGTTGTAGCCCTCGCGCATCTTGATGATCATCTCGTGCACGCCGGCCTCCTTGGCCGCGGCGATGATCGCGTCGGAGGTGGCCTCGGGATCGAACCGGCTGATGTTCTGCGCGATGGTGCCGCCGAACAATTCAACGTCCTGCGGCAGGTAGCCGATGTGACGGCCGAGCACGTCGCTTGACCATTGGTCGAGCGCCGCGCCGTCGATCCGCACCTTGCCGCGCACCGGCTGCCAGACGCCGACCAGCGCGCGGATCAGCGACGACTTGCCGGAGCCGCTTGGCCCGATCACGCCGAGGCCGTTGCCGGCGGTGAGCGCGAAGGTGATGTCCTGGACGATGAGGCGCTGGTCGCCGGGCGGCACCATGGCGACGCCTTCGACCGAGAGCCGGCTGGTGGGTGCCTGCAATTGGGTCGGCATCGCCTGCGCCGGCATCTGCTCGAGGAGCCGCGTGAGACGCTGCCAGCTCTGGCGGGCCGCGACGAAGGATTTCCAGTGGGCGATGGCCAGATCGACCGGCGCCAGCGCGCGGGCGGAGAGGATCGAGCCGGCGATGATGATGCCGGCGGTCGCCTCCTGATGGATGACGAGATAGGCACCGACCGCGAGCACGGCCGATTGCAGCATCATGCGCAGCACCTTTGCGACCGCGCCGAGACCGCCGGCGACGTCGCTCGCGCGCTGATTGCCGGCCAGATATTTTTCGTTGGCCTCGCTCCAGCGCTGGTTCATGCGGCTGGCCATGCCCATCGACACCATGACTTCGGCGTTGCGGCGGCTGGCCTGGGCGAGATCGTTGCGCTGGGCGGCAAGGCCCATCGCCTCCTTCGCCGGCTGGCGGGACATGAACTCGGTGACCAGCGTCAGACCGACCAGGATGATGGCGCCGACCAGCGCGGTGACGCCGATCAGGACGTGGAAGGCGAAGCAGATGGCGAGATAGAGCGGCAGCCAGGGCAGGTCGAAGAACGCGCTCGGGCCCATGCCGCCGAGGAAGGAACGGACATTGTCGAGGTCGCGCAGCGGCTGGAGGCCCTCGTTGCGGCTGCCGACCAGCAGCGGCAGGCGCACGATGGTGTCGAATACGCGCTTGTTGAGGGCCTCGTCGAGCGAAGTGCCGATCCGCCCCAGAATGCGGTTACGGATCATGTCGAGCACGCCCTGCGCCATGTAGAGGAAGCTGGCGAGGATGATCAGGCCGACCAGGGTCGGGATGCTGCGGCTCGGCAGCACCCGGTCGTAGACCTCCAGCATGAAGATCGACCCGGTCAGATAGAGCAGGTTGATCATGCAGCTCATCAAGCCGACGCCGACGAACGCCATGCGACAAGCGCGCAAGGCGTCACCGAGCTCTGAACGGCGGACGCCAGGGATGGCTGCCATCAGTCTGATCTCTTTCGGGTGAGGGGCAATGCCCCTGATTTCAAAGGCGATTCAGGGTACTCGCCTCGGATTAACATCTGTTTTCCGGCCGTCAACGCAGTCGAATTAATCCGGGGCCCTGATGGGCCACATCTACCCCTGATAGACTTCCGCGCAAGTCCGGAATTTCACAGGCTTGCGGCTTTTTCTTGCAGGCTTTCAGCCTCTTCCCCGGAAAAGGGAGAGGCCGCAAGCTCCGATCTGCCGAACGCCGGCTAGAACCGGCCCCCGCCGCGCACCAGCCGCACCACCAGAAGCAGAATGACGGCACCAATGGCGGAATAGACGATCTCGGAGACGAGCCCGGTGCCGAGACGAATGCCGAGCTTTGGGAACAAGAGGCTGGCCACCAGGGCCCCGGCGATGCCGATCACGATGTCGCCGATGATGCCGAACCCGGCGCCCCTCACGATCTTTCCGGCCAGCCAGCCGGCGACCAGGCCGACGAACAGGATGACGAGCAGGCCTTCGTTGGAAATGTACATAAGTGAGGTCCCTCTGGCGTGAATGGCCGCATGGAACCGGAATCGGGATGAATGGGGTCTGAATGGCGTTCGTGGCTGGCCGGTTGCCGCAGTGCAGACAAAAAATGTCGAAAACAACCCCATGCACAGTAGAGCAGGCCCTGGCCGGTGCGCTCAGTATTACGACAGTGCGGTGACCTGCTCCGCCAGCACGCACCTCGCCGCCCGGCCCGGCCCGACCTCCACATTCGCAGGCAGCTGCTCCAGGCAGCGCGGCTCGGCGAACTTGCAGCGGGGGGCGAAGGAGCAATTGTGGGGTTTTTCGGCCAGCGAGGGCGGGGTGCCGGGAATGGTTTCGAGCCGCGCCCCGCGCTTGGCGCCGTGGATGGTGGAGGCGAGCAGGCCCCTGGCGTAGGGATGCACCGGCGAGCGGACGATGTCGCGCAGGCTCCCCTGCTCCACGATCTGGCCGGCATACATCACCGCGACGCGGTCGCAGATCTCGATGGCAACGCCGATGTCATGGGTGACGAAGATGACGGACATGCCGAACTCGCGCTGCAGCTCGCGCAGCAGCAAGAGGATCTGGATCTGCACGGTGGCATCGAGCGCCGTGGTCGGCTCGTCCGCCAGCAAAATCTTGGGACGGCAGGCCAGTGCGAGCGCGATCATCGCGCGCTGGCGCATGCCGCCGGACATCTCGTGCGGATAGGCATCCAGCCGCCGCTTGGCCGAGGGGATGCGCACGACCTCGAGCATGTCGAGTGCCCTCGCCCGCCCTTCCGCAAAACTCCTGCCTTCATGGCGCACCACGCTCTCGGCGATCTGCGCGCCGATGGTGTAGACCGGATCGAGCGCGAGCGCGGGCTCCTGGAAGATCATCGAGACGGTCTGGCCGCGGAACGACGAGAGCTCCTCGTCGTTCATGGCGAGCACGTCGCGGCCCATCACGTTGACCGTGCCCGAAATTTGCGTGCGCTTCTTCGGCAGCAGCCGCATCAGCGCACGCAACGTCACACTCTTGCCCGAGCCGGACTCGCCGAGCAGGCCCAGCACCTCACTGTTGCCGAGCGAGAGGCTGAGATCGTTCACGGCATAGACCGTGCGCTCGCCGGTGAAGCGGATGTTGAGGCCTGAGATATCGACGAGCTTTGTCATGACGGCAGTTTCGGTATCCGGTCGTGATAGTCGGTGACGCGCTGGAACGCGGCGCCGATGGTGAGCAAGGTGGCTTCATCGAAGGAGCGGCCGATCAGCTGCATGCCTACAGGCAGGCCGCTTTTGGTGAAGCCGGACGGCACCGTGAGCGACGGCAGACCGAGGAAATTCACCGGGCGGGTGAACAGCGTCAGCCGCTGCAACAGCGCCGGCGCGTTCGGACCACCGCCGACATCGCTTTCCTCGATGGTCGGCGCCGGCACTGGGGAAGCCGGTGCGATCACCGCATCGACACCCGCGGTCGCCGCGTTGTGCGCGGCGAGCGCCGAGCCGCGCCAGCGCATCGCCTCCAGATAAGTGATGGCAGGAACGGCGAGCCCGTTCTGAAGCCGCATCAGGACCTGCGCGCTGTAATCCTGCGGACGCTCGATCATCCAGCGTTTGTGGAAGGCGGCGGCTTCGGCCGCGAGCACGAGCTGGCTCGCCGACGACAATTGCCGCTGATCCGGCAGCTCGATCGTGACGATGTCGGCACCCTCGCGCTTGAGCACGGCGATGGTCTCGTCCAGCACGCGCGCGACCTCGCTGTCGAGATCGTCGACATAGAAGGACGCGGGCACCCCTACCTTCAGGCCCTTCAGCGAGCCCTTGGTCGCAGCCACATAATCCGACAACGGCTCGTGGCTACAGGTCGAATCTGCGGGGTCTGCACCGGCCATCAGCGCCAGCAGCAGCGCGCAATCCTCGGCGGTGCGGGCGAGCGGGCCGACCGTGTCGAGCGATTGCGACAGCGGCATCGCGCCGGCACGGCTGACCCGGCCGACGGTTGTCTTGAGGCCCGTGACGCCGCAGAAATGCGCGGGCATGCGGATCGAGCCGCCGGTGTCCGAGCCGAGCGCCGCATAGGTCAGCCGCGCCGCAACCGCCGAGCCGGAGCCCGACGACGAGCCGCCGGTGATGTGCGCGACGTTCCAGGGATTGCGCACCGGGCCGTAATGAGCGTTGTGCCCGGTCGGGCCATAGGCGAACTCGGCGAGGTGCAGCGTGCCGAGCCGGACCTGGCCGGCGTCCTTCAGCCGCTGCAAGGCGGTGGACGTCACGGTCGGCACGAAATCGCGGCGGATCAGCGAGCCGCAGGTCGCGACCTTGCCGGCGTCGTAATACATGTCCTTGTGCGCGAGCGGCACGCCGTGCAGCGGACCACGGACGCTGCCCTTGGCGAGCTCGGCGTCGGCGGTCTCCGCCGCCTTGAGCGCGGCCTCCGCTTCAATCGACATGAAGGCATTGAGATGCGGCTGCCATTGCGCGATACGATGCAGCAGCGCGTGCGTCACCTCATGCGAGGACAGCTGCTTCATCGCGATCGCACGCGCGACCTCAGTGAGCGTCATCAAGGCAGGCTCGGCGCTCATTTCGACACCTTCTGCGTCTGCGCGATCGGATAGAGCGCAGGCTCGAGGTCGAACGGCAGTGTGCCGGCAATGGCCGCAAAGCCTTCGAAGGCAGGCCCGATGGAATTGGAGATGCGGGTCGCGATCTCGTCATCCACGGGAACGCCCGCGATTTGCGCGATCGGTTTGATCTCTTTCGGCGTCGGTCTCGTCATAAGGTCTTCTCCCTCGGCGCGCGGCTATGGCCTGAACCCGGAATCGCCATGTAGCACGCGGCCTCGTGGCCCATATTATCGAGCGCAGTGAGCTTTGGTGTCGCATTTGCGCAGAGCGGCTCCGCAAATGGACATCGGGTGTGGAAGCGGCAGCCCGAGGGCGGATCGATCGGATTGGGCGGATCGCCCGTGATCGGCGGCGTCTCGGTGCGGCTATCAGGATCGGAGGACGGCATCGCCGCCAGCAGCGCGCGCGTATAGGGATGCGCCGGCTGGTCCCAGACCTGGTCGACCGGGCCGAGCTCGACCACCTCGCCGAGATACATCACCAGCACGCGGTCGCTGATGTATCGCACGACGTTGAGGTCGTGGCTGATGAAGAGATAGGTCAGGCCGAACTCGCGCTTGAGATCGGCGAGCAGATTGAGCACCTGCGCCTCGACGGATTTGTCGAGCGCGGAGACGGCCTCGTCCAGGATCACCAGCCGCGGCGACAGCGCCAGGGCTCGCGCGATGTTGACGCGCTGGCGCTGGCCGCCCGAGATTTCGTGCGGATAGCGGCTGGCGAAGTTTTCCGGGCGCAGGCCGACCTTGCCGAGCAGCTCGCGCGCCAGGGTGCGCGCCGCGCCGTCGGCCATGCCGTGGACCTTGGGACCGAAGGCGATGGATTCCTCGATCGTGAGGCGCGGATTGAGCGAGGCGTAGGAATCCTGAAACACCATTTGCATGCCGCGGCGAAGCTCGCGCAAGCTCAGCGACTGGCCGACGGTCATGCCGTCATAGATGATGTCGCCGGTATCGCGCGGCATCAGATGCATCAAGAGACGCGCGGTGGTCGACTTGCCGCAGCCGGATTCGCCGACGATGCCGACGGTCTCGCCCTTGGCGACGGCGAAGGAGACGTTGTCGACCGCGCGCACGGTGCGCTTGGCGGCGAACAGCCCGCCGCGTACGGGGAAATGTTTTGTCAGGCCGGAGACCTGAAGCAGCGGCTGCGCGACGCCGCCGCGGTCTTCGACGGGCTCAAGCATGGTGGTCGGTTGAGCTGCTTCAGACATGGAAGGTATCCTTCACCTCTCCCCATCGGGGAGAGGTGTTCTTTGCTACGGAGACGCTGTTGTTTGACGCACGCATGACCTAGTTCCTGATGTCCATGGCGCTACGCAGGCCGTCCGAGAGCAGATTGAAGCAGATCGAGACTGCGAAGATCATCGCACCCGGCAGCGCGGCGACCCAGGGATTGATGTAGATCGCGGTGCGCAAGGTGTTCAGCATCAGGCCCCATTCCGGCTCCGGCGGCTTGGTGCCAAGGCCGAGGAAGGACAGGCCGGCCGCCAGGATCATCGAGACCGAGATCAGGCTGGTGGCATAGACGAAGATGGCGCCGAGCACGTTGCCGAGGATGTGCACGCGCATGATGGTGAAGGCGCCGGCGCCGGAGGCGCGCGCGGCCTCGACGAAATCCATGTTGCGCACGCCAGTGGTGACGCTCTCGGCGACGCGGGTGATCTGCGGCACGAACACGACGGTCAACGACACGATGGAATTGAGGACGCCCGCCCCGAGCGCGCCGGAGATGGCGATCGCCAGCAGCACGGAGGGGAAGGCGTAGAACACGTCGACCGTCCGCATGATCGCGGTGTTGAGCCTGCCGCCGACATAGCCGGCAACGAGGCCGAGCGAGGTGCCGATGCAGAAGGCGAGGATCACGGGCAAAATGCCGATGACCAGCGACAGCCGCCCGCCATAGATCAGCCGCGCCAGCATGTCGCGGCCGAGCTCGTCGGTGCCGAGCGGATAGCCAGTCGTGCCGATGTGGCGAAGGCGGCGGATCATCGAGCCCTTGTAGGGGTCTTCGAGACCGAGCCACGGCGCGAGGACCGCGGACAGGAAGATCAGCAACAACACGAGCGCGCAGGCCATGCTGACCTTGTCGCGCATGATACGGCGGCCGACGGTCGCCCAATAGCCCCGCGCCCTGGTGGCGGGCGCGGCCTGGAGCGCGGCATCGCTGGTGGCTGACAACGGAAGCTCGCTCATCCCGCTAGCCCCGCTTGATGCGCGGGTCGATCGCGGCTTGCGCGATATCGACCAGCAGATTGAGGAACACGAAAAACAGCGCCAGAATCAGGATCGTGCCTTGCAGCAGCGGCAGGTCGCGCTGGAAGATCGCCGAATTGAGCAGGAAGCCCGAGCCCGGCCAGGAGAACACGGTCTCGATCAGGATGGAGCCGCCGAGCATATAGCCGAGCTGAAGCCCCATCACCGCGAGCGCGGTCGGCGCGGCATTCTTGATGACGTGGCGGAACACGCCGGTTTCGCGCAGACCCTTGGCCCGCAACGCCTCGACGAAATCCTGACTGAGGATGTCGCCGGTGAGCGCACGCACCGTGCGGGTGACGATGCCCATCGGGATCACCGAGGTCGTGATCGCCGGTAACACCAGATATTTCAGATGCGCCCAGTCCCAGGCCCAGGAGTTGGAGCCGCTCGGCCCGGCGCCGACCGCGGGCAGCCAGTTCAGCTGCACCGAGAAGATGATGACGAGCAGCATGCCGAGCCAGTAGTGCGGCACCGAGACGCCGGCGATCGCGAAGGAGGTCGCGACCTTGTCGATCCAGGTCTCGCGAAAATAGCCGGCGATCAGGCCGAACAGGATGCCCATGGTGAAGCCGATGATGGCCGCGGCAATCGCCAGCGTGACGGTGTTGCCGACCGCGCGCATGACCTCGGCCAGCACAGGACGCCCCGTGGCGATGGAATTGCCGAGATCGCCATGCAGCGCGCGCAGCAGCCAAAGCCCGAACTGCACCGGCAGCGGCCGGTCGAAGCCATAGGCGGCGCGCAGCTGCGCGGCGAGCTCCTGCGAGGCGTCGGCCGGCAGCACGGCCACGAGCGGATCGCCCGGCGTGATGTGCACGAGCAGAAAACACACCAGCGCCACGCTGATGACGATCGGGACGACGTAGACGATGCGTCTGGCGATATAAGCGAGCACGTTGAGTTCTTTCTTCCTTCTCCCCTTGTGGGAGAAGATGGCGCGCGCAGCGCGCCGGATGAGGGGTTGTTTCCGCGGATGACATTGCAGCGATCGAGGGGTTCGCATCCGCGGAGAGAGACCCCTCACCCGGCTTCGCTAACGCGAAGCCACCCTCTCCCACAGGGGGAGAGGGTACACTGAGTACGCGGCGCGAATTACTGCGTCATCGACACCGGCGAGAAGTCGATGAACCAGCTCTTCGGCTGCACGACGCCTGTCACCTTCGGGCTCATGGCGCGCGGGCCGACGTCATGGGCGACGTAGAGGAAGGCGGCGTCGTCGACGGAGGCCGCGTGCAGCTCGGCGAGCGCGGCGTCACGCGCGGCGGGATCGAAGGTCTGGCGCGCCTTCTTCACGAGGTCGTCGAACTTGGGGTTGTTGATGAAGCCCCAATTGTTCGACACCGGCGGCGCCATGCCCGATTGCAGGAAGCGCACCAGCGCGAAGAACGGGTCCATCGCCGCATAGGTGACGTTGGTCGCGTTCGCGCCGTTGGCTGAGGGATCCTTGGCGCCGCGGCGCCAGTTGGTGAACAGCGTATTCCATTCGATGACGTCGAGCTGCACGTCGAAATAGCATTCGGCCAGCGCCTGCTGGAGATATTCGTTCATCGGCAGCGGCTGCATCTGTCCCGAGCCGGAGGCGGAGGTCTGGGTCTTCACCGTCAGCTTCTTGTTCGGACCGAAGCCGGCCTCCTGCATCAGCTTTTGCGCAGCCGCCTTGTCATACTTGATCTCGAAGCTCGGCTTGCCGCGCCACGGATGGCCGGGCTCGAAGGTGCCGGTCGCCGGCACCATCAGGCCGGCAAGCAGGCCATCCTTCAGGCCCTCGCGGTCGACACAGAGGTTCGCGGCCTTGCGCACGCGGATGTCGTTCCAGGGCGAGCCTTCGACGCGCGAGAACTGCCACGGCCAGACATGCGGCTGCTCGTTGGCGTAGAGCTTGAAGCCGCGCTGCTTGAGCTCAGGCAGCGCATCCGGCGCGGGGGCCTCGACCCAGTCAACCTGCCCGGAGAGCAGCGCCGCGGTGCGCGCGTTGGCCTCCGGCATCGGCAAGAGCACCATCTTGTCGACCTTGGGCACACGGGCCTTGTCCCAGTAGTCCGCGTTCTTGACCAGCTCGAGCCGTTCGCGCGGGGTGAAGCTCGCCATCTTCCACGGGCCGGTGCCCGAGGCGTCCCTCGCGAAGGCGGTCCAGGCGGCCTGCGACTTCGCCTTGGCGTCAGCACCTTCGGCCTTGTCGTAGAAGGCCTGCCACTTCGCCGGGCTCGCCATGAACAAATTGGTGAGGTTGATCGGCAGGAAGCTGTCGGGCTCCTTGGTGGTGAGCTCGACCGTCATGTCGTCGATCTTCTTCGCCGAGGCCAGCGTCGGCATGCGTGAGGCCGTGACGCCGACCTGGCTGGCGTCGAATTGCGGCGCGTCCTGTTTCAAGACCTTCTCGACATTCCACACCACGGCGTCCGCATTGAACGGCGAGCCGTCATGGAAGGTCACGCCGGGGCGCAGCTTGAAGATCCACTTGGTCTTGTCGGCGTCGTCGACCTTCCACTCGGTGGCAAGGCCCGGGATCACCACGCTCGCCTTGTCGGCCGAGGACAGGTCCCAGCCGGTGAGCCCGTCATACATGGTGAGACCGGTGAAGCGGTTGCCTTCAAACCCCTGGTCGGGCTGGCCCAGCGTGCGCGGAATATCGGCGGCGGTCATGCCGATGCGCAGCACAGTTTCGGCGCTAGCGACGCGCGGGAATGCGGCCGCCGTGCCGAGCGCCAAGAGTGCGATCAGCGCGGCATGTGTCTTGTTCTTCTTGATAAGCATCGCCTCAATCCTTTTCCGGCTTCGATGACTATTTTTGATGCAATCGTATGCAATGGCTATGCCAAAAGAGAAACTTATTCTGCCATTTGTCACTGCGACGACAAGTCCTTGTGAGGCGCGCGCGGGCGAACGCATCGCCCTGCCTATTCTGGCATCAAGATTGCAGGTTTGCTCCCGATATCTCCTGGGAGCTTTGGGCCAATGCGTATTCGACTGTCGACCTGTCTCGCCGTGCTTGCGCTGGCGGCCTCCGCAATCTCGGCGCGCGCCGAAAGTGTCGTGCGCTACGGCATCTCGATGGCGGACATTCCGCTGACGACGGGCCAGCCCGATCGCGGCGCCGGCGCTTATCAGTTCACCGCCTACACGATCTACGATCCCTTGGTGGCCTGGGAGATGGACGTCGCCGATCGCCCCGGCAAGCTGGTGCCGGGGCTCGCCACCGAATGGAAGGTCGACGATGCCGACAAGACCAAATGGCGCTTCACTTTGCGCAAAGGCGTGAAGTTTCACGATGGCAGCGAGTTCAATGCCGATGCGGTGATCTGGAATCTCGACAAGGTGCTCAACGACAAGGCGCCGCAATTCGACAAGCGGCAGAGCGCGCAGGTGAAGACCCGCCTGCCCTCGGTCGCGAGCTACGCCAAGATCGACGACTTCACGGTGGAGATCACAACCAAGACGGTCGATTCCTTCTTTCCCTATCAGATGCTGTGGTTCCTGGTGTCGAGCCCGGCGCAATACGACAAGCTCGGCAAGGACTGGGACAAGTTCGCCAGCCAGCCCTCGGGCACCGGACCGTTCAAACTGACCAAGCTGGTGCCGCGCGAGCTTGCCGAGCTCACCAAGAACCCCGACTACTGGAACAAGAAGCGCATCCCGAAGGCCGATAAGATCGTGCTGGTGCCGATGCCGGAGGCGCTGACGCGCACCAACGCGCTGCTTGCGGGGCAAGTCGACCTGATCGAAACGCCCGCGCCGGATGCCGTGCCGCAGCTGAAAGCCGCCGGCATGAAGCTCGTCGACAACATCACGCCGCATGTCTGGAATTATCATCTCAGCGTGCTGCCGGGCTCGCCCTGGACCGACATCCGCCTGCGCAAGGCGCTGAACCTCGCGATCGATCGCGAGGCGGTGGTCGGGCTGATGAACGGGCTGGCAAAGCCAGCCAAGGGACAGGTCGATCCGTCCAGCCCGTGGTTCGGCAAGCCGAGCTTCGAGCTGAAATATGATCTTGCCGCAGCCAAGAAGCTGGTCGAAGAGGCCGGTTACTCCAAGGCGAAGCCGCTGAAGACCACCTTCATCATCGCGCAGGGCGGCACCGGCCAGATGCTGTCGCTGCCGATGAACGAATTCCTGCAGCAGAGTTTCAAGGAGATCGGCATCGAGATCGACTTCAAGGTCGTCGAGCTCGAGACATTATATACACACTGGCGCAAGGGCGCGGCCGACGAGATGAATGCCGGCATCACCGCCAACAACATCGCCTATGTCACCTCGGATCCGCTCTACGCCATCGTCCGCTTCTTCCATTCCGGGCAGATCGCGCCTGTCGGCGTCAACTGGGGCGGCTACAAGAACCCTGAGGTCGATGCGTTGATCGACGAGGCCAAGCAGACCTTCGATTCCGCCAAACAGGACGCACTGCTGGCGCAGGCGCATGCGCTGATCGTGAACGATGCTGCGCTGGTCTGGGTGGTCCACGACACCAATCCGCACGCGCTGTCGCCGAAGATCAAGCAGTTCGTGCAAGCGCAGCACTGGTTCCAGGATTTGACAACGATCGGGGTGGAGTGAGGCGGGCCCTCAGCTTCGACAAATAACGCTGTCGTCCCGGCCTAGTGCGCAATTGCGCACTAGGCCGGGACGACACTCTTAGTCAGGAGGCCCATTCGCGCAAAACACTCAGTCTCGTAGGGTGGGCAAAGCGTAGCGTGCCCACCATTCGACCTCGGTGAGAGCGGATGGTGGGCACGGCGCTTCGCGCCTTTGCCCACCCTACGGGAGCGGTGACGAAGGCAACTACTTCGTCAGCAGCGCATAAGCCCCGGTCCATCCTTCCGGCGGCGGCGTGAGCTGGAAATCCCTGATCCGCGCTTCATAGAGCCTGAACAGCTTTTCCAGCGTGTCGGCGTCTTCGCTGCGGCGGCCGCGCTCGATGGCGTCCAGCGCGCCCTGCCAGTCGCGGCCGCGATAGCAGCCGAGCATTTCGATGGTGATGTTGCGCAGGCGCTGGAAGGCACCCGAATGCATCACGTCCTCGCGGCCCGCGATGGCGTAGATCACCTCCGGCTCGGTCTTGCCCTTGACCATGATGAAGTCGAGCTCAAGGATCGCGAACTTGTCCTTGGCGGCGACCGCCGTCCGGGAGCCGACGATGATCGGGAAGCCGTATTCCTTGGTCTGCCCCTCGAGGCGCGAGGCCAGGTTCACACTGTCGCCGAGCACCGAGTAGTTCTTCTTCAGGTCGGAGCCCATATTGCCGACCACGCCGATGCCGGTGTTGAGACCGATGCCGACATTAAGCGGAATGTAGACGTGGCCGCCGTCGGCGGCTTCCTGCTCGCGCTCCTTGTTGACCGCGTCGATCTGCTCCAGCATCTGGATCGCGGCCTCGCAGGCGTTGACCTCGTGCTCGGCATCGTCGAGCGGCGCGTTCCAGAACGCCATGATGGCGTCGCCCATGTATTTGTCGATGTAGCCCTTGCGCTCGATGATGACGTCGGTCAGCGGCGTCAGGAAGCGGTTCATGAGCTCGATCAATCCTTGCGGATCGTCCTTGTAGCTCTCCGAGATCGTTGTGAAGCCGCGCACGTCGGAGAACATGATCGTCATCTCGCGCTCCTCGCCGCCGAGCACGAGCTTCTCCGGCGACTGCACGAGCTGCTCGACCAGCACCGGCGACATGTATTGCGCGAATTGCCCGCGGATCTGCACGCGCTGGCGCTGCTCGCGCACGAAGCTGGCAAAGATCAGCGTTAGGTAGACCGCGGTGGTCGACAGCAGCGGATAGGTGAAATCGATGAGGTAGCGGTACTGCGCGTAGAAGAACCAGGACACGCCGACCAGGATGGCAGCGAACATCGCGCCCGCAAGCACCAAGCGCACGGGGCCGAGGTTTGGCGTAAAGACGATGACGAGCAGGCCGATGACCAGCGCGGCGATCAGTTCGACGCCGAGCGCATAGTTCGGCTGGGAGATCACCGCGCCGCTCAGCACGCTCTCGAGCACCTGGGCATGGATCTCGACCCCGGGCATGGTCGAGGACACCGGCGTGGTCTTGATGTCGTTGAGCCCGCCCGCGGAGGTGCCGATCAGCACCAGCTTGCCGGCGATCTTGCTCGGCGGCACGCTGTTGTCGAGCACGTCAGCCGCGGAGACGTAGATCGAGGGATCCCGGCGGGCGTAATGCACCCAAAGCTGGCCGTTCTTGTCGGTCGGAATTTCTACGCCCTTGAGGCGGATCGCCCTGATACCGGTCTTGTCGGTGCGAACCAGCAGCGTCGGCGTGCCCGTGACGACGCGCAGGATCTCGAGGCTGAGCGAGGGCATGATGTTGCCCTGGGCGCGCATGATCATCGGCACGCGGCGGATCAGACCGTCGCGCTCGGTCCTGATCGAGAACAGACCGCGACCGGCGGCGACCTTCTCGATGATCGGCACGTTGCGCAACAAGCCCGGGAATTCAAACAGGAAGCGCTCGGCGCCCTCCTCGCCGACCGTCGCGACGCCAGTGAAGGGCAGCGACTTGTCGAGCTCGGACAACACGCCTGGAAGCCCGGTCTCGCCCAGCACCACGCGCGAGCGCTTGATCGCCTCGGCGAGAATCTGATCGTTGGTCGGCAGCTCGCGCAGCTTGGCGCGGGTGACCTCGTCGAGATAGCGCATCTGGCTCGCGACCAGATCCGGATTGAGCCGGTCGGCTTCCGAGAACACCACGTCGAAGCCGATCGCCACCGCGCCGTTGTTGGTGAGGTTCTGGATCAGATCGGCGATTCGCGTCCGCGGCCACGGCCATTGGCCGAGCTTGCCGAGGCTCTTGTCGTCGATGTCGACGATGGTGACGGGCCGCGCCGTCTTGTGGCGCGGATCGATCAACTGGAACATGTCGAAGGTGCGCAGCCGCAATTCCTGGATCGGCGGCGGGTCCCAGAGACGGGCGCCGGCAAACAGGACCAGCAGCGCGAGGCACATCAGCCGCGCAAAGCCGAACTTGCGTGCAAACCACCGCCGCAGGATTTTTAGACGTTTCATGCCGGTTGGGCTTCCTGTCCCGCCTGCTGCCGTGCGCACCGATCATGGAGCGTCCACGCGCGATTTGCTATGCCCTGGCAGCTGAGGATTATGGATTTTTTGCCGCGGTCAAGCTGCCCGCCGGCTGGCGGGGCAGATCAGGTGATGTGGAAGATGAAATCGCTGGCCTTGAGATTTGCCGCGATCACGTTCTTCAGCAGCAGCGACTCGTTCTCCGTGAACGGCGCGCCCTCAGGCTGTGTGACCTGCTGATGCCAAGTGATCAGCGTGTCGCCGGAGCCCTGCTGGACGATGGTGAGATTGCTAATGGAGTTGACGTCCGAGAATTGCCGCAGGTCGATCTTGTCCAGCCCCGTCGTGAAATCGGTGATGGTGTGCGAGAGGTCGGTGACGGGTTGCCCGTTCTGGTCGTACAGCACGCCCGGCGAGAACACGAACTGATCCTTGCCGGCGCCGCCGGTCAGCGTGTCGCCCGTGTCGGTCGCGAAGATGACGTCCTTGCCGTCGGTGCCTTCCAGAGTGACGCCTTGGCCGGTGTCCCCCGCCTCGTTGAAGATGAAGTGGACGGTATCGAACAGGCCGGTGGTCTTGTCCGTCACCGTCAGCGTGATCTGATCGTTGTCCGGCGGCGTTTGGCCCGGATCATAGGTGACGCCATCCGCGAGGGCCAAGTTGATGTCGTCGAGAGAGCCGCACGCCGTCCCCGGGGCGACACTGCTGTCCGGATCATGTGCAGTTACGGCCGTGATCTTGAACTCATCCGTCGCAGCGCCGGGATCGGTGTCGATGACCGAGAGACCGGTTATGAAGTCGGTGTTGCTCTCATTGGCGTGCCAGACGTAGAAGCTCGTGGTGTCGATGACCGGGCCGCTGGCGTCGTCGGCGCCGGTCACGTCCACCGTGAGCGTTGCGGTGCCGGTGGCACCATGCGCGTCCGTGGTCTGGACCGTGAATGTATCCGCATAGGACCCGTCCGACAGCGCGTTGATGGCCGCTGCATTGGGAACGTAGCTGTAGCTGCCGTCCGGGTTGATCGTCAGCGAACCGTACAGTCCCGCAACCGTCGTCGTGGCATGGTGATCCGCGTTCAGGACGGCATAGGTCAGCGTCGCCGTCTCGCCGCTATCCGCGTCGGTGCCGGCCAGTTGACCGGTAAGATCGGAGAAGGTGTCGGCAGCGGTCGTGTCCGTGAGCGGGCCGATGTGGAGATCGGCGAGTGTCGGCGCATCGTTGCTGCCGGCGATGTTGACGGTGACGATTGCGCCCGTGCCAGCGCCCTCGGCATCCGACGGCACGATCGTGTATCGCAGCGACAGCGTCTGGCCGGCGGCGAGGAAGTCGAAGGCCTGGCTGCCCGAATTGAAATTCCAGGTGAACTGGGCGTAGCTGGCCGTGCCGTCGAGGATGTCGCCGGACGGCACGGTGAGATAGTTCAAGAGGTCCGCATGCGACAGCCCGCCGACGTCGCCGGTTTGCGGCACGCCGTCGAGAGAGATCTGCACCTGGCTGACCGACAACGTGACGTGATCGATCGCATCGACGTCGGAGACCGCCAGCACGCCATGCGAAAGCTGGCCGGCATTGGTTTCCATCAGATCGGCGACGGCGCCGCCCGGCCCGGAGGTCCCGCTGGCCCAGTCCGCGGTGCCCTCGATCGCGAGGCTGTGGGCGGAGTTGACCGTATTGGCGGCCGTGGTCCCGCTGCCGTCGCCGAGCTGGTAATACGCGGCAAGATTCGCCTCGCTGCCGGTGAGTGCGGTGAAATCGATCGACTGGATCTGCGTCTGCGTGAGCGCGGTGGTCCAGACGCTGACATCGGCGATCGAGCCGAAGAAGCCTTCCGCCCCGAAGCCCGGCGCGCCTGGTTCGCTCGCGGCGCCGATCATCATGTAGGACGCCGACGGATTCGACGGACTGCCGTCGATCGGGTTGACCGTCCATGACTGCGAATATTCGAGGTGTCCGTCCAGATAGAGTTTGAAGGTGTCGTTGTCGCGGGTCAGCGCGATGTTGTGCCACTGCGACGCGGTGAGCGCCACGCCGGTATCGGCGATCTGGACGCCGCCCGCAAGAATCTGCAGCTCCATAGTGCCATCGGCGTTGACGGTGCCAAGGAGACCGAACCCGGTGGTCGAGGTGTTGCCGTTGTAGAACAGGATCTGGCCGTGGCCGGCATCTGCCGCCCCGCTCCAGTTCACCCAGCCGTCCAGCGTCACGTCATCGGTGGCGACCGTCGGCACGTCGCCGACCGCGATGGTGTGGCCATCGAAGTTCATGTAGTTCGATGTCACATAGGAGACGGCCGGCGCATCGTTGGTGCCGGTGATCGTGACGGTGACGTCCTGCGAGACTTGCGCACCGTGATCGTCGGTAAAGGTGACGGTGTAGACCTGGGTGATGGTCTGCCCCTCCGCCAGCGACTGCAGCACGGGATCGCTATTGTCCAGCGTGAAGTGCCAACCCAGCGTCGCGCCGTTGCTGGTGTCGGTGCTGGATTCGGACACCGGATCGATCGTGAAGGTGCCGATGTTCGTGCTGCCGTCCTCGAAGCCCGGCAGCGCCGAGCTGACGGACGACGATTTGAACGACCACTGCGCCGTATGGGTGTCGGTCAGGTCGACGTCCTGGATCGCCAGCGTGCCGCATGCCGACAGCGACGAGCCCTCATCCTCGGTGACCGCGCCCGTCGCCGCGGCAGCATCGCTCGTGATGGTCGGCGCGTCGTTGACGCCGTTGATCGTGACGGTGACATCCTGGCTGACGGTGCCGCCGTGGTGGTCATCGAACGTGACGGTGTAGACCTGGGTGATGGTCTGGCCCTGCGCCAGCGATTGCAACATCGCGTCGTTGTTATCGAGCGTGAAGTGCCAGCCCAGCGTAGCGCCGTTGTTGGTGTCAGTGCTGGATTCGAGCACCGACGGATCGATCGTGAACGTGCCGATGTTCGTACTGTTGGCGTCGAACCCCGGTAGCGCCGAGCTGACGGACGACGACTTGAACACCGCTTGCGCGGTATGAGTGTCGATCAGGTCGAGGTCCTGGATCGCCAGTGTGCCGTCAATCGACAAGGTCGGACCCGTGTCCTCTGTGATCTCGCCCGTTGCCGCCAAGGCATCGCTCGTGACGGTCGGCGCATCGTTGACGCCGGTGATGGTGACGGTGACGTCCTGCGTGACCGTCGCATTGTGATTGTCAGTGAAGGTGACGGTGTAGACCTGGGTGATAGTCTGCCCTTCCGCCAGCGACTGCAGCATCGCATTGCTATTGTCGAGCGTGAAGTGCCAGCCCAGCGTGGCGCCGTTGTTGGTGTCGGTGCTGGATTCGAGCACCGAAGGATCGATCGTGAAGGTGCCGATATTCGTGGCGCCCTCAACAAAGCCCGGCAGATGCGCGCTCGAGGACGAGGACTTGAACACCGCCTGCGCCGTATGGGTGTCGATCAGGTCCAGATCCTGGATCGCCAGCGTGCCGTCGATCGACAGCGACAGGGCCGTGTCCTCGATGACTTTGCCCGTCGCCGCCGCGGCGCTGCTGGTCACGATCGGCGCATCGTTGGTCCCGGTAATGGTGACCGTGACGTCCTGGGTGACCGTTCCGCCGTGATGATCGTCGACGGTAACGGTGTAGACCTGCGTGATGGTCTGGCCTTCCGCCAGCGACTGGAGCACCGGATCGTTATCGTCGAGCGTGAAGGTCCAGCCCACGGACCCTCGCGTGCTGACGCCGGGGCTCTCGATCACCGGCAGAAGCGCGAAAGTGCCGATATGCGAGCTGCCGTCGCTGAAGCCGGGCAGATGCGCGCTCGACGTCGTCGACTTCAGAGCGAAGCTCGCACTGTGCGTGTCCGTGAGATCAGGGTCGTTGAAGGCGATGGTACCCTCGGCCGTCAGGCTCGCCGCATCCTCCGTCACCGCGCCGGTCGAGATCGTGGAGTCTTCGACGATCGTCGGCACGTCGTTGGTGCCCTCGACATTGACGTCCGCACCGTTGATGGACACGGTGATCGGCGTGCTGACCACACCGCCGTGGCCGTCATCGACCTGCACCACATAGTTGAGGGTCAGCGTCTCGCCTTCGGCGAGGAAATCGAACAAGTGGTCGGGGACACTGTAGGTCCAGGTGGCCGAGCCGTTGTTGCTGTTTCCCGCGCCCTGCACCACGGTCAGCGGCACCTCGACGCCGGCGATCGCGGCGCGTTGCTCCGGCGTCAGCGTCGCGGTGATATCGTTGCCTTCGGCATCGAGATATTTGAACGGCTGGGTCGACGAGAGCGCCGCGCTCACGATCGGCCGGTCCGTCAGATCGACGTCGGTGAAGCTGACCGTGCCCGTGATGGTGTCCAGAGCCTCGTTGCCGGTCCCGACCTTCTCGATGACGGTGCCACCCGATGTCGCGACGGTGGGCTTGTCGTTCGTCCCCGTGATCGTGATGGTGATCGGGATGAACTTGGACTCCGGGTTCACCGCGAAATTGGTATCGACGCGAACCATGTAGGTCAGCGTCAGCGTTTCGCCGGCTGCGAGGAAGTCGAAGACGTGATCGGGGACCGTGTAGGTCCAGACCGCAGAGCCATTATTGTTGTTGCCGGCGTCGGCAACGACGTTGATCTGGATCTGCGTCGCCGCGATGTCCTGCTTCTGCAGCGCGGTGAGTGAGCCGGTGACGTCCTGCTGGCCGGCGTTCTTGTAGACGTAGTTCGGCGCCTCAGCGAGGCTCACCGACACCGTCGGCAGGTCGCCGAGGTTTTGATCGACGAAGGTGATCCGGCCGGAGACCGTGTCGTTATGCGTCGTGTCGCCCGTGGTGTCCGCGCGCTCGGTCACCGAGAACGCCGTCTTCACGTTGCCGCTGGAATCGAGGCTTTGCACCAGTGGCTGGCCGGGAACACGGGTGGCCGTGGGCGTGGAGGTGTGGGGGCCGTCCTGTCCCTGCGGATTGAGATTGACGAATGTCGCGACCGCGATGGCGCCCGACCCCGATTTGAACACCACGTCCTGGCTGATCGGCGTGATCGTGTCGGTGAAGTTCGTGGTCAGCTTGGTGTTGGTGTTGTTGTCGGTGAACTTCAGCGTGAACACGTCCGTGATCAGCTTCTGCACGTCCGGCGACATCAGTGCATTACTGATTGAGACGTTGCCGCCGCTGATCTGGATCATCTGGCCGGCCTGGTTGACCGTCGCGATCGGCAGCAGCGTGACCTTGTCGAACAGGATGTAGGAGCCCGTGGTGCCGTTCGGCTCGACCAGCACCTGGAAGCTCGCCTGCGGCTGCGGATCGCCGCCGCCGGCGGGAACGACGAAATTGATCTGGGTCAGCACCGCGGTGCCGCGGATGCCCATGGTGGCGACCGGCGTGTCGATCTTCATGTCGCCATGCTTGGCGGTCTCGCCGGCGACGAAGGTGATGGTGCCCGCGACCAGGCTCAGCAGCGAGGAGTTGCTCGACCCGTTGGGGTCATAGACCATCTCGTTCAGCACCATCCGCGCATTGGAGGACAGGCCGAACACGGTGCCGTCGATGAAGGTGATGCCGAGTGTCGAATCGGCGCCGGTCGAGACCACGTCGCCCTTCTCGACATTGTCGCCGTTGTTCAGGATGACCGAAACGCCATTGCGGATCGCGGTCGCGCTGCCGGAGAGTTTTGTGACGTGACCGATGACCTGGGCCGCGGCAGTGCCGGGCGCGGCCTGCGCATATTGCACATGGCCGGTGAGCGCATTGACGACGTCGCCGCTGAGGTGGGCGCCATCGGGCGAGGCGATCGCCGCGCGCTTGTCGCCCCTAAAATAATCGTGAACGACGAACTCATGACCCTCATGGGACAGCACGAGGTCGAGGCCTGCGCGCTTGAACTCGCCATTGAAGATCAGGTTGGGATCGGGAACAACGAACGCGCCATCGGGCACGTGACCATGCGCCTTGGCGATAAAGGGCTTGGCAGCAGAGAAATCGACATGGCCATCGGCGAGCGAGCGGGAATCCTGGCCGTCCAAGGACATCGCGGCGTCAAATTTGCCAGCGTAATTCAATCGGGCACCGTAAAAAGGGTTAAAATCTAAGTAAGTATCGACCGCCTAAGCTTGCATAGCATTACCAAGTCCTTAGCGAAACCATCTATTGCTTGTGTGATTTCGCGTCACCGAGCCGCCGCCGGCTCGGTCGGAGCAAGTCTTCATGGAGGAAGCGGGGCAGTTCGAGAAATATTTGGACGTATAATTTCGCCTGTTTGAGCCCATTTCCTGCACTCCCACGTATTCCACTGTATAGATTCGGTAACGAATACTTGTGTCATCTTTTGTTCGTGGTGCCCCGCAGCACACTGGGGCAAATACGGAACCAAATCTGTGACCCAACTAACAGAACCCGGGAAATATCGGGGCCGTTAGCCATAGGGCGCGGAATCAGCGAGCACACAACCAATACCTGCAATTGGCTCCATTTCGCGGCAGGCGGCGCTTCCCCTAGCCCCGATTCGTAAAATTTTATGCAATCTGGGCAGGCTCGTTTCAGCCTGTTCCCCGGTTTCGGGACCCCCGCCGGGCGCGTTAAGCAGAACAAAACGGCCCATCTCGCACTATCTCCGCGAAAGCAACAAAGCCCGGCACGTCGAGATCGAGGGGGATCTCGCGAAGCTTGGGAAGGGGATGTCAGATGGAGACCGCTGCTCGCTCGCGCGCTTGGCGCGCAATCCTTGTCTTGTGCGCATTGATCCTGCTCGGATCGGTCGCCGAGCTTCGCGCCGGCACGTTGCTGTCGCCGGGCGCCGGCGTCCTCGTGCGCAAATCCGCCGAGCCGTTCGGCGTGTTCGCCTTCGCCATCTCGTCGGGCAGCCTGCAACGGAAATGGCTCGCGCTGAAGGACAAGCTCGACGACGACATGGTGCAGCTCGCGCTGTGCGATGGCGACCGGGACCATTGCGCATCGCCTGCGGCCCTGAAGCTGCTCGCCATCGTCGACCAGGCCCGTGATCGCGACGGCCGCGCGCGGCTGGGCGAGGCCAACCGCGCCATCAACCTCGCCATCCGGGCCGCCAATGACGGCACCGACGACGTCTGGAGTTCGCCGCTTGCGACCTTCCAGCGCGGCGCCGGCGATTGCGAAGACTATGCCATTGCCAAGCTCGCCGCACTGCGGCTCGCCGGCGTTGCCGCCGAAGACCTCCGCATCGTCGTGGTGCGCGACACCCACGCCGGCGAGGCGCATGCGGTGGCCGCCGCACGGCTCGACGGCCACTGGCTGATGCTCGACAACCGCCGCATGGCGATGGTCGAGGACGACGCGGCACCGATCTACCAGCCGCTGTTCGTGCTCTATCAGTCAGCCGTGATGAAATATGTCGACGAACCCGTGCGGTTCTCGATGGCCGCCACCGAGACGCATTGATCCATCTCGTAGCCCGGATGGAGCGGCAGCGAAATCCGGGACCGCTATCAGTCTGTTGCACGAATCCCGGATTGCGCTTCGCTCCATCCGGGCTACAGGACTGGAATACGCCGTCCAGCCACAAAGCCATTCCGTCACATCGTCCGGGACGCTAGCATGGCAGCGGCTATGCGGGGGCGACTGAGATGCGGTTCATCGTGATGACTGTGCTTGCGCTGCTGGCGTTGCCGGTGGCACCAGCCTCCGCGCAATCCGACCGCCCCATTGCCGATCGGCTGCCGCTGTTTGCCAAGAACAACTGCCAACAGATTCGCGATCCCGGCAACCAATTGTTCTGCGGCGATGCCGAGCTTGCCGCCGCCGCCGAGAAGCTGAGCACGGCGATCGAGGCACGGCTCGCCCGCCTGCCCGATCGTCTGCCGGCGATCGAGGAGAATGCGATCTGGAACCGCCAGCGCAACCTCAGCTGCGGCATCGTCGGCCAGACCGCGATTCGCGCCGACGATTTCGACCGGGTGAAGGCGTGCCTGCTCAAGGTCACCGAGGAGCGCGCCGCAATCGTGCGCGATCCGGATTTCGACTGTCTCGCGGCCAACACCGCGGCGGGCGCGCTGATCTGCGCGGACCCGGCGCTGGCACTTGTCGAAACCGAGTTGAACAGCCAGGTGCTCGGCCTGATCGGCAAGCTGGACCCGACCGCAGCGCGCTTTGCCTTCGCCGAATATGGAAGGTGGACGCGAGAGCGCGACCGCAAATGCAATCTGGTCGGCAAGGAGAACGTGCCGCTCCTGGAGCTGGAGTCCGCGGAGGACTGTCTCGCCGACCATTTGAAGCGCAAGACCGATGAGATTCGCGCCGCGAGAGGCGACCCCAAGAAGGTGTTCGGCCGGCAGGTCGCGGCCCGCTCGCCCGACACCGACGCGATCGACTTCTGCGCCGCGCGGATTCACGCCGCCAATTCGTGTGGAAATTTCCTCCGCATCAACCGCGTCTACGCGCTCGACAGCCAGGTGACCGGGCAGGAGGCGCAGGTCACGGGCGAGATCGAGATGGCCGTGCTGGCGCCCTTCACCATGTGCAGCAAGGTCGCCTCCACCTGCACCGGCACCTGCTGGGACGCCAGGACCGGTCGTCCGCAGCCGGGAGCCGGCAACAAGGAGCGTGCCGCAGAAGCCTTCAATGTCACGCGCCGCCTGCGGATCCAGCGGACTTTTGCTTTCGTGAAAGCCGCCGATGGGTGGCGGTGCCGGGAAGACGAACTGGCCCCGGTGAATTCGGGAACGGCGGGTGGGGGATCGTGAGTGCTCTTACCCTCCCCTGGAGGGGGAGGGTCGCTACGCATGTAGCGAAGCGGAATGCGTAGCGGGGTGGGGTGACAGTCTCTCCACATCGAGTACTGCCCGTGTTGAGAGATCACCCCACCCCGCTCGCGCTGCGCGCGATCGACCCTCCCCCTCCAGGGGAGGGTGAAAGCGAAGTGTCAAAACATCAGATTGTCCTTCACCAGCACCCAGCGGCCGCCCTTGACCTGCTGTACCTGGGTGATGGTGTTGGCGAGGTGGTCGGTCTTGGAGAACTTGGTCGGGGGCGAGTTGAAGATGTCGAGGAATTTGTCGCCCGACTCCAGCGCGTCCAGCATCTTCTGACCCGTGAGATCCTTGCCCGCCTTGTTCGCGTAGAACGCAAACGTCATCACCGCATTGTAGCCGATGATGGCCTGCGTATTGGCGTCGGTGCCAAACATCTTCTTGTAGTTGACCAGCCAGTCCTTGACCTTGCCCTTGGCGGTGTCCTCGTAAGGAATCTCGAAGCCGCTGGCGGCATAGAGACCTTCGACGGCTTCCTTGCCGAGCATCGGCACCTCCATCACGTTGGTCGGTGTCGCACCGAGGAAGGTGACGTCCCAGCCGAGCTTCTTGGCTTCGGTCATCGCCCCTATGGTCTCGCGGAGCACAGTGCCGAGCAGGACGAGGTCGCAGCCATCGGATTTCATCTTGGCGATCTGCGCGCTGAAATCGGAAGCGCCGCGCTTGTAGCTCGTGATCGACGCCGGCTGCACCTTCATCGCGGTGAGCTGCTGGTTGAAGCCGTCGAGCACGTTCTTGCCGTACTCGTCGTCCTGATGCATGATGCACGGCTTCTTGAAGCCCTTCCACTCCATCATGTATTTCAGCGCGGCCCGCGTGCTCTCGACGTAAGGCAAGAGGTTGTTGAACTTCAGCCGCTCCTGCGGCTTGGCCGGATCGAACTTGAAGGTGAACTCGGCCGCCGTCAGCGGGAAGAGCTGCATGACGCCGGCGTCGAACAGGATGTCCTGCGCGGCGAGCACTGTCGGTGATCCCATCGGTCCCACCATCGCGAAGATCTTGTCACGCTCGATCAGTTTTTGCGAAGCCAGCACGGCCTTTTTCGGATCATAGCCGCTGTCCTCGACGACCAGTCGAATCTTGCGGCCATTGATTCCGCCGGACGCATTGATCTCCTCGGTCGCCATCTTCATGCCGTTTGCGACCGGGACGCCCCAACCCTTGATCGGACCCGACAGATCCTGGTGAGTGCCGATGACGATCTCGGATGCCGAGATGCCCTCATTGGTGATCTTGGTCTGCGCCGCGGCCGGCAGATGCGTGAGCACCACTGCGCTCACCGCAAGGCCGAACGCCCTGAACGACTTCGACATTGATATCTCCTCTCCCTGGCCGGTGTTGCGCGAAGGGCGTGGCCATCGCTCCTTCGCTGATTTCAGCGTCGCCTGGCGCACGGCGTTCCTGCCATGCGCCTCACGCCACCGCACGCTGGCGATACATCGCCTCGATCTCCGCGGCGTAGCGCTTGTTCACGAAGCCGCGCTTCAGCTTCATGGTCGGTGTCAGCTCTTCGTCCTCCGGGGTGAGCTGGCGCTCGATCAAATAGAACTTCTTGATGGTCTCGACCCGGGCGAAATTGCCGTTGACCTGCTCGATCTCACGCCAGATCAGGTCCTGAATCTCCGTCGCCCGGCACAGGCTGGCATAGTTGGTGAACGGAATGTCGTGGTCCTGCGCGAACTTTTCGACGTTCTCCTGGTCGATCATCACGAGGCAGGTCAGATACGGCCGCTTGTCGCCGATCACCACGGCGTCCGAGATGTAGGGCGAGAATTTGAGCTGGTTCTCGATCTCCGACGGCGTGATGTTCTTGCCGCCCGAGGTGATGATGATGTCCTTCATCCGGTCGGTGATGCGGACGAAGCCTTCATTGTCGATGGTGCCGACGTCGCCGGTATGCAGCCAGCCGCGTTGATCGATGGTCTCGGCAGTCTTCTCCGGCTGGTTCAGATAGCCCATGAACAGGAAGTCGCCCTTGATCAGGATCTCGCCGTCGGGCGACAGCGCGACCTCGCCCCAGGGGACGGCCGTGCCGACCGAGCCGAGCTTGATCCGCTCCGCCGGCATCATGGTGGCGACCCCGCAATTCTCGGTCTGGCCATAGACCTCGTGCATGTCGATGCCGAGCGCAAGATACCAGCGGATCAGCTCCGGGGCGATCGGCGCCGCGCCGGTGAAGGCGATGCGGCAGCGGTCGAGCCCGATCATGCGGCGGATGTTGCGGAATGCGATGCGATAGGCGAGGCGGTTGGCGAGGCGCAGCGACAGCGGCGGCGTCTTACCCTCGAGCCGGCAATCGACCATGCGGTGGCCGACACCGATGGCGCGGCGATAGACCCATTGCTGGAGCGGCGTCGCATCCTTCAGCGCGATGGTGATGGCGGAATAGAATTTTTCCCAGATGCGCGGCACTGCGAGGAAGACCGTCGGCTGCACCTCGCGCAAATTGTCCGGCACTGTCTCCGGGCTCTCGGCAAAGTTCATCACCGAGCCGAGCGCGACCGAGATGTAGTAGCCGCCGATGCGCTCGGCGACGTGGCAGAGCGGCAGAAAGATCAGCCGGTCCTCGGCTTCCTGCGCCGGGATGAAATCGTTGGCGTGGCGCATCTGATGCGTCACGCTGCGGTTGGCATGCATCGCCCCCTTGGGCGGCCCTGTCGTGCCCGACGTGTAGACGAGGATCGCGAGGTCGCCGGTGCTGCGGCTGTCGATCATCTCCTGCCACAGCGCCTCGCGGCCGACCATGTGGTTGCAGCCGAGCGCGCGGAACTCGTCGAGCGACATCACCATGTCGTCGGAGAAGCCGCGGAGACCCTCCATGTCGAACACGATGATCTTCTGCAAGGTAGGACAGCGGGCCCGGCAGGCGAGGACCTTGTCGAGCTGCTCCTCGTCCTCGACGAAGATCACCTTTGTTCTGGAGTCGTTGACGAGATATTCGACCTGGGAGGATGCGTCGGTGGGATAGATGCCGGAGGAGACGCCACCGGCGCACAGGATGCCCATGTCGGCATGGACCCATTCGGGCACGGCATTGGCGATGATGGAGCCGACGTCGCCGGGCATGAAGCCGATCGCGCGAAGCGCGTAGGCGACTTCCTTTGAGATCTCCAGCCATTGGCGCCAGCTCGTCGGCTGCCAGATGCCAAATTTCTTCTCGCGGATCGCCGGCCTGTCGCCCCGCGTCTCGACGGCGCGCAGAAAGCTCTTCGCGATCGTATCAGCGACCGTCAGCACCGCCGGTCGGGCCATGCGCCTCTCCTCCTTGTCGCTTTCCCTTCCGCTGCCTGCCTTGCCGGCGGTCTATGTCTTACGGAGGGGCTGTTCCATCTAACGCCACGTTTTCTTCTTTTTCCAGCGCCGTTCGCCTCTGGCGCCCACTTCCTTGGCGCCAAGGTAAAATTCCTGAATGTCCTGGGAATGCATCAAGCGGTCGCAGGTGTCGTTCATGACGATCCGGCCGATCTCCAGGACATAGCCGTAATGCGCGGTCTCCAGCGCCACCTTGGCGTTCTGCTCGACCAGCAGGATCGACATGCCCTGCTCCTCGTTGACGCGGCGGATGATGGTGAAGATCTCCTTCACCAGCAGCGGCGACAGGCCGAGCGACGGCTCGTCGAGCAGCAACAACGTCGGCCGGTTCATCAGGGCGCGGCCGATCGCCAGCATCTGCTGCTCGCCGCCGGAGAGCTGACCGGCCGGCTGGTTGATGCGTTCCTTCAAGCGCGGGAAATAGCCGTAGACGCGCTCCAGATCTTCCGCGACACCGTCGCGATCCCGGCGCGGATAGGCGCCCATCATCAGGTTCTCGCGCACCGAGAGGAACGGGAAGACTTCGCGTCCCTCCGGCACGTGGCTGAGGCCGAGTCGCACGATCCTGTCGGCTTCCATGCGCTGGATCGGCTTGCCCATGAACTCGATCGCGCCCTTCTGCGGATCGAGGATGCCCGAAATCGTCTTCAGCACGGTGGTCTTGCCGGCGCCATTGGCCCCGAGCAGCGTGACGATGCGGCCGCGCGGCACCTCCAGCGAGATGCCGCGGATTGCCATGATCGGCCCGTAATAGCTCTCGATGTTCGAGAGCTTCAGGATGGTCTCCGGTGTCGCGGTCGCATCCATCGCCTCAGGCTCCCAGATACGCGGCGACGACGTCGGGGTGCTGCTGCACCTCGGCCGGGGAGCCCATCGCGAGCACTCGACCATAGTTCAGCGCGATGACGCGATCGGAGACGCGGTTGACCAGCGACATGTCGTGTTCGACCATCAGCACGGTGACACCGAGCTCGTTCTTCAAGTCGCGGATCCAGAACGACATGTCGTCGGTCTCCTCGACATTGAGGCCCGAGGACGGCTCGTCGAGCAGGATCAGCTTCGGCTCCGAGCACAGCGCGCGCGCCAGCTCGATCACCTTGCGCACGCCGTAAGGCAGGCCCGAGATCAGCTTGTCGCGATAGGGTTCGAGATCGAGGAATTCGATGACCTGCTCGACCCGGCGGCGGTGCACCTTCTCGTTGGCCCGCACGCTCGGCAGGAACAGCAGCTCCTGCCAGAGCTGCGTGGTGGAATGGCGGTGGCGGCCGACCAGGAGGTTGGAGAGCACGGTCGCGTTCTCGAACAGCTCGATGTTCTGGAAGGTGCGGGCGATGCCGAGCTTGGCGATGTCGTAGGGCGGCTGCTCCGTGATGTCCTGGTCCTCGAAGAAGATGCGGCCCGAGGTCGGCCGGTAGATCCGCGAGATCAGGTTGAAGATCGAGCTCTTGCCGGCGCCGTTGGGACCGATGATGGAGAGGATCTCGCCCTTCTCGACCGCGAACGAGACCGCATCGACGGCCTTGAGGCCCCCAAAATGCAGCGACAGGTTCTCGGCGCGAAAATAGCTCATCGGTTGCGCTCCGACTTCACGTAAATCTTCTGCCGCTTGAAGGTGGCGCGCTTGTAGAGCGGGAACAGCTGGAAGAAGAGCTTGATCTTGAGCCAGCGGCCGTAGAGCCCGAGCGGCTCGAACAGCACGAACAGCACGATGATGATGCCGTAGATCGCGCCTTTCAGGCCGTTGAGCGAGGCGAAGGCCGCGACTTTTGACTGGACGTTGCCCGCAGTCGTCGGGCTCGCACCAAAGGTCGCGGTGATGCCGGCGATGATGCCGGGCATGTCGTCCTTCAGATAGGTTAGGAACGGATCGATCATGACGATGAAGATCGCGCCCAGCACCGCGCCGTGCAGGCTGAAGGCGCCGCCGATCAGGATCACGATGATGAATTCGATCGAGAGCTGCAGCGTGAACATCTCCGGCGAGATGAAGGAGAGCTTATGCGCGAACAGCACGCCGGCAAGGCCGGTGATCGCTGCCGAGATCGCAAAGGACTTGACCTTGTAGAGCGCGACGTTGACGCCCATGCTGCGCGCCGCCGTCTCGGAGTCGCGGATCGCGACGAAGGCGCGCCCCGTCGGCGAACGCAACAGGTTGAGCGTGCCGACGATGGTCAGCACCAGCACGGCAAGACAGAGGAAATAGAAGGCCGGGCTGTCACGCGGGACCGTGACGCCGAGCAGCGACAGCGTCTTGATCCGCAAGCCCTCGTTGCCGTTGGTGACGCTCTCCCAGCGCGCCAGGACCTCCTCCACGATCAAGGCAAAGGAGATGGTGGCGATGACGAGGTAGATTCCGGTCAGGCGCAGGGCGGGAAAGCCGACCAACGCGCCGATGACGCCGGTCAAGGCTCCGGCGGCGAGGAAGTAGACCGGGAACGGCACGTTGTATTTCTGCAAATAGGCCGCGGTATAGGCCCCGATCGCGAGGAACGCGGCGTGGCCGAGCGAGGCCTGCCCCGTGAAGCCGGTGAGGATCAGGAGCGCCACGCCGACGGTTGCATAGATGCAGACGAAGACGAGCTGGCTCATCAGATAGCTGGAGAGCACGTAGGGAGCGATCAGCAGCAGCGCGATCAGGATGCCATAGGTGACGACGTAGCCCGAATGCGGAAACAGCTTGATGTCGTCTTCATAGTCGGTCTTGAACAGGAAGCGCATGGTGTTCAGACCTTCTTGCGGACGTGGAGGCCGAACAGGCCTTCAGGCTTCAGGAGCAGCACGGTGAGCAACACGATGTAGGGCGCGGCGTCCTTCCAGCCTTCGGGCAAATAAAAGCCGGCCATGCTCTCGATGACGCCGATCAGCACGCCACCAACGACTGCGCCCGGGATCGAGCCGAAGCCACCGAGCACGGCAGCCGGAAACGCCTTCAGGCCGAGCACGAGGCCGACATTGGAGTGAATGAAGGTGATCGGCGCCAGCAGCACGCCGGCGCAGGTCGCGACCGCCGCGCTG
Organism: Bradyrhizobium sp. BR14999; assembly: GCF_056106085.1. NCBI lineage: Bacteria > Pseudomonadati > Pseudomonadota > Alphaproteobacteria > Hyphomicrobiales > Nitrobacteraceae > Bradyrhizobium > Bradyrhizobium sp. BR14999. The sequence goes on from NZ_CM148536.1 coordinate 357,172, forward strand.
ATGGCCCAGACGATCGACACCACGCGCTTGACCGGAATGCCCATGTAATAGGCCGCGAGCATGTTCTCGGAGCTGGCGCGCATCGCGGTGCCGAGCGTGGTCTTGTTGAAGAACAGCCAGAGCAGCGTGCACAGGATCATCGTCGCTGCGATCACCGAGAGCTTGTCGTAGGCGAGCACCAGCGAGCCCATGCGCAGCACGCCCTGGCTGAACGGCGTCTCGATCTTCAGATCGTCGGTGCCCCAGATCATGCCGGCGATCGAGCGCAGGAAATAGCCGAGCCCGATCGTCGCCATGATGATGGAGAATTGCGGATAGCCGAGGATCGGCCGGACCACCACGCGCTCGGCCAGCATGCCGAACAGCGCCATGGCGGCCACCGCACCGGCAAAGCCGATCCAGTAGTTCAGGCCCATCATGCCGATGAAGGTGAAAGCGAAGAAGCCGCCGAGCATCATCAGATCGCCCTGGGCGAAATTGACGACCTCGGTAGCCTTGTAGACGAGCACGAAGCCGAGCGCGATCAGGCCGTAGACGCAGCCGAGCGCAACACCGCTGACCAGCTGCTGAACGAAATCCAGCATCGCCGCGCATCCTCCCGACGCAACCGGCGGCTCTTCCTGACCGCCTTGTCGCATCTTGTGTCCAGTCGCTACGCAGTCGTTTCGCTGCGTCAGCGCCATTTGTCCGAGACCAATTCAGCCTGAACCGCCAAGCGCTGTCAACAAACGGTGACTTGCCTTTAGGATGACGGAATTTGTCGGCCGTAGATTCACGGTGCCGAAACATCTTCAAGTCATGGTCGCGGGCGATGCAAAACCGGATGGTGGACGTCATGAAGCCGGGCAGCTCGGCGCTGGAAGTCGTGGGGTTAACGAAGCGTTTTGACCGTTTGGCGGTCGATGGCCTCGATCTCACCATTCATGCCGGCGAATTCTATGCCCTGGTCGGCCCCAACGGCGCCGGCAAGACCACCACCCTGCGCATGGTCGCGGGCCTGTTGCGGCCCGATGCCGGCAGCGTCTCGATCTTCGGCATCGATGCGCTCCAAAATCCGGTCGCCGCCAAGCAGATGATGGCGTGGGTGTCCGACGAGCCGATGATCTACGACAAGCTGACGCCGCTCGAATATCTCGAGTTCGTCGCCGGTCTCTGGGGCATCGCGCCGTCCAGCTCGGAACCGGTTGCGCAGGAGCTTCTCGGCTCGCTCGGCCTCGCGCAGCACCGGCACGAACGCTGTGAGGGCTTTTCCAAGGGCATGCGCCAGAAAGTGGCGCTGGCCGGCGCGCTGGTGCACGATCCCCGCCTCATCATCCTCGACGAGCCGCTGACGGGGTTAGATGCCGTTTCCGCCCGCCATGTGAAGGGCCTCCTCAGCGGGCGCGTCCGCGCCGGCTGCACTGTCATCATGACCACGCATATTCTGGAGGTCGCCGAGCGCATGGCCGACCGCATCGGCGTGATCGCATCGGGCCAACTGGTCGCCGAAGGCACGCTCGACAAGCTGCGGCGGCAGAACGGCCATGCCGATACCAGCCTCGAAGACCTCTTCATCGCGCTGGTGACGCTTCCGGACGCCGCATGAGCTCGGCGACCGCGCTGTCCTGGTTCACCCGTCACGAGCTCCGGCTCGCCTGGCGCGAATGGTTCGCCATGATGACGGGCGGACGGCGCAAGCGGGCACGCGCCGCCATGATCGGCCTGCTGTTCTTCGCCGCACTCCTGCACCTGCCGGCCTGGGCCGTGATCGGCCGCTTCGCCGACCTGCAACTGCCGCTCGACAAATCCTCGCTGATCGTGATCTCGGCGACGATCTTTCTCGCCTGGACCTTGATGCTGTCGCAGGCGATCGAATCGGTGACGCGGGTGTTTTACGCCCGCGCCGATCTCGATCTCATCATGTCCTCGCCGGCGAAGCTGGCCAATCTGTTCTCGGTGCGCATTGCCGCGATCGCGCTCACCGTCACGACAATGGCGCTGCTGTTCTCGACGCCCTTCATCGACGTGCTGGTGATCGGCGGCGGTGCGCGATGGCTCAGCGCGTTCGGCGTCGTGGTCGCGATGGGCCTGTCGGCGGCGGCGATCGCGATTGCCGTCACCATTCTCCTGTTTCGGCTGATCGGCCCGGCGCGGACGCGCTTGATCGCCCAGATCCTCGCCGCGATCATCGGCGCGGGCTTCGTGATCGCGCTCCAGGTCGCCGCGATCACGTCGTACGGCACGCTGTCGCGCTTCACCATCCTGACCTCGGGTCGCGTAGCCGCCTACGCGCCCGATATCGACAGCATCTGGTGGTGGTCGGCGCGGGCGACCATGGGCGACAGCGAGGCGCTGCTGTTGCTCCTCGCGCTTGCGCTCGTGCTGCTCGGAAGCGTCATGGCGATCTTCTCACGCCGCTTTGCCGACACCGCCATCGACGCGGCGGCGTATGGCACAGCCGGCCGCGTACGCGCCAAGGAGCGCCCGTTCCGCGGCGGATCGCGGCAGCAGGCGCTGCGGCGCAAGGAATTTTCGCTGCTCTGGCGCGATCCCTGGCTGATCTCGCAGACCCTGATGCAGCTGCTCTACTTGGTGCCACCGGCGCTGCTGCTCTGGCGCAATTTTGCCGACAGTTCGGCGGCGCTGACGCTGATCACGCCTGTCATCGTGATGGCGGCCGGACAGCTCGCCGGCGGGCTTGCCTGGCTGACGATCTCGGGCGAGGACGCGCCCGACCTGGTCGCGACCGCGCCGCTGACGCCATCCAGCGTCATCCGCGCCAAGATCGAGGTGGTGCTGATCGCGACCGCCGTGATCTTCTGCCCGCTGGTGGCGGCACTGGCCTTCGCCTCGCCATTCCAGGCGGCGATTAGCGCCGGCGCGATCGTCATCAGCGCGGCCTCCGCCACTGCGATCCAGCTCTGGTTCCGGGTGCAGGCTCGGCGCAGCCAATTCCGCCGCCGCCAGACTTCCTCGCGGCTTGCAACCTTTGCCGAAGCCTTCTCCTCGATCGGCTGGACCGCCAGCGCCGCGCTGCTGCTTGCTCTTCCCATCGCCGGCCTCATCAGCGGCCTGATCACAGCCAGCCTCATCGCCATCACCTGGAAGTTCAGCCCAAGGCGCGAATAAAAGACGCGGGCGAGAGGTGCGACACTGACGCGCTGTTGATCGCAGTCCATTGGCCATGCGCAGCATAGCACGCTAGACTTTCTTCGAAGTCATCGGGGACGGATGCATGTGGCGACTGGTTTCGGCGGCTCTGGCGCTGTTCGGCGTATCCCTCGCACCTGCCCTCGCCCAGCAGCCGCAGCGCAGCGAATGCCTGGCGATGGCGAACGCGGCGCCCCGCGCGCTGCCGGTCGCGTTCCGGCAGGCCGGCGGCTCAGCCGAGGTCGAGATCACCTATGCCGGCCACTCCACCTATTTCATCGATACGCCCGGGGGCCTGCGCATCGCCACCGACTATAGCGGCGCCTATCAGGTGGGACGGCGCCCCGATGTCGTCACCATGAACCGGGCCCACAGCACCCACTACACGCTATTCCCGGACAAGCGCATTCCCCATGTGCTGCATGGCTGGGGCGAGGACGGCAAGCCCGCGGTGATCTCCGAGCGCATCGGCGACACCTTCATCCGCAACGTCACCACCGACATCCGCCGCTATTTCGGCGACGATTCCGGCGCCGACATGATCCGCGACGGCAACTCGATCTTCATCTTCGAGGTCGCCGGCCTTTGCATCGGTCATCTCGGCCATCTCCACCACAAGCTCGACGACAGCCATTTCGCCCAGATCGGCCGGCTCGACATCGTGATGGTGCCGATCGACGGCACCTACACCATGTCGCTGGACGGCATCTCCGAGATCACCAAACGGCTGCGCGCCTCGGTGGTGCTGCCGATGCACCGCTTCGCTACCCCGCTCGACGATTTCATGCGCCGGATCGGCCAGCAGTTCGAGATCGACCAGCGCATCGAGCGGTCGTTCCGGATCTCGCGGGATGCGCTGCCGTCGAAGCCGACGGTGATCATCCTCGACGGGGTGTGACGCGCAATTTTCTCCAAGTCCGCTGAGGCCCGCTCGTGCTGATCTCCTGGCAACAGGAGATCGACATGACAGATTTTGCGAGACTGTTGCACGCGGACGGACCGAACCCGGAGCACGCGGCGGCTCTGCAGCTTTACGGCCGTTTCGTCGGCGACTGGGACGCCGAAATCACCGCCCACGCGCCCGATGGAACCAAACACGCCGCGCCCGGCGAAATCCATTTCGGTTGGGTCCTGGAAGGGCGGGCCGTGCAGGACGTCTGGATCATCCCTCGTTCCCCAGGCAGCCCGGCCTTTCCGATCGCCGGCAATTGGTACGGCACGACGCTGCGGGTCTACGATCCCGCCATTTCCGCATGGCGGATTTCCTGGTTCGATCCCGGCCGCAGCGTGTTCCGGCAGCAGATCGGCCGTCCGCGCGGCGCGGACATCGTGCAGGAAGGCACGACCGAAGCCGGTGAGCTGACGCGCTGGAGCTTTACAGAGATCACCGGCGATTCCTTCCACTGGCTCGGCGAGGTCAAGCCTGCGACCGCAACCGATTGGCGGCTCGTCGTCGACGTGAAGGCGAAGCGGCGCAAGGCTTAAAGATTGAATCGCTCTTGAATCAGTCAGCTCCGGGCGCGCTGCAACCTCTCCCGCTTGCGGGGGAGGTCGCGCCGAAGGCGCGGGTGGGGGCTCGCTCCACACTGGGAATCTCTCTGTGGCGGCACCCCCACCCCAGCCCTCCCCCGCAAGCGGGAGAGGGAGCGCACCTTCCGTGTGGCGGCAATCGAGCTTCATCTAGTCGATATCAGTCACACCGCCGCTGTGCGCGCGATGATGGGTGCGGTTGCATGGCGTGCGCTGCTGCGTGACGAGATGAGATGCTAGGCTCCCAGCACAAAATACCAAAATACAGAGGGAGCGAACGCCGATGGCCGCAAGCGGGTTGCCCACTAATACCAGCGGCCTGTTTGTCGAGCCGCGCGAGGATTGGCTTGCGCAGCACCAGGAGGAGATCATCGATGCGGCCCGGCCGATCGTCGATCCTCACCACCATCTCTGGAATCGCGGGCATCGCTATCTGATCGAGGCGATGGCAGCCGACATCGCCTCCGGCCACAACGTCATCGCAACCGTCTATGTCGATTGCCGCTCGATGTATCGCGCGCATGGGCCAGAGGCGTTCCGGCCTGTCGGTGAGGTCGAGTTCGCCAATGGCGTCGCCGCGATGAGCGCGAGCGGTGCTTACGGCAAGGCGGCGATCTGTGCGGGCATCGTCAGCCACGCCAATCTGCTGCTGGGTGACGCGGCCAAGCCGGTGCTGGAAGCGGAAATCGCGGCGGGCAACGGCCGCTTCCGCGGCATCAGGCATTCCTCGGCCTGGGACGAAGACCCCGTCGTCGCCGGCATGTATGCGAACCGGCCGAAGGGCCTGTTGCGGGATCCGACCTTCCGCAAGGGTTTTGCCTGCCTCGCGCCGCTGAACCTCAGCTTCGATGCCTGGCTGTTTCATCCGCAGATCGGCGAGCTCACCGAGCTTGCGCGCGCCTTCCCCGACACCAGGATCGTGCTCGACCATTGCGGCGGCCCAGCCGGCGTGGGACGCTTTGCAGGGCGGCGCGAGGAGGTGTTTGCACAGTGGCGCGCCTCGATCCGGGAGATTGCGAAATGCGAGAATGTGGTGGTTAAGCTCGGCGGGCTCGCAATGTGCCTGCTCGGCTACGACTTCCATTTGCGCGCGAGGCCGCCGTCATCCGAGGAGCTTGCCACGGCCTGGCGGCCTTATGTCGAAACCTGCATCGAATCGTTCGGACCTAAACGCGCGATGTTCGAGAGCAATTTCCCGCCGGACAAAGGCCAGTGCAGCTATCAGGTGATCTTCAACGCCTTCAAGCGCATCGCGGCGCCCCTGAGCGAGGCCGAGAAGACGGCACTGTTCTCACAGACCGCAATTGATTTCTATCGGCTCGAACTGCCGTCGTGACAAGAAAAGGGGCCCGGATGTTGATCCCGACCCCTCTTCCGTCGTGGCCGCTGGGAAGCGTCCTTGAAACTTTGTGAGCTCTAGCCTGCACCCATCAACGAGGCTGGACGGCGTTCGCCGGTGGAGGTGAACATCTTCTTCAGCTTGTTGACGACGCGGATCAGGAAGCCGATCATCACGGGATTGGTCTTGCGGCAGAACGCGATCTTCCTGACGTGCCCTTCGACATGCCATTTGGCATGCGCGCCATCGCGGAAGAAAATGACGTCGCCGGGGCCGTAGCGCTTCGGCGGCATGCCGTCGCTTTCGAGCACGATCGATCCTTCCATGATCATGATCGTCTCGTCGATGTCGTAATACCAGTTGAAGCGCCCTTCGGTGCAGGCCCAGATGATGGTTTGGGCCGTGCCGTCGGCGCTGGTGGACAGGACGCGCGAGCGCGACACCGGATTACCCTCGATGATCCAGGACGGCTCGATCGGCCGCAGCTCGAGATCCACATTGCAACTGCCGATTTCAATCATTGCGCGCGACATCTGTTTCCTCAGGGAATAAAATAGGTTTGGCCGGGTCGGAGCCCGGATTGTTTCCAATGATGGCCGCAACGCTAGTGACCGCCTTTTAATTCTTCCTTACGCAGGCACCGACAATCAGCCCTAAGTTGCAGGTGCGAAGCAGCTAACGTTGAGATTCCGCTGCGAATTCGCGCACATGAACCCCTCTTTTCCGGGGTGCGACAAAATGCGCGAAAGTGACCATGGAAGGAGCCAATGCCGATGCCCGTCACGCCCGAGGTTCTGACAGCCAACCGCGAGGTCGTCGCCTGGCTCGGCGCCCTCGATGTTTCCTTCGGGCCGGACGAGGAGCCCTGGTTCACTATCGACGACATCGAAAGCCCGCGGCAGATCGGCAGCGACGGTTCCGGCGGCACGTTCGTGCTGCTGCCGTTGCAGAATGTGCTCTACGTGTCGTCAGAGGGGCGCGCTGGCATTATCGCGGAGAATTTCGAGGCGTTCATGCAGCTCGTCGTCGCCTGCCCCTATTGGCTCGACATCCTCAAATTTTCCGCCGGCGGTGATCTCCTGGAGATGCGGCGCGCGGCGGATGCACTGGAGGCGACACTCGACAACGAGGACGACCTCAACGAGGCCCGCGAGCAAATCCGCGACGCGCTCGACCTGCCCGAGCCGGACGATTCCGTCGGCGCGCTCTACGAGGCAGTCGCTGCTTCCTACGCCATCGTGCGGGCCACCGACGGCAGCCCGTTCACGACGCTGTTCAACCGCTTCAGCATCGACAACAACCCGATGCTGCGCAACGCCGCGGCGTGAGACAGCACGCCAGACCATGAGCGCGAGGAAGACTGTCGCCGGGATGCTTACTCTCCCCGACGGGGAAAGGTCGGGTGGGGGCCGCGGCATTTGGTGAAAGCGTAAACCCTCACCCGGATCGCATCTGCGATGCGATCCGACCTCTCCCTACGGGAGAGGTGAAGCAAGCTACTTCGCCCACTCGCCCTTGCGGAACACCGGCACCTTGCTGCCATCGGCGAGAATGCCGTCGATGTCGGTCTCGGCAGAGCCGATCATCCAGTCGATATGGATCAGGCTCTGGTTGCCGCCCTGCGCGGCGATCTGCTGCGGCGTGAGCTGCGCGCCGTTGATGAAGCATTTCGAGTAGCACTGGCCGAGCGCGATGTGCGAGGCCGCATTCTCGTCGAACAGCGTGTTGTAGAACAGCAGCCCGCTCTGCGAGATCGGCGAAGAATGCGGCACCAGCGCCACCTCGCCGAGGCGGCGCGCGCCCTCGTCGGTATCGAGCACCTTGTTCAGCACTTCCGCGCCGCGCGAGGCCTTGGCGTCGACGATCTTGCCGTCCTCGAAGCGCACTGCGATGTTGTCGATCAGGGTGCCCTGGTAGGACAGCGGCTTCGAGCTCACGACGTGGCCGTAGACGCGGCGGCAATGCGGCGTGGTGAAAACCTCTTCGGTCGGGATGTTGGCGTTGCAGCTGATGCCGTTCTTGGAGAGCGAGGCACCGCCCTCCCATTCGTGGCCGTCGGCGAGGCCGATGGTGAGGTCGGTGCCGGGACCCGAATATTGCAACGCGCGAAAACGCTGACCGTTGAGCCAGTTGGTGCGCTCGCGCAGCACCGCATTGTGGCTCGCCCAATTGCTTATCGCGTCCTCGCGGTCGACGCGGGACGCGGCGAAGATCGCATCCGCGAGCTTGCCGATCGCGATGTCCTCGGGATCATTAGGAAACACCTGCTTGGCCCAGGACGGGCTCGGATAGGCGATGATGTTCCAGTTGGTATCGAAATTGACGATTTTTTCCAACGCCGGCTGATAGGCCATGGAGTTGGCCTTGCTGGCGCGCGCCACCTTCGACGGATCCTCGCCCGACAACAGCATCGGATTGTCGCCGACGATGGCGAGCCGCGCGGTATTGTCCGAGAAGGCCTTGGCCATGCCCTCGTACAGCCAGCCGGCGGCACGATCGAAACTGTTGTCCTGGCCGTGGCGGTAGCGCGCCAGCGTCATCTCCTCGTCCGACAGGATCGGCGTCACGATGCCGGCACCGGCCTTGTAGGCGTGCACGGCAATCCGCCGCACCAGCGGCAGCGCGATCGCAGGCGCCGTCAGAAGAAGATCCTGCCCCGGCCGCAAGCCCAGGCCCACCTTCACCGCCACCTCGGCCAGCCGGTCGAGTTTCGCGGGATCGATGGGAGTAGCGGAATTGCGGTGATCAGTCATGCGGGGCCCTCTGCCGAAAGTCTCTCATTCAATCTAAGCGTAGCATCGCGAGGCGCAAGTGCGCGAGCACCTTACGACACCGATAAGATACGCAGTTTCACGCATATTGGTTTTCAACGCGTTGCCGATTTCAGCACCCGGTCGACCATGGCGGGGGCAAGCCCGAGGTAATTTTTTGGTGAGGTGAGCGCCTCGATCGTGGCGCGGTCGATGCGGCTCGAAACGCGGGGGTCGGATGAGAGCGCATCTGCCAGCGTCAAGCCTTTCTCATTGGCGAGCCGGCAGGCGTCATAGACCACGTCATGCGCCTCCTGCCGTCCGATCTGCGGCGCGAGCCCCATCATGACGGCTTCGGCCACGATCAGGCCGCGGCTGATGGCGAGATTGTCGTTCATCTTGGCCTCGTCCACGATGAGGCCTGCGAGCGCAAACTTCGCCTGGTGCAGCGCGCCGGCGCTCAGCACGAAGCTTTCGGGGATCGCCATCCATTCGGCGTGCCAGGGGCCGGTGGCGCGCTCGAAGTCCTGCACCATCGCGTCCAGCATCAGGCCGGCATGCTGGCGCACCGCCTTGGACGCCGCCAGCATCAGCTCGGACGAGATCGGGTTGCGCTTCTGCGGCATGGTGGAGGAGGCGCCGCGGCCCTTGACGAAGGGCTCGTAGACCTCGGCAAACTCGGTCGAGGCCATGATCATGATGTCGAGCGCGATCTTGCCGAGCGAGCCGGTGACGAGCGCCAGGAAGTTCACGGCCTCGGCAAAGCCGTCGCGCGCGACGTGCCAGGTCGAGGCGGGAACGCCGAGCTTCAGCTCGGCGCAGAGCGCCTCCTGCACCTCGAACCCCTTGTCGCCGAGCGAGGCCAGGGTGCCGGCGGCGCCGGCGAACTGGCCGACCAGGACGCGGGGCTTCAATTGCGCCAGACGCTCGGCATGGCGGTCGAACATCGCGAGCCAGATCGCGGTCTTGTAGCCGAATGTCACCGGCAGCGCCTGCTGCAGATGGGTGCGGCCCGCCATCGGCGTATCGCGATATCGCTTGGAGAGGTCGGCGAGGATACGGCGGAGTTCGGCAATGTCCTTTTCGACGATCTCGAGCGCGGCGCGCAGTTGCAGGACCACCGCGGTGTCCATGATGTCCTGCGTGGTCGCGCCCCAATGCACGTAACGGCCGGCCTCGCCGCATTGCTTCACCATCTGATGCACCAAGGGTAGGATCGGATAGCCGACGATGTCGGTCTCCCGCCGCAACAGATCGAAATCAAGCGCGGTAACATTGGTGCGGGCCGCGATCTGGTCCGCAGCGTCCTGCGGGATCACGCCGCATCTGGCCTCCGCCTTCGCCAGCGCCACCTCGACCTCGGCATAGCGCGCCACCAGCGCAACATCGGAGAACACCTCCCGCATCTCAGGCGTGCCGAAGGCATCGCGGAACAGCATGGAGTCGAGCACGGTGGTCGATGCGGGAAAAGCGGGCATGGGCGTTTCTTCGTGGCTGGGTGTTTTCTGTGAAGGCAGCTTACGCAGGCCGCGCTGTTCGGCAATGCCCGCGATACAGCCGATGTCGTCCTGGCGAAAGCCAGGACCCATTACCCCAAGGAGACATTTGGCGAAGACACGCCGTCCGGTACTTATACCGCCTGCAATCGAGAGATTCCGTATGGGTCCTGGCTTTCGCCAGGACGACATCGGGGAGATGTTCGGCACTGCCGACTCGCTGTTCTTGCGGATTCAGCTGGCGGCAATCTGGCCCAAACCTCACATTCCACCGAGGTCGTATTCCCATCCGAAACCGCATGACTGCCATCACGCGATCGTGGTGAACCTGACAGACCGTTCGGCGGACTCACAGACTTCAAGTCGAAATCCATTTTGATTTTATTATTGCCTGATGTCGTTGTGAGGACTGAGTTTTCGACGTGCAGTTTCTGTTCCGGGATCACCTTCTCGACACCGACCGGCGCGAGCTGAGCCGCGAGCAGGTTCCCATTGCCGTGGAACCCCAGGTTTTCGACCTGGTCGTGCATCTCATGGAGAACCGCGACCGGGTGGTCAGCAAGGACGAGCTGATCGACAAGATCTGGCACGGCCGCAGCGTCTCCGAATCGACCTTGACCAGCCGGATCAACGCGGCGCGCAAGGCAATCGGCGACAATGGCGCGAACCAGGCGCTGATCCGCACCATCGCACGCAAGGGCTTTCGCTTCGTCGGCGACGTCGAGGCGAAGCGCGGCGCGGCCGCGCCGGAACCCGGCCGCGGCGCGTCGGCGCCGCAGCCCACGCTCGCGCTGCCCGACCGGCCCGCGATCGCCGTGCTGCCCTTCACCAATATGAGCGGCGACCGCGAGCAGGATTATTTCTCGGACGGCATCAGCGAGGACATCATCACCGCGCTGTCGAAGCTGCGCTGGTTCTTCGTCGTCGCGCGCAATTCCTCCTTTGTCTACAAGGGCCGCGCCGTGCACCTCCACGAGGTCGCGCGCGAACTCGGCGTACGCTACGTGGTCGAAGGCAGCGTGCGGCGCAGCGGCGAGCGCCTGCGCATCTCGGCGCAGCTCAACGACGTCTCGACCGGCAGCCATCTTTGGGCCGAGCGCTACGACCGCGAGCTAGCCGACGTCTTCGCCGTGCAGGACGAGATCACCGAGGCGATCGTCGCGGCGATCGAGCCGCAGCTCTATGCCGCCGAGAGCTTCCGCGCCCAGCAGAAGCCGCCGGGCAGCCTGGATGCCTGGGATCTCGTGATGCGCGCATTGTCGCATTACTGGCGCATCACCCGCGAGGACAATGCCGCCGCGCAAGGGCTGCTGGAAATGGCGATCGCGATCGACCCTGCTTATGGCAAGGCGCTGGGCCTGCTCGCCACCAGCCATATATTCGGCGCGCATATGGGCTGGGCGGACATGGCTGTAACCGTGCCGGTCGCCGAACGCGCGGCGCTGGCGGCGGTGGAGGCCGATCGCGACGACGCCTGGGCGCATCACGGCCTCGCCTATACTTATTTATTCCGCCGCCGCTTCGAAGACGCACTGGCGGAGTTCGAGCTGGCTCTCAAGCTCAATCCGAATTTCGCGATGGCGTACGCCTTCTACGGCGTGACGCTGTGCTACGCGGGACGATGGCAGGACGGCGACGCCGCCGCCCGCCGCGCGCTGCGGCTGAGTCCGCGCGATCCGCTCGCCGCGATCTATTGCGGAGTTGCGGCCTATGCCCGGTTCATCGGTCGCGACTACGAAGGCGCCGTGCAGATGGCACGCGAGTCGCTGCGGCAACGCAGCGATTTCGTCGGCGCGCATCGTGTGCTGACCGCCGCCGCCGGCATGTCGGGAAGCTCGGCTCTCGCCGCGTCCGCCCTGGAAGGCCTGCGCCGCACCCAGCCCGGCATTTCGCTCGCCTGGATCACGCGCGAGTTGCCGATGCTGCGCGACGAGGATCGCGCGCATTATCTGGAAGGATTGCGGCGCGCGGGGATGGGGTGAGGACCTCTCCCTCGCCCCGCTTGCGGGGAGAGGCGAAGAGTCCTACTCCTGCATCATCTCGCCGCTGCCGCCGAACTCGGCGGGAAAATCCTTCAGCTTGGGCAGACCGTCGCGCATTGGCAGCACCGTCTCGGCGTAGTTGACATGGACGCCGGGCGTGAACGCCAGCGTCGGGATGGTGGCGGTGAAGACGTCGACGAGGCCGAGCGGCGGATGGTTGGTCATGAGATGACCGCCGCACTTCTTACAATATTTGCGCTGGCTGAGCGGCGTCTTGGCGAAGGTCTCGACGTTCTGGGCGCCTTCGGTGATGCGCACGGCTTCAGGCTTCCACAGGCTGAAGGCGTTTACCGGTCCGCCCGACCACGACCGGCAAGAGCGGCAATGGCAATAGCCCATCGCCTCCGGCGCGCCCGTGACCTCGACCGTGACCGCGCCACAGAAGCAGTTTCCGACATGTTTCATTGGTGTCTCCATGATGAAGGATCGTTATCGCGCGTCGGCGCCCCGCGCATCCTCCTTTCGGTGGACGCGCGGAACGAGGCCAAGACTATACCGATCTGCGCCAGGGAATAAGCATCGACACGCGTTGTTTGTACTGCCGGTACTCGTCGCCGAAGAGATCGATGAGGTCGCGCTCCTCCAGCGCGATACCGACGAAGATGTAGAGCGTCGTCACGGCGGCGAACAGCAGGTGGCCCGCGGTCATGACCGGCGCCGCCCAGAACGCGATGATGAAGCCGAGATAGATCGGATGGCGGACGAAATTGTAGAGCAGCGGCGTCTTGAACCGCGCAGGCGCCGCCTCCTTGCCGACGAGATGGTTCGTCACCTGATGCAGGCCGAACAATTCGAAATGGTTGATCATGTAGGTCGAGGTGAACACCAGCACCCAGCCTGCGAAGGACAATGTGACCAGCGTCACAGCAAGATCGGGATCCTGGACCTCCCATATGACCGCAGGCAGCGGACGCCATTGCCAGAACAGGAGCAGCAATGACAGGCTCGCCAGCAGCACATAGGTGCTGCGCTCGACCGGTTTCGGGACGAACTGCGTCCACCAGGCCTTGAAGCTCTGACGCGCCATCACGCTGTGCTGAATGGCGAACAGCGACATCAGGAGGAGATTGACGATGACCGCCTCAACCGGCGGCGTGGCGGTTCCAGTGTCGATGGTCTTCGGCACGACCAGCCCCATGACAAAGCCGATGGCGTAGAGGATGGTGACGAAAAACACGAGATATGCCGCAATTCCGTACAGAAAGGCGACGAACTTGAATATGCGTGAGCCCGCAACCGCCGGGCTGATCGAATGAACCTGATCAATCTGGGACATGGAAAGCTCCGTTGTGCCAAAACATCGGCACTTGTTGGTAGTCCCACCATGCACCTCGGACGGGCCTGAGACTTTCGCTGACAATTGATTTTCGCCTGAGACGCCTTTGAGTTTTGCTTGAGACGACGAAAACGTGCGATTTTGCTTTGAAAACAATGTGCTCGACGGCGACCTGCGGGAACTCACCTGCGCCGGGGTTGCCGTGCCGTTGCAGCCGCAGGTGTTCGATCTGTTGCTCTATCTGGTCGCGCAACGCGCGCGTGTGGTCAGCAAGGATGACCTGATCAGCCAGATCTGGAGCGACCGCATCGTCTCCGATTCCGCCCTGAACAGCCGAATCAATGCTGCGCGCAAGGCGATTGGCGATGACGGCGCGACCCAGCGGCTGATCAAGACCATTCCGCGCAAGGGTTTTCGTTTCGTCGGCGAAGTCCGGGAAGAAATCCGGAAAGACGTGGCGGCTTCGCCTGCGCCCGCCGTATCCGTTCTCGCCCAACCGCACACTGTCTCGGACCGCCCGGCGGTCGCGGTGCTCGCCTTCGAGAACATGAGCGGCGATCCCGCACAGGATTATTTCGGCGACGGAATCAGCGAGGACATCCTCACCGCGCTGTCGAAGCAGCGCTGGTTCATGGTGATCGCCCGCAACTCGTCCTTCACCTACAAGGGACGCGCGGTCCACGTCAGGCAGATCGCCGAGGAACTCGGCGTCCGCTACATCGTCGAAGGCAGCGTCCGCAAGGCGGACAACCGGGTGCGCATCACCGCGCAGCTCAACGACGCCACATCGGGCGGCCATCTCTGGGCCGAACGCTACGACCGCGAGCTCGTCGACGTCTTTGCCGTGCAGGACGAGATCACCAACGCGATCGTGGCGGCGATCGAGCCGCAGATCCATGCGGCGGAAAATTTTCGCGCTCACCGCAAGCCGCCTGCGAGCCTGGATGCCTGGGATCTGCTGATGCGGGCGCTGTCGCACTACTGGCGCGTGACGCGGCGGGATCACGAGACAGCGAAGGCGCTGCTGGAGCGCGCGATCGGGATTGATCCGAATTATGGTCAGGCGCTGTCGGTGCTGGCGGCAAACCACATGTTCGGCGTGCATCTCGGCTGGGCCGAGCTTGCCGCGGTGGCGCCGGTCGCGGAAGCCGCCGCGCTGGCTGCCGTGCGCTGCGACCATGAGGATGCCTGGGCGCATGCCGCGCTCGGGAGCGTCCTGTTCTCGACACGCAGGCTGACCGACGCACTGTCCGAGTTCGAGCGGGCGCTCGCGCTCAATCCGAACTTCTCGCTGGCGCAGGGCTATTACGCGCTGGCGCTGTCCTATGCCGGACGCTCGAAGGAGTCGTTCGAGGCGGCGCAGAGGGCAATCCGGCTCTCGCCGCGCGATCCGTCGCTGGCGATCTATCACGGCATTGCTGGCTATGCGCGCTTTACCGAGCGGCACTATGACGAGGCGATCGCGCTCGCGCGCGAGGCGATCCGCCACCGCGGCGACCTCACCGGCGCCTATCGCGTGCTCGCGGTCTCCGCCGGCATGACCGGCGACCGAAAGCTTGCGGAGACGGCGCTCGGCGAGCTCCGCCGCACCCAGCCCGGCATCTCGCTGCACTGGATCGCGACGCAACTGCCCTGGGCCAATGAGGCCGATCGCGAGCACTATCTGGAGGGATTTCGGCGCGCAGGGTTGCGGTGATTCCTCTTACCCTCCCCTGGAGGGTAAGTGCACCGTGGTGCTACGCGCGCTTGCGGCGCAGATGCACGATGACGTCGAGCCGCGCGATCTCGTGGCCGGGAAGCGCCTCGGGCACCCTGGTGAAAGTCAGGCCCTCGGCGACGTCGACCAGCACATCCTCGCCTTCGAGGTAGAAATGCGGATGCACGGAAGTGTCGGTATCGAAGAACGACTTGATGCCGTCGGCCGCGATCCGGCGCAACAGGCCGGCTTCGGTGAACTGGTTCAGCGTGTTGTAGACGGTCGCGAGCGACAGATACATGTTCGCCGCCATCGCCTCGTCATAGAGCTTCTCCGCGGTGACGTGACGATGGCCGTTCAGGAACAGCAGCTGGCCGAGCGCCAAGCGCTGGCGCGTCGGGCGGAGGCCAGCCTCGTTCAGCAGTTGAAGACAGCGCTGCACGCCCTCATCCGGCGGTGGCCCGACGACATCGGGCCCGCTGTCGTTACCGGCAGCGATATTCGTGGCGTACATGTCCATCGATCGTCTCACGTCTGCAAGAACCGGGACGCGCAACACGCTTTCCCAGTTGCTATTCGATCGCAGAAGCGACGACTTGGCTTTGATCCGGATCAAATTGGAGGCATCGATTGCCTCCACGCCGTCATTGCGAGGAGCCCTTGCGACGAAGCAATGACTGAGTTTGGCGCAACAGCGCCTGACACAATGTCGCTTGCGATCGTGGCCGCAGGACAATGCTACTCCTATTTCGCCTTAACCGGGATCGGCTTCGGTGCCGGCACTTGCGCCCATTCCTTATCGGCGCGGGGACCATTGAGATCGCCGGTCAGGCCAATGAGCTGACCGGGCAGCACGTCGAGGGTCTGTTGCCAGGTTTGGGTCTGGCACAGGATCTTGATCAGGCATCCCCTGAGCTTGAGGCGGTCGGGGGATTCGCGCCAGAGCGAGACCGAGTACGACTTGCCGTCTTCGGCATTGTAGATGTCGCCAGCAAACCGCCCCTCGGATGTCGCCTGCAGGCCCATGACGAGCTGGTGGCCGAGCAGCATTCGGGCGCGCTTGTCGGGATCTGGATTCTGGCTGTCGCGATAAGGCTGGCCGCGTTTGTCGGCCGGCTCCTTCATCCAGACGATGAAGCCGCAAATGCGGTCGCGCGACGGACCGCAGCGCTCGAGCCGGATGCGGGCGCGGCCGTCCTCGACCAGCCAGGTGCCGCTCGGATCGGTGGACGCGGCGGCGCTGGCGCGGCCGCCAAACGCCATCATTACGATCGTGATCGCGATGCGCAGCACGAAGCGAAGGAATATGTTCATCGGCAGCACCTTTCGTTGGATGGATCGCGGCGTCAGTTCAGTTGCACCATCAGCGCGTCGGCGCCCTTGTCGAGGCCGGCGGTGGCGGCCTCGAGCGCGCCGACGCTGGCTTTGATGTCGTAGGCGCCCGGGTACTGCTTGGTGACGTAGGCCGAGAGCAGGCGCGAGGACGTGGCATCGAAGATCTCGACGCCGTAGACGACCGAGCCGGTCATGGTCCCCTCGCCGTCGCGCGCGGCCTGCACGCCGTTGTAGACGGCACCGGCAAGGTCGAAGCGCGAGAGCGTGCCGAGCACCGGCGTGTTGGTGACGGCGCCGGTGAGCGTCAGCCTGATCCGCAGCGTATTCGGCCCGCGCTCGCGCACCAGCGCGAAGCGGCTGCGCAGCCGGTCGGCGAAACGGGTCTGCATGTAAGCGGCGAGCGTCGCCTTGTCGGACATGTCGCCGAACTGGTGATCCCTCCCCCGGTAGACGACGACGGGATCGAGGATCACTTTATTGTAAGCGCGCCAGTCGACCTGCGTGGAATAGCGGTAGGGCACGCGGCCGGAGGCGTCCGACTTGTCCGGAGCCATGTAGGCCGAGGACGCCATCTCCGAATAGGGCACCGGAGCGACCGAGGCGCAGCCCGCCGCAGCGACGCAAAGCACCAGCGTTCCCAGACCGCGCAGGGCGATCGAGCGATCCATTCCAGACTCCTCTTGCGGCTGATTGGGAAGGCCAACCTTTAAAGTTGCGATGGCGACCGCAGCCGCGCTTCGGGACCAGACGCGGCTGGGGCGCTCACCATTGCCAGCCCAAGGCATCGTCCGGGGTCATTTCAGATGCCTTAGGCCGTCTCAGTGTTTGCGCTTATAAAACCGACCAGTCGGCTTGTAAAGTGCCGAGATGACGACCTGGCACCTTTGGCCGCAGGCGTGGCTTTAGGCAGTGACCGGCAGGACATCATTAACGATGAATCAGGCCCGCTTGCGCGGGCCGGCCGCCTTTGCTGCACCGGATTTTGCCGCGCGCTTTACGGCCGGCTGTTCGAGACCGGCCCACTGCGCGTCGTCGAGCAGACGCGCGAACAATCGCTGGTGCTCGTCGTTGCTGAGCGGCGACATGCCAAATAGCGAGCTCAGCAGCAAGCCCATCGCTCCAGCCCAGCGCAGCATCGCAAGGTCGGGGTCGGCGGCCTCGTCCCTGATCGCCGCCATCCTCTCCATCTCGCGCTCGCGCGGCAGCGCCATCAGGTTGGGATTCTCGACCATGGCTGCAACCAGCGCCAGCGCGGCAGAATTCGGCGAGGTTGCGGCTTCGCGCACGGTGGCGAGCTGGGTCGCCAGATTGGGATTGGCGGAGGTCGCGCTCACCTTTGCCATATAATCGTTCGAGAACTCCTCGAACCGCACCATCTGTCGTTCGAGCAGCGCCTTCAGCACCGCCTCCTTGGTGCGGAATTGATGCATCACGCCGCCCTTGCTGAGGCCGCTCTCGCGCGCGATCGCATCGAGCGTCAACCGCCCCGGCCCGTCGCGCGCGATGATCGCGATGGCCGCTTCAAGCGCAGCGTTGCGGGACCGTTCGGAGCGCGTGGCGTTGTCCATGGCGGACTTGTCTGCGTGACAGGAGAATGAATCAAGTGAAAACAGGACGCGCTGTACATTTTTTGTGCGAACACTGTCGCGACTTTCATCTTGCGGCGCCGAACGAGACTATGTGAGCCTCGATATCGGATGGGGACTGGGATGGGCCGGCCGTCGCTTTGCGCGCGAGGACGTTGCGAAGCGCTCACGGCTGGTCTCGGTTGAGAAAGATACGACATGCCAAAACGAGTGTTGCTTGGTCTCCTCCTGGCTTGCGGCCTCACGGCCCCGGCAATGGCGCAAGAGCCGAAAACGGGGGGTGTGATCAATGCCGTGATCCAGCCCGAGCCGCCCGGCCTGATGCTCGCGATGGTCCAGAACGGTCCGACCCAGATGGTGTCGGGCAACATCTTCGAGGGGCTGCTGCGCTACAGTCCCAAGCTCGAACCCCAGCCGGAGCTCGCCGAGAGCTGGAGTGTCAGCGAGGACGCCAAGACCTACACCTTCAAGCTCAGGAAGGGCGTGACCTGGCATGACGGCAAGCCCTTCACCGCCGCGGACGTGCTGTTCTCGGTCGAGATGCTGAAGCAGACCCACGCGCGCGCCCGCAACAACCTCGCCCAAGTGGACAAGGTCGAGGCGCCCGACGACTACACGGTGGTGTTCACGCTGAAGCAGCCGTTCGGCCCGTTCCTCGGCATCTTCGAGGTTGGCTCGATGCCGATGGTGCCGAAGCATCTCTATGAAGGCACCGACTTCAAGACCAATCCCTACAACAACGCGCCTGTGGGCACCGGCCCCTTCATGTTCAAGGAGTGGCAGAAGGGCTCGTTCATCCGCCTGGTCAAGAATCCGAACTATTACGAGAAGGGCAAACCCTACATCGACGAGATCTACTGGCAGATCATTCCCGACGCGGCCGCCCGCTCGGTGGCGTATGAGACGGGCAAGGTCGACGTGCTACCCGGCGGCTCGGTCGAGAATTTCGATGTGCCGCGCCTGTCCAAGCTGAAGGACACTTGCGTCACCGGCGCCGGCTGGGAGTTCTTCTCGCCGCTGGCCTGGCTGTGGCTCAACAACCGCCAGGGTCCGCTCGCCGACAAGCGGGTACGGCAGGCAATCATGTATGCAATCGACCGCGACTTCGCCAAGGACGTGATCTGGAACGGGCTCGGCAAGGTCGCGACCGGCCCGTCCGCCTCGACCATCAAATATTACACCGACGACGTGAAGAAATATCCGTACGATCCGGCCAAGGCAAAGGCGCTGCTGAAGGAAGCCGGCTACAAGGGCGAGAAGATCCGCCTGTTGCCGCTCGCCTATGGCGAAACCTGGCAGCGCTGGGGTGAAGCGGTGAAGCAGAACCTCCAGGACGTCGGCATCAACATCGAGACGATCGCCACCGACGTTGCCGGCGGCAACCAGAAGATCGGCGACTGGGACTACGACATCGCCTTCACCTATCTCTATCAGTACGGCGATCCCGCGCTCGGCGTGGGACGCAATTACGTCTCCAGCGCCATCGCCAAGGGCCAAGTCTTCAACAATGTCGAAGGCTATTCCAACCCGGAGATCGACAAGCTGTTCGCCGATGGCGCCGTCGCGACCCCTGATACCAAGCGCAAGGAGATCTACGAGAAGGCGCAGAAGATCCTGGTCGAGGACGTGCCGGTGGCCTGGATGCTCGAGCTGCAATTCCCGACCATCATGCGCTGCAAGGTCAAGAACCTGATCACCACGGGGATCGGGGTCAATGACGGCTTCAAGGACGCATGGCTCGACAAGTGAGAGGCCGATCCTTCACCTCTCCCCGCTTGCGGGGAGAGGTCGAATGTGCGCAAAGCGCACATTCGGGTGAGGGGGAGTCTCCGCGAGCCCAGCTGTCACCTCCCCCGCGGAGAGTCCCCCTCACCCCAACCCTCTCCCCGCAAGCGGGGCGAGGGAGCACTTCCGTCTCCGTGGCTGCAGATCATCCCCCCGGTATGACCTTCTAATGCTCTCCTTCGTCGCTCAGCGTGTCCTGAAGGGCGTGATCGTCCTGCTCGCGATCGTTGTCCTCAATTTCTTCCTGATCCGGCTTGCGCCCGGCGACCCCGCGGTCGTGATGGCGGGCGAAGCCGGGGCCAGTGACCAGGTCTTCGTCAAGCAGCTCCGGGAAAAGTTCGGCCTCGACAAGCCGCTGCCCGAGCAGCTCTTCATCTACGTCAAGGGCGTCGTGACGTTCGACCTCGGCTTCTCCTTCCGCCAGCAGGCGCCAGTCGCAAAGCTGATTGGCGAACGGCTGCCGGCGACGCTGCTGCTGACACTGACGGCCTTTGCGATCTCGCTCATGCTCGGCATTCTCTTCGGCACCTTCGCCGCGCGCTTTGCCGGAACCTTCCTCGACACCGCCATCACCGTGTTCGCGCTGATCTTCTACGCCATGCCAATCTTCTGGGTGGCGCTGATGGGGATCCTGCTGTTCTCAGTCACCATGGATTGGCTGCCGAGCTTCGGCTACGAGACGGTCGGCGCCAATCTCACTGGCCTTGCCCACGCGGTCGACGTCGCAACACACCTGATCATGCCGGCGATGACGCTCGGGCTTTTCTTCATGGCGACCTACACCCGCATGACGCGCGCCGCGATGCTCGAGGTGAAGCGGCTCGACTTCGTCAAAACCGCGCGTGCAAAGGGGCTGTCCGACGCCGTGATCCAGCGCCGCCACGTGCTGCGCAATGCGCTGCTCCCCGTCGTGACGCTCGCCGGCGTCCATTCCGGCACGCTGATCGGCGGCGCCGTCATCACCGAGACCGTGTTCGCCTGGCCCGGCATCGGTCGGCTGATGTACGACGCGCTGCTCCAGCGCGACTACAACCTGCTGCTCGGCGTCTTCGTGATCTGCTCCGCCATGGTGCTGATCTTCAACCTCATCACCGACCTGGTCTATCGACTGGTCGATCCGCGCATCGAATTCGCCTCATGAAACAGTTCTGGAAATCGATGCTGAAGAGCCCGAGCGGCGTCATCGGGCTCGTCATCCTGCTGCTTGCGATCTCGGTCGCGGTGTTCGGGCCGATGCTGTTCCCGAACTCGCCCTGGCGCATGGTGCAGCGGCCGTTCCTGCCGCCCTTCACGCTGTCGACCGTGCCGCTCGGCACCGACGCGCTCGGCCGCGACGTGTTCGCCGGCATGATCTTTGGCGCACGCGTCTCGCTGCTTGTGGGCCTGGTCTCCACGCTGGTTGCGCTGGTCGTCGGCGTCCCGATCGGCGCCATGGCCGGCTATTTCGGCGGCAAGGTCGACGACGCCCTGATGCGCTTCACCGAGTTCTTCCAGACCATTCCGAGCTTCGCGCTCGCGATCGTGCTGGTCGCGATCCTGCAGCCCTCGATCTATTCGATCGTGGCATCGATCGCGGTGGTGAGCTG
The DNA here is from genome assembly GCF_056106085.1 of Bradyrhizobium sp. BR14999. Taxonomy (NCBI): domain Bacteria; kingdom Pseudomonadati; phylum Pseudomonadota; class Alphaproteobacteria; order Hyphomicrobiales; family Nitrobacteraceae; genus Bradyrhizobium; species Bradyrhizobium sp. BR14999. The sequence continues at coordinate 378,722 of NZ_CM148536.1, forward strand.
GCCACCGGTCGCCCGCCTCGTGCGCGGCGAGGTGCTGTCGCTGCGCACGCGCGAATATGTTCAGGCCGCGGTGGTCACGGGACAGAGCAACACCTGGATCATCCTACGCGAGATCCTGCCGAACGCACTGTCGCCCGTGATCGTGCTGGCTTCGCTGATGGTGGCGACCGCGATCCTGCTGGAATCCTCGCTGTCGTTCCTTGGTCTCGGCGATCCCAATCTGATCTCCTGGGGCTACATGGTCGGCGCCGGCCGCACCGTGATCCGCCAAGCCTGGTGGATCACCGTTTTTCCCGGCGTCGCTATCCTGATCTCGGTGCTCGGCCTCAATTTGATCGGCGAAGGCCTCAACGACGCGCTCAATCCACGCCTGTCGCGGGAGGGACGCTGACGATGACCGCACCGCCCGCCATCTCCATCAAGAACCTGAGAATCGCGCTGCCCAAGGGCGCCGAGCGTCCGTTCGCCGTCGATGGCGTGTCGCTCGATTTGCAGCCCGGCAAGATCGTCTGCGTCGTCGGCGAATCCGGCTCCGGCAAGTCGATGTGCGCGCATGCGCTGATGGGCCTGTTGCCGGACACGGTGTCGATCGCCTCCGGCGAAATCCAGTTCGAGGGCCGCGACCTGCTCAGGCTGGACGACGACGGCTGGCGCGACCTGCGCGGCCGCAGGCTCGCGATGATCTTCCAGGAGCCGATGACCGCGCTCAATCCGTTGATGCGGATCGGCGACCAGATGGCCGAGATGTTCGAGGCGCACGGCCTGCTCACACCCAAGGAACGGCGCGCGAGAGCGCTCGCATTGGCGCACGAGGTCGGCTTGCCCGACCCCGAACGCATCGTGCGCGCCTATCCGCACCAGCTCTCCGGCGGCCAGCGCCAGCGCGCCATGATCGCGATGGCACTCGCGCTGGAGCCTGCCGTGTTGGTCGCGGACGAGCCGACCACCGCGCTCGACGTCACCACGCAGGCGCAGATTCTCAAGCTGATCCGCAACCTCCAGCGCAATCGCAACATGGCGGTGATGTTCATCACCCATGATTTCGGCGTGGTCGCTGACATCGCCGACCAGGTCGTCGTGCTGCGCCATGGCAAGGTCGTGGAGGAAGGCTCGGCCTCAGCCGTCTTCAGCGATCCGCAGCACGACTACACCAAGGCGCTGCTCGCCGCCGTGCCATCGATGGACCCGCCGGTGCGCGCACCTCTCGACGATCAGGCCCGGGCTGTCGAGGTGATCGGGCTGGACAAGACTTATGTCACCTCGGGCGGCTGGTTTCGCGAGGACCGCCGCGTCGATGCCGCGCGCGAAGTCAATTTCAACATCCTCAAGGGCGAGACGCTCGGTCTCGTCGGCGAATCCGGGTCCGGCAAATCGTCGGTCGCGCGGCTGGTGATGCGGCTGATCGAGGCCGACCGCGGCACGGTGCGAATCGGCGAGACCGATCTCACCTCTCTTTCGGGCAAGGCGCTGCGCGCCGAGCGCCATCGCATCCAGATGATCTTTCAGGATCCGTTCGCCTCGCTCAATCCGCGCCGCAAGATCGGCCACATCATCGCCGACGGCCCGATCGCGGCCGGCACTGATCCGAAGGTCGCATTCGACCGGGCCCGCGATCTCCTCAAGATGGTTGGCCTCGACGCCGGCGCACTCGAGCGCTACCCGCATGAATTCTCCGGCGGCCAGCGCCAGCGCATCGGCATTGCGCGCGCGCTCGCACTCGAGCCCGAGATCATCGTCGCCGACGAAGCCGTCTCCGCGCTCGACGTCTCCGTGCAGGCGCAGGTGCTGAAGCTGCTCGAAGACCTCAAGGCGCGCTTGGGCCTCTCGATGCTGTTCATCACTCACAATCTGCGCGTCGCCGCCCAGATCTGCGACCGCATCGCCGTGATGCAGCGCGGCGTCATCGTCGAGCTCAAGCCAACCGCGCAATTGTTCGCCGCGCCCGAGCACGCCTATACGCGTGAACTGCTGGCGGCGGTGCCGGGGCGGAAGGAGCGCGCGCCGGCAGCGTGAGCGACGGTCGCCCAGTTCTTCGAACTACAAGATTGTTCCAAAAACTTGCACGCGACACGGGCGAAACATATTCGCTCGATCAGCATTTGCTTTGCGAGACTGCCTTGCCGGTGACGGCAAGAGTAAGCTGTCACCGGCATTCGCTCGCGCGCTAGTTGCAGCCGCGCGATAGGAAGCGGTGAACAGCCCAAGAACTTGGCAAAGAACACCCGACGTTGGGACGCCGGCGCGGTCACGAGCTTTTTATTCCGTCGTGAACGGGCACGCCATTTCAAAGTCGAGGGCGACGCCATAGATGCTGATTGGATGATCGTCATCATCTCATGTCCTACTTGCCCACTGATATTCGGAGCCAACATGGGCGAAGTTATTCGATTTGTCTCAAGATCTGAGCGCGAGCGCATGCGCCTCATTCAGGAGGCACGCGCAATCTACGACAGCATCTTCCCGCCATCCGATCCGGCCAGCGACGGGCAGGATGGAGACAACGGCCGCACGATCGGCGGCGATAGGAGTAAGCTCTCGTGATCAAGATCATCGCCGTGCTTTGCAGCCTCGCCACTCCGAGCAATTGTCACGAGCAGATCGTGACCACTTCCGATTTTGCTGAGGTCTCGGTGCAGTCCTGCCTGATGGGCGCGCCGCAGCTCGCCGACTGGATGAATCAGCATCCGGCTGAGCGCCTGGCGGCATGGCGTTGCGTGATCGGGAAGCAGGGCGGCAGGGGAATCTAGCGAGGAAGATTATCGTCCTTTGCGACTTGAAACGATCGCTCGGGACGGCTCCATCAAATCACACAGTGACGACAATCCATCGCCGGGCTAACCTCGTCGCCGTTTGGCCATGAGGGGGAAATCGGATGGAGGTCGCCAGCCTCGTTCTTCCCGTATTCGCGATCATCGTCACCGGCTGGCTCGCCGGCGAGTTCGGCTACCTCTCCCGCTCGCTTGCCGATGCCCTGGTGCACTTTGCCTACAACGTGGCGATGCCGGCGCTGCTGATCGTCACGATCGCGCAGGAGCCCGCGCGCAATCTGCTGGAATGGCGGTTCCTGCTCGCATTCGGCGGCGGCTCGCTGATCTGCTTCGCGCTGGTGTTCCTGGCGGTCCGCGCGAGTGGCAAACACGATCTGGCCAGCAGTACCATCCATGGGATGGCGGCGGCGATGACCAACACCGGGTTCGTCGCACTGCCGATCCTGCACGCAATCTACGGCCAGCCCGCCGTTCTGCCCGCCGCGGTGGCGACAGTGTTCGTGGCCGCCGTGATGTTTCCGATCACGGTCATCCTGCTGGAAGGACGCGACCCGCACGGGTCCGCGCATCCCACGGGACTGGCGAAGCAGATCCTGCTCAATCCGATGGTACTGTCGACGCTCATTGGGCTGGTGTGGGCGATCACGGGCTTGCCGATTCCGGCGCCGATCGCGACCTATCTGAACATGATCGCTGCCGCGCTCACGCCCTGCGCGCTGTTTGCCATCGGACTTGGTTTGTCCGTCGAGGGCCTGCGATCCAACCTGAAGGCATCGTTTGCGCTCGCGGCGGTGAAGCTGGTGGTGATGCCTCTGATCGTCTACGGGCTCTGTGTGCTCTTGGGCCTCGATCCACTTTACACGATCGCTGCCGTCGTCTGCGCGGCAGTACCGACGGCGAAAACCGTGTACGTCCTCGCGCACGAGCACAAGGTCGAGGAGAAGCTGGTTGCGGCCACGATCTCGATCACGACGATGCTGTCGGTCGCAACGTTGCTGGTCGCGCTCTATCTGCTCTCCGGATTGGCGAGCGGCGCAGGCTGATCGGCATCGGTCTATCTGGTGGTGTTGCTCCACGTGGGCACCGAATTGGTCACGCCGACCGACGGCCAATTGTACGATCCGATCGACGGCGCGGTGACCGTGCCGACCGTCTGTCCGGATGACCCGTAGGACGCCCTCGGCTGCGCTGCCGGCGTTCCGGCACCGCTGTAGGCCGGCGCCACTACACCGGTGCTGTAATGCCGGCTCGACCGGACCTTCTTCGCCTCAGCCGCGAAAGGCGCGGCAAGCAGTCCGGTCGTGATGAGCGCGGCAATGGCGAATTTGATACTTGTCATGACTGTTCCTTTCGCCCCGCACGCGCCCCGGTATGCCAACTGTTCATTCCTCAGAAAATTTCCATAGGTTCTCCGTTCATAACTCCGTGCGCACGCGAAGGTGCCGCAGCGCGTGCGCTCGCCGCCTTCGGATGGACCCGAATCAGCGCTAGTGCATTGCTTTCATTGACTTCCCTGGACGCAAGCAGCATGACCGGCGCCGAACTGAAGCAACTCCGCAACGACCTCTCCGATGCGCTCGAGCGCAAGCTCACCGCCGCCGACATGGCCAGGCTGTGCGGATTGCCGGAGAAGGGCGGCGCCGACACCATTCGGCGCTGGGAGGTCAGCGGCCCGACACCGTCGGCGACCAAGGTGCTGCGCGTGCTCGCGATGGCGAGCGAACGCTATCCGATCCTGGAGAAGTTCGACATCTTCGATCGTCACGACGTACGCGAGGAAGACCGGCCGGCAAAGCGCGCAGCCTTTCGCGCGCAGATGCGCGACGAGGCGCGGCGGCGTCTTGGTTAATGAGAGGCGCGCGCAAGTTACCTGCGAGGCGCCACGTTAAGCCTTCCTTCAGCATTTCTTAAGCCGGCATTAAGCACGAAAATCATTTGCGACCCAATAAGTTAGGTTGGGCGACGCTGTGCCATGCATGTGACAGCATTTTCGTCAAAAGCAAGCTATCTGCAAAACCAACGACGGCGCGGAATGCGCGCCTGCCGGGGACCTTACGTGTTGGAGTTCAAGACGATGAAGAAGATTTTGTTTGCGACCGTTGCGCTGCTCGTGCTGGGCATGGCTGCGCCGGCCGTCGGTGCCGATCTCGGCAATCGCAACTATTACAAGGCGCCCGCGCCTGCCTATGTCGCGCCGATCTACAACTGGACCGGCTTCTACATCGGTGGCCATGTCGGCGGCGCGTTCTCCAGCGACAACAATTTCAACGGCCTCTCCACCGGCAACAATGGCAACGGCCGTTTCCTCGGCGGCGTGCAGGTCGGTGCGGACTGGCAGCTCAACCCGAACTTCGTGGTCGGCGTCGAGGGCCAGTATTCCTGGCTCTCCGGCAGCGTCGGTGCGGTATTCCCGGGCGGCATCGCCTACACCAACGACCAGCGCGGGCTCGGCTCGATCACCGGCCGTGTCGGCTACACCTGGGGTCCGGGCCTCCTCTACGTGAAGGGCGGCTACGCCTATTCGGACAACAACGAGAAGGTGACGGTCGGCGGCGTGCCGACCGGCTTCATCATCGATGGCGATCACCGCAACGGTTACACCGTCGGCGCAGGCCTCGAATACATGTTCGCGCCGAACTGGTCGGCCAAGGCCGAGTACCAGTACTACAACTTCGGCGACGCGCACTTCACCGCGGGCCCACTGGTCGGCACCGGCAACTTCACCACCGACGATCACACCTTCAAGGCGGGCGTCAACTACCGCTTCAACTGGGCCAGCCCGGCCGTCGCGCGCTACTGAGCGGTTAGCAAAATCTTATCATCACGAAGGGCCGGCGATGTCGCCGGCCCTTCTTTTTTCGCTCTGCGGAACGCACGCAACCGATTGCACAAATTGCGATTTTTTAACCGGCGTGCCCGATACTCCCGGCCACAAAACAGAAGCAAGGGCGTGGGGGAATTTCGATGGCGATCCGTCTCAGTCTCGGCCGTTTCAAGCCGCGTTTCAAACTGCCGAAATGGGGCGTGCGCGGCAGCCTGTTCGCGGCCTTCGCAGTGATCGCCGGCATGGGCCTCGTGATCTCGGCCGGCGCCGGCCTGGTGCTGCAGAATCTCGGTGGGCGCATGACCGAACTGAGCGGGCGGGACATTCCGCGCCTTGCTGCGAGCCTGCAATTATCGGCATTGAGCGCGAGCCTTGCGGCACAGGGACCTGCCCTGCTTGCGGCCCAAACCGAAGACGCCCTAAACGAGCGCACCAAGAAGCTGAAGGAATTGCAGGAGCAGACACAGCAGAAACTCAACGAGATCATCGAGCTCGGCGCTGACAAGGCAGTCGTCTCCGGACTCAGCGAGACCATCAAGAGCATCAACGAGGCGGCCCAGAGTCTGGCCAAGGCCGCCCGCGAGCGGCTGGATATCGCCGCCCTGCATGATAAGCAATATGACGCCCTGCGCAGCGCGCAGAGCGCGTTCGTCGGCGCGGCCAGTCCGGCCATGCTGAACGCCCAGACCCAGGTCAACGCCATTCTCGGGTCGGCCAACCTCTCCGCCGAAGATGCCACCGAAGCCGCGCAGACCGTCGGGCAGCTCGGCAACGTCGTTGCCAGTGGCAATCTCGCAGCCGCCGACATGAGCGCGGCGCTGTCGGCGAACACGGCCGACAAGCTCGACGACATCCAGAAGGAATTCAAGACGGCGCAGGGACGCCTGCGGTCCAACCTCGATTTGTTGCCGAACAATCAGGGCACCAAGATGCTGCGCGAGACGGCGGAAAAGCTGCTCGCGCTCGGCACCGGCAAGACCGGCGTATTCAATTTGCGTGAGAAGGAGCTCGACTCCGTCGACTACGGCCAGACCATCCTGGACGAGACGCGCAAGCTCAATGTCGGCCTCGGCATCAGCGTGCAGCAGCTCGTCGACGGCGTGCAGAAGGAGACCAACGCATCGACCTTCCAGGCCCGCCAGGACATCTCGCTCGCGACCATCGCGATGCTGGCGTTGGGCGCTATGATGCTTGTCGGCTCGGCGCTGTTCGTCTGGCTCTATGTCGGCCGCAACATCCTGCGCCGCATCAGCGGCCTGCAGCGCGCCATGCAGCTGCTGTCAGCCGGCGATCTCGACACCGAGATCGCACGCGCGAAGCACAATGACGAGATCGGCGCGATGACCGACACGCTTCACGTGTTCCGCGACAGCATGATCGAAGCCCGGGCGCTCGCCAGCGAGCAGGACAAGGATCGTGTCGCGAAAGCCGAGCGTGCGGCGCGCATGGAAGCGAAGATCGCCGATTTCGAAAGCACGGTGCGCTCCGCGCTCGACAATCTCGCGCAGTCGGCCAATTCGATGCAATCGACCGCACAGAGCATGTCGAACACCGCGGACCAGTCCAACGCGCTGGTGAACGCGGTCGCATCCGCCGCGGAGGAAACCTCGGTCAACGTGCAGACCGTCTCGGCCGGCACCGAGCAGCTGTCGTCCTCGATCGCCGAAATCAGCCGCCAGGTGGTCACCTCTGCGGAGATCGCCAAAAAGGCGGTCGACGAGGCCGGCGCCACCGACACCACGGTGCAGAGCCTCGCCGACAGCGCGAGCCGCATCAGCGTCGTGGTCGATTTGATCCAGACCATCGCCTCGCAGACCAATCTGCTCGCCCTCAACGCCACCATCGAGGCGGCACGCGCGGGCGAGGCCGGCCGCGGTTTCGCAGTGGTCGCCTCCGAGGTGAAGAGCCTCGCGAGCCAGACCGCCAGGGCGACCGAGGAGATCCGCACCCAGATCGCCAGCATGCAGGAGATCACGACCTCGGCAGTCGGCGCCATCCAGGGCATCGGCCGGATCATCGGCGAGATCAACGACGTCACCACGACGATTGCGGCAGCGGTCGAGCAACAGGGCGCCGCCACCCGCGAGATCGCCCGCAACATCCAGCACGCTGCCGGCGGCACCAGCGAGGTCTCCAGCAACATCGTCGGCGTCTCCACGGCATCCGCCGAAGCGGGCGCTGCGGCGAGCGAAGTGCTGGGCGCTTCCGACGCACTGCGCCGCGAGGCAGACATGCTGCGCGGAGAGATCGACGCGTTCCTCAACAACATGCGGGCGGCGTAAGGACGCCGGCCACATCGGGGCTGCATTCCCTCTCCCGCTTGCGGGAGAGGGCTGGGGGTGAGGGTGCCTCCGCAATGGGACAGTTCGCAGCTTACTGGGAATGTCCCGCGAGGAGAGAGCCCCCACCCGGCGCTTCGCGCCGACCTCCCCCGCAAGCGGGAGAGGTAACCGAGCTCGGGGCGCGACTGTCCCACATCACGGAAAAACACTGCCGGTATGACGGCCATGCGGCGGCCGCCAGGCATCCTTTTTCGGCTGGCGCCCCGCGCGCGGCGGGGTTAAGCCGGTAGCATGAACTCGAAAACCGACACCGCGCATTCCTCGGCCGAGGCTCTGCGTTACCCCTGGGAACAGCATCCCGGCCCCGAAGAAGTGGTCGAGGTGCGGCCCGGTGTGCTGTGGGCGCGGCTGAAGTTGCCGTTTCGCCTCAACCACGTGAACATCTACCTGCTCGCCGATGGCGACGGCTATGCGATGATCGATGCCGGCTTCGGCAACGAGGAGACAATCGAGGCCTGGACAAAACTGTTCGACGGGCCGCTGAAGGGCGTCAACATCACGCGCCTGATCGTCACCCACTCGCACCCCGATCATGTCGGCCTCGCCGGGTGGATCGTCGAACGATTCAACTGCCCGCTGGTGATGTCGCAGGTCGAATATCTGCAATCGGTCTATCACCAGAACCGCGGCACCGAAGAGCGGCGCGAGGCGCAGCGGCTGTTCTTCCGCCGTCATGGCATGGACGAGTCGCTCACCGAAAAACTGCTCGGACGCGGCCAGGATTATCTCAAGCGCGTCTCGGTGCTGCCGCCGTCCTACCGCCGCATCTCCCACGGCGACGACGTCGTGATCGGTTCGCGCCGCTTCAAGGTGATCACCGGCGGCGGGCACGCACTCGACCAGGTGATGCTCTATTGCGCCGATGACAAGCTGTTCCTCTCCGCCGATCAGGTGCTGAGCAAGATCTCGCCGAATGTCAGCGTCTGGGCGGTCGAGCCCGACCAGAACTCGCTCGGCGAATATCTGGCCTCGCTCGCCAGCCTCACCACGACGCTTCCCTACGACGTGCTGGTGTTGCCTGGCCACGGCGTGCCGTTCTACGGGCTCAAGACCCGCATCAAGCAGCTCGCCGATCACCACGAGGAGCGCTGCCGCCTGATCGCGGAGGCCTGCCGCGAGGTGCCGCAGACCTCGCGCGCCTTGGTGCCAGTCGTGTTCAACAAGCATGTGCTGGACGAGCACCAGATGGGCTTTGCCGCCGGCGAACTGGTCGCCCATGTCAACTACATGATCGTCGAGGGCCGACTGACGGCGGAGACGCAGGACGGCGTGTTGCGGTTCAGGACGACGTGAGTTTTTCACCTCTCCCCGCCTGCGGGGAGAGGCCGACACGCGAAGCGTGGCGGGTGAGGGGGAGTCTCCGCGAGTCCAACTCTCACCGTGATTGCAGAGCGGCCCCTCACCCCAACCCTCTCCCCGTAAGAACGGGGCGAGGGAGCAGACCGTCGCCGCAGCAACAAACTCACTTCATATTCGCGATCGCGTGCAGCGCCGCGATATAGCCGTACGGGCCCAACCCGCAGATCACGCCGGTCGCCACGAAGGAGATCTTCGAGTGGCGGTGATATTCGTCGCGGGCGTGGATGTTGGAGATGTGGACTTCCAGCACCGGGCCTTCGAATATCTTGATCGCGTCCATGATCGCCACCGAAGTGAAGGAGAAGCCGGCGGGATTGATGATGATGGCCTCGGCATCCTGCCGCGCCGATTGAATCCAATCGACGAGCACGCCCTCATGGTTGGACTGGTGGAAGGCCAACTTGAGCCCTAGCTCTGCGGCGGCAGCCTCGCAGCTCGCGTTGATCTGCGCCAGCGTCGTCGTGCCGTAGATGTGCGGCTCGCGCACGCCGAGCAGGTTCAGGTTGGGACCGTTGAGGATCATCACACGTTTCACCGGGGCGTCCTTTCGCATGAGCTGTCGGCACGACCGACCCGCGCCCTGCCTCGGGACGAGGCTATGACGTCGGCGCGACCGGCTCCGCAATCATGGACGGAGCCGCATCATGGACAAAATGTCCAAGGCAGCCCTTGCCCTCCCCCGGGTGCCAGTCCCGGCCGGCAGGCCTGTGCTAGGCGGTTGATCCAAATCAACAATCGCCGCCGGACCGGCGTTATCAATTGGCACGCGCGCCTTGCCGCAAATATGCGCAGGCGCATGGACATCGGAGCTGGAAAAGCTCTAAAAATTGGACGGCCGCCTTGGGCCGAGTTCCGCTGCAGGTTTTGCCGATGGATTACAACGAGTTCTTCAGTTCCGCCCTCGACCGTCTCCACACCGAGCGGCGCTACCGCGTGTTCGCCGACCTCGAGCGCACGGCCGGCCGGTTCCCGCACGCGGTCTGGCACTCGCCCAAGGGCAAGCGCGACGTCGTGATCTGGTGCTCCAACGATTATCTCGGCATGGGCCAGCACCCGAAGGTGGTCGGCGCCATGGTCGAGACCGCAACCCGCGTCGGCACCGGCGCCGGCGGTACCCGCAACATCGCCGGCACGCATCATCCGCTGGTGCAGCTCGAGGCCGAGCTCGCCGATCTCCACGGCAAGGAAGCCGCGCTGCTGTTCACCTCGGGCTATGTCTCGAACCAGACCGGCATCCCGACCATCGCAAAGCTCATTCCGAACTGCCTCATTCTGTCGGACGAGCTCAACCACAATTCGATGATCGAGGGCATCCGCCATTCCGGCTGCGAGCGGGTCGTGTTCCGCCACAACGATCTGGCGCATCTCGAGGAGCTGTTGAAGGCGGCCGACCCGAATCGGCCGAAGCTGATTGTCTGCGAGAGCCTCTATTCTATGGACGGCGACGTCGCCCCGCTCGCCAAGATCTGCGATCTCGCCGAGAAATATGGCGCGATGACCTATGTCGACGAGGTCCACGCGGTCGGCATGTACGGCCCGCGCGGCGGCGGCATCGCCGAGCGTGACGGCGTCATGCATCGCATCGACGTTCTGGAAGGCACCCTGGCGAAAGCCTTCGGCTGCCTCGGCGGCTACATCGCCGCCAACGGCCAGATCATCGACGCCGTGCGCTCCTATGCGCCGGGCTTCATTTTCACCACCGCGCTGCCGCCAGCGATCTGCTCGGCCGCAACCGCCGCGATCAAGCATCTGAAGACCTCGAACTGGGAGCGTGAGCGCCACCAGGACCGCGCCGCCCGCGTCAAGGCGATCCTCAACGCCGCCGGCCTGCCGGTGATGTCGAGCGACACCCATATCGTGCCGCTGTTCGTCGGTGACCCCGAGAAGTGCAAGCAGGCCTCGGACCTGCTGCTCGAGCAGCACGGCATCTACATCCAGCCGATCAACTATCCGACGGTCGCCAAGGGCTCCGAACGGCTGCGCATCACGCCCTCGCCCTATCACGATGACGGGCTGATCGATCAGCTGGCCGAGGCTCTGCTGCAAGTGTGGGATCGTCTCGGCCTGCCGCTGCGCCAGAAGTCGCTAGCGGCGGAGTAGCACTGTACCCATCATCGCCGGCGTCGTCCTGGCGAAAGCCAGGACCTATTACCCCGACGGCGAATTGTTGCAGCTCGATGTGGCTACCCGTGTGCCCATAAGTGCGCCCTGTGGTTATGGGTCCTGGCTTTCGCCAGGACGACATTGACGCTGGCAGCTCGCCCCACGGCTTAACGACAACCCCAGTTCCCGGCCCCACCGGGCATTTCGCTGTCGCCTGCGACCTTTCAACGCGCTAGATTTGCAGGGAAAATGAGATCGGGCGCTGCCAGCGCCCAGGGAGAAGCGCGCTCGCCATGCTGCACGACTGGGGCGTGATCGCCGCCGCCTTCGGCTACATCGGCTTTCTGTTCCTGGTGGCGAGCCACGGCGACCGCCGTTCGCCGGCCGGGCCTGGCCGCGCCTCCGGGCTGATCTACCCGCTGTCGCTGGCGATCTACTGCACCTCCTGGACCTTCTTCGGCTCGGTCGGCTTCGCCACCCGCACCTCGACCGACTTCCTGGCGATCTATCTCGGTCCGATCCTGATGATCGGGCTCGGCGCCGGCGTGCTTCGGCGCGTGATCCAGCTCGCCAAAGCCCACAACATCACCTCGATCGCCGATTTCATCGGCGCGCGCTACGGCAAGAGCCAGGCGGTGGCAGCCACCGTGGCGCTGATCGCCATCATCGGCTCGGTGCCCTATATCGCGCTCCAGCTCAAGGCGGTCGCCTCCTCGCTCGGCACGATCCTGAGCGAAGACCAAGCCTTCTCCCACATCCCGATCCTCGGCGACATGGCGCTGATGGTGACACTGGCGATGGCGGCCTTCGCGGTGTTGTTCGGCACCCGCCATACCGACGCCACCGAGCACCAGCACGGCCTGATGCTGGCGGTTGCGACCGAGTCCATCGTCAAGCTGGTCGCTTTCCTGGCCGCCGGCATCTTCGTCACCTTCTGGATGTTCTCGCCGCAGGAACTGATCGAGCGCGCCATGAAGACGCCGGAGGCGGTGCGCGCCATCAACTACTCGCCGTCGATCGGCAACTTCCTGACCATGACGCTGCTGTCGCTGTGCGCGATCATGATGCTGCCGCGCCAGTTCCACGTCAGCGTCGTGGAAAATTCGTCCGACGCCGAGGTCGGCCGCGCGCGCTGGCTGTTCCCGCTCTATCTCGTCGCCATCAATCTGTTCGTGATCCCGATCGCGCTGGCCGGCCTCGTCAGCTTCCCGTTCGGCACGGCCGACCCCGATATGTATGTGCTGGCCCTACCGATTGAGGGCGGCGCGAATCTGCTCAGCGTCGCCGTGTTCGTCGGCGGACTGTCGGCGGCGACCGCCATGGTGATCGTCGAATGCGTCGCGCTCTCCATCATGGTCTCGAACGACCTCGTGGTGCCCTTGGTGCTGCAACGACGGCCGGAGGGACGAACCGGCGGCGCCGATTTCAGCGATTTCCTGCTGCGCTCGCGGCGACTTGCGATCTTCGCCATCATGGTGATGGCCTATTTCTACTATCGCGCGCTCGGCAACACCCAGCTCGCAGCGATCGGCCTGTTGTCGTTTGCCGCCATCGCCCAGCTTGCACCAAGCTTCTTCGGCGGGCTGCTGTGGCGGCGGGCGACGGCGCGCGGCGCGATCGGCGGGATGCTGGTCGGCTTCGTGGTGTGGCTCTACACGCTGTTCATTCCGAGCTTCATGGATACCTCGACGACGGGCATCCTGCTGCTCCAGCACGGACCGTTCGGAATCGAGGCGCTGCGGCCACAGGCGCTGTTCGGCGCCGATCTGCCGCCGCTGATGCACGGCGTCATCTGGTCGCTGTCGCTCAACATCCTCACCTATGTGCTGCTGTCGCTGGCGCGCCGGCCGTCTTCGATCGAGCTGGTGCAAGCCGACCTGTTTGTCCCCAACACGCTCGCGCCAATCTCCCCGAGCTTCCGCCGCTGGCGCACCACCGTCACCGTGCAGGATATCCAGACCACGGTGGCGCAATATCTCGGGCCCGACCGCGCCCGCCATTCGTTCGAGGCCTTCTCGGCGCGGCGCAATGTCCGGCTGGAGTCCGGGGCGCCCGCCGATTTCGAACTGTTGCAGCACGCCGAGCACCTGATCGCGTCCTCGATCGGAGCCGCGTCCTCGCGGCTCGTGATGTCGCTGCTCCTGCGCAAACGAACCGTGTCGGCCAAGGCGGCGCTAAAGCTGCTCGACGATTCTCATGCGGCGCTGCATTTCAACCGCGAGATCCTCCAGACCGCGCTCAACCATGTGCGCCAGGGCATCGCGGTGTTCGATGCCGATCTGCAACTGATCTGCTCCAACCGGCAGTTCGGCGATCTGCTCAACGTCCCCCCGCATTTCATCCAGTTCGGTACGCCCTTGCGTGAAATCCTGGAATTCATGGGCGTGAGCGATCCGCCCGAGCCGGGCGACCGCGAGGCGATGATCGAACAGCGGCTGGTCGCCTATACCACCGACAGCGAGCCGTATCTCGAACGCCTGCCGGAACGCCACATGGTGATCGAGGTGCTCACCAACCGCATGCCCGGCGGCGGCTTCGTCATCACCTTCACCGACGTCACGCCCACCTTCGAGGCGGCGGAAGCGCTGGAGCGTGCCAATGCGACGCTGGAAAAGCGCGTCCGCGACCGCACCGAGGAATTGACGCGGCTGAACTCGGAGCTGGCGCTGGCCAAGAGCGCGGCGGAGGATGCCAGCATCTCCAAGACGCGCTTCCTCGCCGCCGCCAGCCACGACATTCTCCAGCCGTTGAACGCGGCGCGGCTCTACATCACCAGCCTTGTCGAGCGCCAGCACAATGGCGAGGAGACCCGGCTGGTCGAGAACATCGACGAGTCACTGCAGGCCATCGAGGAAATCCTCGGTGCGCTGCTCGACATCTCCAGGCTCGATGCCGGTGCGATGACGACCTCGATCTCGAGCTTCAAGATGGCCGATTTGATGCGCTCGCTGGAGATCGAGTTCGCGCCGATCGCGCGCGCCAAGGGCCTTGAGCTCGCCTTCGTGCCCTGCTCGCTGCCTGTCGAGTCGGACCGGCTCCTGCTGCGGCGCCTGCTCCAGAACCTGATCTCCAACGCGATCAAGTATACCCCGCGGGGCCGCGTGCTGGTCGGCTGCCGCCGCCGCGGCGCCTCGCTCAAGATCTGCGTCTACGACACCGGCGTCGGCATCCCGTCGGTCAAGCGCGCCGAGATCTTCAAGGAATTCCACCGCCTGGAGCAGGGCGCTCGAATCGCGCGTGGCCTCGGGCTGGGGCTCTCGATCGTCGAGCGGCTGGCGCGCGTGCTCAAGCACGGCATTGCCATCGACGGCAATGCAAGCGGCGGCTCGGTATTTTCGGTGACGGTGCCGACGGCGAAGGCGATCACCCACACCGCGGCCGTGACCAGCGCGACGCCGCTGGCACACACGCCGATCTCGGGCGCGCTGATCGTGTGCATCGAGAACGATGCAGCGATACTCGACGGCATGCGCACGCTGTTGAAGGCCTGGGACGCCGAGGTGATCGCGGTCGCCGACCCCGAGGGCGCGATCACCGCGATCGAAGCCGCCGGACGGCGCGTCACCGGCCTGCTCGTCGACTATCATCTTGACCGCGGCAACGGCATCGCCGCCATCCGCGACATCCGCCGCCGCTTCGGCGACGGCATTCCCGCCATCCTGATCACCGCCGATCGCAGTCCCGCCGTGCAAATAGCTGCGCGCGACGAGAGGATCGCCGTGCTCAACAAGCCGGTGAAGCCAGCCTCGCTCCGCGCCCTGCTCGGCCAGTGGCGCACGCAGCAGATGGTGGCGGCGGAGTGAAGCAGCCTTGCTGGCGAGGGCCAGCAGGTCTTCCGGTTAGGGTGCCAGCCGCGTGAAGACGTAATCGCGTCCTTTGGCGCGCGCTTCATGGCACGCGAAGCAGGTGCGATGCTGGGCCTCGTCGACCGGCTTGCCGTCGATGAAACGGCCAAACCCCCAGCCGCCGGTGGCGGCGTATTTTTTGGAGTCCTTGACCATCACCTGGACCGTCGTGGCAGCGCCGGGAATCGTCGCGGACGCAAACTCGGGGGACTGTTTCCGCTTCCAGGCGCGCTTGACCAGAATGGTGCCGTCCGGGAACGGAAGCGTTCCCGCCTGATAGGCGTCGATTGCGGTCTGGTTGCCGACCACGGCGCGAAGTTCGTCGAGCGGCGCCGCCTCTTCGGCCGGCGCGATCAGCTCCCACTGCTTGTAGCCCGGTGGAATCGTGACGCCGAAGATCGGCGAGGAGTCGGCCGTCGCGGGCCCCTCGGCGGAAGCGATCGTGACGAGATACGGCACGCAGGTCAGGAGAATGACGAGGAGAACCATCGCCAGCACGATCATCGTGGCGTAGGGAGACTTCTTCTTTTCAGGTTCGGTTGGCGTCATGAGGTTTCATCAAGCTGGGTTCGACGGGGATCCTCGGTCCAGCCTGGCTGGACCGAGATGCTGACAGATGCTCAGACGCCGTCCGCCTCGATGACGGCCTTGGCAAAGGCTTGCGGTGCTTCCTGCGGCAAATTGTGGCCGATGCCGCCGGTGATCAGGCGAAACTCGTATCGGCCTGAGAACTTCTTGGCATAGGCGCTCGGGTCGGGATGCGGCGCGCCGTTGGCGTCGCCTTCCATCGTGATCGTCGGCACGTCGATGATGGGAGCTGCAGCGAGCTTCTTTTCGAGATGCTCGTATTTCGCCTCGCCTTGGGCGAGCCCGAGCCGCCAGCGGTAGTTGTGGATCGTGATCGCGACATGATCCTTGTTGTCGAGCGCCGCCGCACTTCGATCGAAGGTGGCATCGTCGAACTTCCACTGCGGTGAGGCGAGCTTCCAGATCAGCTTGGCGAAATCATGTGTGTATTTTTCGTATCCGGCGCGGCCGCGCTCCGTCGCGAAATAGAACTGATACCACCATTGCAGCTCGGCCTGCGGCGGCAACGGTGCGTTGCCCGCGGCCTGGCTGGAGATCAGATAGCCGCTGACCGACACCAGCGCGCGGCAGCGGTCCGGCCACAGCGCGGCGATGATGTCCGCGGTGCGCGCGCCCCAGTCGAAGCCGGCGACAACGGCCTTCTTGATATCGAGCTTGTCCATCAGCGCGATGATGTCCGCGGCCATCGCCGCCGGCTCGCCGTTGCGCGGCGTCTCCCTGGAGAGGAAATGCGTCGTGCCATAGCCGCGCAGATACGGGATGATCACGCGATAGCCAGCCTTTGCCAGGATCGGCGCGACATCGACGAAGGCGTGAATGTCGTAGGGCCAGCCGTGCAGCAGGATCGCCACGGGACCGTTGGAGGGACCCGCCTCCGCATAGCCGACGTTGAGAACGCCGGCATCGATCTGCTTGATCTTGCCGAAGGACGCATTCGATGCGGAGGATCGCGGCGCCTCCGTCTCGGCGCGAGCGAGATCGATCACGCCGAGTCCGACGGCGACGGTTCCCGCGGCGACGCCAAAGAACTTGCGGCGATGCTGGTCGATGATCTGCTTCATGGTGGTGCTCCCTTTGGGGTAGATGATGGTGCGTCAGATCAGCGCGACCGTGACGTCGACGTTGCCGCGGACGGCCTTGGAATAGGGGCAGGTTTGATGCGCTTCATCGATGATGCCGCGGGCAATCTCGCGATCGAGACCCGGCAGACTGACATTGAGGCGCGCCCTCAGCGAGTACGCGCCCTCGTCGAGCACGAGGTCGATCTCCGCATCGATCGCGCATTTCCTGGGAAGATCCATCCTGCGCTTGCGCGCCGCGATCTCCATCGCGCCTTCGAAACAGGCCGACCAGCCGGCCGCGAACAATTGCTCGGGATTGGTGCCGATGCCTGCACTGCCCGGCGGCGACAGCTTGACGTCGAGGCGACCGTCGGAACTGCGCGACATGCCGTTGTGTCGACCGCCGCTGGTGTGTGTCTTGGCCGTGTAAAGCAATTTTGCCGCTTGCGTCATGAAGCTCTCCTTGCCGTCGCGCAACTGACTAGCAGCGGCTGCCGCAGGACACCCGTTTGGAGTTGTGAGAAGTTGTGAGGCCTCAGTTCGCGCGCCTCACAAAGGCCTGCATCCACGGTCTGATGCCGATGCAGGGAGACGCCTTGCCCGATCGCAACCATCTGCTATCGGGTCCCCCGGAAAGGATCAGGATTTCGCCATGACTGAACCGGCCGGGTCTGCGGTGGGAGCCCTATCGTTCGGGCCATTCAGCGTGACGCCGCATGAACGGCTGGTGACGCGCGACGGCGTCGCGCTGCCGCTCGGCGCGAAAGCGTTCGACATGCTGATCGCGCTGATGTCGCGGCCGAACGAGGTCGTCAGCAAGTGGGATTTGATGGCGCTGGTGTGGCCCGGCCTGACCGTTGAAGAAGCCAGTTTGCGTTTTCACATCGCAGCTCTTCGTAAGGCGCTCGGCGACGGCAAGGACGGCGCACGCTACATCACCACGCTGTCCGGCCGCGGTTATTGCTTCGTGGCGCCGATCTCGCAGGCCGCTATCCCGGCAGAGCGGCGCCCGGCGCCGCAGGGTGGCCTGTCGCCGGTGAAGCTGCCGAACCGGCTGCAACGGATGGTCGGACGCGACGATGCGATCGCCGCCGTCTCGGACAAACTCATCGCCTCGCGCTTCGTCACGATCGCCGGCCCCGGCGGCGTCGGCAAGACTGCCGTGGCGATCGCGATCGCGCACGACCTGCTCGAGACCTTCGCCGATGCCGCCCACTTCGTCGATCTTGCCGCGCTCAGCGATCCCGATCTCGTGATCACCTCGATCCTGCTGATGCTGGGCTTGCCGGCGCAGACCGACGATCCCTTGCCCGCGCTGCTCGCGCATCTCCACGACAAGAGGATGCTGCTGATCCTCGATAATTGCGAGCACGTCATCGCCGCTGTGGCGCCGCTGGCTGCGGAGATCTTCCACGCCGCGCCGCATGTCCATATTCTGGCCACGAGCCGCGAAGCCCTGCGCGTCGAGGGCGAGCAGGTCTATCGATTGGCGCCGCTCGCCGTTCCGCCAGACGGCTCCGGACTCACGGTCGCTGCAGCGCGGACCTATTCCGCACTTCAACTCTTCCTCGAACGCGCCACCGCCAGCGGCGCGCAGATCGCGCTCGACGATGCCAATGCCGCGATCATCGCAAGGATCTGCCGCAAGCTCGACGGCATGGCCCTGGCGATCGAGCTCGCCGCCGGACGGGTCGAAGCCTATGGCCTGGAGCAGACGGCAACGCTGCTCGACGAACGCCTCAATCTGCTCTGGCAGGGCCAGCGCACCGCGCCGCCGCGACAGAAGACGTTGCGGGCGACCCTGGACTGGAGCTACGGGCTCCTGTCCGACACCGAGCGCCTGGTGCTGCGCCGGCTTGCGGTGTTCGCCGGGCACTTCACCATCGACGCCGCGCTCGAGGTCGTCCCGGACGAACGCGTCGATCGCTCCCACCTGTTCGACGCCATCGACAGCCTCGTCGCCAAGTCCATGGTCGCGCCGCGACCGATCGGCGCAATGATGCGCTACCGCCTGCTCGACACCACGCGCGCCTATTTGCTCGAGATCGAACCGAACAACGCGGAACTCGCCGCACGTCATGCCACCTACTACCGGCAATGGCTGGAGCAGGCGGGCTCGACATGGGCCATGGTGCCGAGCGCCGACGAACGGGCGATCCATTTCTCCGCACTTCACAACGTGCGCGCCGCCTTGGACTGGTGCTTCGGCAAGGACGGCAACGCCAGTATCGGCATTGCGCTCGTCGCTGCGGCGGCACCGATCTTCCTCGCAATGTCGCTCCTGATCGAATGCCGGCGTTGGTCGGAACGGGCGCTGCTTGCGATCGATCCCTCCTCGCGCGGCAGCACTGAGGAAATGCACATCCAGGCTGCCCTCGGCCTCACCTTGATGTTCACGCGGGGCGGCAGCGAAGCGGCGCGCGCCGCCTTAAGCCGGGGCCTTGCGATCGCGGAGGCGCGCGGCGACGAGATCAACCGGCTCCAGCTGCTCGGCCGCATGCATATCTTCCACGAGCGGATGGGAGAGTTCGACGCCGCGCTCGGTTACGCCCGGCAGAGCCTTGCCGTCGCCGAGGCACTTGGCGATGCGGCCTCGATCGCACTCGCCCATTCGCTTCTGGGCGTCTCGCTGCATCTGGCCGGCGAGCATCGCGATGCGCTGACGATGCTGGAGGCCGCCTGGCAGGGGCCTGGCACGGAACGGATCAGCACGGTCTACGGCTTCGATCATCGCAACCGGGCCGGCATTTCGCTCGCACGAGAGCTTTGGTTGCAGGGCCGGCCCGCGCAGGCGCAGCAGCTGGCGCGGCAGACGGTCACCGAAGCCGCGCAGATGGATCATCCCATCACGCTCTGCATCGCGCTGATCTGGGCGGTCTCGATCGACCTCTGGAACGGAGATCTCGACGGCGCGGAAGCGAACATCGACCGCTTCATCGCACACGCCGAATCGCGCTCGATGGGCCCGTACCTCGCGGTCGGCCGAGGTGTCAAAGGCGAGCTGGCAATCCGGCGGGGAAACGCCGCCGCCGGCGTCGAGACGATCAGGGCTTGTCTGCGCGAGCTCCACGATGCCGGCTACGAGCTGCTCACCACGACCTTCAACATCGCGATGGTTCAGGGCTTGTTGGCACTCGGACAGATCGAGCAGAGTGCGCGCCTGGTCGACGATGCGATCCGCCTCGTCGAGCAAAGCGGCGATCACCTCTTCATGCCCGAGCTGTTGCGCATGAAGGGCAGAGTTCTGTTGTCGCTACCGCAGCCGAAGTCTGAGCAAGCAGAGGCTCATTTTGTGCAGTCCCTGGAACTGAGCCGTCGCCAATGCGCAAGAGCCTGGGAGCTGCGGGGAGCGATCGATCTTGCCGGGCTATTTGCCGGACGCGGGCAGCGCGAGGAAGCGAAGCGATTGCTCCAGTCGGCCCTCGAGGACTTTGCCGAGGGGTCCGAAACGGCGGACATTAGCGCGGCCAGCGCGCTTCTGACGACGCTGTAGCGGCTCTCACCCCGTCGGAGTGCCCTGCTTCCATTGGCCGCCGGCGATCTTCGCGGCGGCAATGACGGCCTGGGTGCGGCTCTCGACGCCGAGCTTTTGCAGGATGGCCGAGACGTGCGCCTTGATGGTGGCCTCGGAGACGCCGAGCTCGTAGGCGATCTGCTTGTTGAGGAGGCCCTCCGAGAGCATCATCAGGACCCGGACCTGTTGCGGCGTCAGCGTCACCAGGCGATCGCGGAGGCGCGTCATGTCGGGGTCGGACGCAGCCGACAGATCGGTGTCGGCGGGAACCCAGACGTCGCCTTCCATCACCTTGAGGATGGCGTCGCGCAGCGTCTCGACGCCGAACCGCTTCGGGATGAAGCCGGAGGCGCCGAAATCGAGCGAGCGGCGGATCGTGGCGCTGTCGTCGGAGGCCGAGACGATCACGACCGGGATCGCCGGATATTGCGCCCGCAGATAGATCAGGCCGGAAAAGCCCGAGATCCCGGGCATCGAGAGGTCGAGCAAGACCAGATCCACGTCGGAGGTCTGTTCCAGCAGCTTGGTCAGATCCTCGAACGATCCGGCCTCGTCGATCCTGGCCGAGGTCAGGACGCCCGCCACCGCCTGTCGCAGCGCATCGCGGAACAGGGGATGATCATCGGCAATGACGAGATGGGTCGTGGGAGCGTTCATCGTTCTCTTGCTGTCGTTCGCGACCGGCCGGCGAGTCGATGCGGCGGCGGGTCAATTCTTCCCTGCCCGGCCGTGGCATGCAAGTGCACATTATCCCTTTGCTGCAAAGGGGTTAATCCACAATCTCGTCCGGCCGCGCCGCACCCGATACCAGCACCGTCAGCTGCGCGTCAGTGCGCAAGGCCAAAAGTCGTATTGGGGAGGGTTTCACGGCGATGTTACCTTAACGATCAGGTCGCCCGGCTTTCCGACAGCAGCCGGGTCGCGAAACAACCGTTTGGGGAGCGAAAACTGATGACCATGGCTGCGACCGCGGACGGGACCGTCCGCACCCGAGGGATGACTGGCGAAGAGCGAAAGGTCATTTTCGCCTCTTCACTTGGCACCGTCTTCGAGTGGTACGATTTCTACATCTACGGCACGCTCGGCGCCTTCCTGGCAAAATACTTCTTCTCAAACGTGCCGCCGAATGTCGGCTTCATCTTCGCACTGCTCGCCTTCGCAGCCGGCTTTGCAGTCCGCCCCTTCGGCGCGCTGATCTTCGGCCGGCTCGGCGACATGATCGGCCGCAAATACACGTTCCTCGTCACCATGACGCTGATGGGCGTCGGCACCTTCTTCATCGGTCTGCTGCCGGGCTATGCGAGCTGGGGCCTCGCCGCGCCGATCGTGCTGATTGGTCTGCGCCTGATCCAGGGCCTGGCGCTCGGCGGTGAATATGGCGGTGCGGCGACTTACGTTGCCGAACATGCCCCGCAGAACCGGCGCGGCTATTACACGTCGTGGATTCAGACCACCGCGACGCTCGGTCTGTTTCTGGCGCTGCTGCTGATCCTCGGCATCCGCACCGCGATGGGCGAAGAAGCATTCGGCGATTGGGGTTGGCGCATTCCGTTCCTGCTCTCCGGCGTCCTGCTGGCGGTTTCGATCTGGATCCGCTTGAGCCTGAACGAGTCGCCGGTGTTCCAGCGCATGAAGGAAGAGGGCAAGACCTCGAAGCGCCCGCTCACCGAAGCCTTCGGCGAATGGAGCAATGCCAAGATCGCTATCTTGGCGCTGTTTGGCGCCACGGCCGGTGAAGCGGTGGTGTGGTACGGCGGACAGTTCTATGCCCTGTTCTTCCTCACCCAGACCCTGAAGGTACCGGCCGTGCCGGCGCAGATCATGATCGTGGTTGCGCTCGCCCTGGGCACGCCCTTCTTCATCATCTTCGGAATTTTGTCCGACAAGATCGGCCGCAAGCCGATCATCCTCGCCGGCTTCCTGCTTGCGATGGTGACCTACTTCCCGATCTTCAAGGGCATCACCCACTTCGCCAATCCGAAGCTCGAAGCAGCGCTGGCAGCCTCGCCAGTGACGGTGATCGCCGACCCCAGCGAGTGCTCGTTCCAGTTCAAGGCAACCGGCACTGAGAAGTTCACCACCGGCTGCGACATCGCCAAGGCCGCACTGGTGAACTTGTCGGTGAACTACCAGAACCAGGATGCGCCGAAGGGCACGGCGGCGACGGTCAAGATCGGCGAGCAGACGCTTACGGCCACCTCGCCCGATTTCGCCAAGGCTTTGCCCGCAGCGATCAAGGCTCATGGCTATCCGGCTTCCGCCGATCCGAACGACATGAACTATGTCATGACGACGGTCCTGCTCTGGATTCTCGTGATTTACGTGACGCTGGTCTACGCGCCGATCGCCGCCTGGCTGGTTGAGCTGTTCCCAAGCCGAATCCGCTACAGCGGCATGTCGCTGCCCTACCACATCGGCAACGGCTGGTTCGGCGGCTTCCTGCCGGCGACGGTGTTTGCGATCGTGGCTGCTACCGGGAACATCTATTCCGGCCTGTGGTACCCGGTCGCCATTGCCGCGATGAGCCTGGTGATCGGTTTCCTGTTCCTGCCGGAAACCAAGGATGTCGACATCAAGCAGATCTAGTTGAGATCAGCCGGAACCAAGGCTCCGGCGATCAGACACGAACGGCCGCGGATTCCGCGGCCGTTTTGCTTATGACGTCGCGCCGACGAACTGCAGCACGACCTCGCGCCGATGCGGCCGGCTGCGATGTTCGATCAGATAGATCGCCTGCCAGGTGCCGAGCGCGAGCTTGCCGTTCAGGACCGGGACCTGAAGCGAGGCATCCGTCAGCATCGTCTTGATATGCGCGGGCATGTCGTCAGGCCCCTCGGTGTCATGCATCCATCCGGCGTTCTCGGGCGCGAGCCGGGACAGCGCCGTGCTGAGATCGGCGAGCACGGAAGGGTCGGCATTCTCCTGAATCGTCAGCGAGGCCGAGGTGTGGCGAATGAACAGCGTCAACGCGCCCTCGCGCGCGTGCGCTTCAGCGATGAACTTGGCTGCCTCGCTGGTCAGATCGGTGAAGCCGTGACCCGGCGTCTGCACGGTGAGCAGCGACGATGTGACGGTGGCGGCCTGCACCGACGAGGGCGCCGAACGCGTTACCGATTTGCCTGATGTCATCAAAAATCCCTCCGGAAGCGCCGTAAGGTGGGCAAAAGGCGCAAAGCGCCGTGCCCACGTCTTGTCTCGTCATCGTGGAAACATGGTGGGCACGGCGCAAGGCGCCTTTGCCCACCCTACAAGAGCTCAATGCTTTGGCCGCGCGAAGGGGTCCTCAAATCTTCCCCGACACGTCCTTCTGCACGCGGTTGGCCATGTCGATAAGCCGGCGCCAGGCTCTTTCCAGGAACGACATCACGCGGTCGACATCCTGGTCGCTCGGCAGGGGGATCTCGATCTTACGCTCGCCCTCGGCGGCTTTCGGCTCCGCCTTCTTGAGCGGATCGGATTTCGGCAGCGGCTCGTCGATCTTGCCCGATACCGTCGGCCCGGCCGCGAGCTGGCCCTTCAGCTTCTCGACTTCGGCCTGAAGCCGGCCGATCTCGGCATCGAGTGCAGACCGCTCGTCAGGCACCGCGTAGCAAGCCCAGCCGGCGCCGTTCTTGGTGCAGGTCGACATGGTGCCGGTGCGGGTGTCGAGCCGCAACACGCCCTCGGGGATCGGCGTCATGCTGTAGCGGCCGTTTTCACTGTCGGGAGCGGATTGCGCGGCGACGAAGCCGCCGCTGACGACCATCACCACGGCGAACGTCGCTACCCCAAACCATGATGTTGTGGATGACGTCACAGGTCCCATCTTGCGCTCCGCCACGACGTGCAGGTGGCACTTTCGTAATTCTACACCCGCCGAGGCCATCCGCCGCCCAAAACGCACCACCGATATCAACGACCGCGACGGTCCCTTTGATCCCGGCAGCGCGGCGAAATGGCGGCTGCATCCGCCGATCATGCGGAGAGCTGCTGCGGTGCGGCGTCACGCTGTGTGCAGCGCTGCCGTGCGCGCCAATATCATCAACCAAATCAGATACATAACAGAAAGAGACGCAATCGTGACTTGGCTTGACTTGATTATAGGCCATCAGTATGGTCCGCGCGGCTTTTGAGGGTGGCGGGCGTAATTTCCATTCAGCCGCGGCGTTTCGGGTCTTCGTTGCATGACACAGGGCACGGGACACGGTGAGAATGGAGATCGCGATAGATCGTCCGAGGAAGCTGCGCTTTCCGAACGGCTCGGAAGTCTTGATCAGCGGTTGTCCGAACTTCGGGACCGGCGGAGCAAGACCGAGCAACCCGCAGGTAACGGTGAAGACGGAGCGGCCAGAGCCTCGGCGATGGCGCTTGGTTTCCGGTTATCCTCGGAGTTGGTCGCCGGCGTCGTTGTCGGAGCGGGGATTGGCTGGGGGTTCGACCGCTTGCTGTCGACGTCGCCTTTCGGATTTATCGTGTTCCTGCTGCTGGGCTTCGTCGCCGGCGTGGTGAATGTGGTGAGAACGGCGGGCGCGGGTCAAAACAGGCGCGGTGGTTCTTAAGCGATCCCCAGGAGAGGAATGATCGTGCCGGCTCGCCGGTACGGGCCGGCCTGGCCGGCAGACCGAGACCCGCCGGCATCGCCCGGCAGACCAAGAGATGCCGCGCTGATGAAAATCGACCCGATCCACCAGTTCAACATCGAGCCTCTCTTCACTCTGGGCCATATCGGCAATCATACGATCGCCTTCACCAATTCGTCGCTCTACATGCTGGTGGCCGTGGCGATCATCTCGATCCTGATGCTCGCCAGCGGCACGCAGCTGATTCCCGGGCGTCTGCAGTCCGTCGCAGAAATCTCCTACGAATTCGTCGCCTCGACCATCCGTTCGACGGCCGGCGCGGAAGGCATGAAGTTCTTCCCGCTGATCTTCTCGCTGTTCATGTTCATCTGCGTCTCGAATCTGGTGGGTATCATCCCCTACACCTTCACGGTGTCGAGCCACCTGATCGTCACCGCGGCGCTTGCGCTCCTGGTGTTCTTCACCGTCCTGATCTACGGCGTCTACAAGAACGGCCTGAAATTCTTCAAGATTTTCGTTCCCCACGGCGTCCCCATCTACATCCTGCCGCTGGTCATGTTCATCGAGGTCCTGTCGTTCTTCCTGCGGCCGGTCTCCCACAGCGTCCGTCTCTTCGCCAACATGCTGGCCGGCCACATCGCGCTGAAGGTATTCGCGGGATTCGTCGCCATGCTCGGCTTCTCGCTCGGCGCCATCGGCTGGGTCGGCGGCGTGCTGCCGCTGGCGCTCACGGTCGCGCTGACCTCGCTCGAGATCCTGGTCGCGTTCCTCCAGGCTTACGTGTTCGCGATCCTGACCTGCATCTACCTCAACGACGCCATTCATCCGGGACACTGAGCGGTCCGGGGAATTTCCACCCACAACGCAATCTTTCTTCCAAGGAGTCTAAAATGGATCCGGCAGCAGCAAAACTTATCGGCGCGGGCATCGCGTGCATCGGCATGGGCGGTGCGGGCGTCGGCGTGGGCGTGATCTTCGGCAACTACCTCGCCGCGGCCGTTCGCAATCCGTCGGCCGCTCAGGGCCAGTTCGGCAACCTGATCTTCGGCTTCGCCGTGACCGAAGCGCTCGGCATCTTCTCGCTGCTGATCGCGCTGCTGCTGCTGTTCGTTCCGCTCTGAGGACGACGTTTTTCGCGCCGTTCCAGTCCATGGGACGGCGCGCGTGACAGCAACAGGAGAACTCCATGGCTGAGAGTCATGGCGACGCAAAAGGTCCGGCGGCGGGCGCTCACACCGAGGCTGACGGTGGTCACCACGGTGGCGGTTTTCCGCCGTTCGAGAGCAGCAGCTTTGCTTCACAGCTGGTGTCGCTCGCGATCTTCTTCGTCCTGCTTTACGTGATCGTGTCCAAGCTCGCTCTGCCGCGCATCGGCGGTGCGATCGAGGCGCGGCAGAACAAAATCGAGGGCGACCTCGCCGAAGCGCAGAAGCTGAAGGACCAGTCCGACGCGGCGCTGAAGGCCTATGAAAGCGAGCTCGCTTCGGCGCGCACGCGGGCACAGGCGATCGGCAACGAATCCCGCGACAAGGCGAATGCGCAGGCGGACGCCGAGCGCAAGGCGCTGGAAGAGCAATTGGCGACCAAGCTCGCCGGGGCGGAGAAGACCATCGCCTCGACCCGCGCTGCCGCCATGAGCAACGTCCGCGGCATCGCGGCGGATGCGGCAGGCCAGATCGTGCAGCAGCTCACCGGCGTCGTTCCCGACGCAGCGTCGGTCAATGCCGCGGTCGATGCGTCCTTGAAGGGTTAGTCGAGATGTTCTTCGAACCTGAATTTTGGGTCGCCGTCGCCTTCGTGATCCTGATGGTCGTGTTCGGCTATCTCGGGATCTTCAAGACGGCGATGACCGCGCTCGATCATCGTGCCGACCGCATCAAGGCCGAGCTCGACGACGCCGCACGTCTCAAGCAGGAGGCAGCCAAGGTGCTCGCCGACTACAAGGCGCGCAGTGCCGCGGCCGAGCGCGAGGCTGCCGACATCATCGCCAATGCCAAGTCCGAAGCCGAGCGCATCGCGGCCGACGCCAAGGCGAAGATGGAAGACTTAGTCGCCCGCAGAACCAAGACCGCGGAGAGCAAGATCGCGCTCGCCGAGGCCCAGGCGCTGGCCGATGTCCGCGCCGCAGCCGCGGAAGCCGCCGTCCAGGCCGCCTCGACGATCCTGTCGCAGTCGGTCAAGGGCCAGGTCGCCGACGACCTGCTCGCCAAGGGCATCAACGAGGTTCGGCAGAAACTGAACTGAGGGGGGTCGCCTTCACCAATCAAAAAGCCGGCGCGATGAGCGCCGGCTTTTTTGTTTTCGACGCCACGACAACAACCACGGTGTCATCACCCGCGCAGGCGGGTGATCCAGTACGCCGCGGCCCCTCGGTTCTAACCTTGCTGTCTCGGATTACTGGATTGCCCGCCGGAGCGCTCGCAGAAGGCGAGATCCGGTGGCGGGCAATGACAGCTGAGGTCGTAGCCAATTACTTCCTCTTCCGCCCCTTCGGCTCGGGCGAGAGTGCCTGCGGGTCGAAGCCGACATAGAAGATGTAGGAATCGGCGACCGCTGCCGAGGGCATCGGGTAGGCCAGATCTTCGGCGACGAAGGTGAAGGGCACGCTGCCGCCCTCCGACATCTCGACCGTGGTCCGGTAGGCCTTCGACGCAATCACCTTCTCGCCGACGCCGCCCTGCACCACGGCGATACGCAAGGGGACCTCGACCGTCGCAGGCGCGCCGGCCGGGCCGGCGATAACACGGCCCTGGATTCCGATCCGGGCGGTGATATCGCCGCCGCTCCGGGCGCATTCGCGCGCCATCTTGGTAATCGTGGCCTGGAAGCGGATCTCATTGCCGACGGCCGGCTTGCCGCTGGCACCAACCGCATAGGTGGAGGCGCCGGCGCGCACGGTGACCTGCGGGCAATCGACGTCGTCATCGGCTGGCTGGCCGGGCGCGGGCGCCGGCTTGGGCTGCGCCGGCTCGTCGGACTTGCCGCCGAACAGGCTCTTGAAGCGGTCGCTCAAGGACTGGGCCGCCACCGGCGAGACGGACGCGAGCGCAATCGACAACGTCAACGCGACCACCGTCCCCCGCCGCAGCGCATTCCGCGATGACCGAAGCTCCTTCACCATCGACACCCATACTCCATGACAGCATTCCGGCCGATCGCAGGCCGGCCCGCGCCGTTATATCGCCAAAATCGGCGAACCCAAGGCAGGTAAATTACGGCAGCAAGCAGGGCGGGGCGACCAAGACTTTGGCCGCAGGAGGTGGCGGCTCAGCCGCGAAAATCCTCATGCAGCAGGCCGAACAGCAGGTGATCCTGCCAGATCCCGTTGATGCAGAGATAGCGGCGCGCCAGCCCCTCGCGGGAGAAGCCGCACTTCTCCAGCACCCGGATCGACGGCGCATTGGTGGGGATGCAGGCGGCCTCGACCCGGTGCAGGTTGAGCTCGCCGAACAGCGTCGGCAGCAGCACCCGCAGCGCCGCGGTCATGTAGCCGCGATGGGCGTAGGGCTGCCCAATCCAGTAGCCGATGGTGCCGGCCTGCACGATGCCGCGCCGTACATTGGCCAGCGTGATGCCGCCGACCATGGCGCCGTCGAGCTCGCGAAAGATCAGAAAGGGATAGGAACGATCCGCGGCGATGTCCTCGGAATAGCGGCGCAGACGGCGGCGGAAGCCGGACCGGGTGAGATCGTCCGAGGGCCAGATCGGCTCCCAGGGCGTGAGGTAGTCGCGGCTGGTTTCGCGCAAGTGAGCCCATTGCAGGAAATCCGACATCTGCGGAGCGCGCAGCAGCAACCCGTTGCCGCGCGGCACGAGGGCGGCGGGTCCACTGGATGGCAGGCGAAAGAGGGCCATGGTGATGCTTCCGGGGGCGGCGCCCCTGCGCGGCTCCTAATGCAGCCGCGCCTTGGCGCGCGCCCGGGTCAATCCTTCCGCAAAAGACACCGCCGTGTCCAGCCCCCTGCCGCTGCCCAATGCGACGACCGCAGGGCGGCTGCGCGAAAGCAGCGCACGCGCGGCATCCCGGGTCGATTCGACGCTGACGGCGTCGATTCGGGCCACCAGCTCCTGCACGGTCTGCGGCCGGCCATAGGCCAGCACATGCCGGGCAAGCTGCTCGGCACGGGACGAGCAGCTCTCCAGTGCCATCAACAGGCCCGCCTTCATCTGCGCCTTGGCCCGCGCGATCTCGGCCTCGGTCAGGGTTTCAACCGAATCATTCATGATGTCGACCACGACCTCCATCATCTCCGGCGCGTCGGCGGGATCGGTGCCGGTGTAGAGGCCGAAGAAGCCGGTGTCGGTGTAGGGCGCGTGGAAGGTGTAGATGGAGTAGCAGAGGCCGCGCTTCTCGCGAACCTCCTGGAACAGCCGCGACGACATCCCGCCGCCGAGAATGTTGGTGAAGACCTGGAGCGAAAACAGCGAGAGGTCGGTCTGCGGCACCCCTTCGAGCGCCAACGTCAGATGCGCCTGCTCGAGCTCGCGGTGGACCACTTTGGCGCCGCCCTGGCCGAACTGGGCGGATTGCGGTTTCGGTCCCGGCGTCGCTTCGAAGCTCGCGAAGCGCTTCTCGACCTCGGCGACCACCTGCTTGTGATCGACCGCGCCGGCAGCGGCCACCACCATGTCGGGCCCGCGATAATGCGTCGACAGAT
The DNA here is from genome assembly GCF_056106085.1 of Bradyrhizobium sp. BR14999. NCBI lineage: Bacteria > Pseudomonadati > Pseudomonadota > Alphaproteobacteria > Hyphomicrobiales > Nitrobacteraceae > Bradyrhizobium > Bradyrhizobium sp. BR14999. The sequence continues at coordinate 408,343 of NZ_CM148536.1, forward strand.
AGCCGCGGAGCATGTCGCGGTTGAAGCCGCGCAGCGTCTTGGCGGTGCCGAGCAGCGAACGGCCCATCGGCTGGTCGGGATAGCAGAGCTCGTTCAGATGCTCGAACACGACGTCGTCGGGTGTGTCCTGCGCAGCCCCGATCTCCTGCACGATGACGTTCTTCTCGCGCTCCAGCTCGTCCGACTCGAAAACGGGATTGGCGAGGATGTCGGCGAGCACGTCGAGCGCGAGCGGCACGTCGGCCTTCAGCACCCGCGCGTAATAGGACGTGGTTTCGGTCGAGGTGCCGGCATTGAGGTCGCCGCCGACCGCTTCGATCTCCTCGACAATCTCGCGCGAGGAGCGCGTCGTCGTGCCCTTGAACGCCATGTGCTCCAGAAGATGCGAGATGCCGTGCTCGTTCGGCCTCTCGTCACGCCCGCCGACGCCGGCCCAGACGCCGAGCGCGGCAGTTTCGAGATGGGGCATCTTGTCGGTGACGACGGTCAGGCCGGAGGCAAGCTTGGAAATCTCGACGCTCATCCGGCAACTCCCTGCTTTGCGGCGCGGCTGACCGACAGCACGAACCGCTCGACCTCGGCCTGATCGTTCTTCATCACCTTCATGTGCTCGGATTTGGTCATCAATCCGTCGAGCCAGGCGGGCAGTTGCGGCCGCTGGCCGCAGGCCGCCTCGACCGCGTCGGGGAATTTGGCCGGATGGGCCGTGGAGAGCACGATGCTCGGGACAGTCGTGTCGGTGGTGTCGCGGTCGGCGACCGCAAGCGCCACCGCGGTATGGGGATCGACTAGCTCGCCCGCCTCGCGCCAGGCGGCGCGGATCGCAGCCGCGGTTTCGGTCTCGTCGGCGCGGCCTGCGTCGAACTCCTCGCGGATCGCGGCCAGCGTCGCATCGGGCAGCACGAAGCGTCCGGACTGCTTCAGAGAATCCATCAGACGACGCACACCGGCCGCATCGCGCCCGCCGGCCTCGAACAGCAGCCGCTCGAAATTCGAGGAGATCTGGATGTCCATCGACGGCGACGCCGTGGCGTGCACCTCGCGCACCTCGTAGATCCCGGTCTTGAGCGTGCGGGCCAGGATGTCATTGACGTTGGCGGCGATGCGCAGCGTGCGCACCGGCAGCCCCATGCGCTTGGCGACGTAGCCGGCAAAGATGTCGCCGAAATTGCCGGTCGGCACGACGAAATCCACCGCGCGCGCCGGTGCACCGACGGCGACGGCCGAGGTGAAATAGTAGACCACCTGGGCAACGATACGCGCCCAGTTGATCGAGTTGACGCCGGACAGCGAGGTCGCATCGCGGAAGCGATGGTTGTTGAACATCCCCTTCACGAGCGCCTGGCAGTCGTCGAAGGTGCCTTCGACGGCGAGCGCGTGCACATTGGCCGCACCCGTCGTCGTCATCATCCGCTGCTGGACCTCTGAGATACGGCCGTGCGGGAACAGCACGATGAGGTCGACATTCTCCAGACCCGCGAAGGCTTCGACCGCGGCGCCGCCGGTATCGCCGGAGGTCGCAACCACGATGGTGGTGCGCTGGCCGCGCTTGGCGAGCACATGGTCCATCAGCCGCGAGATCAGCTGCATCGCCACGTCCTTGAAGGCGAGCGTCGGGCCGTGGAACAGCTCCAGCACGAACTGATGCGGCGACATCTGGCGCAGCGGCACCACCGCAGGATGTCGGAAGGTGGCATAGGCCTCGTTAGCCATGCGGCCAAGCTCGGCGTCCGTGATCTCGCCGCCTGTGAAGGGGCGAATCACGTCGACCGCGACCTCCCAATAGGGGCGGCCGAAGAAGCCGACGATGGCCTGCGCCGAAAGCTGCGGCCAAACGGCCGGCACATACAGGCCGCCATCGCGGGCGAGCCCGGTCAGCATTACGTCACAGAAGCCGAGTTCGGGGGCCTCGCCCCGGGTCGAGATATAACGAGTCAAACTGCCCTCCAAAGGCCGGCCGAGCGTGAGCCCGCTCGTTAAGCCTTTGATTTTACGAAAATACTTGTTAACAGCCAGCGGCTTTCGGCCACCATAAAGTGTTTTGCGGCATCGGGAAACCGCTTCCGGTCGCCCTCGTTGCTGAATGAAAAAGGGCTGCGGCTTTGCCGCAGCCCTTCTCTTGGAAGGTCTGTCGTTGTGTGCAGACCGGTTTGCCTCGTCGGGTCCCTCGACCCGCTAAAACTGTTCGCCCAAGCTTTCGTCAGCTGCAATCAAATCGTCAAGAGCCAAAACGGCAGGCGACGAACGACGTTCCTATTTTTCCCGGCGTGCTCAGGGCATTCTGTCGCGGATAGGAGCAACGACTTGCTCCTCATTGCTGGTTTTTCCCGAACCTATGGCCTGCCTGAGGAACGAATGCCGTGGCGACCGATTGGGTCGGCGGAGGGTGCCAGCCATCGCCCATGCATTGCCCGGCCGATGGCGACGCCGATCCGTCGACCGAACCGCTGCATCCTGGAGCAGCCGGTTCGGTCGTTGGCGGGAGATCAATTCATCCCGATTTCCACGGCGATCCGGATCAGATCGGAATGGTTCTTGGCCCCGAGCTTCTGCTTGAGGAGGGACGTGGTGTTCGCGACGGTCTTGTAGGAGATGCCGAGCGCCTCAGCCACTTCGACGATTTTGTCGCCGCGTCCGAGCAGGCGGAGAATTTCGAGCTCCCGCGGCGTCATCTGCGAGGCGGGATTGGCCTTGATCGCCGCACCGGAAAACGTCACGGCTTCCGCGAGCTGCGGCGAGATGAAATTGTCGCCTGCGACCACCTTGCGCACCGCTTTCAGCAGGATCCTGGGATCGTCGCCCTTGGAGACATAACCCTGCGCCCCAAGCTCGACCGCCCGCACCACGAAGGCCGGATCGTCGTTCATGCTGAACATGATGATCTTGGCGCCCGGATCGTCCTTGCGGATGCGTCGCATCAGCTCGAAGCCGGAGACATCAGGCAGGCTGATGTCGATCACGGTGACGTCGGGCCGCTTGCTGACATAGGCGCGATGCCCGGATTTGGCGTCGGTCGCCTCGTCGATACGGATCGAGTGGTCGGAGGCGAACAGGGTGCGACAACCGGACAGCACCACGGGATGGTCGTCGACGATCAGGACCCTGGTCGCCGGTCTGGCGGTATCTTGCATCGCGCGCTCTCTTGTTTTTCGACTCATAGACCGGCGGGAACAAATGGAAAGAGAGAATCCCACCAAAACACGTTAGAATTGACCTAATGTGGCAACGGCTCTCATTCCGGACGCAATTGTTTCTTCCGCTTGGCGCGAGCCTTCTCGCGGCACTGATCCTGGGCGGCATGCTGCTTCAGACCTTCGCGGGGGGCCAGCTCGCTGAGGAAAATGAGCCGCGCCAGCGTTCGGCCCGGGCAATCGCCACCGCGCTCAACAACACCCTGCGCGCGTCGGACAAGCCACGGCAGACACTCGATGCCTTTGTCCATTCATTGGGTACCTCCTCCGATATCCAATTCCGCGCCGCCGAGGAGGGTCCCGCGCCCTCCCCGAAAGGCGGCCTGCGCAGCCTGCATGGCGTGCCGCAATGGTTCATCGAGCTGCTTGTCATCCCGGAGATGGACGCGGCGTCCCCGGTCATCATCGACGGCAGGCGTGTAGGAGATCTCGTCTTCCTCCCGGACCTGTCGGCCGACTTGTTCGAGAAATGGATCGGCTTTCTCGCGCTGATCTGCCTCGTCCTCGCGCTCATGGTGCTCACGGGCACCATCGCCTATGTCTTCGCGGGATCGGCGCTGCGGCCCCTGCGAAATCTCGGCGAGGGGCTCACGCGGATACGGCGCGGCGACTACGCAACGCCGATTCCCGTCGCCGGCCCGCCGGAGATCCGGCAGAGTTGCGAGGAGGCCAATTCGCTGGCCGCAACGCTGGCGCAATTGAGCGCGGACAATCGCAACCTCCTGCACCGCCTGGTGTCGCTTCAGGATGACGAGCGGCGCGACCTCGCCCGCGAGATGCATGACGAACTCGGGCCGCTGTTGTTCAGCATCCGCGCGGGGACGATCGCCTTGATCGAGGCATCTTCACCTGCAGGAAATCTCGGCAATTCGGCGCAGGAGGTGCTGCAATCGATCGAGGCGCTCCAGCAGACCAACCGCCGTATTCTCGACCGGCTGCGACCGCTCTATATCGAGGAGCTGGGCCTCGCGACCAGCGTGCAGACACTGCTGCAAAACTTTCGCAAGCAGTCACCGCATATCGGCCTGACGGCCACGATCGATCCCGGTCTCAACGGGATCGACGGACCGCTGGCCCAGACCGTCTATCGCGTGATCCAGGAGGCGCTGACCAACGTGCTGCGCCATGCCAAAGCCAGCAATGCCCATGTGCAGGCGACCGTCGCCGGCGAGACGCTCGTCGTCGAGATCTCCGACGACGGCGGCGGCTTTCCCGCCGGCAACGTCTTCGGCCGGGGTCTGACCGGCATGCATGAGCGCGTGCGCGCGCTCAGTGGATCGCTGTCACTGCTGCGCGCGGATAACCGAACGTATATACGCTGCCGTCTTCCGGTCGAGACGACGCGGGATGCGCCATTATCAGGCTAAAGCGCGATGAGATTGGGGTGAATCGTCATCGCGCTTTAGGTTATTGCTTGAGCATGAACTTTTCGGAAAACCGCTGCGCACTTTTCCGGATCATGCTTTAGCACGCGCAACCGGCATGCGCGCTCTGCCGCGCCGGCTCGCACAGCGTGCTGCGGATCTTGCCTTCGGGGCTGAAGCGAAACGAAGCATGAATGTGCAGCGCGCCGGCGACGGAATATTCGAGTTCGACGCCATGAGGCGCGGGATGGATCTCCTCCAGTCCGAAACCCACCGACGCGAAGGCGCTGAGCCGCGGCTGCCAATAGGCTTCGAGCTCGCTCCGGCCGCAATATCGGTGCATGCCGTTGCACATGCATTCGAGCTGGGCGTCGTCGGCATAGAGATCGAGCAGCGTCGTGAGGTCGCCCTTCCGACAGGCGTCCACCCAATCGACGACAATTCCCATCTGATCAAAATCACTCACGCTGCAATCCTCTGCCGGGGACAAGCACTGGCGGCTTAGGACTACACTCGTGAATATGCGCTGAATGGTAAAGCCCGGGCGATACCGGGTTCCCTCGTGGATCTACGGACAAAATCAGCTCGGCCGCCGCCCCCTCACCCACACCGCAAAAGCGATCAACAGGGCGCCTGCGAGCGTGAACCAAGTGATGGCGTATTGCAGGTGATCGTCTTTCAAATGCACGTCGAGCGGACCGGGACGTGGAATGCCGTTCTCGGGCATCGGCTGCTCCAGGTCGATATAAAACGGCGCGACCGTCCCCCAGCCGAGCGCGCTCGCGATTCCCAGATGATCGCGCACGAACCAGAGTCGCTTGTCGCGGTTCTCCGCCGGTGTCAGCCAGCCTGCTGGTTCCGGGAACCGGAGATAGCCGGTGAGCACGGCCGGCTGACCCGTGACGAGCTGCCTCACCGCGCGATCCTCGACGCTGCGATCCTGCATCGTGTTCTCGACGAAGCCGGCATCGATCACGACCATCTCGCCGCTCGGAAGCCGCGCCGGCAGGAACGCCCAGGTGCCGGGGCCGACAGCGTCCTTGCGCACGGCCGAGCCGGATGAATAGACCATCGCATCGGGCAGCGGGGCGTAGATTGCGGTGAAGCTGACGCGGCGAAATTCGTCGCGCGCGGGATTGAGCGCAGCCCATTGCGCGGGCGCAGGCAGCGCGACCGGCGCGGCCGCAAGCCGTTCGGTGAGAGCGGCGATCAGCTCGTGCTTGGCTGTCCGGCGCTGCAATTGCCAGATGCCGAGTGCGACGAAGACGGCCGTCAGGAGCAACGTGAACAGCGCAAAGCCGGCCACGCGAGGCTTGCGCACACTCCCGTTCATTTCGCGCGGTCGATGAGCCGGCCCGGCGCTGCCTTGTGGTGGAATTGCAGCGCGATTAGCAGCGACTTCATCGCGCGCAGCGGCAATAGCGTGGTGGCGAGGATCAGCGGCAGCCAGAGCACCGCATGCAGCCAGAACGGCGGCTGATACTTGACCTCGACGACGAGCGCGCAGCCGACCACGATCGCTCCGGCCAGCATGATGATGAAGATCGCCGGACCATCACCGCTATCGATGAAGGCGTAGTCGAGCCCGCAGCGGTCGCAGCGAGGCGCAAGCGTCAGGAAGCCCGCATAGAGCTTGCCCTTGCCGCAGCGCGGACATTTGCAGGCGAGCCCGCGCAGCGCGCTTTGCAGGACGGTGGTTTCGGGCTCGGATGGGCCGGCGGTGTCGTTCATGATGGCAAACTCTATCACAGTTTCCGCCGAAGCTTCCGGCGGCCGGAAAGCGAAAGGGCGGCACCACGGCCGCCCCTTCTGATCATCCGCCTCGCAGGCTCAGTGCGCGCCGTGGGCCATGGTCTCGGCGCCGTGTCCCCAGACATAGATGCAGAGGAACAGGAACAGCCAGACCACGTCGACGAAGTGCCAGTACCAAGCAGCGAACTCGAAGCCGAGATGCTGCTTCGGCGTGAAGTGGCCGGCATAGGCGCGGAACAGGCAGACCAGCAGGAAGATGGTGCCGACCAGCACGTGGAAGCCATGGAAGCCGGTCGCCATGAAGAAGGTCGCACCGTAGACGTTGCCGCCAAACGAGAACGCCGCGTGGCTGTACTCATAGGCCTGCACGCAGGTGAAGAGCGCACCCAGCACGACGGTGAGGATCAGGCCGTATTTCAGGCCCTGACGATCGTTCTCGAGCAGCGCGTGGTGCGCCCAGGTCACGGTGGTGCCGGAGGTAAGCAGGATCAGCGTGTTCAGGAGCGGCAGATGCCAGGGATCGAAGGTCTCGATGCCCTTTGGCGGCCAGGTGCCGGGAACGGAGCAGGCACCGGCCTGGGTGCCGAGGCCGCAGCCGAACACGGCATCGCGCGTGGCATGGACGGCGTCCGCGGGGAACAGCGCCGCGTTGAAATAGGCCCAGAACCAGGCCACGAAGAACATCACCTCGGAGGCGATGAACAGGATCATGCCGTAGCGATGATGGAGCTGCACGACGCGGGTGTGGTCGCCCTTGTACTGGGCTTCCTTGATCACGTCGCCCCACCAGCTCGCCATAGTGTAGAGCACGCCGACGGTGCCGACGCCGAACACGATCGGGGCAGCCGAGAACATGTGGTGCATCCAGGCGATCGCGCCAACCGCCATGATGAAGGCCGACAGCGAGCCGACGGCCGGCCAGGGAGAGGGATCGACCAGGTGATAGTCGTGATGCTTGGTGTGCGCCGTTGCCATTTGCGGTCTCTCTCCTCAATCCCGTGCCTATCAGGCACTTATCCCCTTGTGTCCAACCCCCGAGCCATGAACCCGGCGATCAGAGATTTCCCTTGCGTTTGTCGCGTTCGCCGGATGCCAGCGGCTTCACCACGGGATCCTTCACCGGATAGAACGTGTAGGACAGCGTGATCGTGTTCAGCCCGTCATTCTCGTGGTCGTCGGCGATCGACGGATCGACGTAGAACACGACCGGCATCTCCCGTTTCTCGCCGGGCGCCATGGTCTGCTCGGTGAAGCAGAAGCAGTTGATCTTCTGGAAATATGACCCAACCGTCAGCGGCGCGACGTTATAGGCGGCCTGGCCCGCGGTGGTGCGCGCGGCCTGGTTGGTCACGGTGTAGTAGATGGTCGTGACCTGACCGATATTGACCTCGATCTCGCTCTGCTCGGGCTCGAACTTCCAGGGCAGGCCCGGCGCGACGTTGGAATCGAAACGCACCGAGATTTTTCGCGCGATCGGGCCGGTCGCTGGCGCGGAGGTCGCGACCTGGGTGGTGCCGTTGAAGCCGGTAGCGCGGCAGAACCAGTTGTAGAACGGCACTGCCGCGTAGGATGCCCCCACCATCAGCGCCACCACGCCGCCGCAGATGGAAGCAACCACCACATCGCGACCCAGCCCGCGGCGCTTGGCCGGCTTGGCGCTGACGTCCTGCGATATGGTCGGCTCGTGATCCATCTTCCTACATCGGCCGCACTAGAACTGCCGGTCCCTTGACCATGGTGACGGCGAAGAACAGCACCACGAGCACGCCGAGCGCCAAAGCAATGGCGATCGAGCGCTGACGACGGCTCTTCTTCTGCGCCTCGGTGAGGACGATTCCATCTGGCTCGGGTTTGTCGGCCATCCCTGCCTCATGCGCCCCATGCCATCGGAGCAAGCGCCCGGAACACGACCTCGGCCAGCAAGGTTGCGAATAGCGCGAACAGATAAAGGATGGAGAAGGCAAACAGCTTGCGGGTCGCGCGCAGCGACTGGCTGCGCTCGCGGCGCATGTAGACGTTGATGGCGAGCACCAGCATGCCGGCACCAAGGATCAGCGAGACGATGCCGTAGATGGCGTCGAAATAGCCGAGCGCCCAGGGCGCGGCGGCGACCGCGATCAGCACGATGGTGTAGAGCAGGATCTGGAGCCGCGTCGCGTCGGGACCGGCGACATTGGGCAGCATCGGAATGCCGGCACGGGCGTAATCGTCCGAGCGGAACAGCGCCAGCGCCCAGAAATGCGGCGGCGTCCAGAAGAAGATGATGGCGAACAGCAGCAGCGGCTCGACGTCGACCGTGCCCGTCACGGCGGCCCAGGCCACCACCGGCGGCAGCGCGCCGGCGGCGCCGCCGATCACGATGTTCTGCGCGGTCCAGCGCTTCAGACACATCGTGTAGATCACGACGTAGAAGAAGATGGTAAAGGCGAGCAGCGCGCCCGCGATCCAGTTGACGAGGATGCCGAGCGTCATCACCGAGAAGAAAGCGAGCGTCATGCCGAACGCCATCGCCTCGGGACGGGTGATGCGGCCGCGCGGGATCGGCCGGTTCGCCGTGCGCGACATCTTGGCGTCGATGTCGCCTTCGAGCGCCATGTTGAGCGCGCCGGAGGCACCGGCACCGACGGCGATGCAGAGCAGCGAGGTGATCGCCAGCACGGGGTGGAAATGCCCGGGCGCCATCGCCATCCCGACCAGCGCGGTGAAGATCACCAGCGACATCACCCGCGGCTTGAGCAGCGCGATGTAGTCGCCGACCTCCGCTTCGGAGATGCGGGGATTGATGTCGATGGCGTTGTGGTCGAGGACGGACACTTAATTCAACTCGCTTCGTGAACAGCCGCGGCGCCCGTCTCGGGCGCCGCGGACGATGGCTTACTGCACGCGCGGCAGCACTTCGAACTGGTGGAAGGGCGGCGGCGAGGACAGCGTCCACTCCAGCGTGGTCGCCCCCGCACCCCAGGGATTGTTGCCCGCCGGCACCCTGCGCATGAAGGCGTCGAGCACGCAGTAGAGGAAGATCAAGACGCCGAAGCCGGAGATATAGGAGCCGACCGAGGAGACCAGGTTCCAGCCTGCGAACGCATCGGGATAGTCGACGTAGCGGCGCGGCATGCCCGACAGACCCAGGAAGTGCTGCGGGAAGAACACCATGTTGACGCCGATGAAGGTGACCCAGAAGTGGGCCTTCGCCAGCGTCTCGTTGTACATGTAGCCCGACATCTTCGGGAACCAGTAGTACCAGCCCGCGAAGATCGCGAACACGGCGCCGAGCGACAGCACGTAGTGGAAGTGCGCAACGACGTAGTAAGTGTCCTGCAGCACGCGGTCGACGCCCGCGTTCGCCAGCACGACGCCGGTGACGCCGCCGACCGTGAACAGGAAGATGAAGCCCACGGCCCAGATCATCGGCGCGCGGAATTCGATCGAACCGCCCCACATCGTGGCGATCCAGGAGAAGATCTTCACGCCGGTCGGAACCGCGATGACCATCGTGGCGGCAACGAAATAGGCCTGCGTCGCCGAGGACATGCCGACCGTGTACATGTGGTGTGCCCACACTACGAAGCCGATGCCGCCGATCGCGACCATGGCGTAGGCCATGCCGAGATAGCCGAATACGGGCTTGCGCGAAAAGGTCGAGACGATCTGGCTGACCATGCCGAAGCCGGGCAGGATCAGGATGTACACCTCGGGGTGGCCGAAGAACCAGAACAGGTGCTGGAACAGCACGGGATCGCCGCCGCCGTCGGGCGCGAAGAACGTCGTGTGGAAATTGCGGTCGGTCAGCAGCATGGTGATCGCACCGGCGAGCACCGGCAGCGACAACAGCAGCAGGAACACCGTCACCAGGATCGACCACACGAACAGCGGCATCTTGTGCAGGGTCATGCCCGGCGCGCGCATGTTGAAGATCGTGGTGATGAAGTTGATGGCGCCGAGGATCGACGAGGCGCCCGCCAGATGCAGCGACAGGATCGCGAAGTCGACGGCCGGGCCCGGATGACCGGAGCTCGACAGCGGCACATACATGGTCCAGCCGGCGCCGACGCCGTTGGCGCCCGGCTCGCCCTCGACGAAGGTCGACATCAAGAGCAGCGCAAAGGAGGCCGGCAGCAGCCAGAACGAGATGTTGTTCATGCGCGGGAACGCCATGTCGGGCGCGCCGATCATCAGCGGCACGAACCAGTTGCCGAAACCGCCGATCATCGCGGGCATGACCATGAAGAAGATCATGATCAGGCCGTGCGAGGTCACGAAGACGTTGTAGGTGTGCGTCTCGTGGAAGATCTGCACGCCCGGATACATCAGCTCGGCCCGGATCGCGATCGACATCGTGGCGCCGATGACGCCGGCGATGACCGCGAAGATCAGGTACATCGTGCCGATGTCCTTGTGGTTGGTCGAATAAACGTAGCGCCGCCATCCGGTCGGATGGGCGTGCTCGTCATGATGCGCGTGATCGCCGTGTGCCGCTGCGCTCGTTGCCATTTTCAAATCCTGCCTTGCGTCCCATTCGGACCTTATGCGGTCCCGCCCTTCATGTCGCTTTCAGTCCCTCGAGCCTGCGCCCGGCGCTTACTGCGTCGGGCCGGCCGCGGAGGCGTAGGTGCTGGTGCCGCCGCTCGCAAATTTCTTCTTCGCGGTCTCGACCCAGGAGGCAAACTCCTGGTCGTCGACCACTCGGATCGCGATCGGCATGAAGGCATGATCCTTGCCGCACAGTTCCGAGCACTGGCCGTAATACATGCCGGTCTTGGTGGCCTTGAACCAGGTCTCGTTCAGCCGCCCCGGAATGGCGTCGATCTTGACGCCGAAAGCCGGCAGCGCGAAGGCGTGGATGACGTCCGCGCCCGTGGTCTGGACCCGAATCACCTTGTTGACCGGCACCACCATCTCGTTGTCGACGCCGAGCAGGCGGGGCTGCTTGTCCTGGGCCATCAGCGAGTCGAACTCGAACTTGCCGTTATCAGGATAGGCATAGGACCAGTACCACTGCTTGCCCGTCGCCTTGACGGTCAGATCCGCCTTCGGCACGTCGAGCTCGAGGAACAGGAGGCGGAACGACGGCACCGCGATGCCGACCAGGATCAGCACCGGAACCAGGGTCCACACCACCTCGATCAGCGTGTTGTGGGTGGTCCGCGACGGCACCGGATTGGCCCTCGCATTGAACTTGATGACCACGACCACGAGCAGCGCCAGGACGAACAGCGTGATCAAGGTGATCAGCACCAACAGGAAGTTGTGGAACCAGACGATGTTATCCATCACCGGCGAGCCGGATTGCTGGAGCGCCCACTCCCACGGCGCCGGTTGCCCGAGCTCGGCGAATGCCACACCGCCCGTCGCCAGCGTCAGACCCGCCACGGCCAATCCCAGCAACTGCCGGCCCATCCGGCCCATCGACATCCTCATGCCGTTCGCGCTCCCCTTACGAAATCACCCCACGTGCATTCCCCTGTTTCCGGGAAACGCTTATTCGATCCGCCCGTCTGACAAACCGCCGCGCAAGAATACCTCTAAGAGGAATTGGGGCCAGATCGCTAGAACGCCGTAATCAAGCCTCTCAAACCATAATTCTTGATCTATCGCAATGCAGTCTTGGGCCTCATCTGCCAGGCATCACCCGCAAGATATTTCCTAGTAAGATCAGAGAAAAATACCGTTTCCCGGTATGCTGCGGCTTGACAGCGGAATTGCCCGCGGTAGGCACTGGCAGACAGCCGCGCAGGATCCTGATTCGTGCGGGCGATGGTGGTGCGCGACGGCGCGGAATTTGCTTGGGAATTGCCTTCAAGACGCCGTCATTCCCGTATCAGTCCGCCAGGTGCGAGCGACCCAGGCGAGCAGAGGGACCGACCCGATGGGGCTTTCGAGATGCATGGCAAGGCAGGCTGGCGGCCTCACGATGCTGGCCGCCCTGCTGGCGGTTGCCTTCGTGGCGCTGCCCGGTCTTGCCCATGCGCAGGGCGCGGTGCGCTCCGTCCATGGCGACTGGCAGATCCGCTGTGACACCCCGCCCGGCGCCCAGACCGAGCAATGCGCCCTGATCCAGAGCGTGGTGGCGGAAGACCGCTCCAATGCCGGCCTGACCGTGATCGTGCTCAAGACCGCCGATCAGAAGAGCCGCCTGATGCGGGTGGTCGCCCCGCTCGGCGTGCTCTTGCCCTCCGGCCTCGGCCTCAAGCTCGACAACCAGGACGTCGGCCGCGCCGGTTTCGTCAGATGCCTGCCCAACGGCTGCGTCGCGGAAGTGGTGATGGACGACAAGCTGCTGGGCCAGCTCCGCAGCGCCAAGACTGCGACCTTCATCATCTTCGAGACCCCTGAAGAAGGCATCGGCTTCCCGCTCAGCCTGAATGGGCTGGGTGAGGGCTACGACAAACTGCCGTAAAGCGCGATGAGATTGGGACGAATCGTCTTCGCGCCTTAGGTCGTTGTTTAAGCATGATCTTATTGGAAAACAGCTTCGCACTTTTCCGGATCATGCTTTAGCGGCGCTCACGCCTTGTCGACGCGATAAAGCTCCGTGTCGCACCAGCCGCAGCGATAGATGCGTCCTCTGCCGGCCACTGGCCCCACCAGCGCCTTTCGCTGACATGTCGCGCAGAGGATACCGTCAACCGTGTCGCAGCCCGGGTGAGCTGCGACATAGGCCTCGCGCGTGGGATAGGATGTCCAGCGGCGTCGATAGACGAACTGATTGAAGATCAGAACCAAAGCCAGCGCGGCAAAGCCGATGATCAGGCCGTGATACTGATCCTAGAACACAGTCAGGGAATTCCACATGCTCTGTCGGCGGCTCCGACTTCAGGTTCGCCGGTGATAGGCCGAAAATCCTGAAAGCCGGCTTAAGCCCGAGGCGCACCTATCGTTTCCGTAATGTGACGGCCCGCCCCTCGCGGAACCGGTCCGAAACCATTATCTTGCCCCACATCCCCCGATAATGGACGGACGCATGACCAACCCTGCCACTACCTCCCTGCTCGACCGCGCCAATCTCGACCGCGACCAGGTTCGCAACGAGGTCGCGCGCGGGCTTGCCGGCGCCGACGATGGCGAACTGTTCCTGGAGTACAGCCAGACCGAAGCGCTGATGTTCGACAATGGGCGGCTGAAGCAGGCGACCTACGACACCTCGCAGGGCTTTGGCCTGCGCGCCGTCAAGGACGATGCGGTCGGCTATGCGCATTCCTCCGACGTCTCGCTACCGGCGCTGATTCGCGCCGCTGATGCAGTCGCGGCCGTGCGCGGCGGCTATTCCGGCAGTTTTGCCGCCCCGCCAGCGCATACCAACGTGCGGCTTTACAGTGACGACAATCCGCTCGATGCACCCGGCTTCGAGACCAAAGTAAAACTGCTCGCCGAGATCGACGCCTATCTGCGCGACAAGGATCCGCGGGTGCGGCAGGTCAGCGTCAGTCTGGGTGCGACCTGGCAGGTCGTCGAGATCCTGCGACCCGACGGCGAGAGCTATCGCGACATCCGCCCGCTGGTGCGCGTCAACATCTCCGTCGTCGCCGGCCAGGGCGACCGCCAGGAGAGCGGCAGCAAGGGTTATGGCGGCCGCGCCGGCTATGCCGAGTTCATCGAGAGCAGGAGCTGGCGCGAGGCCGCCGACGGCGCGCTGCGCGAAGCGCTCGTCAACCTGGAATCGATTCCCGCCCCCGCCGGCGAAATGGACGTCGTGCTCGGCGCCGGCTGGCCCGGCGTGATGCTGCATGAAGCGGTCGGCCATGGCCTCGAGGGCGACTTCAACCGCAAGAAGACCTCGGCCTTTGCCGGCCTGATGGGCCAGCAGGTCGCGGCCAAGGGCGTCACCGTGGTTGACGACGGCACCATAGCCTCGCGCCGCGGCTCGCTCTCGATCGACGACGAGGGCACGCCGACCAATCGCACCGTGCTGATCGAGGACGGCATCCTGGTCGGCTACATGCAGGACCGCCAGAACGCGCGCCTGATGAACATGAAGCCGACCGGCAACGGCCGCCGCCAGGGCTACGCCCATGTGCCGATGCCGCGCATGACCAACACCTACATGCTCGCGGGCGAGCGCGATCCCGCCGAGATCCTCGCCTCCGTGAAGAACGGCGTGTTCGCCGCGAATTTCGGCGGCGGCCAGGTCGACATCACCTCGGGCAAATACGTGTTCCAGTGCACCGAGGCCTACAAGATCGAGAACGGCAAGCTGGGGGCGCCCCTGAAGGGCGCCATGCTGATCGGCAACGGGCCGACCGATCTGCACCGCATCCGCATGGTCGGCAACGACCTCGCGCTCGACACCGGCATCGGCACCTGCGGCAAGAATGGCCAGGGCGTGCCTGTCGGCGTCGGCCAGCCATCGCTGTTGATGGAGCGCATTACAGTAGGTGGAACGGGCGCATGAGCGTGGAAGAAAAGGTGACTGTCACCACCAAACGGAAGAGCAGCGGCTGGGGCGGGCAGCTAATGCAGCTCGCCGGCATCGTCGCCGCCGTGTTCATTGCCAAGGGCGCGCTGGCCGAACCTTTCTACGTGCCGTCGGGATCGATGGAGCCGACGCTCTTGATCGGCGATGCGCTGCTCGCCTCGAAATTCCCCTATGGCTACGGCACTTCGTCGCTGCCGATCCAGATCAACCTGCCGGAGACCGGCCGCGTCTTCGCGGAGACGCCGAAACGCGGCGACGTCGTCGTGTTCCGCTGGCCCGGTGATCGCTCGCAGGCCTGGGTCAAGCGCGTCGTCGGCTTGCCTGGCGACCGCATCCAGATGCGGCAGGGCCAGCTCTTCATCAACGACCGCCCCGCCGAGTTGAAGCCCGATGGCGTTGGAGCTGCCGAGGATGACAATGGCGGTCGCGAGCCCGCCTACCGCTATATCGAGACGCTGCCGAACGGCGTGTCGCACCTGATCTTCAAGATGCGCGACAACGGCCCGCTCGACAACACGCCGGAAGTGACGGTGCCAGCAGGCCATCTGTTCGTGCTCGGCGACAACCGCGATAACTCCGCCGACAGCCGCGTGCCGCTGCGCTCGGGCGGTGTGGGCTTGTTGCCGATCGACAATCTGGTCGGCCGCGCGGACGCCGTGCTCGGCTCCTGGGATCTCGGCATCCGCGGCCAGCCCGTGTGGACCTGGCTCTCCGGCTTCAGGCTCGCGCGGTTCTTCACCGCCGTGCATTGACTAAAGCGTAGATCGTTAGGGTGGGCAAAGCGGAAGCGTGCCCACCACTTCTGTCGCAACGTGGAGAGATGGCGGGCACGACGCGCGAAGACGCGCCTTTGCCTACGCTACGATTCCTCCGGTCTGCCATGAGCAAAGACGAATTCCTCGCTCTCGCTCTGCAAAACCCCGTCAACGCCGCGATCATCGATGAGCTCGGTCGACTCGCGCTGCCGGATGCGTGGCTGGTCGCAGGTTGCTTGGTGCAGTCGGTGTGGAACGTGCTCACGGGCCGCCCGATCGATCACGGCATCGCCGATTACGACGTGTTCTATTTCGACTCCGATACCTCGTGGGAGGCGGAGGACGCGGTGATCCGCAAGCTGAATGCGCGGCTCGCGCATCTCGCTGCCAAGGTCGAGATTCGCAACCAGGCGCGTGTGCATCTGTGGTACCCCGACAAGCATGGCCTGCCCTATCCGCCTTTGATGCGCTCGACCGACGGGATCGATCGCTTCCTCACGGAGAATACGCAGCTCGGCATCCGGCCGGCGGACGGGAATTTCGAGGTCTATGCGCCGCATGGGTTCGATGACGTCGCGAGGCTGATCGTGCGGCCCAATCGGGCGCTGAATTTTTCCGCCGCCAATTACGAGGCGAAGGCCGCGCGATGGAAGGCGTTGTGGCCGGAGCTTACGGTGATTGCGACGGAGTGAGATGCCGTAGGGTAGGCAAAGGCGCGAAGCGCCGTGCCCACCATTTGTCTTCGCTGGATAGAAGTGGTGGGCACGCTTCGCTTTGCCCACCCTACGGGACCGATGCCTCGGCTACGGCATCTTGCCTACCGCACCACGCCCGACGTAAATCCCGCCTTCCGCCGCGGCGGCTTGATTTCCTTTTTCAGGAAGCAGCGTGCCTCGCGCCCAGTGTAGCCGGGACGGGCATAGGTGAAGGCGCGGCATTTGTTGTCGGCGGTGCAGGCCGCCTTGCAGGCCTCCTCGCCTTCGCCAACCTTGAGCTCGAAATTGCGCAGGTCTCCGCCCGGACGATCGATCGAAGTTTCCACGCCCTCGATGCGCGGCTCGATCACGCCGGCGCCGCGGACGCCGGAGATACAGCAATTGCCCGGCACGCGCGCCGGCACCGTGTTCTTGAGCCAGCACACCGCCGAGCCGCCTTCGACGTCGGGATAGTTGAAGCTCCAGGAGCGGCAACGGCGGTCACGCTCGCAGAGCAGCGCACAATCCTCGGGATCGCCCGAGGTGACCGGCGTGTTGAAATAGTCGCCGCCCGGGCGGTCGAACGCCGTCTGCGCGGACGCCGGCACGCTCGGAAACGCGAGCGAAAGCAGCGCGGCGCATGCCACGACGCTTGCGATGACGCCCCCGGACAGGCGACCCTTCCCCATCGGAACAGCTTTCGAGTTATTGACGACGCTCAGGTTTTTTCAGCCGATCATTTGATGGCCGCAAACCTGTACGTGCGATGAACGCTCAGTTCCCGATCGTTAGCCTATTGGTCTAGAAAGCGTATTCCGCGTAGGCCGGTTCCACCGAACCCTTCCAGGGACCATTAAACTTGTCCAGCATCTCCTCGGCCGGCGTGCGGCCGGAATCGATGATGCGATCGAGCGGCTCCAGATGCCGGGTCTCGTCGCGGCCGAGCTGGTCGATCCGGCCGCGCCGGCGCAGGCCGGCATGTGCCAGGACGAGGCACTCCTTGGCGATCTCGAAGAGATAGCGGTCCCTAATCCGCGACTTGAAGCCGAAGCGCGGCACATCGTCGCGCAAGGCCTGACGTTCAGGCGCGCTCCAGTGCTTCACGATTTCCCAGGCGGCGTCGAGCGAGACGTCGTCGTAGAGCAGCCCGACCCAGAACGCCGGTAGCGCCGGCAACCGGCCCCACGGGCCACCGTCGGAGCCGCGCATCTCGAGATAGCGCTTGAGCCGCACCTCGGGAAAGATCGTCGAGAGATGGTTGGCCCAGTCCGACAGCGTCGGCCGCTCGCCGGGCAGATTGTTGTTGCGGCCGTCGAAGAAGGCGCGGAACGAGGAGCCCGACACGTCGATGTAGTCCTCGCCGCGCTTGACGAAATACATGGGCACGTCGAGCGCGTAGTCGACATAGCGCTCGAAACCCATGCCGTCCTCGAACGCCCACGGCATCATGCCCGAACGCGCATTGTCGGTGTCGCGCCAGATCTCGGAGCGGAAGGAGAGGAAGCCGTTCGGCTTGCCTTCGGTGAAAGGCGAGTTGGCGAACAGCGCCGTCGCGACCGGCTGAAGCGCGAGCGAGACCCGCAGCTTCTTGACCATGTCGGCTTCCGAGGAGAAGTCGAGATTGGTCTGCACCGTGCAGGTCCGATACATCATGTCGAGGCCGTATTGACCGACCTTCGGCATATAATTGGTCATGATCTTGTAGCGGCCCTTGGGCATCACCGGGATGTCCGCGCGCGACCAGGACGGCGTCATGCCGAGCCCGAGGAAGCCGATGCCGAGCGGCGTTGCGATCTCGCGCACTTGCGCCAGATGCGCCATCAGCTCGCTCTGGGTCTGGTGCACGTTCTCGACCGGCGCGCCGGAGAGCTCGAACTGTCCGCCGGGCTCGAGCGAGATGGCACCGCCGCCGGTGACGTCGTAGAGGCCGATGATGTTGCCTCTCTCCATGATCGGCTCCCAGCCGAGCAGGAGCTTCATGCCCTCGAGCAGCGCGCCAATGCCGCGCGCGCCTTCGTAAGGCACGGGTCGATGGCCTTCGAGCGTGAACGGCGTCTTCTCGTGCTCGGTCCCCAAGCGGAATTCGGACGGGTCCTTGCAGCCGGCCTCGAACCACGCGACGAGCTCGTCGCGCGATTGCAGTGGCGTCATATCGATCTGGTCTCGCGCCATATCAAACTCTAATCAAAAAAGCGCTTCGACCGAACGCGCGGGTGACGGGGAGGGTCCGCGAACCCGCCGGGCGCGCGGACGTGCTGGTTTGCCGCGCGATCATCGCGACGGTGTGCTTTCGTTGACGTTGGCGACGGGCGGCAATTTCATCTCGCCGCACGAGCAGCCCAGGCGATCGAGCAGACCACTGAGCTTGACGGCGTCGGCATCCGATAGTTTCGAACCGACATATTTCTCGATTGCGGCCGAATAAGCGCCCCACATCCGCTTCTGCAACTCGCGGCCGGCTTCCGTGATCTCGACGAACTGGCCGCGCTTGTCGATCTTGCATTCGCGCCGCGAGGCGAGGCCTTCGTCGACCAGACGGTCGATCAGCCGCGAGGTCGAGTATTGCGGGATCAGCATCTGGCGTTCGAGCTCCACCGGCCGCAGCTCGCCAGAGGGGGCGCGGGACAATTCGAGCAGCGCGTCATACCAGGCGAGCGGCGGGAACCCCGCTTTCTTCAGGTCCTGCTCGACACAGTCGAGCACGCGGCTCTGCACCCGCATCAGGCGGATCCAGGCCGAAGTTGCCTCGGTCGATGGTTTGCGTTTCATGGTCGCGCTCAAGCTCGTCGCCCGCTCTTTACCTCACTCGATGCACCTGCATCAATCTTGACTATTTCATGCAAGCGCATGTAGTCGTTCTTTCGCCCCCACCAAGCGTCACGAGAAGGAAATTCCATGAAACTGTACTATTCGCCCGGCGCCTGCTCCCTGTCCCCCCATATCGCGCTCCTGGAAGCCGGCCTGCCCTATGAGCTGGTCAAGGTCGATATCCGAGCCAAGAAGCTCGAAAATGGCGAGGATTATCTGAAGCTGAACCCCAAGGGCCAGGTTCCTGCGCTGGGCCTCGATAGCGGTGAGATCGTGACCGAAGGCCCCGTGATTGTCCAGATGATCGCCGATCAGGCATCAAGCAAAGCGCTGGCCCCCGCCCGCGACAGTTCCGAGCGCTACAAGCTGCTCGAATGGCTCAACTTCCTCACCTCGGAGGTGCACAAGAGCTTTGGCCCGCTGTTCGCCCCGGCGCTGAACGACGAGGCCAAGGCCTTCTTCAGGGATCGCGTCATGGGCAAGCTGAAATATATCGACAGCCAGCTCGCCGGCCGCGACTACCTCATGGGCAAGCAGTTCACGGTTGCCGACGGCTATCTCTTCACGATGCTGACCTGGGGCGACCGGATGAAGTTCGACCTCTCGGCGATGCCCAACCTGACCGCCTACAAGGCCCGCGTCGCGGCGCGGCCGCAGGTGCAGGAAGCGCTGAAGAAGGAAGGATTGGTCCAGGCAGCGTAAGTCCAGACCACAACAGGCGAGATGATAAAGAGCCGGATCGATGATCCGGCTCTTTTACTTGAACCGCTCGGGGAAACCCGGAGGTTCGAGATATCTCGATATCAATTTTACGAGCATTGTCGGAGTTAACAATAACTCCGCCTTGCGTGCTCGGCGGAGGTCACCATCCTTGTGAGAGCAATCCGGTTGGCTCTACTTCAGCTAGGGCCCGCGATGCGGGCCCCCGAACTGGGAAGCTCTCGTGACAACCGTACTCCTCCTCTTGCTCGCGAGTGCAATCACTGGGTTAGCGACGGGGCTATTCTTCCGAGTCTGGGCTTTGTCGCTGGTCTCGCCGGCGACCGCGATCCTTGCCGCAACCGTCCTTCAGACCTCAGGCTTCGGATTTTGGACCGGCATTCCGATCGTCGTCGGCTGTCTTGTTACCGGCCAGCTTGCCTATCTGGCGGCAACGTTCCACCTGCACAGAGGGAAGCTCTCAGTGCAGGACGAGATCGACGGCGAACCAGGCGAGCATCGCCATCGCCATATCGAAGAAGAGAACGAGTAGGGCCAGGCCGGACCACGAGGGAATTTTTCTGCGCCGCCGCAGGAGCCCGCGGCGCGGCCACAGCCGACCCACCAGAAAAAGGGGCGCGTGTCTTATCGCAACGCCGGCTGCGCTGTCTTGGGACACCGTCGGGATCATTGCGGGACACCTTCAATGCTAATGGTCATCCGGTGATTCATTAGCAAGAGCGGTGCCAGGGCGGAGCGAGTGTGGCTGGGATTTGAAGCGGCGCCGGTGACCCGATATCGGGCCGCGCATTCTCGCCGTCGGCGACGGAAAATAAAAAAGGCCGGATCGATGATCTGGCCTTTTGTTTCTGCGCAGTCTGCGTAGCCCGGATGGAGCGAAGCGTAATCCGGGTAACTCCAGCATCCCAGGAGATGCTGTCCCGGATCTCGCTTTCGCTCCATCCGGGCTACTAGCTCTCTTAGGCCGCCGCCTTCTTCGGCGCGAAGCGGCCGTAGAAGGTTTCTCCCTTCGCCGCCATCTCTTCCAGCAACTTCGGCGGGGTGAAGCGCGAGCCGTATTTGGCCTCTAACTTGTGGCAGAGCTCGACGAACTTCTTCGTGCCCATGAAGTCGATGTAGGACAGCGTACCGCCGGTGAACGGCGCGAAGCCGAAGCCGAGGATCGAGCCGACGTCGGCCTCGCGCGGATCGGTGATGACGTGGTCCTCGACCGTGCGCGCGGCTTCCACCGCCTGCACCACCAGGAAGCGCTGCTTCAGCTCCTCGACGTCGAGCGTATCAGGGTCGAGCTGCTTCGGCTGCAACGCCGACAGGCCTGGCCACAGGCTCTTCTGACCCTTGCCCTTCTCAGGATAGTCGTAGAAGCCCTTGCTGTTCTTGCGGCCGAGCCGGCCTTGCTTCTCGACCATCTCGACCATCAGCTTCTTCTGGTCGGGGTTGATGGCGTTGGGGCCGAGATCGGCTTCCGTCGCCTTCATGATCTTGAGGCCGAGGTCGAGCGCGACTTCGTCCGACAGCGAGAGCGGGCCGACCGGCATGCCGGCCATCTTGGCACAGTTCTCGATCATCGCCGGCGGCACGCCTTCGAGGAACATCTCGTTGCCTTCGGCGACGTAGCGGCCGACGCAGCGGTTGGCGAAGAAGCCGCGGCTGTCGTTGACGACGATCGGCGTCTTGCCGATCTGCCGGACATAATCGAGCGCGGTCGCGAGCGCGACGTCGCCGGTGTTCTTGCCGAGGATGATCTCGACCAGCATCATCTTCTCGACCGGCGAGAAGAAGTGGATGCCGACGAACTTGCCCTGGTCCTTGAAGCTCTCGGCCAGCGAGGTGATCGGCAGCGTCGACGTGTTGGACGCGAAGATCACATCCGGCTTCAGGTACTCCTGCGCCTTGGCAAAGGTCTCCGCCTTGACCTTGCGGTCCTCGAACACGGCCTCGATGACGAGGTCGACGTCCCTCAGCGCGGCATAGTCCGCCGTCGCCGTGATGCGCGCGCGCAGCGCTTCGGCATCGCCAGGCTTGGCGCGGCCTTTCTTGATCTGCTCCTCGATCACCTTCTGCGCATGCGCCTTGCCCTTGTCGGCGCTCTCCTGGTCGCGGTCGATCAGAACGACGTCGAGGCCGGCACGGGCCGAGACGTAGCCGACGCTCGCGCCCATGAAGCCGGCGCCGATCACGGCGATCTTCTTCACCTTGGTGGGCGGCACGTTCTTCGGACGGCGGGCGCCCTTGTTCAATTCCTGCATCGACAGGAACAGGCTGCGGATCATTGCAGCCGCTTCCTTCGAGCGCAGCACCGAGGTGAAATAGCGGGACTCCACGCGAAGCGCGGCGTCGATCGGCAGCTGGAGGCCTTCATAGACACAGCTCATGATCGCGCGCGCGGCCGGATAATTGTCGTAGGTCTCGCGGCGATAGATGGCGTTGCCGGCGGGGAACATCATCATGCCGGCCTTGGAGAACACCGGACCGCCGGGGAGCTTGAAACCCTTCTCGTCCCAGGGCGCGACCGCCTTGCCGCCGCCCTTGATCCAGTCCTTGGCCGCCTTGATGAGATCGGCGGCGGGAACGATGGCGTGGATCAGGTTCAGCGCCTTCGCTTTCTCCACCGTGACCGGATCACCCTTGAGCAGGATCGTCATCGCGTCCTGCGGCGGCACCAGACGCGGCACGCGTTGCGTACCGCCGGCGCCGGGGAATAGGCCAACCTTGACCTCGGGCAGGCCGAGGCGGGTCTTGGGATTCTCCGCGGCCACGCGATAATGGCAGCATAGCGTGATCTCAAACCCGCCGCCGAGCGCGAGGCCGTTGATCGCGGCCGCCCATGGCTTGCCGGAGGTTTCGATCGAGCGCAGCACCTGCGAGAAGCGGCGGCTCTGGTCGAACAGCATCTGGTTCGCCGCGGTCTCGCCCTGCTCCTTGAAGAGCTTTGCGTAGGCCTGGTTCATGCCTTCGAGCATCGAGAGGTCGGCGCCGGCGCAGAATGCTTCTTTCGCCGAGGTGATGACGACGCCCTTCACCGCAGCGTCTGCCGTGGTCGCCTTGACGATGGCGTCGAGCTCGCTGGTCGAAGTCTCGTCGAGCACGTTCATCGAACGGCCCGGGATGTCCCAGGTGACGAGCGCGATGCCGTCGGAATCGGTCTCAACCCTAAAGTTCTTGTACGACATGTTGGTTGCTCCTCGGTGCCGCAGCCGATGCCAGGCGCGGCGGTTGACTTAAGGTCTCGTAGGGTGGGCAAAGGCGCCTTTGCGCCGTGCCCACCATTTTCGCGGAGACAGCAGTGGTGGGCACGCTTCGCTTTGCCCACCCTACGGCAGCTCGTTACACCCGCTCGATGATGGTCGCGGTGCCCATGCCGCCGCCGATGCACAGCGTCACCAGCGCAGTGGACTTGTTGGTGCGCTCGAGCTCATCGAGCACGGTGCCGAGGATCATCGCGCCGGTCGCCCCGAGCGGATGGCCGAGCGCGATCGCGCCGCCATTGACGTTGATCTTGGCGTTGTCGATGTCGAAGGCCTGGATGTAGCGCAGCACGACCGAGGCGAAGGCCTCGTTGAGCTCGAACAGGTCGATGTCCGACTTCTTCATGCCGAAACGCGCAAAGAGCTTCTCGGTGACGTCGACCGGACCGGTCAGCATCATCGCCGGCTCCGAGCCGATATTGGCGAAGGCGCGGATTTTTGCACGCGGCTTCATGCCGTATTTCGCGCCTGCCTCCTTGCTGCCGAGCAGAACGGCGCCGGCGCCGTCGACGATGCCCGAGGAGTTGCCGGCGTGGTGCACGTAGTTGACGCGCTCGATCTCGGGGTGCGACTGCAGCGCGACGCCATCGAAGCCGCCCATCTGCGCCATCATCGTGAACGCGGGCTGGAGCTGCGCCAGCGACTGCATCGTCGTCGAGGGGCGCATGTGCTCGTCCTTGGCGAGGATGGTGAGGCCGTTGATGTCCTTCACTGGCACCACGGACTTGTTGAAGCGGCCCTCATCCCAGGCCTGAGCCGCGCGCTGCTGGCTCTGCACCGCGTAGGCATCGACGTCGTCACGCGAGAAACCGTATTTGGTGGCGATCAGATCGGCGGAAACGCCCTGCGGCATGAAGTAGGCCGGCACCGCCATCGAGGGATCCATCGGCCAGGCGCCGCCGGAGGCGCCGATACCGACGCGGCTCATGGATTCGGCGCCGCCGCCGATCACCAGCTCATGCTGGCCGCTCATCACCTGCGCGGCGGCAAAGTTCACGGCGTCGAGACCTGAGGCACAGAAGCGGCTGATCTGCACGCCGGGCACGGCGTCGCCGAGACCGGACTTGAGCGCAGCAAAGCGCGCGATGTCGGAGCCCGCCTCGCCGACGGGATCGACCACGCCGAGCACGACGTCATCGACGGAATCCTTGGGCAGGTTGTTGCGATCCTTCAGCGCCTTCAACGGCACGGTGGCGAGCGCGAGCGCCGTGACTTCGTGCAGCGCACCGTCCGCCTTGCCGCGGCCGCGCGGGGTGCGAACGTGGTCGTAGATGAATGCCTCAGGCATGACGCCCTCCTGGTGTGATGTTTCGAGAACGATTGGGAGCGGGCAGCGGTAGCAGGCTCAGAACGCTTCCGCCGGCAATTCCATGATGGTGGCGCAGCCGGCCTGGATGCGCGCGAGATTGGCGGCGGTCTCCGGCAGCATCCGCTCCATGAAGAAGCGGCCGGTGACGAGCTTGGTCGAGAGATAGGGCGTCGCCCCGCTCTCGGCAATCTTCGCCTGCGTCACCTTGGCCATCTTCGCCCACATGTAGCCGAGCGCAACGAAGCCGAAGAGATGCAGGTAATCGGTTGCGGCAGCGCCCGCATTGTCCGGCTTCGCCATCGCGTTCTGCATCAGCCAGGTGGTGGCCTGCTGGAGATGGCCGAGCGAGGTCGAGAGCGGGGTGATGAAGGGTTTTAGCGCCTCGTCGCCGCCGTTCTCCTTGGCGAAGGCCATGACCTCGCCGAAGAAGGCCATGATGGCGCGGCCGCCGTCGCGCGGCAGCTTGCGGCCGACGAGGTCGAGCGCCTGGATGCCGTTGGCGCCTTCATAGATCATCGCGATGCGCGCATCGCGCACGAACTGCTCCATGCCCTGCTCGGCGATGTAGCCGTGGCCGCCATACATCTGCTGCGCCTGCACCGCATTGGCAAAGCCGTAATCGGTGAGGAAGCCCTTCAACACCGGGGTCATCAGACCCATGTGATCGTCGGCGGCCTGGCGGTCCTTGGGATCCTCGGAGCGATGGGCGACGTCGCTCTTCAGTGCGGTCCAGATCACGAAGGCGCGCGCGGCCTCGTTGAAGGCGCGGATCGAGAGCAGCGTGCGACGCACGTCGGGATGCACGATGATCGGATCGGCTTGCTTGTCCGGCGCCTTGGCGCCGGTGAGTGCGCGACCCTGGATGCGCTCGCGGGCATAGGCGACTGCGTTCTGATAGGCGACCTCGGACTGCGCGAGGCCCTGCACGGCGACGCCGAGGCGAGCCTCGTTCATCATCACGAACATGCCCTGCATGCCCTTGTTCTCTTCGCCGATCAGCCAGCCGGTGGCGTTGTCGTAGTTCATCACGCAGGTGGAATTGCCGTGGATGCCCATCTTGTGCTCGATCGAGCCGCAAACCACGCCATTGCGCTGCCCGACCGAACCATCGGCATTGACCAGGAATTTCGGCACCACGAACAGCGACACGCCCTTGATGCCGGCGGGCGCGCCCTCGATGCGGGCGAGCACGAGGTGGATGATGTTGGAGGCGAGGTCATGCTCGCCGGCCGAGATGAAGATCTTGGTGCCCGTGATCTTGAAGCTGCCGTCGGCCTGGCGCACCGCCTTGGTGCGCAGCATGCCGAGATCGGTGCCGCAATGCGGCTCGGTCAGGTTCATGGTGCCGGTCCATTCGCCGGCGACCATTTTCGGCACGTAGATCTGCTTCTGTTCGGGCGTGCCGTGCACCAGCAATGCCGCGGTCGCGCCCATGGTGAGGCCGCCATACATCGAGAACGCCATGTTGGCGGAGATCTGGAATTCGTTGACTGCCTGGCTCAGCGTCACCGGCAAGCCCTGGCCACCATATTCCGTCGGCGCCGACAGACCGAGCCAGCCGCCCTCGACGACCTGCTTGAAGGCGTCCTTAAAACCCTTCGGCGTGGTGACGCTGCCGTCCTCAGTGCGCTTGCAGCCTTCGAGATCGCCGACGCGATTGAGCGGCTGCAGCACCTCTTCGGCGAGCTTGGCAGCTTCGCCGAGGATCGCCTCGCGCACGTCGCTCGACGCGTCCGAGAAGCCCGGCAGATTGTCGTAGCGATCGATCTGGAAGACGTCGTTGAGCAGGAAATTCACGTCTTCGACAGGGGCTTTATAGATCGGCATGGCGTTCTCCCGGCATGGGGCTTGAAGTGGCGATGTTGACGTGATTCCTGCGGCGGAGCCTTGCCCGCGAGCTTAGCGGGTTCCGCAACCTCAGGGCAGTGTCATGATTGGGCGGCAAGCTGCTCCGCCATCAGGCGATGCAGCATGTTGATGGCCTTGAGCGGACGCACCATCACCTTGAAATGGGTGATGCGTCCTTCGCTATCGAAGCTGATGATGTCGACACCGTTGATCTCGATGCCGTCGATGATGGTCTTGAATTCGAGCACGGCGCCATTGTCGCTGCGCCATTCACCGACATAGGTGAAGCCGGGGCCGCCGAGCACCTTCTCGGCGCTGGAGAGGTATTTGAAGGTGATGTCGCGCCCGCGCTGCGTCGAATGGACGACGGGGCTTTCGAACACGGCATCCGGGTGCAGAAGGTCCCAGAGCGCGGCGCGGTCATGAGACTTCATGTAGGCGTACCAGGAATCGAGGCCGGTCATTCTCAGGTGCCTCCCTAGGGCAAGGGCATAAATGCGAAAACAACCCCATGCACAGTAGCGAGAAGGTTGATTCCGCTGGATTTTCAGTCGGGGTCTTGGGCCCCGTCCGCAAGCTGCCTCATATGCACATTGACGCATATGCGCCGATGCGCATAAAGTCAAGCAGGTTGGTCAGACCTAAGAAGGGAGGCCGCTCATGGCGCTCGGCGACGCAATCCTCGCATGCCTGACGGAACGTCCGATGACGGGCTACGAGCTCGCCAAGACGTTCGATTCTTCGATCGGCTTCTTCTGGAAGGCCGACCACCAGCAGATCTACCGCGAGCTCTCCAAGCTGCGTGACCGCGGCTACATCCAGGGCCGCGAGGTCGTGCAGACAGGCAAGCCGAACAAGCTGGTTTATACGCTCACCCCCGAGGGCAGAACAGCGCTGCGGCACTGGGCCGCGCGCCCCAGCACGCCGGCTTCGACCAAGGACGACCTGTTGGTCCGCCTCCATGCGCTCGACAGCATCGACATCGAGCCGCTGCGCACCGATCTGATGGCCCGGCTGGAGCACCACCGCGACCGCCACGCCAATTACGAGCGCATCCTGAAGAAGCGTTTTCCGGACGGCACGGCGGAGGGCAGGCTCGATCTCGGCAATCTGCTCCTGCTCCGCTTAGGGGCCCGGCACGAGCAGATGGTGGCCGATTTCTGCGAGGAGGCGCTGGAGGCGCTGTCGGCGATGAGCGGCAAGGCCACGGTGGTGCCGCTGGAGGACGGCAAACGCGAGAAGGGCTGAGGGCTGGCGAGCCTCGAACTCTCACCACCGTCTCCACTGTCATCGCCCGCGAAAGCGGGCGATCCAGTATTCCAGAGGCGGCGCGGCTGGAATTGAGAAGCCGCGGTGTACTGGATGCCCCGCGTTCGCGGAGCATGACACCGGTTGTTTGGCGACCGGACGGGCGCCACAACCAACACCCCCGCCCAACTTTAAGACACCCGCGCCGGCGTTCCTTAACTCGTTATTTACCGTAACAGGAAAAAGTCGGTTTTCGAGGCAGACGACCTGCGCCAAATTCGGTTGTGTTTACAACCGGGCACGCGTGGGGAGGCTGGAGGCGCCGGGTGGGGCGCCGGAGTCGGAACCGGACAGAGTCATGAATTCGCGCGTATCGTGGAGTGTTGACGGCATCGATCCCTCCGTCCGGGAGCGGGCCGAAGCTGCTGCGCGCAGAGCCGGCATGTCACTCAACGATTGGCTGAACTCCACGCTCGGCGAGACAGCGCCACCGAACTTTCGCGGACCGTACGACCAGCGTCCGCACCACATCCCGCAAGGACCGAGCCAGGAAAGCCGCGAAGTCGCCGACATCCATCAGCGGCTAGACGCGATCACCCAGCAGATCGAACGGATTTCAAAGCCCGCCCAGCGCCAGGATACTTCGCGGCAGGACATGTCGCGCGAGCAGGGCGTCGCGCGCCAGCTCAATGATGCGATCTCGCGGCTCGATGCGCGGCTGTCGCAGATCTCGAAGCCGCAGCCGCAGCAGCCTCAGGCCCAGCGGCCGGCACCGCCACCGGTCGAGACGCGCCAACGCCAGGCCGATGCGGTCGAGCGCGCGGCAGCCCAGGTCTATCGCAATTCGCCGCCCTTAAGCCCCGCGTCCTTCGACGTCGCGGTCGCCGAGATCACGGCGCGGCAGAGCGAGCTCGACGGCTTTACGCCCAGGCAGATGCCGCCACGCGCCGCGCCGTCGATTGCGCCGATGGCGGCGCCACCCGCCCCCGCCTACGCGCCGCCGCCCCCGCAGCCGGGGCCGGATTTCTCGTCGCTCGAGCGCCATCTGCTCAAGATCACGAGCCAGATCGAGTCGCTCCAGCGCCCTGACAATACCGAGCAGGCGATCACCGCCTTCCGCAGCGAGCTTGCCGAGATCCGCCACGCCATCACCGAGGCGATGCCGCGGCGCGCGATCGAATCGATCGAGAACGAGATCCGCTCGCTGCACCGTCGCATCGACGAGACCCGCTCCAACGGCACCGACGGCCAGGTTCTCTCCGGCATCGAGCGCGCGCTGTCCGACATCAAGCAGGTGCTGCGCACGCTGACCCCGGCCGAGCAGCTCACCGGCTATGACGAGGCGATCCGCAATCTCGGCGCCAAGCTCGATCTGATCCTGCGCGCCAATGACGATCCCTCGACGGTGCGCCAGCTCGAAGACGCGATCTCGGCGCTGCGCAGCATCGTCTCCAACGTCGCCTCCAACGAAGCGCTGGCGCGTCTGTCCGAAGACGTGCAGCTGCTGTCGTCCAAGGTCGACCAGATCACCCGCGCCTCCGGCCCCAGTGACAGCTTTGCGGTGCTGGAGCAGCGCATCGCGGCGCTCACCGCGGCGCTCGAGACGCGCGAGCGGCCGCACCCGGCCGAGAGCACCGAGCATCTGGAAGCTGCGATCCGCGCGCTGTCGGACCGCTTCGACCGCATGCAGGTCGGCAACGACTCGGCCTCGACCTTCGCCCATCTCGAGCAGCGCGTCTCGTATCTGCTGGAGCGGATCGAGGCCGCCTCCGACCCGCGCAGCGGCAATCTAAGCCGCGTCGAGGACGGGCTGCACGACATCCTCAGGCACCTGGAACGGCAGCAGGCGACCTATTCCGCGCTGGCCGAGAGCCGCAATTCGGCGCTGCCTGCCGATTCGGGCGTGGTCGATCTCGTCAAGCGCGAGCTCTCCGACATCCGCTTCAGCCAGGCCGAGACCAACCGGCACACGCAGGATTCGCTCGAAGCCGTTCACAACACGCTCGGTCATGTCGTCGACCGCCTCTCCATGATCGAGGGCGATCTGCGCGCGGTGCGCACCGCGCCGCCCGCCCCTGCGCCGCGGATGCCCATGGCTGCTCCGATGGAGCCCGCCCCGATGGAGCCCGCGCCGATGGCGCGCGAGCCGCGGCCGCCGCAGCAACAGCAGCCGAAATACGATCCGAAGCCGGAGCTTCCGAACCCGGCCGCCGCGCAAGCAGCGCAGGCCGCTTTCGTCGCCGCGCCGCGCGAATTCCATGCCGCTGCCCCCGCCGCGCCACCGTCGGTGCCGGCGGCACCGCAAGTCACATCACCTTTACCGCCGCGTGCGATCAGCGAAATCCTGGAGCCGCACACCGCGCCTGCGCGGGCTGCGCTGGCGCCGGAATTGCCGCCGGATCATCCGCTCGAGCCGGGCACCCGGCCGGGTGGCCGCGCCGCCACGCCGTCGGAGCGCATCGCCGCATCCGAGAGTGCGATCAGTGGAATTCCCACTGCTCCGAAAGAGCCGGTGTCGTCGTCGAGCTTCATCGCCGCTGCGCGCCGCGCCGCCCAGGCCGCCGCCGCGCAGCCGGAAAAGACCGGCCGCGCCGCCAAGGCCGGGGCTGATCGCTCCAAGGACAAGGGCAAGGACGGCGGCTCGACCATCACCGCGAAGATCCGCTCGCTGCTGGTCGGCGCGAGCGTGGTCGTGATCGTGCTCGGCACCTTCAAGATGGCGATGAACCTGCTCGAAGGCGGCAGCGTGCCGCCAGCGCCGCAGGCCATGGAGAATACGTCGAGCCAGCCCACCCCGCTGGCTCCCCCGCCCCCGATCGAGAGCAAGCCCGCTACGCCCGAGCAGGTCACGCCGTCGATGACCTCGCCGACGCCGATCGGACGACAATCCCAGAACAATGCTGCGCCGGCCGCCAATCCGGGCAGCTCGGCCTCGGTCGAAATCCCGTCCGCACCTGCCGTGGCCCCGCCGCCACCTGCCTCCAGCGACGTCACCGGCGCGCTGTCGGGCACGAGCCGCGCCAAGCTCGGCCTCATCCAGGTGCCGCCGAGCGAGAAGCTGCCTGACGGCATCGGCGGGCCGGGCCTGCGCACCGCCGCGATGAAGGGCGATGCGACCGCGGCCTACGAGATCGGCGTGCGCTTTGCCGAGGGCAAGGGCGTGGCTACGAACTACGATGAAGCCGCCAAATGGTACGACCGCGCGGCGCAGGCCGGCGTCGTGCCCGCGACCTTCCGCCTCGGCACGCTCTACGAGAAGGGCCTTGGCGTGAAGAAGGACGCCGACATCGCCCGCCGCTACTACACGCAGGCCGCCGAGCGCGGCAACGCCAAGGCGATGCACAATCTCGCGGTGCTTGATGCCGATGGCGGCGGACGCGGCGCCAATTACAAGAGCGCAGCGCAGTGGTTCCGCAAAGCCGCCGACCGCGGCGTCGCCGACAGCCAGTTCAACCTCGGCATCCTCTATGCCCGCGGCATCGGCGTCGAGCAGAACCTCGCCGAATCCTACAAATGGTTCAGCTTGGCGGCAGCCCAGGGCGATGCGGATGCGGCGGGCAAGCGCGACGACGTCGCCAAGCGGCTCGATCCGCAATCGCTCGCCGCAGCCAAGCTCGCGATCCAGACTTTTAGCGCCGAGCCGCAGCCCGACGATGCCGTCAATGTCGCGACGCCCGCCGGCGGCTGGGACAGCGCGCCGCAGGCGAGCGCCAAGCCCGCACCGAAGCCGGTCGCGACCAAGCGCTCGGCCTCGGCGGCGCATTAAAGACGAATAGCTTTAAGTCAAACCAATCGGCCCACGGGCTCGGTGCACCTCTCCCGCTTGCGGGAGAGGTCGGCGCGTGCCGGGCGATGCGAAGCATCGTCCCGCGCGCCGGGTGAGGGCTTTATCCTCTGGGGGAGTCCCACTGCGGAGACACCCTCTCCCCAACCCTCCCCCACACGCGGGGGAGGGAGCGCACCTCCGTTGCGGCGACGATCACGGCTATCATCACGCTCTCACCGCACCCATTCACCCCGCCCAAAATTCCCGGTCCCGCCCGCCGGCGAATTCCGCTATTGAGGGGCGCGGCAATCGTTCCGACCTTCCCGCGAGCATTCCTCGTTAGTCGATCCGTCCCGCCCGGCACGTGGTTCAATGCAGCTCTACCTTCCGATCGCCGATCTTCCGGTCAACGTCTTCCTGGTGCTCGCCATGGGCGCCGCGGTCGGCTTCGTCTCCGGCATGTTCGGAATCGGCGGCGGCTTCCTGATGACCCCGCTGCTGATCTTCATCGGCATCACGCCGGCGGTCGCGGTTGCCTCCGTCACGAGCCACATCGCGGCCTCGTCCTTTTCCGGCGCACTGTCCTATTGGCGGCGGCGCGCGATCGATCCGGCGCTGGCGAGCGTCCTGCTCTGCGGCGGCGTGACCGGCACGGCGCTGGGCGTGTGGACCTTCACCCAGCTCCGCGCGCTCGGCCAGCTCGACCTGATGATCGCGCTCTCCTACGTCGTGCTGCTCTCCACCGTCGGCAGCCTGATGTTCTCCGAAGGCCTGCGCGCGTTGATGCGGACCCGGCGCGGCGCGGTGCCGCCGCGCCGCACCCACAACTGGATCCACGGCCTGCCGCTGAAGATGCGGTTCAAGCGCTCCAAGATCTACCTGTCGGTGATCCCGGTGGTGGTCGTCGGCATCGTGATCGGCTTCATCGGCGCCATCATGGGCATCGGCGGCGGCTTCATCCTGGTGCCGATCATGATCTATCTGTTGCGGGTGCCGACCTCGACCGTGATCGGGACCTCCATGGTCCTCACCCTGGTCACGATGCTGTTTGCGACCATGCTGCACGCGGTGACCAATCACCTCGTCGATGCCGTGCTGGCGCTGATCCTGATGGTCGGCGGCGTCACCGGCGCGCAGTTCGGCGCCCGCGCCGGCCAGAAGATCCGCGGCGAGCAGCTGCGGCTGCTGTTGGGCCTGTTGATCCTCTCGGTCGGGGTCCGCTTCGCGATCGAGCTGGTGATCCGGCCCGAGGACCTCTTCACCATCCGTGAGCTGGGAGTAAGCACCTGATGCGCGCGCTTCTCGCCCTCCTTCTCGTCCTGCTGCTCGGCTCGGCCGCGCGCGCCGAACGGCTGATCGTGTCGGTCTCCAACCACCGCGTCACCGTGACGCCGAACTACTCCGGCGAGGAGCTGGTGCTGTTCGGCTCGGTCGAAAAGGATGCGACGACGCCGGCCGACCGCACGGCTTACGATCTCGTGGTCACCGTGATGGGCCCGCGCGCCGACATGGTGACGCGGCGGAAAGAACGCACCTTCGGCATCTGGATCAACACCGACTACCGGCAGTTCCTGCAGGTGCCGAGCTATCTGGCGCTGTTCGCCAACCGTCCCTTCGACGCCATCACCTCGCCCGAGATCGCGCGGCGGCAGCAGATCGGGCTCAACAACGTGCGGCTGACCCAGCGCGTCAGCGGCGACTATGCCGACGTGGTGCCGAACGATGCGTTCCGCTCCGCCTTCATCCGCCTTCGCACCCAGCACGGCCTTTATCGCGAGGATGCGAGCGCGGTGACGTTCCTGACGCCGACGCTGTTCCGCACCGGCATTCCACTGCCGGCGGAGGTGCCGATCGGCACCTATGAGGTGGAGATCAAGCTGTTTGCGAACGGCGCGTTCATCGGCAAGACCGAGACCGCCTTCGAGATCGTCAAGGTCGGCTTCGAGCAGTTCGTCGCCACCACCGCGCGGCAGAACGGGCTGATCTACGGCCTCGCCACCGCGGCGATGGCGCTGATGACGGGATGGATGGCGTCGATCGTGTTCCGGAAGGATTGAGGGGCATACTCCGTCATTGCGAGCGAAGCGAAGCAATCCAGACTGCCGCCGCGGAGGGATTCTGGATTGCTTCGTCGCAAGGGCTCCTCGCAATGACGACGTAACGAAATCACGGCGCCTCGATCACCGTCGGCACGCCTGGCTCCAGCAGGCGTAGCCGCGTCCCGAAGCCGAGCATGTCGAAGGTCTTGCGCAGATCCTCGCTGTTCTGGCGGAAATGCGCCCAGCCTTCGGTGTGCACCGGCACGATCATCGCATCGGGAAAGGCACGCGCGGTCTCGATGGTATCGTTGGTGTCCATGGTGAGATGAAACGGCCCGCGCGTTTGCGCCGCGCCCGCGAAGGGCAGCACCACCCCGCATTTGAAGCGGCGCGCGACTTCGGCGACGCCGTCGAACCAGGTGGTGTCGCCGCTGATATAGACCGGACGCGTGTCCTTCCGGCTCGACGACACCACGAAACCGATGACATCACCCGACAGCGGCTCGATGCCGGCCGGGCCGTGGCGCGCGGGCGTTGCGGTGATCGTCAGCGCATTCCCGTCGCCGTCCCTCAGATGCGCGGCGCTCCAGGGCGCAAGGCCCTCGACATGGCCGCCGAGGCGCTTGGCGCCGGCTTCGGTCGTCAGCACGCGCTTGACCTTACCGAGAAACTCCCGGCCGGAATTGTCCAGATTGTCCGAATGCTGATCGTGGCTGAGCAGCACGGCATCGATCGGGCCGATCGCGTCGGGCCTCAGCGCCGGCCCGACGGTCTTTTCCAGCTTCACGTGCGGCAGCTGATAGCTGCCGGGCGCATCGAAGGTCGGGTCGGTGAGCAGGCGAAAGCCGTCGATCTCGATCAGCGCCGTGGGGCCGCCGATCAGGGTGATGGAAACGGGCATGATGAACTCCTGTTACGACACGGGCTTTGCCGGCCGCGTCACCAGATAAATGCCGAGCGCGACTGGAATGATCCCGAGCAAATCGCGGGCCTCGACGTGTTCGCCGAGCACGATGAAGGCGAACAGCATGCCGAGCGGCGGCATCAGGAAATGATAGCTGCTTGCCGCCGTCGCTCCGCACACTTTCAGGAGATGAAACCAGAGCAGGTAGGCGAGG
Organism: Bradyrhizobium sp. BR14999; assembly: GCF_056106085.1. NCBI lineage: Bacteria > Pseudomonadati > Pseudomonadota > Alphaproteobacteria > Hyphomicrobiales > Nitrobacteraceae > Bradyrhizobium > Bradyrhizobium sp. BR14999. The sequence continues at coordinate 442,617 of NZ_CM148536.1, forward strand.
ATCGAACCGCCGAGCACGAGGAAGGCAAAGGCGCCGATCAGGCTCGGGGTGAGCACGATCGCGTGAACATCGGCGAAAGTGAGCGCGATCGGCGCCAGCACGATACCGGCGGCGATATTCTGGATGCCGTTGCCGATCCACAACGAGCCCTTCGGCGCAAGCAGCTTGAACAGGATCGTGCCGGCAACGATCGAGGCCAGCGAAGCCAGCGTGAACAGAATGCCGTGCAGGCTGTCGGTGCCCACCGACAGACGGTGCCAGACGATGAAGGTGACACCGATGACGCCGAGCAGCAGGCCCGCCGCCTTGCGCCAGGTCATGCCTTCGCCAAGCAGCAGCGCGGCGAGCGCAGCCGTGAACACCGGATTGGCCGAGACGATCAGCCCGCCGAGGCCGGCGGAGACCGATTGCAGGCCGGTATAGCCGAGCCCGAGATAGAGTGCGTTGTTGGCGATGCCGAGCACGGCGAAGATCGCGGCGTCGCGCCAGGACAGCGACCAGCCATCGCCGCGGATCCAGGTCGCGCACAGGATCAGAACGCCGGCAAGCGAAAAGCGCGCGGCGAGCAGGATCAATGGCGGGCAATAGGTGACGCCGATCTTGCCGGCGACGAAGGCGTAGCTCCAGAGCAGGCAGAACAGGCCGATAGTGAGCGGCAGCGGATTGAAACGGCTGCGGGGGACGGCAATCGACGGGGCGAGCGACATGAGGGCATTCTCCTGGAGCCCTCGATCTAGGAACGCGGCTTGTCATTTGGAAATTAAATGATTAACTTCTCTCCAGTGGATTTGTGAATGGAGGCGGCCATGCTCGATCTCGAGCTGCTGCGCAGCTTCGTCTCGGTGGTCGAGGCCGGCGGCTTCACCCGCGCCGGCGAGCGCGTCCATCGCACGCAATCGACCGTGAGCCAGCAGATCAAGCGGCTGGAGGAGGATGTCGGCCAGGTGCTGCTGCACCGCGACGGCAAGGACGTGCGCCCGACCGAAGCCGGCGAGCGGCTGCTGTTCTATGCGCGGCGGCTGCTCTCGCTCGCCGAGGAGGCGCGCGATGTGCTGCGCCAGCCCGACGGCGAAGGCGCGATCCGGCTCGGCATTCCCGAGGATTTTGCCGCATACCGATTGGCGAAACTGCTGGGTGCGTTCTCGCGCTCGCATCCGCGCCTGCGGCTCGACGTGCGCGCCGACCAGAGCAAGCATCTGGCCCGTGATCTCGAACGCGGTGAGCTCGATCTTGCGCTCTACAAGCGCGAGGCCGGCGCGAAGGACGCCATCGCGGTATGGCCCGAACGGGTGCACTGGGTCACCAGCAAGAGCCATCCGGTCGACGTCGACGTGTCGTCGGTGCCGCTGATCGGGTTTCCGCTCGGCTGCATCTATCGCGCCGGCGCCATCCACGCGCTGGAAAGCGCGGGCCGCGCCTGGCACACCGCTTACACGTCATCCAGTCTCGCCGGCATCCAGGCCGCGGTCGCCGCCGGCATGGGACTGAGCATCCTGTCGGAGATGGCCATCCAGTCCGACCACCGCGTGCTGACCGCCAAGGACGGCTTTGCGCCGATCAACCGCACCGAGGTGGCATTGATGGCCGCACCGGGCGCCACACCCGCGACGCTGCGGCTGGCCGATCGGCTCGCCGAGTTTTGCGATGATGTGCAGGCGAAGGCGGCGTGAACTTGCGGGATGCGTGGGGTGGGTTAGCCGAAGGCGTAACCCACCACTGTCTGTCTCAACGGATGCAAAAGAGGTGGGTTACGCCGAGCAGATGCGCTACGCGCATCTGCAGGGCTAACCCACCCTACAAAGCACGCTCTTCAATAACAGCGCGACGCGGCAATCGCGTGGACGCGGCGGTCGCCGAGCAGATGGGCGACAAAGCCGTTGGTCGGAAAGATTTTCGCGAACGCTTCATCGCGGATGCTGAGGCCGCCGGCATAGGCGCCGAAGGCCGGCATCACGGCGCGCATCCCATCACTGGCGAAGCAGCGGCGCTCCATCGAGCGGCCGCGCGCGGAGACGCGGGCCTTGGGATGCAGATGGCCGGCGATCTCGCCGCTTGCGCCGGTCGGCTCGTGGCGGAAGGTGATCGGGCCGATCGCGACTTCGTCGGCGACGGTGCCGCCGAGATCGCGCGGCAGCATCGGATCGTGATTGCCGGAGATCCAGATCCAGTCGCGACCGGCCTGGAGTGCGGCGACGGCATCGCGATCCTCTGCGGAGAGGCGCTCATGCGCGGTGCGGTCGTGAAAACTGTCGCCGAGCGCGATGATGATACTCGGATTGTGGCGGGAGATGACAGCAGCGAGACGGCTGAGCGTCGCCAGCGTATCGTAAGGCGGCAGCAGCACGCCGCGGGTGGCGAAGCTGGAGCCTTTTTCCAGATGCAGATCTGAAACAACGAGCAGGCGCTGCTCCTCCCAGAACAGCGCGCCGGAGAGGTCGGCGTGAAACGACACGCCGGTGACATCGACGCTGCGCGTCGTCGTCACCGAAAATGCCACGTGCTCCGTCATGGCCGGGCCTGTCCCGGCCATCCACGTTCTTGCCGCAGAGACAAAGACGTGGATGCCCGGGTCAAGCGCGGGCATGACGATGTGGATGGATCAGCGCGCCTCACTGGCAAAATTTTCTATCCCATCGCCTCTTTGACCAGCTCATTGGCGGCTTCCGCCAACAGCTCGTCTGCAGCTTCGCCATAAACTGACTCGCGGCCGATTTCCAGCATCACGGGGACGGCGAGCGGGGAGACGTGGTCGAGTTCCCGATGGGTGATGCGGCCCTGGATGCGCATCAGCATGTCACTGAGGCGGCGCAGGTCGAGCAGGCCGGTGGCGGCATCGGCGCGCGCGGCGCGCAAGAGCACGTGATCGGCCTGGTGCTTGCGCAGGACGTCGTAGACGAGATCGGTCGAGAACAGCACCTGGCGGCGGCTTTTCTCTTCGCCGGTATGCCGCCGCGCGATCAGGCCGGAGATGATCGCGCAATTGCGGAAGGTGCGCTTCATGAGAGCGGACTCGGCGAGCCAGGCTTCGAGATCGTCGCCGAGCATATCAGGATCAAACAGCGCGTCGAGATCGATCCGGCCGTCGCGGATCATGAAGGAGAGATCGCCAAGCCCCCAGATCGCCACGGCATATTCGTTGGCGACGAAGCCGAGCGGCCGGGCGCGGGCACGCTCGAGGCGACGCGTCAGCAGCATGCCGAGGGTCTGGTGCGCGAGACGGCCTTCGAAGGGATAGCAGACGAGATAATGCTTGTTGGCGCGCGGAAAGCTCTCGACCAGGAGCTCGCGCACCGCCGGCACGCGAGAGACGTCCTTTTGCAGCGACAGCCAGTCGCGCACCTGCTCCGGCAAGCCACCCCATGCGCTGAAATCATCGAGCAGCCGGCGCACGCGCTCGGCGAGATAGGTCGAGAGCGGGAATTTGCCGCCCATGTAAGACGGCACCTTCGGGTCCCTGTCATGCGCGCGCGAGACATAGACCTGATCCTCGACCAGGGTCTCGTAGCGCACCACCTCGCCGCTGAACACGAAGGTGTCGCCGGGGCTCAAGCCCTCGATGAAGGCCTCCTCGATCTCGCCGAGCAGCCGGCCGCCGCGCGCGATCACCCCGGTCGAACCGCCTGCTTTTCCTTGGCCGCCGCGGGAGCGCACCAGGCGCACCTTCAGCATGTCGTCCTCGACGATGGTGCCGACATTCATGCGGTAGCTCTGCCGCACTTTCGGGTTCGCGACGCGCCAGCGGCCCTCCTTGTCCTGCTTGATGCGGGCGAAGCGCTCATAGGTCTTCAGCGCGTAGCCGCCGGAGGCGACGAAATCGACGACGTCGTCAAAGTCCTGGCGCGACAGGTTTGCGTAGGGCGCGGCGGTGCGGACCTCCTCGTAGAGCTCGTCCGAGAGAAAGGGCTCGCCGCAGGCGCAGCCGAGCACGTGCTGAGCCAGCACGTCGAGCGCGCCAGTACGCAGCGGCGGCGTGTCCTGCGCATTCTCGGCGATGGCATCGATGGCGACGCGGCACTCCAGCACCTCGAAGCGATTGGCCGGCACCAGCACGGCGCGCGAGGCTTCATCGAGCCGGTGATTGGCGCGGCCGATGCGCTGCATCAGGCGCGAGGATCCCTTGGGCGCGCCGATATTGACGACGAGATCGACATCGCCCCAGTCGACGCCGAGGTCGAGCGAGGAGGTGCAGACTACGCCGCGCAGTCTGCCCGCCGACATCGCGTCCTCGACCTTGCGGCGTTGGGCGACATCGAGCGAGCCGTGATGCAGGGCGATGGCGAGGCCGTCGTCGTTCATGCTCCAGAGATTCTGGAACAGCATCTCGGCCTGGCTGCGGGTGTTGACGAAGACCAGCGTGGTCTTGTTCGCCTTGATCAGCTCGTAGATTTCAGGGAGCGCATGGCGTGCGCTGTGGCCGGCCCAGGGCAGGCTTTCGCGGGTGTCGAGCATCTCGACCTCAGGCGGCGCGGCGCCGCCCGCGATGACGATGTCCGCGGCAGCTTGCCTGCCTTCGGGCTGCGGCACCAGGAAACGCGCGAGCTGATCCGGCTCGGCCACCGTCGCCGACAGGCCGATCGCGCGCAGCTGCGGCGCGAGGCGCCACAGCCGCGCCAGCCCGAGCGACAGCAGATCGCCGCGCTTGGATGTCACCAGCGCGTGCAGCTCGTCGAGCACGATGCGCGTGAGCGATGAGAACAGGAACGGGGCGTCGTCGGAGGACAGCAGCAGCGCGAGCTGCTCGGGCGTGGTCAGCAGGACGTCCGGCGGATAGCGCCGCTGCCGCTGCCGCCGCGACACCGGCGTGTCGCCGGTGCGGGTCTCGACCTTGATCGGCAGCGCCATCTCGGCGACCGGCCGCTCCAGGTTGCGCGCGATGTCGACGGCGAGCGCTTTCAGCGGCGAGATGTAGAGCGTGTGCAGGCCGCCGGTGCGCTGCAAGCTATGGCCGGTGGAGACGAGGGTTTTCTTCGCGCCAGTCTCCCGCTGAGCTGCTTCAGAAGACAGCTCCACCAGCGTCGGCAAGAATCCCGCCAGCGTCTTGCCGGCACCGGTGGGCGCGATCAAGAGCGCCGAGCGATCCTCGCGCGCCTTCTCCAACAGCGCCAATTGATGCGCGCGCGGCGACCAGCCGCGGGCCGCGAACCACGCATTGAAGCGGTCGGGCAGCAGCGCAGGCGTCTCGGCCGGGGATTTGAGGATGCGGGGCGGCACGGCATAAGAGGTAAGCCGTGGCGGTGGGTTCGTCGAGGGGTGGGCTCTTCGCCTCTCCCCGCTTGCGGGGAGAGGCCGGAATTTGCGCGTCAGCGCGAATTCCGGGTGAGGGGGAGCCTCCGCGAGTCCAACTGCCTCCGTCCCCGCGGAGGCTCCCCCTCACCCTACCCTCTCCCCGCAAGCGGGGAGAGGGGAAGAGGCAGCGGGGCTCCTCACTCCGACATCGGCTTGTCGGAGATGTCCCAGTCCTTGCCGGTGAACGTCGAGATGAACAGCGTCTTCATCGGCGTGTAATCCGCGGGCGTGTAGCTGTAGGTGACGCCGTCGAGGAAATAGGGCGAGTGGAAACCGCTGAGGTTTGATGCCTGCTTCAGCACGTTGGCGCGGGTGAGATCGTCGCCGCAGCGGCGCAGGATCTCGCCCATGGTGACGGCCTGGCCGTAGCCGGCGAAGGCAATGGTGTTATCGGGATCGATCGCCGGCGTGTACTTCTTGCGCAGCTCCTCGAACGCCATCACGTCCGGATCCTTCTCCCATTTGGGCAGGCCGACTTCCTTGTTGTAGCGGATGGCGACGATGCCGGTGGCGTTCTCCAGGCCCGCGGCGCTGAGGATGGAGCGGCCGGTCGAACCGGCAGACAGCAGTTGCAGCGGCTTCCAGCCGAGCTCGGCCACTTTCCGGATCGACTGCGATGACGCCTTGCCGGTGGAGATGTTGTAGAAGACATCCGCGCCCGATTTCGAGAGGTTGATGAGCTGGGAATCGACGGTCGGCTCGGTGAGATCGTAGGTCTGCTCCATGATCACCTGCGCGGTGCCGCCGGCGTCAGTCAGCACCTTCTTGAACGGACCGAGGAAGTCGCGGCCGAAATCGTCGTTCTGGTAGAGGATGCCGATCTTGGCGTTCGGCTTCACGCTGACGACGTGCCGCGCGAGAATGCGCGCCTCGGTCGGATAGAGCGGCAGGCCCGCCATCGTCCATTTGAACTCTTTCGGGTTATTCCACTTCGACGCGCCGGTGTTGAGCAGCAGCTGCGGCACTCCCTTGGAGTTCAGGTATTTGTGCACGGCCGTCTGCGGCGCGGTGCCGAGCGAGCCGTACAGCGCCAGCACCTCCTCCTGCTCGACCAGGCGCCGCGTCGCCTCGACGCATTTCGGCGCGCTGTAGGCGTCGTCCATGGTAAGAAACTTGATCTTGCGCCCATTGATGCCGCCCTTCTCGTTCAGCATCTGGAAATAGGCTTCACCGATGCGGCCGAGCACGCCATAGAGCGAGCCGGGGCCGGAATGCGGCACGGTCTGGCCGATCTTGATCTCGGTGTCGCTGGCGCCCGCATCGTATTTCTTCTCCGCGGCCCAGACATATGGCGCGGGCAAGGTGGATGCGGCGATGGTGGCGAGCGCGGCGGCGCTGAAATCGCGCCGCGATGGATTCTTGGTCATTATTATTTTCTCCCTGGTGCGCGCATTGTGCTGGCATCGCAGCATGGCTCGCAAGTGGGAAGTCGCAGCTTTGCGACGCAATGACGCTCAAATTACAGGTTGGCTAGCGCCTAGACTCAAGTTTTCTCAGCAACCACGACGAGGCCGCGTACCGGCTCGTTGTTTTCGTTGCGCGGCGAGGCCGACTCCAGCGTGAGAAGTTTGAGCCCGGCCTTCGCGATGGCGCCGCGCGCATATTCCGCGGAGTGGGCATAGCGCAGGCCTTCGCCGAGGACGATGCCACTGCCGCCATGCGTCTCCAGCGTGAAGGCGAGCACGCCGCCGGGCGCGAGTACGCGCTTTATCTCGGTGAGCACCGGCGCGAGATCGGAGAGATAGACAAAGGCATCCGCGGCGACGACGAGGTTCGCACTCGCATCACTCTTGCCGCGCAGGCCTTCGATCATGTCGGCGACTTCGAGCTCGGCATAGAGGTTGGTGGCGCGCGCCTGCTTGATCATGCCGGGCGACAGATCGATGCCGGTGAAATGATCGACCTGCTTGGCGAAGGCGGCGGCCGCGAGCCCGGTGCCGCAGCCGAGATCGATGGTGCGCTTGAAGAAGGCGGGCTTCTTGGCGGCGACGCGTGAGGCCAGCACCGCCTTGAAGATCAGGCTCGGGGCGCGATAGCCGAGATCGTTGATCAGCGTGTGCTCGAAGCGTGGTGCATATTGATCGAACAGCGCCTGCACATAGGCCTTCGGCATCTCCGCGATCTCTGCCTCGCCGAGCCGCACCAGATGCAGGCCGGCGCCGTGCTGATCCCCCGGATCTGATCGGCGCGCTTCTCGAAACGCCGCGATGGCCTTGTCGCGTTCGCCGAGCTGCTGCCGGATTTCGCCAAGCGCGAACCAGGCCGAGGTGAAATCAGGCGCAAGCTCGATCGCCTGCTCCAGGAGGTTCGCGGCCGCCGGCAGATCGCCCTTGAGCTGGAGGTCGCGCGCGAACTCGAAGCGACGGTCGGCCATGAGATCGCCGGAGGTCAGAAACAGGCGCAGGGGCATAGGGAACCAACACTTATCGTGCCGGGTCACCGGCAATCGATCAAAAAAAGCACTGTTTAAGTGGATGGATGCGTGGGTCAAGCCCGCGCATGACGGATGAATATCAGGGCACCGGTCCCTATATCACCACCATGCGCCCGCAAGACATCCTGCTGCCAGTTGCTGCCGGCCTGTGCTGCAAGCCCGGCGGCTTCCATATCGACCCTGTGCGCCCGGTCGAGCGGGCCGTGATCACCCACGGCCATTCCGATCATGCCCGCGCAGGCCATGGCGCGGTGCTGGCGACGCAGGAAACGCTGAACATGATGCGGCTGCGCTATGGCGAGAATTTTGCCGGCTCGACGCAAGCGATCCGCTATGGCGAGGAAATCCGGCTCGGCGACGTCATCGTCAAATTTCGCCCGGCTGGACACGTCCTGGGCTCGGCGCAGATCGCCGTGACCTGCAAGGACACCTGCATCGTTGCGTCCGGCGACTACAAGGACGCGCCCGATCCGACCTGCACCCCGTTCGAGCTCGTGCCCTGCGACGTCTTCATCACCGAGGCCACCTTTGGGCTGCCGGTGTTCCGCCATGGCGATGCCGCCGACGAGGTCAAGAAGCTGCTGGCCTCGGTCGCGCTGTTTCCGGAGCGCGCGCATCTTGTCGGCGCCTATTCGCTCGGTAAGGCGCAGCGCGTGATCGCGCTGCTGCGCCAGGCCGGCTACGACGCGCCGATCTACCTCCATGGCGCGATGGAGACGATCACGCATTACTATCAGAGCCGCGGCATCGAGCTCGGCGAGCTCAAGCCGGCGAAAGGCGTGAAGAAGGCGGCGCTCGCCGGCACCATCACGCTGGCACCGCCGTCGGCGACATCCGATCTCTGGACACGTCGCTTTCCCGATCCCGTCACCGCGTTCGCATCCGGGTGGATGCGCGTGCGCGCTCGCGCGCGACAACGCGGTATCGAGCTGCCGCTGGTGATCTCCGACCACGCCGATTGGGACGGCCTCACCGCCACCATCGCCGCGACCGGCGCCGGCGAGATCTGGGTCACCCACGGCCAGGAAGACGCGCTGGTGCATTGGTGTCAGAGCAAAGGCCTGAAAGCGCGGCCGCTCGATCTCGTCGGCTATGGCGATGAGGAGGAGAGCGAGACGCCAATTCAAGACGGGGCCGAAGCATGAACCGCTTCGCCGAGCTTCTGGACCGTCTCGCCTACGAGCCCGGCCGCAACAACAAGCTGCGGCTGATCACCGGCTATTTTCGCGAAGTCGGCGATCCCGATCGTGGCTATGCACTGGCCGCACTCACCGGCGCGCTCAGCTTCAAGCACGCCAAGCCTGCCCTGATCCGCGATCTCATCGCGGCACGCACTGATCCGGTGCTGTTCGGGTTGTCATACGATTATGTCGGCGATCTCTCGGAAACGGTGGCGCTGATGTGGCCGAAGGCGGCGATGACCGCTCACAACAACCCGCCGCCTCCGACCCTGACCGAAGTCGTCACCACGCTGCGCACGCTCGGCAAGATCGAGCTACCGAAGCAGCTCGAGCGCTGGCTGGACGAGCTCGATGAGACCGGCCGCTGGGCGCTGCTGAAGCTCGTCACCGGCGCGCTTCGTATCGGCATCTCCGCGCGGCTCGCCAAGACCGCGGCCGCCGCGCTCGGCGACAAGGACCCGCATGAGATCGAGCTGATCTGGCCGGGCCTCGCACCGCCATATCTCGACCTGTTCGCGTGGTTGGAAGGCCGCGGCGAAAAGCCGGTCAATCGCGATCCCGCGCCGTTCCGCCCGGTGATGCTGGCGCACGCAATCGAGGACATGGATTTCGCTGCACTCGATCCCGCTGACTACATCGCCGAATGGAAATGGGACGGCATCCGGGTGCAAGCCGTCGCAGGACGTGATGATCGCGGCCACATCACGACGCGACTCTATTCGCGCTCCGGTGAGGACATCACAGGCAGCTTTCCCGACCTCGTCCCCTCGCTGCACCTGCCCGGCGCGATCGACGGCGAGCTGCTGATCCTGCGCGAGGGCCGCGTGCAGAGTTTCAACGTCCTGCAGCAGCGGCTGAACCGCAAGGTCGTCTCGCCAAAGCTGATCAAGGAATTTCCGATCCACTTGCGCGCCTACGATTTGCTCGGCGACGACGAGAACGATCTGCGCGAGCTGCCGTTCGCGGAGCGGCGCGAGCGGCTGGAGATCTTCGTCGCAAAGCTTGGCGATCCCCGCATCGATCTGTCGCCCACCGTCCCGTTCGCAAGCTGGGAGGCGCTGACCGCCGCGCGCGCCGATCCTGCCAGTGCCGGCGCCGGCGGGGATGCGGACGCGGTCGAGGGCGTGATGCTGAAGCGGCGCGATGCGCCTTATCTTCCGGGGCGGCCGAAGGGCCAATGGTGGAAGTGGAAGCGCGATCCGCACATCATCGACGCCGTGCTGATGTATGCGCAGCGCGGTCACGGCAAGCGCTCGTCCTATTATTCCGACTACACGTTTGGCGTCTGGACCGAGGGCGATGGCGGCGACGAGCTGGTGCCCGTCGGAAAAGCCTATTTCGGCTTCACCGACGAGGAGCTGTTGCAAATCGACCGCTTCGTCCGCCGCAACACCACGGAGAAGTTCGGCCCCGTCCGCCATGTCGTGCACGAGCCGGACAAGGGACTGGTGCTGGAGGTCGCCTTTGAGGGCCTCCAGCGCTCACCGCGGCACAAATCCGGCGTCGCCATGCGCTTTCCCCGCATCAGCCGCCTGCGCTGGGACAAGCCGCCGCGCGAGGCCGACCGGCTGGAAACGTTGGCGAGGATGTTGAAGGCGGAACCAGCGGAGATTGAGGCGTGAAGAATGACGCTCGATTGCCGCTACGAAGGCGGTGCGCTGCCTCTCCCGCCTGCGGGAGAGGGTTGGGGTGAGGGTTTCTCCGCATTGGGATTCCCCAAGAGGACAGAGCCCTCACCCGCGCGCGGGACGATGCTTCGCATCGCCCGGGGCGCGACCTCTCCCGCGAGCGGGAGAGGTAAGGGAGCCCGCGGCTCGCACTGCCCGAATTAAACTCCCGTAACCCGATTGACGCACCGTCGCGGGTTCCCCATGTGCCCCGCCGTGCCCTATAATGGGGTCGAATCCGCCCAAGGAGTTTGTGATGGCCCACGACGTCAGAGATTTGCCGGCCGGCCGCAGCGATGGCCTGAACCGCTTTCTCGGCGGCACGCCGCTGGCGGTCGCGTTTCGCCTGGTCCTGCTCTCGATCCTGGTCGGCGTCGTGCTGGCCGCGATCGGCTTCGACCCCTGGAATATCATCCACAGCATTCGCCTGTTGTTCCAGCGTCTCTGGGATCTCGGCTTCGATGCCGTGAACTGGCTGTGGCGCTACTTCCTGCTCGGCGCTGTCATCGTGATTCCGATCTGGCTGCTCTCGCGCGTGTTCGGCGCGCCGCGCGGCAGGTAACTTATTTTTTGAGCATGATCTTGTCGGAAAACCGCTTCACACTTTGCGCTGACGCGGCCCTTCGGGTCCGGATCGTGCTCTAGGGAGTCCGCAGCCGATGCAATTACGCTTTGTCGGCTGCGGCGACGCCTTCGGCTCAGGCGGCAGGCTCAATACCTGCTTCCACGTCTCGGGGCGTGAAGCCAACTTCCTGATCGATTGCGGCGCGTCGGCCCTGCCGGCGCTGAAGCGGCTCGAGATCGACCGCAACGACATCGACCTCATCCTCATCACGCATTTCCACGGCGACCATTTCGCCGGGCTGCCATTCTTCCTGCTCGACGCGCAATTCTCACGGCGGACGCGGCCGCTGACGATTGCGGGCCCGCAAGGCATCGAGATGCGGCTTCGTGTCGTGATGGAGGCTCTGTTCGAGCGCTCCTCAAAAACCAAGCAGCGCTTCGAACTCAATGTCGTGGAGCTCGCGCGTCAGCAAAGCCAAAGTTTTGGCGCGGTGACGGTGACACCCTACCCAGTCGTGCACGGCGAATCCGGCGGGCCCTTCCTGGCCTATCGCGTCGAGGCCGAGGGCCGCACGCTCGCCTACAGCGCCGATACCGAATGGACGGACACGCTCATTCCGCTGGCGAATGGCGCGGACCTTTTCATTGCGGAAGCCTACATGTACGAGAAGGTGGTCAAGAACCATCTCAGCCTGAAAACCTTGGAACAGCATCTGCCCGCGATCGGCGCCAAGCGCCTCGTGCTCACCCATATGAGCGACGACATGCTGTCGCGCCTGGATGACGTCGAGCATCTCGCCGCCGAAGACGGCATGGTGCTCGTGTTCTGACATGCACGCGCCCGTTCATCCCAGGATAGGCTCCCGCCAGGTGTTCGCCATCGCCGGTCCCGCGATGGTCGCGAACCTCACCACGCCGCTGATCGGCGTGGTCTCGACCACGGCGATCGGGCGGCTCGACGATGCCGCCCTGCTCGGCGGCGTCGCGATCGCGTCAGTGATCTTCGACTGCCTGTTCTGGCTGTTCGGCTTCCTGCGCATGAGCACGCTCGCCTTCACCGCACAATCGCTGGGCGCGGGTGACACGCGCGAGCCGACCGCGATTCTCGCGCGCGGCTTCATCGTTGCTGGCCTGATCGGCGCCGCGCTGATCCTACTGCAGCTGCCGCTGGCCGCAGTGCTGTTCGATCTCATGGGCGGCAGCGAGGGTGTGACACGGGCCGCGAAGACCTACTTCAAGATCCGGATCTGGTCGTCGCCGTTCGCGCTCGCCAATTACGTCATCCTCGGCTGGCTGATCGGCCAGGCCCGCGCCAATTCAGCGCTGTTGCTTCAGGTGGTCATCAACCTCGTCAACATGGCGGCGACGATCCTGCTGGTGCTGATCTACGACACAGGCATCGCCGGCGCGGCGATCGCCGCACTGTTGTCGGAAGCGGTCGGATTCGCGCTCGGCGTGATCGTCTGCCGCCATTATGCCGACGGCGGCTTCGCCGTGCCGTACGCTACTCTGCTCGACCGCGAGAAGCTGTTGCGGATGCTGGCGGTGAATTCCGACATCCTGATCCGCACCGCGGCACTGATCGCCGCGTTCCTGTTCTTCACCGCCAAGGGGGCACAGGCCGGCGACGTGACGCTCGCCGCCAACTCCGTGCTCAACAATTTCCTGCTGGTCAGCGCCTTCTTCCTCGACGGTCTCGCCAACGCGGCCCAGCAGCTCTGCGGCCGCACCCTTGGCGCACGCGATGCAAAAGGATTTGCCGATTCGACCCGGCTGGTGCTGCTGTGGGGGCTCGGCTTTGCAGTCGTCGTCGCGGTGCTGTTCGCGCTGTTCGGGCCGGCCTTGATCGATTTCATGACCGCGAGTGACAACGTCCGCCGTGCCGCGCGCGAATTCCTGCCGTTCGTCGTGCTCGCACCCATACCCGGCGTCTTCGCCTTCGGCTTCGATGGCATCTATATCGGCGCGACCTGGGCGCGCGAGATGCGCAATTTGATGCTGGCCTCGCTCGCAATCTTCCTCGGCACCTGGTGGGCGCTGCAATCGTTCGGCAATGCCGGACTGTGGAGCGCGCTGATGGCGTCCTACGTCTCGCGCGGCGGCTTGCAGGCCGCGCGCTATCCGGCGCAGTTCAGGGCGACGTTCGCCAAGCGCTAGAAGAATCGTAGCCCGGATGGAGCGCAGCGCAACGCAATCCGGGGTCTTCGTGCAGGTGGGCCGATCCCGGATTGCGCTTCGCTCCATCCGGGCTACGCAGCTCGCTTACATCCCCGGCCAGTCTTCTGCCGTGAGCGTCGCGGCATCCGCGCCGACGATCTCGGAGAGCGAATCCCGCCCCGTGCGGAGCAGCGTCGACGTCAGGTCGCGCTTGATCTCGTCGACGAGACCGAGACCCTTATAGACCAGCGACGAATAGAGCTGGATCAAGCTGGCACCGGCGCGGATCTTGGTCAGCGCGGCCCCGCCGGAATCGACGCCTCCGACACCGATCAGCGGGAATGCGCCCTCGACGCGCACATAGGTCTCCGCGACCATCCGCGTCGACAGGCGGAACAGCGGCCGTCCGGACAGACCACCCTGCTCCCTGGCGCGCATTTCCTCGCGCAGCGTGCTCGGCCGCGCGATGGTCGTGTTCGACACGATCATGCCGTCGACCCGGCGCGCGCGCGCGACCTGCACGACGTCGTCGAGCTGAGCGAGGCTGAGGTCAGGCGCGATCTTGAGCAGCACCGGCGTGTCGCCGGCCTTCTGCCGCACCCGCTCGCGCGCGTCGATTACCCTGGCGAGGAGATCATCGAGCAATGCGCCTTCCTGAAGGTTGCGCAGGCCCGGCGTGTTCGGCGAGGAGACGTTGATGGTGAAATAGCTCGCGACCGGCGCAAAGGTCTCGATCAACTTGACGTAGTCGCCGACGCGATCGGGAGAATCCTTGTTGGCGCCGACATTGACGCCGACGATGCCGCCGTGCTGCGCGCGCGCAGCTAACCGGCGCAGGGCGAGGTCCGCGCCGTCATTGTTGAAGCCCATGCGGTTGATGACGGCCTCGTCGCGCTCCAGACGGAACAGCCGCGGCCGCGGATTGCCGGCCTGGGGTTTCGGCGTCACCGAGCCGATCTCGACGAAGCCGAAGCCGAGCCGCAGCAGCGCATCCGGCACCTCGGCGCTCTTGTCGAAGCCCGCAGCCATGCCGATCGGATTGGGGAAGTTGAGCCCGAAGGCGCGCACCGCGAGCTTGGGATCATCAGCGCGCGGCTTGACCGGCGGCAAAAAGCGCAGGCCCTGGATCGCGAGGCGATGCGCGTCTTCCGGATCGAGCCAGCGCAGCACCGGTAGCGAAAAGGCGTCGAAAGCGCGGATCACGGCAGCAGCTCCGGAACATCGTGGCTACCGTCGGAGCGGATGTTGAGGTTCATCACCGCGATCACCGCGCCGAGATCGAGCTCGCCATAGAGATGCGGAAACAGCTCGTCATTGCGCGAGCGCTCCCAGCGCAATTCGCTGCCGAGCGCATCGCCGTCGACCTCGACCAGGAACAGCGCGCGCTGCCCGGCATAGTGCTTGCGCAAGGTCTCGGGAACCTGGGCCGCGGTCGAGAAATGGATGAAACCGTCGCGCGCATCGTCCGCGCTGCCGCGGTAGACACCCTGCCGTTCCGCCTCGCGCCAGGCCGAGGCCGGACAGATTTTGTAGATCTTGACCACCGGTTACGCAGCCCTGTTTGCTCTTTGAGTCTTTTGGGTTTTTTCGTCTCTCGCGGGTCCTTAAAACCCGGGCGCGACCGTAAAGGCGGCCCCTGCCGAACTCAAGACCTAGAGCCTTTTCCGCTCCGATGAAATCGGAATGGGACTCTAGATTCCTGTTTTGACGCGTTTTCTTGACGCGAACCGGGTACCCACTTCGCTTGAAAACGCTTTCCCCCGCCGCCTCTTGCACGGAAAGCGGAAAACCGGTTGATTTGAGGACAGTTTTCCTGAGTTGCGACGGGCTGGACCTTCCATGGTCAAACAAGCCAAAGCGCAGAGGATGCTGACTCACGACCAGATCTGGGGCGCGCTGGATCGGCTGGCCGCGCGCGCCGGGCTGTCGCCGTCCGGCCTTGCCAAGCGCGCCGGGCTCGATCCCACCACCTTCAACAAGTCCAAGCGCGTCACCTCCGACGGCCGCGAGCGCTGGCCCTCGACCGAATCGATCGCGAAGGCGCTGGCCGCAGCCGGCTCCTCGATCGACAGCTTTGCGAGGCTGATCGACGAGGACGCCGGCGACGATCGCTCGGTGCCGCTGCTCAGCTTCGCACTCGCCGGTGCCAGCGGCGCTTTCGACGAATCCGGCGTTCCATCCGGCAAGGGCTGGACCGAAATCGCGCTTCCCACCGCCGAGGACGGGCACGCCTTTGCGCTGGAGATTTCCGGCGATGCGCTACAGCCTGCCTATCGCAACGGCGATATCATCCTGGTCTCGCCCGGCACGCCGACCCGCAAAGGCGATCGCGTGGTGGTGAAGACCAAAGCGGGCGAGGTGGTGGTCGCGACGCTGAAGCGCCGCACGGCGAAGGCGCTGGACTTGCAGCCGTTCGATGCGTCACGGGCGGAGCGGACGATCGCGATGAGCGACGTCGCCTGGATCGCGCGGATCGTCTGGGCGAGCCAGTGATTGCGTCCCGCCCGGCGTGGTGACCGGGCGATGCGCCGCGGGCGAGCTTGCGACTCACCGGCCCTCTCGCATAGGTTGCGCACCGATTGCCGATCAAAATTCATCTCGGGGGAATACGATGAATCGCCGTCACGCATTGAAGGCCCTGGCGGGTCTCGCGCTTTGTCCGCTCTGCAAGCCGGCCTTCGCCGCCGAAGGCGTGCATTGGAGCTATGAGGGCGCCGGCGGTCCGGCCAAATGGGGCGATCTCGACGCGGCCAACAAGGCCTGCGCGATCGGCCTGCAGCAATCGCCGATCGACATCGAGGGGGCGATCAAGTCGCAATTGCCCGTTCTGAAGCTGAACTGGGCCAAGAGCGCCGACACCATCGTCAACAACGGGCACACGATCCAGCTCAACTTCGCCGAAGGCAGCACACTGATGCTCGGCAACGTCAAGTACAAGCTGCTTCAGGTGCACTTCCACCGCCCGAGCGAGCACATGATCGGCGGCAAGAATTTTCCGATGGAGGCACATTTCGTCCATCGCAACGATGCCGGCGGGCTCGCCGTGATCGGCGTGCTGATGGCCGAAGGCAGGCCGAACGCAGCCTTCAGCAAGATCGTCAAGACTATGCCGGCAGCCGAAGGTCCCGCGGTGAAGGCCGATGCGACCATCGATCCTCACGCCATGCTGCCGCAGCGACTCAGCTATTTCCGCTATCCCGGCTCGCTGACGACGCCGCCCTGCTCGGAGGTGGTCGAATGGCTGCTGCTGACCGACCCGATCCAGGTGTCAGCCGCCGATGTCGCCGCGTTCGCAAAGCTCTATCCGATGAACGCGCGTCCGGTGCAGAAGGACAACCGGCGTTACGTGCTGCGCTCGATCTAGGCGGGCGTCACTCCGCAACTTCGCTACATTGTTCAATGTCATTCCCCGCGAAGGCGGGGAATCTAGTCCACCGCGGCCTCTCGGCTCTATAACAACCGCCTCTGGAATACTGGATCGCCCGCCTTCGCGGGCGATGACAGCGGGAGTGCGCTCACGCGCTTCGCGCCAGCGCACCGTCGATCATGTTCACCGCATTCTGGATGCCGTACACCGCGACGAAAGAGCCGAAGCGCGGGCCCTTCTCCTGGCCGAGCAGCACCTGGTAGAGCATGTTGAACCAGTCGAGCGTGACGCCGGGGCGGCCGTCCTTGCCCTTCTTGACCTGATCGAGGAAAGGCTCGCGGCGGCCGACCTCGTAGACGACGTTCTGGATGTCCTCGGCCGATGCGTCCTGCGGCAGTTGCGACAGCGCATCGCGCAGGTCCTGGAGCGCGGCGCGCTCTGTGTCCGTGGGCACGCGGAACTGCTTCGTTGGCGCGACGAAGTCGCGGTAATAGTTGATGGCATAACCGACCATGGCATCGAGCTTCGGATGCGTCTGCGGGCTCACGCCGGGGCGGTAGCGGCCAATAAAACCCCACAGCGTCTCGGCATTCTCGGCGTTCGACGACGACACCAGCGTGAGCAAGAGCTGGAACGTCACTGGCATGTCGCCCTTCGGCGGCTTGCCGTTGTGGATGTGCCAGACCGGATTGCCGAGCTGCTGCTTGCCGTCCTGCTTGGCAAAGCCGTCGATGAATTGCTGGTAATCGTCGACATTGCGCGGGATGACGTCGAAATACAGCCGCTTGGCCGCCTTCGGCTCGCGATACATGAACAGCGACAGCGATTCCGGCGAGGCGTAGCGCAGCCATTCGTCGATGGTCAGGCCGTTGCCCTTCGACTTCGAGATCTTCTGGCCCTTCTCGTCGAGGAAGAGCTCGTAGTTGAAGCCTTCGGGCGGCGTGGCGCCGAGCGCCCTGGCGATCGCGCCGGACAGCTTCACCGAATCGATCAGGTCCTTGCCGGCCATCTCGTAGTCGACGCCGAGCGCGACCCAGCGCATCGCCCAATCCGCCTTCCACTGACATTTGACGTTGCCGCCGGTCACGGACGTCTCGACTTCCTGGTTGGTATCGGGGTCGACATAGGTCACCGTGCCGGCTGCGACGTCGCGGCGGATCATCGGCACCTGCAGCACGACACCGGTCGTCTTGCTGATCGGCAGGAACGGCGAATAGGTGGCGCGGCGATCGGGGCCGAGTGTCGGCAGGATGATGGCCATGATCTTGTCGTAGGCGGCCAGCATCTTGAGCAGCGTCGCATCGAAGCGGCCCGATGTGTAGTAGTCGGTCGAGCTCGCGAACTCGTAGTCGAATCCGAAATGATCGAGGAAGGCACGAAGCCGCGCATTGTTGTGATGCCCGAACGAGGGGTGTTCGTTGGAGAACGGATCCGGCACCTGCGTCAGCGGCTTGCCGAGATGCGCGGCCAGCATGTCCTTGTTGGGGACGTTGTCGGGCACCTTCCGAAATCCGTCCATGTCGTCGGAGAAGGCGAGCAAGCGCGTCTTGATCTTGTCCTCGGTCAGCACGCGGAAGGCGTGCCGCACCATCGAGGTGCGCGCGACCTCGCCGAACGTGCCGATATGCGGCAGGCCGGAGGGACCGTAGCCGGTCTCGAACAGCACCTCGTCCTTCGGGCTTTTCTTCAGCCGCGCGACAATGGCCTTCGCCTGCTCGAACGGCCAGGCGTTGGATTGTTCGGCGAGCGCACGCAGGTCGCTCGGGTTCGCAGCAAGATCGATAACGGACATCAGGGCCTCCGGGCCGCGGAAAATAGCGATTTCCGGGCAGAATGCAAAAGTTCGTGCGGCTGTCGCCGCGCTTACTCCCTCTCCCCGTTCTTACGGGGAGAGGGTTGGGGTGAGGGGCTGCTTCCGCGATCACGGTGAGAATTGGACTCGCGGAGAGTCCCCCTCACCCGGAATTTGCTCTCGCAAATTCCGGCCTCTCCCCGCACGCGGGGAGAGGCGAACAAGGAGCTAAAACGGGCTCACTGAAAAATACCGCAGCCACAGATCGGTGTAGCGGCCTTTTTCCCAGACGCGGAACAGGGCCCAGTTCAGGGCCTGGCGCAGCACGTCGTTGCCCTTGCGCACGGCGATGCCGATGCCCTCGCCGAAGAAGCGGCTCTCGACGAAAGGACCGCCGGAGAAGGCGCAGCAATCGCCGGAATCGGTGCCGTTGATCCAGAACGCGAGCGAGATGGCGTCGCCGAAGATGAAATCGACCTCGCCCTTGCGTAAAGCGCTGCGGAGCGCATCGTCGTTGGGATAGGCGTGCAGCTCGGCGTCGGTGAACATCGCCTTCAGATACGCCTCGTGCGCGGAGCCGGCGATGACGCCGACCTTCTTGCCTTCCAGATATTCGGGACGGATCTCTGGCATCACCGCGTCCTTGCGCGAGACGAAACGCGCCGGCACCCGGTAATAGGGATCGGTGAAGTCGACGCGGGCGCGAAGCTGTGGGCTCACCGCCATCGAGGCGATGATGGCATCGCCGCGGTTCGAGGTGAGCGCGTCGACCAGCGTCTCGAAGCGGCGCATCTGCACCGTGCAGGTGACCTTGATCTCGTCGCACAGGCTGCGTGCGAGATCGACGTTGAAGCCGGCCGGATTGCCGTCGGCGCCGGTGAAGTTGAACGGCGGATAGTCGGTCTCGGTCAGGAAACGGATCACGGTCAGGCGCGACAGGTCCGGCCGCTCCGGCCGGCGCCGCGGGTCCCAGAAGCCCGGCACGGCCTGTGGGGCGGCCTGGGGCGCGGTTTGCGGCGTGGCCTGGGGCGCCGTGGGCGGCCGCTTGGCTGGTGTCTGGGCATTCGTGGCGCCTGTCCCTGCGAACAGGCAAGCACCGATGGCCAGCCCCATCAGCAAACCACGGGCAGATTTCGACGATTTCGCCTGTTGCGATGGAGCCATCGGCCGGAAATGAACGAATTACGTTGAGATCGGAAGGCCTTATAGACCATTCGGCCCGGAACGCGAGCGCCGATTGTGGCCAAGGTAACGGTGCGCTCCCTCCCCCGCTCTTGTCCGCCGAAGCCTTGGCGAAGGCGGATGCGGGGGGAGGGCTGGGGAGAGGGTGCCTCCGCGGGCGAGAACCCCAGCGCGGAGAGACCCCTCACCCGGCGCTCCGCGCCGACCTCTCCCGCAAGCGGGAGAGGTGTCCCTAGAGATACCGCTTCAGCTCGGTCGCGGCCTCTTCCGGCGTCCGCTTCAAATTGAACGGCGAGACGAAGCGGCCGTCGCGGTCCATCAGATAGACCAGCGCCGTGTGGTCCATGGTGTAGTCGCCGTCCTTGGTCGGGACCTTCTTGGCGTAGACGCGGTAGGACGTGATCACCTTGGCGACCTCGGCGGGATCGCCGGAGAGGCCCGCAAGATGCGGATCGAAGCTCGTCAGATAGTCCTTCATCGCCGCCGGCGTATCGCGCTCGGGGTCGACCGAGATGAAGATGGCATTGACCTTGTCGGCATCCTTGCCCATCGCACGCAGCACTTCCGACATCTCGAACAACGAGGTCGGGCAGACGTCGGGACAATGGGTGTAGCCGAAGAAGATCAGGGTCGGCTTGCCCTTCAGGCTCTTGTCGGTGACGGCCTTGCCGTTCTGGTCGGTGAGCTGGAACGGGCCGCCGATCGCGGCCGGTTGCGCCACCTTGCTCACCCCGCCCATGGCCCAGAACATGACCAGCAGCCCGACAATGAGGCTTGCGGCGAAGGCAGTCGCGATCACCAGCGGACGGGCGATGGGGCTCATTGTCGGAACACTTCCTATCGGGATCAGAAGCAGGCGGCGAAGCCGGTCCTGATCATTTCGAAGAACACCTGGGTGCCGTAATGGAACCAGAGCGCGAGGGCGGCGACCACGACCAGCGCGCCGAGACCTGCGCCCGCCCACAGCAGCACGGACGGCATCCGGCCGGCATTGGGCGAATTGTCCGATACAGGATGAGCCGGATGCAGTGGTTGAGCCATGGCAATGATCTGGGCGAAGGCCCCGGTTCCCAGGCCTTCAGATAGGCTTTGGGCCGCCCGCGGACAAGACACCCGCGTCGGCCCGAAAGGATCCCATCATGCCGCGAAGATCAGTGAAGCAGCTGGCCCCGAGCGGATTCGAGTTGCTCCGCTTGTGGGAGAGATCGGCGCGACGGCCTGTTGCTCGAGGCTTGCGCGTCCAGGTAGCAGGGCTTGTACATGGCCTCGAGCTGCTTGCCCCTCAGGAAGAGCATGCGTGGGGTCAGCCCGCCCCGCTGGCCGATCCAGCGCCTCACCTGCGAGGGATACATCGCATAGAGCATCTGGGTCGCTTCGGGATTGGTGACGGCGCGGCCATTGCTGCCGAAATCCCAGGCGGCGTGGAAACCGAGCGTTGCATGCGAGGTCACGCAGATGCGGTCGCGTGGGATGGCGCCGAGGACGATGGTGCAGGCGGAGGCGCAGAGGCCGTCGATAATGACGGTTTCGCCTGACTGGCGCAGGTCCTGGTACCTGTCGACGTAGGTTCCGATCCTGCCGCCGCGGTCATCCGCGATACGAACCACTGCGTGAGAAGCCCCCATGCCGGCGATCAGGAGAATCGCCGCAAGCAACCCCGTCAGAAACTTCATTGTTCCCCGCCCCAGTCGGATTCGAATCTGCGTGTCAGTGGTGATGCACGGCTAGCGTCTGTCGACTCTGCAATTTTGTCTAGGCGCGTCGGCTCAGTCAAAACAAATTCAAATACACTGTTGCGTCCGCGCTGCACTCGGCTGGTCTCTATCCCGAAGTGGAACAAGTTAATGTTGTCTTACGGGCCGCACCCTTGATCTCAGTTGCAACCGCTGGCTTCAATCCGGGTAACTACCGGGGGGAACCCGTGGAGGGGGAAATACATGGCGGAAGAAACTGACGTCATCGTGGTCGGCGCGGGACTATCGGGCCTCGTGGCCGCAACCGAGATCGCGGACGCGGGCAAGCGCGTGATCGTGGTCGACCAGGAGGGCGAGCAGTCGCTCGGCGGCCAGGCGTTCTGGTCGTTCGGCGGATTGTTCCTGGTCGATTCGCCGGAGCAGCGCCGGCTCGGCATCAAGGACTCCTACGAGCTCGCGCTCCAGGACTGGATCGGCACCGCCGGCTTCGACCGCGACGAGGATTTCTGGCCGCGGCAATGGGCCGAGGCCTATGTGGCGTTCGCGGCCGGCGAGAAGCGCGATTGGCTGCGCGCCATGGGCCATCGCATCTTTCCCGTGGTGGGTTGGGCCGAGCGCGGCGGCTATGACGCGATGGGCCACGGTAATTCGGTGCCGCGCTTCCAT
Organism: Bradyrhizobium sp. BR14999; assembly: GCF_056106085.1. Taxonomy (NCBI): domain Bacteria; kingdom Pseudomonadati; phylum Pseudomonadota; class Alphaproteobacteria; order Hyphomicrobiales; family Nitrobacteraceae; genus Bradyrhizobium; species Bradyrhizobium sp. BR14999. The sequence continues at coordinate 464,607 of NZ_CM148536.1, forward strand.
GTCACCTGGGGCACCGGCCCCGGCATCGTCGAGCCATTCGAGCGCCGCGCGCGCGAAGCCGCCCGAAGCGGCCGGCTGACCTTCAGGTTCCGCCATCGCGTTGATGCGCTCTCCATCACCAACGGCACCGTGGATGGCGTCAGCGGCGCCGTTCTTGCCCCCGACACTATCGAGCGGGGCAAGAGCTCGTCACGCAACGTCGTCGGCGAGTTTGCGTTGAAGGCGCAAGCCGTGATCGTCGCCTCCGGCGGCATCGGCGGCAATCATGAGCTGGTGCGGCAGAACTGGCCGAAGCGGCTCGGCGAGCCGCCGAAATTCATGATCTCGGGCGTGCCCGAGCATGTCGATGGCCGCATGATCGGCATCACGGAAAAGGCTGGCGCGCGACTGATCAATCGCGACCGCATGTGGCATTACGTCGAGGGCATTCAGAACTGGAATCCCATCTGGCCGCGCCACGGCATCCGCATCCTGCCCGGCCCGTCCTCGATGTGGTTCGACGCCACGGGCACGCGGCTGCCGGCGCCGCTATTCCCCGGCTCCGACACGCTCGGCCAGCTCAAATACATCATGTCGACGGGCTATGATTATTCCTGGTTCATCCTGACGCAGAGCATCATCAAGAAGGAGTTTGCGCTGTCGGGCTCGGAGCAGAACCCCGACCTCACCGGCAAGAGCTGGCGCATGACCTTGCGCCGCGCCACCAACAAGGGGGCGCCGGCGCCGGTGGAGGCGTTCAAAAGCCACGGTGTCGACTTCATCGTGCGCGACAAGCTCGATGAGCTCGTTGCAGCCATGAACGAGCTCGCCGGCAGCGATCTCCTCAGGCTCGAGCACATCAGGATGCAGATCGAAGCGCGCGACCGCGAGATCGCCAACCCCTACGTCAAGGACGCGCAGGTGATGAACATCCACAATGCGCGCCGCTATATCGGCGACAAGCTGATCCGCACCGCCTCCCCGCACAGAATCCTGGACCCCGGGCATGGACCGCTGATCGCGGTGAAGCTCAACATCCTCACCCGCAAGACGCTGGGCGGCTTCGAGACCGATCTCGAGTCGCGCGTGTTCGGGGAAGAGGGCAGCGTCATCCCCGGCCTCTATGCCGTCGGCGAAGCCGCCGGCTTCGGCGGCGGCGGCATGCACGGCTACCGCTCGCTGGAGGGCACCTTCCTCGGCGGCTGCCTGTTCTCGGGGCGCAATGCCGGCCGCTCCGCGGCGAAGGCGGTGGGGTGATCGGCGAGACCGGCGCCGCGCGGCGGCGCACCCGCCTCAGCCGCTGCGAAGCAAGTCCTGCAACAAGCGTTCGGTCAGCGAGAGCTGATCGAGCCGCAGAGACAACAGCTCGTTCAGCTCGGCCATGTGGACTCGAAGTCCCTCGGCCTCCGGCCCGTCATCGAGGTTGCGGACAAAATCGCCGAGCGCCCTGAGACATTGCTGCATTGTCACGATGCTTTGCTGCAGCGATTTGCAGTCTCTGCTGGTATTGGCGACCAGGCTGGTTTGGTTGAGCGGCAACGCGATGACGTTATCGACCGCGCCCGCGAGCGATTCTTGTGTGGTTCGATCGGCCATCGCGTTCCCCCATGCGATACTCGTAGGGCACCTCGTCTCTTCGGGTCAGGCTGCGCGCACCGTGGTCAGGAACTGCTCGACCTCGGAGTGCAATCGCGCGCTGTCCTTCGACAGCCTTTGTGCCGAGGCAAGCACCTGGGTTGAAGCCGAACCAGTCTCCGCCGCCCCGTGCTTCACATCGCTGATGTTGGCTGCGACCTGGTCGGTGCCTTGCGCCGCCTGCTGGATGTTGCGGGCAATCTCCTGCGTCGCCGCTCCCTGCTCTTCGACCGCCGAGGCGATCGCCGAAGAAATCTCCGAGATCCTGCCGATTGTTCCGCTGATCTCCTTGATCGCGATCACCGATTCCTGGGTGGCGGCCTGAATGTCGGCAATCTGGTGACCGATCTCTCCGGTTGCCTTCGCTGTCTGCTCGGCCAGCGCCTTGACCTCGGACGCAACCACGGCAAAGCCGCGCCCGGCTTCGCCGGCTCGCGCCGCTTCGATCGTGGCGTTCAGAGCGAGCAGATTGGTCTGCCCCGCGATCGTGTTGATGAGTTCTACGACGTCGCCGATGCGGGTGGCCGCCTGCGACAGCTTGTTGACCCGATGATTGGTCCTCTGCGCCTGCTCCACCGCCGCGCCGGCGATTCTGGCGGCGTCCTGCACTTGGCGGCCGATTTCGGTCACGGATGAGCTCATCTCTTCGGTGGCGGAGGCAACCGATTGAACATTGGTCGACGCTTCCTCGGACGCGGTAGAGACAACGCTCGAGAGCTCCTGGGTGTTCTCCGCGGTCTTGCTCAGGGTCCGGGCCGCCGCTTCGAGCTCGGTCGATGAGGACGACAGCGTCTTCACGATGTCGCCGACCGCGTCCTCGAACTGACCCGCGAGCCTGTGCATGTCGGCTTTGCGTTGAGCGGCCGCGCGAGCCTCCGTCTGTGCCTGCTCGGCGCGCAGACGATCGGCCTCGATCATGTTGTCTTTGAACACCTGGACCGCATTGGCCATCTCGCCGACCTCGTCGGTGCGGCCCACGCAGGGAACGTTCGTGGAGGTGTCGCCGCCGGCGAGCTTGCCCATAGCAAAGGTCATTCCCCGGATCGGGGCGGCGATCGAGCGGGACGTGAACAATGCGATTGTCCCGCCGAGGCCGACTCCCGCGGCCAACAGAGTCCACAGGACCAGCTTCAGCAGCGAGATGCTGTCCTGCACGCCGCGCGTCTCCTCGACGAGCATCCGCTTCTGATTGGACTTGATGCCTCCCGAGCGGGTGCCGTCGACGTCCTTGGGCCCGTCGAGCAGGTCGAGAATCCTTGCGGCGCGTGGCGCGGCTTCGGTCACCAGCAGATAAACCGGCGCGTTCCAGTCCGGGGACTCGCGAAGCGCGAAGATCCTTTCATAGAGGGGCGCGAACTCGCTTTTCGCCTTTGCGATCTTGTCGAAGGACGCCTGTTGCGAAGCAGTGAGCAGGTCCTTTCGCGCATTGACTCCCGCATAGCCTTTCTCAAAGGCCTCCCACGGCCTTGCGAATTTTTCCTTGTCGGTCTTTTCGCCCGAGAGCAGGTACATCCGGAGCAGGGCCGTGGCAGCGGCAAAATTGCCCCGCGTGTCGGCCATCGCCTTGAGCAACTTCTTCCGTTCTGGCGTAGCTTCCTGTGCTTCCTCCTGATCGATCATCTTCGTGATCTCGGAGAAGATCACGTCTGCGCGCGGGCCGGCCTCGCCGACCATGAGCTTGGTCGCCGGATAGGCGTCAGGGGTGAAAGCGATCGCTTCGGCCTTGTCCTGCGCCGCACGAAACTCGGCGAGCAGCAGCCTGGCTTGCTCCCATTTTTGCCTGTTCTCGGGATTGGTGAATTGCGCCGCCTGCTCTTCGAACGCAGCTACAGTCCTATCCATCTCCTTCCACATTGACATGCGATCGAGCTTGCCTTGCGGATTCCCGCTCAGCAAATAGCCGCGCAGGGTCGCGAGCGTGGAATAGAGATTGCCGATCAGCTCGGTGCTCGCCAGCGCGACCGGCGTGCGCAGGTTCGTCATGCGATTGACCGTCGTTGAAATGCGCCCGACCTCGAACATGGTGTAGCCGGCGGAAAGGGCAATGATGGCGCAGACTGCAGCAAATCCCGCGATTAACCGGCCACCGATACGAAATTTGAAATAAGAAGACATTGGCAAATACTCCGCAGCTATGGCCGCTATGGCCTAAGACATCGCATGAAAATCCCCGCGCGGACGTTGCCGCAGACGGATATGACCGTTTGACATGACCAGATCGGGCGATACCCCACCATTCCGATCGCGACAGCATTGGCGCACCCGGCTGGCAATGATCCAGACAGATCGACGCGCGCGCCGCTTGAGCAATCCGGACGACGATGCAGCGCCCCGTTACCCCGCTACTACCGTCAGTTTTACGCCCCTCCGACTCTGACTTTGACGTGTGTGGCCAAGGTGACCAAAATTGCTTATTGCGACATTAAGAAAAATTTGTTCGCGAGGTCTCTCAACGCGCAAAAATTGAGCGCTGCTTCTGCAGCCGGAATTAAAGTGCGAGGCCTTGCCAGGATCTTGTTGTCTCTCAATCGACAGAGCGCTGCGCCAACATCAAAACTGGTGAGAAGTGGGCTCGATCTCACCTCGATCTCCGCAAAGATCGATGGCGGTCGCGATTGGCTGCTCGACGATTATCTCGGCCTCACGCCAGGTTTCCCGGCTCCGAAGATGAACTCGATGCCCGCAGACGAGAGCGTGGCGCAAAGAGTCGTCAATGTCTCGTCGGGCAGGCGCAGGAGACCGTTCTGCTCCTCAAGCCGGCGAATCACGGCAGCAGAAATCCCGGTTCGCGCGGCGAGCTGTTTCACCGACCAGTTCAGCATGCCGCGGGCCGCGCGCAATTGCGCCCCCGTCAATCTCGACGGCGCTGCCTGTTCGATCGAGAGTCGATCCTCATGCACGTCCGTGGAGATTCCCAACCATTCCCGAATACCGCCATTCGCATCCGGGACCGGCACAGCCCTGCAATGATACCAGCGATAAGAGCCGTCGGACTGGCGCAGCCTATGCTCGACATCGTAGAGCTCTCCCGTTTCGGCAGCAGCCGCCCAGATCCGCAAGGCCGCTTCGCGTTCCTCTTCGGGGAGCAGATCGACCCAGCCCTTGCCGAAAAACCGGTGCGCGTCCGGCTTGTTCTCAGCATTCAACAGCGCGGTAATCCGGCCGTCCCGACTGCCGACCCACAGCAATCCGCCTGCGACCTGCGTCAGCGCCGCGTAGCGACCCGCATCAATCTTGAGAGGCTGCAATGATCTGCGGTGTTCGGTGATGTCGATGGCGACGCCGACCACGCATTCCGGCTCGCCGGCCGAGTTCAAAAAAGTCTCGGACTGCATACGGATCCAGCGCAGTGCACGATTCGGCCGGATGATGCGAAACTCGCCGTCGAGCAAAAATCGGTCGAAGGCCAATTCGCGCGGATCGCGCTGCTGCCGGCGATCCTCCGGATGAATTCGTCTCTCGATTTCCGCATAGCTGGGCGCGACGGCGTGGGGATCGAGGCCCAGCAGGCCGTAGAAGCCACGCGACCACTGCATCCGGCCTTCGGCATCGCAGCGCCAGACGCCAGTCCCAAATTTTTCTTCAAAAAGACGAAGTATCTCCGAAGGATCGAGGTAGTTTTCCAGGTGGCGCAATTCAGCCTCCTGTCGTGAAAATTAAATCTCATCTATTAATTGCAGTCTATCTCACTTCCGCTCGTTGACGCAGCTCAATTCGCGATTGCTGCAAGATATTTGTGCAATCCAGATATACATGCGGTCGAAGGTCGCGCCGAGATCTTGAACTTGGTTACGTGCGTCGAAGCGGCTAAACGCTATCGATGGTACCGATCATGGCCTGGATGATACGACCAGCCTTGCACGTTGCCCCGTTCTGGCTGGCCGTGATCTGCTGCTTCTCTCCTGCATCGGCCGACACTGTCGACGTCAACGGCGTGAAGCGCTCCTACACCGCGCAGCTGCCGGCGAAAAAGCCGGCACCGCTCGTGATCGTGCTGCATGGCAAGACCCAGCGCGGTGCCGACATGGTCGCGCGGACGGCGTGGCCACAGCTTGCCAAGCGCGAGGGCCTGGCCGTGGTCTTTCCGGACGGGCTCAACCACGCCTGGGCCGATGCGAGGACCAAGGCGGGACCCGCGCTCCGCGGCCCACCCGATGGCACCGATGACGTCGCGTTCATCGCAAAGCTGGTCGAGAAGCTGGTGGCCGACGGCACGGCCGATGCGAAGCGCGTTTATGTCACCGGCATCTCCAATGGCGGCGCCATGGTGATGACGCTGGTTTGCGCCCGCGCCGATTTGTTTGCGGCCGGCGCGAGCGTGATCATGAACCTCACTGAAGAGGCCGCCGTCACCTGCCATCCGTCGCGGCCGTTGCCGATGCTGCTCATGAACGGCACCGCCGATCCGCTGGTGCCCTATGAGGGCGGGCGCGGATCGAGCTATTATGCCGCAGACGGGTTCTGGTCGACGGACGAGACGCTGGCATTCTGGCGCAGCCTCAATGGCTGTGAGACCGATGACGCCGAGGTGACCGAGATGCCCGACAGGGCGCCCGCAGACCAGTCCACCGTCACGCGCATCAATTCGCGCTGTCCGACCGGGCACGACGTCGTGCTCTATCGCATCAACCATGGCGGCCACCGTATGCCCGGATTTGCACCGGACGCGCGTTTCCCGAAAGTCGCGACCAAACTGCTCGGCCCGCAGAACAGCGACATCGACGGCGCCGAGACGATCTGGGCTTTCTTCAGCCAATTTCGCTGAGCGGCGCATCGCGCGCAGGCGACGCATGCGTGCCTGGCAACGCATGCGTGCCTGGGGTGGCAGAGGGCGGGTCGCTGGGCTAGACAGGGCCGCCCTTTCCACCAGGAGACCCCAAATGAGCATTCAGCGTTTTGAAACCGGCCCGCGCATGAGCCAGGTCGTCGTGCACGGCAACACCGTCTATCTCGCCGGCGTCGTCGCGAACAAGGCCGCCGGCGAAAGCGTGACGAAACAGACCCAGGACATCCTGGCAACCATCGACGGTCACCTCGCCAAGGCTGGCACCGACAAATCAAAGCTGCTCTCGGCCACGATCTACATCACCGACATGAAGACGTTCGGCGAGATGAACGCGGTGTGGGACGCCTGGGTCTCGCCGGGCAATACGCCGGCCCGCGCCACGGTCGAAGCCAAGCTGGCGGCGCCGCAATACACCGTCGAGATCATGGTGACCGCGGCGAAGTGACGCCCGCATGAGATTATGCGTGCGCCTGAGGCGCGATGAAACATCATCGCGCCTCAGTTTTTTTGCGCATGGTCTGATCGGAAAACCGCTCCACACTTTTCCGGATCATGCGCATGACCTCCGAGGTAATCGATCGGCGCGCGCATTCCTTCGATAGTCGCGGTCAGCCGGACAACACGGCGCCATCGAAGGAGAGTACCATGGCCGACCCCGTCACCATCGCCCGCCGCTACATCGAGCTCTGGAACGAACGCGCCGCCGGCCGCCGCCGCGAGCTGCTCCGCGCGAACTGGACGGCGGACGCGAACTATGTCGATCCCCTGATGAAGGGCGATGGCCAGGACGGCATCGACGCGCTGATCGCCGGTGTGCAGCAGCGCTTTCCCGATTTCAGATTCAAGCTGATCGGCGAGCCCAACGGCTACGGCGACCATGTGCGCTTCTCGTGGGGACTTGGTCCTGACGGCGTCGACAGCCCGATCAAGGGGACGGACTTCGCCGTGCTGAAGGACGGCCGGATCAGGAGCGTGACAGGATTCTTGGATCAAGTGCCCGCGGGGGCGTGAGGTCTCTTACCCTCCCCTGGAGGGGGAGGGTCGGCTCACATTGAGCGCAGCGAAAATGTGAGACGGGGTGGGGTGACAGTCTCTCCACGGCAGCGGTGCCCGAGTGGAGAGATCACCCCACCCCGCTCGCGCTGCGCGCGGTCGACCCTCCCCCTCCAGGGGAGGGTAAGAAACAGCCCGGTGCTTCGCTCTAACTGCCAACCCCCAACCGATACGCCGTCCGTGCGTTCACACCAAACGCCTTCTCCCTCACCTGCGGACCAAGCTTCATCAAGCACGCTTCCAACGCACCCTTGATCTCGCCGTAGCTGCCCGCAAGCAGACACACCGGCCAGTCCGAGCCGAAGATCAACCGATCCTCGCCAAAGCATGTCGCGACATGCTGAACGAACGGAAACAGACGCTCCGCATCCCAATCGCTCCAGACTGCTTCCGTCGCTAACCCTGAAATCTTGCACCAGACATTGCCGCAGGCGGCGAGCGCTTTGATGCGATCGGCCCATTCGTCGCTTCCACCGTCGGCGATCGGCGGCTTGGCGGCGTGATCGAGCACGAAGCGTGCTTGCGGGAAGGCCTGGGCGGTTGCGATGGCCGAGGGTAGCTCGCGGGTGCGGACCAGGAAATCGTAGGCGAGATCGCGGGCGAACACCGCCGTGAGTCCGCGCTGGACGTCCTCGCGCAGCAACCAATCCGGATCGGACTCGTCGTGCACCTGGTGGCGGATGCCGACCAGCTTGTCGCCACCGGGGGAGGCTCGAAGGCGATGAAGCGTCTCGTCAAGTGCCCCGTCCGTCAGATCAGCCCAACCGACGACACCGATGACAGAGGGCGTCGCATCCGCGATGCGCAAGAATTCCTCGGTCTCCTCCAGCGCGGAGCGGCATTGCACCAGGATGCTGGCGTCGATGCCGTTTGCTTTCAGCAATGGTGCGAGATCGCCGGGACCGAAGGCACGGCGGATCGGCGTGAGCTCGTCCGCCTCCATCCAGGGATAGTCGGCGCGCGCCGGATCCCAGAAATGCTGGTGACCGTCGATGATCATGGCTCACGCTCCGCCCGGCAGCGGCGCCCGCGCATCGACGAGGTTTCTCGCGCGCAGCTCCTGCCAGAAGGCCTGCGGCACCGCCGCCTCCGACATCGCGATGTTGTCGGCGACTTCCGCGGCATTGCGCGCGCCCATCACGGCGACCGTCACGGTCGGATGGGCCATGCAGAACTGAAGCGCTGCGGCTTTCAGCTCGGTGCCGTGCTTGCGGCAGAGCCCGTCGAGTTCGAGCGCACGCGCGACAAGCGCCGAATCGGCGTCCTGATAATTGAACTTCGCACTCGTGTGCGGATTGGCCAGGATGCCGCTGTTGTAGATGCCGCCGAGCAGGATGCCGATGTTCCTGGCCTGGCAGGCTGGAAACAGCGCATCCAGCGCGCCCTGATCGAGCAGCGTGTACCGGCCGGCGAGCAGGAAGCAGTCCACGGGCACGGCGTCGGCAAAGCGGACTGGCATCTCCGACTGGTTCATGCCGGCCCCGATTGCCTTGACCGTGCCGTCCTCGCGCAGGCGCTGCAGCGCGCGGAAGGCACCGGCGACGGCATCGTCATAATGATCGTCGGGATCATGCACGAGCAGGACGTCGACACGATCGAGCCCGAGCCTGGCGAGGCTTTCTTCTACCGAGCGCATCACGCCGTCATGGCTGAAATCGAACACCGGCCGCTCGCGCGGCGTGCCCTTGTAGTGCTCGTCCTCGGCGGCAGCGCCCTCCGGCGCGCGCAAGAGACGCCCGACCTTGGTCGAGATCGCATAGGATTCGCGCGGCTGCTGCTGCAGGAACGCGCCGAGCCGCCGCTCGGCCAGGCCAAAGCCGTAAAGCGGTGCGGTATCGAAGAAGCGCACGCCGAGCGACCAGGCACGTGCGATCGTCGCTTCCGCATCGGCATCGCTCACGGGGGTGAACAATCCGCCGAGCGGAGCGGAACCGAGGCCGATTGAGGTGACGTCGAGAGAGCCAAGGCGCGACCGTTTCATTCCCATTGCCTTCCAGGAGTCTTCCTTCCAACGTCCAAATCATCTCCCCCGCTCGCGGAAACCGCAAGCGGGGGAGGCAGGCAGGAGCGCGGGGCTGGCGGCGCGCTCCTACTTCAACATCTGCGCAACGTTGTCCTTGGTCACCAGATCGAGGCCGGTGTAGACGATCTCCGGCACCTTCTCGCCCTTCTTGATGGCGAGCAGCGTGTCCATCGCCTTCTCGCCCATCTCGAACGGGCGCTGGCCGACCAGCGCATTGGCATAGCCGTCGCGCAGGAGCTCGAGCTGCATCTTGAGCGTATCGGCGACGACCAGCGTGAACTTGCCTGAATCGATATCCTTCTTGTTCCTGGAGGCGAACGCCTTGAAGCCTTCGGGGGCGAACATCGGCCAGCCGCCGATGGGAACGATGGCGGCGAGGTCCGGCGTTGCGGTGCGCATGTCCGTCATCTGCTGCACCGCGAGCGCGGGATCGTCGTTGCAGAAGGTCGGCGAGCCCGCGACTTCGGTCCATTTCGAGCCCTTCAGCGCCTCGCGCACGCCGTCGACGCGCTCGGCGAGGTTCTTGGCGCCGGGACCGCCCGAGACCATCGCGTATTTGCCGCCGTCGGGACGCATCTTTAGCAATTGCTTGCCGAGGGCCAAGCCAAACTCCTTGTTGTTGGTGCCGATATAGGCGATGCGCTTGGAGCCCGGCGCATCGGCATCGAAGGTGATGACGGGAATGCCGGCGGCGGTCGCCGCCTCGATCGACTTGGTCATGGCCGCGACGTCGGCGACCGAGATGGCGAGACCGTCAACCTTCTGCGTGACGAAGTCCTGGATGATCTGGGCCTGCGTCGCCGGCTCATGCTCGACCGGACCCTTGTAGATGCACTCGATATTGCCGAGCTCCTTGGCGCGCTTCAGACAGCCGTCGCGCGCGAAGTCGAAGAACGGATTGTTCATCGCCTTCGGCACGATGACGAAGCGGTAATTCGCAGCGAAGCCGGCGTTGCCATCATTGCAACAGTGATGCCGGCAAGAAGAAGTTTCCTCATTGTCTCCTCCACCCTTCTCTTGCGCCTATCCTCTCAAAGAAGCGTCCGGGAAGCGGATAGGCGGCATGTTCGTTGCCCTCCCGAAACGACGTCACCTCAGCTCATCCGCGAGCGCACGCGATCGACCAGCACGGCCAGGATGATGATCACGCCCACCAGCGTCTGCTGCCAGTAGGAGCTGACCTGGGCCAGCACGAGCCCGTTGCGGATCACCTCGAGCAGCACGCAGCCGACGATGGCCCCCAACGGACCGCCGATGCCGCCGGCCAGATTGGCGCCGCCGATGACGGCCGCCGCGATCACGTTGAGCTCGTAGGATGTCGCCATGTTGGCCGGCGCCGATCCGAGCCAGCCGGAGATGATAATGCCCTGGAGCCCCGCCGCGAGCGCGCAGATCACGTAGACCTCGATCTTCACCCGCACCACCGGAATGCCGGTGAGCTCGGCCGCCTTCTCGTTGCCGCCGAGCGCGAAGACGTGGCGGCCGAATGAAGTGTGGTGCAGCACCACGGCCATCGCCAGCGCGAGGATCACGAGATAGATGAAAGGCACGGGCACGCCGAGCACGTCACCCGACGTAGCTGCGTAGAAATAATCGGCGTCCGGTCCGCCCGGAAAACTGCCGCGGCCGTTGGAGACGACATAGCCGAGCCCGCGCACGATCGAGAGCATGCCGAGCGTGGTGACGAAGGGCGACAGGCCGAGCACGGCGATGCAGAAGCCGTTGACGAGGCCGGCGACCAGCGCGACGCCGAGGCCGGCGAGGATCGAGACTAGCAGGATCAGCCCCGGCACGTTGGCGAGCACGGTCTTGCCGTCGGCCGCCATGTGCACGAACAGCGAGGCGCCGAGCCCGCCGGGCGTCGACAGCTCGGTCATCACCATCGAGGTGATCATGGCGGAGAAGCACATCATCGAGCCGACCGACAGGTCGATTCCGCCGGTGATGATCACGAAGGTAACGCCCAGCGTCGCAATGGCGATGAAGGAGAAGTTCTTCGCCACGTTCTGCATGTTGCCTTCGGTGAAGAAGTATGGGCTGGCGAAGTGCATGATCACCAGCAGCACGGCCAGCGCGAGCAGGACATAGCCGGTCTGGGAGGCGAAGATGCCGCGCTGCCACCATCTGATCCGGCCAATATTGGTGAAGCTGATCGGAGATTCCATGGGCATGGCCATCACGCCGCCTCCTTCGCACCGGTGATGAGGGCGGTGACCTCCTCGGGGGAGGTCTGGTGGATCGGCTTGTCGGCGCGCTTCTCGCCGCGGCGCATGACGACCACGCGGTCACACACCGCGAACACGTCGGGCATGCGGTGCGAGATCAGCATCACGGCGACACCCTGCTCCTTCAGCCGGTGGATCAGGCCGAGCACCTGCTCGACCTGGCGCACCGAGATCGCGGCGGTCGGCTCGTCCATCATGACCAGCCGCGCGTTGGAGAGCCGCGTCCGTGCGATCGCGACGGCCTGGCGCTGGCCGCCCGACATCTGCTTGACGAGATCGTCAGGGCGCGTCTCCGAGCGCAGCTCGCCGAACAGCTCCAGCGCGCGCGCCGCCATCGCCTTGTGGTCGAGCAAGGCAATGGGTCCGAATTTGCGCTTCAGCTCGCGGCCGAGGAAGACGTTGGCGGCCGCGGTCAGATTGTCTGATAGCGCGAGGTCCTGGTAGACGACCTCGATGCCGACGGCGCGGGCATCGACCGGCCGGTTGAAGTGGACCGCGCTGCCGGCGAAGCGGATCTCGCCGTGCGTGGGGCGGAAATTGCCGGCGATGATCTTAACCAGCGTCGACTTGCCGGCGCCGTTGTCACCCATCAGGCCGACCACTTCGCCCGGGAAGACCTGCATGTCGACGTCGTGCAGCGCGCGGATCGCGCCGAACTCCTTGCCGATGCCGGTCAGCTCCAGGACCGGGGTCGCGTCAGCATTTGCCATCAGCGGACTTCCTCAGACGTAGCGGTTGACCAGGGATTCCAGATATTCCTGCCGCCCCGAGCGCGGCTGCGGGTCGAAGCCGGGGCCGAGCGCACGGTCGGCGAGATCGGCGAGCGAACGCTGGCCGCCAAGAATGGCCCGGCCCTCGGGGCCGGCCCATCCCTCGTAACGCTTCGCAAGCGGCGTGGTGAGCGCGCCGGCGTCGAGCATGTCGGCGGCGGCGAGGAAGGCGCGCGCGCAGGCATCCATCGAGCCGACATGGGCATGGATCAGATCGTCAGGATCGATCGATTGACGCCTGATCTTGGCATCGAAATTGAGCCCGCCCGTGGTGAAGCCGCCGCGGTTCAGGATCTCGTGGAACACCAAGGCGAGCTCCGGCACGTTCATCGCGAATTGGTCGGTGTCCCAGCCGAGCAGATCGTCGCCGCGGTTGATGTCGAGCGAGCCGAACACGCCGAGCGCCTCGGCGAGAGCGACCTCGTGATGGAAGGAATGGCCGGCGAGGATGGCGTGGTTCTGCTCGATGTTGAGCTTGACGTCCTTGAGAAGATCGTAGCGTTCGAGGAAGCCGTAGCAGGTGGCGACGTCGAAATCGTATTGATGCTTGGTCGGCTCCTTCGGCTTCGGCTCGATCAGAATCGGTCCCTTGAAGCCTATTCTGTGCTTGTGCTCGACGACCAGCGAGACGAAGCGGCCGAGCTGGTCGAGCTCGCGCTTGAGATCGGTGTTGAGCAGCGTCTCGTAGCCCTCGCGCCCGCCCCACAATACGTAGTTCTGGCCGCCGAGCCGGTGCGTCACCTCCAGCGCGGCGCGAACCTGGCCGGCGGCATAGGTGAAGATCTCGGGGTCCGGATTGGTCGCGGCGCCGGCTATGTAGCGACGATGCGTGAACAGATTGGCGGTGCCCCAGAGCAGGCGGACCTTCGCGGAAGCCATCTTCGCTTCGAACAGATCGGCGATCGCGTTGAGATTGGCGACGGACTCGCGAAGCGAAGCACCTTCCGGCGCCGCATCGACGTCGTGGAAGGTGAAGAACGGCACGTCGAGCAGGCGAAACAGCTCGAAGGCGGTATCGGCCTTGGCCCGCGCCAGCGCCATCGCATCATTGCCGTGGTGCCAGGGTCGCAGGAAAGTCTCACCGCCGAAGGGATCGCCGCCCGGCCAGCAGAACGAATGCCAATAGCAGACCGCAAAGCGCAAATGGTCTTCCAGCCGGCGGCCATGCACGAGGCGGTCCTTGTCGTACCAGCGGAAGGCGGGCGTGCTTTCCGCATCTTTGCCGGCAAAGGCGACAGGCGTGCTGGCCTCGAAGAATTTGGCTGACGCGTTCACTTAAGATAACTCCTTCAATGCGGGATAAAGCGCGCGCCACCGCCGATAGGCCTCGTCATAGGCCGCAATGACGGACGGGCGGGGTGTGAAGCTCGCGAGCCGCCGCGGGGGTTTGCAGACCTCCGCGGGGTCTCCGCCGGTCGCGGCGATGCGGCCGAGACGCGCAGCGCCGAGCGCGGCGCCCACTTCGCCTTCCTCGATGCGGTGGACGGGAATGCCGAGTACGTCGGCGCAGATCTGTGCCCACAGCGGCGAGCGCGAGCCGCCGCCGACGAGATCGAGCTCGGCAAGCGGCCCACTCGCTGAGCTCAGCGCCGCCAGATTGTCGCGCGCGGCAAAGGCGACGCCTTCGAGCACGGCCTGGACGATCTGCGCCCGCGCGGTCGCGCCGCGCAAGCCCACAAAGGCGCCGCTGGCGGCGGCATCGTTGTGCGGCGTGCGCTCGCCATCCAGGTACGGCAGGAAGGACACGGGGCTCGGTCCGTCGACGCGCTCGCCGAGCGGCGCCAAGAGCGCTGCGGCCGGCGTCTCCATCACGCCTGACAGCCAGGCGAGCGAGGCCGCTGCCGACAGCATCACCCCCATCTGGTGCCAGAGACCGGGCAGCGCGTGGCAGAAGGCATGCACGGCCGAAGCGGGCGCCGGCGCGAACCGGTCGGTCACGCGGAAGACCACGCCGGATGTGCCCAGCGACAGGAAGGCATTGCCCGGCGCGATCGCGCCAAGTCCGATGGCGCTTGCCGCATTGTCGCCGGCGCCGCCGGCAACCACGACATTCCCAGTCATGCCCCAGCGCTGCGCCCATTCCGGCGCGAGCACCGCGCTCACTTCGCTGCCCTCGACGAGGCGCGGCATATGATGCAGATCGAGCCCGGTGGCATGCAGCAACAGGGCCGACCAGCGGCGCAGACCGACATCGAGCCACAGCGTGCCAGCCGCGTCCGACATATCCTCGACCATTTCGCCGGTGAGGCGATAGCGGACATAGGCCTTGGGCAGCAGCACCTTTGCCACGCGGTCGAAGATTTTCGGCTCATGCCGCGCGACCCAGAGCAGCTTCGGCGCCGTGAAGCCGGGCATGGCGAGATTGCCGGCGATCGCGTGCAGCGACGGGCAGCGCCGCTCCAGCGCGACGCATTCGGCCTGCGAGCGGCCGTCGTTCCAGAGAATGGCCGGGCGCAGCGGCCGTCCGTCCTCGCCAAGCAGCGTTGCGCCGTGCATCTGGCCTGACAGCCCGATGCCGGCTACCCGCGCGACTTCGCGCGGATGGCGAGCGGCGAGATCGTCGACCGCGCCGATCGCCGCATCGGCCCAGGCATCCGGGTCCTGCTCGGACCACAGCGGCGCGGGATGCGACAGCGCAAGCTCGCGCGCGGCCGTCGCGACAATCGCGCCGGCTTCGCTCACGAGCACCGCTTTCACACCGGACGTGCCGATGTCCACGCCGAGATACACGCCATCCTCCCTTTTGCCTGTCGCGGTGCTCGATCTTGACGTCGCGTTCACCGCAGCGGACCGTTTCGAAATCCACTGCCGCTAGGGCAGATTGTCCCGCATCACGATGTCGATCCTGATCTTCTCCTGTTCGCGCAAGATCGGCTCGCCGCGGGCGAGCGCGAGCAGAACGCGCACGGCGGCACGCGCTTCGTGGCCGGGGTTCTGCGAGATCGCCGCATCCATCACGCCCTGCAACAGCAGCCGCCGTGTCAACGCGGTGACGTCGTGTCCGACGAACACCACCTGCTTGTCGCGGCCGGCATCGGTCAAAGCCTTGGCCACGCCTTGCGTGCCGGCGCCGACGTTATAAAGGCCGACAATGTCGGCATGCCTGCCGAACAGCCGCGCCAGCAGTTGCTCCGAACGCTCGTCCTCGTCGCGCCCTTCCAACACCGGCAGCACGCTGAGATCGGGGAATTCCGTCGCCATCACCTGGTTGAAGCCGAAGATGCGCTCGGCGTGGTCGCGCAGGCCCTGCGAACCCGCGACGATCGCGACCTTGCCGGACCTCTGGCCGACCAGCCGCCCGACCAGCGCGCCAGCGGTGCGACCCGCAGCGATGTTGTCGATGCCGACATAATGGTGACGGCCCGAGGACGGCACGTCCGAGACCAGCGTCACCACCTTGGTGCCGGCATCGACGAGATCGTTGATGGCGGCGCGGACGCCGGGATGGTCCAGCGCCACCACGGCGATGCCGTCGTAATCGCCCGAGAGCGACTCCAGCGAGGCCGCGAGCGCGGAGGGGTCGAACACGTCGGTTGCGATCATCTCGACGCTGAGGCGGCGGGCCGACAGCCAGGCCGACATTTCACCGAGATAGGCTTCGATCTGCTGCATGAACGGATTCGGCCCCGACGGCATCACGAAGGCAAAGCGCCGGACGCGGCTGCGGGCGAGCTCGGCGGCGGCGACGTGCGGTTGGAACGAATTGCGCTCGATCGCCGCCTTGACGCGCCGGACCGTGTCCGGCCGGACGCCCGGACGGTTGTGCAGGACGCGATCGACCGTCGCCAAGCTGACGCCGGCCTCGCGGGCGATGTCCTTCAGCGTCAGCGCAGTCGGGGTGAGCGTCTCGGCCATGGCTGAAGGCTAGCAGAGGTGTTTTGAGGTACGCAACTCATTTTGAGGGATGCGGGTCATTTTCCTCCCCGCCATGCTCCCACGAACAATGCGAACAGGTTGAGGCTGGATGCGCCTCGCGCCAGTCGCAGGCTCAGCCGGTGGCCAGGTCGAGCGTCAGGAACAGGCTGTTGGGGTCCTCGACATAGAACTCGAACGGGCCGCAGGCGACGAAGCCGTGAGCCCGGTAGAGGGCGTGCGCGGGCCTGAAATAATCCCAAGAGCCGGTCTCCAGGCTGAGCCGCGTCATGCCGCGCATGCGGGCTTCCGCGATGATGTGGCGGAGCATCTGGCCGCCGAAGCCGCGCCGGCGCGTGGTCTGCAGCGTGTGCATCGACTTCACCTCGCCGTGGTCAGCCGAAAGCATCTTCAGCGCGCCGGTGGCGACCAACGTCTCGCCGTCCCAACCGGTCCAGAACGCGATATCAGGCGCGCGAAGCCCCGCGAG
The DNA here is from genome assembly GCF_056106085.1 of Bradyrhizobium sp. BR14999. Taxonomy (NCBI): domain Bacteria; kingdom Pseudomonadati; phylum Pseudomonadota; class Alphaproteobacteria; order Hyphomicrobiales; family Nitrobacteraceae; genus Bradyrhizobium; species Bradyrhizobium sp. BR14999. The sequence goes on from NZ_CM148536.1 coordinate 481,420, forward strand.
ATCGAGCGCATGGGCGCTGCCGGGCGCAGTCTGCGCCCGCGCCGCCGTGACGTGATGATCGAGCAGCGCGATGACGCGCGGATCAAAGGTGTCGCCAGTGCGGATCTGCATCGTCAAGGCCTCACCTGAGGGGTCTCGGATCGCGTCGGCACCATCACATCTTCCCGTAAGAGGCGCCGCGCCGCGTGATGATGACGTAGCGCGCATCCTGCCGGGTCTCGTTCTCGAACATCACGGCGCGCATCACGTCGAAATCCAGGCAATCGCCTTCGCGCAGCCGCACCGCCTTGGCATCGATATGCACGGCGATCGCGCCCTCCAGCATCAACAGTTGCTGGGTGAAGGCGTTGCGGCCCCAGGGACTGTAGGAAACACGGGCACCGGCCGGCAGGTCGACGACGATGATCTCGATGCCGCTTGCCGCATCCGGCGGCGAGGCATGACGCCGCCGATAGCCGCTGTCGGGATCACGCCAATGCGGCTGGTCGGCAAGCCGCACCAGCCGCTCCGGCGGCTTCTCGGCCAGCGCGACGACATCGCTCAGCGACACGTCCAGCGCCGCGCAGAGTTTTCCGAGCAGCGCGGCCGTCGCACTGCTCTGCGCCCGCTCCACCCGCCCGATCATGGCCCGGCTGACGCCGGACCGCGCCGCAAGTTCGTTCAACGTCATGCCCGCCTGCGTCCTCAGCGTCTTCAGGCGGCGACCGATCGCGCGATCGAGTTTCTGCTGGTCCATGGCTTTCACCACAAGCGTTGCCTGGCAATCGGACCGTATAAGATAGAGAGATTACTACGGAGCGCGACAGATGCCGGAAAGCGTGAGGCCAATATATTAGAATCTTGGCCCGCGCGGCCCGCCCGAAGAGATTCGGGCTTAGTCGGCAGACGACGCCTTCATCAGGCATCGCCCGCTCTGCCACCCATTCTTGTCATTGGAAAAGATCGGCTCGATATCCTGCCTGCCATCGAGCACTCGCACGATCTCAGCCCGGTCATCCTTCAGGCGATAGAAGATAATTTGCGGAGCGGCCGCCAGCGAACGCAATCCGTACCCAATTTCGTCTCGCGCGGAAGCCTATGCTCCACCATGGCGTGAGTTCTTTTCGCGAAGAAACTCTTCCATATTCAGGGATTCGCCCTCGCCTGCATCGAGCGAATGGATGCCGCGGTCTATTTCAGACCGAAGGGCGCTGAGCTTTTCGACATGCGAAAGCAATTTCCGGCCAATCTCTTCCTGATCGGCAGCCGGGAGCCGGGAGATTTGCGCAATGGCTTGTTCGAGCGTCCTGACCATAGCTTCAGCCTACCACATTCCGCATATCGGCCGGGTCGAAGCTTGGAGCGGGCGAAGGGAATCGAACCCTCGTATGCAGCTTGGGAAGCTGCCGTTCTACCATTGAACTACGCCCGCGGATGCGCAAGCCGCGCCCATCCTGATTAGCCGAGACGGCGCCGCGCGCCAAGCGCTTTGGCGCGGCCGGCCTGACGCTTCTTAACGTTTTGGCAAGATTCCAAGTGCGCCGGATTGTGGCGGTGTTATGATCGCCGGTCTGGGGAGAAACGTGCACTGAGTGGGGCGTGTGCATGGTGGGGCGTGCTTACGCGATATTCGACACGGCCGTAGGGCGCTGCGGCATCATCTGGAGCAGCACCGGCGTGGTCGCCGTGCAATTGCCCAAGGCGCGGGAGATCGACACCCGTCGCCGGATTTTCCAGATCCATCCCGAGGCGCGCGAGCAGCGGCCGTCCGAGAACGCCGAGCTTGCGATCGAGGGCATCGTAGCTCTGCTGCAAGGCAGCGACCCCGATTTTTCCGACGTCAGCCTCGACGCCGGCGGCGTGCCCGGCTTCAACCGGCGCGTCTACGAGTTCGCCTGCACCATTCCGCGCGGGGAAACTCGCACCTATCACGAGGTCGCCAAGGCGCTGGGCGCCTCCGGTGCCGCGCATTCGGTGGCGCAGGCGATCGCGAAAAATCCCTACATGCTGATCGTGCCCTGCCATCGGGTGCTGGAGGCCGGCAACTATACCGACCGGCTCTCGCCTTACGGCGGCGTGATCTCCAAGCGGCGGCTTCTGGCGCTCGAAGGTGCTCATCCCGTCGCCAGCAAGACGCTGTTCGAGGTGTTGCTGCCCGTTGCCCCGCCGAGACCGTCCACTTAAGGTGCGATCTGGATCGCACCTCAGCTTTGTTTTTTGGGGATGATCTCGTCGGAAATCCGCTAACACTTCCCCGGATCATGCCTAGATAGAGCGGCATGGACGCGACCACGCTGCTGACGACACGTTCGATGACCGTCTCCGAGTTTCGCTGCGATGCGGGACCGGACGACACGCCATTTGCCGAATGCCGCACCGGCCATTCCATCGCCTATGTCCGCTCGGGCAGCTTTGGCTGCCATTGCCGCGCCGGCTTCTTCGAGCTGGTGGCGGGCTCGATGCTGGTCGGCGCCCCCGGCGAGGAATACACCTGCACGCATGAGCACGTGTCCGGCGACGTCTGTCTGTGCTTTTTCCTCAGTGAGGATCTGGTCGACGCCCTCGGCGGACGTCGCGAGGTCTGGCAGATCGGCGCGACGCCCCCGCTGCCCGAGCTGATGGTGTTCGGTGAGCTCGCCCAGACGGCGGCAGATGGCAACAGCGACATCGGCCTCGACGAAATCGGTCACATCCTGGCCGGCCGCTTTATCGATGTCGCCTCGGGCAAGACGCGCAAGCAGACACCGCCGACCGCGCGCGACCGCCGGCGCGCGGTGGAAGCTGCGCTGTGGATCGACGACAATTCGCAATCCGAAGTCGACCTGGAGCAGGCCGCGCGGCAAGTAGGCCTTAGCCCATTCCACTTCCTGCGATTGTTCTCGAGCGTGCTCGGTGTCACCCCGCATCAATATCTGGTGCGCTCGCGCTTGCGACATGCGGCGCGGCTGCTCGCTGATGAAGACATCGCGGTCACCGACATCGCCTATGACGTCGGCTTTGGCGACCTCTCCAACTTCGTCCGCACCTTCCACCGCGCCGCGGGCGTGTCGCCGACCAAGTTCCGTCAGGCCTCGAAGGGGGAACGCAGCATTTTTGGGGAACGCCTCGTCCTCAACTGAGACAGGCCCGGCATCGCAGGTAACCCTCTGTTGACCAGACAGGCGCGACGCGCTGGCGCCCGCGGCACATCGCGCTGTACTACAACCGAAGGGCGAATCAACGCCCCGTCAATGCGGCGAGCCGGCAGATGAACAGTCCCTCGGGTAACGTGATTGCGGCCACGCTGATCGCGCTTGCCGTGGGGCTCGCCTTCATCGCGGGCTGCGCCCTCTATTACGGCCGCCAGATCAACTCGCGCAAGATTCCGATGCAATGGGGGCCCGATGGAGAGCCAACCTGGTTTGCACCACGCCTCATCGGGCTCTGGTCCAGCTTTGGAGTCACGGCGATCCTGTCCGCGTTCCTGCTCGTCCTCGCCCTCCATAAACCGCAGAAGCTCACGGCATTGATCGTCGCAACGGTCAGTGTGATCGGAGCCAACATGTGGGTCCAGCTGTATCACCTGAAGCGGGTGATCCGGTGGCAGGCGGAGACGCCGGCGATCTAGCCGGGCGCCGAGCGCAAGATTTTCCAAGAGCGTCTCACCTCACCTCGACTAGCTTCGGCTCCGGCGCGCGCCAGTTGCGGCGCGTTTTGCAAATGGAGACGAACATGTACGACCACATCGGACTTCGCGTTGCCGATCTCGACGCCGCCACGCGCTTCTACACCGCGGTGCTGGCGCCGCTCGGCCATGTCCTGTGCTCGAGCGGCGACGGATATGCCGGCTTCGGGCCGAAGGGCGAGCCGGCGCTCTGGCTGCATCTCAACAAGGGCCGCAAGGCCGACGGCGCCCACATCGCGTTTCGCGCCAAAGATCACGACGCGGTCAAGGCCTTCCACAGCGAAGGCCTGAAGAACGGCGGTCGCGACAATGGCGGCGCCGGCCCGCGCAAGGATTACAGCCCGACCTATTATGCGGCGTTCTTGATCGACCCTGATGGCAACAATGTCGAGGCGGTTTGCGTGTGAGTGCGATAGTGCTCACTCCATGCACGCTGTCATGCCCCGGCTCGACCGGGGCATCCAGTACGCCGCAGCTTCTCGATTCAATCGCAACGGCCTCTGGAATACTGGATCGCCCGACCAAGTCGGGCGATGACGGCGGAGAGTGCAGCACGCGCAAGCCACAAGCTCGCCAGTGCAATCACGGTTCTTGCTATGCCCCCTTCCAATCAAGGACACCTCCATGGCCTCCATCCACAATGACATTCCCCTTCCCGCCTCCGCACACGATGTCTGGGACGCGGTGCGCGATTTCGGCGCGCTGCATCAACGGCTGGTGCCGGGCTTCGTCACCGCCTGCACCCTCGACGGCGATGCGCGCATCGTCACCTTCGCCAATGGCTCGGTGGCACGCGAGGTGCTGGTCGATTGCGACGACGCGCGGCGGCGCCTGGTCTACGCCATCAGCAACGAGCGGCTGAAGCACTACAGCGCCTCGGTGCAGGTGATTGCCGATGGTGAGAAACGGTGTCGCCTGGTCTGGATCATCGACATGCTGCCGAACGAGCTTGCGCCTTATGTTCAGGGGCAGACCGGCGAAGCCGTGATCGCCTTGCACAGAGCGTTTCCGCCCGCCGCGGCCTGATCATCCTCCGTGAGTTTTCTCACAGAGCTCCGCCCTCGCCAGCCATAACCATGGCGAGGTGCGCCCGGTTGGTTCCGCTCTCCCGGCGGAGCGACGCACGCGAGGAGCATGCCATGAGAGGTGCGGACAAGGTGATCTGCCAGGCGGCCGCCGTGCTGCTGTTGTTTTGCGTCGCGAGCTCGCCGGCGAAGGCGCAGTTCGCAGGTTTTGGCGGCGGAGGTGCCGGCGGCGAGGACATGATGACCCGGATGGCTCCGATGCTGGAAATGATGAAGGCAAAGATGGGCAAGCGCCGCTTCGCCATGCTGATGCAGACCATTGGCCCGATGATGAGCCGCATGATGGAGAATGGCGGCGGCGGGCTCGGCGGGATGATGGGCGGCGGCCTGTCCGGCGGCAATTTCGGCGGCGGCTTCGCTGCGCCGAACTACGGTGGTTACACCCCGATGGGCGGCGGCTATATGCCGACCGGGCTCGGCGGCATGGGCGGCGGCGACATCATGGGCATGCTCGGTGGCGCCGGTGGCGGCGAGATGATGGCAATGATCCCGCAATTGATGCGGCTCGCCAACACCGGCGGCGGTGGCGGCCATCGCCGCCATAGGCATCGCTAAAGCATGATCCGGAAAAGTGCGCAGCGGTTTTCCGAAAAGATCATGCTCAAACAACAACCTAAAGCGCGTTCATCCTAATCTCATCGCGCTTTAGTCGGCAGCACCTGACAGAGCTGGCCTGATCACAGGTTTCGTCTGGCGCGGTCCCCAGCGGGTCAGCACCACGCTGGAGCACGACAGCAGGCCGAGCACGACCATCGAGCTTGCGGCAAGCCAGAAGAAGCTCTGCGCGGTGGCATCGTGGGTCGACAGCCACCAGCCGACAGCTGCGATGTAGATCAGCCGCGCGGTCTGCGCTAGCACCGGCCCGATCACCTTGGCGGCGCCTTGCGAGGAGAAATACATCGTCGTTGCAAGGCCGAAGAAGGCGTAGAACGGTCCGACCGTCGAGAGATATTGATGGCTCGCTGCGCGCACGGCGACGCTGTCGGTGAAGATATTGACCCAGAGATCGGGGAACATCGCAACGAAGCATGCCGGCGCGCCGACCGCCACGAAAGCGGCAGCACTGGCGATCCAGGCGATGCGCCGGGCGCGCGCGACGCGACCCGCGCCGATCGCCATCCCGACCATTGGCACACAGGCGATGCCGAACGAGAACGCGATCGAGGTCAGCAAAAATTCCAGCCGCGCCCCGATACCGTAGCCGGCGAGGATCGCGGTGCCGAACTTCGCCAGCATGTGGGTGAAGATCGAGATCGTCAGCACCGATTGCAGCGGCGAGAAGCAGGCGATGGCGCCGACCTTCAGGATGTCGAAAAATATCGCCCATTGGATGCGCAAGCCGCGCAGCCTCGGCGCGATGCGGGCGCGGCCCGAGAACAGGTACCAGCCCATGATGCAGATATTCATGGAGTAAGCGATCAGCGCGCCGGCCGCGACGCCGCGCATGCCGAGCTGCGGCACCGGTCCGAACCCGAGGCCCAGCGTACCGCCGAGCACGACCTGCCAGGCCGCCGAGTTGAGGATCAACAGCGACGGCAGCTTCATGTTGCCGGTGCCGCGCAGGACGCCGGCCATGGTGTTGAGCAGCCAGGGCAGCACCGCGCCGCCAAAAAACACCTGCGTGTAGGCGATTGCATGGGTCAGCACATTGCCGCGGCCGCCGAGCAATTCCAGCAGGCGCGGCCCGAAGATCAGCATGCCCAGCATGAAGACGAGACCGAAGCTGATGCCGATCAGCATCGCGTGCACGGCGAGCGTTCCGGCGCGCTCGCGATCCCCGGCGCCGAGCGCACGCGCGATGGCGGAGGCCACCGCGCCGCCCATGGCGCCGCCCGACATCGTCATGGTCAGGATCACAGTCGGAAACACCAGCGCCATCGCGGCCAGCGCCTCGACACCGAGCCGGCCGACATAAGAGGTCTCGGCGATCACCACGCACATGCCGGCCGATAACCCGATCACGTTCGGCCAGGCGAGCCCGAGCAGCGTGCGCAGGATCGGGCCGTCGGTCAGCGCGCTCCTGACCGGCCGCGGAGGCGGCGGCAGCGGGCGCTCCCGTGCATCGACCGGGATTTCGGCGATGTCGGACATGTCCTCTCCCGGGCACAAGCGCCAATTGCGGCGCGGCAATATCTAGGTGTGCGAAACGATTTCTTCGCGCGGAAAGCGCAACAGGCGCTTGTTAGCATGCTGCGCAGCGATTCCTCCTGCGTCAGGTGCAGGCGTGCCCTGCGGCAGCGCATTTCAACCCGCGAATTGCGGCTTTCCTTCTCCCTCTCCCCGTTCTTACGGGGAGAGGGCTGGGGTGAGGGGCTGCTCCGGCAAAGGCAGTGACAGTTGGACTCGTCGAGACCCCGCACCCGGAATTTGCTTTCGCAAATTCCGGCCTCTCCCCGCAGGCGGGGAGAGGCGAAGTGGTGCGGCGGCACCCTGGCCTATTCAATCGTCCAGACCAGCGGCGGGCGGCCGCCCCTCGCGGTGCGCATGCGCACGCCGATGTTTCGTCCGCATCCCGCAGCGAGGCCTTCGAACAGTCCTTCCAGCACCTTAGCGCAGGCGGGGTGATAGTCGGCGACGTCGTCCATCAACTTCCAGCTCTGCTGGCTTGTTTCGAACGCGCCTTCTGATTGCACCGTTTCGGCCACATCGTCCTGCGCGGCGAACAGCGCGTTCAGGAACGATGCGAATTCGCGCGCTCCACCGCGGCTCATCGCCAACGCCGCCGCGACCTCGTCGAAATATTGCATGCCGATCAGCTTGCCGGTGAGATGCAGGAGATAGCCGGCATCTTCCGGGCCGAACAGCTGCACCATCACCGGCGCAGCGGTGCGGACATATTCCATCGCATAGTTGCGATAGGCTTTTTCCAGCCGCGGTTTCGGCCAGCTCGCAACTGGCAAAGCCGGCGCGGTCTTCGCGTCGAACGTAGGGGCCTCCAGATGCCGCGCGAACACCAGGCGCTGGTCGAGCTCGAGTGGGTGATCGTATTGGTGGTAATAGCCTTCGAGACCGTCTTGGCCATCGACGCTCTGCTTGGTGCAGACGAAGCCGAGGCGGAGATCGCCGAGCGCGACGCCGTTGTTGGCGTGCCAGCCACGCAGCATCGCGCGGCTGACCTCGCCGGGCACGCCGCAGATCGCGGTGCCCTTCCAGATCCAGCGCGGCGGCGGATAGCGGATCCAGGCTTTGCGATCACTCTCATACATGTATTCGACATGCACGCCGCCGATCCAGTTGGAGAGATAGTGATATTGCGCAGCAGCCACCGCCGGCGGCAGATGCCGCAGGCCGAGCTTGTCTAGCCCCGGCAGGAAGCGCTCCTGCTGCTGACGGCGGAACACGCGGAAGACGAATTCAGCGGCATCCGCCGTGCCGCGCCGCGTGACAACGGTGAGGATCAGGCCCGTGAAGTAGGCGTGATAGAGATCCGCGACCGCGCGCCAGCGTTTCCATTGGGCTTCCTGCGCTGTGTCTAATGCGGCGGTCATGTTCGCTCCCGATCGTTGTTTCGATCGAGTGTGTCACTGCACCGGGTGACAGGCAACATGACGCGCATGCAGGCCGCCCTGCACGGCGGCCCGTCAATTCCGCATCACGAATTTTGTGCGGCCTTAGCAGCGCGCTCGCGCTCGACGCGTTCCGTCACGTCGCGCGCCATCGCCACCGATCCCTGCACCGCTCCAGCGACATCGCGCACCAGCGCGAAGGTCATCTCGATGTAGAGCTTGCGTCCGCTCTTGTGCAGCGCGCGTGTCAGCGTCGGACGCCCTGCAAGCTTCATCGTGCCGCTGGAAAGCGCAGCCTCAAAACCCCTCCAGTGTGCGGCGCGCAGATGCTCTGGAATGATCAGATCGAGATTCTGCCCCAGCGCTTCCCCGGCGGAGAAGCCGAACAGGGCGGCCGATGCCCGATTCCAGCGTGTGATTGTGCCGGAGCGATCCGAATAGATCAGCGCGTCCGCAACGTCGTCGAGGATATGTGCGTCGAGTTCGGATTGATCGGTCATGCCAACACCTTGTAGCCCGGATGGAGCGCAGCGTAATCCGGTATTGGTGCCACAAGCGAGAGAACTCCCGGATTACGCTTGCGCTCCATCCGGGCTACAGGATCGGGCTACACCCGAAAATGCTTCGATAGTTTGAGGCCCTGCGCCTGGTAGTTGGAGCCGATGCGCTGGCCGTACATGGCGTCGGGGCGCGCCAGCATCTTCTCGTAGACGAGGCGGCCGACGATCTGGCCGTGTTCGAGAATGAACGGCACTTCGCGCGAGCGCACCTCGAGCACGGCGCGCGCGCCTTGCCCGCCGGCACCGGCATAGCCGAAGCCGGGATCAAAGAATCCGGCATAGTGCACGCGGAACTCGCCGACCAAGGGATCGAACGGCACCATCTCGGCGGCGTAGTCGGGCGGGACCTGCACAGCTTCCTTGGAGGCGAGGATGTAGAACTCGCCGGGATCGAGGATCAGGCTGCCGTCGGGGCGGGCCGAGATCGGCTCCCAGAAATCCTCTACTGCATAGCCGGAGCGGCGGTCGACGTCGACGACGCCGGTGTGGCGCTTGGCGCGATAACCGACGAAGCCATTCGCTTTCTCACCCGACAGGTCGACGGAGACGGCGACGCCACCGGAGAGATCGGCATCGTCGATGTCGACCAGGCGTTCGGCGGCATGCAGCGCATCGAGCTCGTCGGCATTGAGGATGGCGTCGCCAGTGCGGAAGCGGACCTGCGACAGGCGCGAGCCCTCGCGCACCAGCACCGGAAACGTCTTCGGGCTGATCTCGGCATAGAGCGGGCCGTGATAGCCGGCGCCGATCATGTCGAAGCGGCGGGTACCGTCGGCGATCACGCGGGTGAAGACGTCGAGCCGGCCGGTCGAGCTCTTGGGGTTCGCGGCCGCGACGATCTCCGGCGGCAGCGCGAGGCTTTCCAGCAGCGGCACGATGTAGACGCAGTTGGTCTCCAGCACCGCGCCGTCGGCCAGGCTGAACTCGTGCAGCTTCAATTCGTCGATGCGTTCGGCGACGGTGGCGCCGGGACCGGGCAGGAAGCTGGCGCGGACGCGATAGGCGATGTCGCCGAGGCGCAAATCGAGGCTCGCCGGCTGGATCTGGCTCTCGACGAAGTCGTACGCGGGCAGGATGAGCCCCGCCTCCGCCATCGCCGCGATCATGCGGTCGGGCAGGATACCATTGGCGTCGGCAGCGACCGTGAACGTCAACCGGGGATCCTCAGCAAGGGGCAACGCATCCCGATAGACGGGAAATACTAGCCTTTTACGGCTATCCGATGGACGCCTTGACGGAAAGGGCATTGCGGAATATGAGCATCACTTATCCCGTGGTGATTTGAGCCGGCCGGCTTGCAGCCACGTTAAATAAGTCGCTAAACAGGCCGGGGACCTCTGTGATCCCGGCCCGTGGAGATATCCAGGCCGGTTTTTTTGTGACCGTTCTCGCTCGACGGTCATGTCGGAGGGTCCTATGTCGAAGTCGCCTGCCACTTACCGTCCCGAAACCCGCCTGGTCCATTCCGGGACCCTGCGCTCGCAATATGGCGAGACCTCGGAGGCGCTGTTCCTGACGCAAGGGTACGTCTACAACAGCGCCGAGGAGTGCGAGGCGCGGTTCAAGGGCGAGGACCCCGGCTTCATCTATTCGCGCTACTCCAATCCGACCATCGCGATGTTCGAGCGCCGCATGATCGAGCTCGAAGGCGCCGAGGCGGCCCGCTCGGCGGCCACCGGCATGGCGGCGGTGACGACCGCGATCCTGGCGCCGCTGAAGGCGGGCGACCATGTGGTCGCTTCGCGGGCGCTGTTCGGCTCGTGCCTCTATGTGGTGCAGGATTTGCTGCCGCGCTACGGCATCGAGACCACGCTGGTCGACGGCCTCGATCTCGACCAGTGGCAGCGGGCGCTCAAGCCCAACACCAAGACGTTCTTCCTGGAGAGCCCGACCAATCCGACGCTCGATGTGCTCGACATCCCCGGCATCGCCGAGATCGCGCACAGGGGCGGTGCGCGGCTCGTCGTCGACAACGTCTTCGCAACGCCGATCTGGCAGAGCCCGCTCGCGCTCGGGGCCGACGTCGTGGTCTATTCGGCGACCAAGCACATCGACGGCCAGGGCCGCTGTCTGGGCGGCATCATCCTGTCCTCGGAAGCCTTCATCGCCGAGCACATCCACAATTTCATGCGCCAGACCGGCCCGTCGATCTCGCCGTTCAACGCCTGGGTCCTGCTCAAGGGCCTGGAGACGCTGGGCGTGCGCGTGCGCGCGCAGACCGACACCGCGGCGCGCATTGCCGAGGTGCTGGCCAGCCATCCGAAGATCTCGCGGCTGGTCTATCCCGGCCGCGCCGATCACCCGCAGGCGGCGCTGGTGAAGAAGCAGATGCGTGGCGGCTCGACGCTGGTCGGCTTCGAGGTCAAGGGCGGCAAGCAGGCCGCGTTCCGCGTGCTCAATGAATTGAAGCTGGCGAAGATCTCCAACAATCTCGGCGACGCCAAGAGTCTCGTCACGCATCCGGCGACCACGACGCATCAGCGTTTGAAGCCGGAAGACCGCGCCGCGCTCGGCATCAGCGAGGGCTTCATCCGCTTCTCCGCCGGGCTCGAGCATGCGGACGATCTGATCGAGGATCTGACCGCGGCGCTGGAGAAAGCGTGAGCGAGCCAAGGGCTCGGACTCGTAGGGTGGGCAAAGCGAAGCGTGCCCACCATTCACGATCACACTGACGATGGATGGTGGGCACGGCGCGCGAAGAGCGCGCCTTTGCCCACCCTACGGCACCTATATTTACATCGGCCGATACGCGCGCACGTCGGCCGGCACGTTCACACCGAGCTTGATCTGGCCGACGGAGTGGATGATGTCGTCGCCGAGGAGCTGGGCGAAGCAGGCATAGCCCCAATCGTTCATGTGTAGGCCGTCGGCGATGACGAAGCCCTCGACCGGGATCGCCTGCTTCTCGTGCCACTCGCGCATCACCTCGAAGCGCGGGAAGATGCCGACGTGACGAAGCTCGGCGACCTTGCCGAGCAGCTTCACCATCTTGCCGGCGCTCTCGGCGCGCTGGTTGACCGCCGGCGAATATTGCGGATCGACCAGCACGATGTCGGCGCCGCCCGCAGCCTGGATGCGGGAGATGCCGTCCTCGACTATCTTTGCGGTCTCGCCGGGATCGAGGTTGCGCAGCACGGCGTTGGTGCCGACCTGCCAGATCACCATATCCGGATGCACGTCGATCACCTGCGTCTGAAGGCGCTTCATCATCTCGGGCGCATCCTCGCCACCAACGCCGGCATTGACGACGGTGATGTCGGCGGTCGGATAATTCCGGCGCAGCTGTGCGGCGAGGCGGTTCGGATAATTGAACTCCGGCGAACTCGCACCGAATCCTGCGGTCGACGACGAGCCGAACGCGACGATGACGACGGGCTGGCCGGCGACGAGCTTGCTTGCGACATGCGGCAGCGTGCCCATCGCCTTCGAGCCGCCCTTCGGCGGCAGACAGGGCACTCGGCTGAAGATGTCGCCGGCGGACTTTGCGACCTCCTTCACCTTGTCGATGGCACGCGCGGTGATGCCGCGCTGGTCGGGAGACGTTGCGGCGACGGTGGTTTGGGAGGACGGGGCGGAAGCGGGATCAGCCGGCGGCGCGGGCGCGGGCGTCGCCTGTGCGGCTTGCGTCTGCGCGCGCAGCTGCGAAGCGGGTGCCAGCACCAGCAGCATTGCTGCTGCGGGCGCAGCCAGCCATGACGTCAGACAAAAAGGGCGGAGAGAACTCATTAACGCTAGACCTCAATTTTGCTGCTGGGCCGGCTCCAGATGGGCAGCGTCGATCACGAATTGTGCCAACGCCCGGCCAAGGCAATCATGAACCTGTTTCGCCAGCTCAGGCCCGCGGGACGGGTTGAACAGGTCGAACTGGCCCTGATCGTTCCACTGCCGCATGATCGCGAAACGGTCGAACAGTGGGATGTCGTGCTCCTGCGCCACCACGCGCATATTATCGAGAAAAGGCTGCGCCGCGATCATGGTTTCGGTGCGCGGGCTATACTGCAAATTCATCAAGACGACGTCAGCCCCTGTCTTTTGCAACGCAGTAACCCCCTCGGTTACTGCGCTGCGAAATTCGTCGGGATCGATGGATCGGATAGCATCCACGGTCCCGGTCTGCCAGATGACCAAAGTAGGCGTTTTTGCTTCCATCAGCTTAACGAAGGTGGCGGCGGTCTCCTGTGCCGTCCTCTTGCTCTGTATTTCTACGGAGACGTGCACCGCTCCCGGGGGCGGCAGCTTGTCCTTGAGGCTCACCTCCATGCGTGCCGGATATGAGCTGCTCTCCGAGGAAGGAATCGTGGTCGAGCGGCTGCCGATGACCAGAATCTCGAGCGGTTTGCCGGCCTTGACGGCGTCGGCGACCTTGGGAAGCTGGCTTTCGCTGGTGAGCAGATAGGGCGGCAATTCGCAGGCCGCGGGCGCGGCCGGAGCGGCAGACGCAGCATCGCCCGCGCGCGCCATGGGCGCGGCGAGACCACCGCATAGCAGGATCAGGCTCAGGAGAACCTTCGCCTTCATCAGCCCCCTCCCGCCAGATCGGCGTTGCCGACGGCGTTTTTGGTTTTCGCACCGCTCTTGTCAGCCACGCTCTTGTACCACGAAATGACCCAGGCCACCCCCCACATGATCAGGATTCCGGAGAGACTAATCAACGCATGCATGGCTGCGCCGCCGGAGACCTCGGCCAGGATGAAATGGCCGGCGAAGGCCAGGAAGACGCCGAGACAGAAGATCTCGAGGGAATGCTGCCCACACAGGATCAGCGGCCGCAGCCAGCGCGATTTCAGGCCCGGCCAGGTCCGCGGCAGGAAGCGCACGGTGAGCGCGGCCAGCGCCAGGAAATGGGTGAAGCGCAGTACGTCGAGATCGGTCTTGTCGATCGGATACATCCACTGCTCGATGCGCTTCGGCATGAGGTGACCGAGCTGCGGCACGTACCAGGTCAGCGTCACGTAGAACGCCGCGACCAGATAAGCGATCGCAATCCACATCGTCACCGGTGAGGCCAGAATGCGCGACATGCGTCGCGCACCTCCGAGCGCACACCATGCACCGAAGACGAAAAGCAATTGCCAGGCCAGCGGATTGAACGCCCAGAAGCCGTTCGGATAGGCCGAGAAGTAGAGGTCATATTCCCAGGTCACCGCGTAGAGCACGACCGAGAGGCCGAGCGTGACGTCGGGCTTCCACTTCATCGACCACAGGATCAACGGCAGCGCCAGCATCAGCACGATGTAGAGCGGCAGCACGTCCATGTTGACGGGCCGGAAGCGCAGCAGCAGCGCCTGCACGATGGTGACGTCGGGCTGCTTGAGGAAATCCATGATGCCCATCTCTTCGGTGTAGAGCGGGTTCTCGAAGCTGGTCGCCACATAGGAGATCTCGGCGAGGAAGATCGTGAACAAGAAGACGTGGGCGACGTAGATCTGCCAGACGCGCCGCAGGATGCGCGCGGTGGCGATGACGACGCCGTTCTCCAGCATCGCACGGCCGTAGACGAAGGCGGCGGTATAGCCGGAGATGAAGATGAATATCTCGGTGGCGTCGCTGAAGCCGTAATTGCGGATGGTGAACCAGGTCAGCAGGCTGGTTGGCAGATGGTCGATGAAGATCAGCCACAGCGCCAGCCCGCGGAACAGATCGAGCCGGAGTTCGCGCTCGCCGATGGCCGGCAGCGTGATGGCCGGCGCGGCGGCCCGCGGCTTGGTGCCTGCGGGTTTGGCACCCGCGGTTCCCGCGATCGTCGATCCCGTCACTTGGTCGGCAATGGTCATCGGGGGCCAAAAACCCTTCCGCAAATCGCGACGTGCAATGGAGTTTACCGTTCCAGCCGTCGTCCCGCAAAGCGGCACGATCACATAAGGGTGTCTTCCCTTGGGGGAGTCCTTCCCCGCGAATTCTGGCGGGACGATGTCGCCAAAGCCGTCTCCAGCGTTTGGTTCCCCGGGCGGATTTCGGTATGATGGAGGTTATGTACCGCGCCGTGACCCGCCAGATCGAAGTGACCGTCGAGCCGAACTTTGTTCCGGAGCAGTCGTCGGCCGACCGCTCCCGCTATTTCTGGTCCTACACCATCGTCATCACCAATTCCGGCGACGAGACCGTGCAGCTGAAGACGCGGCACTGGATCATCACCGATGCCTCCGGCCGCCAGCAGGAGGTGAAGGGCGAGGGCGTCGTCGGCGAGCAGCCGATCCTGGCCCCCGGCGAGCGCTTCGAATATACCTCCGGCGTGCCGCTCACGACCGCCTCCGGCTTCATGACCGGCCGCTACCAGATGGTCAGCGAAAGCGGCGAGCGCTTCGAGATCGACGTGCCGACGTTTTCGCTGGACAGCCCGGACTACAAGCGGGTGTTGAATTAGGGGCGGGCCTCGGTGCCGTAGGGTGGGCAAAGCGAAGCGTGCCCACCATTTCAGTCGCCGCGGATAAGATGGTGGGCACGCTTACGCTTTGCCCACCCTACGAGATCGGAGTTCTTGGCAAGCAGCCTGCCCCATCATCATTGCGAGCGCAGCGAAGCAATCCAGAATCTTTCCGCGGCGGCAGACTGGATTGCTTCGCTCCGCTCGCAATGACGGAGAATGCAGAACCTACGCGTTCTCCACGCCCGCCTCGTGCGGCGTGAACTGATAGACCGACGAGCAGAACTCGCAGGTCACCACGACCTTATCGTCCTTGACCATGGCGGCGCGGTCGTCCGGCGAAAAACTCTTCAGCATGGACGCGACCGCATCGCGCGAGCAGGAGCATTGTGCCTTCAGGACCTGTGGATTGAACACGCGCACGCCGCGCTCGTGAAACAGGCGGAACAGCAGCCGCTCACCGGACAGCTCGGGATCGATCAGCTCGACGTCCTCGACGGTCTCGATCAGCGAGCGCGCCTCGACCCAGGCGTCGTCTTCCGCGACACTGTGCACCTCGGTGCCTTCGGGCGCGTTGCCGGGATGCAAATCGGCCTGCCGCGCGCGCTCCGGCGCCTTCGGCAAAAACTGCATCAACATGCCACCAGCACGCCAGCGATGCTTGCCGCCGTCGCTACTGCGCCATTCCTCGCCGACCGCGAGGCGCACGCGCGTCGGGATCTGCTCGGAGCGCAGGAAATATTCGTGAGCGGCCTCTTCGAGGCCGCCGCCGTCGAGCGCGACCAGGCCCTGGTAACGGCTCATGTCGGGACCCTGGTCGATGGTCATGGCGAGATGGCCGCGGCCGAGCAGCGTCCCTGAATCCCTGGCGTCACCGAGGCGCGCAGCATCGAAGCGCGCATAGGCGCGCAGGCGATCCGGCGCCATGTAGTCGACGACCAGGAACGATACCGGACCGTCGGTCTGGGCTTGAAGGATGAAACGGCCCTCGAATTTCAGCGCCGAGCCGAGCAACGTCGTCAGCACGATGGCCTCGCCGAGCAGCTTGCCGACGGGGGCGGGATAATCGTGCTTGGTGAGGATGTCGTCGAGCGCCGGGCCGAGCCGCACCAGGCGGCCGCGCACGTCGAGCGCATCGACCTCGTAGGGCAGCACGGCGTCATCGATCGGAACTGCTGATGGCGCGCGAACCGGGCCTTCGAGCCCGGTTTTCATGTCAGGGGATTGGAAAACCATGGCGCTTTATCTGGGGTCGGAGGTGACGGATTGGAAGGGGTGCGAGGCGGCGTGTTCCGGATGCAGCTATGATTACACACGATCCTGCAAATTCGGTGTCGTCCTGGCGAAAGCCAGGACGACGATCCAAATGCGCCCCCGCCTACTTCACCGCGTCAAAGCACCAGGCCAGAATGCCCTTCTGCGCGTGCAGGCGGTTTTCGGCCTCGTCGAACACGACCGATTGCGGGCCGTCGATCACGTCATCCGTGACCTCCTCGCCGCGATGGGCGGGCAGGCAGTGCATGAACAGCGCATCGGACTTGGCCAGCGACATCAGCTTGGCATTAACCTGGTAGGGCTTGAGCACGTTATGGCGGTGCTCGCCTTCCTTGTCGCCCATCGACACCCAGGTGTCGGTGACGACGCAATCGGCACCGCGCACGGCGGCTTCCGGATCGGTGCCGAGCACGATCGGCGCATTGGTCGTCTTGATCCAGTCGCGCATCGCCTTCTTCGGCGCGAGCTCCGGCGGCGTTGCGACGTTGAGCTGGAATTTGAAGCGCTCGGCGGCGTGGGCCCAGGACGCCAGCACGTTGTTGTCGTCACCGGTCCAGGCCACCGTCTTGCCCTCGATCGGGCCGCGATGCTCCTCATAGGTCATGAGATCGGCCATCACCTGACAAGGGTGCGAACGGCGCGTCAGGCCGTTGATGACGGGCACGGTCGCATAGGCCGCAAGCTCCAGCAGCGCCTCGTGATTGAGGATGCGGATCATGATGGCGTCGACATAGCGCGACAGCACGCGCGCGGTGTCGGCGATGGTCTCGCCACGGCCCAGCTGCATTTCGGCACCGGTGAGCATGATGGGCTCGCCGCCGAGCTGGCGCATGGCGACGTCGAACGACACCCGCGTCCGCGTTGAGGGGCGCTCGAAGATCATCGCCAGCGTCTTGCCTTCGAGCGGCCTGACCGGCTGATGCGCCTTCTGCTTCGCCTTCATGGCGGAGGATGCGGCGAGCATGCGCTTGAGCTCCGACAGCGGGAGCTCGTTGATGTCGAGGAAGTGCTTTGGCGACTTGCTCATCAGCTTGCCGCCCGCTTGGTCTGACTGGACGAGATCGCCGTGCAGGCGCGCTCGAGCCGCCCGACGCTGTCCTCGATCTCGGCTTCGGTGACGATCAGAGGCGGCAGAAAGCGCACGACATTGTCGCCGGCGCCGACGGTGAGCAGTTTTTCGTGGCGCAAGGC
This sequence comes from Bradyrhizobium sp. BR14999, assembly GCF_056106085.1. Lineage (NCBI taxonomy): Bacteria > Pseudomonadati > Pseudomonadota > Alphaproteobacteria > Hyphomicrobiales > Nitrobacteraceae > Bradyrhizobium > Bradyrhizobium sp. BR14999. Next base: position 499,044 of record NZ_CM148536.1, read on the forward strand.
GGCAACGAGATCACCCGAAGGCACGACCGCCTTGATGCCGATCAGGAGACCCTCGCCCCGCACTTCGCTGACGACATCAGGATGGCGATCGATCACGGAGGCGAGCTTCTGCTTGAGCAGCAGCGACATCTTCTGCACGTGATCGAAGAAGCCGGGCTTGAGCATGACGTCGAGCACGGCGTTCGCAGCGGAGATCGCGAGCGGATTGCCGCCGAAGGTCGAGCCGTGCGAGCCGGGTGTCATGCCGGAGGCCGCTTCCGCGGTCGCAAGGCAGGCACCGATCGGAAAGCCGCCACCGAGCGCCTTCGCCAGCGACATCACGTCGGGCGTGACGCCGAGACGGCGATGCGCGAACAGATCGCCGGTGCGGCCCATGCCGGTCTGCACCTCGTCGAACGCGAGCAACAGGCCCTTCTCGTCGCAGAGCTGGCGCAGCGCCTTGAGAAAGGCGGGTGCCGACGAACGCACACCGCCCTCGCCCTGGATCGGCTCGATCAGGATGCCGGCGGTCTGCGGACCGATCGCCTTCTTCACGGCCTCGATATCGCCATGCGGGACCTGGTCGAAGCCGTCCATCGGCGGGCCGAAACCTTCGAGATATTTTGCCGAGCCCGTCGCAGCCAGCGTCGCCAGCGTACGGCCGTGGAAGGCGCCTTCGAAGGTGATCATGCGATAGCGATCGGGATGGCCTTTGGCGGCGTGATAGCGCCGCACGACCTTGATCACGCATTCCAGCGCTTCGGCGCCGGAATTACAGAAGAACACGAAGTCCGCGAAACTCTCGTTGCACAGACGCGTTGCAAGCCGTTCGCCATCCGGGCTCTGGAACAGGTTCGACATGTGCCAGAGCTTGGTCGCCTGCTCCTGCAACGCCTTGACCAGCGCGGGATGGGCATGGCCGAGCGCGTTCACCGCAACGCCCGACGTGAAATCGAGATAGCGATCGCCATTGGTCGCGATCAGCCAGCAGCCTTCGCCGCGCTCGAAACCAAGGTCGGCCCTGGCGAAAACGGGAAGCAGATGCGGCGCGGCGCTGTTGGTCATGACCATCACTTGGATGTTGCATTTGAAAGTTGAGACCTGCCTGGCGTGCCTTGCGCAGCGCACCATTGACCGGTCCGGAAAACGAAACGTGCCGCCTTTTAAGGGCGGCACGCGGCACTATCTTATGCCTGGCAAGACCGGTGTCAATGCCGCCCGGAAAGCCTCGCGAAACGCTGAATCCGTAGTCTTGCGGTGCCGATTTTGCGGGGTTTTCACCACGGAACATGTGGAAGCGAGTCGGCGGACTCTTGCGCGGGAGTCACGCCATATTGTAGCGTTTGGCCTGTCAGATACGACATCTCGTGCAGCGGTTCTGATCCTCTAAGTCCTCATGTACCGGCGTAAACGTTCGGGCGTCAGTAGCGCGCCCGGCGAGCCTTAAGGGATTCTGGCGGCACGGGTTTTTCAAGGCTTAGGCATTCGCTGTGAGGCCCCAGGATGGCGGCGCGCAGCGAGGGAAAGGGTGCAATGACGGTTTTGACCTGGTCCGACGATCGCGTCGAGCAGCTGAAAAAGCTCTGGGAGGCCGGACTTTCGGCCAGCCAGATCGCGGCCGAGCTCGGCAATGTGACCCGCAATGCCGTGATCGGCAAAGTGCACAGGCTCGGCCTGTCGGGCCGCGCCAAGAGCCCATCTTCGGCCGCGCCGCGGCCGCGCAAGGCGCGCCCAGCACAGCACATGATGCGGGTGACCCGGCCGATCTCGCGCGGCAACACCGCGCTGGCGCAGGCCTTCGAGGTCGAGGTCGAGGCCGAACCGGTCACCTACGACAACGTGGTGCCGATGAGCCAGCGGCTGTCGCTGCTGGAATTGAACGAGGCAACCTGCCACTGGCCGGTCGGCGATCCCTCGAGCCCGGATTTCTTCTTCTGCGGCGGCAGGGCGCTGTCCGGCCTGCCCTACTGTGCCCAGCACTCGCGCGTGGCCTATCAGCCGGCCGCAGATCGCCGGCGCGCGCCGGCCAAGCCGAGCACGCGGTGAGTTTGTTCTGAGACCAGAAATGAGCCGTCGTGCGATGGCGGCTCTACATGTTCGGTGTCGTCCCGGCGAAGGCCGGGACCCATAGCCACCGAATGCCATTTGGCGAAGACTCTCAATGATGCGGCTGCACCGTGCAATCAAGACCGCGCCCAATCGATAGATCACGCGGTATGGGTCCCGGCCTTCGCCGGGACGACGCGGAAATTGGGGCGACAGCTCGCTAACTCATCCCCACCAAACGCCTTACGTCTGCTCCGCCTTCGCAAACCGATCATCCAGCGCATAGCCGGCGCCGCGGACGGTGCGGATCGGGTCCTGCTCGCGGCCGAGATTGAGCAGCTTGCGCAGGCGGCCGATATGGACGTCGACAGTGCGCTCGTCGATATAGATGTCGCGGCCCCAGACGCTGTCGAGCAGCTGCTCGCGCGAGAACACGCGGCCGGGATGCTCCAGGAAGAACTCCAGCAGGCGATATTCGGTCGGGCCGAGATCGATCGGCCGGCCCGAGCGCGCCACGCGGCGCTTGTCCCGATCGAGCTCGATGTCACCGTAGGCGAGCACGGTGGCGAGCCGCTCCGGACTTGCGCGCCGCAGAAGGCCCTTAACGCGCGCGAGCAGCTCCGGCACCGAGAACGGCTTGACGATGTAGTCGTCGGCGCCGGTCGCAAGACCCCGCACCCGCTCGCTCTCCTCGCCGCGCGCGGTGAGCATGATGATCGGGAGTTGCTTGGTCTCGGGACGGGTGCGCAGCCGCCGGCACAGCTCGATGCCTGATAGTCCCGGCAGCATCCAGTCGAGCACGATCAGATCCGGGATGTGTTCCTTGAGGCGGGTGTCGGCGTCGTCGCCGCGCATCACCGTCTCCACGTCATAGCCGTCGCCTTCGAGGTTGTAACGGAGAAGCTCGGTGAGAGCTTCCTCGTCCTCAACCACCATAATGCGTGCGCCCATGTTGTCGTCGCTCCCTAGGTATTCGGTACCGTCGTGGCGAAGGTCGTCATGTCGCCCTTCGGCCGCTTGTCGGTGATCGCCTGCCCCTCGATCATGTAGAACACGGTTTCGGCGATGTTGGTGGCGTGGTCGCCGATCCGCTCGATGTTCTTGGCGCAGAACATCAGATGGATGCAGAACGAGATGTTGCGCGGATCCTCCATCATGTAGGTGAGGAGCTCGCGGAACAGCGAGGTGCAGATGGCGTCGACTTCCTCGTCGCCCTTCCACACCGCCATTGCCGCCGGCAGGTCATGCGCGGCATAGGCGTCCAGTACCGACTTGACCTGCTGCTGCACGAGGTCGGTCATGTGCTCCAGGCCGCGGAACAGTTTTAGCGGATGGAAGTCCGTCTCCAGCGCCGCAACGCGCTTGCCCATGTTCTTGGCGAGGTCGCCGATGCGCTCGAGATCGGTGGCGACGCGCATGGCGCCGACGATCTCGCGCAGATCCACCGCCATCGGCTGGCGGCGGGCGATGGTGAGCACGGCGCGCTCCTCGATGCGCTTCTGCAGCGCATCGAGCTCGGCGTCGGTGGTGACGACGCGCTGACCGAGCGCGACGTCGCGGCGGATCAGCGCGTCGACGGAATCGACGATCATGCGCTCGGCGATGCCGCCCATCTCGGCGACCAGGCGGGTGAGCTCCTGGAGGTCGGTGTCGAAGGCCTTTGCGGTATGTTCAGTACCCATGTCCCGTCTCCTCAGCCGAACCGGCCGGTGATGTAATCCTGCGTACGCCGGTCGCTCGGCGACGTGAAGATCTTGCTGGTGTCGTCGAACTCGATCAGCTCGCCAAGATACATGAAGGCGGTCTTGTCGGAGACGCGCGCCGCCTGCTGCATGTTGTGGGTGACGATCGCGATCGTGTAGTTCTCGGACAGTTCCTGGATCAGCTCCTCGACCTTGGCGGTCGAGATCGGATCGAGCGCCGAGCAGGGCTCGTCGAACAAGATCACTTCAGGCCGCACCGCGACCGTGCGGGCGATGCAGAGGCGCTGCTGCTGGCCGCCGGAGAGCGACAGGCCCGAAGCGTTGAGCTTGTCCTTGACCTCGTTCCACAGCGCGCCGCCGCGCAGCGCCTTCTCGACCCGGTCGTCCATCTCCGACTTCGAGATCTTCTCGTAGAGGCGGATGCCGAAGGCGATGTTCTCGTAGATCGTCATCGGGAACGGCGTCGGCTTCTGGAACACCATGCCGACGCGGGCGCGCAGCAGATTGAGGTCGAGCTTGGGGTCGAGAATGTTGGTCTGGTCCAGCATCAGCTGGCCGGTGACGCGCTGGCCCGGATAGAGGTCGTACATCCGGTTGAAGATGCGCAGCAGGGTCGACTTGCCGCAGCCCGACGGGCCGATGAACGCCGTGACGCGGTTGGTGCCGAGCGTCAGGTTGATGTTCTTCAGCGCGTGATGCTCGCCGTAATAGAAGTTGAGGTTGCGCACCGTCACCTTGGCGGGCGCTTCCGGCAGCGGATGCGAGGCCAGGTGACCGTTGGAACTCACGGATACGGACAGGTCGGTCATTTTGCGGTCCTCTCGGCACCGAGGATGCGGGCGCCAATGTTCAGGGCAAGCACGGTGAGCGTGATCAGCAGCGCGCCGCTCCAGGCGAGTTGCTTCCAATAGGCGTAGGGGCTCTGCACGAAATTGTTGATGGTCACGGGCAGGTTGGCCATCGTCTTGTTCAGGCCGAGGCTGAAGAACTGGTTCGACAGCGCGGTGAACAGTAGCGGCGCGGTCTCGCCGGCGACGCGGGCGGTGGCGAGCAGCACGCCGGTGATGAGGCCGGAGCGCGCGGCGCGGTAGGCGATGCGCTTGATCACCAGCGAGCGCGGCAGGCCGAGCGCGGAGGCCGCCTCGCGCAGCGCGTTCGGCACCAGAAGCAGCATGTCCTCGGTGGTGCGAAGCACCACGGGGATGACGATCACGGCGAGCGCGAGGCTACCCGCGATCGCCGAGAAGCCGCGCATCGGCACCACCACGGCGCCGTAGATGAACAGGCCGATGATGATCGAGGGCGCCGACAACAGGATGTCGTTGATGAAGCGGATCACCGAGGTCAGCTTGTCGTTGCGGCCGTACTCGGCGAGATAGGTGCCGGCGAACAGGCCGAGCGGCGCGCCGATGCCGACACCGAGCACGGTCATGATCAGCGAGCCGACGATGGCGTTGAGCAGGCCGCCTTCGGACGCGCCGGGCGGCGGCGTGTTCTCGGTGAAGACCTGGAGGTTCAGGCCGCTAAGGCCGTTGTAGAGCAGCGTGATCAGGATCAGCGCGAGCCAGGTGACGCCGAAGGCGGCGGCGGCGATGCAGAGCCCGCGGATGACGATGTCGGTGCGGCGACGGCGTGCGTAAATCGGGTTCATGTCACTTCCCCGCCTTCTGTTCCAGACGCAGCAGCATCAGCCGCGCGGCCGCGAGCACGAAGAACGTCAGCACGAACAGGAGCAGACCGAGCAGGATCAGGCCGGACTGGTGCAGGCCGTCGCTCTCGGCAAACTCGGAGGCGATCGCCGCCGAGATCGTGGTGCCCGGTGCAAAGATCGACGAGGAGATGCGGAACGAGTTGCCGATGATGAAAGTCACCGCCATAGTCTCGCCGAGCGCGCGGCCCAGCGCCAGCATGACACCGCCGATGATGCCGACACGGGTGTAGGGGATCACCACGCTGCGGACGACTTCCCAGGTGGTGCAGCCGACGCCGTAGGCGGCCTCTTTCAGCACCGGCGGCACCGTCTTGAACACGTCGACCGAGATCGAGGTGATGAAGGGCAGCACCATGATGGCGAGGATCAGCGCGGCGTTGAACAGACTGAGATAGGACGGGGGACCTGCGAAGATCGCCCCCAGCACGGGAACGCCGTCGAAGACCCTGATCATGAAGGGCTGGAAGGTGTTGGCCAGGAACGGGCCCAGCACGAAGAAGCCCCACATGCCGTAGATGATCGACGGAATGCCGGCGAGCAGCTCGATCGCCATGCCGATCGGGCGGCGCAGCCATTGCGGGCAGAGCTCGGTAAGGAAGATCGCAATGCCGAGACCGACCGGAATGGCGATCAGCATCGCGATGAAGGAGGTGACGAGCGTGCCGTACATCGGCCCGAGCGCGCCGAGCACGGGCGGATCGGCCGAAGGCGCCCAGCGCTGCGTCCACAGGAACGACAGGCCGTATTCCTTGATCGCCGGGAAGGCGCCGACGATCAGCGAAATGATGATACCGCCGAGGATCAGCAGCACCGAGATCGCGGAAAGCCGCGTGATCCAGTAGAAGGTGACGTCGCCGAGCTTGAACGCGCTCAAGGCCTTGGCGCGGTCATACGGTCCGGCGTCGTCGATTACATCGCTCTGAACGGCCATCTCTGCCACGCCGATCCCCTGTACCCGTTCTCTATACGCTTGTTGCCGGAGTTGTGCCCCGGATGCGGCGCGAGCTGCGAAGCGGTGCGACGCTGATCCGGGGCCCGGTTCTTGTGGGTCCCGGGGCTGCGCAGCAGCGTTTCACGCTGCAGCGCGTCCGGGACATTCGCTTCAGCTCTTGATCTCGGCAGCCCAGGTCTTCTCGATCAGCTGGACGACGCTGTCCGGCATCGGGATGTAGTCGAGCTCTTCAGCCGCCTTGCCGCCGTTCTTGAAGGCCCAGCGGAAGAACTTGATGGCTTCCTGGGAGGCAGCCTTGTCCGTCGCAGACTTGTGCATCAGGATGAAGGTCGCCGCCGTGATCGGCCAGGACTTGTCGCCGGGCTGGTCGGTCAGGATGACGTAATAGCCAGGAGCCTTGGCCCAGTCGGCGTTGGAGGCGGCGGCCTGGAAGGCCTCGACGGTCGGTTGCACCGGCTTGCCGGCCTTGTTGACGAGACCGGTGTAGGTCAGCTTGTTCTGCTTGGCATAGGCGTACTCGACATAGCCGATCGAGTTCTTGGTCTGGCTGATGTTGCCCGACACGCCTTCGTTGCCCTTGGCGCCGACGCCGACCGGCCACTCGACCGCGGTGCCCTCACCGACCTTGCTCTTCCAGTCCGCGCTGGCCTTGGAGAGGTAGTTGGTGAAGTTGAAGGTGGTGCCCGAACCGTCCGAACGGCGGACCACGGTGATCGCCTCCGCGGGCAGCTTCACGTTCGGATTGAGCTTCTTGATCGCGGCATCGTCCCACTTGGTGATCTTGCCGAGATAGATGTTGGCCAGCGTCTCGCCGTCGAACACCAGTTCGCCGGGCTTCACGCCCTCGAGGTTGACGACGGGGACGATGGCGCCCATCACCATCGGCCACTGGACGAGGCCGTCCTTCTCGAGCTGCTCGGCCTTGAGCGGCGCGTCGCTGGCGCCGAAGGTCACGGTCTTCGCCTGGATCTGCTTGATGCCGCCGCCCGAGCCGATCGACTGGTAGTTCAGACCGTTGCCGGTCTCCTTCTTGTAGGCATCAGCCCACTTCGAATAGATCGGGAACGGGAATGTCGCACCGGCACCCGTGATGTCGGCTGCAAACGCCGCCGTCGTCGATGCGGCGACCAAGCCGGCAGCGACGATAGTTTTGAGGAAATTCATGCTGGTCTCCATACAGGGGAGCGAAGCGCCATCCGCGCCCGATCGCGCTCCCCGCGCCGCCCCTTTAGGAGCGGTCGGCTGTGCTTTTACGAAGGTTTCGTGACAGCTGGATGACACCTTCAAGCGATTGAAATCGCTTGATTTTCAGGTCGAAGTCGGAGGCCTGGCCTGGGGAAAACAGGCGGTAAAAGTGGCGCCCTGTTTGGGTACGCTTTCGATCAGGAGCCGGCCGCGATGACGGTTAAGAATATGTTTCACCAGCGATAATCCGAGCCCGGTTCCACCCTGCGAGCGGCTGTCGCCGACGTCGACCCGATAGAAGCGCTCGGTCAGCCGGGGCAGGTGCTCCGGCGCGATGCCCGGGCCGAAATCCCGGACCATGGCCCGGATTTCCTGAGATCCATCAGTGGCCGCGCTTGACGTCAGCGACACGATGACGCGTCCGCCCGAGGCGCCGTATTTGAGCGCATTCTCGATCAGGTTCTCGAACAGGCGAAGCAGCTCCTCGCGGTCTCCCGCGATCATCACGGGGGCTTCCGGCAGATCGGTCTCGACATCGACCTGGCGTTCCCGCGCCAGCGGCTCGAGCCCGTCGGCGACCTGGAGGATGATCGGCAAGAGGTCGACCAGCGTGTCGGGGCGGACATGGGCCGACAGCTCGACCCGCGACAGCGACAGCAGATCGTCGATCAGGCGCGCCATACGGGTCGCCTGGTTGTGCATGATGCCGAGGAAGCGCTCGCGCGCCTTGGGATCGTCCTTGGCCTGGCCCTGGAGCGTATCGATGAAGCCCGACAGCGCGGCGAGCGGCGTGCGCAGCTCGTGGCTGGCATTGGCAACGAAGTCGGCCCGCATCTCCTCGACCCGGCGCAGCGGCGTCTGGTCGTGGAAGGTCATCAGCATGCATTTGTCGGCGCCGCCGAAGGTGGTCGGCACCGGCACCGGCGTGATCATGAGCTCCATCCAGCGATCGACCGGAACATGGTCGAGATAGGTCGCGCGCCGCGGCTCGGTGGTCGCGATCGCCTCGCGCAACGCCGTGATGATCTCCGGCGAGCGTAGCGCGAACTGGGCGAGCTCGTTCCTGCGCAGCGCCGGCGCGAGCTGGGCGGCGGCGGCATTGAGATGGATGACGCGGCCGGCGCGGTCGAGCAGTACCGCAGGATCCGGCATGCCGGCGACGACGGCGGCCACCGCCGCGCTCTCGACCGGGTTGATGCGCCTGACATCGTCGCGCGAGGCTGTGGGATCGTGCAGGCGCCAGGGGATCAGCGCCGCGGCTGCGATGCAGAGGAAAACGATCGCGGCATGCAGCGCCGACAATTCGCCGAGCGAGACCACCACCGACAGCGCCAGCGCCGCAGCGATCAGGATGATGGTCGAGTGCCGCAGCCGATCGGACCAGGGCTGGGTGTTGGGAGAAGATGGGGCGTCGATCGCCATCGGGGAGGGCTTCTCCTTAAAGGCTTGCGCCGGTCAGGCGCCGCTGTCGCTGCGCTCTCTCACATAAGCGGCCTCATGCGCCGGGCCGGGATCGAGCTTGAGCGCCGCCTGCTGCAAGCGCTTCGAACGTGCGCCGATGATAACTTCGCGAAACGTCAGCAAGATTACAGATAGAACGAAGGGGGACAAATAATAGAGGACGCGGAACAGGAGCATCCCGCCCAGGAGCTCCTCGCGGTCCATCTGCCAGAGGCCGACCAGCATGGCGGCATCGAACACGCCAAGACCTCCGGGCGAATGGCTGGCAAAGCCGAGCAGTGTCGCCGAGACGAAGATCACCGCGACCACGACGAAGCCGAGGTTGGGCTCGTCCGGGACCAGCACGTACATCGCGAGCGCGCAGAAACCGAGATCGACGATGCCGATCGCGATCTGGAGCAGCGTCAGCGGGCCGCCCGGCAGCACCACGGTCCAGGGCCCGCGTCCGACCACGCGCGGCTGGGTCCAGACCCACACCACATAGGCGACCAGCCCCACGATGATCATCATCGCCAGCGCCCGGTTCAGCCAGGGCGGCAGCTGGTCGATCGCGGCGGCGGCCTCCGGATGGTAGGAGATGCCGAGGCCGAGCACGGCGGCATTGCCGAGCCAGAAGGTCAGGCCGGCGAGAAAGCAGATTTTTGCGACGTCGATCGCATTCAGCCCATAGGCCGAATAGATGCGGTAGCGCACCGCGCCGCCGGTGAAGACGCTGGCGCCGACATTGTGGCCGATCGAATAGCTGGTGAAGGCGGCGAGCGCGTTGATCCGGTAGGGCACGTGGGAATGCCCGATCGCGCGCGTGGCGAACAGGTCGTAGAAGGTCAGGGTGAAATAGCCCGCAGCCACGAACAGCGCCGCCATCGCAATCTGGCTCGGCTCGGTGCTCTTGATCGCCTCCAGAACCTCGTTGCGATCGATGCCGCGGAGCATGTGGTAGAGCACATAGCAAGCGATGCCGATGACCGCGACGCTGATCACAACTCCCAGCTTATGCAGGATTTGCTTCTGGCGCAGAAACGTCGTCGCCCTGCGTATGGCTTCCAGCATCTAGACCTCGAACAACGCTTCAGCGGCCAGGTTGGCCGGCAGACAGGCGGACGACGCACCGGCACTCAACGACCCCTCGCCGCCGGCTTCGGCATCGCGCATGCCCCCTGCCCTTCCACTAGCGCGTTTTCGGGCGAAGTGGAATTCGCCAATTCGAACAAAAACACGTGCCTTCAATATTTTAGGCAGGGTTGCGGGCTCCTGATGCACGGTTTGGCGCTTTCGGCGGCAAGGCTTGACGCGAATCTCCTTGGCAATCCTGCGCAGACGCCATGAAGTTTTGATGATTTCAACCGCACAATGTTCCGTCACGGCTTTAAGCCGACGTCAATCTATGGGGCGCGCCGGCCTGTTGAAAGGGGGGCATCGAAGCGGCCGGTCACGGATTTCTGATGCGCCGAAAGGCCGCGGCGGACGCGCACCCATCCCTGGGAGTGGGGTGCACGGCAACATCACGGGGCAACCGGCGGTGTGCTCCGCGAGACCACCCGGTCGCGTAGCCATGCACCGATGGCGCAACCCACGAGATAGCACGCGAACATGATCAGGCCGAGGTCGAGCCAGTAGCCGAAACGACCGGGGACCACGTGTGACAACGAAGCTGCGACCAGACCCGCGGCAAGGGCGGCAAGCCACCGCGCAGTCACCTTCGAGGTGCCGTTGCCGCGCTGGACCACCGAGATCCAGCCCATGCAAAAGCCCAGCAGCAGCGAGCCGATCAGCCAACCCATATGGAACGAGACGAGGTAGGGCATCGTCACCTCACCAGAAATTCGATGCGGCGGTTCTGCGCCTTGCCCTCATCGGTGTCGTTGCCGGCGAGGGGCTGCGTGCTGCCGTGGCCAACCGCAGTGAAGCGGCTGGCGGGCAGGCCGGCCTTGACCAGATAATCGATCACCGCCTGCGCGCGCTTCTCCGAGAGAGCCTGATTGAAGGAGTCCTCACCGTCGGCATCGGTATGCCCGACGACCTCGATATTGGTGGTGGGGCAGCGCAACGCCGTCTCGATCAGATGGTCGAGAATGCCGGCGGAGTCCGGATCGATGTCGGCGCGCTTCGCCGCGAAGCGGATCTTGCCCTTGGCCAGGAGGTCCGAGAACAATTGCTGGCACACCGTGCCGTCGACGGGGCCTGCCGCAGGCTTCACCGTGATCTCCGGCTTGTATTGCCAGTTCTTCGGAAAGTCCTTGCCGAGCCCTGCGCGGATGTCATTGGCGGCGCCCTCGTAGAGCGCATCGCCCGACAGCTTCACCTCGCGATCCGAAACCACGAGTGTGCCGGTGGACAGCCGCGACAGCGCGCCGAGCGCTGCGACCACGGCGGTGTTGAAGGCGCCTGGCGCGCCGATGCTGGCCTTGAGATTGTCGACGACCTTCTCGTTGAAGAACTTTCGCGAGGCGCTGGTCGCGATCGCGGCGTGGATGGTGTTGTCGGGGACGTAGCCGGTCAGCGTCACCGTCGCGGCCACCGGATCCTTGTAGGCCTGGAAGATGTAGGGCGGTGCCTTGACGTCGTTGGCGGCGATCGAAAAACCCTCCGGCAGGTTCTTCAGCGCGGCCGCAATCGCCTCGCGACCGCCGAGCTCGCGCGCCATGCCCGACAGATTGACCTTGGTATCTGTGATCGTGATCTTGCCGTCCTTGAGCTTGCCGATCTGGTCGAGCAGCAACGTCGCGGCGGCCTCGAATCGTGGCGGCGCACCGCGCGCCAGCCCCATCTGATCGGTCACCTCGACGCCGGCGACTTCCTTACGCGCCGCCTCGGTCAGCCGCGCCCGCATCGAGGGCAGCGGCGCGGAGCCCGACAGGGTCACCCGCACCACGTCACGTTCCGCATTCCAGACGAAGGGTTTGGCCTCGGGAACAAGGCGGGTCCGGTCGTCGACCAGCCGCACACCGGGGACGGTTTCGACCGCCATCACGGCGTCGCGGCGCCCCTCCTCGGAGAAGGCGTCCGCGGCCAGGCTGACGTCGCGGCCGTCGACCGCGATCCGGGTCTTGTCCAGAACGGTATCCTTCAGCGCCGCCGAGCTGCGGGCCGCCAGGTCCGCCTCGACCGGCAAAGTGTTATTCCAGGCCGCAAATCCCCACATGACGGCCAGGGGAATCAGCCCCGGCCACCATTTGCTGGCCCACCTGAAAAGCTTCTGCATTCGACGACCCGAACTCTGGAACCGGAGACAAAACAAACCCTTGGCGGGCTGTCAAACCGGAAATGGTGCCCTTGTGGAGGCCCTGCGTGGACAACCGGAATAACTTTTTCTTCAAGGGTCCTTCCGTAAGTTGTGGGCGGAATGCCCGGGGGTCCGCCAGCCTGCAATGAAACAACTCCGCAACAACGTCATCCGCGCCGGGCTGGAAGCGCTCTATTTCAGCGGGGCGCACCATCTGTTGCGCCCGTTGCTGTCGGGCGTCGGTGCCATTTTCATGCTGCACCACGTGCGGCCGGCCCGTAAGGCTGCGTTCCAGCCGAACCGGCATCTCGAAGTCACCCCCGATTTCCTTCGCGCCACGCTGTGCCATTTGCGCTCACGCGACATCGACATCGTCGGCATGGACGAGCTGCATGAGCGGCTGGCGCAGGGCCGGTTCGCCCGCCGGTTCGCGGCCTTCACGCTCGACGACGGCTATCGCGACAACCTGGACTATGCGCTGCCGGTGCTGCGCGAATTTGACGCGCCTTTGGCGGTCTATGTCGCAAGCGATTTTGCCGAGGGCAACGGACGTCTGTGGTGGATTGCACTGGAGGCGGTGATCGCCAAAGCCGAGCACATTGACGTCAGAATCGGCCATTCCAAGCTGCGGCTCGATGCGACGACGCCCGCTGCCAAGCAGGCGGCGTTCGACCGCTTGCACGACTGGCTGCGCGCGCTACCGGGCGAGCACGACCTCAAGCGCGAGATCGAAGCGCTGTGCACGAATTATGGCGTCGACATGGAAGCGCTGTGCCGCAGCCTCTGCCTGTCATGGGACGAGGTGAAGAGGTTGGCCGCCGATCCCCTGGTCACGATCGGCGCGCACAGCATCAGCCATAGCAATCTCGCCAAACAGGCGGCGGAGATCGCCACGCAGGAAATGGCGATGAGCCGCGCGCGGATCGAGCAGGCGCTGGAGCGCCCCGTGCTGCATTTCGCCTATCCCTATGGCGACCGCGAAGCGGCGGGCGAGCGCGAATTCGCGCTCGCTGCGGCAGCCGGGTTCAAGACCGCAGTGACGACGCGGCCCGGCATGCTGTTCGCCGACAACGCCGGCCACATGACCGCGCTGCCGCGCGTCTCGCTCAACGGCAACTACCAGGCCACGCGAATCTTGCCCGTGCTGACCTCGGGCGCCGCGACCGCGATGTGGAACGGTTTTCGCAGGATTGCGGCGGCGTAGCCGTCAAACTCCGCCGTCGTCGCAAACCTCAGGCGTCGTCCTGGCGAAAGCCAGGACCCATTGCCACCGCCATTCATTTTGCGACGCGCTCGGGCCAAAGCTCGATCCAGCCACTGCCCCCTGGGGTAATGGGTCCTGGCTTTCGCCAGGACGACGATGAGGCGCGTTCCTTGACTCTCAATTGGCACCGGCTCACACAGCCTCCAACCCAAGGGAGGCACCATGTTCAACGATCTGTTCTCGCTCAAAGGCCGCGTTGCGCTCGTGACCGGCGGCTCGCGTGGCATCGGCAAGATGATCGCGGCGGGATTTCTCAGCGCCGGCGCGGCAAAGGTCTACATCACCGCGCGCAAGGCGGGGCCGTGCGAGGAGACCGCCAAGGAGCTCACCGCGCGATATGACGGCGAATGCATCGCACTGCCGATCGACATCTCGACGGTTGCCGGCGCCGAGCTGCTGGCCAGCGAATTTGGGAAGCGCGAGCCGAAGCTCGACATCCTCGTCAACAATGCCGGCGCGGCCTGGGGCGCGGCGTTCGACGAATTCCCCGAAAGCGGCTGGGACAAGGTGATGAATCTGAATGTGAAGGCGCCGTTCTTCCTGACCAAGGCACTGGCCGGCCCCTTGCGCGCGGCAGCCTCCGCCGAGCGACCGGCGAAGGTGATCAACATCGCCTCGATCGACGGCATCTTCGTCAATCCGATGGAGACCTATTCCTATGCCGCGAGCAAGGCCGGGCTGATCCACCTGACCCGGCGCATGGCGGTGAAGTTGATCTCCGACCATGTCGTGGTCACCGCGATCGCGCCGGGCCCGTTCCAGTCCGACATGAACCGCGCCGCGCGCGATCATGGCGACGAGGTCGCAACGCGCGTGCCCGCGGGGCGCATCGGCACCGACGAGGACATGGCGGGCGCCGCGATCTATCTCGCCTCGCGCGCGGGGGATTACGTGGTGGGCGCGACCATCGCGGTCGATGGCGGCATCGTCTATGCGAATCCGGGGATCAAGGGGAGCGGATGGGATAGCGAGTAGGATTGATTGGTACTCCGCTCTCACCCCATACTCAGTGTCATGCCCCGCCACCGGGGCTCGCCTCTGGCGAGCCCGATGACAGGCTCCGGCGGGGCATCCAGTACGCCGCGGCGGATCGGCTCAATCACTGTTGCCTCGGAGTACTGGATCACCCGCTTTCGCGGGTGATGACAGCATTCGTGTGGCGCAGTCGTCGCGCCTCGCGAGCAGCCCCTACGACTCGATCTTCACATACTCGAAATCGCCGGGCTTGTTGTCGATGCCGACTTTCGGCGGCGAGATCCAGGAGGCGAACTTGCCGGTTTCGGTGACGGGCTGCATCAGGGAGGTGATGAAGTCGCCGTCGCTCGTCGACGGCAGCCACTCGTCCTTGCGCTTCGCCCAGGTGGCCTCGTCGATCAAAATGCCGTCGGGCGTGGCGTGGATATCCTTGAACTCGCCGATGTGGCGGTGGAAGGCGACGTTGGGCAGGGTCAGCTTGTAGTCGTAGCCCGCGGTCGAAATCACCTTGTTCCAGCGCAGCATGCCCTTGACACAGTCCTGGCTGTAATCGTCGCGCAGGCGCATGTTGAGCGCGGTCAGCGCCGGCTCGTCGACCAGCTTGATCTCGCCGTTGATGAACTTCAGCACCGGATAGGTGGCGTTCTTGAGCTGGTGATCGTCCTCGATCTGGGTCTCGTGATAGCGGCCCTTGATGCCGGCATTGAAGGCATTGGCCGCGTTGGTCGAGACCTCAGAGCCGAACAGGTCGAGCGACAGCGTGTAGTGCAGGTTCAGCTTCTTCTGGATGGTCGGCAGGTCGATCACCCCGAGCGCGCGGACTTTTGCGATGTCGGTGGGGTCGGTGATGCCGGCTTCGCGCATCGCATCGCAAGTGCGCTGCACGACGCGGGTGATGCCCGTCTCGCCGACGAACATGTGGTGCGCCTCTTCCGTCAGCATGAAGCGGCAGGTGCGCGACAGCGGATCGAAGCCGGACTGCGCGAGTGAGTGCAGCTGCATCTTGCCGTCGCGGTCGGTGAAATAGGTGAACATGAAGAAGGACAGCCAGTCCGGCGTCGCCTCGTTGAAGGCGCCCAGCATGCGCGGCGCGTCTGCATCGCCGGAGCGGCGGCGCAAGAGATCATCGGCTTCCTCGCGGCCGTCGCGACCAAAGTACTTCTGAAGCAGATAGACCATCGCCCAGAGGTGACGGCCTTCCTCGACATTGACCTGGAACAGATTGCGCATGTCGTAGAGCGAGGGCGCGGTCTTGCCGAGATGGCGCTGCTGCTCGACCGAGGCGGGCTCGGTGTCACCCTGGATCACGATGAGGCGGCGCAGCATGGCGCGGTGCTCGCCCGGGACTTCCTGCCAGGCCGGCTCACCATAATGCTCGCCGAAAGGAACGACGCGATTTTCTTCCTGAGGAGCAAGGAGGATGCCCCAACGATATTCGGGCATGCGGACATAGTCGAACTTGGCCCAGCCGCGCGGATCGACGGAGTAGGCGGTGCGCAAGTACACCAGCGATTCCTGGAAGCCCTCCGGCCCCATGTCGCTCCACCAGTCCATGTAGCCGGGGTGCCAGCCTTCCAGCGCCTTGAGCACCTGGCGGTCTTCGGCGAGATTCACATTGTTCGGAATCTTGGTCGAGTAGTCGACGTTCATGATGTTCATGTTCATGGCCGTGCTCCTTGCGATTTCGTTCCGTCATGCCCGGCCTTTGTGCCGGGCATCCACGTTCTTGCTTCCTTGAGCCAGGGACGTGGATGGCCGGGACATTTGTGCGAAGACGCGCTTCGCGCTTTTGCCCGGCCATGACGCAGTGAATGTCGTTACACCCGCGTCATATCGAATTTCGGCTTCTGACCGCTGCCGTAACGGCGCAGTGCGCCTTCCTCGCCGACCGCGTTCGGGCGCTGGAAGATCCAGTTCTGCCAGGCCGTCAGGCGCGCGAAGATCTTCGATTCCATCGTCTCGGGGCCGACGAAGCGCAGGCTCGCTTCCATGCCGGTGAGGCTGTCGGGCGAGAAGCTGGCGCGCTCCTCCAGGAAGACGCGGACTTCATCATCCCAGTCGATGTCGTCGAGCGCGAAGGTGACGAGGCCGAGCTCTTCCGCCTGCTCGGCGTCGAGCGCGGTGCCGAGCGTCGCCTCGGCACGCTCCACATCGGACGGATCGGCCTGGAAGCGCGATTGAAGCCGCGTCAGGCCGTGGCTCATCGGATACGGGCCGAAATTCATCGCGGAGAGCTCGATCGACGGCGGCGGGCGGTTGTCGCCCTGGCGTGTGCCGATCAGCATGTAGGAGCGGTCGGCGGCGAACACGAGCTCGGCGAGCGTGCCGGCAAAACAGGAGCCGGGCTCGACCAGCGTCACCAGCGTGCGCGAGGTGACGTCGATGCGCTTGAGCACTCGCTTCCAGTAGTGCCTGGTTTCGTTGACCAGCCAGTGCGCCTTGTTGGCTTCGAGGAAGGCGTCGCTGGCAAGCACGTGGGCGCGGTCGCCATGGCTCTTGAATACCAGCATGGCAATCTCGAGCTCGTTGATGCGCAAGTGCAGAATGGCGTCGTCGAGCTCGCGCGCGAGCTGAAGCGGCCAGAACGAAGCTCCTTGCGCCATCATGCCGTCGATGTCGGCCGGCGGCGCCGCTTCCGGCGCCTTGATCGAGATGGTGGCGATGCGCGCTGTGCGATCGATATCGACCGTGACGAAGCCGTAGCGGATGCTGGTCTCGTCGATCAGGCGCTTGAGCGGCGTCAGCGCGATGCCCTTGCCGCTGCCCTTGCGCTTCGAGGCGGCCGCGAATTCCTTGGCGCGCTCGGCGATCTTGGCCTCCAGCTTCGAGTTCGGCGCGATCTCGTCGACGAGGCGCCATTGCACGGCGCGCTTGCCCTTCACGCCCTCCTCGATGGTGCAGAAGAAATCGGCATGGTCGCGGCGCACTTTTCGCTTGTCGACGACGCGGGTCAGCCCGCCGGTGCCGGGCAGCACCGCGAGCAGCGGCACTTCGGGCAGGGCTACGGCGGACGAGCCGTCATCGGCGAGGATGATGTGATCGGTCGCAAGCGCGAGCTCATAGCCGCCGCCGGCCGCCGAGCCGTTCACCACGGTGATGAAGCGCTGGCCGGAATTCTCCGAGGAGTCTTCCATGCCGTTGCGGGTCTCGTTGGTGAACTTGCAGAAATTGACCTTGTGGGCGTGGGTGGAGCCGGCGAGCATGCGGATGTTGGCGCCGGCGCAGAACACGCGGTTCTTGGCCGAGCGCATCACGACGACCTTCACCTCAGGATGCTCGAAGCGCAGCCGCTGGAGCGCATCCGCGAGCTCGATGTCGACACCGAGATCGTAGGAATTGAGCTTGAGCAGATAGCCCTCGAACAGGCCGCCATTCTCGTCGACGTCCATGGTCAGCGTCGCGACGTCGCCATCGACCGCGAGCTTCCAATGCCGGTAGCGGGACGGATCAGTCTGGAAATCGATGAATGTCGCGCCGCCTGCGAGGCGCCGATCTTCCCCGGCCATGGGTCACACCCCTGAGCTTGATTATGCATTTTCGCCGTAGCGTTAGATGCACAATAGTGCATCTTTTTGGATGCGTCTAGCCCCTAACGGCCATCACATGCACTTTGTTTCATGCGGCCATCCAAGACCGCGGCTGATGTTGCGGGCCCGCTCCGGGCTGGGCGGGTCTTGGACGTGTCACGCCGCTGCCGCCATCATGCGGCGCGTCCTTGCAGTCCCTGATCGTCGCGCAGGGCCGCTGTCGCAAATTGCCCAATCGCCTCAAGCGTCGCCGCCGGCGCCTCACGATGCGGGGAATGGCCCGCGCCTGGAATGATTTTCAGATCGACCGGGCAGTAGCACTCCTGCTGCGCAATCTCGACCTGACGCAGGGTGCCATATTGGTCGTCCATGCCCTGCAGGACCATGACGGGAACGCGGATGTAGGCGAGAAATTCCGAGATGTCCCAGTCGCGGAATTTCGGATCGAGCCAGGCGCCGTTCCAGCCGTAGAAGGCATTGTCGACATCCTGATGCCAGCGCGCGAGCTTTGCCTTGAGGTCCGTGGACTCGTAGGCGGTCTTGATCGCAGAGATCGATTTCACCGAGATGTCCTCGACGATGAAATGCGGCGCGATCAGCACGAGACCGCTAAGCCGATGATCCTGATGCGCGCCGGCATAGATCGTCGCGATCGAGGCGCCGTCGGAATGGCCGAGCAGGAGGCCGCGCTTGAAGGAGATCGCGTCGAGCAGCTTCGGCAGCACGTCCAGCGCCTCGCGCTGCATGTAATCGAGCGGTCGCGGCAGCGTCACCTTGCTCGACTGGCCGTAGCCTGCGCGCGAATAGACGAAGATGCCAGCGCCTGTGGCTTGCTGAAGCTTGTCCGGGAAGTCGCCCCACTGCCCGACCGAGCCGAGACCTTCATGCAGCATGACGATGGTGGGCGCGTCTGCAGCTTGCGGCGCGAGCCATTTGTATTCGAGGCGGGTGTCGCCGATGCTGAGGATGCCGGTGGAGGTGAGGTTGATCATTGTCGAATTCCCATTCCTAGCCACTGCCGAGATGCCCACCCTCCCCTGGAGGGGGAGGGTCGATTCACAGCGAGCGTAGCGAGATGTGAAGCGGGGTGGGGTGACAGTCTGTCAACGGATGCGGTGCCCGCGTGGAGAGATCACCCCACCCGCTTCGCATTGCGCTTTGCTCCATGCGAAGCGACCCTCCCCCTCCAGGGGAGGGTAAGGCGCGGCGAGTGCGGTGCGCTCAGCACCCAGCATCAATGCGCCCCTTCCCGCAGCTTGAACCGCTGGATCTTCCCGGTCGCCGTCTTCGGCAGCGAGTCCACCACATCGATCCAGCGCGGATATTTCCACGGGCCGATCTTCTGCTTGACGTGCTCCTTCAGCATCTCCTGAAGATCGTTCGTCGTTGCGCCGGGGCGCAGCACGACAAAGGCCTTCGGCTTCAGCAGGCCTTCGGGATCGGCTTCCGGCACGACGGCGGCTTCCAGCACGGCGGGATGCGTGATCAACGCGCTCTCGACCTCGAAGGGCGAGACCCAGATGCCGGAGACCTTGAACATGTCGTCGGCGCGGCCACAGAAGGTGTAGCGGCCTTCGGCATCCCTGACATATTTGTCGCCGGTCCGCGTCCACGGTCCCTCGAAGGTGCGACGGCTCTTGTGGCGCTGATTCCAATAGCCCTCGCCGGCGGAGGGTGCATCGACCAGGAGTTCACCGACCTCGCCATCAGCCACATCCTGGCCGGCCTCGTTGACGAGCCGCACCGCATAGCCGGGCACCGGCTTGCCCGAGGAGCCATACTTGATGTCGCCGGGCGCATTCGACAGGAAGATGTGGAGCAGCTCCGTCGAGCCGACACCGTCGAGAATGTCGACACCGAAGCGTGCCTTCCAGCTGTTGCCGACGGACTCCGGCAGCGCCTCGCCGGCCGAGGTGCAGATGCGCAGCGCCTTGCCGCCGCGCTCATTCTTCATGGTCTCGTCGTTGAGCATGGCCGCGAACAATGTCGGCACGCCGTAGAAGATCGAGGGGTTGTAACGGTTCATCAGGTCGAACATGCGCGCCGGTGTCGGCCGCTCGCTGTTCAGGATCACCGTGGCGCCGACCGACATCGGGAAGGTCAGCGCATTGCCGAGGCCATAGGCGAAGAACAGCTTTGCGGCGGACAGGCAGACGTCGTTCTCGCGGATGCCGAGCACCTGTTTTGCGTAGGTGTCCGCGGTCGCCTGCAAGTTCGAATGCAGATGGCGCACGCCCTTGGGCATGCCGGTCGAGCCCGAGGAATAGAGCCAGAACGCCGGCTCGTCGGGATGCGTCGCGGCGGTGGTGAACTGATCGCTCTCGCCGGCGATCTCCTCGGCGAGCTGCTTGTGGCCATTCTGCTTGACGCCGGAGACCACGACATGCTCGAGATCGGGCATGCGGCCGACGACGTCCTTGATGACGGGATAGAGCGCCTCGGACACGAACAACACGCGCGCGCGGCAGTCGGCGAGGATGTAGGCGTATTGGTCCGCGGTCAGCAGCGTGTTAAGCGGCACCGGCACGATGCCGGCGCGGATCGCGCCGAGGAATACGATCGGGAAATCGACCGTATCAAGCATGATCATCGCCACGCGCTCCTCGCGGCGAACGCCGAGCCGGCGCAGCATGTTGGCGGCACGGCGGCTCTCACGCTGAAGCTCGCCATAGGTGAGCCGCGAGACGGTATCGTCGAAGACGAGCTTGTTGCCCCTGCCCTCCTCGACGTTACGGTCGAGCAGCCAGGTCACCGCGTTGTAGGATCCCTCGCTCACGGACGCCTCCCCGAATTTAGAATTATAATTCATAGAAAGACACCACAGCGGCTTGCTGTCAATGCCAGCAGGCACTATGTTTCATTAAAACGCGCCGCAGGACATCCGCTAAAGAAGCCTCATGACCGACAGTCCCGACGCCGAATCCCGATTTCTCGAACAGCTCGGCCAGCGCGTGCGCACCATGCGCGCGCTGCGCGGCATGTCGCGCAAAGTGCTCGCCAAGGTATCGGGAATTTCGGAGCGCTACATCGCGCAGCTCGAGAGCGGCAAGGGCAATGTCTCGATCGTGCTGCTCCGCCGCGTCTCCGATGCGATGGGCGCACATCTCGAAGACCTGCTCCCCAGCGCCGATCCGACGCCGGACTGGCAGATGTTTCGCGACCTCCTGCGCAAGGCGACACCAGCGCAGATCGCGCAGGCCAAGGATCTGCTCGCCGGCGGCAGCGCGTCTGCGCCGCGGCGCGCGCCGTTCTGCGGCATTGCGCTGATCGGCCTGCGCGGCGCCGGCAAATCCACGCTCGGCCGGATGCTGGCGAAGAGGATCGGCTGGAGTTTTGTCGAGCTCAACAAGGAGGTCGAGCAGCAGAACGGGCTCTCGGTCGCCGAGATCATCGCGCTGTACGGCCAGGAAGGCTTTCGCCGCATGGAGCAGGCGGCGCTGCAGCAGCTGCTCGCGCGCAACGAGCTGATGGTGCTGGCGACCGGCGGCGGCATCGTCTCCGAGCCCCTGACCTTCGACCAGATCCTGACCTCGTTCTACACGATCTGGCTGAAGGCCGAGCCGGAAGAGCACATGGCCCGCGTCCGCCGCCAAGGCGATCTGCGCCCAATGGCGGACGATCGCTCAGCGATGGCCGAGCTGCGCAACATCCTCTTGAGCCGCGAGCCGCTGTATTCGCGCGCGACCGCGGTGGTGGATACCGCGGGCCTCTCCGTCGACGCGGCGGCCGCACGGCTGATCGATGCGGTGCGCCCAGTGCTGCAGAACGAAGCGCGCAGTTTTGGATTGCGCAGCGTGGCGCTGTAAAGATGACCGACAGCACCGTCACCACCTCCATGTTCGAGCGGATCGGCGGCGGTGCCACGATCGAGCTTCTGGTCGATTGCTTCTACCAGCGCATGGATACGCTGCCGGAGGCGCAAGTCATCCGCGCGATGCATGCGGCCGACCTCGGCCTGATCAGGGACGTGCTGAAGCGCTATCTCACCGAATGGACCGGCGGCCCGCGGCTTTACTCGGTCGAGAAAGGCCATCCGCGGCTGCGCCAGCGGCACATCGGTTTTTCCATCGGCGATGCCGAGCGCGACGCGTGGATGGTGTGCATGCGCGGCGCGCTGGAGGAGACGGTAGCAGATCGTGCCGCGCGGCAGGATCTCGACAAGGCGCTGTCCGGCCTCGCCGACTGGATGCGCAACAGATAGTGGCCCGTAGCCCGGATGGAGCGAAGCGCAATCCGGGAAGGTCTCGCCTGCCGTGAGCTCCCGGATTCCGCTGCGTTCCATGCGGGCTACAAAGACTGCAGCACCACCTAGATCGACCAGTAATGCGGATGCGGATAGGGCCGCGAGCGGTCGCCCCAATCGAACGCGTCGCCGTCGAATTCGCATGGGCCGCTGCTGAGCTGGTCCAGCGTCACCTCGGCCTGGAAGGCCTGACGTCCCGGATCATATTTCAGCGCGCTCCACTGCAGAGGATAGTGGTGATGAGTGCCGAGCAGCCGGCCGGTCTTGATCACGGCGTAGGCGACGGTTCCGCTCACCTTGTCGAGCATCAATCGCTCGATCGTGCCGAGCTTGCTGCCGTCACTCCCATAGACGGCGACGTGCTCGACGCGATCACTGGGAACCATGGTGTGTTGCATGGCGTGCTCCCTGATCTTGTCCGGACAGCATTATAGCACAGACGGCGGCGTGTAGGACGGCTCTGTGTCAGCCCAGTCCGCTCTTGCGTTGCACCTAAAGCTACAGAAGTTGCGAGCGCACCGCCTCCGCGCCGTCGCGCAACAGCGGCAGGAAGCGATCGAGCAGCTCCTGAGCGGGCACGCGGTCGACATGGGCGCCCATGTTGATGGCGGCAACGATCACGCCGTCATAACGGCGGACGGGGACTGAGATCGAGCGGAAATGCGGCTCCGCTTCGCGGTCAACCAGCGAGTAGCCCTGTGCGCGGTCGGCGCTGATGCGCGCCAGCAGCGCCTTCGGATCGGTTTCCGTCTGCGGCGTCAGCGCCTGGCGGTTCATCGCATTCAGGCGCGCGGCGAGATCGGCATCTTCGAACTGGCCGAGCATGGCGCGGCCAACCGAGGTGCAGAAGGCCGGCAGCCGGTAACCGATCTCCAATCCGCCGGAAAACACCCGCGTCGGACCGCCGCGGGCGATGAACACGACGTCATCGCCATCGAGCACCGCCAGCGAAGAGATTTCCTGCGCCGCGATTGCGATGCGATCGAGCACGGGCTGCAGCACGGCAATGATCTGACTCGAGCGCAAATATGATGCGGCCAATGTCAGCACATGCGGCGTCAGCGAGAACAGCTTGCCATCGCCGGCGACGTAGCCGCCGCGCTGGAGCGTGAACAGCATGCGCCGCGCCGTGGCGCGCGGCAGATCGGCGGCACGGGCGAGATCGCTCAGCGTCATCGGGCCGGCCGTGGCGCCGAAGCACTGCAGCAGCCGCAGACCGCGATCGAGGCTCTCGACGAAATCGGTCGCGCGCTCGTCGCTCTCGCTGCGCTTCAGCTTGGGCATGGCTTCGGGACAATCCTGCAAAATAGTGCTTGCTGCCGCTCCAAGGCATGTCATAATTCGCCCATTCGTTCAATAGGCGAACAAACGCCCAAGGATGCACGCGCCATGATGAGCCAGGAGCAGAACGACCTGATCACCCGCACCGGTCCGAAGGATCCTTGCGGCAAGCTGATGCGGAGCTATTGGCAGCCGGCGGCGCTGGTGGACGAGCTGGAGGGTGCGCGGCCGATCCGTCCCGTAAAACTGCTCGGCGAGAGCCTGGTGCTGTTCCGCGACGAGCAAGGGCGTTACGGCCTGATCGATCGCCACTGCGCGCATCGCGGCGCCGACCTCGCCTTCGGTCGGCTCGAACATGGCGGACTGCGCTGCGCCTTCCATGGCTGGCTGTTCGACGCCACCGGCCAGTGCATCGAGACGCCGGCCGAGCCGAAGGACTCAAAGCTCTGCCAGAACATCCGCCAGCGCTCCTATCCCGTGGTGGAGAAGAGCGGCATCCTCTGGGCCTATCTCGGCGCGGGTGAGCCGCCGGCATTTCCCGAGATCGACTGCTTCATCGCGCCCGGCACGCACACCTTCGCCTTCAAGGGCCACATGGCGTGCAACTGGCTGCAGGCGCTGGAGGTCGGCATCGATCCCGCGCACGCCTCCTATCTGCACCGCTTCTTCGAGGATGAGGACACCTCCACCGCCTACGGCAAGCAATTCCGCGGTGCCTCGGCCGGCTCGGACCTGCCGATGACCAAAATCCTGCGCGAATACGACCGCCCGATCATCAATGTCGAGCATACCGAATACGGCCTCAGGCTGATCGCACTGCGCGAGATCGACGAGGAGCGCACTCATGTGCGCGTCACCAATCAGCTCTTCCCGCATGGCTTCGTCATCCCCATGAGCACGGAGATGACGATCACCCAGTGGCACGTGCCGGTCGACGACGAGAACTGCTATTGGTACGCGATCTTCACCAGCTACACCAACCCGGTGGACAAGACGAAGATGCGCGAGCAGCGGCTCGAGCTCTATGAGCTGCCCGACTACAAATCGCGCAAGAACCGCAGCAACGACTACGGCTTCGATCCGCACGAACAGCAGACCGCGACTTACACCGGCATGGGCACCGATATCAACGTCCACGACCAGTGGGCGGTGGAATCGATGGGCGCGATCCAGGACCGCACCAAGGAGCATCTCGGTCAGAGCGACAAGGCGATCGTGCAATATCGCCGCCTGCTGCGGCAGGAGATCGAGAAGGTGTCGGGTGGCGAGAAGCCGATGCTGTTCCTGGACGAAGCCAACGCGCGCAGCATCCAGGGTCCGGCGACCATGGACGGCATCGGCCCGACGCGGGGCTGGGAGACCTATTGGATGGAGGTCGATGTCAAGCGCCGCCGCGGCGCGCCATGGACCGCGCCGGTGCCGAAGGACATTGCCGACAACGTGCATCGGCTGACGGCGGCGGAGTGACCTTCGTGCACCGAACCCGTAGGGTGGGCAAAGGCGCAAAGCGCCGTGCCCACCATGCTTTCTTTCAGACGATAGGCACGCGGTGGGCACGCTACGCTTTGCCCACCCTACGGTAGCGGAGTCAACGTGATGGCCCATCCTCGTCATTGCGAGCGCAGCGACGCAATCCAAAAATGCACCCGCGGAGAGAGATTCTGGATTGCTTCGCTACGCTCCGCAATGACGGAGTATGTTGCGGCAGCTTCGCGTCGAACGACTAGAGGAGTGGAGAAGTGACTTTCGTCGCGCGTCATGGGCTGTGGTCGGATGAGCAGAGGGACGCGGCGACGCGCATGCGCCGCATCGTCGAGGAAAAGAACCTCGAGGTCATCCGCCTCGCCTTTCCCGACCAGCACGGCATCTTGCGCGGCAAGACCATCATCGCCGCCGAAGCTCTCGCCTCGCTGGAGAGCGGCTGCTCCATCACCACCACCATGCTCGCCAAGGACACCTCGCACCGCACGGTGTTTCCGGTGTTCACGTCAGGCGGCGGCTTCGGCATGAAGGAGATGGAGGGCGCGGCCGACGTGCTGATGGTCGCCGACCCCACCACCTTCCGCGTGTTGCCGTGGGCGCCGGCGACGGGCTGGGTGCTGTGCGATCTCTATTTTGGCGACGGCCGTCCGGTGCCGTTCGCAACCCGCGGGCTCTATCGCAAGGTGCTCGATGAGCTCGCTGGCCGCGGCTACGATTTCGTTGCGGGCCTCGAGGTCGAATTCCACATCTTTAGACTCGACGACCCGCATATGCGCCCGGAAGACGCAGGCCAGCCCGGCACGCCGCCTTCGGTGAGCCTGCTCAGCCACGGCTATCAATACCTCACCGAGCAGCGCTTCGATCAGATGGAGCCGGTGCTGGAGATTTTGCGCCGCGACATCGTCGCGCTCGGATTGCCCTTGCGCTCGGTCGAGGTCGAGTTCGGGCCGAGCCAGTGCGAGTTCACGTTTGCGCCGAGGAAGGGGCTTGAGCCCGCCGACAACATGGTGCTGTTCCGCTCCGCCGCGAAGCAGATCGCACGCCGGCATGGCTATCACGCCACCTTCATGTGCCGGCCGAAACTGCCGAACGTGTTCGCGAGCGGCTGGCACCTGCACCAGTCGATCGTCTCGCGCGCGACTGGCGAGAACCAGTTCATGACCAAGGAAACGGCAAAGGAAGCGGCAAAGGACGACGGCGAGCCGCTCAGCGCGTTCGGCAAGGCGTACCTCGCCGGCCTGCTCGACCACGCCCGCGCCTCCACCGTGTTCACCACCCCGACCATCAACGGATACAAGCGCTACCGCTCCTATTCGCTGGCGCCGGACCGCGCGATCTGGGGCCGCGACAATCGCGGCGTGATGATCCGCGTGCTCGGGGCAGCCGGCGATGCGGCGACGCGCCTGGAAAACCGCATCGGCGAGCCCGCCGCCAATCCCTATCTCTACATGGCCTCGCAGATCCTGTCGGGCCTCGACGGTGTCGATCGCAAGCTCGATCCGGGCCCCTCCGCCGATACCCCCTACGAGACCAAGGCGCCGCTCCTGCCGAAATCGCTGCGCGATGCGGTTTCCGCACTCAAGGACGATCCGTTCTTCCGCGAAAAGCTCGGGCCTGAATTCGTCGACTATTACACCCACATCAAGAACGCAGAGATCGATCGCTTCCTCGCCGAGGTGACCGACTGGGAGCACCGCGAGTATTTCGAGGTGTTTTGACCCGTGGGCGCCGTCGTTCCGGCATAGTGCGAAGCGCCAGGCCGGGAACAGCGAGATTCCGGGTTCGGTTCTATGGACCGCCCCTGAATGACGGCAGGTCGCGCTCACACCGGCGTGAGGCCGTTTCGTCCGCCGGGTTCCGACGACATCGCAAACCCGCCCCACGAAGCCATTTTCCGATTCCGGCGAAAATCGCCGGAAAGAAAGCGGGCGCAGTCTACTGCAAATGATGAACAATGGAGTTCGATCATGTTGAGTCAGTTGTTCAGTCTGATCTATCGCCTCTCCTGCCGGTCCACTCTGATCGAAATCGGCACCCACCGTCTGGCGCGTTAGCCCCCGGCCGGCGCGATCAGGTAAGACGGACTGACCAGATGACGGGGATTCCCATGCGCAAGCTGATCCTGATTGCCGCGATGTCGCTGCTGGCGACGCAAGTGCATGCCGGTGGGTCGCGGAGCCTGAGCTTGGCGGCAACAAATCCGAACCAGCAGGCAGCCGAGCAGCCGGCCACGACGGCTGCAACGCAGGCTCCGGCAGCAACGCCGCCGACAAATATCCAAACCGCGATCACCACGCCGACGACTACGACCGCGCCGGCCGCGACTGCGCCGGTTGCCACAGCACCTGCACAGTCAGCCGCAGCGCCGGTATCCAGCACGACCGAAGCGGCCAAGCCAAAGCGCCGCCAGCCCTCGGTCGAAGCGCGTGTGATCCGCGAATTGCATCGGCACGGGATTTATTGGTGAGAGCACCCCGCCTTCTCCACCGTCATTGCGAGGAGCCCTTGCGACGAAGCAATCCAGACTGCCTCCGCGGACGCATTCCTGGATTGCTTCGCTGCGCTCGCAGTGACGGGGAGAGAG
This sequence comes from Bradyrhizobium sp. BR14999, assembly GCF_056106085.1. Taxonomy (NCBI): domain Bacteria; kingdom Pseudomonadati; phylum Pseudomonadota; class Alphaproteobacteria; order Hyphomicrobiales; family Nitrobacteraceae; genus Bradyrhizobium; species Bradyrhizobium sp. BR14999. The sequence goes on from NZ_CM148536.1 coordinate 526,660, forward strand.
CGAGGCTCAGATTCCCAAATATTTGTGCTGAAGATCCGGCGCGGCCATCAGCTCGTCGGAGGTGCCGCTCCACACCGTCTTGCCGCGCTCGATGATGTAGTGGCGGTCGCAGATGCGAGCGAGGTGATCGACATTCTTGTCGACCACCAGAATCGACTGTCCGCGGCTCTTGAGCAGCGACAGGCAATTCCAGATCTCTTCGCGGATCAGCGGCGCGAGGCCCTCGGTCGCTTCATCCAGGATCAGGAGCTTCGGGTTGGTCATCAACGCGCGGCCGATGGCGAGCATCTGCTGCTCGCCGCCGGAGAGCTGGTTGCCCATGTTGGCGGCACGCTCGGCGAGGCGCGGAAACAGCACGTAGATCGCGGCCAGCGTCCAGGGATTGGGGCTGCCGAAGCGATCGGCGGCGGCGGCCACGAGATTTTCGCGCACGGTGAGGTTCGGGAAGATCTGGCGTCCTTCAGGGACGAGGCCGACGCCGAGTTTTGCAATTCTGTACGACGCAAGCTGTCGCACCTCGGCGCCCGCAAAGCGGATCGCGCCTGATCGCGCCGGCGTCAGGCCCATGATCGAGCGGATCGTCGTGGTCTTGCCCATGCCGTTGCGGCCCATCAGCGAGACCATCTCGCCGGGCTTGATCGACAGCGACAGCCCGAACAGCACCTGGGACAGGCCGTAGCAGGTTTCGATGCCGTCGACGTCGAGCAGCGTGTCAGCCATGATGCGTCACCACATGCTGATCGCCGAGATAGGCGCGCTTGACGTCCTCGTTCTGGCGGATCGCGGCCGGATCGCCGGAGGCGATGACACGGCCGTAGACCAGCACCGAAATGCGATCGGCGAGCGCGAACACCGCCGGCATGTCGTGCTCGACCAGCACGATCGAGACCTCTTTGCGCAGCTCCTGGAGCAGCTTCACCATGCGCTGGGATTCGGTGACCCCTAAGCCGGCCATCGGCTCGTCGAGCAGCAGCAGCTTCGGCTTGCTCGCGAGCGCCACCGCAAGCTCGAGCTCGCGGCGCTCGCCATGGCTGAGCCTGGACACCACGACATCGGCACGATGCGACAGTCCGACGCGATCGAGCGCGGCATGGGCGGCATCGCGCAGGCCATTCTCCTTGCGCGCGTTGGCGAAGAAGCGGAACGACGTGCCGGCATGCGCTTGGGCTGCCAGCGCGACATTGTCGGCGGCGGTGAAATCGAGCAGCAGCGAGGTGATCTGGAACGAACGGGCAAGGCCGAGCGCGCAGCGGCGATAGGCCGGCAGATAGGTGATGTCCCGCCCCGCCAGTGAGACTGTTCCGGAATGCGGTTCGAGATGCCCGGTGAGCTGGCTGATCAGCGTGGTCTTGCCGGCACCGTTCGGGCCAATGATGGCGTGCAGCTCGCCGCTAGCGACGTCGAGCGAGACGTTGTCGGTCGCGATGATGCCGCCGAAGCGGCGCACCAGCTTTTCGACGCGGAGCAGGGGTTCAGCCACGGCCAGCCCTCCCGAGCACACCCATGATGCCGCCGCGGCCGAACAGGACGATGAGCAGCAAGAGCGGGCCCATGATCAGCGCCCAGTATTCGGTGATCTGCGACAGGAACTCTTCCAGCAGCAGGAACACCACCGCGCCCATGATCGGGCCGAACAGCGTGCCCATGCCGCCCAGGATCACCATCACCATGAGATCGCCGGAGCGGGTCCAGTACATCACGGCCGGGCTGACGAAATCGGTGTTGTTGGCGAGCAGCGCGCCGGCAAGGCCGCACATGGTGCCTGATATGACGAAGCAGACGAGCTGGTAACGCTTGGCGGGAAAGCCGATCGCCTGCATGCGCTGCTCGTTGGAGCGCAGGCCCTGCACGACGAGGCCGAAGCGCGAATTGACGATGCGCCAGATCAGGAAGATGACACTGAGGAGGCAGGCGAGGCAGAGATAATAGAACTGCGTACGGTTCGAGAGATTGATCAACCCGGAGAAGTCGCTGCGCTGGTAGACGGTGAGGCCGTCGTCACCGCCATAGCGTGCCAGGCCCGACGCGACGTAATAAGCCATCTGCGCGAAGGCCAGCGTGATCATGATGAAGTAGACGCCGCGGGTGCGAAGCGAGAGCGCGCCGATCACCAGCGCGTAAGCCGCGGAGGCCGCGAGCGCGACCGGAAACTGGATGAAGCCGCTGCCGACACCTTCCTGCGCCAGCATCCCGACTGCGTAGCCGCCGATGCCGAGATAGGCGGCGTGGCCGAAGCTCATCATGCCGCCGAAACCCATGATGAGGTTGAGGCTCGCGGCTGCCAGCGCCAGGATGATGATGCGGGTGAACAGCGTCAGGATGAAGATGTTGCCGGTCAGATGCGAATAGAGCGGCAGCAGCACGAGGCCCGCCAGCATCAGGGCCGTAACGGCCTTGCTCACAGTGAAAGCCTTCATCGACGACTGGCTGGAAACAGCCCCTCCGGCCGCACCACCAGCACGATCGCCATGAGGAGATAGATCAGCATGGACGACAGCGCGGGCGCGGCGGTGGAGGCGGCGGCGCCACTCAGCACCTGCCGCAACAGGTTGGGCAGGAAGGCGCGGCCGAGCGTGTCGATCATGCCGACGAAGATCGCGGCGAGGAACGCGCCGCGGATCGAGCCGATGCCGCCGATCACGATGATGACGAAAGCGAGGATCAGGATGTTCTCACCCATGCCGATCTGCACGGTGAGGATCGGCGCTTGCATCAATCCGGCAAGGCCCGCGAGCGCGGCACCTAAGCCGAACACCAGCGTGTAGAGCAGCTTGATGTTGATGCCGAGCGCGCCGATCATCTCGCGGTTGGAGGCGCCGGCCCGGATCAGCATGCCGATGCGGGTGCGCATCACGCCGAGATAGAGCAACAGCGCCACCAGCAGCGCGACGACGATGATGGCGAGGCGGTAGGCGGGGTAGTGGATGCCGGGCAGGATCGGCACCGGCACGGTGAGCCAGGCCGGCAGCGGCAGCGCAAGGCCGGCCGGGCCCCAGATCAGCCGCACGGCTTCATTGAAGAAGAGGATCAGGCCGAAGGTTGCGAGCACGTGGTCGAGATGGTCTCGCCCGTAGAGATGTCGCAGCGCGCTCATCTCGAGCACGATGCCGAGCACCAGCGTCGCGCCCAGCGCCAGCAGCGCACCGAGCAGGAAGCTGCCGGTCCAGGCCGCGAAGGTCGCGGCGAAATAGGCGCCCATCATGTAGAGCGAGCCGTGCGCGAGGTTGACGAGATCCATGATCCCGAACACCAGCGTCAGGCCGGCGGCGAGCAGAAACAGCAGCAGGCCGAACTGCAATCCGTTCAAGAACTGTTCGACGACGAGCAGCATCAAGACTCTTTCAGGCGCACGCGGTGTCGCGCCGATGTTCGAACACAGTCGCCATCAGTGAAAGAGCTCCCCCTGCCTGTTCAAGGCCGAAAAATGGGTAATGGCAGTATCGTTCCGAGGCAAGAGCGATTTGACACCAAACATGCACTTTGTTGCATCTCGGCGTGCGCGGCCGAAACCTGCTCGGCAATGCAAAAAGGTTGCCGCGCGGCATGGGGCAACCTGCCGCACCCAAACGATCACCCTCCCCCGGCAGGCCGAGGGAGGGTGCGAATGTCGTCGAAATTCGGCGAGAGATGCGTTTAGTGCGACGTCATCTGCTGGGGAAAGTCGTCCGGTTCGGCGAGCACGCTGTTGGCCGTCGAGGCCTCCAGCGCGGCCATCCGGAACAGGTAGGCCAGCGTCGCCAATCCGGAATCGTCCGCCATCTGCGCCAACTCGAGCGCCATGTCGGACATGTAGCCGAGGTTCTCGTCCTTGGTCTGCGCCATGATCTGGCTGTCCCGCATCAGGTTCGACATCTCAGGCGCTCTTTCGTTGCGCGGCAAGGCCGCGGAGGTTGGCACGGGCAATGCAGTCGATCCGGGGACCGTCCTGCTGGACGACGCTCGTCATTCCGATACGGTCACGCACGACATCGAGCGACTCCTGACGGACCTCGATCGTTGCCGCCATGGTCCAGGAATTTTCCACCAGCGCCGGCAATCCCAGCGGCGTCACGATGAATCCGATGTCGTTGAAGCGCGGCAACCACCACGTCTCCATGACGAGGCAGAGACGCTCGATGCCCTGATCGAGACAGAACTCCTGCGCAGCCGCCATCAATTGTAGATTGAACGCGCCGTCGCGGCGCTCGCGCGACACGAAGAAGCGCGACCACTCCCAGACCAGCGGGTCCGACGGGCAACCACGCACCGCCGCGAGATGCGGAAAGACTTCGCTCATCATCGTCGGTCTGGTGGTGGGATACAGGCGGGAGCCGCCGAGCACCCGGCGGTTTTCGAGAGCCAGCAGGTAGACCGCGTCCTCATTGTCGTAGCTATCGATCTCGCGGCCGTCGGGCTTGCGTAGCGCCTCCCATTTCCGCTCCTCGACAAAAATCTCGTGACGAACCCGAAAATACTGTTCGAGAACGTCCTCGTAGAGGTGCCGATTGACGGCAGAAATCACATGAATCATGAACTCCCCCATGGCTCGAAATGAGGGGGAGCCTCAGCGAAAAAGGCAAAGTCGACTATTGGGAAATTTCCCAGTAGGCGAGGATTTCAGGGATTGATGATTCTGTGGCGGATCGCGATCGCGACCGCATGCGTCCGGTTGACGGCACCGAGCTTGCGCGCGGCAGTTGCAAGATGCTCTTCCGCCGTGCGTTGCGTGATGTGCAGGATCTCGCCGATCTCCCAGGCGGACTTGCCTTGCGACGCCCAGGCAAGCACCTCGCGCTCGCGCGGGGTCAGGCGCATCGACGGATGCGGCGCCGGATCGAGCAGACGGCGAATGTGATCGAAGCCGTACATCCCGATCAGGTGCAGCGCCGGCTTGCTGCGCGCATTGAGGTCGAGGTGGACGCCACCGAGCGAGACGCCGGCCTCGTAGCCGGTCAAGCCGTGGATCGGCACGACGAAGCCGCGCGACATGCGGAAATCGGCGGCGCGCCGCATCACCTCCACCGCACCCGGCTCCAGCTCCGGATCGTACGGCGCCTCAGACCACTCGAAAGGGTTCACCGTCTGCCGGCATTTGCGGATCACGGGGTCGACACGGTCGTAGCTCTTTTGGATGTAGAGGTCGAACCACTCCGCCGGCCACTTCTTGGCGAGCACCATCTGGGAAAAGCGCTGATCGGGATTCGGCAAGCCCGTTACGATGATATGTTCGAAACCGTATCGGCCGAACGCGGTAGCAAGCGCATCCATGGCGTCCGGAACCTTGGTATAGGCTCCCAGGCCTTCGATGAAGTCGAGCGCCTCCCGGCCATAGTCTACGGCGGACATCAGTGCATTTCCTGACTCTCGCCCTGCCGTATAGCACGTATTTGGGGGCTGCCTCAATTCGCTGCTCCCGTAGTTTGCCGGTGTTCCGTCCGCACCGAAGATTTAATCTACTTGTGGAAGAAGTGAGGTCAAGATACACCTGAACGCGTCCGTAGCGGGAAAACCACGATGCAAGACGAGGACATCGCCCTCAACAGCGTGCTCGGCCTGGAATTGAACCGCGTGTTTTTCGCCGTCCGCCAAACGGCAAACAAACAGAAGATCATCGAGTTCGCGCGCGAGGTGCTGCAAAGCGAGCGCGCGGAGCTGGCGGACAGCCTCCTACCCGAGGGCCCGGCGAGCTAGCCAACGCAGCCGCAGCAAACGACACGCCCAGCGCGAGCGACGCCCTTGAACGTGCCGATTTTCGTCGAAACAGTTTGACCATTGCCTTCCCTTCTCCCCTTGTGGGAGAAGGTGGCGCGAAGCGCCGGATGAGGGGTTGTCTCCGCGCGTTCAAATGCGAGAGCTCGCAAGGCGGAGAGAACCCCTCACCCGTCTCGCCGCTTCGCGGCGAGCCACCCTCTCCCACAAGGGGAGAGGGAAGGCCCCCCGCCACCACGATCATGCTTCGGATGCCCAGGACATGATGACGCTGCGCCAGGTTGAAGTGATCCGTGCCGTGATGGTGACGGGCACCATCGGCGGCGCGGCGAAGCTGCTCAACGTCTCGGCGCCGGGGATCAGCCGCCTCGTCAAATACACCGAGCGCTCGCTCGGCATCCGCTTCTTCCAGCGCCAAAACGGGCGCTACTTCCCGACGCCGGAAGCCGAGAACATCTTCGAGCAGATCAACGGCGTCTACAAGAAGGTCGACGACCTCTCCGAGATCATCTCCAAGATCGGCCGCGGTGGATTGTCGGAGCTGCGCATCGGCTCGGTGCCGAGCATCTCGCAGGTGATGGTGCCGCGCGCGATCGAGCGCGTGCGTCGCCGCTATCCCGATCTCGGCATCGACATCAACATCCTCAAGCTCGAGGAAGCCATCGACTATCTGATGCTCGGCCGCGGCGAGTGCGTGGCGATGAGCTACCGGCTGGAGCATTCCGGGCTCGACTTCATGCCGCTCGCCTCGGGCGAGCTCTATTGCATCGTGCCGCCGGGTCACGAGCTCGCCGGCCGCAAGCAGGTCTCCGCCGCCGAGATCACCCGCTATCCGCTGATCGGGATCGATCCCAACGATCCCTACGGGCGGATCATGGCCGAGATCTTCGCGCGCAACCGGCTCGACTACAACATCACCATCCGCGCGCGCTTCGGCACCACGGTCTGCGCGCTGGTGAAGGCCGGGCTCGGCATCGCCATCATCGACCAGTTCACGGTGGCCCATGGTGGTTATCCCGGAATCGAGCTCTTGAAGATCACCGAGCCGACGCGGTTCGACACCTACATCGCCGTGAAGCGCGGCGCGCCGTTGTCGCTCCATGCCGAGTACTTCATCGAGGCCCTGCGCGCCGAGATGCGCGCGGTCGAGCCGTCCCGCGGCAACAGCAAGGCCGGCTCGGCACGCGGGCGGAAGAAATAACATTATGTTAGGTTTGCCGGATAAAAGGGTAATTGTGTTAGGCAGGGGAAAGACTATCGTCGCAGCTGGAATTGCGCGGATTTCCCCGCTAATGGCCGGGACCGGACGCTCCCAACGAGATGTTAGCGAACCATGTCGAAGCGCGGATACGCCGCCAGCAAGAAGCTTCTCACCGGCCTGATCGGCGCGCCGATCGCGCATTCCGCGTCCCCCGCCATGCATGAGCGCGCCGCCGAGGCGCTTGGCCTGCGCGGCCACTACCAGCTCATCGAAGTGGCCGGCGCCGATGCGGCCGGGCTCAGTTTGATGCTCGAAGGCGTGCGACGGCTCGGCTTTGCCGGCGTCAACGTCACTTACCCTTACAAGGAAGCCGTGGTCCCGCTGCTCGACGCGCTGGCGCCAGGCGCTGCCGCCATGGGTGCGGTCAACACCGTCGTCGTCAGGGACGGCCGGCTGACCGGCCACAACACCGACACCACGGGCTTTGCGCGCGCGGTGGCCCCGCTGCTGGCCCCGTCCGCCAACGCCGTTGCCGTGATCGGCGCCGGCGGTGTCGGCAAGGCGATCGCGTTTGCGCTGGCGAGCCTGGACGTGACCGACATCCGCATTTTTGACAGCGAACCTGCGCGCGCCGAGAAACTCGCCTCGCTGCTTGCCAGGCAGGGCGGCGCGAAGATGGCCGGAAGCGTCGAGGATGCGCTCGATGGCGCAACCGGCCTCGTCAACGGCACGCCGGTCGGCATGCTGCCGAACCGCGACACGCCAGTGCCGGCGGCGCTGCTCAGGGCAGACCTGTGGGTCGCCGATGCCGTCTATTCGCCGCTGATCACGCCGCTGCTTGCCGCAGCGCGAGAGAAAGGCGCTCGGATCATGACCGGCCGCGAGCTCGCGATCTTCCAGGCCGCCGACGCCTTCGAACTGTTCACGGGCCTTGCCCCATCGACCGAGATCATGGGAGAGGCTTTTGATACCGTGATGGCCGCGCGCAGCGCCGCCTATCGGGCAGCTTGAGACGAAGCGGCCGGGGACAAGGCCGCTTGCAAGATTTGAAACGGGAGGAGAGGACGATGAAATCAACGCTACTGGTGGGCGCGCTGCTCACCGCCATGACGGCAACGAGCGCCTTTGCCCAGGCGATCAAGCTCGCCGATGTCGCCGAGCTCTCGGGCGGCGGCGCGACCGTCGGCACCAACTGGAAGAACGGCATCGATCTCGCGATCGAGGAGATCAACGCCAAGGGCGGCGTGCTCGGCCGCAAGCTGGAGGTCACCCACGCCGACTCGCAATCCAACCCGGGCGTCGCGCGCGCCCAGGTGCAGAAGGCGCTCGACGCCGAGCCCTATGTGCTGCTGGGGCCCGGCTATTCCGGTTCGGTCAAGGTCACCGCGCCGCTCGCCGCCGAAGCCGGCATCGCGCAGATCATGGGCGGCGAGGCCGCCGAGCTGACGCAAGCAGGCAACAAGTTCCTGTTCCGCACCTCGTTCGGCCAGCAATCCTCGATGCCGAAGGTCGCCAAATACATCCACGACGAGATGAAGGCGAAGTCGGTCGCGGTGGTCTGGGTCAATAATGATTTCGGCCGCGGCGGCCGCGACGTCATCGTGAAAGAGCTCGATCGGCTCGGCTCCAAGGTGGTCGCCGACCTCTCGACCGAAGCGGGCCAGGCCGATTTCGCCGCCGACGTCGGCAAGATCAAGGCTGCCAATCCCGATGCCGTGTTCGTCTACCTGAACGAAGAAGAGAGCGCGCGCATCCTGAAAGAACTGAAGCGCCAGGGTGTCACCGCGCCGCTGATGGGCGAGACCACACTGATCGGCCAGAAGGTGATCGAACTCGCCGGCGATGCCGCCAATGGCGCGCGCGGCCATGTCGGCCTCACCACCGACGCGCCGGTCGACCTCATCAAGGCGTTCCGCGAGAAGTTTTCCAAGAAGTACAATTACGTACCCGACCACAACGGCCTGAAGGGCTATCTCGCCGTCTACATGGTGAAGGCCACCACCGAGAAGATGGGCAAGGTCGACCCGAAGAAGTTTGCCGACACGCTGCACGGCCTGACCATCAAGGCCGCGGACGAGCCGGGCATCCTGATGGACGTCACCTTCAGCGACACCGGCGACATCGACCGCCAGAGCTTCCTGGTCGAGGTGGTCGAAGGCAAGCAGGTGGTGAAGCAGGTGCTGCCGAAAGTGAAGTGAGGGACGCGGTCCTTCACTTCTCCCCGCAAGCGGGGAGTTCTTCTTCTCCCTCGCCCCGCTCTTCGCGGGGAGAGGGTTGGGGTGAGGGGTGCTTCTGCGCCAACGGTGAAGATTGGACGCGCGGAAAGCGCCCCTCACCCCCCACCCTCTCCCCGTAAGGACGGGGAGAGGGAGTGATAGACCTGAACTCGCGTCGATCCAGTTCCCTCGGGCTCTAACGATCAAAGAGAACCCATGTCCAATCTGTTCGATCTTCTGGTCGCGGGACTTGCCACCGGCGCGATCTATGCGCTGGTCGCGGTCGGCTTCACGCTGCTGTGGCAGACCTCGCAGACCATCAATTTCGCGCAAGGAGAGTTCGTGATGCTGCCGGCATTCCTGATGCTGGCGGCGATGCATGCCGGCGCGCCGTTCTGGCTCGCGATCATCCTCGGCATCCTCTTATCGATGATCCTGCTCGGCCTCGCCTTCAAGATGCTGCTGGTCGATCCGATGATGCGCCATGGCGTGCTGCCGCTGGCGATCGCGACCATGGCGCTGGCCATCGGCATCAAGGAATCCGTCAAGCAGTTCTTCAGCGCCGAGGCCTCGCCCTTTCCGTCGATCGTGCCGACCGGCGATATCTCCGTTCTCGGCCATGCGGTATCGCTACAAAGCATCGGCGTCCTCGCCGTCGCGATCCTTGCCGTGGTCGGCCTGACCACGCTGCTCAACCGCACCTCACTCGGCCACCAGATGCAGGCGGCTGCCCAAAACCCGACGGTGGCGCGCATCATCGGCGTGCCGGTCGAGCGCATGATCCTGCTGACCTTCCTGATCAACGCCTTCCTGGTGGCGCTGGCCTCGCTGTTGATCACACCGATCTATCTCGCCAAATTCTCCTCTGGCGAGGTGCTGGGCCAGGCCGCCTTCATCGCCGCGATCGTCGGCGGCTTCAACCAGGTGCGCGGCGCGATCGCCGGCGGTCTTTTGATCGGCGTGCTCGACAATCTCGCGGCCGCCTATGTCTCGACGCAGTACCGCGCCGCCGTTCCGATGATTTTCCTGATCGCCGTCATCCTGTTCCGGCCGCAGGGCTTGCTCGGCCGCGCCGAGGAGCGCACCGTATGAGCGGCTTCGCCAAACCCCTGAAGATCGCGCTCGGCCTTGCTGTCATCGCTGCGCTGATCATCGTTCCCATGAACTTCAACCGCTACGGCCTGTTCATCCTGAGCCAATGGGCGGTGATGAGCATCGCCGCGATGGGGCTCAACCTCACGCTCGGCTATGCCGGCCAGGTCTCGCTCGCCCAGGGCGCCTTCGTCGGCATCGGCGCCTACGCGGCGGCGATCATGGCCACCCATGGCTGGCCGCTGCCGGCGGCAATACTGGTCGCGATTACCTTAAGCTTCGCGGTCGGCTGGGTGCTCGGCTATCCCGCGTTGCGCGTGCAGCACCACTACCTCGCCTTCGTCACGCTCGCCTTCTCCACCCTCGCCTTCCTGGTGTTCCGCAACGAGAGCTGGCTCACCGGCGGCATCTACGGCATCTCCAACATCCCGCGGCCGCACGTCTTCGGGCTAGCGACCAACAAGCCGCTGCCGTTCTACTATGTCTGCCTCGGCTCGCTCGCGATCGTGTCGCTCGCAGTGTGGTGGCTGATCCGCTCGCCCTGGGGCCGCGCCTTCATGGCGCTGCGCGAAAACCCGCTGCGCGCGCAATCGCTCGGCGTCGACACCCGCCGCTACACGCTGATGGCGTTTGCGATCGGCTCGGCGCTTGGCGGCGTCGCCGGCGCGCTCTACGCGCCGCTGACGCAATATATCGATCCCGTGCCGTTCAACCTGTCGCTCTCACTTGATCTGTTGATGATGGTGATCGTCGGCGGCGCCGGCTTCTATTTCGGCCCCTTCCTCGGCGCCATGATCGCGGTGCTGCTGCCGGAATGGCTGCGCTTCACGGAGGGCTATTATCTCATGCTCTACGCAATCGCCGTCATGCTGCTGCTGATCTGGTCGCCGACCGGCATTTTGGGGATCCTCGATCGCGCCATGGCGGCACGGCGGACCAAGGCAGCGTCCGCGCTGCGCGCCGTCGCCAAATCGCGCCTGGAGACGGTGCAATGAGCGCGGTCCTCGAGGTTACCAATATCAAGAAGAACTTTGGCGGCATCAGCGCCGTCGACGGCGTCTCGTTCGACGTGCGCGAGGGCGAGATCCTCGGCCTGATCGGGCCGAATGGCTGCGGCAAGTCGACCCTGTTCAATTGCATCCTCGGCCAGCTCACGCCATCAGGCGGCGAGGTCAAGCTCGACGGCAAGCTCGTCACGGGCCTGCGGCCCGCCGAGCTCAACAAGCTTGGGGTCAGCCGCACCTTCCAGCTCCTGCAGGTCTTCCCAAAGCTCTCGGTGCGCGAGAACCTGATCCTCGCCGGCCAGGAACACCAGGGCAACATGGCCTCGCGCCTGGTCGGCCGCTCCGATGCCGGGCTGACTGATAGCGCCAACCAGATGATCGGCTTTTTCAAGCTCGACCATCTCGCCGACGAGCCGGCCGGTGGTCTCTCCTACGGCCAGCAGAAGCTGCTCGATGCCGCCATGGCCTTCATGGGCGGCCCGCGCCTCGTGCTGCTCGACGAGCCCGCCGGCGGCGTCAACCCGTCGATGCTGGCGGACCTCAAGGACCGCCTGGTCGCGATCAACCGCGAGAAGAACGCCACCTTCGTCGTGATCGAGCACAATATGGAATTCGTGATGTCGCTGTGCTCGCGCGTCATGGTGATGGCAGAAGGCAAGGTGCTGGCGATGGGACGGCCGGACGAGGTGCGGAAAAACCCCGCCGTGATCGAAGCCTATCTCGGACATTGAGGAGGTGACCATGAGCGACCCGATCCTCTCGGTTCACAATCTCGTCGGCGGCTACGGCAAGATGACGATTTTGAACGGCACGACCTTCGCCGTACCTCAAGCCACGATCACGACGATCATCGGCCCGAACGGCGCCGGCAAGTCGACCGTGTTCAAGGCCATCTTCGGCCTGCTCAAGCTGCGCGAGGGCAAGATCAGCTTTGCTGGCAGCGACGTCACGAACTTGAGCCAGCGTGCGCTGCTCAATGCCGGCATCTGCTACGTGCCGCAGGGCCGCAACATCTTTCCCGAGCTGTCCGTGCGCCACAATATCGAGCTCGGCGGCGTCGCGGCCGGGAAGGGCCTCGACCTGCAGAGGCGGATCGAGGCAGCACTCGACCTGTTCCCGGCACTGCGGCGGAAATCGACGCAGCAGGCCTCCACGCTGTCCGGCGGCGAGCAGAAGCAGCTCGAGATCGCCCGCTCGCTGCTGCTCGAACCGAAGCTGGTGCTGATCGACGAGCCCTCGATCGGCCTGTCGCCGCTGATGGTGCAACAGACCTTCGACATCCTCAAGAGCTTGCGCGACCGCGGCGTCACGATCCTGATGATCGAGCAGAACGCACGCTCGGCGCTGGAGATTTCCGACATCGGCATCGTGCTCGAGCTCGGCCAGACCCGCATGGTCGACGACGCCAAGCGCATTTTGAACGATCCCCGCATCGGCCAGCTCTTCCTGGGCGGTGCCATGGAGGAGAGCGCGGCATGAGCGCCAAGATGCGCATCGCCGTTGCCGGCGCGGGCCTGATCGGCCGCCGCCATATCGAGCTGATCGAGGCATCGCCGGATTGCGTGCTGGCCGGCATTGCCGATCCTTCGCCGGCCGCTGGCGATTTTGCGCGGGCGCGCAACACGCCCTGCTATGCCGATCATCGCGCATTGCTGGAGCAGGAGAAGCCGGACGGGCTGATCATCGCCTCGCCGAACACGCTGCATCTGCCCATGGCGCTCGACTGCGCCGCGGCGGGCGTGCCGGCGCTGATCGAAAAGCCGGTGACCGACAGCGTCGCAGCGGCACGTCGCCTCCGTGAGGCGGTCAAGTGCAGCGGCGTGCCGATGCTGGTCGGTCATCACCGCCGCCACAATCCGATCATCAAGGCCGCACGCGAGGCTGTCGCGACCGGCAAGCTCGGCCAGCTCACCGCCGTGGCCGGGCTGTGGCTGCTGAAGAAACCCGACGATTACTTCGAGGTCGCCTGGCGGCGCGAACAGGGCGGCGGGCCGCTGCTGATCAACCTGATCCACGACATCGACAATCTCCGCTTCGTCTGCGGCGAGATCGCCGAAGTGCAGGCGCTGACCTCGAACAAGGTGCGCGGCTTTGCCGTCGAGGATACCGCCGCGCTGCTGCTGCGCTTTGCCAATGGTGCGCTCGGAACGGTGACGGTCTCCGATGCAACGCCGGCACCCTGGAGCTGGGAGCTGACTTCGGGAGAGAACGTCGTCTATCCCAAGCAGGACCAGCCCTGTTACGTCTTCGCCGGCACCAACGGCTCGCTGTCGGTGCCGACCATGGAGCTGTGGTCGTATTCAGAAAATCCCGGCTGGCACGCGCCCCTGGTTCGCAAGCCCGTCGCACTCTCCGCTTACGATCCGCTCGCCGAGCAGCTGCGGCATTTCCAAGCCGTGATCGCGGGCCGCGAGCAGCCGCTGATCTCGGTCGAAGATGCGATGGGCACGCTCGCGGTGGTGGAAGCCGTAAGCGAAGCCGCGCGCACGGGACGCACGGTATCGCCGGGCCGGATCATGGAGCAGGCAGCATGAACAAGCGCTCGATCGCAACGGTTTCCCTCTCCGGCGCACTGGACGAGAAGCTCCGCGCCATCGCAGCCGCCGGGTTCGACGCGGTCGAGATCTTCGAGAACGATCTACTGTCGTTCGGCGCCAGCCCGCGCGAGGTCGCGCGCCTCTGCAAGGATCTCAATCTCGAGATCTGCGCGTTCCAACCGTTCCGCGATTTCGAGGGCATGCCCGAGCCGCAGCGTTCGCGCAACTTTGCCCGCGCGGAGCGCAAGTTCGACCTGATGCAGGAGCTCGGCACCGATCTCTTGCTGATCTGCTCCAACATTTCGCCCGCCTCGCTCGGCGGCATCGACCGCGCCGCCGACGATTTTCGCGAGCTCGGCGAGCGTGCGGCGAAGCGTGGCTTGCGCGTCGGCTACGAGGCGCTGGCCTGGGGACGCCATGTCAACGACTATCGCGATGCCTGGGAGATCGTGCGCCGCGCCGATCATGCCGCGATCGGCATCATCCTCGACAGTTTTCATGCGCTGGCTCCGGGATTTCCGACGCGCGCGATGGCCTCGATCCCCGGTGACAAGATTTTTCTGGTGCAGCTTGCGGACGCGCCAAGGCTCGAGCTCGATATCCTCTCCTGGAGCCGGCACTTCCGCTCCTTCCCCGGCCAGGGCGACCTGCCGGTCGGCGAGTTCATGGCGGCGGTCGCTGCGACCGGCTATGCCGGGCCGCTGTCGCTGGAGATCTTCAACGACCAGTTCCGCGCCGGGTCGGCGGCGCAGACCGCGATCGACGGACTGCGCTCGCTGATCCTGCTCGAGGACCAGCTCGCAGCGGACTGGCCAAAGCTCGTCCACGAGCCGCTGGCGCCGAAGGCCAGGAGCTACGGTACCGGCTTCGTCGAATTCGCCGTCAACGAGACCAAGGCGGGCGAGCTTGCCCGCCTGTTCGCGCAGCTCGGTTTCCGCAAGACCGGCAAGCACCGCAGCAAGGCGGTGGAGCGCTGGTCGCAGGGCAAGGTCGAGCTCGTGATCAATTGCGAGACCGACGGCTTCGCGCATTCGCATTACGTCACCCACGGTCCCGGCGTCTGTGCGATCGCGCTCAACGTCGACAATGCGGGCCTTGCCATGCAGCGCGCCGAAGCGCTGAAGGCGCGCACCTTCTATCAGCCGGTCGGACCGGGCGAGCTGGAGATCCCGGCGATCCACGGCGTCGGAGGCAGCCTGCTCTATTTCCTGGATCAGGCCGGCAAGAACTGGGACACCGATTTCGAACCGGTCGCGAGCGAGACGAGCGCCGATGCACTTTTGGCGGTCGATCACATCGCGCAATCGATGCCCTATGACGAGATGCTGTCCTGGCTGCTGTTCTACACCGGCATTCTCGACCTGACGCGGCTGCCGCAGATGGAGATCGCCGACCCCAGAGGCCTGGTGCAGAGCCAGGCCATCATCAACGCAGACCAGAGCCTGCGCTTCGTCCTCAACGGTTCCTCCGCCAACCGCACGCTGCCATCGCGCTTCATCTCGGAGTTCTTCGGCTCCGGCGTGCAGCACGTCGCGTTCGCATGCCGGGACATTTTTGCGACGGTCGCGGAGATGCGCAAGCGCGGCGCGGATTTCCTGGACATTCCGGATAATTACTACGACGACATCGAAGCCAAGTACGACCTCGCGCCCGAGCTGATGGCGCAACTGCGCGCCAACCACATCCTCTACGACCGTGAGGGTGACGGCGAATTCTTCCAGGTCTACACCCACATCTTCGACGAGCGCTTCTTCTTCGAGATCGTCGAGCGGCGGAACTATCCGGGCTTTGGCGCGGCCAATGCCGGCATCAGGCTCGCAGCGCAGGCCCGCGAAGTGCGCCCCGCGAGCGTGCCAAGAGCGTAGGTGTCTTCGCCTCTCCCCGCCTGCGGGGAGAAGCCGACGCGCGTAGCGCGGCGGGTGAGGGGCACTCTCCGCGAGTCACCTGACAATCGGGGGCAGCGCTCTTCCAACACGTCATTGCAAGCGCAGCGAAGCAATCCAGAGATTTTCCGCGGAGGGATTCTGGATTGCTTCGCGGAGCCTGTCATCGGGCCGCGCTTCGCGCGGAACCGTTGGCTCGCAATGACAGTGTGGGGAGCATCGGGGAATTCGACTGTCTCCGTCCCCGCGGAGGCTCCCCCTCACCCTACCCTCTCCCCGCAAGCGGGGAGAGGGAAAGAAGCAGCGGGGATGGGGAGAGGAAACAGATCAGCTCACTTCATCTTGCACTTGTCGTGGAAACGATCCTGGTCGTGCTCGACGATGGTGGCGACGGTCTTCAGTGCGAGCTGGCCGTCGGCGTCCTTGACCACGTCCTGCAGGTAGAAGTTCTGGATCGGGATGTGGTTGTTGCCGTATTTGAACGGGCCGCGCACCGATTTGAAGTTCACCTTCTCCATTTCGGCCTTCATCGCGTCCTTCTTCGAGGTGTCGCCCTTCACGGCGACGACCGCGCTGTTGATCAGGTTCGCGGCATCATAGGACTGCGCGCCGTAGAAGGTCGGGCGCAGGCCGGTATACTTCTTGCGGTAGTCGGCGACGAATTTCTTGTTCTCGTCGTTGGGCAGATCGTTGACCCATTGCTGAGCGCCGGGCACGCCGAGCGCGTTGTCCTTCTGCAGCGGCAGCGACAATTCGTCGATCGTGAAGGCGGTGTAGAGCGGAATCTGCGCTTTGATGCCGGCCTGGGCGTATTGATTGAGGAACTGGACGCCGGCCGCGCCCGGATAGAACACGAAGATCGATTCGGCCTTGGAGTTCTTGGCCTTGGTGAGCTCGGCGGAGAAGTCGAGCTGGCTCGGCCACACCGTGTATTCCTCACCCACGACCTGACCCTTGAAGGTGCTCTTCACGCCGGCCAGCATGTCCTTGCCGGCGGCGTAGTTCGGGCCGATCAGGAACACCGACTTGACGCCCTTCTGGTTCATATAGGTGCCGACCGCCTGCGGGGTCTGGTCGTTCTGCCAGGAGGTCGAGAACACGTAAGGCGAGCACAGCTCGCCCGCGAGCTGCGAGGGACCGGCATTGGCCGAGATCAGGAAGGTCTGTGAGTCCACCGCGGTCTTGAGCGAGGCCAGCAGCACGTTCGACCAGATGTAGCCGACGATGAAATCGACCTTGTCGGATTGCACCAGCTTCTCGGTCTTCTGCTTGCCGACATCCGGCTTCTGCCCGTCGTCCTCGTAGATCACCTCGACCGGCTTGCCGCCCATCTTGCGGCCGAGATGGTCGAGCGCGAGCTCGAAGGAATTGCGCATGTCATTGCCGATTACGGCGGTCGGGCCGCTGAAGGTCGAGACGAAGCCGATCTTGATGGTGTCGCCGGCGAATGCCGGATTTGCCAGCACCAGCGCCGCTGCGCCCGCCAGCCAGAATGCCGTCCTCATAACCACTCCCCTCCTTGATTATCGATCCCGGAAACGGGGTGATCGCCGGCCCGGGTCAGTCTTTATTGAACGCAAAATCTGTCGAGCCGCCAACGGCTCAGCGCCCGTCCCTGCACCATATTTCGCCCGAATTGGGGATGGCAAGAAATATAATTCTACTCACTTCGGCCAAGGCATGGTCAAGGCTGCGGCACTTTTTCGCGGCGGATCGATACACCAGGCCTATGCGACGATTGATGACGGCTATTGGACCGCGACGGCCAATCCGCACTTAAATGAGAAGGTAGAGCAGCGAGATTCGAGGGGCACATCATGACCACGACACCGCACCGCGTCGTCATCGTCGGAGCCGGCTTTGGCGGGCTGGAGACGACCTACCGGCTCGCGGGCGCGCCGGTCGAGATCACGCTGATCGACCGCCGCAACCATCATCTGTTCCAGCCGCTGCTCTACCAGGTCGCGACCGCTTCGCTCGCGACCAGCGAGATCGCCTGGCCAGTCCGTCATCTCATGCGGGGCCGGCGCGAGGTGACGACGCTGTTTGCGACGGTGAGCGGCGTCGATACCGACAGGCGCTGCGTGCTGATCGACGACGGCAGCGAGGTGCCTTACGACACCCTCGTGCTCGCCACCGGCGCACGGCACGCCTATTTCGGCCATGACGAATGGGAGCAGTTCGCGCCCGGCCTGAAGACGCTGGAGGACGCCACCACGCTGCGCCGGCACATCCTGGTGGCATTCGAGCGCGCCGAGCGTGAGACGGATCCGGAGAGGCGCGCGGCGCGGCTGACCTTCGTCATCGTCGGCGCCGGCCCGACCGGCGTCGAGCTCGCCGGCACCATCGCCGAGATGGCGCACCACACTCTGCCCGGCGATTTCCGCAACATCGACACGACGAAGGCGCGCGTCGTGCTGATCGAGGCCGGCCCGCGCGTGCTCGCGGGCTTTGCCGACGACCTCTCGGCTTACGCGCAGGCCTCGCTGGAGAAAATCGGCGTCGAGGTGGTGCTGGGGCAACCCGTGACCGAGATCGACCGCGACGGCGTGGTGTTCGGCGGCACGCGGCTCAACGCCAAGACCAGGATCTGGGCCGCCGGCGTGCGCGCTTCGCCCGCTGCCGAATGGCTGGGCGCACCAAGCGATCGCGCCGGCCGCGTGCAGGTCGAGGGCGACCTGACGATTCCGGGCCATCCCGAGATCTTTGCGATCGGCGACACCGTCAACATCAACGCCTGGGAGGGCAAGCCGGTGCCCGGCATCGCGCCCGCGGCCAAGCAGCAAGGCCGCCATGTCGCTGAGACCATCAGAGCGCGGCTGCGTGGCGAGACGAAGGGCGCCTTCCGCTACAAGCACGCCGGCAGCCTCGCGCAGATCGGCAAGCGGCTCGCGGTGATCGATTTCGGTCGCATCAAGCTGCGCGGCACCATCGCGTGGTGGATCTGGGGCATCGCCCACATCTACTTCCTGATCGGCCTCCGCCACCGCCTCAGCGTCGCGCTCAGCTGGCTCTGGATCTACTCCCGCGACCAGCGGGCGGCGCGGCTGATCACGCAGGGAAGTAGCAAGGTCGTTGGGTGATCTTCTCCTTCTCCCCGCTTGCGGGGAGAGGGTCGGGGTGAGGGGGAGTCTCCGCGGGGACGGTGAGAGTCGAATCCTTCGATGTTCCCCCATCGTCATTGCGAGCGCAGCGAAGCAATCCAGCATCCCTCCGCGGGAAGACTCTGGATTGCTTCGCTCCGCTCGCAATGACGTGCTGAAAGATCGTCGTTCCCAGAGGCACCTGGCTCGCGGAGGCTCCCCTCACCCGCCGCGCTGCGCGCGTCGGCCTCTCCCCGCACGCGGGGAGAGGCGAAGGAGACCGCGCTCGCCGCAACAATTTACTTCACCAGCTCGCAGCCGCCCTCCGCCAACGGGCGGAACGCCTGGTCCGCTGGGATGGTCGAGACCAGCTTGTAATAGTCGTAGGGATATTTCGACTCCTCCGGCTTCTTCACCTCGAACAGGTACATCGGGTGCACCACGCGGCCGTCCTGGCGGATGATGGTATCGCCGAACAGCTTGTCCTTGCCCCTGAACTTCTTCATCTCGGGCACGACGTTCTTCGCATTGTCGCTGCCGGTCGCTGCGACCGCATTGAGATAAGCGAGCGTGGAGGCATAAACGCCGGCCTGGTTGCCGCTCGGCATCTTGCCGTTCATGCCCGGACGCGCGGCGAAGCGTTTTGCAAACGCGCGGGTGTCATCGTTCATGTCCCAGTAAAAAGCTTCCATGAGCTGGAGCCCTTGCGCGACCTTGATGCCCATGCCGTGAACGTCGTTGATGAAGAGCAGGAAGGCGACCAGCTTCTGGCCGCTCTGCTGGATGCCGAACTCGGCGGCCTGCTTCACAGCGTTGATGGTGTCGCCACCGGCATTAGCAAGGCCGATCACCTGCGCTTTCGAGCTTTGCGCCTGCAACAGGAAGGACGCAAAATCGGAGGTGCCGAGCGGATGCTTGGATGAGCCGATCACCTTGCCGCCATGCGCATCGATGTATTTCTGCGCTTCCGACTCGATGCCCTTGCCCAGCGCGAAATCGACCGTGAGGAAATACCACTCCTTGCCGCCGCGCGACACCATCGCCGCTGCCGTGGTGTTACCGGTCGCCCAGGTGTCGTTGACCCACTGGATAGTGTTGGGCGAGCAGGCCTTGCCGGTGAGATCGGAGCTTGCGGTCGAGGACGCCAGGAACGTCATGCGGCTGTCGCGCAAGAGCGTGTTGATGGAGAGGCCGACGGCCGAGTTGGGCACGTCGACAATGGCGTCGACGCCTTCGACATCGAGCCATTTGCGCGCGATGGCGCTGCCGACATCGGCCTTGTTCTGATGATCGGCATAGACGATCTCGACCTTGATGCCTTTGCCGCCGCCGTTGAAGTCTTCCGCCGCCATGCGCGCGGCCTCGACCGAGCCCATGCCGTTGGTGTCCTGGAAGATGCCGGAGATGTCGTTGAGCACGCCGACGCGCACGACATTGTCGGATATCTCGGCGCTTGCCGCGCCGGCCACCAGGCTCGCAGCCAGTGCGAGTGCCCACTTCAGATGCTTCATCGTTTCCCTCCCCTGTTGGATTTGGTGCCACGCCGATCGTTGCCGGCGCGGTTCAGATTTCAGACCTGCCGCTCCGGCAGCTTCACGATGAGCCCGTCAAGCGCGGGCGTGACATGGATCTGGCAGGACAGCCGGCTGTTCGGCAGCCGCGCGCTCGCGGTGCCGTCGAGCAGCGCATCCTCGTCGGCGGCGATTGCTGGCAGGCGCGCGAGCCAGCTCTCGTCGACATAGACGTGACAGGTCGCACACATGGCGTTGCCGCCGCATTCGGCCAGAATGCCGTCGAGGCCGTGGCGGGTCGCGGCCTGCATGGCGCTCTCGCCATCGCCGGTCTCGACGCGGTCAGACTTGCCGTCCGGATGAATGAAGGTGATGGCGGGCATAAAACTCCTCGTCAGGCCGGGGTGATGGTGACAGGCAGGCTATCGAGCCCGCGCAGCGTGTTGTTGAAGCGGCGTTTTGGTTCGCCCGTGATCTCGATCTTCGCGATGCGTCGGGCCAGCGCCGTCAGCATCACCTCGCCTTCGAGGCGGGCGACGAGCTGACCGACGCACATGTGGATGCCGGAGCCAAAGCCGACATGGCCGGAAGTACGGCGGGTGATGTCGTAGCTGTCGGGCTTGTCCCAACGCCGCGGATCGCGGTTGGCGGCGGCGAGGAACATCAGCACTTTCTCACCCTCGCCGATCTTCGCGCCGGAGAGCTCGACCTCCCGCGTCGTGGTGCGGAAGAAGGTCTGCACCGGGCTTTCGAAGCGCACGGCCTCCTCGAAAGCGCCGCGCGCGAGCGTGAGATCCTCGCGCAGGCGCTGCCATTGATCCGGGAAGCGCGCGAGGCAATAGACCGCGGCGCCGATGCCGTTGACGGTAGTGTCGAGGCCGGCCGACAGCAGCGAACGCACCAAGAGTGGCGCTTCGGTCGCGGTGATCTCGCCGTCGTCGACGCGGGCATGGATGCATGCGCCGAATCCGCCGGGCGACAGATTTTCGCGCTGGCACTGCTCGGCGACATAGGCCTGATGCGGCGCCGAGCGTTGAATCGCCTCCTGGCGCAACTGGTTGGGCGGGCCGAAGGCATTGAACACCACGCTCGCATAGGGGATCAGATGCTCGCGTCCTTCCGGCTTCAGCCCGAGCGCATCCGGAAAGATCGAGAGCGGATAGGCCTCGGCAAGATCCGCGATCGCATCGAAGCTGCGCTTCTCCAGCAGCGCATCGACCCGCGCCTCGGCCGCCGCGGCGAAGCGGTCGCGCACCTGCTTCATCACGGTCGGCGACAGCACTTTTGACAGCACGGCCCGGGTCCGGGTGTGCGCGGGCGGATCGGCCTCCAGGATCAGGCTCGGCGGCCGCCACGGCGTCTCCTTCTTGAAATCACTGAGGCCGACGCCACGGCTGGAGCAGAAGGTCGCAGGATCGTTCAGCACGGCATGGACCTCGGCATAGCGCGCCACGCCGTACACACTCCATTTGTCTAGATAGACGACCGGACCTGCCTCCCGCAGCAATTCATGCGTGGGATAGGGATCGGCGAAAAAATTCGTCGCGAAGGGATCGACGTCGAGATGCGGCACCGCCGCAGATCCCGGTGATACCTGGGAGCCGGATGCGGTCATGGGAGACCTCCCTCATTTTGATCTTGTGAAAGGGCGGCGCATGCCCTTAGGTCTCTCGGCCCGCCGCGAGTCAGAACCCCGATATGCCGCCGTCTTCGACCAGAGTCCGCCAAAAGCCTGCGCCCAATGATGCGGGACCGACGCTCGATCTCGATCGTTACGTCCCGGCGTTCGTCACCTTCATCGCCAACAAGCTCTCGAACAGCGCGACCGCGTTCTATCAGCGCCAGTTCGGCGTCAACGTCACGGAATGGCGGATCATGTCGCTGCTGGCGATCGAGCCCGGTATTCCAGCCTCGCGCATCTGCCACGTCATCGGCTTCGACAAGGGGCCGGTGAGCCGGACGCTCGCCGGGCTCGAAAAGCGCGGGCTGGTGTCGATCCGCACCGACCCGAACGATGGCCGCACCCATTCGATCTCGCTCACGGCGAAGGGCCGCGCCACCCACGACAAGGTCATCGTCGCCGCGCTCGAACGCGAGCGGCGCCTGTTGTCCTGCCTCAGCAAGGACGAGCGCGAGGTGCTGATCGACCTGCTCCGCCGGCTGCACGAAAATCTCGGCGCGGTGACCGGCGGCACCGAGCCCTGACAGGCCGCGCGCCGGCTGTCCGCTCCCCTCATGTCTAGACGTGCGCCAGCATTTGCCGACGGCGCCAGTCCGGCCGCGCATTGTTTCCTCCGAGATCGGACGCGGCGGTTCCTCCGCCGTCGTCCTTGTCTGGGAAACGGTTCGCACAAATTAGTTGCTTAGGCAACAAAAGAATCGGCAGGATAATGCGGCAGGACGGCTGGCCTATTGGGCGAGGTATCTCCTGTTTCCCTTATGGGAGAGGCTAAAGAGCAACCTCAATCCAGCTTCGCCTCCATCCCCCGCTTCACCGCGGGCCGCGCCATCAGCGCCTCGTACCAGCGCTTGACGTTGGGGAAGTCGGCGAGATCGACCTTGTGGCGCGGATGGCGCCAGGCCCAACCCAGGATGGCGAAATCGGCAACCGAGAGCTCGCCGGCGACGAAGTCGCGGCCCTCCAGCCGGCGGTCGAGCACGCCATAGAGCCGGCGCGTCTCCGCCATGAAGCGCTTCAGGCCGTAAGCGCGGTCGTGCTCGTTCTCGAGCGCGATGAAATGATGCACCTGGCCGGGCATCGGGCCGAAGCCGCCCATCTGCCACATCAGCCATTCATAGACGGGGATGCGCGCGGCAAGCGATCTCGGCAGGAATTTGCCGGTCTTTTCGCCGAGATAGAGCAGGATCGCGCCGGATTCGAAGATGCTGACGGGCTTGCCGTCGGGACCCTCGGGGTCGACGATCGCGGGGATCTTGTTATTGGGGGAAAGCTTGAGGAACTCCGGGGCCATCTGCTCGCCCTTGGTGATGTTCACCGGGATCACCTTGTACGGCAGCCCCATCTCCTCCAGCGCGACCGAGATCTTGCGGCCGTTCGGCGTGTTCCAGGTGTGCAGTTCGATGGTCATGCCTTGCTTCCCTTCCCCAGGTTCGGCCCTCACCTACTCCAGAAGGTTGCACCCCCACAACCGGCGGGGCGGAATGGCCGATCCCTGTTGACGGGAGACGCCCCCTCTGGAATGTCGCGGCGGTCGCGGATAAATTCCGCCTCCTTCAAAAACGCTGTTCGAGGGACCGTCGTGTCGAAATCAGCCTCCCGCGCCCGCCTGTTCGAAATCATCCGCCGGCGCTCCTTTGGCCGCGGCGAGGTGACGCTCGCGTCGGGCCGCAAGAGCGATTTCTACTTCAACCTCAAGCCGACCATGCTCGACCCCGAGGGCGCGACGCTGCTCGCCGAGCTCACTTACGAGGCGCTGAAAGACGACAAGCTCGATTTCATCGGCGGGCTCGAGATGGGCGCGGTGCCGCTCGCCGGCGCGCTGGCGCAGATCTCCTGGATCAAGGGCCATCCGATCGCGGCGTTCTTCGTGCGCAAGAAACCGAAGGAGCACGGCGCCAAGCTCGCGATCGAGGGCTTGCCCAAGGGCGAGACCTTGGCGGGCAAGCGCGTCGTGATCGTCGAGGATGTCACCACCACAGGCGGCTCGGCGATGAAGGCGGTAGAATCCGTGCGCGAGACCGGCGCCAATGTGGTGCTGGTGCTGACCATGGTCGACCGCGAGGAAGGCGCCACGGACACTTTCGGCGCGGCCGGCCTGCCGTTCCGCTCCCTCTACAAGGCGTCGGAGTTCTTGAAGGCTTGAGGCCGCGAAACAGCCCTGGCCGTTACATTCGGGCGTGGCCCGGAAGCAACGATCTGTCGGAAGCTGTGCCCGGCCTCAAAGAGGTCACGGCCCCGACTTGAAACCGCCTCCGCTCAACTGCTCATTTACCATCCCGCTTTATGGTGAATCATGTGCCAAGACCTCGCTGGTCTCGGCCAGGTTCAGTAGCGTCCGTGGAGTGAGCGTTGCGTACAATCTCGTCCCATGCGCGCCGGCAGCGTCGCGCGATGCTTGTGGCCGCGATCCTTGCGGCACCGCTGCTCGTGGCCCCGGCTCCGGTCTCGGCCGAAGGCCTGTTCGACTTCTTCTTCGGTGGCCTGCAGCAGCAGCGCCCGCAGCGCGAGGTGCCGCAGCAGGCGAGCTCCTACACCGATCCCTTCACCGGCCAGCAGAATGCCGCAACCCCGCAATATGCGCCGCCGACCCGTTCGGCGGCGGCCGGCGGCTCCGGTCCGGCCTTCTGCGTGCGCAGCTGCGACGGCAAATATTTTCCGCTGATGCGCGGGCTCGTCTCGCCGGCGCAGATGTGTCAGGCGTTCTGCCCTGCCAGCGCGACGAAGGTCTATTTCGGCTCCTCGATCGAGGGCGCCGCGTCGCAGACCGGCGAGCGCTACGCCGACAGTGAGAACGCGTTCGCCTACCGCAAGGCGCTGCGCGCCGACTGCACCTGTAACGGGCGCGAACCCGTGGGCCTCGCCCCGGTCGACCTCGCGCTGGATTCATCGCTGAAGGCCGGCGACGTGATTGCGACCGCCGACGGCCTCGTTGCCTATACCGGCATCCGTGTCGGCAACGACCAAGCTGCGGACTTCACTCCGGTTGCCTCCTATCCCGGCCTCACCGCGCAGGTCCGCGCGCGTCTTGGCGAGATGAAGGTGGCCCCGGTGCGCGCCGAGACCGTGGCGGCGGATGCGCCGGCCGCGGAGATCGTGCGCGAGGCACTGCCCGATGTGACGGTGCCGAAGACGCAGAAGCCGGCGAAGCGGGCGGGATTGGACTGATCTCGTGTCCCGGACGCGGCGCAGCGCGAAAGCGATGCGACGCTGAGCCGGGACCCAGCAATTTCTGGGCCCCGGTTCAGCAGCGCATCACTGACGTGCTGCGCTGCGCCCGCTAGGGCATGCACATATCTCTGAGGCTCCATCCTGCTGCGACGGCGTGGAAGTATTCGAGGCCGTTCTTGAAGGTGATCGGGCCCGGCGGCTTGGACGATGGGTAGCCGTCCCAGCCGCCGAGGCGACCAATGATCCAGGCGGCCCAAGCGAGGCTATCGGGCGGATGTGGGTTCTTTAATCGCTTGCTCCCGGCTTCGAGTTGACGGTTGAGGGCGGTGAGCACGTTAATTTGGCCGTTGTCGAAGGCAGCGAGAATGGGTTGGCGACTGCCATTGCGGGCCTGCAGAAGTTGGATTGTGATGACGGCCGCCTTAGCGGCAATCGCGACCAGCTTGAGAAGGCGATCGGCGGTTCCGATCTGGCTGTCTTCGAGCTTGAAGCCTTGTGTCTTCAGGATGCGGAAGAACTGCTCGATGATCCAGCGTTGCTTGTACCATTGGACGATGCGCCAGGCGTCCTCGATGCCGGTAACCTCGTGAGAGGTGAGAAGCCGCCAGTGCAGCGGCTCTACCCCGGTTTCGGCATTGATCTCGCGCACATCGACCACCGCCAATGGCAAGCTTTCCGGCAGATGGCGCAGGAACTTACTCTGTGGGCGGGCGAGCTCGATTGCGCCAAAGCGAAGTTCGAGGTGAGCCAGGCGGGCGGGCCGCGCGGCGCGCGCAGGCAATTGGATCGCACGCCGATCCACCGCGGCCATGGCATCGCTGACCTCATACAAGCCGCTGCGGTCGGCAAGCTTGCGATCATGCATGCTGCGCGCGATGACGTGGAAGTGTTGCTCGGCCGAGCTGGCATAAAGGGCAAAAATATCGCTCTCGCGGTCACCCAGCACCGTCACCGCTGTGGCCTTGGTGAGGAGCGGCTTGGCCGCCATGGCAGTGGATATCCAGCGCTGCGATTCCTTGTCCGATAACTCCCGATCGTCGTGCGAGGTCGTGCGGCGACCTGTGCGCGTCCATATCTGCCCGCTCAAAAGTCCAAGACAGTTGCCGTCATCGGCATCCACAGCCAGCAGCGGATGCAGCAGCACGCCGTGGTTATTGCCTTTGCCGATTTCTCCGAGCCCGCGCCGGCGTTGCGGTGTGGTGTTGAAGTGGATCTCGCTGGTGTCCTGGATGGCCAGCACGTGGCGGCCCTCTACCGCAGCGACCGTGCTTTCGCTCCAGCTTTCGATGATCCGCTCCACCGTCACCTTGTCATGGCCAAGAAAGCGGTTGAACCGCACTTCCAGCGCGCGGTTCCCCCTGGAGAGCTGCCGAAGGCAGACAGTTTTGCCCACAACCATGCGTTCGACGAACGCCGCCCCCCTTTATCGAGACGACGATCCCCGAACCGGCCCAGCGTCCAGTCAATCCGTGACAACATCGCGGCACCCCGTCCAAATCATGGAGTGCCGCAATACGAATCACACAGAACTCTGATTCTGGAATCCTCCCAGGCCGATCCGAGTCAATCCGCCGCACCAGATATGTGCATGCCCTAGGCTGCGCCCGGGGTACGAGTTTACCGTCCGATGATCACCCCGATCACGTTCGGCGCTGCCAGATATTTCTCCTCGATCGCCGCGCGCGCAGCGGCACGGTTTTCCGGCGTCAGGAGGCCGCGCTTCTCGGCCAGGATCATCCAGCAAAAGCCCCACCAATCGGTCAGCATGCCCTGGTCATCGACGAGGTCATAACCCTGCTCGGCGGCGAAGATGCGCGCATGCGCTTCATCCAGCGTATCGAGGAACAGATGGTCGTCGGTCGAAAACAGCTCGTCGCTGATGTCGTCGATGGTGTAGCCCCAGATCGACTGGCACACCGCGTTGAACTCGCGGTCGAACTGGTCGTCATCGATCCTCTGGCGCCGCGCCGCCCGATGCAGTCGCGACAGCGACCGCGCGAAATCGGCGATCCGGGTGAGGGCAAATTGATCGAAGGCAATGGTGGACATGTAGTCCTCGCGAAGTCTGAAGGACGCTAGATATTGTGTCGGCGAGATGCCGAATCACAATGATATATCAAAGACTTGCTAAAGTGTTCTTAATTTGTTCTGTTGCTTCCACAATGTCGTCCCGGCGAAGGCCGGGACCCATAAACACCGCTGTCAGACGTTTTCGGACATGGGTGCCGCCAATGAATGCGCCAGCCGCGTACTACGTCAGCCGCCGCTACGGCACGTTGTACATCGGCGTTTGCAACGATCTCAGCAATCGGCTGACATTGCATCGTTCTGGACGCGGTTCGAAGTTCGTCACGAAATATGGCGTGACGCGGCTCGTCTACGTCGAAACCTACACTTCGCCATCCGAAGCGATCGCACGTGAGAAGGCGCTAAAGGAATGGCGCCGCGACTGGAAGATTCGCTTGATCGAGCAGGAAAATCCGGATTGGCGCGACCTATCGCATCTCATTTGACAACGGTGGTTATGGGTCCCGGCCTTCGCCGGGACGACAACCCAGTGAAAGCCTTCGGCCAAACGAGCGCTGTTTCCGCCGCACGATCCCCTCAATTCACCGCCGACATCAGCCTGTCTCCGCACGCGCTCGCATAAAACTTGCCGCCGCATTGGCGCTTGATGGCGGCACAGCGGGCTGCTGGCGTTGCGTTTTGCGGGAGCGAGACGGCGCAGCTGAGGCCGTCGGCGCTGCGGCCGATTTTTCCGGCGGCGGAGGCGGCGGTGGAGACGCTGATGCAGACAATGAGCAGGGTCGCAGTGGCGATTTCGATCAGCAGTCTCATCAGAGGTCTCATGGGTCTCCTCCACAGTGATGGCTGAATTGGCCGCCATTGTAGCAGCAAATCCATGTTTCTCCGTGCTGGTCCGGGTTCCAAAATCGGCCCGTTCCTTGCATAAATTTGCATCAACGCAGTGCACGACCGCGCCAGTGATGGTTCCGGTGCAGGGGCATGACGCGTAGGGTGAGTGGTGTTCGTTCGACCAGGAAGTGACGGCCTTGCAAGATCAATCGTTCCAGCCAAATTTTCCCGCCCCCGGCCAGCCCATCGACGAGCTCGCGCTGGCTGAGATCAAGGGTGCGATCCTGGCGAAGCTGCGCCTTGCGATCGGCAAAGACGCGGGCATGGCGACTAGGCACGACTGGTACCAGGCCGCCGCGCTCGCGCTGCGCGACCGCATCGTGCATCGCTGGCTCACAGCCGAGAAGCGCAGCTACGACGCCGGGCGCAAGCGCGTCTATTATCTCTCGCTCGAATTCCTGATCGGCCGCCTCTTCACCGACGCGCTCAACAACATGGGGCTCCTGAAGATCTTCGAGCTCGCGCTCGGCGATCTCGGCGTGTCGCTGCCCGAGCTGCGCAAATGCGAGCCGGACGCGGCGCTCGGCAATGGCGGCTTGGGGCGGCTCGCCGCCTGCTTCATGGAGAGCATGGCGACGCTGTCGATCCCCGCGATCGGCTATGGCATCCGGTACGATTACGGCCTGTTCCGCCAGATCATCAATCAGGGCTGGCAGCAGGAATATCCGGACGAATGGCTGAGCTTCGGCAACCCCTGGGAATTGCAGCGGCCAGAGGTGATCTACGACGTCAATTTCGGCGGCGGCGTCGAGCATGTCGACGACAAGGGCCGCGACCGCGCCATCTGGCACCCGGGCGAGACCGTGCAGGCGATCGCCTATGACACGCCGATCGTCGGCTGGCGCGGCCAGCACGTCAACGCGCTCCGCCTGTGGTCGGCGCGCTCGCCCGATCCGCTCAGGCTCGATGCCTTCAACAAGGGCGACTATGTCAGCGCCAGTGCCGAGCAGGCGCGCGCGGAAGCGATCTGCAAATTCCTCTATCCGAACGACGAGAGCCCGGCGGGCCGCGAGCTGCGGCTGCGCCAGGAATATTTCTTCGTCTCCGCCTCGCTCCAGGATCTGGTGAAACGGCATCTCGCCTCTGACGGCCAGCTCCGCAGCCTCGCCGGCAAGGTCGCGGTGCAGCTCAACGATACCCATCCGAGCCTCGCCGTCACCGAACTGATGCGCATCCTCGTCGACCTCCACAATTTCCGCTGGGACGAGGCCTGGAAGATCACGGTCGCCACGCTCTCCTACACCAATCACACGCTGCTGCCCGAAGCGCTCGAGACCTGGCCGGTCGAGCTGTTCGAGCAGCTGTTGCCGCGGCATCTGGAGATCATCTACCGCATCAACGTGCAGCATCTGGCGCTGGCGGAGGCGCGCTGCCCCGGGGACATCGACTTCCGCGCTTCGGTCTCGCTGATCGACGAGAGGAGCGGCCGCCGCGTGCGCATGGGCCAGCTCGCCTTCGTCGGCTCGCACCGCATCAACGGCGTCTCGGCGATGCATTCCGACCTGATGCGCGAGACCGTGTTCCACGATCTCAACCATCTCTATCCCGGCCGCATCACCAACAAGACCAACGGCATCACCTTCCGCCGCTGGCTGATGCTGGCGAACCCGAAGCTGACCGATCTGTTGCGCGAGACCTGCGGCGATGCCGTGCTCGACGATCCCTCCCAGCTCAGCCTGATCGAAGCCCGCGCCAGCGACGTCGAATTCCAGAAGAAATTCCGCGCCGTCAAGCACGCCAACAAGGCGGCGCTGGCGCGGCTGATCGGCGAGCGGCTCGGCATCAAGGTCGATCCTGGCGCACTGTTCGACGTGCAGATCAAGCGCATCCACGAGTACAAGCGCCAGCTCCTCAACATCATCGAGACGGTCGCGCTGTACCAGGCGATCAAGGACGATCCCAACGGCAATTGGGTGCCGCGGGTGAAGATTTTCGCGGGCAAGGCCGCGGCGAGCTACCGCTACGCCAAGCTGATCATCAAGCTGATCAACGACGTCGCCGAGGCCGTCAACAATGATCCTGCGATCGGCGGCAAGCTCAAGGTCGCCTTCCTGCCCGACTACAATGTCAGCCTGGCCGAAGTGATCATTCCCGCAGCCGACCTGTCCGAGCAGATCTCGACCGCCGGCATGGAAGCCTCCGGCACCGGCAACATGAAGCTGGCGCTGAACGGCGCCATCACCATCGGCACGCTCGACGGCGCCAATATCGAGATCCGCGACCATGTCGGCGCCGAGAACATCGCGATCTTCGGCCTGGAGGCCGGCGACGTGATGATCCGGCGCAAGCAGGGTCTGGATGCGTCCGACGTCATCCGTAATTCGCCGAAGCTCCAGCGTGCCATCAATGCGATCGGGACCGGCGAATTCTCAAACGGCGATCCCGGCCGCTTCGAATCCATCGCGCATGCGCTGCGCTATCTCGACCATTACATGGTCAGCGCCGATTTCGATTCCTATTACGAGGCGCAGCGCGCGATCGATGCGCGCTGGCAGGTGGCGCCGGCCTGGACGCGCGCGTCCATCCTCAACGTCGCGCGCATGGCGTGGTTCTCGTCCGACCGCACCATCCGCGAATACGCCGAGGAGATCTGGAACGTGCCGGTCAATCCGACCACGCCGCTGCTGCCAGATCTGCGCGACGTCGCAGGCTGATTTTCCGCAGCGTGAAATCGGCCTTACCTGCGAGGTTATTGCACCTTGCAAGGCGGATGATGATATGATTGTCGTCATCCCCAAGCTGGCGTCAGTGATACGGACACCCTAGCTTCAAACACCGTCATTGCGTGCGCAGCGAAGCAATCCAGATTCTTTCCGCGGGGACGGTCTGGACTGCTTCGCTGCGCTCGCAATGACCGTCGGGGAGACACCGAGGAACACAATGCACGCCAAGCTCCCGCATCCTTTCGACGACGCCACCCGCATCACCGCCGGTGACTCCAGCTGGCAGGGGCACACCAGCGACGATTACTGGGCCTTTGTCGGTCCGTTCGGCGGCGCCACCGCCGCGACCATTTTGCGCGCGCTGATTGATCATCCCGAACGCGCCGGCGATCCGCTCGCGCTCACAGTCAATTACTGCGCACCGATCGCCAAGGGGCCGTTCGATCTCGACGTACGGCTGGTGAAGACCAACCGCTCCAGCCAGCATTGGAGCGTCGAGCTCAGCCAAGGCGGCGGCGAGGTCGCAACGCTCGCCACCGCCGTGTTCGCCGAGCGCCGGCCGTCCTGGGAGCACGGGGTGGCGAAGTGCCCGGACGCCAAGCCGTTCGAACAGACGCTGCCATTCCCGAAGATCGCGGCGTCCTGGGCCAACCAGTATGAATTCCGCTTCGTCGAGGGCGAGATGCGGATCGGCCCGCCGCAAACCGAGCCCACCAGCACCTATTCGAAGATCTGGATCAGCGACCGCACGCCGCGCAAGCTCGACATGCTGTCGCTGATGTCGATGTCGGATGCCTTCTTCGGCCGCATCTTCCATGCGCGGCGCGAGCTGGTGCCATTCGGCACGGTGTCGCTGACGACGTATTTCCACACCGATGCCGAAGAGCTGGCGGCTGAAGACATCACGCGCGTGCTGGCGACGGCCGACGCGAAGATCTTCCACAAGAGCTATGGCGACCAGAACGGCGAGCTGTGGTCACCGAACGGACGACTGCTCGCGACGACGACGCAGATCGCGTATTTCAAGGCGTGAGCTGCTCCCGCAGGGCACGTCATTGCGAGCGGAGCGAAACAATCCAGACTGTCTCCGCGGAGGGATTCTGGATTGCTTCGCTGCGCTCGCAATGACGGTGGAGAGAGCTCGCGCAAAGAAAAAAGGGCGGCCTCGCGGCCGCCCTTTCGCAATTCAAACAGCGCAAGCTCTACTCCGCCGCGAGCTTCACGTCCGGCGCGGCTGCGCGCACTTCGGCGTCGACCTGGGCTTCGAACTTGGCGAAGTTCTTCTGGAACATGCCGATCAGCGCGCGCGCGGTCTTGTCGAACTCGTCCTTGTCCTTCCAGGTGTTGACCGGGTTGAGGATTTCGCTCGGTACGCCCGGCAGGGCGGTCGGGACCGCGAAGCCGAAATATTTGTCGGTGCGGAATTCGACGTTGCGAAGCGAGCCGTCGAGCGCGGCGGTGAGCAGCGCGCGCGTCACCTTGATCGGCATGCGGGAGCCGACACCATACTTGCCGCCGGTCCAGCCGGTGTTGACCAGCCAGCAGTCGACATTGTGCCGGGCGATGAGCTCACGCAGCATGTTGCCGTAGACGCTGGGGTCGAGCGGCAGGAAGGGCGAGCCGAAGCAGGTCGAGAATTCCGGCTGCGGCTCGTTGCCGAGACCGCGCTCGGTGCCGGCGACCTTGGCGGTGTAGCCGGACAGGAAGTGGTACATCGCCTGCGCCGGCGAGAGCTTTGCGATCGGCGGCAGCACGCCGAACGCGTCGGCGGCAAGCATCACCACGTTCTTCGGCTGCGGCGCACGGCCGGTGCGCGAGGCGTTCGGAATGAAGTCGAGCGGGTACGCCGAGCGCGTGTTCTCGGTCTTGGAGCCGTCGTCGAAATCGACGACGCGGGTGTCCTTGTCGAGCACGCAATTCTCGAGCACCGCGCCGAAGCGCGTCGATGCAGCAAAGATCTCGGGCTCGGCTTCCTTCGACAGCTTGATGCACTTGGCATAGCAGCCGCCTTCGAAATTGAACACGCCGTTCGGGCCCCAGCCGTGCTCGTCGTCACCGATCAGGGTGCGGTTGGGATCGGCCGACAGCGTGGTCTTGCCGGTGCCTGATAGCCCGAAGAAGATCGCGGTGTCGTCGTTGGCGCCGACATTGGCGGAGCAGTGCATCGGCATCACGCCGCGCTCGGGCAGATAGTAGTTCAGCGTGGTGAACACCGACTTCTTCATCTCGCCTGCGTAGTAGGAGCCGCCGATCAGGACGATCTTGCGGGCGAAATCAATCGCGACGACGTTCTCCGAGCGCACGCCATGGCGCTTCGGATCGGCGCGGAAGCTCGGCATGTCGATGATGGTGAGCTCGGGCGTGAAGCTCGACAGCTCGACGGCCTCGGGGCGGATCAGCAGCGTGCGGATGAACAGCGAGTGCCAGGCGAGCTCGGTGAAGACGCGCGTTTTGATCCGGTAGGCCGGATCGGCGCCGCCATAGAGATCCTGCGCGAACAGAGTCTTGCCTTCGGCGTGCTTGAGGAAATCCTGATGGAGCGCCTCGAACTGCTCCGCGGTGATCGACTGGTTGCCGGCCCACCACATCTTCTTGTCGGTGGTGGCGTCACGCACCGTGAACTTGTCCTTCGGGCTGCGGCCGGTGAACTCGCCGGTGTCGGCGCAGAGCGCACCGTCGGCGGACAGCACCGCCTCGCCTGCCGAGAGCGAGTATTGATAGAGTTGTGGCGCACCGAGGTTCCAGTGAACCTGCTTGAGATTCTTTAAGCCGAATTTGTCGGCGCCGAAGGCACCGTTGCGCACGCCCGTCTCTTGCACGAAAAAATCCTCCTAGAACCCGCGACACTTAGCGCGACCAAACTTTGGCGCCATCGCGGTCACCGTGAATATAGGCCATTTAGCCTCGGTTGGGCGACCTAATACTGATGAACGCTGGCGTTGCCAAGCTGATCCCGTAGGATTTAGTTTATTCAAAGACCGCGCCAAACGTCGCGCATGTCAGCTCTGAGCAGGCGCATTCAAAAAGTTCGAATGATCGCGCAACCAAACGCGCATTTGCGCGTTACTTCCGGTTATTGCGACGCACAACGCCCGACGTGGCTTCCTATCGTACCTCACCTTCGCCGATGAGTGCGAACGGCCCCCACATCGCAGGGTAGGCGTTGCGCGGTGACGAGGCGTCATCGAGATAGCTTAACATCGCGCGGCGCAAGGCTTCGGCGCGACCGATCTTCGGTTCGTTCTTGAGCAGCTCGAACGTCGACGTGGTCAAGCGCGTGGCAGCTTCTGAATCCACCGCCCAATGCGAGACAAGGAGCGCGCGGGCACCGGCATAAAAGAACGAGCGCGCCAATCCCGACAGGGCTTCGGCGCCCGGCTTGTCGCCCGCGATGGTGTTGCAGGCCGACAGCACAACCCAATCCGCATTGAGCTTGAGCTGGGCCACTTCGCTCGCGGTGAGCACGCCGTCGTCGAGCTCCGATGGCTGATCGGGAATGGAGAGTGCAAGCGAGGGCTCACCCAGTCCCTTGATGTCGCCGGCGACAAGGCCGTGGGTGGCAAAGTAGATGATGCCATATTGAGCAAGCGCTGCACGCTTGAGCGTCGTTTCGCTGGCGTCGCGACCGAGATGGATGTCGGCATCGGTCGCGCCGACATCCCTCGCTACCGCGTTCAGCTCGTCCGCAGTATCCGGCAGTTGCGGCAGCGCCTGCGCCAGCCGCGCACGATCGACGCCGGCACCGCGCCAGAAATCGGTATAGGCGATGGTCGCAATGCTGCGCGCCGCCACCTTGCCGCTTGCGGCACGATGCTCGGCCGGTCCCTCCAGCGCAGGGTTGAACACGGGATCGCCGAAGCCGGTCATCGGCTTGATGCCTCGATCCCTGCGCGCAAAGGCGCGCAGGGATTTCAGGCTGATCACCGACGGCAGCACCGAGACGGCCTGGCGCCGCAACAGCCAGGCGGCGCTGCGATAGCCTTCGAGCCTGTCCGGGATCGCCGCTTGCGGCTTCTCCGTGACCAGCAGATGAAACGGCAACGCGGTCAGCGCCGCTGACGGCACGACCAGTAAGTTGCGCTTGTCTTTCGTCAGCGCCTCCACCGGACCAAGCAGCGCGGCATAGAGCTCGTTCGCGAGCGCAAGGTCGAACAATCCGGCTTTGCCGGAGGCATCATGCGCCTTGCCGACGTCCAATCCCCGGCGGAAGGCGGACACTTTCTGCGCCAGCGCATCAGCGCCGAGCGGGATCTCCTTCCAGTCGACGCCGTCGCGGGTGATCGCGATGACGTAGCTTTGCTTGTCGACGATCGAATAAAGCACCATCGCCTCGTCGGCCGACAGCAATGCCTGAATGTCCTTCACCGCCAGCGGCAGCGGGTTGGAGAGCGAGGAATAGTCGGGAAACTCGACGGCGAGGGTCTTCTGCAATCCGCTGCGCTCGCTCGCGATTGCCGCAATCCGCGCGCGGCTGCGCTGTTCGGCCGCGCGGTCGCGTTGAGCGGAAGGCTTCGACACCGCAGCGATGATCGCCTTGTCGAGCGCATCGGACTCGGCCGCGAGGTCCTGATCTTTGCGCACGAGCTCGGCGAGCCGGTCGCTGCCGGCGGCCAACCGCACCGCGAGCTTGTTCACGGCGGAGGCGGCAGAGGATTGCGTGCCGCGCTGGATCGCCGCGAGCGCCTCGTCCAGTGCCTTGTCGTCCGGCAGGAGATGCTGCTGCCGCGCGGAAAACAGGATCGGCAACACGACGCGCAACTGCGCACGATTGTTGGCGAGCGTCTTTTCCGCAAGCGGCAAGGCGTCGGCAGTCCGCCCGGACACCTCGAGGAAATAGGCGAAATTGCTGGTCGAGATTGCGACGTCGGGGTGATCGGCGCCGAATGCGCGCTCGCGGATCACCAACGCGCGGCGATACAGCGGCTCGGCCTCGGCATAGCGCTGCTGGTGCTGATAGAGACCCGCGAGATTGTTCAGCGAGCGGGCGACGTCGGGATGCTCCGGCCCCAACACCTTCTCGCGGATCGCGAGCGAACGCTTGATCGGCGCTTCGGCATCAGCATCGCGATTGAGGTCGCGATCGACCTGACCGATGTTGTTCAGGACTGTCGCAACCGCGGGATGCTCGGGCCCGGCTGCTTTCTGGTAGATCGCAAGCGCCCGCTGGAACAGCGGCTCGGCCTCGGCAAAATGCTCCTGTTTGACGTAGAGCGTGGCCAGATTGTTGAGGGCCTGGCCGACATCGGGGTGCTCACGCGGCAAGCTCTTTTCGCGCACGGCGAGCGCGCGCTTGAACAGCGGCTCGGCCTCGGCGAAGCGGCCCTGCCGCTGATATAGCGCGGCGAGATTGGTCAGTTCGGCCGCGACCAATGGAGTGTCGAGGCCAAGCGACTTTTCCATCAATGCGATTGCGCGCTTGTAGAGCGGCTCGGCCAGATCGTCGCTCCCCTGGCCGGCATGGACCTGACCGAGATTGTTGAGCGCAGCGGCGAGTTCACGGCCGTTGTCGCTCTCCTCCAGGCTCGCAACCATCGCCTGCGCGAGCGGAAGCGCTTCCGAATACTTGCCGGCACTCGTGAGCGCGTTGATCTTGGCGCCCTGCGCCGCGAGATTGCCCTTCTGGGCAAGGCCAGCCGTGGACAGCGATGCGCTCGCCGCGAGTGCGAGGCCTGCGATCAGCGCCAGTCGATTCCATCTTGCCATGAACACTCTCGCTGCCGCCGTCGGACCGATCACGGTCTTAGGTCGCAGCGATGAGCGGCGACGTTCAAAGCGTTGCGCCCTGGTCCATCTTCTTGCGCGCCTCACCAGCGAGGCGGACCAGCATCTTGCGCAGTGCCGTGCCATCCGTCACCCGCTCCGGGAAGTCCAGCCGCAGGGCGGTCTGATCCATTTGCATATCGAAGCCCTCCGGATCGCAGCCGGTGCAGCGCCAGTCGCCCTCGGCGGCGCCGAGGAGCCTTGTGGCATAGAGGTTCATGGCGTCGCGATGGTCGGCATTCATGTGCTCGACGGCGCCCTGTTCCGCCGCGAGCAAATCCTCGGCGCCGGTGAGATCCGTGAGGAACTGCTCGGGCGTGAGGTCGACGATCCGGCCGAAGCCAGCGACCAGATGGGTTCCCGAGGGCCGGATCCGGAAGAAGGAGAAATCCTTAAACGAAACAAAGTCTTCCGCCGAGGGATGGGCATTGAGATACCGTCGCTGGAGCAGCTCTTTGTCGGCGCCGGCCTGTTCCGCCCGGCCGGACAGCATGATCCGGGCCCCTTCCAGGGGATCACCGGCCGCGCGCTCGTCCAGCATCAGCGAGATCCGGCTGTCCGCGAGGATGTTCCGGGTATGCACGGCGAGGCGCGAGATCAGCAGGATCGGCGAGCCATCGGGATGGCTCGCCAGATTGACCAGGGAACAATAGGGATCGCCGCTCCCGGCCATCAGGGTTGCCAGCGCCCCCTGCCGCGACCGTCGCAGCAGCGATTTGGCGAGTTTCGCGGGGTCGAAATCCGGGGTCGGTTGCATCGGCTTTCTCGGGGTCAGGTGGTTGCAAGGGAGGCCTTTTTTCGGGTAAACGGGGGCCAGGTTATGGGTCGAGACGCGGCGGATCTGCCGCGTTTCGTGGAACTTGGTCACACTTCAGCCTAGCTTGCATTGCTCGGTGACAAGGTTCGTATGCCGAGTTCGGCACCCATTGTATGCGGCGCATCACTGGATTGCTCGCCGTTTCAAGCCACGACCCAAACGGAAAGCAGAAAGCAGAGGCTCATGCCCACAATCGCTTTGGTCGACGACGACCGCAACATTCTCACATCCGTCTCGATCGCGCTGGAAGCCGAAGGCTACCGCATCATGACCTACACCGACGGTGCCTCCGCGCTTGACGGTTTTCGCACCACCCAGCCCGATCTCGCGATCCTCGACATCAAGATGCCGCGCATGGACGGCATGGAGACGCTGCGTCGTCTCCGGCAGAAATCCGATCTGCCGGTGATCTTCCTGACCTCCAAGGACGAAGAGATTGACGAGCTGTTCGGCCTCAAGATGGGCGCCGACGACTTCATTCGCAAACCGTTCTCGCAGCGCCTTTTGGTCGAGCGCGTCAAGGCGGTGCTGCGCCGCTCGGCGCCGAAGGACCCGACCGTCGCGCCGAAGGAGAACGATGCCAAGGCGCTCGACCGCGGCCTTTTGCGCATGGATCCGGAACGGCATACCTGCACCTGGAAGAACGAGCCGGTGACGCTGACCGTCACCGAATTCCTGATCCTCCAGGCGCTGGCGACCCGGCCCGGCGTGGTGAAGAGCCGCAACGCGCTGATGGATGCGGCCTATGACGACCAGGTCTATGTCGACGACCGCACCATCGACAGTCACATCAAGCGGCTGCGCAAGAAGTTCAAGGTGGTCGACAACGAGTTCGAGATGATCGAGACGCTCTACGGCGTCGGCTACCGCTTCAAGGAAGCCTGAGGCGGCAGGCAGCTTCACGAAAGACGAGAGCGTCGCCGGTTCTGATTCCATCGGGACCGGGATCGCTCTAGGATGCGGGGACCTTCTCAACGAGCTGTCCTAACGCGGGCGTAAGCATTGCTTGACCGAACGCAGCCTGATCCAAACCAGAGCGCCGAGGATGTCGCATCCCACGGCGTTCCGGAGCACGTTGTCGAAGACAAGCAGCAGGGTTGGCGTCCGCTGAACTGGTTGAAGCGCGCCGGGCAGTTCTTCTTCGCGCTGTCCTTCTCGAGCCTGACCCGCCGCATCGTCTCGCTCAACCTCGCCGGCCTCGTCGCGCTGGTCGCCAGCATCCTGTATCTATCGCAATTCCGCGCCGGCCTGATCGACGCGCGGGCTCAGAGCCTCCTAGTGCAGGCCGAGATCATCGCTGGCGCCATCGCGGCCTCAGCGACCGTGCAGACCAACGCCATCACCATCGACCCCGACCGGCTGCTCGATCTCAAGCCGGGCGAGACCTATGGCGGCTCGGACGAATATTCGCCGCTGGACTTCCCGATCAATCCGGAGCGCGTAGCGCCGGTGCTGCGCACGCTGATCTCGCCGACCAAGACGCGCGCGCGCATCTACGATCCGAATGGCAGCCTGCTGGTCGACAGCCGCAACCTCGAAAACGTGCTGCGCTACAACCTGCCGCCGCCGGCCGAGAAGCCCGGCATCGTCGAGCGCGGCATGGTCGCAGTGCGGACCTGGCTGAACCGCGGCGACCTGCCGCTCTACCGCGAGCTCGGGCCTGAGAATGGCAATGGTTACGCGGAGGTTGGCGACGCACTCCAGGGCCAGAAGCGCTCGATGGTGCGGGTCAATGCACGTGGCGAGGTGATCGTCTCGGTCGCGGTCCCCGTGCTGCGCTCGCGTGCCATCCACGGCGCCTTGATGCTGTCGACCCAGGGCGACGACATCGACCAGATGGTCACCGCCGAGCGCCTCGCCATCCTGAAGGTCGGCGGTGTTGCCGCAACGGTCATGATCATGCTGTCGCTGCTGCTTGCCAGCACGATCGCAGGTCCGGTGCGCCGGCTCGCCGACAGCGCCGAGCGGGTCCGCCGCCGCATCAAGGCCCGCATCGAGATTCCCGATTTCACCCGCCGCCGCGACGAGATCGGCCACCTCTCCGGCGCGCTGCGCGACATGACCAGCGCGCTCTACAGCCGCATCGAGGCGATCGAGATGTTCGCCGCCGACGTCGCCCATGAACTGAAGAACCCGCTGACCTCGCTGCGCTCGGCGGTCGAGACGCTGCCGCTGGCGCGCAACGAGACCAGCCGCGCACGTCTGCTCGAGGTGATCGAGCACGACGTCAAGCGGCTCGACCGTCTGATCTCGGACATCTCGGACGCCAGCCGCCTCGATGCCGAATTGCAGCGCCAGGATGCGATCCCGGTCGATTTGCGCCGCCTGCTGACGACGCTTGCGTCCGTCGCCAACGAGACCAAACTCGGCCACGACGTCGCGGTCGAGACCCGCTTCGAGGGCCGCGGCCCGACCGACACGTTCGCCGTGACCGGTCACGATTCACGGCTCGGACAGGTCGTCTCCAACCTGCTGTCCAACGCACAATCGTTCTCGGAAGCCGGCAGCAAGGTACGCCTCACCTGCCGCCGCGCGCGCGGAGAGATCGAGATCGTGATCGACGACGATGGCCCCGGCATCCGCGACGACGCGCTGGAGCGCATCTTCGAGCGCTTCTACACCGACCGTCCGCATCAGGGCTTTGGCCAGAACTCCGGCCTCGGATTGTCGATCTCCAAGCAGATCGTCGATGCCCATGGCGGGCGCATCTGGGCGGAGAACCGCGCAGGCCCGCTCGATGCCGACGGCGCGCCGACGGTCACGGGCGCGCGCTTCGTGGTGAGACTGCCGGCGCTATGAGCGACGGCGGTCCCAGCGTGCACGCCTCCGCCGTCAAGGTCGGGAATTTTGCCGTGCTGATCCGCGGTCCCTCGGGCTCCGGGAAGTCGCGCCTTGCCTTCGATTTGATCATGGCGGGCCGGTCGGGCCTGATCGAAAGGGCCGTTCTGGTCGGGGATGACCGTGTCCATCTGGCGACAGTCGGCCATGAAATTGAAGTCCGCCCCGCTCCGGTATTGGCTGGCCTGATCGAGATCCGGGGCTTGGGAATCCGCCGCTGCGACTTCGTGGAGCATGCGATGGTCGGCCTCGTGGTCGATCTCGACGCGGCGGACGCCGAGCGCCTGCCTGCGACAGAATCGCTGAAAACCAGCATTTCTGGTGTCGAAATACCGCGAATCCCTGTTAGCCGCGGCTATTCGCCCCTCCCATTGGTTGTTGCGGCCTTGACCACTACCAAGAGTTCATCTTCCGTTAAGCCCTCAGCCGATTGTTTGAAGGGAAATGGTAACCATATGAACCCCACTATCGCGACCGAATAGACCGGCGCAGCTCCCCTCATCCATCCGTCTAGATTCAGGGAGATACGCAACATCCCCTCTTGCGCAGGGGCTCTGGATGGTCAAAGTGGCGCGTTCGTGCGGCGCACCAAAAGCGCCCGCGAGGAGTTTTCCGATGATTGGTCTAGTACTTGTGACCCACGGGCGCCTTGCCGACGAATTCAAGGCAGCGCTTGAGCATGTCATGGGCCCACAAAAGCAAATCGAAGCGATCACGATCGGTGCCGAAGATGATTCCGATCTCTGCCGAAGCGACATCATCGAGGCGGTTAACCGCGTCGATTCCGGCGACGGCGTCGCGATCCTCACCGACATGTTCGGCGGCACGCCGTCGAACCTCGCAATATCCTGCATGAGCCGGCCCAAGGTCGAAGTGCTCGCGGGCATCAACCTGCCCATGCTGGTGAAGCTCGCCAAGGTGCGCGAGGAGCGTCCGCTGCCCGACGCGATCGCGATGGCGCAGGAAGCCGGCCGCAAATACGTCACCATCGCCAGCCGCGTGCTCGCCGGCAAATGAGCGACGACGCGCCGCAAGCCGCAACGGGCGTGCCCGCGGGGGCGATCTCCAAAGAGCTTCTGATCATCAACAAGCGCGGCCTGCACGCCCGCGCCTCGGCGAAGTTCGTCCAGGCGGTCGAGCGCTTCAACGCGCAAGTGTGGGTGACGCGCGGCGGCGAGACCGTCGGCGGCACCTCGATCATGGGCCTGATGATGCTGGCTGCGGGTCCCGGCACGACCATCACGGTCGCGGCTGCCGGCGACGAAGCCGAAGCGGCACTCACGGCGATCACCGAGCTCGTCGAGAGCAAGTTCAACGAGGAAGGGGTTTAGGCCCTTCTCTCGCCACGCGCCGTGCTGCGCTCCCTCGCCCCGTTCTTACGGGGAGAGGGTTGGGGTGAGGGGCCTCCCTCCGCGCATGAGACCCGGATCGCAAGAGCGATCCGACCTCTCCCCGCAAGCGGGGAGAGGTAAAGAGAGCTCACTTTCCCGGCGGCACGATGTAGATGTTCCAGCTCATCGCCGGACCGGCCTTGCCGTGGGTGAAGCGGCGCGTCGTCATCACCATGCGCTCGGCGTTCGGCGCGACTTCCGAGACCCACTTCTCGAACTTGGGCAGACGTTCGTCGGTCGCATCGAACACGCCGATGAAGCCGTAGGTCCTGACGTCCTCGAGCGAGGTCAGCCCGGACGCCCAGGCTTCGTTCGGCGTGAACGGGCTGGGGTGATCGGGGCTGTAGAACACCATCGGCTGAATCGTCTCCATGGTCCCGGCGACGACCGCCCAGCGCGAGGCAAAGCGCGCGTGCCAGGCCTGCGTCAGCTCGCGCGCCAGCTCCGAGCGCGCGCCATAGGTCGCCGTGTTGCCGGCATTGGCCGCCATCTCGCGTGCGGCGATCCAGGGCGAGGCGGCGAGCGTGGCGCCGCTGAGCACGAGCCAGATCGCGGCGATGTTGAACAGCACCGAGCTCTGCACCCGCAATGCGGGGATCGCGACCAGCGCCAAGGGCACCAGGAAGAACAGCGAGATGCCCCAATCGGTCTTCATGTAGATGCTGAACACCAGCGCGCCGAGCGGCGGGCCGAATGCGACGATGATCTGGATGATCCAGACGTTCAGCGCCCGCGAGAGGTTGACGCCCGGATTGGTCCCGCGTGCCCAGGCTCGCGTGACGATGCGCAAGGGCGCGCGCATGAGCAGCGTGAGCCACGGCGGCACCAGCGCCATCGCCAGCGCGGCGAGCGCGGCCGGCAGGGCCAGCAGCGCGAAATTATGCAGGAAGTAGCCGGCGACGAGCTGATGCACCTGGCTGCTGTCCTCGAGGCTGTAGGTGTCGCCGGCATAGGTCAGCGGCACGAAATGCGCATCCGCCAGCCAGACGATGTGCGGGATCATCGCCACCACCATCGTCGCGATAGCGACCCATGGCGCCGGCGACGACAGGAAGCGCAACCGCTCGGGATGGATCAGCGCGGCAAGGCCGATGGCGCCGATCATGGTCAGCACCCAATATTTGGTCATCAGCGCCAGCGCGCCGGCCAGCCCGAGCAAGACTCCGGATTGCCAGCTCCGCTTCGCGAAGGCGTTGAGATAAGCGAGCACGAGCAGCGGCAGCGTGACGAGCTGGAGCAGATCCGGGTTGTACTTGAAACCCTTGAAATTGAAGATCGGGTAGAGCGCGATCATCACCGCGACCAGGAACGCACGCCGCGCGTCGACCACGCGCAAGGCAACCAGCCAGCAGATCACCATGCCGACACTGACGGTCGCCATCGCAAGCGCATAGGTCGCCCAGTCCGCCGCCGGGAACAGCTTGAACCAGAGGCCGGCGATCCAGCCCGACAGCGGCGGATGCTTGCCATAACCCCAGAGCAATTTCTGGCCCCAGCCATAGGCTTCTGCGACGTCCATGTGAACGTCCTGCGCCGCCTTGAGATTGATCAGGATGAAGGTCCAGAGCACCGCATGCAGGATGGCGAGTTGGATCACCAGCCAGAGGCGGGCCTCGGGGCGGATCGCGCAGGCAACCAGCCAGGCCCGGAAGCGGTTGTAACTGAGCCGGGTCTTGGTGCGCGCTCTGGCGGAGGGAAGTGACGTGGTCGACATGGAGCGTTGCGTAGCGCGTTTTGCGCTGGAGTGAAATCAGCTTGGCGTGAATGAAGGACGCGGGGATCCCGAGCACGAAAAATCCGCAATCACCGGGCCAGCAGTTCCGGGCGATATTCAAAGTGCATCGTGTCGTAGTGATACCAT
Organism: Bradyrhizobium sp. BR14999; assembly: GCF_056106085.1. Taxonomy (NCBI): domain Bacteria; kingdom Pseudomonadati; phylum Pseudomonadota; class Alphaproteobacteria; order Hyphomicrobiales; family Nitrobacteraceae; genus Bradyrhizobium; species Bradyrhizobium sp. BR14999. The sequence goes on from NZ_CM148536.1 coordinate 569,970, forward strand.
TTGCCGCCCCAGATGAACCCGTGGCGTTCGAAGATGTCGACGATCTCCTGCGGAATCCTGTTCTTGTACGGGATGGACTTGCCCCGGCCCGCCCACAGCCAATAGTCGGAATATCGCAAATTCAGGTCGATCGCGGCTGCATAGCCATGCATGCTCATCTTTCCGGTATCGGCGACCGGCCGGCACGACAGCACGCCGGCAATTGGAAATGCAGCGGCCTTCAGCGCCGGCGCGAGCTTGTCGATTTCCGCCGACACCTCCTTGAGTCGGTCCGCTACGCCATTGATCCGGGTCACCTGGATCGCCTTCCCCCATGTTCGAGGCAGCCAGATGATGGTGACCAGATTCCGCTGAACCGCTCCACTGTGACAGTCGCCATACATCTTCCTGAAGAATGCTTCGTTTCGAAATCTTCCTGGATCGGCGTTCAATGCGGGCGGCGCATAAACGCCGACGGGATAAGGCAAACGGAGCTGGTCCACGATCGAGGCGTCGCGCAGGCGCTGATCAAACGACTTGTCGTCGATGCCGTCGTCGACCGGCATCGCCGTGCCATCGCGCCAGACAATTTGCTTGCCGTCGTGACCGGACAGAGCCTCGGGATAGGCGCGAACCAACCGATCGAGAAGCTCGGCTCTGGTCTGGGCCTTCGCCGGGGCAGAGGCAAGCACGAGAACGAGGAGGACGCGTGCTGCCCGCAGCGCCGTCATCATCGACGCTTGCCGGTCTGATCGAGCAGCGCGACATTCGCCTCCTCGATCGAATTGAGCTTGGGATTCCATGTATTGGGCGAATACCATGAGAAGCGCTCAAAGCGGGCCTTGAGATCTGCCGCTTCGAAATATCGTCCGCGTCGCGCAAAGATCTCGTTGCGCGCGATACGGAGTTCGTCGTTCGAAAGTCCACGCAGATCAGCGGACGTGAGCAGACGTCGATCGGAATCGGGAAAGATGAAGCCGCTCTGAGCCGGGCCGCCGGATTCATAGCGTTCGATCAAGGCGACATTTGCCTTCTCGACGGCGCCGAGCTGAGGGTCCCAGGTCCGGGGGACGTACCAGGCGAACTTGCTGAATCTCGCTGTCAAATCGGGCGCGCTGAAGTAGCGTCCTCGCCGGGCAAAGATCTCGTTGCGCGCAAGGCGCAGCTCATCCTTGCTCAGCGCCCTCAGATCGGCATCGGCAAGCAGCCGGCTATCGGAATCCGGAAACAGGAAATCCGACTGAGTCCTCGTCACCGGCGCGGAAGACGGAAGGTTTGAGGTGGGCGCCGTCACCGTCGCCGGCACGTCGACTGCCGCGACCTGCCCTGCCGCTGCGCCCGAAAAGTAGAATGAGCCGTCGATTGGTGAGGTGGAAACCCAGGGCTGCTGGGCGCTGCCGGTCGCACGCTTGACGATGAGCCCCACCTGATTGAACGTCTGCAGCACGTCGAGCCCGGGTCGCTGCATCGTTTCGACCAGCGCCCGCGTGTAGGGACTATGCCCGTCGGCGCCGTCGAGCGCGACGTTTCCAGGCTGGGTGGCGTAGGAGAGCAGCGTTCCCTCCGGAGCCCGGATCTGCGCCAGGCCGCCGTCGGAGCCACGCAGGCCACGCCCGCCGAATGGATTGTTCCTACAAGCATCGAGGATGACGATGTTCAGCTTGGTTCCTGCTCCATCCATCTGGCGAAGCACCAGTGCGGCATCGACCATCTGGAAATCCACGTCGGTCTCGCGCGTCGGATTCGCCGTGATCGGCACGAGATAGTTCGTCCCGCGAACCTGGATGCCGTGCCCGGCGTAGTAGAACAAGGCGACGTCGGCGCCGATCAATTGGTTGCCGAAGCGCTGGACCGCGTTGTCGAAGCCCGCCTTGTCCAGCTCGACCTGGGCACTCCCGCCGACCAGCGCGAAGCCGAGCCGCTGCAACGTATCGGCCACCAGCTGCGCGTCGTTCGCGGGGTTCTCCAGCCGCGGCACGCTCCGGTAAGCGGAGTTGCCGATGACGAGGGCGACACGCTTTTCAGCGGCGGCCGGGAAGGTGAAACATGCGGCAAACAACAAGGCAGAAAGAATCTTCCAATACATGGCCCGCTTCCATGACAGAAAGCTGGAGGAATAACAGAGCGCGCCCCTGAAATCGATGGCCGCGGAGCTCGGGAACGACCGCAGCCGCTAGAACGGGGCGGCCGGCGACACCGCCCCGATGCCCAAATCGAAACATTGCCCCATCCGAGCGGTTCAGCCGAGCACAGGGGCTGCCGAGCGCGTCGCCCCTGCTGCCGCGGGTGGTCAAGTGAATGGTTGCCGCACGGGGATGTGAGTGGTATCCCGCGCCCATGACGACCGTCCCCATTTCCAACATCCGCAATTTCTCCATCGTCGCCCATATCGACCATGGCAAATCGACGCTGGCCGACCGCCTGATCCAGATGACCGGCGGCCTCTCCGACCGCGAGATGGCGGGCAAGGAGCAGGTGCTCGATTCCATGGACATCGAGCGTGAGCGCGGCATCACCATCAAGGCGCAGACGGTGCGCCTCGCCTACCGCGCCAAGGACGGCAAGGATTACATCTTCAACCTGATGGACACGCCCGGCCATGTCGACTTCGCCTACGAGGTCTCGCGGTCGCTGGCGGCCTGCGAGGGTTCCCTCTTGGTGGTCGACGCCAGCCAGGGCGTCGAAGCGCAGACGCTCGCCAATGTCTACCAGGCGCTCGACAACAACCACGAGATCGTCCCGGTCCTGAACAAGGTCGACCTGCCCGCCGCCGAGCCCGAGAAGATCAAGCAGCAGATCGAAGACGTCATCGGCATCGACGCCTCCGACGCGGTGATGATCTCGGCCAAGACCGGCCTCGGCGTCCCCGACGTGCTCGAAGCCATCGTCACCCGCCTGCCGCCGCCGAAGGGCGACCGCGACGCGACCTTGAAGGCGCTGCTGGTCGACAGCTGGTATGACGTCTATCTCGGCGTCGTCGTGCTGGTGCGGATCGTCGACGGCACCATGAAGAAGGGCCAGCGCGTCCGCATGATGGGCACGGGCGCGGCCTACGACGTCGAGCGCGTCGGCTTCTTCACGCCGAAGATGCAGCAGGTCGACGAACTCGGCCCCGGCGAGATCGGCTTCATCACCGCCGCGATCAAGGAGGTCGCCGACACCCGCGTCGGCGACACCATCACCGACGACAGGAAGCCGGTCGCCGACATGCTGCCCGGCTTCAAGCCGGCGATCCCGGTGGTGTTCTGCGGCCTGTTCCCGGTCGATGCCGACGACTTCGAGACGCTGCGCGCCGCGATGGGCAAGCTGCGGCTGAACGATGCCAGCTTCTCCTTCGAGATGGAGACCTCGGCCGCCCTCGGCTTCGGCTTCCGCTGCGGCTTCCTCGGCCTGTTGCACCTCGAGATCATCCAGGAGCGGCTGTCGCGCGAGTTCGACCTCAACCTGATCGCGACCGCGCCGAGCGTCATCTACAGGATGAAGCTGACCGACGGCCAGGAGATCGAGATCCACAACCCCGTCGACATGCCCGACGTGGTCAAGATCGCCGAGATCGACGAGCCCTGGATCGAGGCGACGATCCTCACTCCGGACGAATATCTCGGCAGCGTGCTCAAGCTCTGCCAGGACCGCCGTGGCTCGCAGAAGGAGCTCACTTACGTCGGCTCGCGCGCCATGGTGAAATACGATCTGCCGCTCAACGAGGTCGTGTTCGATTTCTATGACCGCCTGAAGTCGGTCTCCAAGGGCTACGCCTCGTTCGACTATCATCTCACCGATTACAAGCCGGCCGATCTCGTCAAGATGCAGATCCTGGTCAATGCCGAGCCGGTCGATGCGCTCTCCATGCTGGTGCATCGCACCCGCGCGGAAGGGCGCGGCCGCGCCATGGTCGAGAAGATGAAGGAGCTGATCCCGCCGCACATGTTCCAGATCCCGATCCAGGCGGCGATCGGCGGCAAGGTGATCGCGCGCGAGACCGTCCGCGCGCTGCGCAAGGACGTCACCGCAAAATGCTACGGCGGCGACATCACCCGTAAGCGCAAGCTTCTCGAGAAGCAGAAGGAAGGCAAGAAGAAGATGCGGCAGTTCGGCAAGGTCGACATCCCGCAGGAAGCCTTCATTGCTGCGCTGAAGGTGGATAGCTGAGGCGACGGCTTTCAGTTCGCCAGACAGGTCCGGTCCAGGCAGTTCGGACCGGAAATAAAAAATGCGAAAACAACCCCATGCACAGTAGCCGGGGGTTGTTTGCATTGAGATTTTTCGATTTTACGAAATTCGTTTGACGCGTCGGGCAAAACACTGGCAGAATGGTATCATCGAAACCCTTGCCTTACAGCCGTATATCTATTCCACGCCCCTCTGCGCGATCCTGATCCCATCGGTGATCCGGTCGCTCGGGTGCAGCACGACGCGGTCCCCGGCGGTGAGACCTAGTCGAATTTCGGCCATGCGGCTGTTGCGGTGGCCGATCTGGACGAGAGTCGTTTTTGCACGATCGTTCTCGTCGGCAAAAACGGCCCATTGGTCGCCTTTTCGGAACAAGGCGCTCACCGGCACCGTCAAAGCGTCCTGAGCACTCCAGGTGGTGACGTGGACGATGACCCGATAGTCGTGTCCGAGTGAGACCCAGGCCTCAGTCGGGTCGCTGAAATCGATGGTGACGCGGACCCGCTGCTCCTCGATGCCGAGCGCGGAGACTTTCAGGAATCCGGACGGGTCCACACGGACCACCTTTCCCCTGATGGGCTGCCCGCCCCAGCCGTCGATGCGGACCGGCGCGCCGACCTTGATCTGGACCGCGTCGGTTGAGAGCAGGTCGGCCACGACTTCGAGATCGAGCGGGTTGCCGATATCGACCAGCGGCGCCCCGGGCAGGACCGTGGCCTCGCTGTCCTGGATGATCTTTAGCACCCGTCCGCTCGCAGGCGCGACCACCCGAACACAGCACGTCGGCTCGGCCGAGGGCGCGGCGTTGGCAGGATCCATCAACCGCGCCGCGAGGCTGGTCCGCACCGCGCGGCGCATGTCGACCTGAGCCTTCGCACTCGCCAAGGCGGCCTCGTTAGTGGCGACCTCGAACTTCACCTTGTCGAACGCCTGTGCGGAGATGGTCTGCGTCCGCGACAGCGCCTGGGCGCGCTGGAATTCGGTCCTTGAAAAATCCAGCGCGGCCTCGATCCGCTTCACTTCTGCCTCCTGCTGCTGGATCGCCGCATCCGCGGCCAAGACTTCGGCTTGGAGCTGATCCCGCGAGCGCACGTCGATGAAGCCCGGAAGCGCCGGCTGCATCAGGGCGATGATGGTCTGATTGGCGACGACCTCGTCGCCGACGTGAAGCGAAGGTCCCTGCTCGCCGAGCGGATGCGAAATCCTCAAGACCTTTCCCGCGATGGGCGCCGAGACCGTGTAAACATGGCGGACATGGGTTTTTCCGTCGTCATCCGCCGTGACTTCGATCGGCCCTTTCGAGACGGTCGCAAGATCCACCAGAACCGGGCGGGGCCAGGCGAACCAGGCCAGGCCTCCCGCGATCGCTGCCAGGACCGCAGCACCGACGATACGTTTGGTCCACTTTGCCGGCATGGCTAGTCTCGCGTCTTGAGGACCGCGATGAGGTCCAGTTTGTCGATGCGTTCGCGGATAATGACTGCGGAGGCGACGGCCGCCAACACCACGACCGAGGTGGCGATGACGTAGGTCGAATGTTCGACGACGAGACGCACGCGCATCAGTTCGCCGGCCAGGTTCGTCTTCATGACCCAAGCGAGGGCGTAGCCCATCACCCATCCCGGCGGCTGGGCGATCAGGGTGAGGATGGCGAGCTCCAGCAGCAGGATGCGCAGCACCTCAACGCGCGTGAAGCCGAGCACGCGCAGGCTGGCCAGCTCGCGCGCGCGTTCGGACAGCGAGATGCGGGCGTTGTTGTAGACCACGCCGAACGCGATCACGGCGGCGAGCCCGGTGTAGATGCTCGCCATCGTGGTGACGAGCAGCGCCACGGTCTTGCGGAAGTTCGCCAGCGAGACGCGCTGCAGCGCCACGCCGCCAACCGTCGGCATGGACTTCACGGCGGCGTAGAAGTCCTCCGTCCGGTTCTCGTCGAGGCTGAGATTGACGCTGGTCACGACGGGCGCCTCGCGCATCAGCTTGCGCAGTGCCGCGATCTCCATCATGCCCCTGATGCCGAAATAGTCCTCGACGGTCGCGACGACCGGCACCGTGACGGTTCGCCGGGCTCCCTCCAGCAGATCGATCTCGACGCTATCGCCGGGCCCGACGCCGAGGATGTGGGCGAGCATGCCGGAGATGGCGAGGCCCGTTTCCGGGAGCACGACCGGCCGAAGCTCGACGTCGATGATGCGCCTGAGGTCGGCGTCGGCCGGCCGGCCGCTGATGACGATGCGGCGTTCGACGTTGCCGTGGCGAATCCGGACCGGCACCTCGCGGAACGGCTCGGCCGCAAGAACGCCTGGTAGCCGGTTCACCTGCTCCACGACATTCGCGATCCGCTTCTCGGCAAAGCCGACGGTTGCGTCCTGTCGGTCAGCGAGGAAGTAGGTGACGTCGATCAGGTGCTCCATGCTGTCCCGCGTGAACAGCGAGACCACAAGGATCGCAGTCGCCAGCGCCATGCCGAGCGCGGTGAAGAAGGCCCGCACCGGATGCCGGGCAATGTTGCGGATCATCATCAGTGTCGGCTGTGACACGATCTGATCGAGCTGGATGCTCGCCGGAAGCAGCCGCCGATAGACCGGCGGCGCCGGCGATTGCATGGCGACGGCGGGCGGCAGCTTCACCACCTCGCGCAGCGCCCGGAATGCGCCGATCGCGGCGGCAGCCGCGCTGAGCGCGCCCGCAGTGACGTACAGGTCCGGCGCCTGCGCGAATACCAGGAACGGGAAGTGGAAGAATTCGCCGAACAGCGCGGTGACGCGCAAGCCGAGCCAGGTGCCGGCGACGCCGCCCAGGATGATGCCGATCACGACGATGAAGGCAACGAACTTGAAATAGTGCAGCACGATGCTGCTGTCGGCGTAGCCGAGCGCCTTCAGCAGACCGATCTGCTCGCGCTCGAGCGCGACCAGCCGGGTCAAAGTGAGATTGACCAGGAACGCGGCGACCAGCAGGAAGATCGGCGGCAGCGTGCGGCTCATATTGTTGAGCATGTCGAGCTCATGATCGAGCCAGGCGTGCGAGGTCTGGTCCTTGCGGCCATGAGCCGCCTGCCCCCCATAGGGGTCGAGCAAGGTATCGAGCCGCGAGATCACCTCGCGCTCCGAGGTGCCGGGTTGCAGCTTGACCGAGACCGCCAAAAAGGCGCCATCGAGATCGTAGACGCCGGCAAGCGCCTTCACCGACATCCAGACGATCGCGTAGCGACGGTCATCCGGCATCAGGTCGCCCGGTCCAACGGTGTAGACGAATTCGGGGGACAGCGCGGTGCCGACGATGACGAGCTCGCGCTTCCTGCCGTTCAGGATGGCCGAGAATCGCGCCCCTTCGGAGAAGCCGTGAGCCCGTGCAAACGGCTCGTTCACGACGACCTCTTCGGCCCGTCCGGCCTCAGGAAGACGTCCGGAACGCATGTAGAGTCGATTGAGGTGCGGCTCGCCGTTATCGGGCAGCGAGACGAACTGGGCGCTGGCGGGCTCGGAGAAGCCGGGAATATCCAGCAGCGCCAGCTTGGCGATGCGGGTGTCGACGACGGCGACACCGGGGATCTCGCCGATCCTGGCGGCGAGCGCCTTAGGCGCGCGCTTCGCCTGGGCGAACACGTCGGCGAAGCCATAGCGTTCGTAATAGGCGGTCCGGGTCTCTTCCAGGGAACGATGGGAGCCGACCGCAAGCACCAGCGTCGCAACGCCGCCTCCGACGACCAAGGCGACGGCGAGCACCTGAGCCCAGAGCCGCCTGACGTCGCGAAACAATTTGATGTCGAGCGCTGTCATGTCGTCACCAGGTGAGCTCGGCGGCTTGCCGCCGGCTCGCGTTCTTCTGGATCCGGGAGATCCGCCCGTCGGCGAAGAACAGCACCCGGTCGGCGACCTCCTGGATGCTGGCATTGTGGGTGATGATGACCGTGGTGGTGCCGAGCTGCCGGTTCACCCCGAGCAGCGCTTCGATGACGCGAATGCCCGTCTTCGAGTCCAGCGCCCCGGTCGGCTCGTCGCACAGCAGCACCGCCGGTCGTTTCGCGATCGCGCGTGCGATGGCGACGCGCTGCTGCTCGCCGCCGGAGAGCTGGGCAGGGAAATGATGCATCCGCTCCTCGAGCCCGACGAGAGCCAGCGCGTCGGCTGGCCGCATCGGGTGCTGGGCGACCTCGGTGACCAGTGCGACGTTTTCGTAAGCGGTGAGGCTCGGCACCAAATTGTAGAACTGGAAGACGAAGCCGACATGGTCGCGACGATACTTCGTCAGCTCGCGCTCCTCGAGATCCGTCAGGTCAAGGTCGCGGAAGAACAGCCTGCCGCTGGTCGGCCGGTCGAGACCGCCCATGATGTTGAGCAAGGTCGTCTTGCCGCTTCCGGAGGGACCGAGCAGCACGACCACCTCCTTCTCGGTGATATCGAGGTCGACCGCGTTGAGGGCGTGCACCATCACCTCGCCGGAGACGTAGGTCTTGGTCAGCGCTTTCGCGGTGAAGACTGGCACGCCCATCGACGTCCTTTCAAGCCAGTGCCGTTCGCGGGCATCTCCTCGCGCGAGGGTCAGCCGTGACGATAGCCGCCGGAAGAGCCCTGACCGGATTGCCGGTTGAGATGGGGAAAGAACGCCGGCACCTGCGCAGCGTACCGCGCATAGGTCTCGCCGAACTCGGCCCGGGCCTCGCGCTCCTCGTCTCTGGCAAGCTTCACATACATGACGGTCAGCACCGGAAACATCGCCAGCGTCAGAAGCGTTGGCCATTGCAACAGGAAGCCGAACATTACCAGCACGAAGCCGACATATTGCGGGTGGCGGACGTAGTTGTAGGGGCCGGTGGTGGCTAAGCTGCGGGTCTGCTGCGCGTCGTAGAGCACTTTCCAGGCGGCGGAGATCAGGACGAACCCGGCGCCGATCAAGATGAAACTGAGAATGTGGAAGGGTCCGGCGTGCGGATTCGTCTTCCAACCGAACATCATCTCGAGCAGGTGGCCGGCATCATGCGAGAACCAATCGACATTCGGGTAGCGCGACTGCAGCCAGCCCGAAAGAAAGTAGATGGTGAGCGGGAAGCCGTACATTTCGACGAACAGCGCCACCAGAAACGCGCTGAAAGCGCCGAAGGAGCGCCAGTCGCGGGAGGTCTGCGGCTTGAAGAAGCTGTAGGCGAACTGGATGAACACCGCCGAGTTGACGATGACGAGGCTCCAGAGGCCGTAGGCGGGCGCGGCGTCGTGCATCACGCGCTCCTCGAATCGTTCGGCCGGCCGCTGCCGTGATGGTGTCCGCCGTGCATAAAGAGGTGCATCAGGGGACAGGCGAGGAGCGGCAACCAAACCAGGAGGCCGAGCACATGGGCTCTGTGCTCGGTAAACAGAAGCGCACCAGCGATGGCCAGGAATCCGATCAGGACCAGACCGGCCTTGGCTTTGACGGACATGCCCTCCTGCGAGGGCTCTCCATACCGGGAATGGTCCTGTACCGACATCGGCACGCTCCTATGTTCTTCGGAGCATAGGAGCAGCGCTGCGATCATTGTTGACGCAGATCAACGGCTCTCAAGACGCGGCGACAGAGCTACGAAGCTCATCCCTTGACATTGCTCAAAGCCGATCTGCCGCGGAGGCCTACCATGTAACTCCCGCAATCCGGAGAACCGAACATGATCACCAAGAAATTCGTCGCCGCCATTGGCGTCGTGTCCCTGCTGGCCGTTCCTGCGATGGCTCAAACCACGGACAAAGAGAAGAACGGCCATCACTACAGCGGCGGGCCGAAGACCGAAGTCCCGCATCACATGGGCAGCAAGAAGGAGACCACCGGCGCTTCAACGAAGACTTCATCGGGCGGTCATCATTACACCGGCGGACCCAGCACCTCGACGCCTCACCACATGGGCGACAAAAACAAATAATACCGTCATTCCGCGCGCCCGGTCGTCCGCCTTGCTTGCCGCACACGATGGATGCCGGGCTCGCGCTACGTGCGACCCGGGATGACGGGCGCGGGGGCTGCCTTGGTAGCGCTGCTATCCTCCTCGACGTTCGACAGGATTGGCTGCTTTTGGTTAGTGGTCTCATTGCTTCCGATCAACGCGCAGCCATAGCCTGATTGACGCAAGTTGAACAAAGGCAAGGTAGTTGGCGGCAAGCCTGTCGTAGCGCGTTGGGGTCCGGCCTAACGCAACGTCCGTGACGCGGCCCTCGGTTCGGCGCTCATGGGCAAAAGCGGACATCGATCAGCCGAAAACTTCATTAAACCGACGAAAATGACCCCAAACGGACCTCAACTATCATCCACCAGGCTCCCGTTTAGGTATCCAGAGCGCACGGACGATTGCCGGGACCCCTGCACGGCAACGTAAGAATTGTGAGGAACGGATCGACCTCATCCGACTTTGTCGTCACGTACCCCTTCCGTGGTAGCGCCCTCGGAGCGTTGATTTACCCCCTGCGGACCGGCCCGACCGATCGGGCGATAGGTGCGCAAGTGGATGATCCTCTTCGCAACAAGCTCTTAGCCCTTCTTCCCCGACGGGACCTCGAGTCTGTAAGGGAGAGGTCGTCGGTCGTCGGATATGCCCAAGGCGATGTTGTTCAAAAGGAGGGGCAGGAAGTCACGGCCGTTCACTTCCCGCTATCGGGCATGTTCTCGCTTTTGGTCGTGCTGAAAGATGGTCGGACGGCCGAAACCTCCGTCGTCGGGCGGGAAGGCATGATCGGAGCCCGTGCGGGCTTTGGGCCCCCGCGCACGTCCCTCGTTCGCGTCGTCGCCCAGCTACCGGTTCAAGCCTTGAAAATTTCAGCGAAGGAGTTTCGGAACTTGGTGACGCACAGCGCGCCTATGGCGAAGCTGTGTGTCAGGAGTGCTGACGTGTTGCTCGACCAAACCAGGATGACAGCTGCCTGTAATTCGCTGCATGGCGTCGAACAGCGCTTCTGCCGGTGGTTGCTCCACACGGCGGACCGCGCGGAAAGCGATCACTTCGTACTGAAACAGGAGCTACTGTCTGAGATGTTGGGCGTGCACCGCACATACGTCACGGATGTCGCAAACAGGCTGCAAAAACGAGGAGCCATTGCCTATTCGCGGGGAAAACTTCAGATCCTGGATCGCAGCCTCGTGCGAGATTTATCGTGCGAATGCTATGGCCTTCTCAAGCGAAATAGTTCCTAGCATTTCTTTCGAGCTCGCGAATATTTACGTCGACAACCAGACATAACGGGTATTTACTTCTTCGATCACCGCACCGTCCTTAAGGCAGTTATCGGTGAAGAGAACGCCGGTTGCGCTCCCGCCCCAACTTAAATGGAGCAGCGCCGATGCGACGCCGTTTCAAACAAACCAGCACCCTCGAACAGCGGCTGCTCGAACAGGCAGAACGTCTGCGCCAGCGGGCCCAAGCCACTCCGCCCGGCGTTGAACGCGAAGGACTTTTGCGTCGTGCGCGCCAAGCCGAGACCGCTTCCCGCGTCAACGACTGGCTTCGTCCAAGGAATTGCCGCCGCCAACCTAGCGCGGAGCAGCAATTCAATATGGTCGGATACCGAGCATTTATTATCGGCGAGGATGGGCACATCTGCGATGCGCGGGTGATTGAGGCGGCCAGTGATGAAGCCGCTGTCAAGGCCGCACGGCGCTTGATCAATCGCCACGGCGTCGAGATATGGCAACTCGGTCGCAAGGTCGCGATCCTTGACGCCGATGATGCAGCGCCGAGTGCTGCCCCCACGCTCCCGCCTGCTTAATAGCGAAGCAACGCGATGCTCATTCTAATCGACAATCCGGAGCGCCGCGCCGAGCTGATCTCGCGAGTTCGGGCCCGTATCGATTGCGAAACTGAAGAGGTGAGCGAAGCGCTGTGCGAAGGTCGCCCAGCGACCCGCGCCTTACGCTTGCTTGAGACGCTCACGAAAATCCTGGCAGAGCTGGAGGTGCAAAAGTAAGCCGCCTCGGTTGGCGGCCTTTTTCATTTCGAACGTCACCTATTGGCCCTTCGCGACATTGCACTGCCGCGCGATCCCGGTCGCTAACGGGGCATAGGATGTGCAGAGGACTCGTCGTTCAGAGATGAGCACGCGGCAATAGCCATCCCATGATCTTCTGATACGGATCGCGACGACTGCGGACGAATGCGTTCTCGTTCTGCTGAGCGGCGGTCCTGGCGAATTCGGAAATCCCCTCCATAGACTGCCGTTTATCCTTCGGAAGCTTCGCCCATTGGCGAATGATCTTCCGGCGGGCTTCGCGTTGCTTTTCCCTTACGTCAGGCATCGGGACGCTCCTTGAAGAGGATTTATTCCGGTCGACCTAGTATTGTTTGGGCTCACTAGAACTTCAACGTCCAATCAAGAACTCTTAGCCCCCCTGATCGTGCGGCAGGAGCGAGTCTCATATTGGCTTTGCAGGCCCGCCGGCCTAGAATTGCGGCGATCGCAGGACGGGCGAAATGCAGTATGTTTGCGACGCACCGAAGGGCAAGACCTGGTTCCGTATCGAGACGGAAGGTGAAGCGATGCATGAGTCGCGCCTGATGGGTCACACAGTTGAGAAATATTTCCGCCGCGAGCGGGAGAAGGCAGTCCAGTCCTGGCGTCCCGAGCGGCCCAACGCGATCGAGCGCGACATCGGCCTCGAGGCCCATATACAGCGAGAGATGCCGCTTTTCCTCACGCTGCGCGACAGGGAGGGCAATGCACTGACGACAGCGATGCTGCCACCCGGTGGCAAGGATCGCGGCGGGTTCCGGATCATCATCGTTGCCGCATCCAATGCCGATCCTTATCCTCAGCACGACGCGGCCATCGCTGCACTGGGAGCGCATTTCGGTCTCACACTCGATCGCAACCGCTGCTTCCCCTACGGCCGCCAAGGAGCCTGACAAGTATCGCCGCTTGATTGGAGCGATGTCGGCTCATGGCCCTTCGCGTCTTTTGCTGCGATTGCACAAAAGCGGTCGGTTTCGGGGCGAAGCGGACATCGACGAAGGTCCGGTAGCCGAGGAGGCCAGCCTGACGCCTTCAGTCGAATTGCGTCCATGATCGACGAGGAGCAGCGACCGCGCGGTCATCTGGAAAGCCACCCCTGAGAATGGGCGACCGATATCATGCCTTCAGGCGATAGGATGTGGAAGGCAGTTGTTGCAGGGTTGTGTGGAAGCATCACGCATTCGCTGCTGATGTATTTCAAATCTTGGGCTGAACTGCTTCCGTCATTCCAGCCCTACGAAAGTCTCCAGACGACACTGAGCCATGTAACGGGCACCGCAATCCATCCGGTGGTGCCTTGGTTGCTTTCATTCCTGAATGGCTCAACCTTCGTCAGTTTCATATTTGGACGTCTTTATCGATGGCTGCCAGGCAACGTCGGTGCGATCAAAGGAATGATATACGGTGTGCTCGGATGGGCGATTATGGGACTGGTGTTCTTTCCTATGATCGGCCTTGGGCTATTCGCACTCCAGGTTGGACTTGGCATTTCACCCGCACTGTTCTCGGTGGCAATGCTCCTAACCTACAGCGTAACACTGGGCATCGTTTACGGCGCACTCAATTCCTGACTTGTTTGAATGTGAGCAGCGCATGTCCGTTTGGGGTCACAAGCGGCGGTCGAAGCGAGCGCGGCCCCGCGTCGGCCGCTCTACCGACAATAGCCGACATCACAACAGGATCAGCGTTGGTTCGGCTAAGGGGCCAACAGGCGACATTCGCAAAATGAAAGAGGCCGCCAACTGAAGCGGCCTTAGTATAGCTCCCAATTCCTTCGGTCGGGCGCTCTTTTGTGAGCGCCGGGCGTCAATTTTCCAGTCCGGTAGCGCTAATCGCAACGGCGGATCCTGCGAACCGAACCGTCGTCGCGCTCGATCGTGACGGTGCGGCATCCACCGCGATATCCGCGATCATATCCGTAAGCGCGATAAGCGGGTCGATCGTACTCTCGGTAGTAACGCCGCTCCGGGCCCACTCTCACGCCGCCGAGCGGAGTTTCAACGGCAACCTGAGCTGACGCGGGCGCAATGGAGATCGGCGTGGCGATAGCGAAACCAGCAACCGCCATTACACCGGCCAATAACAGAGTTCTCATACGAGTTCCTCCTGAGTATTGCAGTTGCTTTCCAACATCCCAGGTAGGGCAAGGTTCCTGCACGACATTCATCCAAACGGCGGGCGGCTCAGATCTAGGTCGCCCGCCTCGGATGGAATGCGGATAGTGCTGGCCCGCCGCGCATATTCCTGAGCCAAACAAAATGCCGACCGGAATGCCTGTTGAGGGTCAGACTCCGAAGAACTCGCTTTCAGCACAACGAGTCAGCCTTGCTTCAATCAGCCGACATCAAGGCGGAGTTTGGAGGTCTGCGTCGAGCCAAAGCGGCGGTGCATTTCTGCAGCTACACAAGAGGACGAAAGGTCCGAGCCCCTTGCGGGAATGCCGGCTAAACATTCGCCGCAGTCGGCAAACTGCATTGGCAAAAATCGCGCGCACTTCGGATTTTCAAAAGGCATGGCGCAAGTTGACGATTCGACCAATCAACTTGATCCCGTCTCTACAGTTGCCCTCGGGATGCCAACTGAGGTGTTTCAGCGGCCGGTGCGCACTGGCTCCGAGACGATCTGAAGCAAGTCAGGTCGAATAGGAACAATTGGTGAACTCCGCCGTTCGTAGCGCACCGGCCGATGAACGTTCCAGGTCAGCCAAGAAGGCCGCTCAAACTCGCAAACGCCGCGCGGCGTGAAGGAGGCACAAATGTCGACATGCGAAACCTGCGGCAATGACTATGACAAGGCTTTTCAGGTGGTGATGAACGGCCAGGCGCACACGTTCGACAGCTTCGAGTGCGCAATCCATGCCTTGGCGCCAACGTGCAAGCATTGCGGAACGCGCATCGTAGGACACGGCCTGGAAAAGAGCGGCACCTACTATTGCTGCGACCACTGCGCCCAGAAGGAAGGCGTGACCGACCTCCGCGATCGTGTGTAGAGCCAGGAATAGACTCGGCGGTGTTGCACGCACCTTCCTCGGGAATTTTGGCGCCCACTCGGGGAGGTGAGATGAAACGGATTGCCGTTGCTGGGCGCCGCTTTCGCGAGAATAGACGACCGACGAGCCTGCGGTCTCCGCTGACTTGAGACGATCTCAGTACGAGTTGCGCTATGGCGCCCGCAAATAATCGCCTTGTTACGGTGTTCGGTGGAACGGGGTTTCTCGGCCGCCGCGTTGTTCAACATTTGCTCCGGTCGCCCGAGTTTTTCGTTCGAATTGCATCAAGACATCCCGAGCGAGGCAGACAGCTTTTTGGTCACGACGACCCACGCCTCCAATCCGTGAACGTCGATCTACGCGACGAGGGTTCGATAGCCGCTGCTGTTGATGGCGCATACGGCGCCATCAACGCGGTCAGCCTCTATGTTGAACACGGACAGGAGACTTTTCACTCCGTGCATGTGGAATCAGCCCGGCGATTGGCGGCCAGGGCACATCGAGCGGGCGTCAAGCGGCTCATCCACGTTTCCGGAATCGGCTCTGATGCCACCTCGCCGTCCCTCTATATTCGCAAGCGTGGCGAAGGCGAACTCGCGGTCCGCGCAGCATTTCCTGAGGCTACGCTGGTTCGCCCGGCGGTCATGTTCGGCCCGGATGACGCGTTTCTCACCATCATCCTCAAGCTGCTCCGCCGATATCCGATCTATCCGATGTTCGGCCGCGGATCGACGCGATTGCAGCCGGCCTATGTTGACGATGTGGCCGACGCGATCACAAGAGCGCTTCTGAACACCGAATCGAACGCAATCACGTATGAATGCGCGGGTCCTCGCATCTACACCTACGAAGAGCTTCTCAGAACCGTCGCGCACGCAGCCGGCCGCAGCCCCGTGCTGATTCCTGTACCGTTTACTGCTTGGCATGTCGCAGGATGGATTTCGGAGCTGCTTCCAAGGCCACCCATCACACGGAATCAGGTGGAATTGATGCAGATCGACAGCATCGCGTCGGTGGGAATGCCAGGATTTTCCGAGCTTGGAATCCCGCCGCAGTCAGTCGAACAGGTTGTACCGGCCATGTTGCGGGAAAGCTCGTAGGATGAGTTGAGTTCTTGCGAAACCCATCGCCCAAATGGGCGGACGCAGAATCTGGTAATGCTCTGTTAGCTCGATCCGATTTGTGAGGAAGAGGTTTGATGGGTTTCGCTTCGCTCTACCCATCCTACGAGCTGGACTCTGTCAGCTCCAAGGAGTTCTAATGTGTGTCTTGCTCCACATTACCGTGGGAGGAACTCACATGAAAAAGCTCTTGGTGATAGCGGGCTTGGTGGCGTTCTCATTCCCAGCGACCGCGCAAGACACGCCGACGCGGGTCACCCCTGATGCACTTGCGTGGAAGGAAAACCCGAGCTTTCCCAAAGGTGTCCAGCTCGCAACGCTGGTTGGAGACTCAACAAAAGCGGGGGATGTGGTTGTCTTGCGTATCAAATTTCCCCCTAATTTTCAGATGCCGCCGCACACTCATCCCTATTCCGAGGTCGTGACCATCATAAGCGGCGATATCGGGACTAGTCACGGCGAAACGTTCGAGAAGAAGGGCGAGTTGTTAAAGCCAGGCTCATTGTGGGTATATCCGGCAAAGCACCCTCACTACGCCTGGACCGGAAACGAGGAGGCCGTTCTCCAAGTTCAGTTTGTCGGTCCTGGAGGCATCGATTACATCAATCCAGCCGACGATCCGCGCAAGAAGTAAGCGTGGTCCCTACCGTCTTCGTGGCTCCCGATCGGATGGAGTGAAGCAGTTGGATGTGACCTTGATCCTCGCTACCAAATAGAGGACCATCGCGTTCCTGACCGCTCACGGCAGAATGGGCGAGGAAACGCAGCAATGAACGCAACTGCCGAATTCGGCTTGGTCGACCGTGCCCGCGCCATCGCGCCGCTGATTGCGAGCGAAGCGAATGAGATCGAGCTCACGCGGCGGCTGACGCCTCCTGTCGTCAATGCCCTCACCGAGAACGGGCTCTATCGCGCCCTCCTCCCGCAAAGCCTCGGCGGCGCTGAAGCCCCGATCGAGATCTTCATGCAGATGCTGGAGGAGATCGCGAAGGCGGATGCCTCGACCGCCTGGTGCCTCGGCCAGTGCAGCGTCTGCGCGATGATCGCGGCCTCGCTCGACCGTGACACCGCGGAGGAGATCTTCAATACCGCGCCCGGCATCCTCGCCTGGGGTGCGATCGCGCATGAGGCGCGCGCGGTCGAGGGCGGCTATCGCGTCACGGCGCGGTGGGATTTTGCCTCGGGCTCGCGGCAGGCGAGCTGGCTGGGGGCGCATGTGCGTATCGTCAATGCCGACGGCACGCCGCGGAGGAATGCCGACGGGTCGCCGGAGGTGCGCACCATCCTGTTTCCGGTCGCGAGCGCTGTGCTGCACGACGTGTGGCAGGCGATCGGGCTTGCGGGCACCGGCACCGATTCCTACGAGGTCAGCGACCTCTTCATTCCCGAGCGCTTTACGGCGTTTCGCGACGTGCCGTTTGCGCTGCGCGAGACGGGTCCGCTCTACAAGATCGGTACCGGCTCGACCTTCAGCCTTGGCTTCGCCGCGGTCTCGCTCGGCGTGGCGCGGGCGACACTGGATACGGCCATCGCACTGGCGCGTGGAAAACATCAGTCGCTCGCGGCCAGCGCCATGCGCGACAACGGCGCGGTCCAGGGGCTGATCGGCCGCACCGAGGGGGACTTGCGCGCTGCGCGCGCCTATCTCTATGCGACCGCGCATGCGATGTGGCGCGATCTCTGCGCGACCGGCGAGTTCAGTGCGGCGCATCGCAGCGCGGTTCGCTTGGCCGCGACCTGGACCATCCACCAATCGGCGAAGGTGGTCGACGCCGCCTATCACATGGCCGGCGCGACCGCGGTGTTCCGCAGCAATCCGTTCGAGCGACGGTTTCGCGACATGCACGCCATCGCGCAGCAGATACAAGCGCGCGACACGCACTATGAGGATGTGGGGAAGGCGATTTTGGCGGGGGGACGCTGAACGGCAGCCGCGATGACGTTGCACTCCCTCGCCCCGTTCTTACGGGGAGAGGGTTGGGGTGAGGGGCCTCTCTCCGCGGATGCGATCGGCGTGAGACCGGTACCCCCTCACCCGTAGGGCTATCGCTTATGCATTTCGCGGGGACCACCCGCGAGTTTGCTCCGCCTCTCCCGCTTGCGGGAGAGGCCGACGCGTCCCGGGCGATGCGAAGCATCGTCCCGAGCGCGGCGGGTGAGGGCTCGGGGAGAGGTGAGGGAGCATCACGCTCTTGCGCCGCACTCACGCCACCAGCGCAGCGTCCTCGTCCGCGGCATCGATCCCACGCTGCGCCGCCAAGAGGCTGATGATCTCCGCATTCGGCCTTGCCTTGCTGAACAGAAAGCCCTGGCCCTCGTCGCAGCCCTCGGTGCGGAGGCAGCTGAGCTCGGCTTCGGTCTCGACGCCTTCGGCGGTGATGGTGACCCCCAAGCCCTTGCCGAGGCTGACGATGGAGCGGATGATCGCCTGGGCTTCGCGGTTGGCCCCCAGATCGCGCACGAAGGACTGATCGATCTTGATCTTGTCGAAGGGGAAGCTGCGCAGATAGCTGAGGCTGGAATAGCCGGTGCCAAAATCGTCCATCGAGATGCGCACATCGAGCGCGCGCAGCGCATGCAAGGTCGCCAGCACCTGCGCGCTCTTTTCCAGCAGCAGCGTCTCGGTGATCTCGAGCTCGAGCCGGCGCGGCGGCAGGCCGGAATGTTTCAGCGCGTCCGTCACCATCGACAGCAGATTGCCGCTGCGGAACTGGAGCGGCGACAGGTTGACGGCGACGCGGACGTCGTCCGGCCAGGCCGCCGCATCCAGGCACGCGCGGCGCAGCATCAAGCCGCCGAGCGGATTGATCAGCCCGGTGTCCTCGGCGACCGGAATGAACTCGGCCGGCGAGACCATGCCGCGCTCGGCATGCGGCCAGCGCACCAGCGCCTCGAAGCCGGTGATGCGGCCGCTCTGGAGGTCGATCAGCGGCTGGTAATAGGGGCGCAGCACGTCGTTCTGGATCGCGTCGCGCAGCTCGACCTCGATCTTGCGCCGGCTCTGCGCTTTTGCATCCAGCGCCGCCTCGAAGAAAGCGAAGGTGCCGCGCGCATCGGCCTTGGCACGCGACAGCGCCATGTCGGCGCCCTTGAGCAGCTTTTCGGACTCATCGCCGTCGCCGGGCGCCATGGCGATGCCGATCGATGCGCCGATCACCACGGAATGGCCGTCGAGCAGATAGGGATCGGCGATGGCCTCGAGCAGGCGTTTTGCCAGCATCACCGCGTCCTCGGGACGTGCCAGGCCGCTTTGGACGATGGCGAACTCGTCCGAGTTCAACCGCGCCAGCGCGTCCTCCTCGCGCAAGGTGGAGCGCAGCCGCTTGGCGACGCCGCGGAGCAGCTTGTCGCCGACCGCGTGTCCCAGCGTGTCGTTGACCGCCTTGAAATTGTCCAGCCCCAGCATCAGCAGCGCGACCTTGTCGGTGCTGCGCCGCGTATGCAGCAGCATCTCGTCGACCTGCTGGCGCAGCAAATTACGGTTCGGCAGACCGGTCAGCCCATCGTGCTGGGCCATGAAGGCGAGCCGCGCCTCGGCGCTCTTGCGCTCGGTGATGTCCATCAGCGCGAGCAGCACCGCGGGCCGCTCGGCATAAGTCAGTTCGCGCGAGTAGATTGCAAGGTCGATCAGCGCGCCGTCGGCCTTGACGTGCTTCCAGGTGCGCCCGGCCTGCTCCGCGCCGGTTGGATCGGTGGTCCAGGGCGGCTCGCTGTCGAAAGCCTGCAGGGAGCGGATCTTCAGCCGCTCGAACTCGGCGCGGCTATAGCCATAATGCGCGATCGCGGCATCGTTGACGCCGAGGATGCGTTCATCGTCCAGCGCGCAGACGATCATGGGGACGGGATTGCCGTCGAACAGCAGGCGGAACGAGGCCTCGCGCTGCTTCAATTCGGTGATGTCGACGCGCAGGCCGACGACGCCGCCATCATCGGTCAATCGCTCGTCGATCAGGATGACGCGGCCGTCAGCGAGCTTCTGCTCGTGACGCGCGCCGGGCTGATAGAGCTTTTGCAGCCGCTCGGCGATCCACTCGTCCTCGTGGCCGATGGCCTCGGGATAGTCACCGCGGGCGACACCGACGCGCAGCGTGTCCTCCAGGCGCGCGCCTTCGACGAACAGATCGGCGGTCTTGCTGTAGATCTCGGCGTATTTCTTGTTCCAGAGCAGGTAGCGGCCGTCGGCATCGAGAAACACGATGCCCTGCGGCAGGATGTCGATGGCCTGGCGCAGGCGCTCATGGGATTTGTGCGCTTCCGCGATCGCGGCTTCCGCCTCGGCGCGGCTGCGCAAGAGTTCATCGCGGTCGGCAGGCGGATGAGGCGTGCGCGCGAAGCGCGGCTTGCGCGGCTGTCGGCCGGCTTGGACAAGCACGTTGCGCTTTCGCTTTGCTGTCTTTCGAGACCCCAAACTCAACTTCACTCGTCCCAGTCACGCCCAGTGACCGCAAGTTTTGGGGCAAGTGTCTGAAAAAAAAGTAATCTTGACCGGCTGCGGCCCGCGCGAGTGGCCGCTTGCTGCCTGTTTGCGAGGCGCGACTGCGTCGACGGGCGCCGCCAACCTCATCCCGGCGCCGCGGTGAAGGAACGATCTGGCGCAAAATTGCGCGCGCGCTTGAATCATTTCCGAAATCGCGCGCGATTGCATGCGACCCGCGGTTATTCCTCACGTCGCGCACGAATTTTGGTCAATGCAGAACAGGGTTATCGCGCGATTAAGGATCGACCATCGCGCGTGCGACTTTGGGATGACGCGACGGATCTTGGCTGGCCGTGTGATCGCCGCATGGCCCTCAATCCTTAACCCTGACGCGGCGTTGGGTTATAAGGATTCGGCATGAGTCCCCGCCGCCTCGCTCCTCTCCTGCTTTTTGTGACATTCCTGGCCGCCGGTAGCGCGCTGGCCCAGGACAAGGGCAGCGTCACCCCAAAACCGCTGCCGCCGCTCGCCAATCCGAACGACCCCTCCCTCGCCGCCAAGGAGCTGTTCGCGCGCAAGCTGCTGCCGTCGAAGGGATCGGCCCATGTCATCGGCTCCTACACCAAGGGCTGCATCGGTGGTGCCATGCAGATGCCGCTCAACGGCGACAATTGGCAGGTGATGCGGCTGTCGCGCAACCGCAATTACGGCCACCCCGACATGATCGCCCTGATCAAGCGGCTCGCGGCCAAAGCGCACAAGGACGCCGGCTGGCCCGGCATCCTGGTCGGCGACATCGCGCAACCCCGCGGCGGACCGGCGCTGTCGGGCCATGCCAGCCATCAGATCGGTCTCGATGCCGACATCTGGCTGACGCCGATGCCGGACCGCCGGCTCTCGCGCGAGGAGCGCGAGGAGATGTCGGCGGTGATGATGGTTCGCCCCGACCGGCTCGACGTCGATCCGAAGGTGTTCACGCCGGGCCATGTGCTGGTGCTGCGCGATGCGGCGCGGGAGCCGGGGGTGCAACGCATCTTCGTCAATGCCGCGATCAAGAAGGCGCTGTGCCGCGAGGCCAAGGGCGACCGCGCCTGGCTATCGAAGATCCGCCCCTGGTGGGGCCACGACTATCACTTCCACATCCGCATGCACTGCCCGGCGGGCGCCGGAGAATGCGAGGGCCAGCCGTCGCAATCCGAGGACGAAGGCTGCAAGGCCTCCGATCTCGCCTATTGGTTTTCGGATGCAGTGCTGCACCCCAAGCCGCCGCCGGAGCCGCCGAAACCGAAGCCGCCAATGACGCTGGCCGACATGCCGGCGGCATGCAAAGCCGTGCTGCATGCAGCGGATGCGAAGCCGTAGCCTCTCAGCCGTCGTCCTGGCGAAAGCCAGGACCCATTACCCCAGGGTGGAGACGTGACACGAGCTGATAACTCCAGTCTTCGCAAAACTACTCCCTGGGCAATGGGTCCTGGATCGGCGCTCCGCTGGTCCAGGACGACGAACGAGGTTTGACCTGAGGCCGAGGGCTGCTATCTTCGCGAGCAGCGATATCCCTGCCGGCCGTAAGCCGTCGCAAGGCCCGTGGAACAGCGCGTCCGCCCGTCGCATCAGACCCACCCAACGCCAGATTTGCGCGCGTCACCGCGCGCGAACTCGCACGGAGCGCTATCCATGTTTCGTATTGCCGCACTTGTCACCGCCTTCGTCATCCTCGCGGGCGCAAGCCTGTCGCCCGCCGCCGCCGAGGACAAGACCATCACCGTGTTCGCGGCCGCTTCGATGAAGAACGCGCTCGATGAGGTCGACGCGGCCTACACTGCCAAGACCGGCGTCAAGTTCTCCGTCAGCTATGCCGCAAGCTCGGCGCTGGCCAGGCAGATCGAGCAGGGCGCGCCGGCCGACGTGTTCGTCTCGGCCGATACCGACTGGATGGACTACGCGATCGCCAGGAAGACCATCAACGAATCCACCCGCGTCAACCTGCTCGGCAACAGCATCGTGCTGATCGCGCCGAAGGACTCCAAGGTCGACAACGTCGCGATCACGCAAGGCTTCGATCTCGCCAAGCTCGCCGGTGACGGCAGGATCGCGACCGGCGACGTGAAATCCGTGCCGGTCGGCAAATACGCCAAGGCTGCGCTCGAGAAGCTGGGCGCCTGGCAGGCCGCCGAGCCGAAATTCGCCATGGCCGAGAGCGTGCGCGGCGCGCTGACGCTGGTGGCGCGCGGCGAGGCCGTGCTCGGCATCGTCTATGCGACCGACGCCAAGGTCGAGCCGGGCGTGAAGATCGTCGGCACCTTCCCGGCGGATTCGCACCCCCCGATCATCTATCCCGTCGCCGCGACCACGACCGCGAAGGGCGAGAGCAGCGACTATCTCGCCTTCCTGCGCTCGACGGCCGCCAAGACCATTCTGGAAAAATACGGCTTCAAGTTCCTGATCAGCCCCACCACGTGATATCTCTGGCTTGATGTCTGAGATTTCACCCGCCGAATGGACGGCGATCCTGCTTTCGCTCAGGGTCGCCATTGTCGCAACGCTGGTGGCGACGCCGTTCGGCATCGCGCTGGCATGGCTGCTCGCGCGGCGCGATTTCTGGGGCAAGTCGCTGCTCGACGCTACCGTGCATCTGCCGTTGGTGCTGCCGCCTGTGGTCACCGGCTATCTGCTGCTGCTCAGCTTCGGCCGCCGCGGCCCCGTCGGTAGTTTCCTCGCCGACCATCTCGGCATCGTGTTCTCTTTCCGCTGGACCGGTGCTGCGCTCGCCTGCGGCGTGATGGCGTTCCCGCTTCTGGTGCGGCCGATGCGGCTGTCGATCGAGGCGATCGACCGCCGGCTCGAGCAGGCCGCCGAGACGCTTGGCGCGGCACCGTGGAAAGTGTTCTTCACGGTGACGCTGCCGCTCGCGCTGCCCGGCGTGCTCGCCGGCATGGTGCTGGGCTTTGCCAAGGCGATCGGCGAGTTCGGCGCCACCATCACTTTCGTGTCCAACATTCCCGGCGAGACCCAGACGATCTCGTCCGCGATCTATTCGCTGATCCAGACGCCCGACGGCGACGCTGCCGCAGGGCGGCTCGTCATCGTCTCGATCGTGCTCGCGCTCGGGGCACTGATTGCGGCAGAATGGTTCGCCCGCCGCGCCACGGCGCGGCTGCACGGGAATTGACCATGCTGCGCGTCGATGTCGAGAAACAGCTGGGTGAGTTTTCGCTGCACGCGTCCTTCACCAGCGAGGGCCGCGTCATCGGCCTGTTCGGCGCCTCGGGCGCCGGCAAGACCTCGCTGGTCAACATGATCGCGGGCCTGTTGCGGCCCGACCGCGGCAGCATCGTGATCGACGGCGAGACCGTCGACGACACCGCGGCCGGCATCCATGTGCCGGCCTGGCGCCGCCGCATCGGCTATGTGTTCCAGGACGCGCGGCTGTTTCCGCATCTCAACGTGGCGCAAAATCTCGACTATGGACGGCGGATGAACGGCCTGGCCGCCGATCCGGCCCAGCATAAGCGCATCATCGATCTCCTCGACATCGGCGCCCTGCTCGGCCGCCGCCCCGGAAAGCTCTCCGGCGGCGAGCGCCAACGCGTCGCGCTCGGCCGCGCGCTGCTATCGAAGCCGCGCCTCCTGCTGCTCGACGAGCCGCTCGGCGCGCTCGACGAGAGCCGCAAGCTCGAGATCCTGCCCTATCTGGTGCGGCTGCGGGACGAGGCCAACGTGCCGATGGTCTATGTCAGCCACGACGCCGCCGAGCTGCGCCAGCTCGCCACACAGATCGTGATGCTGAAGCAGGGCCGCGTGACGAGTTTTGGCGGGGTGAAGGTGCTGACGTGAAGACGTAGCCCGGATGGAGCGGCAAGCGTAATCCGGGGCGGTGCCGCGGGCGAGAGCGCACCCGGATTTCGCTTCGCTCCATCCGGGCTACGCGGCTGCATCATTCAGAGCTACCAGCCGCGCTCGACGTTGCGCACCTCACCGGTCCTCGCATCGACATAGACTTCCATCCAGCGGCCGACACGATCCCGTCCGTCAACCTCCCATTCGTCGCCAAGGAAGTTGGTGTGCGAGACCGTCACGACGCCGAGATCTGTCGCGACATCGAGTGCGGCCTGCATCGAGATCTGATCGCCGGTGTCATAAGCCATCGCCGGTGCGGCAGCGCCAAGCGCAAGGGCTGTGAGAATCGGAAGGATGAACTTTCGCATTGCATACTCCTGTCAGTCCAAGCGGTTACGCGCCTTAGAACGAGCGGCATGGCGGAGTGTTCCGGGTTTCAAGGTCACGAAACCGCGCAAATCTTCGGCGGTTGCGGCGATTTGGTGGCGGTTCCTCTTCGTGGTCGTCCTGGCGAAAGCCAGGACCCATAACCACCAACTGCGGTTTGGCGAGGACTCGTGGTTGCCACTCTCGGCAACAACTTGTTCCTGGGGTAATGGGTCCTGGCTTTCGCCAGGACGACACCCCAAGTTAAACCCCCGCCACCGACGCCCACACATCGGCGAGCTTGCGCCGCAGCGCTTGCGTGCGGGTCAGCGGCGCGGGGGTCTCGTCCTCTTCCGGCAGGCGCAGGCCGACGACGTTGACGCGGCCGCCGGAGATCGAGCGCGCGACCAGCACGATCGTATCCAACGCGAGCTCGGCGCCCTCCTTCGGCGCGCGATCGAGATGAACATCGAAATAATCGGCCAGCGTCAGCTTGCCGTCGTCCGCGCCGAGCTTCACGCCGTAGATCTCGGCGAGCTCGGCAAGCGTGTGCTCGCCGGAGACCACGAAGTCGCCGAGCAGATGCGGATCGGGCGCCGAGCTCGGCTGCATGTCGACGAAGAAGCGGTCGAGCGCCTCGGCCTTTTCCGGCGGCGCCAGCAGGTAGATGTAGTCGCCCGGCGCGACCGGATCGGCCTCCGTCGGCGTCAAGATGTTCTCGTTGCGGATCACCAGCGTCGGCTTGGACCAGGACGGGATCAGGCCACGGCGGAAATACAGGCTCTTCGGCCGCACCGGATAGCCGACCAGTTGCTGCTCGAGCTGGCCGGGCAGATCCAACTCGACGCGGCGCGGACCGCGCTCGGCGCGCGGCAGCGCCACGTGCAGCTTGCGCGCGGCAGACGCCAGCGTCCAGCCTTGCAGCAGCAGCGAGATGATGACGACGACGAAAGCCACGTCAAAATAGAGATAGGCCTTGGACAGGCCGACCAGCATCGGAATCGACGCCAGGAAGATCGCGACGGCACCGCGTAAGCCGGTCCAGGCGATGAAGACCTTCTCGCGCCAGTTGAAGCGGAACGGCGCAAGGCACGCGAGCACCGCGAGCGGCCGCGCGACCAGCATCAGCATGAGAGCGACGGCGACTGCCGGCAGCACGCTGGCACCGAGCCGGCTCGGCGAGACCAGGAGGCCGAGCAGCACGAACATCACGATCTGCGCCAGCCAGGTTGCGGCGTCCAGGAAGGCCACCACCGAATTATGCGCCCGCGTCGGCCGGTTGCCGATGATGATGCCGGCGAGATAGACCGCGAGGAAGCCTGATGCGTGCATGATCTGCGAGCCGCCGAAGATAACGAGCGCGCCTGTCGTCACGAACGGCGCATGCAGGCCCTGCGGCAGCGCCACCTGATTGA
Organism: Bradyrhizobium sp. BR14999; assembly: GCF_056106085.1. Classification (NCBI taxonomy): domain Bacteria; kingdom Pseudomonadati; phylum Pseudomonadota; class Alphaproteobacteria; order Hyphomicrobiales; family Nitrobacteraceae; genus Bradyrhizobium; species Bradyrhizobium sp. BR14999. Next base: position 596,231 of record NZ_CM148536.1, read on the forward strand.
GCGCGATCACGACCAGGCGTCCGCCGATGACGCCGACCACGGCGCCCAGCACCGCCTCCTGAACGAATTCGATCAGCACATGGCCGGGCGAGCTCGAGCCCAGCGAGATGTACTCGACCAGCATGAGCGTGAGGAAGATCGCAAACGGATCGTTGGTGCCGGATTCCGCCTCCAGCGTCGCGCCGACGCGCGGGCGCAGGCGCAGGCCCTGGGTGTGCACCAGCAGGAACACCGCGGCGGCGTCGGTCGAGGCGACCACGGCGCCAACCAGCAGCGACTCCGTCCAGTTGAGATCGAGCGCGTATTTCGCGAATGGCGCCGTGATCAGCGCCGTCAGCAGCACGCCGATGGTCGCGAGCACCACGGAAGGCGCGAGCACGGTGCGGATGCTGGCAAAGCGCGTCCGCAAGCCGCCGTCGAACAGGATCAAGGCGAGCGCGACCGAGCCGACCAGATAGGTGGTGCGGACGTCGTCGAACTGGAGCTGCCCGGGGCCGGAATCGCCCGCGAGCATGCCGATCGCAAGGAAGACCAGCAGTAGCGGCGCGCCGAAGCGCAGCGCAAGCAGGCTCGAGAGGATGCCGGCCATGACGAGGACAGCGCCGAGCAATATGGCGAGACTGACGGAGTCGAGGGAGGCCATCCACCTTCCGGGTAAAAATCGCTGGAATTGCATCCTTATCGTCGGCGGACTCGCGCGCCAACCCATTTTCTCCCGCTCGCGGCAATCTGGCCGCATTTTGCGGCCTTAACGCGCATCACTTCGCGGTGTATCGATGGTCCGGCGGTGCCCTTTGTGGGATTCTGCGGCTCCCTCGAATCAATTCCTCCCGCCCGCTTCCCGACGAGACCGACCCGATGGACATGGACCTCAAGGATTTCATGGAGTTCGTGCAGACCACCGCGCGCAGCGTCGGGGCGGAAATCTCCTCACCCTGGTTCTACCTGCAATTCGGTCTCATCCTGACCGCGGCCGGCATCGCCTATGCCGCGGAGGCGGCCATTCGCATCCGCGTCGACATGACGTCGCTGGCGATGCGCTGGCCGCTGCCGCTCCGGCACTTCGTCCGGGTGATGGTCGCAAGCGCCTCGACGGCGGTGTTCACCCTGCTCGTGATCATTTCACGCGTGGTGATGTACCATGCGACCTGGCCGAGCCGCAGCTATCTGTTGATGGTCGCGGCCAAGCTCGGGCTGGCGTGGCTCGTGATCCGGCTGCTCACCTCGGTGCTGCGCAACGCCTTCATCGTCAAGCTGGTGTCGATCACGGCGTGGTTCGTCGCCGCGCTCTCCATCCTCGGCCAGCTCGATGCGACGGTCGAGCTGCTCGATTCCTTCGCCATTGTGCTCGGCGGCCTGCGGCTGACCCCGCTGTTGGCGCTCAAGGCCGGCGCGCTGCTGCTGATCGCGCTCTGGCTCACCAACATCGCGAGCAATTTCGCCGAGAGCCGGATCAATGCGACCACCGATCTGACGCCCTCGGTGCAGGTGCTGCTGGTGAAAATCATCCGCATCGGGCTGCTTGCGGTCGCGATCGTGATCGCGCTCGGCGCGGTCGGGATCGATCTGTCGGCGCTCGCGGTATTCTCCGGCGCGGTCGGCGTCGGCATCGGTATCGGCCTGCAGAAGATCGTCGCCAATTTCATCTCGGGGATCATCCTGCTCGCCGACAAGTCGGTGAAGCCCGGCGACCTCGTCACCATCGGCGACAACACCGGGCGCATCAGCGCGATGAAGACGCGCTATATTTCCGTCGCCGCTGGCGACGGCCGCGAATTCCTGGTGCCGAACGAGGATCTGGTGACGCAGAAGGTCGTCAACTGGACCTATACCGACAAGAACACGCTGGTGAAGATCGCCTTCGGCACCAATTACGACGCCGACCCGCGCCTGGTCTGCAAGCTCGCCGCCGAGACCGCCACCGCCCATCCGCGCGCGCAGAAGGGCAAGCCGCCGAATTGCATTTTGACCGAGTTTGCCGAGGCCGGCATGAAGTTCTCGCTGACCCTGTGGCTCGCCGATCCCGACGGCATGGACACCGTCAAGAGCGACGTGATGCTGGCACTGTGGGACGCCTTCAAGCGCGAGGGCATCCGGGTTCCCTACCCCGTCCGCGAAATCCGCATTCGAGGTGGCGCGCTACCGGTGGAAACCACCGTAGAAGTCCCGAATTAGGCCCGCTTTTGGGTGCAAAGGTCACGCTTGGCTTGCATGAAGGCCCGCAATCATTAAATTAGGGCCTGAAATCAAGCCTTTCCGCCGAACATCGAAATCAGGCCCCGAGCCCGGAAGACAGTTCCCGCATGAGCTACGTCGAAGCCACTGATACCTCCCTGCGCAAGACCGGACAGATCAAGCTGCATGGGCCGAGCGCCTTTGCCGGCATGCGCAAGGCGGGCGCATTGGTGGCCAAGTGCCTCGACGAGCTCACCGACATCGTCGGGCCCGGCGTGCCGACTTCGCGCATCGACGAATTCGTCCGCGACTTCGCCTTCAGCAACAACGCCTATCCGGCGACGCTGATGTATCGCGGCTACCGTTACTCGACCTGCACCTCGCTCAACCACGTGGTCTGCCACGGCATGCCCGGCGACCGCCCGCTGAAGGAAGGCGACATCGTCAACATCGACGTCACCTTCATCGTCGACGGCTGGTACGGCGATTCCAGCCGGATGTATGCGGTCGGCCCGATCGCGCGGAAGGCCGAGCGGCTGATCGAAGTCACCTATGAAGCGATGATGCGCGGCATCGCCGCGGTGAAGCCCGGCGCCACCACCGGCGACATCGGCTACGCCATCCAGAGTTTCGTCGAGCCGCAGGGCATGAGCGTGGTGCGCGATTTCTGCGGCCACGGCCTCGGGCGCATGTTCCACGACGAGCCGAACATCATCCATATCGGCCGTCCCGGCGAGGGCGTGCAGCTCAAGCCCGGCATGTTCTTCACCATCGAGCCGATGATCAATCTCGGCAAGCCGCACGTCAAAATCCTCTCCGACGGCTGGACCGCAGTGACCCGCGACCGCTCGCTATCGGCGCAGTTCGAGCATTCGGTCGGCGTGACGGCGACGGGCGTGGAGATCTTCACGCTGTCGGAGCGGCACGGCGAGAAGCAGATCGGGTGAACTTTTCGCCTTCGAGAGCGTCGAGTAGCCGCAAACCTTAGCGATTCATCGATTTTGCGGCGAGGCGCACAGCGCCGTTGCCAAATGAGCTAAATGGCAAGTTCTCGACGATGAGCCGCCTGATTGACTCATCGTCGACTGAACAAACTGAGAAGAGAGGTACACCCCTCTCCTTCATGATCCGGTCGCGCGCATCTCCTTCGACGCGATTGATTAGGGTAACTAGTCGTCCGTGAAGAACGCCGATTTCAGCCGGTGACGAGCTGAAGTCGAAGCGTGATCGGGACGAGGATTTGGGACAGCAAGAGAGCGAGCCACCGGATCAGACGGCGGAAGTTGTAGCCGACGGCGGCGAGGATGGCATTGGCGGCGTCGCCCTCGCGATACCAGAGATAATTGCGGCCCATTCGGTGCTCGGATTTGAGATGGCCGATGACCGGCTCGACGGCGGAACGCCGGCGCAGCTCGCGCTTGATCTTCGGTGTCACCCACCGCTTCTGCCCTGAGATGAACACCCTGAACTTGTAGTCGGGTGGCGCATTGTGGCCGCGATAACCTTTGTCGAGAACAAGGCGCTCGATGATGTTGCCGATCAGTGCCTCCATGTCCGGGATGACGGTTTCGAGTGTATGGCCGTCATAGGGATTGCCGGGCAGCGCCTTCACATGGGTGACGAACTGGCCACCCCTGGCGTGCGATAGCGTGGTGGCAACGGAAACCTTGACCCCGAACTCGTAGGGCCGGTGGGCCTTGCCCTTGCCGATGCACTCCACCTCCGGAGCGTGCAGCGAGTAGACCTTCGGTCCACGCTGGTGCTGCTTCTGTTCAAGCACCCGTCGCGCCCGCGCCAGCATGCGCTCCAACCCGATCCCACCGAGCAGGTCAGCGTTGCCACCGAGCTTGCGGCCGATGTCACGGATGACGCGACCCAGATAGGTTCGGAGCGTCTTCAAGGCCCGGTTGGCGCGCTTGAACTGCTTGGCATGGGCATAGCGCTGGTGCTTGATCAGCGCGAACTTGCCGACCCGCCCGTAGGACTGACGCAGCGTGATGCCGGCGGCCTTGGCGAGCCGCACCAGGATCTCACGGGCGCGGTTCAGGAGCCTGGCATCGGTCGGGAACATCACGTTCTTGGGCTGCACCGTGGTGTCGACGATGGCGCGGTTGAGATCGGACGGCTTGATCGCCTCGGTCTTGGTGGCGACCGCAAGGCTCTCCTGCAGCAGGGCTTGCAGCTTCTCCTCGCCCATGCGCTGGCGCCAGCGCGTCAATGAGGAGCGATCGAACACCAGGCGGTGCTGGAAGAACTCTTCGCCGCAGAAGAACTGGTAATAAGGATTCTCCACCCAGCGCTCGCACAACACCTCGTCGGAGAGGTCGTAGGTGTGCTTGAGAATGGCCAATCCGGCCATGAGCCGCGTCGACAGCGGCGGCCGACCTGGCTTGTCCTCATAGACCGCCCCGAGCCGCTGCTCGAGGAACGACCAGTCGATCGTCCGCGAAAGCTTCACCAGCGGGTGACCCATATCGATGATCGCGTCCAGCCGGGAGCGCAGAAGATCGGACTGTCCGCTGTCGCGTCGTTCCTTCGGCTTCATCGTTCCCTCCCGATGCCACCACGGAATCACGACGCGCGATTCGACGGAATCCCGAAAATGAAATTGCAAGCTTTTGGGTCCTCAAAGCCCCAAAGCTTGCAATCTCAAACCTCTCTCCGCTCCAGAAATCGACTCCCGCTCAATGGCTTGGGAGGTTCTTCACGGAAGACTAACTACCCCGCGCACGGTGGCATGACGGAAATGAAGATGTCTCAGAGCATTCAACAAAATGCTCGCATCAGACGCTATGTCATCGACAACAATGACACTCTCATTCTTCACGAGGGAGCCATCGAACGGCGGCCCCATCTTGTAACTCATGTCGGTCTTAAAAAGGGAGATAGGTTTCCCGAGAATCCTTGCGACAGCGTGTGACAAAAGGATATTTCCCTTCTTGATTCCGACAATTCTATCGAAATCGCCGAGAAGCCGCATTTTCTCTGCAAGTATACGAGAAAGGACCTCCAGCTCGTCGTGATCAGTAGCGGCAGCCATGAGGTCGATATAGTACTTGACCAAGACCCGGTCCTCCAGAAGGCCCGTGTCGCGGGCTACGCCACCGCGAACGATATGGCCCCGAGCGATCGTAGAAATCGCCTCTTCAGGCTGACCTTGTTCGACCATTCTTTTGACGGAATCGATCGACCTTTCCACAAACGGCACTTCCTCAGCTTCGCCGAATTTCACCGTTGCTGTGGCAAAGAATCTGGTGGTTGCTTCTTTTCCTGCCAGGATAAGGTGATCTTGTTGGTCTCGACTGCTGTCGCGGCTGAAGGTAGGCGTGTCCCCTACATTAATTCGAACGACATTAGAAAGCCGGGCGATATCCATATACTTTTCCTGAACACGATCCTGCGCGACGAGAATTGAGTCGAATACGGAGAAGACATGAGCCAGCACCGAGCTGTTCTTACTGCTTGTCGGCTTTGAGATAAGGGCGAATCCAAGAACGGGGATGAATTCGTTCTGCTCATCATGTTCATCATCGAATAGCCACATCGGAAAATTGCTTAGAACTCCCCCATCGACTACTTCCTCTCCTCCGCCATGCGAAACCGGAGGAAACATCATCGGGAAGGAGCAGGAAGCCAGCACCGCCTCCGCTATTTCGATAGTCGGCGTAGTGCGCTTGCTGTAAACAAAGATTTCCTGAGTAGTGATATTGGCGGCCACAATCTTCAGTGGACCGCCCTTCAAGTCCTTGAATCTTACCCTGTCCAAATCGGGAAACTTCCGGCCAATCAGATCGCGGAGCCAATTCAGCAGGGCCGACGGGTCGGCCATTCCGCGATAGTAGCGAAAGAAGAACGTTCTCCATGCACTGATCTGGAAGAACCGCGAATAGGGCGCGTCGTAAAGATGCTCCCTGAGCTCAGTCGTCGAGTAACCACAAGCGAGGAGCGCTGCCACAATGGACCCAGCCGACGTCCCGCCCCAGCCGACGAAATTGAGTCCGTGCGATTTCGCCTCCTCGACGGCACCGAGAAGCGCAGCTCCCTTGATGCCCCCACCCGAAAAGACTGCAAAAAAATCTTTCGGCATTACTGTCCTCCAAGAATGCACCATCGATTTCAATACCTCAGACGAACAGCGTTCGGCGCTTTCGTCTTCTATCGGGACATCCAATCGGATTCGAAAGTCTTGTTTGCCGGGTTCAGCCCCTTCGCCCACCGAGCGAGGAACATGAACGGCGTATCCAATATCCCGACAGTGAATTTAGCGATGATCGCTGACAGCACGATTTGGAACAGCACAGCGTCCGGCATGACCCCATAAAACGCGATCAGGAAAAAGACGACGGTGTTCACCCAATTACCTAAAATGGTGCTCACGCCATTTCGCACTGCAAGCGCAAGCCAGCCTTTCCTATATTTTGCCTTGAGGTAGGAAAAAATCGAAACACAAACCAAACCACCAATTGCTGCGATGATTGCGGCAGCGGTTATCCTGGGTGTTACGGTGAAGAGCGTTACGATTGCAGAAGACGCATCGTCAGTCCTGGCTGCGGGTGTCCAGATCGAGACGGTCGTGTAGGCCATGAACGCGACCTGCGCGGCCAAATTCGCTGCCACCAATTTCAGCGCCTCACGTCGACCCCAATACTCCGTTAAAATGTCGTTGGCCAAGTAGGTCACTGAGAAAATAAAAACGCCGAGCGATGTCGTGAGGCCCAAAAATTCAACTTGCTTGGTCACCGTGACGTTCGAGACCAAGATGCATCCCACGGTAAATACGAACACCGCGGTACGTCCGAGATAGACGCATCCAATCAACGCGAAACACATGCTGAAAAAAGCGACGAGGCAATAAAGCTCTGACATGATCTCCCCCGAGCCGCGCCTTATTTTTACGTGTTATTTCATGTTTACACAACCATTATTAAGACACCCTGGATTCGAGGCGCGCTCATGTGCTGCCAGAGTGGTGCGACAGGAAGCACTCGGATGCCACTCGGTGGGGCACTGCGATGCTGAGACGAATGAGGAGACAAAAGGAAGCGCTGAGCTACCTTCTCCAGAGCGCCACGAGGATAGTGGGCTCGGTTCTATCGCCGTCGGCGGAACGACGACGGCGGCCGTTTGTAGGTCGCCGCGAATGCGTCGTTGAATCGGCGGACGCTGCCAAAGCCCGCCGCGAAGGCAATCTCCGCAAAATTCATGGTGGTCTGGTCGATCAGGCGCTTGGCTTCCTGCACGCGCCGGGTTGCCGCGATCTCGCTCGGGCTCGCGCCGGCATGGCGCATGAACAGGCGGAGCAGATGGCGCGGCCCGACCCCCAAGGCTTCGGCAAGCTCCGCCGCCGATCCGCGATCCAGGAATCCCTCGTTGATCAGACGCATCCCGCGGGCGACCGTGGTGGCCGTTCCCATCCAGGCTGGAGATCCCGGCGCGGCCTCCGGCCGGCACCGCAGGCAGGGGCGGAAGCCGGCCCGCTCGGCGGCGGCCGCCGTCGCATAGAAGGTGACGTTCTCGGAGTGAGCAGGGCGAACGGGACAGACCGGCCGGCAATAGATGCGCGTCGAACGAACGCCGGAGAAGAACAAACCATCGAAAGCGCGGGCACGCGCGAGGCGCGCCCGATTGCACGTCTCCCAATCGAGATGCGGTGGCAGCGCCTGCTGGTGTGCCGAGCCTGTCGCCATGGCCTGACAATAATTTCGATGCGGCCTGACGGATAGCTGGAATCGGACTCGATCGGGCGATGAGGTCCGAATTCAGCCAGCCTGCCCGGCCGCTTCGGCTCATGGTGTCGATCGCCCTCAGGAGCGAACCGCATGAGCACACAGGCGCAACAAAGATGTCAGGACGAACGGCCGTCGCATTCGAGATCGGCCTCCTGCTGCTTCTGTCCCTGATCTGGGGCAGCTCGTTCACGCTGATCAAGGTTGCGATCCCGACCATTCCGCCCTTCACGATGGTTGCCGCGCGGGTGACGATCGCGGCTATTCTTCTGGTCCTGATCGCGCTCGCGCAGGGACATGACCTTCCCCGCTGGGGATCGGCGTGGGCGGCCTTCCTCGTGCAGGGGCTGCTGCAAAGCGCGCTGCCGTTCACTCTGATCGGTTGGGGCGAGATGCATATTTCGAGCGGTCTTGCCGGCGTGCTCAACGCGACGCCGCCGATGTTCGTGCTTGCAATCGCGATGATGACGGGGCGCGGGCGACAGACCATCAGCGGCCGCAAGCTCATCGGCGTCGCTCTCGGCCTCGCGGGTGTTGCCGTAACGATGGGCATCGATGCGCTGCCGGGGATCGGCACGGCCGCTCCGCTGGCCCAGATCGCCGTGCTCGGCGCGAGCCTTTGCTACGCGCTCGCGCCGATCTGGGGCCAGCGCTTCTTGGCCCTGCCTGCGATCGTCACCGCGGCCGGAGCGATGAGCTGCGCCGCGCTTCTGATGGTCCCGGCCGCCGCTGTCCTCGAGCAGCCATGGACGTTGGTGCCGCCATCGGCGGAGGCGATCGCGGCGGTGACCGCGCTTGCGGTGATCTGCACGGCCTTTGCGATGGTGATCTATTTCCGGCTGATCCACACGCTCGGCCCACTCGGCACGACCAGCGGCAGCTATCTGCGCGCGGGCTTCGCGGTGGCGCTCGGCACCGCATGGCTCGGCGAGCGCTTTACCTGGTCCAGTCTTGCCGGAATGGCGCTCATTCTCGTCGGTGTGGTGGCGGTCACCGTGCCCTGGCCCGCGCCAAACGCCAAGGGACCAACCAGCGCGCCGTGCCGCAATTGACGGTTGCAAAAACGCTGGGCCCCGGCAATGCTGGCGGCCGATGCCCGCCAAGCCAGACCACGACAAGAGCAAGCCTGAGGACACGCCGCATTATCACGGCCACCGCGAGCGGCTGCGCGAGCGCTTCTACAGCGCGGGCGCGGATGCGCTCAGCGACTACGAGCTGCTGGAGATGGCGCTGTTTGCCGCGCTGCCGCGGCGGGACACAAAACCGCTGGCGAAGACGCTGATCAAGACCTTTGGTTCGTTCGCCGAGGTCGTGCATGCCCCGGTGGCGCGCCTGCGCGAGGTGGACGGCGTCGGCGAGGCCGCGATCCACCAGCTCAAGCTGATCGCAGCGGCGGCGCACCGCGTCGCCAAGGGCGAGGTCAACAGCCGCAACGCGCTGTCGTCCTGGAACGAGGTGATCGATTATTGCCGCACCAGCATGGCCTTCGCCGAGAAGGAGCAATTCCGCCTGCTCTTCCTCGACAAGCGCAACCAGCTCATCGCCGACGAGGTGCAGCAGACCGGCACCGTCGACCATACCCCGGTCTATCCCCGCGAAGTGATCAAGCGCGCGCTCGAGCTCTCCGCGACCGCGCTGATCCTGGTGCACAACCACCCATCCGGCGATCCCTCGCCCTCGCAGGCCGACATCCAGATGACCAAGGCGATCATCGACATCGCAAAGCCGCTGGGGATTTCCGTGCACGACCACATCATCGTCGGCAGAAGCGGCCACGCCAGCCTGCGCGGGATGCGGTTGATCTAGAGCGGAATGGCTTTAGCCTGTCTCCGCTTGGGGATTGTCCCATTGCGGAAGCACCCTCTCCCCAACCCTCTCCCGCAAGCGGGAGAGGGAGTGCACCTCCATTATGACCGGCAATGTCATCGAACGGACTGCCATCCTTTCGGCGTCCAGCGGAGCAGCGCTCCCGAAAGCGGCTTCGGCGCACGGGCCACGACGTTCTCGGCGAGCGTACGCAGCGCGTCGAGCGCGGCGCTGCTGTCCTCGCCCGAATAGAGCACGAGATCGGGCGTCGGAACCGCCAAGATCAGAACGCCACCCTGGGCTTGCGCGAGCGGCGCCCAGCTGTCGATCAGCGCAAGCCGGCTTGTCGCGTAGTAATCGCCCTTCAACGTGCCGAACTGTCCCGGCACGGCCGGCTTTGCAGCGGACATGAGCGGCTTCAAGCTGCTGCGGACATTGGCGATGGCGATGTCGAAGACCTGGTCCGACGTCAAGCCGAGCGCAGCACGATCCTTGTCATTGAAGATCCTGACCGTGCGCGGCGAGTCGAGCACCGGGACGATCACCAGCCCCTCCGCGAGCGGACGCGTCGGGATGGTACCGGCAGACTCGAGCTCGCGAAGCGCCTGCCGCATATAGTCGGTCGAGCGCACCACAATTCGGAGAGCTGCTTTTGTCGGAGCGTCCGTTACGTTGCCGGTCGTTGCGACGACCCCGCCGACATAGGTCTCGATCTCCTTGGCGCAGCCGCTCGTGTTGGTCTTGCAGAAGGCGTAGATGCGATCGAGGTTGGCTTGCAAGGGACCGATCGAAAGCGTCAGAGGGCCCTTGATCACGACTTGTGTGTTACGAACCACGGCCTTTATCCGTGCCGCCACGAAAGCAGTGAACGCAGGCTCGTCGGTGGGGATTCGTTGCGCAGATGCAGGGCCGGCGGCGAGGAGAGAGCCGCCGACGATCGCAGCGGTCAGCCACCGGCACATGCGAGACCGGATACACATACGCCCCGCTCGGGCCTGTTGCGCCAAAGGGCGGGCATGTCGCGACAGCACGCTTGCAGCGCCCTCAGACCGAGGGGCCCCTGGCCAGAGCAAAGGAAAGCATGATCGCATCCGGCGTCTGCTTGAATTCTCTGGTCACCGTCTCGTGCACGAGGCCGGCAAGGTCGCCCAACGGCTTGGTTTGATAAAGGCCCGGAAACATGACCGTCACCGATGCGAGGCGGCCATTGTGCCAGTTGAAACCGACCTTCGGCCTTACGCCGGTTGACTGCTCGAGATCGCCCTCTACGGCCCGTGCGTACTGCATTCCGTTTTTCAGCGCGCCAAAGGCATCGCAGCCGGACAGGGCAAAGGCGAGGACGATGATGACGATGGCTCTGAACATCGAAAGGACCTGAACAGAATGCACGCTCTACGTTGGATTGCGGCAACCGTATCATGCAACACGCCGATCAGACCACAGAAAAGACGTGGCGGCGCCCAGCCGCCGGAGGCGGGGTGTCGCGGCCGTTAGTGGTGGCGGATCGCCGAGCCGGCTGCGGGCTTGCCTACAGAGCGGGGTTACGGTTCGACCCAGCGCTGCACGGCTTCGACTGTGTCGGCCGGCGTGGTGTTGAAGCAGATCGCGGCTTCCGGCGCCAGGCGATGGACGAGGTTGAGCACCCTCTCGAACAGCAGCAGGCGCTCCTTGGGCTCGCGGAGCCCGGCGCCGATCACGATGCAGTCGAAGCGCTCGTCGCGCAGCGCCGCCGTCACGGCGGCCTCGGCGGTCGCATCGAGATCGATCAGGCAGCTCGTGACCTCGAAGCCGAGGCCGCGCAAACGCAGGAGCTGGGCCTCGATGTAGCTGCGGACATGCTCGGGCGTGAGCTGCGGGAATGCGCTATAATCCGCATTGCCGGGCTCGATGCCGATCGCGAGGACATGCTTGGCCATGCGGATCTCCCAACGGAATCACCTGTTCCGCTAACCGATTCCCTGCCGGTCCGGTTCCCGTGAGAAGCTATCGCGCGGCCGCCGCGGCAGTGCTGAACGATGTCGTCGCCTATTGACGCAGCATGATCAGGGGATCGGCGGTGTCGGGAACGCGCCGCCACTGCGCATTGTCGTCGGCCTCGAACTGCCAGGCCTCGCCGGCCTTCGACATCAGGATGATCTGGCCGCGCTCGAGCCGCCATTGCGTCGGGTTGAACTGCGCGATCGCCGCGTCGCATCTCGGCTTGAGGAAGACCTGGAAATTGTCCGGGCCCGCCTCGGTGTTGGTCAGCGTCAGCCCGCAGACCGGCTGGCCGTTGCCGCGCACCATCGACCAGTCGCCGATCATCTGGTCCATCGACTTGGCCATCGAGCGCGCGGCGGCGAGATCCTGCAGGATGTAGACGCCTTCGCCCTGGCGCAGGCCCTCGAAGATGCCGGCCTCGACCTCGGTGAAGTCGATCACGGCCTCACCGGTCGCATCCTGCAAGCGGACGATGTCGAGACCTCGAACGTTCCAGGCGACGATGTCCTTGGTGAAAGGCAGCGCGGTCTTGCAGGCCGGCTCCAGCTCCAGCTTAAAACCCTGGCCCGCGGCGTCGCCCTTGAGCGTGACGACGCAGGTCTTGCTGCGCTCGGTGGTCGACAGCTCCCACTGCCCGGGCATCTGCTTCTTCAGGGTCGTCGCATCCTGCGCATGCGCGATGCCGATCGCGGCCAAGTAGGCCGCGACGGCGAATGCAACGCCCCGAAGAGCTCTCATCAGCGCCCCCTAAACGGCGTTTCCGCAACCGGCGTCAGCGGCGCCTTGCCGGCGAACCAGGACTTGAGATTGTCGACCACGAGCTGGTCCATCGCGTTGCGTGTTACCACCGAGGCCGAGCCGATATGCGGCAGCAGCACGACGTTCTGCATGGACTTGAGCTCGTCCGGCACGTTCGGCTCGGCCGCGAACACGTCAAGGCCGGCGGCGAGAATGGTGCCGGATTTCAGCGCCTGCACCAGCGCCGGCTCGTCCACCACCGAGCCGCGCGCGACGTTGATGAGCACGCCGCGCGGGCCGAGCGCCTTCAGCACCTCGGCATTGATCATCTTGTTCGTGCTGGCGCCGCCGGGCACGATCACCATCAGCGTGTCCACAGCCTTCGCCATCTCGATTAAATCAGGATAGTGCTTGTAGGAGACGTCCTTGGACGGATTGCGGGAATGGTAGACCACCGGCACCAGCGATGCATCGAGCCGGCGCGCGATGGCCTGGCCGATTCGGCCCATGCCGACGATGCCGACCTTGCGGTCGCGCAGCGAGCCGACGCTGAGCGGATAATTCTGCGTCTGCCACAGTCCGGAGCGGACATAGCGGTCGGCCTTGATGAACTCGCGCAGGGTGGAGATCAGAAGGCCCATCGCGACGTCAGCGACTTCCTCGGTCAAGACGTCGGGCGTGTTGGTGACGATGATGTTGTGCTCGGCCGCGTATTTGGTGTCGATGTGGTCGTAACCGACGCCGAAGCTCGCCACCATCTCGATCTTGGGCAGCTGCGACAGCGAATCCTTGTCGGCGCGCACGGTGTGATAGGTCACGGCGACGCCGCGGATCCTGTCGCGCACGGCCGGCGTCAGCCTCTCGAGGTCACCGCGCGTCTCGGCCTTGTGCACGACGAAATGGTCGGAAAACCCGTTGTCGAGGATCGGCCGCACCGGCCCATAGATCAGAAGGTCGATCTTTTCGGACGAAATCGAACCGGTAGACATCAGCTTTCCTTTCCAAGCGCGCTCTCATGCCAGCGCCGTAAAACGAGGTGCGAAACTAGCGCCAGCACCCCATAGATGACAATCCCGGCCAGCGACAACAAAAGCAGCGCCGCGAACATGCGGGGTATGTTCAATCGATAGCCTGACTCGGCGATCCTGTAGGCGAGCCCGGAGCCGGCACCGGCCGTTCCGGCCGCGATCTCGGCCACGACTGCGCCGATCAGCGACAGGCCGCCGGCGATGCGCAAGCCGCCGAGAATGTAGGGCAGCGCCGCGGGCAGCTTGAGAAAGCGCAGGGCCTGTGGCGGCGAGGCGCCATAGAGCTGGAACAAGCCGGCGAGATTGCGGTCGACCGAGTTGAGTCCGAGCGTGGTGTTGGACAGCACCGGGAAAAAGGCGACGATGAAGGCGCAGACCACCACTGCGGTCTGCTGCTCCAGATAGATCAGAAGCAGCGGCGCAATCGCGATGACAGGCGTCACCTGGAGGACGACGGCATAGGGGAACAGCGAATATTCGACCCATTTCGACTGATTGAACAAGAGCGCCAGCGCGATGCCGCCGACGCTCGCGGCGACAAACCCTTCGAGCGTGGTCAGCAGCGTGGTCGCGAGCGACTGCGACAGCACCGCCCAGTCCTTGATCAGTGTCAGAAAGATGACGGAGGGCGCCGGCAGCACGTAGGGCGGAATCTCCTTGATGCGAACCACCAGTTCCCAGGCGAGGAGGCCGGCCGCGAACACGATGACGGGAAGCACGAAGCGCATCGCACGTTGCGCGCCGGACGGTTTTACGGTGACGGCAGCTTGCGCGTTCATAGCGTCGACTGCCCTGCATAGGATGGAGCCAGCGCGGCCGACACTCTTCGGCAATAATCGGAATAGGCCGCTGAGGTGCGAAACTCCTCAGCGCGCGGCTCGATTGTCTCGATACGGAGGTCGGCTTGAATGCGGCCGGGCCGCGCCGTCATCACCACCACGCGCTGCGACAGGTAGACAGATTCGAACACCGAATGGGTGACGAAGATGATGGTCTTGCCGAGGCTGCGCCACAGCGCGAGCAAATCATTGTTGAGGCGGAAGCGCGTGATCTCGTCGAGCGCCGCGAACGGCTCGTCCATCAGCAGGATATCGGGATCGGTGACGAGCGCGCGCGCCAGCGACACCCGCATCTTCATGCCGCCGGAGAGCTCGCGCGGAAAGGCATCGGCAAAATCGGCGAGCCCGACGCTGGCGAGCGCCGCGTCGGCACGCGCGCACGCCTCGGCCTTCGGAACGCGGCCAAGCCTCAAGGGTAGTCGCACGTTGTCGCGCACGCTGGTCCAGGGCATCAGCGTCGGCTCCTGGAACACGAAACCGATGCCGTGGCCCGGCTGCGGCACGCCCTCGTGGCGCGCCACCCGCACGATTCCGGACGAGGGCGTGCTGAGCCCCGCGATCAGCCGCAGTGCGGTCGACTTGCCGCAACCGGACGGGCCCAGCAGCGAGATGAACTCGCCCTTGCGCACCGCGAGGTCGAGCGGGCCGAGCGCCATGACGCCGTTGTCATACGTCTTCGTCACGCCGCGCAGGTTGACGGCGAGAGCCGTCAGGCTGGCCTCGACGGCGGATGACGTTGAGCGCTCTACCATCGATCGCAGGCTGTGATGCGGTGGGATCGAGCTGCAACCTGCACCTCTCCCCAACGGGGAGAGGTCGGCGCGCAGCGCCGGGTGAGGGGGCTCAGGTCCCAGGAGAGAGCGTAACCCCTCACCCGCATCGCATCTGACGATGCGATGCGACCTCTCCCTTCGGGAGAGGTGGACGACGCCGACGCACCTTGCTCAAATCTCAGCATGCGTTACGGCTTGTTCGGGCGCAGCTCGACGCCGACGCCCTTGTTGACGAAGCGCAGCGTATAGGATTTGCGGAAATCGAGATCGGGCTTCACCACGCCCGCCTTCACCATCTTGTTGAAGAAGGAGGTATAGCGCTCGTCGCTCATGGCGCCGATGCCGTTCTTCAGGCTGTCGCCGGAATCAATGATGCCGTGCTCCTTCATCTTGGCGACGGAATAGGCGAGCAGATCGTCGGTCATCTCCGGATTGAGCTGCTTGATCATGGCATTGCCGGCGGAATTGTCGCGGTAGATGTAATTGTACCAGCCGATCATGGAGGCATCGACAAAGCGCTGGACGAGATCGGGCTTCTTCTCGACCACGTCGCGGCGGGTCTCGATCAGGGTCGAATAGGTGTTGAAGCCGTAATCGGCGAGCAGCAGCACGTTGGGCTTGAAGCCGGCCGCCTTCTCGACCGCGAAGGGCTCCGATGTCACGTAGCCCTGCATGGCGCTCTTGGGGTTGGCGATGAAAGGCTGCGGATTGAAATTATAGGGACGGACGTTCTTCTCGCTGAATCCATATTCGGACTTCAGCCACTGGAAGTAGCTGGTCATGCCCTCCTTGGAGACGAACAGCGTCAGCGGCTTGAGATCCTCGATCTTGGCGACCTTGGCGTCGGGCTGCGTCAGCATCACCTGCGGATCCTTCTGGAAGATCGCGGCGATGGTGACGACGGGGACGTTGTTGGCGACCGCATCGAACGACATCAGCGTGTTCGCGGCCATGAAGAAATCGATCTTGCCGGCGATCAGCAGCATCCGGTTATTTTCATTGGGCCCGCCGGGCACGATGGTGACGTCGAGGCCGTATTTCTTGTAGGTGCCGTCGGCGACCGCCTGGAAGAAGCCGCCATGCTCGGCCTCGGCGACCCAATTGGTGCCGAAGGTAACCTTGTCGAGCGTCTCGGCCCGCACTGGCACGCTTCCGACCAAAGCGGCCATCAGGCCCGCCGTTAACGCTCGCCGCAGATGAGAAGGGCTCATGAAGGGACTCCGTCGATCGTTGCTGGCCGATGTGAACGCAACGCGATAAAACCGCATGAAGTTCGGGGACGCGAGCCGGCCGGGCCCGCGTCCCCTCATACCCCAAATTACGTGACAAATTCAGGCAAAGAAACCTCCAAAGAAACCTGCAAGGAAAGCTCAATGATGCCGTCGCGCGACTGGACCGAGAACCGCTGGGCCGATGCGGCCCCGGCCGAGGTCTCGCGCTGGATTGCGGTGCTGCCGCTGGCGGCGACAGAGCAGCATGGCCCGCATCTGCCGCTCGAAACCGACGTGCTGATCGCGAACGCGTATCTGGCGCGCGTGCGCGAGCTGTTGCCCGAAACCGTTCCGGCCAGTTTTCTGCCCGTTGAACCAGTTGGCATCTCCACCGAGCACATCGACTATCCGGGCACGCAGACGCTGCCGATTGACGTCGCGCTGAAGCGATGGACAGGGATCGGCGAAGACGTCGCTCGTCGCGGCGTGAAGAAGCTCGTCATCATCACCAGCCACGGCGGCAACAGCGCGGCCATGATGCTGGTGGCGCAGGATCTTCGCGCGCATCACAAGCTGTTCGTGGTGACGACGTCGTGGTCGCGGCTATCAGGCGCCGACAAACTGTTCCCAGCCGATGAAGTGCGCCACGGCATTCACGGCGGCGCGGTCGAGACCTCGATCATGCTGGCGCGCTATCCCGATCAGGTGCGCATGAATGCGATCGCGGATTTTCCCGCGAGCAGCATCGCGATCGAGCAGCAGTATCGCTGGCTGTCGACGCAGCGTCCCGCGCCGTTCGCCTGGCAGGCGCAGGATCTCAACGCCAGCGGCGCCGTCGGCAACGCGACCTTGGCTGGGGCGGAAAAGGGCGAGCAGCTTCTCGATCAGGGCGCGACAGCCTTTTGCGAACTGCTGAGCGAGGTCGATAACTTCGACGTGAACAGGCTCGCCAAGGGGCCCCTCGGCTAGCTCCCATCTCCCTGGAATTGTTCAGGAAAGCACAGGGTTCGGCGACCGCCTTTCCCGGCTTCGAACCGGACACGAGGAGCCTCCGTCCAACTGGGCACGCGGGCCACAACGGACCGCCTCAACCCCGGATGGAGTTTCACATGTCGATCAAGACCAAGATTGCCGCCACAGCTCTGGCTGCCCTCGCCGTGACCGGCAGCATCGTGTCCACCACTTCCCCGGCCGAAGCCAAGCAGCCCGGCTGGGTCTGGGGCGTGGGCGCCGGCATCGCCACCGCCGCCGTCGTCGGCTCCGCGATCGCCGCCAGCAATGATCCCTACTACTACGGCTATCACCGCTGCGGCTGGGTCGCCCAGTACAACGCCTTCGGCCAGTACGTCGGCCGCGTTCGTACCTGCTACTGATCTGAGTATCTGAGGCCGATCTCCCACGTGGATCCTGCGTCCGACACGGGCGCCTCATCCACCCCGTGTCGTGCCCCCGACCCCGCCCGGCGTCCCCCCGGGCGGGGTCATCTGTTTTGGACTCCGACTTTGTTGCAGTCCCGTCACACACGGGTGCGAACCATCCTCTGCGGCGACGCGCGCCAGTTGCTATTGCGAATTAATCGCAATAAGGTCCGTAGCAAGACGAGGGGCTTGGGACGAAATCGCGCCGGATCGAGATCATCTCGGTCGACCGCGTGAGCACCTAAGACCTGATGACAGGGTCGCCGCGAATCGGCAGGGATGTCGCGGCGGGTGGATGCATTCGCGTTTGGGGGCGTGCGTTTTGACGTTGAGAAGTCACCGTTACAGGTACTTGCGGACGGCTGCGGCGATTGCCACCGGCGTGTTGGCTTTGCCCGCCAAAGGTACCGCGGCCGATCTGCCGCTGAAGGCGCCGGCGCTGAGCGCGGTCTATGATTGGACGGGCCTCTATATCGGCGCGCATGCCGGCTATAGCCGGGGTTCGTCGCACTTTGCGCTGAACGACGGCACCGCAATCGGCGACAGCGGCGTCTTCAGCGGCATGATCGGCGGCGTGCAGGCCGGCTACAATTACCGGCTCAATTCCGGCTGGCTGGTCGGCGTCGAAGGCGATTTCTCGTTTCCCAACTACATCACCTCGAACTCGATCGTCTCCTTCCTGGCCACCCCCGCCAACACCGTCACCCAGCAATGGGACTACACCACGAGCCTGCGCGGTCGCGTCGGCTACACCAGCGGCCCGTGGCTGCTCTACGCCACCGGCGGCTTTGCGTGGATGGGCGAGCGCTATTTCGACACGCCGGCTTCCGGCGCCGAAGTCCCGAAAATCCTGAACACGCGGCCCGGCTGGATTGCGGGCGCGGGCATCGAATACGGCTTCGCGCCGCATTGGAGCGCGCGGCTCGAATATCTCTACAGCCGCTTCGACGGCGCCAATGTCGCCTTCTCCACGGGAGCCCAATACACTTCCTCGTCGCTCGACTTCCAACAGGTCAGGCTCGGCCTCAACCGCAAGGTCAATTGGCCAGGCATGCCGAGCTATGACCCCAAGAACTTGCCGAAGAGCTCCCTGATCGACACGGAATCCGATCGCTGGGAGATTCACGGCCAGAGCACCTATCTGCCGCAGGGCTATCCGTCGTTCCCCGCGCTCTACACTGGGCCGAACTCGCTCTCACCCTCGGCGCAGGCCAAAGCGACGTGGAGCAACAGCCTGTTCCTGAACGCACGGCTCTGGGACGGCGGCGAGGTCTATTACAATCCCGAACTCCTCCAGGGATTTGGACTGAACGACACGGTCGGTGCCGCCGGATTCCCGAACGGCGAAGCGCAGAAGTCGAACTTCCCCTATCCGCATTACAACACCTCGCGCCTGTTCGTGCGCCAGACATTTGGCTTCGGCGGCGAGCAGGAGGAGCTTGCGAGCAGCCAGTTGCAGCTCGGCCAGAAGGTCGACGTTTCCAGGCTCACCTTGCAGGCCGGCAAGTTCGCGGTCGTCGACGTGTTCGACGGCAATGCTTACGCCAAGGACACCCGCAAGGACTTCATGAACTGGTCGCTATGGGCGCCGGGCGCCTTCGACTATTCCGCCGACAAGGTCGGCCTCACCTATGGCGTCACTGCCGAGCTCAACCAGAAGCACTGGGCGCTGCGCGGCGGCTATTTCCTGATGGTCGCCGAGCCCAATTCAAATCATTTCGACACAAAAGTCGGGGAGCGCGGCCAATACGTGCTCGAGCTCGAGACGCGCTTCTCGCTGTTCGGCCAGCCCGGCAAGCTCAGGACCATGGGCTGGCTCGACAGCGCCAACATGGGCAGCCTCCGCGAGACGCTGGATAATCCCGCGCTCAATCTCGACATCGCGCAGACCCGGCGCGGCCGCCTGAAGTATGGCTATGTGCTCAACCTCGAGCAGGCGATCACGGACGATGTCGGGCTGTTCGGCCGCTGGAGCTGGAACGATGGCAAGAGCGAGACGATCGCCTTTACCGACATCAACCGCAGCCTGTCCGCCGGACTGTCGATCAAGGGCACGAAATGGGGCCGGCCGGACGACGTGATCGGCATCGGCGGCGCCATCAATGCCATCTCGCAAGACTATCGGGACTTCCTGGCGGCGGGCGGTCTCGGTATTCTCATCGGCGACGGCGCGCTCAATTACCGCAAGGAGCGCATCCTCGAAACGTATTACGCCTATGCGCTGAACAAGAATCTCACTCTCACTGCCGACTATCAGCTCATCGTCAACCCCGCCTACAACGCCGACCGCGGACCGGTGTCGGTGTTTTCAGGACGGCTGCACGGGGAGTTCTAAAGCGCGATGAAATGAGGCTTGATCGCTGCAATGACGGAGGTGCGCCCCCTCTCCCGCTTGCGGGAGAGCGTCGGGGAGAGGGTGCTTCCGCAGTGGGACAATCCCCGAGAGGAGAAAGCCCTCACCCGGCGCTTCGCGCCGACCTCTCCCGCAAGCGGGAGAGGTGAACCTACGCGGCGCGGATCGCGTCCAGGAATTTTCCGACCTCGAGCTTGAGACGGCTGCTCTCGCCGGACAGCGATCTCGCGGACGCGAGCACGTTGGCGGAGGCCGATCCGGTTTGGCTCGCACCGCGCTGCACGTCGACAATGCTGGCGGAGACCTGTTGAGTGCCGCGCGCCGCCTGCTGCACGTTGCGGGAAATCTCCCGCGTCGCCGCGCCCTGCTCCTCGACCGCCGCGGCGATTGCGGAAGCAATCTCGGACATGCGGCCGATGGTGCCGCCGATCGCCTTGATGGCGCCGACCGAATCCTCCGTCGCGGTCTGAATGCCCGTAATCTGCTGGCTGATCTCGCCGGTGGCCTTGGCGGTCTGCTCGGCCAGTGCCTTGACCTCGGAGGCGACCACGGCGAAGCCGCGGCCGGCCTCGCCGGCCCGCGCCGCCTCGATGGTGGCGTTGAGGGCCAGAAGATTGGTCTGGCCTGCGATCTGGCTGATGAGCTCGACCACGTCCCCGATCCGCCCCGCCGCCTTGGCGAGCTCGCCGACATAATCGTTGGTGCGCCCTGCCTGCTGCACCGCCTCGCCGGCGATGCGCGCGGAATCCTGGACCTGCCGGCTGATCTCGTCGACCGACGAGGCCATTTCCTCCGCCGCCGCGGCAACGGTCTGCACGTTGGTCGAGGCCTGCTCGGAGGCGGCAGCGACGGTCGCGGTGACCTTTTCCGATTGATCGGCCGTATTCGTCAGCGTTCCCGCCGAGACTTCCAGCTCCGACGATGCCGACGACACGGTGTTGATCACGTCGCCGATCATGGCCTCGAACTCGCGCGCGATCTGATCCATGCGCTGGCCGCGCTGAAGCTTCGCCTCGGCTTCGACCGCGGCGGCCTCGTCGGCGGCTTTCTTGGCGACGAGTGAATCCTTGAAGTGCCGGAGCGAGCCCGCGACCTGACCGATCTCGTCGTTGCGGCCGCTCGCGGGAATCTCGACCTCGTGCTGCCCGGCGGCGAGCGTTCCGATCACATCGGCGAGCCGGCCGAGCGGCGTCACCACGCGGCTGCGCAGCATCACGGTCACACCACCGAGCGTGCCGAGCAATGCCAGCACCGCGACGGCCGCAAGCGCCAGCATCGCCAGCGCACCATCACGAGAGGACGAGGCGCGCTCGGCCGCTTCGGCCAGCGCCGCGTCGCGCACGCCGTAGAACATCTGGATGGCTGGCACGATGACCTTTGCCAGCTCATCGCTGTCGATTCCATATTTGCCATCGCTGCGCGCAGCAGCCATCTCCTTGTCCACCGCAGCCGCTGCTTTTCCGAAATAAGATTCCGTTGCCGCCTTCAGCGCGGTGGCGATCCGCGGCGGATTCCCGAGCTGGTCGATGCCGGCCTCGATGCGCTCGCGGTCGGCTTCCACACGCCCCTGCATGCGATCCATCAGCGAGAATTCGGCCGCCGTGAGCGGGCGACGCGCGGACAGCGCGGGGGACAGCGTGGCCGCGCGGCTGCCGGCGGCAACGCGCAGATCCTGCGCCGTCCGCGCCAGGCTCAACAGCGCCGCAAGCGAGGAATCGGCATTGATGACCTTCGCCTCGAGCCGGTTCATGATCGGCTCGATACTGCCGAGGACCTCGGCGACTCCGGGCAGGAAGCCCTTGATCGCAGAGCTATCGCGCGCCGCCAGAGGAAGGCCCATCGCGCGATCGGCCGCGGTGTAGATCTCCTTCAACCGCCGCGTGGCACGGTCGAGGTTCTCGACCATCGCAGCACCGTCATCGAGCACAATGATGGCTCGCCTTGCGCCCTCGAATGCGGCATCGGCGGCTTTCCCCGCCTTCGCGGCATTATCGATCTGGGCCTGTGTGGCTGCGGCATCCTGGAAGATCGGTCCAATGTAGGGGGCGCGAAGGCCGGCGACCTGCTGGCTGACCATCAGGGTCGCCGCAAAAGCGTCGACGGTCTTGATCGCGTCGGAGCGGTTCGTGAAGATGCGCGCCTGGGGTATGAGCACCTCGGCGCCGAGGATGACTGCAAAAACCGTCACCGTCAGCATCGACAGCGCGAAAAGCTTCCCGATCCGCATCCTGGTCCCCGAATACATTCTGCAAATGTCGGAAAACCTAGCCGGCGGCCACTAAGAGCCCGTTAAGTAACGCCCCGTAGTTCCGCGGAGTGCCATCTCGTCGCGGACCTGTCGGAACGCCGTCGATCACGGTTCCCCGTGGTGCCGGATGCGACAGAATGGTCGGCATTTCCTCCCGGAATACCTATATCAATACTCGTGCCCTCATCCGGCGACACTGGCTTACTCTCGGAACGTCAATGCTCTCGATCGAACTCGTCATCGTCGTCGTCCTGATCGTCATCAACGGCCTCTTGTCCATGTCCGAGCTGGCCGTGGTGTCGTCCCGTCCGGCGCGGCTGTCGCTGCTCGCGGCCAAGGGCGTCCGTGGCGCCGAGCGGGCGCTGACCCTGGCGGCCGATCCCGGCAAATTTCTTTCGACGGTGCAGATCGGCATCACGCTGGTCGGCGTGCTCTCCGGCGCATTCTCGGGCGCGACGCTCGGGCAGCGGCTGACGCAATGGCTGGTCGAGCTCGGCATGTCATCAGGCATTGCCGACATCGTCGGCGTCGGCCTCGTCGTCACGCTCATCACCTACGCCACCCTGATCGTCGGCGAGCTGGTGCCGAAGCAGGTGGCGCTGCGCGATCCCGAGAGCATCGCGGTCAGGGTCGCGCCCGCGATGCACCTGCTGGCGCGGATCTCGCTGCCGCTCGTGTTCCTGCTCGATGTCTCCGGCAAGCTGATCCTCACGCTGCTCGGCCGCGGCGGCAGCGCCGAGGAAAAGGTCTCGGAGGACGAGATCCATCATCTTGTCCGCGAGGCCGAGAGCGCAGGCGTGCTCGAGCCCGGCGAGAAGGAGATGATCGCCGGCGTGATGCGGCTCGGCGACCGCCCAGTCGGCGCCGTCATGACGCCGCGCACCGAGGTCGACGAGATCGACCTGAACGATGATCCGGAGACCATTCACGAGATCATCGCAAAGAGCCCGCATTCGCGCTTCCCCGTCTCGGACGGCGATCGCGACAAGCCGATCGGCGTGCTCCAGGCCAAGGACCTGCTGATCGCTTATATGAACCAGCGCGCGCCGGATCTGCGCGCACTCGTGCGCGAGGCGCCGGGCATTCCGGCCTCGGCGGATGCCCGCGACGTGCTGACCATCCTGAAAGCTGCGCCGGTCCATGTCGGCTTCGTCTACGACGAATACGGCGCCTTCGAAGGCATGGTGACGGCCGCAGACATCCTCGAGTCGATCGTCGGCGCCTTTCATTCCGAGGAGGGGCCGCCCGAGCCGGCCTTTGTCAGGCGCGACGACGACTCGCTCCTGATCTCCGGCTGGATGCCGGTCGACGAGTTCGGCGAGCTGCTCGGCATCGAGCTGCCGCCGCACCGCTACAACACGGTCGCTGGCCTCGTGCTGCAACAGTTCAGCATGCTGCCCAATGTCGGCGACGCCTTCGACTTCGCCGGCTGGCACATCGAGGTGGTCGATCTCGATGGACGACGGATCGACAAGATTTTGGCGAGCCGGCGCGGCGAGCAGGCGGCGGCGTGAGGCGCGCGCTCGCTAATATCTTCAGTCGTGTCCCCGCACGGGCGAAGTTTGTGGCACCGCTTCCCTCTCCCCTTGTGGGAGAAGGGATGTTGATATTTTCTGTGTAAAATCAACGCATTGACGGACTGCTGTCTGCCGTTCTGTCTCGCCCGGCCGGGACGCCGGAAAAGGCTGTGGATGCATCGATAAGCCGCCGTCATTGTCGCACTGCGGGTGAGCTAGATCAACGCACGGACGGGCGTGCCGGGGCGGCGAGACGCTGCACGAATCGCCTATGCTGTCCTCATGGCTGAAGAACAACCGTACCTTGCCGACAAGCAGGTCCACGCGATTGAGCCGGGCGCGTTTCTGCTCGACCTCTATCGGCTCATTTGCATGGTCTCGTCATCTCGCGACGTGGCGAGGCAAGGCCTTACCTCGCCCGCCATCGCGATGATGCAGGGAGGCTACTTCAAATCCGAGGTCACGCGCATCTTGATCTCCTGTGCGGCTGGCGTGCGAATCCACTTCGATCAATCGGGGGGACCAGCAGACGAGCCGGGGTCGGATTGCGGAAAGCTGTTTCCAAACTGGGCGACGGACAAGAGCAAGTTCGAGGTGCTCACCTTGCGCGAGGCGTGCAACAAGATCATTCACGCAACTGACATCCGGTTCGATGTCGTAGTCCCCGATGCAGCCAACAACCCAGATGAGGAGGGTGCTTACTACCAACCACGCCTCTACCTGTATGGAAGCAAGGGGCGCAACGATTGGCGCGCCGAACTGTCGTTGCTCGACTTCGCACGCTGGAGCGCGGTGGCGTTCAAATGGTTTGCCTTCTTGGGATGACACATGGGAGCTACAGGTCCGCAGGATGAGTGACAGCAAGGAATTCGGAACGTCGATAGACAAGCCCCTAAAAACCACGCGGCGATCACTCAGCGGAAAGCAAGTCCATTCGATCGTTGCCCGGCGACTTCGTAGCCTCGACAGGCTTAGTTTTCTGGAGAGCTTCGCCATCTTCATGGGCAAAGCCCAGCTTGTTGAGCTAGGACTGAAGAACCTCCTAATGAGCAAGCACGGCTATGACGAAGAGAGGATCAAACGCTGGACGCTCGGGCGCGTGGTAAAAGAACTGGGCGAGCGCGGGTTGCGACAAGACTTCATCCACTTGATGGAAGAGTTGAAGGGGTGTCGCAACTACATTGCGCACGAAATGCTGGCCAACGACGCGCTTATGCGAAGATTGGCAGGAACTGGCGCACATCGCATTGCGTGGAAATCGCTGCGCCGTGGCCTCTATCTGGTAGAAGAGGCGATTGTGGTACACGATTTTCTTTTTGGTGGTGAATGACCAGTCCCACGGCCAAGGTCCTGCTTATCCCGCTCATTGTCGCGCTGCTGACCGGCGCAGCGTCGGCGCAACAGCGCACCTTCTACGACTCGTCCGGCAAGGTCGTCGGCCGCGCCGCTACCGACAGCCAAGGCACGAAGACCCTCTATGACGCGAGCGGGAAGGTCGTCGGCCGCGAGAGCACCAGCGGCAACACGACGACGATCTACGATCCCGCCGGTAGAGTCATCGGACGCGCGACGAACCCCTGAGTCGCGGGCGAAGGCGTCAGAGTCAGTGAAACGTGTCACTGGGTCGGAGGAGCAGACGCATGGTGCCGACCGCCTGCTCAACGCATGGAGCAAGCCAATGAAAAAATATCTGATCGCTGCGGCAGTTCCGTTATTGCTGGCCACTACCGCAGACGCCGCACCCAAGATGCCGTCGATGTTCCACGGCCGATGGTGCGGCGAGAACCATATGCTGAAGCATTGCGGGAAGAACGATGACGGCATCCGCATCACGGCTGACGGTTTCGAGTACGAGGCAGGCGAGTTTGGCTGCCGCCTTATCGGTCTGACACCGCAAAAACCCACGCGGCGCGACGTCGAGTATCGCGCGACGTTCGTGTGCGGTGGCGAGAAGATCAAGAGCCATCGGCTCTACTACCGGATCGGGTTCTACGACGACGACCGGAACGACGGCCTGTTCATGTGGGAGACGGATTCGACGTTCATGAAGGAAACAAAGCACGACTTCTAGGAGAAGCACCTGATGGACATCACCAACACGCGGCAAGGTCGTCGGCCGCGAGTCGACCAGTGGCAATCAGACGACGATCTATGACTCGTCCGGGAGGAACATCGGACGGTTCACGATGCGGCGCTGATGCTCGCCCGCCAGTCAGGACCTCCTAATCAGGACTTCGGTCAGAAAGAAGGTGAACGCATGAAACGTCTTCTTACTGCGGTAGCGCTTGTGCTGCTGATCCCGGCTGTCCCAGCCAAGGCGGACACAACACCGCCGCCGTATCTTCTGCACGTCGGCGACGTGTTTCAGGATCAGACGTTGCACGCCAAGTTTGGCTTCGGCTGCTACAGCGCCGAAGTCATGAAGCAGGGTGTCCTTGCCTCGAACTATCTGGACTTCCTCGACCAGCACGACCCGATGAACAGCAAGACCGGGTGCATGGAATTCAGATCGTCGCGCAACACCTACGACATGATGTGGACCGTGATCCGTGTTCAGGACTGGGAGCACGGTCAACTAGTCTGCCTGCAGCCGTCCATCAACTTCAGCAGTGATAAAAACTTCTGCTGGTGGACGACACCTCGCCGATAATCCCTTCGCCTCTATTCGGACGTGCTGGACTCAGTGTTACGTAACACTGGGTCAGACTAGAGGTGACAACTGGGCCCGTCGGGAGATCCGCCTAGTTCGGGAGGTGGCGCGAAGCGCCGGATGAGGGGGTTCTTTCCGCACAGTTAATCGTAAGAGGAGTGCTCGCGGAGACAACCCCTCACCCGTCTCGCCGCTACGCGGCGAGCCACCCTCTCCCACAGGGGGAGAGGGTACATCCTCACCCGAACCTCACCCCGATCCGCTTTTCCTTGCGCCACGCCACGGTGCAGGACAGATGCTTTCCGTCGGCGTGGACGAACAGGGTGAAACGGTCGGGGATGCCGACCGGGCTGGTGACGTCGAGGGCTGCGCCGGTCTCGGACAGGTTGCGGACGGTGCAGTCGATCGCGCCACCGCCGAACTCGATGGTTCCGGCTTTCAGAACACGATGTCTCGCCTTGTCGCGCCGTTCGTCCATGGGGCTACACCCAAAGTTGAACCAAGCGTTTAACGCAGCCTCTCCGGCAATGAATTATGCGCCGGAGCCGGCGGTCTTGCAACCGAGGCGACGCTCACAGCGCGGGCTGGAACGTCTCGGAGCGCGCCATCCGCCAGCCGTCGCGGAACCGCGGATCTTCCGTGCCATCGAGCAGCTCGCCGGGCCGCAGCGCCGGATAGAGCTGTGCGAAGGATTGCACCTGGGTCGTCGATGTCCGCTGGCTGAAATGGATCGGGCGCAGTTGCTGCGGATGTTCGAGGCCGGCGGCGGCGATCAGCTCGGTCAGCGAGTGCAGCGTCGCATGGTGGTAATTCTGCACGCGGTCGATCTTGAGCGGCACGTAGAGCGCGCGCGCACGCGTCGGGTCCTGCGTCGCGACGCCGGTCGGGCAGCGGTCGGTGTGGCAGCTCAGCGACTGGATGCAGCCGAGCGAGAACATGAAGCCGCGCGCCGAATTGCACCAGTCGGCGCCGATCGCCATGGCGCGCGCCATGTCGAAGGCGGTGGCGATCTTGCCGGACGCGCCGATCTTGATGCGGTCGCGCGCATTGATGCCGACCAGCGCGTTGTGGACGAAATTGACGCCCTCGCGCATCGGCATGCCCAGATGATCCATGAACTCCAGCGGCGCCGCGCCGGTGCCGCCCTCATTGCCGTCGACGACGATGAAGTCGGGATAGATGCCGGTCTCCATCATCGCCTTGCAGATCGCCAGGAATTCCCAGGGATGGCCGATGCACAGCTTGAAGCCCGCCGGCTTGCCGCCGGACAGGCGGCGCATCTCGGCGATGAACTGCATCATGCCAATGGGCGTGGAGAAGGCGCGGTGCGAGGCCGGCGAGATGCAATCCTCTCCCATCGCGACGCCGCGGATCTTGGAAATCTCTTCCGAGACTTTTGCGGCCGGCAGCACGCCGCCATGACCCGGCTTGGCGCCCTGACTGATCTTGAGCTCGACCATCTTGATCTGGTCCTCGCCGGCCACGCGCGCGAACGCCTCGGGGTCGAAGGTGCCATCGCGATGACGGCAGCCGAAATAGCCGGAGCCGATCTCCCAGATGATGTCGCCGCCCATCTCGCGGTGATAGGGGCTGACGCCGCCCTCGCCGGTGTCATGCGCGAAGCCGCCTTTCTTCGCGCCGGCATTGAGCGCACGCACCGCGTTCGGGCTGAGCGCGCCGAAGCTCATCGCCGAGATGTTGAACACCGAGGCCGAATAGGGTTTTGCGCAATCCGGCCCGCCGATGGCGACACGGAATTTTTCCCTGGCATGCGCCTTGGGCGATACCGAGTGATGCATCCACTCGTAGCCCTCGCGATAGACGTCCTCCTGGGTTCCGAACGGCCGCTTGTCGAGCTCCATCTTGGCGCGCTGATAGACCACCGCGCGGGTGTCGCGCGAGAACGGCATGCCGTCCTTCTCGCTCTCGAAGAAGTATTGCCGCATCTCGGGGCGGATTTCTTCCAGCAGGAAGCGGATATGCGCCGAAATCGGATAGTTGCGCAGCACCGCGTGGCTCTTCTGCAGGAGATCGCGGACGCCGAGCAGGGTCAGCGCGGCGAAGATCAGGATCGGGACCAGCAGGATGTCGAAGATCTTGCGGTCGGCGATACCGACGCCGATCAGGAGCGCGGTGACGACCGCGCAGATCGTCAGCACGATGAAGCGCGGCGAGAATGGAAGCAGCAGGGTTTCCATGACCCCCTCTTCCGCCAGTGGCAGGCGTTTCGGAGCTTCTTGCGTCTTGTTGTTATCGGCCACGATCACGTCCTCTCGCCAGCATGAGCGCTACGATACGCCTGTGCCTGTCATACGGATATGACGCGGCCCTTGTTTCAGGCTAGCGAATTCGGCTGAGACAAATCAA
Organism: Bradyrhizobium sp. BR14999; assembly: GCF_056106085.1. Taxonomy (NCBI): domain Bacteria; kingdom Pseudomonadati; phylum Pseudomonadota; class Alphaproteobacteria; order Hyphomicrobiales; family Nitrobacteraceae; genus Bradyrhizobium; species Bradyrhizobium sp. BR14999. The sequence continues at coordinate 625,060 of NZ_CM148536.1, forward strand.
TCAGCCCGATGGGCGGGCTTTTGCAGTGCAGCAGGAAGATGGGAGAGAAAGGGACGGTCAGCCGGGCAAGACGCTTCACCCACCGCCGTCGTCCTGGCGAAAGCCAGGACCCATAACCCCTAAGCGGGGTTGTTGCGAAGACTGACAACGACCAGCCTTCGCCAAACTTCACTCGGTGGGTATGGGTCTTGGCTCCCGTGCGCAATTGCGCACAAGGCCAGGACGACAACCGAGAGCGCACAAAGAGCGGGCTTACCGCTCGACGAACGCCTTCTCGATCACGAAATGGCCGGGCTTGTTGCCGGAGCCCTCGACGAAGTCGCGGCCCTCGAACATCAGCTTCAGCTCTTCGAGCATCGCCGGGCTGCCGCACATCATGACGCGGTCGGTTGCGATGTCGAGCGGGCCCTGGCCGATGTCGTTGAAGATCTGCTCGGAGTTGATGAGGTCGGTGATGCGGCCGCGGTTGCGGAACGGCTCGCGGGTCACGGTCGGATAGTAGACCAGCTTGTCCGCGAGCAACTCGCCGAACACCTCGTCCTCACGCAAATTCGCGACGAGCTTCTCGCCATAGGCGAGCTCGGAGACCTGGCGGCAGCCATGGACCAGCACGATCGACTCGAACTGATCGTAGACCTCGGGGTCCTTGATCAGGCTCGCGAACGGCGCAAGGCCGGTTCCGGTCGAGAGCAGCATCAGCCGCTTGCCGGGAAGGAGATTGTCGGTGATCAGCGTGCCGGTCGCCTTGCGGCCGACCAGGATGGTGTCGCCTTCCTTGATCTTCTGCAGGCGCGAGGTCAGCGGACCGTCCTGAACCTTGATCGAGAAAAACTCGAGCTGTTCCTCGTGATTGGCGCTCGCCATGCTGTAGGCGCGCAGCAGCGGGCGGCCGTCGACCTCGAGGCCGATCATGGCGAACTGGCCGTTCTGGAAGCGGAAGCCGGTGTCGCGTGTGGCGCGGAAGCTGAACAGCGTGTCGGTCCAGTGGTGGACGGAAAGAACCTTCTCTCGGTAAAACGCGCTCATGATTTTCGATATTCCGAATATTTGCGGTTTTCGGGCAAAAGCATTGCCCGGCCCCTGACAGCGGGGCGGGCACCATCTGCCATGGCGGAGGATTTCGCGTGTGTGATCTACGCCATTGAGACCAATAATCAACCTCGTTTCGGAAGCAATTGATGCCGATCAAACCGGCATTTGGGCTGAATTGGGCGCATCATTAATGAATTTTCTGCCCAGCGCGCGCGGCGGGCAATTTCTTTTCCCTTGGGGGCTCGACGGCAGCACTTAATTTCCATCGCGCTAACGAGAATTTCATTAAGAATAGCTCTGATTTTCACCCCGGTTGGGCGCCGTTTTCCGCATTTTTGCGGCTTTTGGCGACAGGAACGACTGAATCACATGGCAAACGGCGAGCGGATCTTTGTCCAGGCGATCAGGCGCTATTGCGCACAGCACGGCATCACGGTCGATGTCCGCGCCAGTGGCTGGCTGATCGCGATGCGCCGGGGCGACGAGCGCCGCTTCGCTTTCGGCTACGACATCGGCCTCAACAGCGCCATCGCGCATCGTCTCGCCAACGACAAATCGGCCACGGCCGAAGTGCTGGCGCTTGCGGGCGTGCCCTGCATTCCCCATCACCTCTTCCTCAACCCGAAGCTGGGCAAGAATGTTGTTGGCCCCACTTGGCGAGAGGCAATGCTCGAGCTGCTTCGCGACCATCCGCAAGGCGTGGTGGTGAAGCCCAACGAGGGGACATCGGGGCGCTTGGTGTTCAAGGTGACGACGGAGGCGGAACTCGACCACGCGGTTGGTGAAGTTTTCTCGATGAGCGCCGGACTCGTGATCTCGCCCTATGTCGCGATCGAGGAGGAGGTCCGTGTGGTGCTGCTCGATGATGTACCTCTCATCGTCTACAGCAAGCAGCGCGGCACAGATTGGCGACACAATCTCGATGCCGGCGCAAAGCCGGTGTTGCTGGAGGACGGCGAGGCTCGCGAGGCTTGCGTGAGACTCGCCACCCACGCAGCAAACGCCATCGGCATCGCCTTTGCGTCAATTGACGTGGTCCGCGTTGATGGCACCTGGCGCGTGCTCGAGATCAACTCCGGCGTGATGATGGAAACGCTGGGCAAGCTGCATCCGGAGCTGGTGCAGGCGACCTATGACGCGGCGCTGGACCGGGTGTTTGGGGACGACAGGTGATTTGAACTCTCGCCGCGAGCTCGCTGCCCCTCTCCCCTTGTGGGAGAGGGTGGCTCACCGCGTAGCGGTGAGACGGGTGAGGGGTTTCTCTCCGCGCGCGCCCTTTCACGATTGAATTCGCGGATGCATACCCCTCATCCGGCGCTTCGCGCCACCTTCTCCCACAAGGGGAGAAGGAAGAGCAGTGAGTCCGCGGCGCCCAGCCCTGCAACAAATTCAACCTAATTATTCGCGCTCGGCGAATCGTCCATGGCCTTGAAGGCTTCCTCCAGCTGCAGCGAGATCGGCACGTTCAGCCGTTCGCCGGTGGGGAGCCTTGCGGTGAACCATTTGTTGTAGAGCGGGACGAGGTCGCGGTTGGAGCCGAGCTTGCGGAAGGCGCGTTCGACCACGGCGGCGAGTTGCGGTTCGCCCTTCCTGAACATGATGCCGTAGGGGTCGTAGGACAGATAGTCCCCGACCACGCGAAAATATTCCTGCGCCTTGTGACGCGCGATCAGGCCGTAGAGCAGGATGTCGTCGGTCGCGAACGCATCCGCCTTGCCGTCGGCCACCATCCGGAACGACTGCTCGTGATCCGGCGCGGTCACGATGTTAAGGCCGAGCGAGAGCTTTTTGTCGACGGCGTGCATCGCCTGCTCGTTGGTCGTGCCCTTGGTCACGACGACGGTCTTGCCCTTCAAATCCGCGACACCGGAAACGGCCGCTCCCTTCGGCACCATCAGCTTGGTGCCGGCGACGAACATCAGCGGCGAGAACGCGACGCGCTTGCCACGCTCGGCATTGGCCGTGGTCGAGCCGCATTCGAGATCAATCTTGTTCTGAAGCACGGCCTCGATGCGATCGTCCGAGGTGACCTTGACGTAGTCGATTCTGAGATTGGGATCGTCGACCTCGACGCCGATCTCCTCGACGATGGCCTCGCAGAGCTCGAGGCTGTAGCCGATCGGGCGCCCCGCCTGGTCGAGGAAGGAGAACGGCGGCGAGCTCTCGCGGTAGCCGAGCCGCACGGTGTGCGCCGTCTTGATGGCCGACAGCGTCGGGCTGAGCCCCTCGCTGCCGCCGGTCTGTGCGACCGCCGAGGTCGCGAGCAACGATGCTGCTGCGACCCACAGGACGCCGACGATCACTAACCTCGCCAGTGTCTGGCCCATGGTTCGCTCCTATCCATGGCCGGCCATCGCAGGCACTTCGCCCGGAACCATGTCCTCAGGCACGAGGTCGCCCGGTTCAAGCGCATGCTCGGGCCCGAGCTCGCCTTCCCATTTCGCAACCACCGAGGTCGCAAGCGTGTTGCCGATCACGTTGGTGGCGCTGCGGCCCATGTCGAGGAAGGTGTCGATTCCCATGATCATCAAGAGGCCGGCCTCGGGGATGTTGAACTGCGCCAGCGTCGAGGCGATCACGACGAGGGAGGCGCGAGGCACGCCAGCGACTCCCTTGGAGGTGATCATCAGCGTCGCCAGCATCGCGAGCTGGGTGCCGAGCGGCATGTCGATGTGGTAGCTCTGCGCGATGAAGATGCTCGCGAAGGTGCAGTACATCATCGTGCCGTCGAGGTTGAAGGAATAGCCGAGCGGCAGCACGAAGCTCGAGATCCGCGACGAGGCGCCGAAGCGGTTGAGGCCCTCCAGCGTCTTCGGATAGGCCGCCTCCGAGCTCGCCGTCGAGAACGCGATCATCAGCGGCTCGCGGATCAGCTTGAGCAGATGACTGTAGCGCGGCCCGATCACGATGAAGCCGACGATGACCAGAAGGCCCCAGAGGATCGCCAGCGAGAGATAGAAGCCGCCCATGAAGACGACGAGCTTCCACAGCACGGCAAGCCCGTTCTTGGCGACCGTCGCGGTGATCGCGGCCCACACTGCGAGCGGCGCGAACAGCATCACATAGCTTGTCACCTTCAGCATGATGTGGCCGACGTCGTCGATCAGCGCCAGAATCGATTTGGAACGTTCAGGCATCGCGCCCATCGCCACCGAGAAGAACACGGCGAAGATCACGATCTGGAGGATCTCGTTCTGCGCCATCGCGTCCGCAATCGAGGTCGGGATTAGATGGGTCAAGAATTTCTCGATCGAGAAGGCCGAGACCGGCAGGCCGGTCGATTGGCCTGCCGCGGGCAGCGTGCCGGGGAAGTTGGCGCCGGGCTGGAGCAGATTGACCATCACGAGGCCGAGCAGCAGCGATACGAAGGAGGCACTGACGAACCAGCCCATGGTCTTGGCGAAGATGCGGCCGAGCTTGGAGCCCGAGCCCATATGGGCGATGCCGCCGACCAGGGTCGCGAACACCAAAGGCGCGATGATCATCTTGATCAGGCGCAGGAACATCATGGCGATCAGGTTGATGGAGGATGCCCAATCGGCGCGCGTATCGGGCAGGAAGTTGTAGATCGCCGAGCCCATGACGATGCCCAGCACCATCGCGGCCAGAATGTATTGCGTGAACCTGTTGGACATCGCTTACCCCCACGTACACCGGCGCTTCATGATGTCGCAGATATCACAGCGACGCAACACGCTTTGCGTGTGTTCGCGTTGGCCGGATGTTCCCATTGTGAAATGGATCGCGGCGATCTAGCTTTCACGCAGCGCACAACAGATGCGGCTTGCACGTTTTCTTGGCTGCGGCTGCATCAATAATTGCCAAACAATCGAAGAGGGGAACGCCATGAGCGGCAACATCAATCGTCAGATTCTCCTGGTGGAAAAGCCCAGCGGCAAACTTGGCCCCGAGCATTTCAAGATGGTGGAGAGCGCACTGCCGGAGCCGAAGGACGGCGAGGCCTTGCTGCGCGTGCGCTACATCTCGCTCGACGCCGCCAACCGTGCCTGGATGCACGGCGCGACTTATCGCTCCGCCGTCGAAGCCAACAGTGTGATGGCCGGTGGCGCCATCGCCGAGGTCGTCAGCTCGAAGGCGCCGGAGCTTGCGGCGGGCGACATCGTATTCGGCGACACCGGCTGGCAGGAATATGCCGCGGTGCCTGCGAAGCACCTCACCAAGATGCCGAAGCTCGAACCAATGACGCATCTGCTCAGCGTGTTTGGCATCGCCGGCCTCACCGCCTATTTCGGCCTGCTGGAGATCGGCAAGCCCAAAGAGGGCGAGACGGTCGTTGTCTCCGCGGCCGCGGGCTCGGTCGGCTCGATCGTCGGACAGATCGCCAAGATCAGGGGATGCCGCGTGATCGGCATCGCCGGCGGCGCGGACAAGTGCAACTGGCTGACCGCCGAGCTCGGCTTCGATGCCGCCGTGGACTACAAGGACGGCGCGGTGTTCAAGGCGCTACGTGCAGCCGCGCCAAAAGGCATCGACGTCTATTTCGACAATGTCGGCGGCGACATTCTGGAAGCCTGCCTGCCGCAGATGAACAATTACGGCCGCATCGCCTGCTGCGGCGCGATCTCGCAATATGACGGCGCTCCTGCCGCCCATGGCCCGCGCGGCGTGCCCGGGCTGATCGTGGTGAAGCGGCTCGTCATGCAGGGCTTCATCGTGATGGACTACATGAAGGACAGCCAGCGCGCGCTCGCAGACCTCCAGGCCTGGGTCAAATCCGGCAAGCTGAAGGTGCAGGAGGACATCATCGATGGCCTCGAGAACACACCGAAGGCGCTGATCGGATTGCTCGCGGGTGAAAACCGCGGCAAGCGGATGGTCAGGCTCTGACGCCGTATCGTTTGAGCATGATTTTCGAAAAGCCGCTGCAGACTTTGCACTAAGGCCTGTTTACAGTCGCTAGTTTGCGAGGAAAGCCGCGACGAGATTGAGGAGGCCGGCAAAGCAGGCGTCTGTCTTTTCGTAGCGAGTTGCGATGCGGCGGAATGCCTTGAGCTGGCAGAAGAAGTTCTCGACCAGGTGGCGCCATTTGTACATTTCGGCGTCGTGCGGGATGCGCCCGGCGCGGTCGGCCTTGGACGGGATGACCGCTGCGGCGCCGCGTTGGTTCAGATTGGCGCGCAGCCAGTTATTATCGAAGGCCTTGTCGCCGATCAGCGCTTCAAAATCGAGGCCAGTGATCAAAGGCTCGACGCCAATGCTGTCGTGACGCTGGCCGGGCAGCAGGGTGAAGCGAATGAGATTGCCGAGTGCGTCGACCAGAGCCATGATTTTGGTAGTCAGGCCACCACGCGAGCGGCCTATGGCCTGATTTTGAGTCCCCCTTTTGCCCCGGTGCCATGTTGGTGGACCCGGACGAGTGTGCCGTCGATCAGGACATATTCGAAATCGGGATCGTCACAGAGAGCTTTGAAGACCCGCTCCCAGACCCCCTTCTGCGCCCAGCGCCAGAAGCGCGTATACACTGTGAACCACTTGCCGAACGCTTCCGGCAGATCTCGCCACGGCGAGCCCGTGCGCGCAATCCAAAGAACTGCTTCGATAAAGAGCCGGTTGTTACGCCCGGTGCCGCCGGGATCACCGGCTTTGCCAGACAATTCCGGCGCAATCCGCTCCCACTGCGCATCGCTCAACATCAATCGAATCAAGGCTGATCTCCAATTTTCAGCCTTGAATCAATTTTCTACTGATTTGGGAATCCTGTCTGTAAACAGGCCTTAGCGCGGCCCGTCGGATCCGGATCATGCTCTCGTTGCGGCGCAATTGCGCCGGCATAATTGACTTGCGGCAGAGGTCAAAGCGGCGAATGATGCCGCTCGCGAGGCATTACTCGCGACGATTGCGATCGCATCACATTTTCAGAATCGTCGGCGTCACCGACGGGGCAGGAAATACTCAGATGTTCAACACGTTGAAACATGCATCAACGCGCCAGGCGTTGCTGGCCGCAGCGTTCTTCGCAACTGCAACAAGCGCATTCGCGCAAACGCCGACCGAGGCGCAGAAGAGCGCCATCCGCTCGGCATGCCGCTCGGACTTCATGGCGCATTGCGCGAGCGTGACGCCCGGCGGGGTGGAAGCGTATCAATGCCTGGCGAAGAACATGTCGAGCCTGTCATCGGGATGCCAGACCGCGGTTCGCGCGGTCGAGCCTGCTGCGGCTCCGAAGACCGAGGCCGCGCCCGCCGCGCCGAAGTCCGAGGCTCCACCCAAGGCAGCAGCGGCGCCTGCCACGCCGAAGGCTGACTCCGCTCCCGCTGCAAAGCCGGCCGCCGCGCCGGCGCCGAAGGCTGCTGCCGCCACGCAGCCGAGCAGCGCACAGGTTGCGGCGGTCAAGAGCGCGTGCCGCGCCGACTATCCCAAGGTCTGCGCCAGCGTGCCGCCGGGCGGCGCCGCCGCGCTCGAATGCCTGGAGAAGAACAAGGCCAAGGTCTCGCCGGCCTGCGAGAAGGCCGTGAGCGCCGCAGCCGGCGGTGGCGCGGCAGCAACGGCAGCGCCCGCGGGTGCAGCTCCCGCGGCAGCAGCGCCGGCGGCCGCACCAGCGGCGATCGTTTTACGCCCGCTGCGGCCGCGCGAAGAGCTGTTCATCGTCAGGTCGGCCTGCGGCGCCGATATCCGCACGCTCTGCGCCGGCGTCGCGCCCGGCGGCGGCCGCATCGTTCAATGCATCTCCAGCAATGCCGCCTCGCTATCGCCGGCGTGCAAGGACGTGCTCGCCCCGTTCGCAGCGCGATGAGGCGGCGCTGGATCGCGCGCCAAGGCACGGGGCAATGGTTGGCGGCGTGCGCAAGTGAATTCCCGCACGCCTGCAACGACAAACCTTTTGCAAGGATCCGATTTCGATCACGACCAGACCGGGAGGACAACATGCGTTCATTGCTGCTCGTCGCTTCTGCACTCCTCGCCTTCGCGGCGACCATGACATTCGAGGCCACCGACGCCAACGCGGTGGTCTGCGCCCGTGGCGTGTATCGCGCTGGCTGCGCCGGGCCGAACGCGGCCGTCGTGGTCCGCAAGCCGGTTCCGGCCGTCCGCTGCACCCGGGTGCTGGTGAACGGGGTCTACGTGAAGCGCTGCGTCTGACGGTGCGGATGGCCAAGTCCGCGTGGTTTGGCTATGCTTGCGCGCGAAACTGCTTCGGACACGCGCCAAAGGCGCGGTCCGAGAGTGAGCTTCGGCGCGCCACGCTTTGCCGATAATTCTGCTGGCGCCGGACGCCGGAGCACATTAGTCTACCCCTAGATAGTAAGTATACTGTCAATTATGGAGGCAGACGTTGCGGATCGCCGTGATTGGCGGGGGGCCCGGTGGGCTCTACTTCGCCTATCTCTGGAAGAAGCGTCACCCCGAGGATCAAGTCGACCTGTTCGAACAGAACCCGGCCGACGCGACCTGGGGCTTTGGCGTCGTGTTCTCGGACCAGGCCCTGGAATTCCTGCGCGCCGACGACCCCGAAACGGTCGATGCGATCGCGCCGCATATGGAGAGCTGGGAGAACATCACGCTGAACCTGCACGGCGACAGCGTCGCCATCGACGGGGTCGGCTTCTCCTCGATCGGACGGCTCGAGCTCCTCAAGTTCCTGCAGCAGCGCGCGCTCGATGCCGGCGTCACCCCGCGCTTCGACACCCAGATCCATGCGATCGACCAGCTCAACGGCCACGATTTGATCGTCGCCGCCGACGGGCTCAACTCGCTGGTGCGCCGGGCCTATGAGGGCGATTTCGGCACCTCGCTGTCCTACTCCTCCAACAAGTTCGTCTGGTACGGCACCTCGAAACGCTTCGACACGCTATCGCAGACTTTCGTGAAGACCGACCGCGGCGCCTTCAACGCCCATCACTACCGCTACTCGCCCACCATGAGCACCTTCCTGGTCGAATGCGATCACGCGACATGGCACGCCTATGGCTTCGCCTACAAGGACGTCGAGCAGTCCAAGGGCATTTGCGAGGAGGTGTTTGCCGATACGCTTGGCGGCCATTGCCTCGTCTCCAACAAATCGGTCTGGCGTAACTTTCCCTGGGTCTGGAACGAGTACTGGTCGTTCAAGAACATGGTGCTGCTCGGCGATGCCCTACACTCGGCGCATTTCTCGATCGGCTCGGGCACGCGGCTCGCGATCGAGGATGCCATCGCGCTGGTCAAGGCGCTGGAATCGGACGCGCATCTGGCGACCGCGCTGCACCGCTACCAGGCCGCGCGCAAGCCGGTGGTGCAGAAGCTCGTCAACGCCGCGCGCACCTCGGCCTTCTGGTACGAGCATTTTGCCGAGCACATGCAGCTCGATCTGATGGATTTCGCCTACAGCTACATCACCCGGTCCGGCCGCATCGACGATTCCCGGCTGCGGGCGATGTCCCCAGCCTTCATGGCGCGTTACGAGGTCGCCAAGAACGGTGGAGGTGCGGCATGAGCAACGTGATTCGCGACCAGGTGCCCGCGGACAGCGCGGGCGCACGCGAGATCGGCTTTGCCGTCCCGCAAATCTATAACGCCAGCCGCGTGCTGTTCGACAATCTCGACAAAGGACGCGGCGACAAGCTCGCGCTGATCGGTCCGGCGGGCATGCGAACCTATGCTGAGCTCTGCGCAGAGGCTTGCCGCTGGGGCAACGGCCTCGTATCGCTTGGTCTCCAGCGCGGCGACCGCGTGCTGTTGTTCCTCGACGACACGCCGGCCTATCCGGCCGCCTTCTTCGGCGCAGTGCGCGCCGGCTTCGTGCCGCTCCTGATCAACACGTTGACGCCGCCAGACCTCTTGCAATTCTATCTCGCCGATTCCGGCGCGACCGTTGCGGTGGCCGATGCCGAATTCGCGACGCGCTTCAATGCGGAAGCCTGCAAGGATACGGATCTACGCACGCTGATCGTCGTCAATGGCGAGGCGCGCGACCACGCGGCGCCTGTTGCGATGGCAGCTGCAAGCTGGCTCACGCAATTCCCGGCCGAGCTCGCGGAAGCCGACACGAATCGCGACGAGATGGCGTTCTGGATGTACTCCTCCGGCTCCACCGGCCGGCCCAAGGGTATCGTGCATCTCCAGCACGACATGGCCTATAGCGAGGCTGCCTTTGCGCAGAGCGTATTGAAGCTGACGTCTGACGACATCTGCTTCTCGGTGCCAAAAATCTTCTTCGCCTACGGTTTTGGCAATTCCGTCACCTTCCCGTTCTCGGCGGGCGCGGCAACACTGCTGCTGCCGGGCCAGCCGAAGCCCGCGGCGATCTTCTCCGTGATCACGCAGTATAAGCCGACGGTCTTCTTCGGCCTGCCGACGCTCTACACGTCGCTGACCAAGGCCGAAGGTGCCGAGAAGACCGACTTCTCGTTGTTGCGCATGTCGCTCTCTGCGGCCGAGGTGCTCTCCGCCGAGGTCTTCAACGGCTGGAAGACGCTCACGGGCCTCGAGATCGTCGAGGGCCTCGGCTCGACCGAGGTGCTGCACATCTATCTCTCCAACCGTCCAGAGCAGAAAAAACTCGGCGCCGCCGGCCTGCGCGTACCCGGCTACGAGGTCGCGCTGCGCGACAAGGACGGCCGCGACGTCGGCGACGACGAGGAAGGCATCTTGTGGGTGCGCGGCGATTCCAACACGCCGCTGTACTGGAACCGGCCGGACAAATCCGCCGAGACCATCCGCGACGGCGGCTGGATCTACACCGGCGATCGTTTCGTCCGCGATGCCGACGGCTTCCACTTCTTCCGCGGCCGGGCCGACGATCTCATCAAGATCTCCGGCCAGTGGGTCTATCCGCTCGAGGTCGAGCTGTGCCTTGCCGATCACCCGGACATCCGCGAATGTGCAGTGTTCGCGGCCGAGCTGCCGGACCGGCGCATGACGCTGAAGGCGGTGGTGGTGATGAACAACCGCGTCATTGATCAGAGCGAGACGACGCGCAAGCTCCAGGATTATGTGAAGGGCAAGCTATTGCCCTACAAATATCCGCGCGAGGTGATCTTCATCGACGAGCTGCCGAAGACGGGCACGGGGAAGATCGACCGGCAGGCGTTGCTGCGGATGTGAGGCGACGAGGATGGCGCCACACATTAGGTGTCGTCCCGGCGCAGGCCGGGACCCATACGCCGCAGCAGTAGTTGTGGCGTCAGGTGGTCCTTTCCAATCTTCGCCAAATTATGATTCGTGGTTATGGGTCCCGGCCTTCGCCGGGACGACACTGAGTGTTAGGCTGCAATCCCTCACCCACCCTTCCCCAGATGCTCCAGCGCGTCCTCGGCCCGCAGTGGCACCCGTGACGCCTCGTTGTTGAGGTCGACGAGCTGCACCAAGAGCCCCAGCAGTGCCTTGCGCTCAGTGGGCTTGAGCGGCTCAAGCATACGCGCCTGCGCCCGCTCCACGGCGGGGATGATCTCGCGCAGGATCGCGGCGCCGGATTTCGTCAAATAGAGCAGCTTGATCCGCTTGTCCTCGGGCGCCGGCTTGCGCTCGATGAAATCCTTGGCCTGAAGACGTTCGATCACGCTGCCGAGCGTGGAGCGGTCGAAGGCGATCACCGCCGACAGACGCGTCGCGTCGATGCCGGGATGGGTGTGGATCGCGATCAGCGCCGCATATTGCACCGGCGTCAGGTCAAACGCCTTGCACTCCTCCATGAAGATCGAGACCGCGATCTGCTGCATGCGCCGGAACAGATAGCCCGGCGCGGCATAGACCGCGTCCATCGTGATCGGAGGAAGAGGCTTACTCGGCATCGGGCTGCTTCTCCGGGGCGGCATCGGCAAAGGCCGCTAGCGCCTTGGCGGCGGCTTCTGCCTTCAGCAGGCGCGGATAGGCCGACACATCGACGCCAAAGCGGCGGGCGTTGGCGAGCTGCGGCACCAGACAGAGATCAGCAAGCGTCGGCGCATCGCCGAAGCAGAACGGCCCAGGCTCGTCCTTGATCAGCGTCTCGCATGCCGACAGCCCCTCGCGGTTGACCCACGCCGCCCACTCCTGGACCTTTTCCTCGGGCAGGCCGAGCTCGCGCAGCCGCGCCAGCACCTTCAGGTTCTGCACCGGATGGGTGTCGCAGGCGATCGCCAGCGCGAAGGCGCGCACCTTGGCGCGGCGCAGCGGATCCTTCGGCAGCAGCGGCGGATTGGGGTGCATTTCGTCGAGCCATTCAATGATCGCAACCGATTGGGTCAGCACTACACCCGCATCGCTCTCCAGCGCCGGCACCAGACCTTGCGGATTGATGGCGAGATAGGCAGGCGCGCACTGCTCGCCCTTGCGCAGATGATGCGGCAAATGCTCGGCACCGAGGCCCTTGAGGTTCAGCGCGATCCGCACCCGATAGGCGGCGCTGGAGCGGAAATAGCCATGCAGCTTCATCGGAACCCTCCCGTTTTCCCGTTGCTTGTACGTCGTTCGTCACGTTGACGCTAGCCAGATCGTCAGTATACTGTCAATCAACAAGACGATCGGGAGCAGCAACCATGGAAGCCGTGACCAAGACGCCGGAACGCGAGGCGTTCTACAAGAAGATCGACGGCGAAAATCTCACCGCGCTGTGGACGGTGATGAGCGATTTGATCACGCCGGAGCCGAAGAGCGCCTGCCGGCCGCATCTCTGGAAGTTCGACGTCATCCGCGACTACATGACGGAAGCCGGCAAGCTGATCACCGCCAAGGAAGCCGAGCGGCGCGTGCTGGTGCTGGAGAACCCGGGCCTGCGCGGACAGTCGAAGATCACGACGTCACTCTATGCCGGCGTGCAGATGGTGGTGCCAGGCGACGTCGCGCCCGCCCATCGCCACAGCCAGTCCGCGCTGCGCTTCGTGCTCGAAGGCAAGGGCGCCCACACCGCTGTCGATGGCGAGCGCACCGCGATGGAGCCCGGCGACTTCATCATCACGCCGTCGATGACCTGGCACGATCATTCCAACGAGACCAATGAGCCGATGTTCTGGCTCGACGGCCTCGACATCCCGCTGGTGCAGTTCTTCGACTGCTCCTTTGCGGAAGGCTCCAAGGAAGACCAGCAGAAGATCACCAAGCCGGCCGGCGACAGCTTCGCGCGCTACGGTCATAATCTGCTGCCGGTGGACGTGAAGCGGAGCTCGAAGACCTCGCCGATCTTCAGCTATCCCTATGCCTACACCCGCGAGGCCCTGGAGAAAGCCCGCGTAAGCCAGGAATGGGACGCCTGCCACGGCCTGAAGCTGAAGTTCAGCAATCCCGAGACCGGCGATTTCGCGATGCCGACCATCGGCACCTTCATCCAGCTGCTGCCGAAGGGTTTCAAGACCGCACGTTATCGCGCGACCGATGCGACGGTGTTTTGCCCGATCGAGGGCAAGGGGCGCAGCCGGATCGGCGACACCGTTTTCGAATGGGGCCCGCGCGATCTGTTCGTGGTGCCGAGCTGGCACTGGGTCACGCACGAGGCGGATGAGGACGCCGTGCTGTTCAGCTTCTCGGACCGGCCGGTGCAGCAGAAGCTGGATCTGTTCCGGGAAGATCGCGGGAATGCGTGAGGCGAAGGTCTCGTAGGGTGGATTAGCCGAAGGCGTAATCCACCAACTTCGTTCGGCAAACGCAGAAGCAGAAGAGGTGGGTTACGCCTTGCGGTTTGCGCTTTACGCAATCCGCAAGGCTAACCCACCCTACGGCAGCTCGGATCGTGGCTACCGCCAGTGCAACAGCCGCATCTCCAGCCCGCCGATCACTTTCCCCACCGCAAGCCCGAACACCGACAGGATCACCACGCCCGCGAGCAGCTGATCGGTCTGCATCAGATTGCCGGCCTGGAGCACGAACGCGCCGATGCCGTATTGCGCGCCGATCATTTCGGCGCTGACGACGAGCAGAAGCGCGACTGAGGCGGTGATACGGAAGCCGGCGAGGATCGCAGGCAGCGCGCCGGGCCAGATCACCTTGCGCACGATGGTGGCGAAGGGAACGTTGAAGCTCTGCGCCATGCGGATCAGGTTGCGCGGCACCGCATCGACGCCGCTATAGACCGAGATCGCGGTCGAGAAGAACACCCCGAGCGCAATGGTCGCGATCTTCGGCTCTTCGCCGATGCCGAGCCAGAGGATCAACAGCGGCAGCAGCGCGATCTTGGGGATCGGGAACAGCGCCGAGATGAAGGTGATGCCGACGCTGCGCGCGAGCCGCGACAGGCCGATGGCGAAGCCGACGGCAACGCCGGCCGCAGTCCCGAGCAGCCAGCCGACGCCGATGCGCAGCAGCGAGGCCGAAACGTGCTGCCAGAGCGCGCCGGAGATTGCGAGCTCGTAGATCGCGCGCGCGATCGCCGATGGCGCCGGCAGGAACAGCGGATTGACGAGGCCCACGGTGCCGGCGGCCTGCCAGACTGCGATGACGAGCGCGAGCGCGATCCAGCCGCCGAAGCGGCTCGACGCAGGCACGAAGCCCGCACCGCGGAAGCGGACGCGCCGGGTCGCCTCGTCCTTCGCTGAAGTTTCCGCCAAGGCCCGATCAAGCATGTTGGACCTCGCGCTCGGCATCGATCGCCTCATTGCGGATGAGCGACCAGATCTGGTTTTGCAGCGCGAGCAGCTTCTCCCGCGCCGCGGTCTCGCCGCGTTCGGCGCGCGTCATCGGCACGGTCACAACCTCGCGAATCCGCCCCGGCCGCCGCGACAGCACCACGATGCGGTCGGCAAGCCGCGCCGCCTCTTCGAGATTGTGCGTGACATAGACCGCGCCCATGCCGCCATCGGCGAGCAGGCTAACGAAATCCTCCATCAACAGCTCACGCGTCTGCGAATCCAGCGCCGACAGCGGCTCGTCCATCAGCAGGATCGCAGGTTTGACCGCCAGCGCGCGCGAAATGCCGACGCGCTGACGCATGCCGCCGGAGAGCTGTTTTGGATAGGTTTTGCGAAAATCGGTCAGGCTGGTGCGGCGGAGCGCATCGTCGACCAGCGCCCGGCGCTGCGTCGCCGAGAGCTGCGTATGCAGCAGCGGGAATTCGACGTTCTCCTCGACCGTGGCCCAGGGCAAGAGCGCAAAATCCTGGAACACGAAGGTCAGCGGATTGAGGCTGTCCGCCGGCGGCGTCCCGCGCAGCTCGGGCGCACCGGAGCTCGGCTGCAGCAGGCCGCCCAGGATCGACAGCAGCGTGCTCTTGCCGCAACCGGAGGGACCGACGATCGCCACCACCTCGCCGGCGCTGACCGTAAAGGAGACATCGTCGAGCACGGCGAGATCGCCGAAGCGGTGGGAGATGTGGTTGGCGATCAGGTCCATGCGGCGAGCCCGCCTTCTTCACCCTCCCCTGGAGGGGGAGGGTCGGTTCGTACTGAGCGAAGCGAAATGCGAACCGGGGTGGGGTGACGGTCTATCCGCATTGACGCTGACGATGCCTGCTCTCGAGCTTTCTGCGAACGATCGGTGCGAACGACGGACAGACCGCCGCCGTGGCTCACCCCACCCCGCTCGCCCCGGTCGATGCTGCGCATCGCCGGTGCGATCGACCCTCCCCCTCCAGGGGAGGGTGGCAGATCGCTCGCCGCAAGAGTCTGCATCGTCAACATCAATCCGCCTTCACATAGTCCTTCGCGATGATCGCGTTCGCATCGAAGCCCTTGTCGGCAAAGCCCTGCTCCTGCAGCCATTTGATCTGGTTGTCGACGTTCTTCACGTCCAGCTTGCCGTCGGGGTCGATATAGGCACAATTGCCGACCACCTGCTCGACCGGCAGGTTGGTGTACTTGGCAATGATCTCCAAGAGCGGCTTCGTCTTGTCGTTGATCGGCGCGACGCCGTCCTTCATCGCGGCGAGGATGACGTCGTGATATTCGCGGTCGGCCTTCGCGAGCGCGCCGAGCAGTTTTGTCACCAGCACCTTGTTGGTCAGTGTCTTCGGCGAAGCAAACACGGCCCCTAGCTGCCACGGCGTCTCGTCACCGACCCAGCCCAGAAACTTTGCGCCGCCCTCGTCCATCAGCTTGCGCGCGGTGGAGATCGGCAGGAGCGCGGCGTCGACCGTCTCGCCCTTCAGCGCGGCCGCCGCATTCGACAGCGATTGCAGCGGCACGATCTTCACGTCCGTAAGCTTGAAGCCGTATTTGTCGGCGAGCAGGCCGAGCGAATAGTGAAAGCTTGACCCGACCTGCGTCACCGCCACGCGCTTGCCGGCAAGATCCTTCGGCGTCTTCAGGCCGGCGGCATAGGCGTTGTTGCTGGCGAAATAGCCGATCAGGGGATAGCCGGCCTTCTCGCGGCTCATGCCGCCGATCACCTTCAGCGTGCCCTTGCCGGCGAGATTGTAGAGACCTGCGGTGAAGGCGGTGATGCCAAAATCGACGTCACCCGAGGTGGTGGCGACCGCGATCGGCTGTGCCGCATCGAAGAACTTCAGCTCGACCTCGAGGCCAGCCTCACGAAAATAGCCCTTGTCCTGGGCGATGAAGACCGGCGCGGAGGACGACAGACGAAGCACGCCGATCTTCGCCTTCAACGCGTCTTCGGCCCTGGCCGTGCTCATCGCCATGATCGCCAAAAGGCCCACTAGCGCGAGCCGCGCAATCCCGATCATCCCGTTTCCTCCAGTGGTGCTCTTGGTCGTTCTTGCCGTCCGCTACAGGCCCTCGGGCACCATCTGGTCCCGCCCGATGAAGGCGCCCTGTTGTTTCAACGTTTCCTGCAATTTTTCAACGGGGATGTCACGCGGGATCCGGTTTCCGGACAGCGCCAGCGCGGCGGCGGAACCGGCGGCCTCGCCCATCACGAAGCAGGCACCGGAGACCCGCGCCGCCGACTGGCCCTCATGGGTCATCGAGGCACAGCGGCCGGCGACCAGGAGATTGTCGACGCCTTCGGGCACCAGCATGCGATAGGGCAGCTCGTTATAGCCGCGCGATTCCGGGATCGGCGGGAAGGTGAAGACGACGTCGCCGGGCACATGGGCCTCGATCGGCCAGCCATTGACGCCGATGGAATCCTCGAACGAAGCGCAGCCGAGCACGTCCTCGCCGCTGAGCTGATAACCGCCCTTGATGCGGCGCGTCTCGCGGATGCCGAGCTGCGGCGGCAGATCGACGATGTAGGACTTTTCGAAGCCTGGCACGGTGCTACGAAGGAACTCGTACGCGGCGAGGGCCTGCTTGCGGCCCTCGATCTCGCCGCGGGTGAGATCGTCGGGCTCGACGCCGTTGATGGCGTGGCCGTCCTCGCGCGCCACCTGGGTAAAGTTCACCCGCCATTCGATGCCGGATTTTTGCGGCCGCACGATCGCGCTCTTGCGCGGGAATGTGTGGGTGCCGGCCGCGATGGCCTTTTCCATCAATTGCGGAATGGTGCGCCAGGCATCTCCCGCCTTCGCGGGATCAATCCCGTTGAGACGCAGCATCATCGAGGGATACATCGGATGGCCGTGCTCGTCGCCGATCTCGAACGGCGCACCGGTCCACACCGCGAGATCGCCGTCGCCGGAGCAGTCGATGAAGATCTCGGATCGCACCGCCTGCCGGCCGGCCTTGGTCTCGACCATCAGCGCATCGATGCGGCTGTCGTCGCCCATCACCACGCCGGCGCCGAGTGCATGGAAGAGGATGTTCACCTTGTGGCTGGCAAGCAGCTCGTCGGCCGCGATCTTGTAGGCGGCGGTGTCATAGGCCTGTGCAAAGACCTTGCCGAGGATCAGGTGCGGCGCATTGAGACCGTTGAGCCGATCAATCCGCGCCAGCAGCTCGGACGCCATGCCCTGCACCAGCCGCCGGTGCTCGCCATGGACATTGCCGTGCAGGCCGCAGAAATTAGTGACGCCGGCTGCCGTACCCATGCCACCGAGAAAGCCATAGCGCTCGACCAGCAGCGTCTTCCGCCCGGCGCGCGCGGCTGAGGCCGCAGCGACAATGCCGGCGGGGCCGCCGCCGAGCACGACGACTTCATATTCGCCATAGAGCGGCACCTGTCGTGCCGGTTCTTCGATCATCATGGCCCGCATGGCGCGTCCGCTCCCAAATCTCTTGCTTGGGACGACTATGAATTAGCGCGCGAGGAGCTACAATCCACTAAAATACGCGATCAGCTTTCGCGAATCGAGAAAGGTCGCCATGGACATCCTCGTGAACCTGCAAGCCTTCCTCGCCACGGCGGATGCGGCCGGATTCTCCGCCGCCGGGCGAAAGCTTGATGTCTCGACCTCGGTCGTCGCCAAGCGCGTCACGCAGTTAGAGGCGCGGATCGGCACACCGCTGTTTCATCGCTCGACCCGGCAGTTGCGGCTGACCGAGGCCGGACAGCGCTACGTGCATCGCGCGCGCGGCGTCGTGGCTGACGCCACCGACCTGCTCTCGCGCATGGGCGAGAAAGGCCACGATCTCGTCGATCACCTCCGCATCAAGGCGCCGACCTCGCTGACTGTGGCGCGTCTCGCCGACGCCTTCAGCGCGTTCCAGACCCAGAACCCGCGGCTGAAGCTTGAGATCGTGCTGATCGATCGCCCGGTTGATCCCGTCACCGAAGGCTTTGATATCGCCATCGGCGCCTTCCCGCATTCCTTCGGCGGCGTGGTCGACGAGCCGCTGTGCCCGCTGAAGCGGCTGCTTTGTGCTTCACCGACTTATTTGAAGAAGCACGGCACGCCAAAACATCCGCGCGACCTCGTCGAGCATCGCTGCCTCAGCTTCATGCCGACCGGCCCCGAATGGGTCTTCGACGGACCGCGTGGCCGCATCAGCATCCAGGTCAGCCCGCTGCTTTCCTCCAACGAGGGGCACGTGCTGGCGCGCAGCGCCATCGCCGGCAACGGCATCGCGCTGATGTCGCATTATCTCGTCGCGGATGCCTTGCGTGACGGTAGCCTCAAGCCGGTGCTGCGCGATTTCCCAATTCCGGAATTGTGGGTGAAGGCCGCGATTCCCGAACGGCGCCGCAACGCCGCTGCGGTGCAGGCGCTGCTCACGCTGCTGAAAACATCACTGGCGACGTCGCTGTGAGCCTTGCGGCGCGCCGTAGCCCGCATGGAGCGCAGCGGAATGCGGGGACACCGGCCCCGGATTTCGCTTCCGCTCCATCCGGGCTACATGCTTGCCTCGAGACGGTTGCCCGAGAATGACGGACCTGACAGAAGTGCCAGCATGGACTCGACGCTTATGAAATTTCCCCTCCCCGCTTTGATCGCCCTGCTGATCTCAGCCGCTCCCGTCGCAGCCCTTGAGCAAAACTGCCGCTTCATCCAGGCCAAGGCCGATCGCGAGGCCTGCTACAAACGGCAGGAGGACGAGCTGGCGGCCAAGCGCAAGCCTGCACCGGCCACCGACGAAAGCAAGACACTCGAAACCCTACGCCAGATGCGGCAGGAGGACGACGCCGTCCATCGCAGCATCAACAACATCTGCCGCGGCTGCTAACGCCTAACCTTTGCCGCCGCCCCAATTCGCCGCTCGCTTCTCGGCAAACGACGCCAACCCTTCCGCCGCCTCGACGCTCTGGCGCTTGACCGAATGCAGGTGTACGAGCCGCGTGTACGCGGCATCGTCCACCGCCATGCCGCCGAACGAGCTCTCCAGCGCGAGCCGCTTGGTCTCGGCCATCGCCTCCGGCCCGTTGGCGAGCAGTTGCTCGACCACCTTGGCGCCGGCGACTTCGAGATCGGCGAGCGGCACCACCTCGTGAACGAGGCCGATGCGGCGGGCGTCCTCGGCGCCGAAGCGCTCGCCGGTCAGGGCGTACCGGCGGACCTGGCGCACGCCGATGGCGTCGCAAAGCTGGGGGATGATGATCGCCGCGGTCAGGCCCCAGCGCACCTCGGTGATCGAGAATAGGGCGTTTTCGGCCGCGATGACGACATCGCAGGCCGCGATCACGCCGGTGCCGCCACCAAAACAGCCGCCCTGCACCAGCGCGACCGTCGGAACCGGCAGTGTGTTGAGCCGCTGCACGGCCTCGAAGGTCGCTCGCGACGCCGCCTCGTTCGCTTCAGTCGATTGCGGCCGCACGCCGTTGATCCATTTGAGGTCGGCGCCGGCCTGGAAATGCTTGCCATTGCCCCGGAGCACGACGACGCGCAAGTTCGGCTTGTTGCCGAGATCGTCCATGGCCGCGAGCACGCCCGCGATCAGCGCGCCGTCATAGGCGTTGTTGACCTCGGGACGGTTCAAGGTGACGGTCGCGACGCCGCGCTGATCAAGGGTCCACAGAACGGGGCTGGCAGTCATCGGCGCTCCTCCGGTCGGTTTGTTTGCCCTGCACTATGACCGAGGCTGCTTGCCTTGATCCATATCTTTCCGGCGTAGGGCGGCCGCGTCCATCGCATGGCGGCTTGTGTCATGCTGGCGGCTGATGGCACCAAGGGATCAGGACGGGACATCACATGCGCATCTGCATTTTCGGCGCGGGCGCCGTCGGCAGCCACATTGCGGTCCGGCTCGCACGCGCCGGCCATGAGGTCTCGTGCGTGATGCGGGGGGCGCATCTGGAGGCGGCTCGCGCAGGCGGCCTCAAGCTGCGCGTCGGCGATTCCGAGGTCAGCGCCAAGGTGAACGCGTCAGGCGATCCGGCCCAGCTCGGTCCCCAAGACGTCGTGATCTCGACGCTGAAGGCCACAGCGCTTCAGGGGCTGGTCTCCAGCATCAAGCCGCTGCTCCAGGACGACACCGCGATCGTGTTCGCGCAAAACGGCATTCCCTGGTGGTACGGCATCGGCCTGCCGCCGCGGCATCCGGGCCCGCCCGACATTTCCTTTCTCGATCCCGGCGGTCGGTTGCGTGCCTGCATCCCGAAGGAACGGATCGTCGGCGGCGTCGTCTTCTCCTCCAACGAGGTGATCGCGCCCGGCGTGGTGCAGAACCTGACGCCGGACCGCAACCGCCTGCTGATCGGGGAATGCGACGACCGCAATTGCGAGCGCATCACCAAGCTGCGCGGCGTCTTCAACGATGCCCGGCTGGAATCGCCGCCGGTGGCCGAGATCCGCGAGGCGATCTGGTCAAAGCTGCTGACTAACATGTCGCTGTCGGTGCTGTGCCTGCTCACCGGCCAGACCGCGCGCGGCGTGCGCGACGACCCCGCCTTCACTGAAGTCATTCCGCGCATGCTGAACGAGGCCAACGACATCGCCCAGCATTTCATTCCCGAGGTCAAACGCGTGACCCGGAGCGGCCCCGCCCCCAACCACAAGCCGTCGCTGCTGCAGGACTACGAGCTCGGCCGCGCCATGGAGATCGACGTGCTGGTGAAGGCGCCCGCTGCCTTCGCGCGCACCGCCGGGCTGTCGACGCCGACGCTCGACCTGATCGCCGCGCTCGCGATCCAGAAGGCGCGCGACAAGGGGCTTTACTCGGCCTGAGATTCAGGCGAGCCCGTCGATCCAGGCCGCCAGCGCGTCCAGCACCTCGGTGAGCGCCTCATCATTGGTACGGCCGGACTTCTTTAGCACCGCAAACGAATGGTCGCCGGCTTCGACCTGATGCAGCGTCGCCTTCGGGCCGAGCTTCTCGACGACAGGCTTGAGATAGCTCAGATCGGCAAGCCCATCGCGCGTGCCTTGCAAGAACAGCATGGGAATAGCGATGCCGGCGAGGTGCTCGGCGCGCTCGGAGGACGGCTTCTTGTCGGCGTGCAAGGGGAAGCCGAGGAAGGCGAGCCCTTTGACATCAGCTAATGCAGCCTTGGACTGCGCCTGTGATGTCATGCGCCCGCCGAACGATTTTCCGCCCGCCACAAGCTTGAGACCGGAACAGAGCCGTGCCGCCTCAGCGACCGCCGCGCGGATGGCGGCGTGCGCGACGGCCGGCTGGTCGGGACGCCCCTTCTTCTCCTCCATGTAGGGGAAATTGAAGCGGAATGTCGCAATGCCGCGCTCCGCAAGGCCCGCCGCGACCTTCTCCATGAAGGAATGCCGCATGTCCGCACCCGCGCCATGCGCAAGGACGTAGCAGGCGCGCGCGTGGGCCGGCAGCGTCAAGATTGCGGAGACCGTGCCGATGCGTTCAATGTCGAGCTTGAGCTCGGTCGTCTTGCTTGTCATGACGTCGTCAGGCCCTCGCTCAATGGCGCATACCGCTCGCCGGCCATAGATAGTTCAGGACTTGGTCGAGGGTCATCATGATCTCGCGGCGTCCGGCCTCGTTCTTCACAGAGCCGAATTTCTCCTCGAGCGCAAGCTTGGCAAAGCCGTGAACGGTGGACCAGGCCGCCGCAGCCGCTGTCTTCGCCTCCTTCGCGGTGCCGCCGACCAGCTCGGCGACGACGATCTCGAACGCGTGACCGGCGGCCCTGCTCGCCTGCCTCAAACGCGCATCGTCTGCCACGAGGCGCTTGTTCGCAAACATCATCTGGAACCGGCCGGGATGTGTCAGCGCAAAATCGACATAAGCAAGTCCCTGAGCATGGAGCTTGTCGCGCGCACCGTGCTTGCCGGATGCCGCCTCGCGCAAAGCACCGGCAAGCGCGTCGTAACCGCGGATCGCGACTTCGGTGAGAAGCCCCTGCGCGTTGCCGAAATGATGCGACGGGGCAGCCGGCGAAACCCCGGCGCGGCGCGCGGCTTCGCGCAGCGTGAAACCCTCGGCACCCTGCTCGGCAAGAATGGCTTCGCTCGCAGCGATCAACGCCTCCTGCAATTCACCGTGATGATAACCGGGCTCCGGCTTTGGCCGCGTCGCGCCGGCACCGCGCTTGGCGTGTTTCTTCATGTAACTTGACACTGTTCAGATTGCGGCATATCTATCTTAACACTGTTTAGATAGGTGGCCCCGGAGTTCGAAATGACCGAAATGCAGGATATCACCCCAAGTAGTCCCGTAAAGCGGCGTCATCTGGTCGGAGGCGCCGCGCTCGGCATGCTCGCGAGCGCCGTCGGTGGCCTCGCCGGCGGCGTGGCGCTCGGCCAGGGCGCAGCGCTGCCGCAGCAGAAGCCCAGCGGCAAGCGCCGATTCGAGGGCAAGGTCGTCATCGTCACGGGCGGCACCTCCGGCATCGGCCGCGCCGCGACGCTGATGTTCGCGGCCGAAGGCGGCCAGATCGCCTTCTGCGGCCGCAACGCCGAGCGCGGCAAACAGGTGGAGAACGAGGTGCGCGAGGCCGGCGGCGACGCGGTCTTCGTTCGCGCCGACGTCCGCGACGAGGCCGAGATCAAGGCGCTGGTCGACAAGACGATCGAACGCTACGGACGGCTCGACGTCGCCTTCAACAATGCCGGCATTTCCATCGAGCGTCCCCTTCACGAATACAGCGCGGCCGAATTCGAC
The DNA here is from genome assembly GCF_056106085.1 of Bradyrhizobium sp. BR14999. Taxonomy (NCBI): domain Bacteria; kingdom Pseudomonadati; phylum Pseudomonadota; class Alphaproteobacteria; order Hyphomicrobiales; family Nitrobacteraceae; genus Bradyrhizobium; species Bradyrhizobium sp. BR14999. Next base: position 648,279 of record NZ_CM148536.1, read on the forward strand.
GACGTGATCAGCACCGACCTGCGCGGCGTATTTCTGTCGATGAAGTATGAGATCCCTCACATGCTGGAGAAAGGCGGCGCGATCGTCGTCACGGCATCGTCGAACGCCATTGCCACGACAGCCAAACGCTCGGCCTATTCGGCAGCCAAGCGCGGGTTGGTCGGCCTGGTCCAGGCCGCGGCACTCGACTACGCAAAGCATGGCATCCGCATCAACACGCTGGTTCCCGGCACCACCGACACGCCGATGATTCGCCGGCTCGCCGGCATGGAGAATCTGCCCGATGCAGCCTGGCACGTCGGCATCGCGCAATGGGCCAAATCCAATGTTCCGGGCTTGCAGCGCGTGGCAACGCCCGAGGAGATCGCCGCGTTCGCGCTCGTGCTGGCCTCCGACGATCATCCCTACACGACTGGCGGTCAGTTCATCATCGACGGCGGCAAGACCGCACATGGCGGCTAGATCGGGCGCAGCCTGAAAACACAATTCGCGGCGAGCTCGAATGACGTACCAAGAGGAGCAGCCTTGCGCCCGTGCCAGCCGTTGTGGCAGGCCTGACACGCTGGCTGTCGCAAGGCGCGACATCACCGATCGAGGTTTCCATGTCCTACCGCTCCTCCTGGATGACCGAAGAGCTCGAAATCTTCCGCGACCAGTTCCGGAAATACCTTGCCAAGGACCTGGCGCCGCACGCCGAAAAATGGCGCGAGCAGAAGATGGTCGACCGTTTCGCCTGGCGCGGGCTCGGCGAGATGGGCGCGCTGCTAGCGAGCGTGCCGGAGGAATATGGCGGGCTGGGCGCCACCTTCGCCTATGATGCGGCAGTGCTGGACGATCTCGAGAGCACGGTGCCGGAGCTGACGACAGGCGTCTCCGTGCACAGCGCCATCGTCGCGCACTACATCCTCAATTACGGCTCGGAGGAGCAGAAGAAGCGCTGGCTGCCGAAGATGGCCTCGGGCGAGATGGTCGGCGCCATCGCCATGACCGAGCCCGGCACCGGCTCGGATTTGCAGGCCGTGAAGACCACGGCGAAGAAGCAGGGCAATTCCTACGTCATCAACGGCCAGAAGACGTTCATCACCAACGGCCAGGCCGCCGATCTCGTCATCGTGGTCGCACGCACCGGCGATGCTGGTGCCAAGGGCATTTCGCTGATCGTGGTCGAGACCGCCGGCGCGGACGGCTACAAGCGCGGGCGCAATCTCGACAAGATCGGCCTGCACGCCTCCGACACGTCGGAACTGTTCTTCGACAACGTGACCGTGCCGCCGGAAAACCTGCTCGGCAAGGAGGAAGGCCAGGGCTTTGTGCAGCTGATGCAGCAATTGCCGCAGGAGCGCCTTGCGCTCGCGGTCGGCGCCGTTGCCGCGATGGAGCGCGCGATCAAGCTCACCACCGACTACACCAAGGAGCGCAAAGCCTTCGGCAAGCCGCTGATGGACTTCCAGAACACCGCCTTCACCCTCGCCGAGCGCAAGACCGAGGCGATGATCGCCCGCGTCTTCGTCGACTGGTGCATCGAGCGTCTGATCGCAAAAGATCTCGACACGGTCACGGCGTCGATGGCGAAATATTGGTGCTCGGAGAAGCAGGTCGAGACCGCCGACGAATGCCTCCAGCTGTTCGGTGGCTACGGCTACATGCAGGAATATCCGATCTCCCGCATCTTCATCGATTCCCGCATTCAGAAGATCTACGGCGGCACCAACGAAATCATGAAGCTGTTGATCGCAAGGTCGCTATGATGATCAAGCCGCTGTAGCTCCATTCATCGCGTGCGCCGGTCCGGCTACTTCATCCGCTTGTCGGCGGCGATGAAGTCGATGAAGGTCCGCACTTTCGCTGAGAGATATTTGCGGCTCGGATACACCGCGAACAGCTTTCCCTCGAAAATGACCTGCTCGGACATGAGGTGCTCGAGACGTCCGGCGGCGATGTCATCAGTGACCAGCCATTTCGGCAGGAAGGCGAGGCCCATGCCCTCCAGCGCGGCCATGTGCAGCAGCGTTTCGTTGGCGCTGCGCAGCACCGGATTGAGCTTGACGGTCTCGGGGCCGTGCTCGCCCTGGAAGGAGAAGCTCTCGCCGGGATAAAGCGCGTAGTGCAACAGCGCCTGGCCGGAGAGATCGGCAAAGGTCGTCGGGCGGCCTGCGCGTTTGAGAAACGCAGGGGCTGCAACCAAATAGAACGGGACTTTGGTGATGGGCCGCGCGATTAGCGCCTCGTCGGGCGCGCCGGTCGCGCGCAGGGCGAGGTCGATTCCCTCCTCGACCAGATTGACCAGCCGTCCGCTGAGATCGACATCGAGGCGCACGTCCGGATAGCGCGCCTGATAGTCTGCCAGCACGCCGGCAAAGATCGCGTTCGCCATCCACACCGGCGCGGTCAGCCGCAGCGTGCCGCGCGGAACAACGGTCGCCTTGCTGACGGCGGCCTCGACCTCGTCGAGCGAGTCGAGCATCTGCCGCGCCTGCTCGAAATAGAGTGCGCCACTTTCGCTCAGGCTGACGCGCCGGCTGGTCCGGTTCAACAGCCGGGTGCCGAGCCGCTTTTCGAGCTGCATCACATGCTTGCTCGCCATCGCGGGCGAGATGCGCAGCCGCTGCGCCGCAGTCGCAAAGCTCTTCAGCTCGGCGACCAGGCAAAACACCCTCATGCTGACCAGGTTGTCCACGAGATCATCAATATCCAGGAAATGAACCAATCCTGGAACGGATAATGATCAAAAATGGTGAAACTATCAAATGGTGGCGACCCTCACATCCCTGGAGAACCACCATGTCCACCACCACCTTCGAGACCGCCGCCCCCGGCCGCGCCTTGCGCATCGGCCTCTGGGTCGCGCAGGTCCTCCTCGCCTTCGTCTTTATCTCGGCGGGGCTGGTCAAGCTGACGACACCCATTCTCCAGCTTGCGGCGATGATGCCTTGGGCAGGCCAGTATTCCGAGCCCTTCGTCCGCTTCGTCGCGCTGGTCGATCTCGCCGGCGGCATCGGCATTCTGCTGCCAGCCCTGACACGGATCCTGCCGCGGCTGACCGTGCTGGCCGCGCTCGGCTGTTCCGTGCTGCAGGTGTTCGCGCTGGTCTTCCACCTCTCGCGCGGCGAGGCTCCGATCGCGCCGCTCAACGTCGTCCTGCTGGCGCTCAGCCTGTTCGTGCTGTGGGGACGCAACAGCAAGGCTCCGATCGCACCGCGTCATTTCTGACCGGTCGCCACAGCCATGATTTCAGCCAACGGATGGTCCCGCAGGGGGCTGCTCGCCGGCGCATCAATCCTCACGGCCGGCGGCCCCGCCGCGGCCAAGGAGGATCGTCTCGCCGACGGCGTCGTGATCCTGATCGACAGCAACGAGCCCTACGTCATGGGTCACGCGATCAGCTATTCCGCCAATCTCTCCAAGCATTTTGCCGAGAGGGGCGCGAGATTGCTGATCGAGGTCGTCGCCAACGGCAAGGGCATCGACGTCTTCCGGGCCGACAAGACTCCCCTGGTCGAGCCGCTCGCGACGCTGCGGCAGTCGCTGCCGAACCTCACCTACAGCATGTGCGCCTCGTCCAAGGCGATTGCGGAGGCCAAGGAGCAGGTCTCGATCCCGCTGATAGCAGGCGCGAGCCTCGTCCCATTCGGCATCGGACGCGTGGTCGATCTGCAGCTGAAGGACTGGGCCTATATCCATGCGTGAGGCGGCGCGCGAAGGAGGCTCAGTGCTGTCGCGACGATCGATCCTGATGGCCGCGCCGGCCTGTCTCGCTTTCCTGCGCGCAGGTCACGCCCAGGACAGCTGGCCGCCAGTGTTCGAGGCCGGCCGCAGCCAATTTACTGTGGTGCGGCCCCGCGCGCCGATGCCACAGCTCAGGCTTCAGGACCCGCACGGTCGGGACGCCGTCGTGACGGCCAAGCCGGGCCACATCACATTGGTGAACTTCTGGGCCACCTGGTGCGCAGCCTGCCGGCTCGATCTACCCATGCTCGCAAGTCTGGCGGCATCACGGCCTGACCGGCTCGACATCGTTGCGATCTGCACGGACACCAAAGACCTGCGCAAGATCCGCACATTCCTTGGCGGCCTCGCCGTGCAAAACCTCGCCTGCTATGTCGATGCCTATGGCACAGCGGCCGAAGCATCCACCGCGATGTTCTCGCTTGTCGGCATGCCCATCACCTATCTCGTCGGAATGAGCGGCCGCGTCGAGGGCTACATCACCGGTGCGCCCGAGTGGCTCTCGCCCGCGGGCGCGCGCCTGCTCCAATTCTATCGCGAGCAGGGCTAGCGATCATCAATTCGGATGCCACCAGCGGCCGCCGATCACGACGCCTTCGGAGACGATCTTGCGGTCGCCGATCAGGTGCTCGCCGACGACGTCCTCGTAATCGAACTGGCCCTGCTTGACCGAGATCAGCGTGGCGTCGCCGACGCTGCCCGGCTTGAGGCTGCCGAGCTCGGGGCGCCGCAACGCCATCGCCGCATTCACCGTCGAGGCCGCGATCACATCCGGCAGCTCCATGCCCATGCACAGGAATTTCGACATGGTCGTGACCTGGTCGTAGGCGGGACCGTCGATGCACAGCATGTGGATGTCGGATGAGATCGTGTCCGGATAGAAGCCGTTGGCGAGCATGGCGCGCGCGGTCTTGAACGCGAACGAACCCTTGCCGTGGCCGATGTCGAACAGCACGCCGCGCTCGCGCGCATCCAGCACCGCCTTCTTCACCGTGCCCTGCGCGGTCGCCGGCGTGTTGGGGAAGGGCCGGAACGCGTGGGTGAGCACGTCGCCGGGACGCAGGCGCGCCAGCACGTCCTCATAGCTCGGCGGCGGATGATCGATATGCGCCATCAGGGGCATGCCGACCTCGTCGGCAACTTCCAGCGCAATGTCGAGCGGCACGGTCCCCGACGTGCCCGACGAATGCAGGCCCACGCGCACCTTGATGCCGACGATGAGGTCGCGGTTGGCATCGGCAACCTTCGCCGCATCGACCGGATTCATCAGCCGCAGCTCCTCGCTCTCGCCGACCATGATCCGGTGCGAGAAGCCGAAGATGCCGGCATGCGAGACGTGCAGGTAAGCGAGGATGCGGACCTGGCTCGGCTCGATCACATGCTTGCGGAAGCCGGCGAAATTGCCCGGCCCTGCACTGCCGGTGTCGATCGCCGTGGTGACGCCGGAGAGGCGGCAAAATTCCTCGGCATCGATGCCGAGCGAGGTGCCGCCCCAGTAAACGTGGGTATGGAGATCGATCAGCCCCGGCGTGACGATGAACCGCGAGACGTCGCGGACCTCGGTGCCCGGATCGGCCTTGAGCCCGCCGCCGACCGCCGCGACCTTGCCGCCGGCAAAGGCGACGTCGGTCACGGCGTCGAGCTTCTGGGACGGATCGACCACACGGCCGCCGCGCAGGATCAAGTCGAAAGGCATCATGGTCTCCGGAATTGTGGGCAGGCATTGCAGATGGCAGCCGTGCGACCTTAGTCGCCGTCCTGCCTATAGCAAATCTTGTAGCAAATCTTGCACCAACCGGGCAAAGCGCGGAGGTGATCGGAGCCCGCCGCTCGCCGGTCAACCGTGCCTGCGCCACTCCTTGAAATCATCTTCGACGAATGCGGCGGCGGCCTTTGCAGCAGCATGCAGCCAATCGTTGTCGCGTTTAATCAGGTCTGCGGCGATCGTGGTCGATGCGCCTGCCGTCGCGGCGTGAATGGCGCCGATGTCAAAGCCCATGACGTTGAGCAGATCGAGCTCCAGGCTCATGTTCGCGTGATCCCCGAGATTGATCTTGCGGGAGTCGGGCGCAAGGCGCCGGATCACGAAGCCATTTTGGCGTTCGAGCACGAGGTGTGGATCGGGAGCTCGATACGAACCTTTTGCGAGGTCGAGAAAGCGCAGCTTGCCTTTCCGATCATGCGCCCAATCCCAGGCCGACGGCACCAGCGCCTTAGCTTCCCTGACGATTTGGCCGCCGCACCAATCGGCAATGGCGAGGAATCGCGGCCGGCCCAAGCTGCCGACACCTGCCACGCGCGTCGCGAAGCGATCGAATGCGGCATCGGGCGGTAATTTCTTGCGGAGTGTTGCGGCAACAGCAGACGGTGGCTTCGCTCGCGGATATTTCTCCACGTCGCCCCAGAACTCATGGCGTTCGTCGTCGGTGCATGTCACGTAAGCGCGCATCCAGCTCGCCTGCTCATCCAGGAGCGAGGGCCGCGGTTGTTTGAGACCCTTCTTGTAACCATCGAGAATCGCCTTTGCGGCGTCACCATTGCCGACGTGGGTCATGGCCCTCGCCTTCTTTTTCTTGGCCTTTGGCGCGAGCCGGGCGCTTGTCGCAAGGCGCACGAGGTCGAAGGGATAGGCAATGCTCGCGGCCTCGTCGAAATCGTTGACGCCCCAGACGAGGCGTCCCTCCGCGTCGCGCCAAGTCCCGAAATTTTCGATATGGGTGTCCCCCACGGACGGCACGCGCGGCGCGTCCGTCAACTCCGGGCAGAGCGCTTCGATAGACCTGGCCCAGCGGAAGAAGGTTGCACGAAGGAAGACGAACGGGTCGTCCTTCATCTTTTTGTGCTTTTCGTCGAGGTCGCGCTCGACGACCTTGCATTGGGAACGCAGCCAGCGCTCGAACTCTCTATTGTCGTCCAGAAATGAACGCGGCCCGATCCCGCCGCGGCTATTTGACTTCTGCTTGATCACCGCCAGAACTTTCCAAAAAGAATGATGATGAGCGAGTTCGCGGAAATGATTGCGGGCTGTTTCGCTATGAACAGGCGTCCAGATATTCAACCGCAGAGCGAGCACGATAGACCCGGCGCTATTTTCGCGCTAGTCGGATGATGTTGCGTTGCAATTGGCCCCCGCAGGGTCACAGCAAGCGAACGCGAGGGCGAAACTAAAAGATAGGGAATATGCGCGCGAGCCCACCCAGCATCTGGCGAGCAATACGTTAAGTATCTGAGATTATGGCGATCCCGGGAAGACTCGAACTTCCGACCTACGGTTTAGGAAACCGTCGCTCTATCCGGCTGAGCTACGGGACCGCGGAACCCGAACGTTGCGGGTTCGGTCCCCTCTTAGCAGAGCAGGATGCCGTTCGCCAGCCGCATCGCGGGCCGGGTTGTCGTCAAGGGAAGCGAGGCGGCTGTACAATCTCCTCCCGGATCCCTCTCTGCGGAGCAGCCCACATGATCGAAAGCATCAGCGCCATCACGCTCGGCACGCATGATATGGCGCGTGCTGTGCACTTCTATCGTTCGCTGGGGTTCGAGCTCCTCCATGGCGGCGAAGCCGCTGCATTTACCAGCTTTCGCGCCGGGACCGGCTATCTCAACCTGACGGCACAGCCGGACGACAAGCGCTGGTCCTGGTGGGACCGCATCATCTTCTATGTCGCCGATGTCGATGCGACCTTTGCGCAGGCGCGCGCCGCCGGATGGCAGCCGTCGACCACGCCGCGCGATGCGGAATGGGGCGAACGTTATTTCCATCTCACCGACCCCGACGGCCATGAGCTCAGCTTCGCGCGCCCCCTGCGCCGGCCGTGAAACGGCGGTCGGCTACGCCCTGATATTGTTGTCCCTGACCACCTTGCCCCAATAGGCGACCTGCTTGTCGAAGAAGGTCTTGAATGCGGCGCCGCCCTCGAGCAGCAAGGTCATGTGCTGCGTGTCCTTGAGTTGAGCGGCGGTCGCGGGCTCGCTCAGGATCTCCCTGGACGCCGTCGCCATGGCCGAGACGATGTCGGGCGGCGTGCCCGCCGGCGCGAAGATGCCCCACCAGGCCAGCGTCTCGAAATCCGGAAAGCCGGCCTCGATCGCGGTCGGCGTATCCGGCAAGGCCTGCAGCCGCTCGCGGCCGAGCTGCAGGATCGGGCGCAGCATGTTGGTGCCGAGCTGGGCCGCGACCAGCGCCGCCGATCCTGCGATCAGATCGACATGACCGCCGAGCACGTCGTTCATGGCCGGGCCGCCGCCGCGATAGGGCACGTGCATGATCTCGACCCCGGCCTTGCTGCCGAGCACGGTCATGGCGAGATGGCCGAGCGTGCCGATGCCGACGGAAGCGTATTTGACCGCGCCGGGCGTCGCCTTGCAGGCGGCGACCACGTCGGCAAAGCTCTTGTAGGGACGGCCCGCGCCGGCGGCGATCACGTAAGGCGCGGTGCCGATCAGCAGCACCGGCATCAGCTCGCGCTCAACATCGACCGGCGGCTTGTCGAGGATGGCCGGGATCACCGCGTGGGAATCGAATGTCACCAGGAACGTCGAGCCGTCCGCCGGGCTCTTGGCGACCTGTGCCGCACCGAGCGCGCCGGCGGCGCCCGACTTGTTCTCGACCACGACGATGCGGCCAAGCTTGGTTTGCAGGTTGGACTGCAACAGCCGCGCCATGGCGTCGGTCGATCCGCCCGGCGGGAACGGCACCACCAGCGTGATCTTTCCGGCCTGCGCCGCTGCCGGCGCCATTGCGAGAATGGCCGGCGCGGCCAAGAGCGTGCGTCGTGTGATCGTCATGGTCCCCTCCCTTTGATCTTTGCGCCCCGCTTTTGCTCTTTGGCGCTAGAGCATGATCCGGACTCGAAGGGCCGCGTTAGCGCAAAGTGTGCAGCGGTTTTCCGAAAGATCATGCTCAAGAAAATAACCTAAGCGCGAAGCGCTTAGGTCGTCCCGAAGCCCGACCCCGGTTTTCTGTATTCTGGCCGCGGCGGGCTGAAGATGTCCAGCACGCGGGCGCCGTCGGGGCCGGCGCGCATGGTGTGCGGCACATTGCCAGGCGTGCGCCAGAAATCGCCCTTCTTCACCGGGATCTCCTCGTCGCCCTGGACGCGGACGGCGGAGCCGTCGAGCAACACACCCCATTGCTCCTCGGGATGATGATGCAGCGTGCCCTGCGCATGCGGCGCCAGCGTCACCACCGACAGCATCGCCTGCTCGCCCGAGAAGATGCGCGTGGTCACTCCCGCCGCGAGCTCGCGAAACAAGCCGTCGCTGGGATTATCAATGTTATGGAATTCGTCCTTCTGGCTCACGCCATCCTCCCCTTCGTTCTCGCCTGATCAGGATTTTCCATACGAGCCCTGATAGCGTCCCTCGCGGATCGCCTTCAATGTTTCCTCCTCGCGCGCGACCTGGGCGCGGACGGCTTCCAGCAGCGCGGCGGCGCCCGCGGCGGGAAACGACACCACGCCGTCCTCGTCGCCGACGACGATGTCGCCGGGTGCAATCACGCTGCCGCCGATCGCCACCGGCACGTTGATCTCGCCGGGACCGTTCTTGTAGGGGCCGCGGTGGATCACGGCGCGGGCGTAGCAGGGAAAGTCATCGGCCGCGAACGCCGCAACATCGCGGATCGCGCCGTCGATGACATAGCCCTCGGCTTTGCGCCACTGCGCAATGTTCTTCATGATCTCGCCGACCAGGGCTCGCGTCTCGTCGCCGCCGCCGTCGACCACGATGACGTCGCCGGGACCGACCAGCTCGAGCGCGCGATGGATGGCGAGATTGTCGCCGGGACGGGTACGCACCGTGAAGGCCGTCCCCACCAGCTTGCCGCCGCGGTGATACGGCTTCAGCCCCACCGCGCCCGGCAACCGGGCGAGATTGTCTGAAATGACCGAGGTCGGCGCACCGCGGAAGCCCTCGATGATGTCGGCGGGCGGCTTCGGCACGCCGTTGGCAGCGATGGTGATGGTCATCTCGTCAGTCCTTCCGTGATGTGTCTCAGTCGGCGTGCGCTCGCGCCTTGGCCGGCCAAATCCGGAAGGCGCGCCCCTCCTTCATCCACGCCGCGCGCTCGTCGCGCAACAGGGTGCGGCGGACTTTTCCGGAATCATCGCGCGGCGGGGTGCTGACGATCTCGAAGCTCTCCGGATGCTTGTAGCGGCTGAGCCTGTCCCTCAAAAACTCCGCCATGCCATCAGCGATGGCCTGGCCGTCCGCGTCCGGCTCCGGCTCGATGATGGCATGCACGCGCTGGCCCAATTCCGGATCGGGCAATCCCACCACGACGCAGGAGCGCACGCCGGGGCAGGCGGAGACGGCGGCCTCGACCTCGGCCGGATAGATGTTGGCGCCGCCGCGCAGCACCATGTCGGCGAGGCGGTCGCCGAGATAGAGATAGCCTTCCGCATCCAGCCGGCCGATATCGCCGAGCGATTCCCAGCCGTCGGCGCGGCGCTTCGGCTCGGCGCCGAGATAGTGATAGGTGGCGTCCTTGCCGTCATTGTTGAGGAAATAGATCTCGCCGGTCTCGCCCGGCGCGACGTCGTTGCCGTCCTCGCCGATGATGCGAAGCTTCGCCATGTCGCCGATCTTGCCGACCGAGCCCTTGTGCGTCAGCCATTCCGCACCGGAGATGATGCAGGAGCCCTGGCGCTCGGTCCCGCCATAGAGCTCCCAGATCCTGTCAGGCCCGAGCCAGGCGATCCAGTTCTCCTTCAGCCAGGGCGGCATCGGAGCTGCCATGTGGAAGACCGTCTGAAGACTCGAGAGATCGTAGGCATTGCGCACGCTCTCCGGCAGCGCCCAGATCCGGTGCATCATGGTCGGCACGAAATTGACCCATTGCACGCGCTCGCGTTCGATCTGCCGCAGCGTCTCCTCGGCGTCGAACTTGACGAGGCCGGTGAGCTGGCCGCCCGTGAACAGCGCGTAGTGCGACACGATGAACGGCGCATTGTGATAGAGCGGACCGGGATTGAGCAACGAGACCCCGAACGGAATGTTGAGCGGCGGCGCGGCCACCGTGTCGGTCACCGCCGGATGGTGATCGAGGATCACCTTCGGCCGGCCGGTCGAGCCGCCCGAGGTCATGGCCTTCCAATAACGCGCCACCGGCGGATTGAGCGGCTCGTCCGAAAAACCTTGCGGCACGAAATCCGCGGGCAGGCGGTTCGGCGCGTTCCAATCAGCCTCGCCGCCGACCACCAGCGCCGGCTTGAGGATGTCGAGCACCGCGGCGGCTTCGCCGCGCGGTAGCCGCCACGACAGCGAGGTCGGCGTCGCCCCGCACTTCCACACCGCAAAGGACGTCTCGAAGAACGCGTTGCCGTTGGGCAATCCGATCGCGACGAAGTCACCGGGCTTGACGCCCCTGGCCATGAACGCCTGCGCGCGCCGGTTGGCGCCACGCTCGAGTTCATCCCATGTCAGCGTATCCTGCCCATGACGAACGGCGATCGTGCCGTGTGGTTTGCGTTCAGCGTACCAGCGCGGCACGTCGGACAGGGGCAGCAGCATCAGGCGTTTCCACTTCGTCTTCTTGGCGCCGCCTCACGATGAGGCGTTCACGGTGCGAAGTGTAACAGCCGGAGACGAGCCTTCAAGACGCAAGCCTTCAACGCATGCACATCAGCGCTCCGCGCCGCAGCCCGGACTATCGAACAGCGCCGCAAGCCCGCATGTCGAGGTCAGCATCTTGTCGGCGTCGTGGCCGACGCCCGCGACGTCCCAGACCCGGTGATTGGGCGTGCCGTGGTTGCGCTTGGCCATCGTCTCCGCATAGGCGTGACCGCGGGCGTAGCGCGTGGCCCCTTGCGCCTTCGCCATGCAGCTCTTGTCGAGCGCGGGATGCTCCGGATTGGTGTCGAGGGTGCCGAGCAGATAGATCACCTCGCGCTCGACATAGCGTTGTTCGAGCGCAGCCGGCGTGACGTTCGCAAGATAGGGCGGCCGCTCATCCATGCCGTATTTCCAATTGTTGTAGCCCGGACAGGAGGCGGCGATGGCGGGCACCGGCCGCTCGGCGCTGAAATAGGCATAGGACGACGGGTTGGCGACGACGTAGCGGACATCGATGTGCTGGCGCGACAGCATCGCTTCGCCCTTGCCGGCGATGGCGTAGCGCTGCGCGACCTGGCCGCCGCCGGAATGGCCGGCGACCACGACCTGCTTCAGGTTCGGGAAGATGCGCCGGTCGGCGAGCTTTGCCATGATCGCATCGAGCGCCTCGAACGAGGAGACCGGATTGGGCGCCAGCGCGGCGTCCCCGCCCTCCCATCCCTCCAGCGACCAGCGCAGCATATCTGCCGGCAGCTTGTGGGCCTCGACGTCGATCTCCGCCAAGAACTGCGGCACGATCATGAGCGCGCGCTTGCCGTCGTCGCCCGCTGCGACCTGCGCGGTGTGGGCTGACAGATAATATTCGTCGGCATTGCGCAGCCGTCCATGCAGCACGATGATCGCGCGCGAGATCGCCGGCAGCGGCATCGACCAGTCGCTGGAGAGGTAGAGCGGCAGAATGCCCTGGGCGCCGACCGCGAGCCGCGCGTCCGCAATCGCCCTCACCGGCTTGCGGTTGGGCGCCGCTTCGTCCGCCGCGAAGGCATGGCCGCAAATCAGCACCAGCGCGATTGCGACGAGACCGGCCAACGCTCGCATGACGGACATTCCCCTTCGAAGTCAAATCGATAAAAGTCTAAGCACATCATCTGCGCGCGGCTGTGACTCGCGCGCCACGTCAAGCAAAAAATGTCAGCAGCCCAGCCATGAAATTCCCGGGTTCCATGGGTGACAAGCCGGCGATAAAGAGGCAAAAATCCGACTCGACTCGGGGCGGGTTGAGTTTTGCAAGGAATGCTCTCGTAGAATGTCGGTCGTAGTTGCATCGCGTCGTGCGGCGCTTCTCGTTGCCGCAGCAGGATTTTTTCTGCTGACCTTGCCGCATGCCCAGGCCCAATGGTGGAAGCGCGCGCCCGTCGACTTCGAGGAATGCGCCGACGCCGCTGAAAAATCCTCGACAAAGGCCGAGAAGACCGCGGCGCTTGCCGACTGCAACGCGAAATTCGCCGGCCGCCGCAAGGCTGGCGGCGGCTATTCCTATTACGACTTCCTCCAGGATCGCACCTTCGACATCGCCGGGCCGAATCCGACCCCGGAAGAGCAGAAGAAGATCGACGCAGCCTACACCGCCTATCTCGCCAACCAGCGCCGCATTAATGAAGCGGCCCAGGCCACCGCGCGTCAGCAGCGCGAGCAGCAGGAACAACAGGTACAGCAGTTCCACCAGGTCGCGCTGCGAACCGACATCGAGCGCGTGCCCGTCCCGGTCCAGCGGCCGAAAGTGCAGCAGAATGTCGGCCAGCGAAAGGGCGCGCCCTGCACCAAGGGCTCCTTCTCCTGCGAATGGCCGCGGCTGTCGGAAAGCTTGAACGATTTGAAGAAGTTGTTCAATCCAACGCCGACCAAGCCGGCGAAGAAGGGCTGAGTTTCGCTGTTTTTGTAACGCTGTCGCCACACTCCGCAGTCGTCCCGGCGAAGGCCGGGACCCATAACCACCAAATTGAGTTTGGCGAAGACTCGTGGTGACCAGTCTCGCGCCCCAACTACTCCCTGGGGTAATGGGTCCCGGCCTTCGCCGGGACGACAGCGGAGGTTGTTGCGCCGAGGCTGGCGTCAATTCGCGTGCTTCTTCTTGCTCCGCTTCGGTTTGGCCACCGACGCACTCGCGGGCGCCGCTGCCGTTGGCGAAGCGCTCAGCGCCTTGCGGCTCTCCTGCAATCGCGCGTCATAGCCTGGAGAGTTCACGACCGTCGGCGGTCTTGCATGAGCGAGCGTCGATGCGCCGCAGAGCGCAGCCAGCGCGATCCCGACCGCCAAACAACGCTTCATCGCGCTCCTCCTTCACTCACGCTGCCCCCCGAATCTGCTGCGGCGTCAGCCCGGGCGGCCCCTTGCCCGCGGCTTCGGCTTCCTTGATCAGCGCAACAATGCGGCGCATCAGCGGCACATCCACATTGCTTTGCTCGGCCAGCGCGATGACGGCGCCCTGGAGATAGTCGATCTCGGTCTTGCGCCCGTGCTTCAGGTCCTGCCACATCGAGGAGCGCGCTTCGGGATCGATCTTCATCGTGCGTCCCAGGATCGCGTTGAAGATCACGTCGGGCAGCCGCAGCAAGGCCGGCGTCCATCCCATTGGGATCGGCGTTGCCGAGACCGGCGCGATGCCGGCGGCCTTCAGCGCGGCGAGGCCCTCCGCCATCTGGTCCGCGAACAGCCTTCGCCAGTCGCGGTCCGCCAGTTGCGCGGCGAGCGGCATGTCGGACAGCGCGCTGAGCGCATTGTTCAGATTAATGATCAGCTTGCCCCATTGCACGCCGGTGATGTCGCGGCTCGCGCGTACCGTGAGGCGGGCCACCGACAGCGCGAGAGCTGTGTTCGCATCGTCCTTACCAACATGGATGTCGCCGGAGGTCGATCGGTGGAAACGGCCCTCGCCCATCGCGATCACGTTGAACGGCACCATGCCGGCGAGCACACGTCGATCGCCGAGATGCTCGCGCAGCACCGCGACATTGCCAATGCCGTTCTGAAGCGAGACGATAACGGCGTCGTGCGGCGCATGCCGCGCGATCTGCTCCGCGACATCGGCGGTGTCGGCGCTCTTCACTGTCACCAGCACGATGCCGGCGCTGTGGAAGATCGAAGGATCCTCCGACAACGCGAGCTGGCCAGCACCGAGCTTGTTCTCGGAGCCGTCGAAATCGGTCAACCGCAGGCCGAACCGCTCGATCTCGGTCTTCACCCGCGGCCGCACCAGCAGCGCGACGCGGCGGCCCGCGGCCGCCAGCATGCCGCCGACGAAACAGCCGATGGCACCGGCGCCGGCCACCACGATCGGTCGATCCGTAACCACTGACCTCGCTCCCTGAATGACCGGCCTTCGATAGCAGAGGCGAGGCCGGCTGCCCATCGCGTCGCGGCCGCCTTGTAACCGTCATGACCGCCCCATATGTTTTCGCCCCGGGGGAGCCTGTCAGCGGCGAGCGCTCGCCGAACGAGACGCCAAAGGAGAGCACCATGGGTCTACTCGACGTCCTCAACGGCATGCAGAACGGCCCGCGCGGGCCCAGCGCGCCGAGCTCCGAGAAATCCTCCGGCGGCATGTCGCCGATGACCATGGCGCTGCTCGGCCTGATCGCCTGGAAGGCGTTCAAGCATTTGACCGCAAACCAATCCGGCACGGCGCCGCAACCGTCGCCGACGCCTGCGCCGCCGCCGGTCAACGCCGGCGCGGGCGGTGGCCTCAGCGATTTGCTCAAGGGCGGTCTCGGCGGCCTGCTCGCGGGCGGCGCGGCTGGCACTGTGCTCAGCGGCGGGCTCGGCGATCTCCTCAACCAGCTCCAGCAGAGCGGACACGGCGACACCGCAAATTCCTGGGTTGGCAAGGGCGAGAACAAGCCGATTGCGCCGGGCGATCTCGCCAGCGCGCTCGGCGCCGACCAGATCGACAGCCTGTCCGCCCAGAGCGGCCTGTCACGCGAGGAGCTGCTGTCCGGCCTCAGCCAGTATCTACCGCAGGTGATCGATCATTTGACGCCGGACGGAAGGTTGCCGACCGAGAACGAGCTCTCGGGTCGCATCTGATTGTCGACAAAGGGAGGGGAGCACTGTCATGAGCATGGGCGGCCTGTTGTGGATCATCCTCGTCGGCTTCGTCGCCGGCCTCATCGCGCGCTGGCTCGCACCGGGGCCGAACAATCCGAGCGGCTTCATCCTCACCACCATCCTCGGCATCGCCGGCGCGTTTCTGGCGACCTTCGTCGGCCAGGCCATCGGCCATTACAGCCCCGACCAGGGCGCCGGCTTCATCACCGCGACCATCGGCGCGGTGGTGGTGCTGTTCATCTGGCACCGCCTGGTGGCCAGCGGCGTGATCAAGGGGTAGACCGCTGTCGCTTTGCGGTATGACCTATCAACAAACTCGGTGTCGTCCCGGCCTAGTGCGCAATTGCGCACGAAGGCCGGGACCCATAGCCACCGAACTGAGTTTGGCGAAGACTGGCAATTGCCGACTTTGCGCTACAATCGCGGCCCGTGGTTATGGGTCCCGGCTTTCGCCGGGACGACAGCGGTATTTGCCGCGCTCGGCGAACGCAATCACGTAATCAAATGCATCCCCGCGTCCATGCGCACGACCTCGCCGGTCATGTTGCTGGAGGCCGGCATTGCGAGGAAGCAGACGAGCTGCGCGATGTCTTCCGCGCTTGAGGCGACCTTGAGCGGCACCTTCGCCACCACGCTGTCGCGCACCTGCTTGGCCCCGGCCTCGCCGCGGCCCTTGGTGAACCAGGGCGTGTCGATATAGCCGGGGCACACCGTGTTGACGCGGATCAGCGGCGCCAGCGCGCGCGACAGTGACAGCGTCATGGTGTTGAGCGCGCCCTTGCTCGCGGCATAGGCGATTGACGAGCCGACACCGCTGATGCCGGCGACCGAGGACACGTTGACGACGGCGGAGGGCCGCCCCGAGGCCTTGGCGCCGGCCTCGAGCAGGCTGCGCGCCGCGCGCACCATCTGGAACGGACCGATGGTGTTGACACCGTAGAGGCGCTGGAAATCTTCCGCCGACAAGCCATCGAGATCGGCATGGACAACGTGCTTGGTGGTGCCGGCATTGTTGACGAGCACGTCGAGCCGGCCCCAACCGGCCGTCGTCGCGACGATCTTGCGGCAATCGTCATCCTTCGAGACGTCGCCCTGCGCGACCAAGACTTCCGCGGCGCCGGCCTTGCGACAGAGCTCAGCCGTGGCCTCAGCTTCCTTCTGGCTCGAGGAATAGTTGATGACGAGCCGGGCCCCGTTCCGCGCGAGAATTTCCGCGGTCGCGGCACCAAGGCCGGATGCCGATCCCGTCACGATTGCGCACAAACTATCCTTGGCCATCCTGGTTTCCTTCCCCTGTCTCTGATCTCGGCGCCTTGTTTAGCGAGTTTGCCGCGCCCTGCAAATCGAGCAAACTCCGCTAAGCGGAATTAACCTCCTATTGGTCTTTGCGCCCATGCCTGCGCCGCAGGTTGACCTGCGATCAGCGCTTGTCAGGGCCATGGCTTTTTCCGATCATCGGGCGCAAGAAGAACCTGCGCGCCGGCCCACCGGGGCGGACGCGCCAATGGCAAAACACGGGGAACGCTGTGGCGGAGAGTGACAATATCGTCGTCGAGACCGCGGAAAAAATCTTCGCTGATCTCGCCGATCCGCAAACCATCAACAACGACAAGAAGAATTCGTGGCAGGCACCGCTGTGGCAGGCGCTGAGCGAGGCCGGCCTGCCGCTATCGTGGGTGCCTGACGACCTCGGCGGCTCCGGCGCCAGCCTTGCCGACGGTTTTGCGCTTCTGAACGCTGCCGGCCGCTTTGCGGTCGCCGTTCCCCTGGCCGAGACCATGCTCGCGGGCTGGCTGCTGGCGCAGGCCAAGATCGCATCGCCCGCGGGCGAGATGACGGTGCTGCCGGCCTCGCCAAAGGATCGCATCACGCTCGATGCCGACGGCGCGCTCTCCGGCCGCGCCCGCGGCGTGCCCTTTGCCAAGGCGGCGAAGCATTTTGCGGTGCTGGCGCACGGCAAGGACGGCATTTCCATCGCGCTGGTCGATGCGGCCAA
The DNA here is from genome assembly GCF_056106085.1 of Bradyrhizobium sp. BR14999. Taxonomy (NCBI): domain Bacteria; kingdom Pseudomonadati; phylum Pseudomonadota; class Alphaproteobacteria; order Hyphomicrobiales; family Nitrobacteraceae; genus Bradyrhizobium; species Bradyrhizobium sp. BR14999. The sequence continues at coordinate 665,656 of NZ_CM148536.1, forward strand.
GGCGCGGATCGAAGCCGGGATCAACGTCGGCTACGACCACAGCGACACCGTCACGCTCGACAAGGTTCAGCCCGTCACCGTCAAGCCCGCTCCGAAAGGTTTTGACCAGACTACCTTGATGCTGATGGGCGGTGTCGCGCGCAGTCTCCAGATCGCCGGCGCGCTGGAATCGATGCTCGATATCTCCGTGCGCTATTCCAACGAGCGCGTCGCCTTCGAGAAGAAGATCTCGAAATTCCAGGCGGTGCAGCACAATCTCGCACGCCTCGCCGGTGAATCCGCCGCAGCGCTTGCAGCGGCGACCTCGGCGGCCGATGCCATCGCGAACGCAAAATCGTTCGACGACGAGGTCTATCTCGAAGCCGCCTCCGCAAAGATCCGTTGCGCGGAAGCAGCAGAGAAAGGCGGCGGCATCGCCCACCAGGTTCACGGCGCAATCGGCTTCACCATGGAGCACATCCTGCACCGCTATTCGCTGCGGGCACTGGCCTGGCGCGACGATTTCGGCTCGGAAAGCCACTGGGCCGTCGAGCTCGGCAAGCTCGTTGCAAGACGCGGCGCCGATGAATTGTGGCCGCTCGTGGCTTCGCGCTGATCAGGGGACGACCACAATGACCGCTGCCCTCCGTTTCGATCCGATCCGCCTGCCGGAAAAATGTGAGCAATTGCGCAAGGAAGTGCGCGCCTTCCTCGCCGAGGAAATTGCCGCCGGCACTTTCGATCCGCACAAGCCCAATCGCGAAGACACCGACGCGCCGGAATTTTCCCGCCGGGTCGGCGCCAAGGGCTGGCTCGGCATGACCTGGCCCAAAAAATACGGCGGCCAGGAGCGCTCTTTCCTCGAACGCTACGTGGTGACCGAGGAGATGCGCGTCGCCAATGCGCCGACGCGGCGCTTCTTCGTCGCCGATCGCCAGAGCGGGCCGGTGCTGCTGAAATACGCGCCCGAGCACATCAAGATGGAGATTTTGCCGCGCATCTGCCGCGGCGAGATCTGCTTTGCCATCGGCATGAGCGAGCCGAACTCCGGCTCCGACCTGTTCGCCGCGAAAACGCGCGCGACCAAGACCGACGGCGGCTATCTCATCAACGGCACCAAGATCTGGACCTCGTCGGCGCATATCGCGGACTACATGATTGCGATCTTCCGGACGTCGCCGCCGACCAAGGAGAATCGCCGCCACGGCCTGACGCAATTCCTGGTCAAAATGAAGCAGCCCGGCATCCAGGTGAACCCGATCGGCCAGATCACCGGCCAGTACGAGTTCAACGAGGTCGTCTTCACCGATCACTTTATCCCCGACGATCATGTGCTCGGCGAGGTCGATGGCGCCTGGAAGCAGGCGACATCCGAACTTGCCTATGAGCGTTCGGGCCCCGAACGCTTCCTCGAAACCTATTACGTGCTGACCGAGCTGGTGCGCGCGATCGGTCCCAACCCGGACACGCGCAGTGCCGAAGGCATCGGGCGCCTCGTCGCGCAGCTCCACACCATGCGGCGCATGTCGGTCTCGGTTGCCGGCATGCTGCAAGCCGGCAAGGAGCCGGTGGTGGAGGCGTCGATCGTCAAGGACATCGGCACGGTCTGGGAGCAGCAGCTGCCGCACCGCGTGCGCGATCTCGCCGCCTTCGTCGAGGAGACCGCGACCAACCGCGAGACGCTGGAGCGGCAGCTCGACTTCGCCATCAAGACCGCACCCAAACTCACCATCCAGGGCGGCACCACCGAGGTGCTGCGCGGCATCATCGCCCGCGGACTGGGACTTCGATAGTGCGGATGAGAGCGATGCTCTGGCAGCGCGCGCCCTTCACCTCTCCCATCGGGAGAGGTCGGCGCGTAGCCCCGGGTGAGGGGTTAGGATCCCACGATAGAGCTGAGCCCCTCACCCGATTTGCTGGCGCAAATCGACCTCTTCCTCTGGGAGAGGTGGTTCTTCGCTACTGAGATACTGGAGGCACAAAATGACCACGTACAAGGATATCGGCGTCGAGAAGGTCGGACACGTCGGCACCATCGAGATCCGCCGTCCGCCGCTCAATTTCTTCGACATTTCGCTGATCAACCAGATCGCGGATGCGCTCGACGAGTTCGACCGCGACATCGAGATCCGTGCCTCGGTTTTGTCGGCGCAGGGCAAAGCGTTCTGCGCTGGCGCCAATTTCCAGGATCCAGCACGGCAGGCGCAGGAAGCGCGCGAGGCTGAGAAGACCGCCAAGGGCGATCCGGCCGACAGTCTCGGGCCGATCAACCATCTCTACATTCAGGCCGTGCGCATCTTCCGCGCCAAGAAGCCGATCGTCGCCGCCGTGCAGGGCGCCGCCATCGGCGGCGGCCTCGGTCTTGCGGTATCGGCCGACTTCCGCGTCACCTGCCCCGAAGCGCGCTTCTCCGCGAACTTCACAAAGCTCGGCTTCCATCCCGGCTTCGGCCTGACCGTGACGCTGCCCGAGCTGATCGGCAAGAACAACGCCGAGCTGATGTTCTACACCAGCCGCCGCGTCACCGGCGAAGAAGCGCTGAAGTGGGGCCTCGCCAACGAGCTGGTGCCGCAGGACCAGGTGAAATCAGCCGCGATGAAGCTCGCCGGCGAGATCGCCGAATGCTCCCCGCTCGGCCTGCTCTCCACCCGCGCCACGATGCGCGCCGACCTCGCCGACCGCGTGATGGCCGCGACCAATCACGAGCTCGCCGAGCAGACCCGGCTGCGTGCGACGGAAGACTTCAAGGAGGGTGTGAAGGCGACGGAGGAGCGGCGCGTGGCGAATTTTAAGGGAAGGTGATTGCGGCCGCGGCGCTGCGACACCCTTCGCTGTCGTCCTGGCGAAAGCCAGGACCCATTACCCCAGGGAGAAGTTGCGGCGCGAAGCTGGTAACAACGAGTCTTCGCCAAATTACCCCATGGGGTAATGGGTCCTGGATCAGCGCTCGCTTCGCTCGCTTGTCCAGGACGACAGCAAGGTGTGTGGCCGCCTACTTCCTTCCCACCACGAGCGCGTCGACGATCGTCACGCCCTGCCCCTCCGGGTGTACCAGCACCGGGTTGAGCTCGATCTCCGCGATCTCCTGCGCATGCCGTGCGGCGAGCACTGAGACATCCGCGATCAATTGCGCCATCGCTGTGACATCCGCTTTCGCCGCTCCGCGAAAACCGTTCAGCAGCGGCGCCGCCTTCAATCCCGCCAGCATTGCGCCGGCCTCCTCCGCACCGACCGGCGCCGGACGATAGACGACATCGCGGAACAGTTCTGTGGTGACGCCGCCGAGCCCGACCATCACCATCGGCCCAAACGTCTGGTCCATCATCGTTCCCACGATGATCTCGACGCCCTTCTTCGCCATCGGACCAACCAGCACACCCTGGATCGCCGCGTCCGGCCGCTGCGTGCGCGCATTGTCCAGCAGCGCTTCGAACGCCAAAAACACTTCGCCCTTGGTGGTGATGTTGACGCGCACGCCGCCGACCTCGCTCTTGTGCGCGATGTCGGGCGACTGGATCTTCATCACCAGCGGAAAGCCCACGCGGGCGACGGCTTCATCCAGCCCGGCCTTGTCCGTCACCAGCACTTCGTCCGGCAGCGCGATGCCGGCGGCGCGGAGCAATGTCTTGCTGTCGGCCTCGGACCATGCTTGCGGCTTCAAATGCGCAGAGAGATCGCGCACCGGCAACCGCGTCTCGTCCGCGGGTTTCGGCAGATTGAATTTCGCGTAGTCGACGAGCCGCCGCAGCGCAACGCCGACATGAGTCAGACCCGAGAGGACCACGACACCGGATTTCGCGAGTTCCCGCCGCGCGAAGTCGGAGGGGACCGTGTAGGAATAGAATGCGACCGGCTTCTTCTGCGCCGCCAGCACCGGCGTCAGCTCGGCCTCGTCGAACGGCTTGCGCACCTCACTCGACAGTGACAGCACGATCAGCACCGCATCGACCTCGTCTGAGGCGCTGAGCAGATCGACGCTCTTTTGCAATCCGCCGGAGGTCACGCCTTGCGCGGTGACGTCGATCGGGTTGCCCGCGGTGCCGTAGGACGGCATCAGCATTCGGATCCCCGCCTGGATCGTTTCGGAGAGCTCCGGCACCTGCAAGCCCTGCAGTGCCACGGCATCCGCGCCCCAGATGCCGGCGCCGCCGGAGACGGTGACGACGGCGACGCGATCGCCCTTGGGCAGCGGATTGCTGGCGAGCAGCGCCGCGATCGTCAGCGCCTCGTCGAGATCGTTGGAGACGATGAAACCGTATTTCGCGAACACCGCGTCATAGGCCGCCGACCAGCCGGCCATGCTCGCCGTGTGCGAGGCCGCCGCGCGCTGGCCGGCGCCGGAGCGGCCGACTTTTGTCACGATGACGGGCTTCCTCGCCTCGGCGGCGCGCCGCGCGGCGGCCAGAAACTTGTCGACGTCGCGGATGCCTTCGATGAACAGCAGGATCACGTCGGTCGAGGTGTCCTGCACCAGATAATCCAGGAACTCGCCGGCGCCGAGATCGGATTCGTTGCCGGCGCTGACGACGTAGCTCACGGCGATGCCGATCGCCCGCGCGCGATGATAATAGGCAAAGCCGATGCCGCCGCTCTGCGCGACGATGCCGATCCGCTTGTGCGTCGCGACCAGCGGCACCACACCCGGCTTGACGTCCACCGCGGGACTGAAGGTGGCCGCCACGCGCTGCACCTGGCTGAAGAAGCCCTCGGCGTTCGGGCCGGAGATCCGCATGCCGGTGCGCCCCGCCAGCGCCGCGATCGCATCCTGCATCGCGGCGCTGGCGCCGCCCTCCTCGGCAAAGCCGGAAGAGATGATGACGGCGTTCTTGACACCGGCGACGGCGCATTGCTCGAGCGCGGGCAGTACCGCGCGCGCCGGGATGACGATGACGGCGAGATCGATCGGCGCGCCGATCTCGGCGATCGATTTGTAACAGGCGAGCCCGTCGATGTCGGCATAGTTCGGGTTCACCGGATAGATCTTGCCGGGATAATCGTTCTTGCGCAGCATCGACAGCAGCCGCCCCGGAATCTTCTCGTGATCGCGCGAGGCCCCGATCAGCGCGATGCTGGCGGGCGCGAAGAAGCTGTCGAGCGGATGCGGCATGTGCAGATTCCAGTTGTTGATCTGGTGCTATCCCCGTCATGCCCGGGCTTGTCCCGGCCATCCACGTCTTGCTTCTCAACGATCGTCAAGAACGTGGATGCCCGGGACAAGCCCGGGCATGACGACACAACGAGAAATGTCGCAAGTGGTCAAGCAACGAGCCGGAACGTTACCCCACCTAACAAGAACTCGTTGCCGGCAACCGCATGCCCCTTCTCCCGCGCGGCATGCAGCACACGTGCAGCATCCGTCACCCGAAATTCCAGTGCGCTCATGATTTCGCTGGTGCCCTTGACGAAGCGGAAGGTTGCGTTGGGCAGCTTCAGTTCGGCGTCGGCGCTTGGCGCAACACCGATGATTCTGCCCCAGTGCTCCGCCAGCCCCTGTGGATCCGGGCTCTGCATCTCGACGGCCGTCAGCGCCTGCGTCACATCCTTGCGGATGAATTTTTGCCAATCGGGTCCCGCCGGTGGATAGGCGCCCAGAATGTCGTCGCTGCCTTCGGTGTGGTTGAACTCGATGAAGGCGGCGCGGCAGTCGCGGGGGTGGAGCTGCACGCCGTGATAGGGTGCGTGGTCGATGACATTGGCCGTGCGCACGCCAAGCGCGTTGGCGTTGCGACCGCGCTCGTCCGGATCGTCGCAGCAGAAGATCGCCATGTAGCCGCCGCGGCCGCCGGTCTTCTCGATGAAGCGGCCGGCCGTGGTGCCGTCCTTGAACGGCGCAACGACTTCCAGCAGGATCGTGTCGACCGGGAGCAGCGCGTTCTCCAGACCGTATTTCGCGACATTGCCGTCGCGATAGCACACGGTGAGACCCATGATCCTGGCGATATCCGTGATGACAGGCTCAAGCTGCGGCGCAACCAGGCAGATCTGACGCAGCCGGATATAGGGCGCCATCGTCATGCGCCCTTGAAGGTCGGCTTGCGCTTCTCGACGAAGGCCTTGGCGGCCTCCTTGTGGTCCTCGGTGTCGCCGCATCGGGTGTGATGGATCGCTTCGCCATCGAAGCAATCCTCCAGCGCCAGATGCTCGGCATTGTTGATGTTGCGCTTGATAAAGCCGAGCGCGATCGAGGGGCCCTGCGCCAGCGACAGCGCGAGCTCGTGCGCGGCGGCGTCGATCTCGGCGTCGGGCACGACCTTGGTCACCATGCCGATGGCATGCGCCTCCTTCGCGGTGAGGACCGGCGACATCAGATAGAGCTCGCGCGCCCGCGCGCTGCCGAGCAGCTGCGTCAGAAAATAGGTCCCGCCGTAATCACCGGAGAAGCCGACCTTGGCGAAGGCCGTGGTGATCTTGCAGGACTCGCTGGCGATGCGCAGGTCGCAGGACAGCGCCATCGACAGACCGGCGCCGGCCGCCGCGCCGTCGAGCTGCGCCACGACAGGCTTTGGCATCTGGTGCAGGATGCGCGAGACCTCCATGCCGCGGCGCAGGTTTGCGAGTTTCTGCTCGAACGGCAGCGGCGCCCGGCCCTCCGCCATCGACTTGACGTCGCCGCCGACACAGAAGCTGCCGCCCGCGCCCTTGAACAGCACCGCGCGCACCTCCGGATCGTCAGCCGCGCGCCGCGCCGCCTCGACCAGCCCGCGCACCATGTCGGGGTTGAGCGCGTTCTTCCGCTCCGGCCGGTTCATGGTGATGGTGAGCAGCCCGCCTTCGAGCTTTTGCAGGACCATGTCGTTGCTCATGGGGTGGTCTCCGTTGTTGTTGTCTAGCCGAGCTATCACCACACCGTCATTGCGAGCGAAGCGAAGCAATCCAGGAATGTTTCCGCGGAGACAGTCTGGATTGCTTCGTCGCAAGAGCTCCTCGCAATGACGTCGTGACTACGTCACGCCGTCACTTCTTCACCAGCGGGCAGCGCGACTGCTCCAGCGACTGGAACGCCTCGTTGCCTGGCACGGTGGCGAGCAGCTTGTAATCGTCCCAGCGGCCCTTGGACTCCGACGGCTTCTTCACCTCGAACAGGTACATGTCGTGGATCATGCGGCCGTCCTCGCGGATCTTGCCGTTATGAGCAAAGAAGTCGTTGATCGGCGTCTCCTTCATCATCTTCATCACCGCAGCAGCGTCGGTCGTGCCGGCCGCCTTCACCGCCTTCAGATAATGCGTGACGGAGGAGTAGACGCCGGCCTGTGCCGAGGTCGGCGGCCGCTTCACGCGCTCCTGGAAGCGCTTGGAGAAGGCGCGCGTCTCGTCGTTCATGTCCCAGTAGAACGCTTCGGCCAGCAGCAGGCCCTGCGCGGTCTCCAAGCCGATCGAGTCGATATCGGTGACGAAGGCGAGCAGCGGCGAGACCTTCTGGCCGCCCTTCATGATACCGAACTCCGCCGACTGCTTGATGGCGTTGACGGTGTCGCCGCCGGCATTGGCAAGACCAATCACCTTGGCCTTCGAGGCCTGCGCCTGGAGCAGGAACGACGAGAAATCCGAGGTGTTGAGCGGATGACGGACGTTGCCGAGCACCTTGCCACCGGTCTTGGTGACGACGTTGCTGGTGTCCTTCTCCAGGTCCTGGCCGAAGGCATAATCGGCGGTGAGGAAGAACCAGGTGTCGAGGCCCGACTTCACGGCGGCAAGCCCGGTCACGTTGGCCTGGGCGAACGTGTCGAACACGTAATGCACGGTATAGGGACCGCAGGCTTCGTTACTGAGGCGGATCGAGCCGGGACCGTTGAAGATGATGATCTTGTTGCGCGCCTTCGCGATCTCGCCGGCGGCGAGCGCGGTCGCGGACGCCGCGACGTCGTAGATCATCTCGACGCCCTGGTTGTCGAGCATGTCGCGGGCGATGTTGGCGGAGAGATCGGCCTTGTTGAGATGGTCGGCCGCCAGCACCTGAATCTTGCGGCCCAGCACCTCGCCGCCAAAGTCCTCGACAGCCATCTTGGCCGCGGTCTCGCTGCCGGGGCCGGTGATGTCCGCATAGAGGCTCGACATGTCGAGGATGCCGCCGATCTTGAGCGGCGGCTTGTCCTCCGCCTGCACGGCACTCGCACTCAGCGCAAATGCGGCAGCAAAAATGCCCGACAGAATATGCTTCATCGAAAAAGACCTCCCTTATCGCGCCGTGCTCTGATGGCGGCTTGGTTATTGCTCTTGGCCATTGGTCTTGGCTATCGCTATTGGCGGCAATCATGCCGCATGCGCGAGAGGGCAGCAAGCGCGAGGTGCCGTTACAAGCGCATGATTGCCGTGCATGTTTTCCGCAAAGCGGAATGGTGGAGTGGCGAAATGTTTCCACGTCATTGCGAGCGCAGCGAAGCAATCCAGAATCTTTCAGCGGAGAGACTCTGGATTGCTCCGCTCCTCGCAATGACGGCGTGTGAGGCAATGGCGAAGGATCACATGATCTGCCGTAGGGTGGGCAAAGGCGCACTCTTCGCGCCGTGCCCACCGCCCGCGGTGGCCAAAGACGTGGGCACGCTTCGCTTTGCCGACCCCTACGACAGCCCTTCGTCGTTTGCTACATTTGGGTTAGAACTGGTGCGCACGCAACCTCTCCGGATCACGTGACGCGCCCCCTTCACCTCATCGTCGCAATCCTTCTCGTCGCGGGTCACAGCGCATTCGCGAGCCCATGCCAATTCGAGTCCCAAGGCGAGGGCCGTGTCGCCGCGATCGTCGATGCGCGCAGCATCCGCCTCGACGACGGCCGCGAGATCCGCCTCACCGGCATCGAGCCGACGGCGACGACGAAGCAGGTGCTGACCTCGCTGCTCGCCGGCCGCGACGTGACACTACGGAGCCCTGACGACACGCCCGATCGTTACGGCCGCCAGAATGCGCTGGTCTTCGTCGGCGAAAGCGACACCTCCGTGCAGGCGACGTTGCTCGCCCAGGGCGATGCCATCGTCTCCGCCGAGATCGCGGACAGGGACTGCGCGGCCGCCCTGATGGCGTCGGAGGCCGAGGCGCGGCGCCAAAAAAAGGGCAGCTGGGCTGACTCGTCGGCCATAAAAAACGCGGAAAGTCCGGACGATATTTTGGCGGGGATCGGGCGCTTTATGGTGGTCGAGGGCAAAGTCCGGTCGGTCCGGCAAGCTGGGGCAATGACCTACCTCAACTTCGGACGAAACTGGACACGCGGCTTTGCGGCGACTATCTCAAAGCGCACGTTACCGGCGTTCGAAAGCGCCGGAATTACCCTTAAGTCCCTGGAAAATAGACGTATTCGAGTTCGGGGCTGGGTCGAGGGAAACACGGGGCCGCGTATCGATATACGCCTCGTGGGACAGGTCGAGTTGCTAGGCGCAAACGAGCCGACAGGGGTAAGGCCCTAAAAGGGCCGGGCACGGGTTAAGCGACGTGAATGGGGTGCTAGAACGGCACGAACGAGGTGATGGCCGCCGCCTGCGGGCAGCGCCGGCTGCGCTATGCCTTGTCCTGGGCACGGCCTTGGCGGGTTGCGGCGACATGGGCCGGTTCCAGACCGCTGCGACCCCGCCGGTTGTGGCGATGCCCAAGCCGAAGCCTGCTGTGGCGCAGACCCCCGCCACCGAGAAAGAGCATGAGCGCATCCTGGCGAGCTATGGCGGGACTTATGACGATCCCAGGCTGGAATCGCTCGTCAGCAAGACCGTCGACCGGCTGGTCGCAGCCTCCGACCGTCCCGATCAGGGATACAAGGTCACCATCCTGAATTCCGGCGCGGTGAATGCGTTTGCGCTGCCGAACGGCCAGCTCTACGTCACGCGCGGCCTGCTCGCGCTCGCCAGCGACACTTCGGAATTGTCGTCCGTGCTCAGCCACGAGATGGCGCATGTGCTGTCCAAGCACGCCGCGATGCGCGAGGATCAGGCGCGCCAGGCCGCGATCGTCACCCGCGTCGTCACCGACATGAGCAACGATCCCGATCTCACCGCGCTCGCGCTCGCCAAGACCAAGCTCACCATGGCGAGCTTCTCGCGCAAGCAGGAGATCGAGGCCGACGGCATCGGCGTCGGCATTTCCGCCCGCGCGCATTTCGACCCCTACGGTGCCGCCCGCTTCCTTTCGGCGATGGAGCGCAATGCCGAGCTGAAGGCCGGCAAGAGCTCGCTCGATCCGCGCGCGCAGGATTTCACCTCGTCGCATCCGGCTACCCCGGAGCGCGTGCAGAATGCACAGACCATCGCGCGGCAATATTCAGCGCCCGAGGGCGCCGAACGCGACCGCGAAACCTATCTCGCCGCGATCGACAACCTCGTCTATGGCGAAGACCCCAGCGAAGGTTTTGTCCGCGGCCGCAGGTTCCTGCATCCGAAGCTCGGCTTCACCTTCCAGGCGCCGGACAATTTCACGCTCGACAACACCGCGCAGGCCGTGATCGGCGTGCGCGACGGCGGCTCGCAGGCGATGCGCTTCGACGTGGTGCGGGTGCCGGCCGAGCAATCGCTCGGCGATTACCTGAATTCCGGCTGGATGGAGGGCGTTGAGAAGGCGTCCACCGAAGATCTCACCATCAACGGCTTTCCGGCGGCGTCCGCCACCGCCAAGGGCGATCAGTGGCAGTTCAAGGTCTATGCCCTGCGCTTCGGCAGCGACGTCTATCGCTTCATCTTCGCGACACGGCAGAAGTCGACCGAGAGCGACCGCAACGCGCGCGAGACCGTCAACTCATTCCGCCGCCTGACGCTCGACGAGATCCAGGCCGCGCGCCCGCTGCGCATCAAGGTGATTACAGTGCAGCCCGGCGACACCGTGGAATCGCTGTCCCACCGCATGGCCGGCGTCGATCACCCCGCCGAACGTTTCCGCGTGCTGAACGGACTCGATCGCAACGCCCAGGTGAAGGTGCGCGACCGCGTGAAGATCGTGGCGGATTGACGTGCGCTAAGCGCGCGTCATCCCGGAGGCGCTTGAGCGGCGAACGCGAGATCTAGAGCTACGAGCTTCGCTGCCGTAGAGCCTGTGATGTGGGGACGGCGCGAGCCCTACCGCCCCGCATCCATATCGCCGGCCTCGCGCTGGCCGCTGAGCCAGAGCGCGAGCAGGGTCCAGAACGCGCCCGACAGCAGGTACGCACCCGAGGCGATGACGCCGAGATTGGTCGCGAGCAGCAGTGCCACCAGCGGAGCGAAGCCGGCGCCGAACAGCCAGGCCATGTCCGAAGTCAGCGCCGAAGCCGTGTAACGGTACGTCTGCTTGAAGTTCGAGGCGATCGCGCCCGAGGACTGGCCGAAGGACAGGCCGAGCAGGATGAAGCCGATCACCATGTAGATGGTCTCGCCGAACGCGCCGGCGTCGAGCAGCTGCGGGGCAAAGCCGCTATAGATCGCGATCGCAATCGCCGATCCCATCAGCAGCGACTTGCGGCCGACACGGTCGGCGATGATGCCGGAGAGCACGATCGCGACGACCCCGAACACGGCGGCGACGATCTCGATGATCAGGAAGCGCACCGGGCTTTCGCGGGTGAACAGGAACACCCAGGACAGCGGAAACACCGTGACCATGTGGAACAGCGCAAAGCTCGCCAGAGGCGCGAAGGCGCCGAGCATGATGTTCTGGCCTTCGCGCGCGACGGTGTCGGAGATGCGCGCCGGCTGCAATTCGCGGGTCTCGAACAGCGAGGAATATTCTTCCGTCGTCACCATGCGCAGGCGAGCGAACAGCGCCACGACGTTGATGGCGAAGGCGACGAAGAACGGATAGCGCCAGCCCCAATCGAAGAAGTCATCGGCCGAGAGGTTGCCGGCGAAATAGGCGAACAGCGCGCTCGCCACGATCAGGCCGAGCGGGGCCCCGAGCTGCGGCACCATCGCGTACCAGCCGCGCTTCGAAGACGGCGCATTCAGCGCCAGCAGCGAAGCGAGACCGTCCCAGGCGCCGCCCCAGGCCAGACCCTGGGCGAGACGCGCCAGCGCCAGCAGCCAGATCGCGGCGACGCCGATCTCGTGATAGCCGGGCAGGAACGCGAGAGCGACGGTGGCGGTGCCGAGCAGGAACAGCGCCGAGATCAGCTTGGCGGTCTTGCCGTAGGCGCGGTCGACCGTCATGAAAATGACGGTGCCGATCGGCCGGGCCATGAAGGCCAGCGCGAAGATCATGAAGGAATAGAGGGTGCCGGTCAGCTCGCTCGCGAACGGGAACACCAGGCGCGGGAACACGATCACCGAGGCGATCGCGAAGACGAAGAAGTCGAAGAATTCCGAGGTGCGGCCGATGATGACGCCGATGGCGATCTCGCCGGGACTGGCCTGGTCGTGGCCGTGCTCGCCCGAGTGGAGGTCTGCCATTGCGGGGGTCTGTGCCGTCGCCATTCGTGCGCCCTTAACGTCCTGAAAACCAAAGCCGACCGCCCGGCGCGATGCCGGGCATTCTGGTCCTCTCTGACCCAACATTCCGCACTGCAACATTGGACAAATTGTCCAATGTCCGGATTGTTGCGCCGCAGCTACCCCTTGGCCCCGCAAAGGAAACTCATTCTCATAAGGCTCGGCCCGTGTCCCGTCTCAAGATCCTGGCGCTGCTACCACTGGCAGTTGCGCTCAGCGGCTGCAACTACATCGTGCTGGCGCCCGCCGGCGATATCGCTGCCCAACAGCGCGACCTCGTCATCATCTCCACCGTCCTGATGCTCCTGATCGTCGTCCCCGTGATGGCGCTGACGGTGCTGTTCGCCTGGCGCTACCGCCAGTCCAACAGCTCGGCTCGCTACGAGCCGGAATGGGACCACTCGACCAAGCTCGAGCTGGTGATCTGGTCGGCGCCGCTCTTGATCATCGTCTGCCTGGGCGCACTGACCTGGATGGGCACGCATCTGCTCGACCCCTATCGCACGCTCGGCCGCATCCATGCGGAGCGCGCCGTGGATCAGTCCAAGGCTCCGCTCGAGGTCGACGTCGTCGCGCTCGACTGGAAGTGGCTCTTCATCTATCCGGACTACGGCATCGCCACCGTCAATGAGCTGGCAGCTCCGGTCGATCGTCCGATCACCTTCCGCATCACCGCGTCCTCGGTGATGAACTCGTTCTACATCCCCGCGCTCGCCGGCCAGATCTACGCGATGCCGGGCATGGAGACCAAGCTCCACGCCGTCGTCAATCACACCGGCACCTACAAGGGCTTTTCGGCGAACTATAGCGGCGCCGGCTTTTCCGGCATGCACTTCAACTTCCAGGGCCTCGACGACAAGGGTTTTGACGCCTGGGTTGCCAGCGCCAAGTCGGCCGGCGGCTCGCTCGGCCGCGCTGAATATCTCCAGCTCGAAAAGCCCAGCCAGAACGAACCGGTGCGCCGCTACGGCACCGTCGATTCCGATCTCTACCGGCTGATCCTCAACATGTGCGTCGAGACCGGCAAGATGTGCCAGAGCGAGATGATGGCGATCGACGCCAAGGGCGGCAACGGCCATGAGGGCCTGAACAACACCCTGCCGCTCACTTACGACAAATACGCCCGCCGCGGCACGGTGCTTGGGCCGGAGCCGAGCTTCGTCGCCGGCACCTGCACGCCGGATGCGCCGCAAGGCGCCGCGACCACCGCGTCGATCAAGGCTCCCACCGACACCGCGCCGCTGCTCGGTGCCGGCCTGAAGCGGCCGAGCTTCGCGCCGCTGAAGTCCTCGTCCTTCTTCCTCGGACAGCGTCCGAAGTCAGACTCCTAAAGAGATCCCGCATGTCTCCTGATCTTCTCAAGCTCATCTTCGGCCGGCTCGGCTTCGAATCGCTGCCGCTGCACGAGCCGATCGTCGTCGGCACCTTCGCGGTGGTCGCGCTCGGCGGCGCCGCACTGCTCGGCGGCCTCACCTATTTCCGCCTCTGGGGCTATCTCTGGCGCGAGTGGTTCACCACGGTGGACCACAAGCGCATCGGCATCATGTACATGATCCTCGGCATCGTGATGCTGCTGCGCGGCTTTGCCGACGCACTGATGATGCGCGGCCAGCAGATGCTCGCCTTTGGCGGCTCCGAAGGCTATCTCAACGCCCATCACTACGATCAGGTCTTCACTGCCCACGGCGTGATCATGATCTTCTTCGTGGCGATGCCGCTGGTCACGGGCCTGATGAACTACGTCGTGCCGCTCCAGATCGGCGCGCGCGACGTGTCGTTTCCTTTCCTGAACAATTTCAGCTTCTGGATGACGGTCGGCGGCGCGGTGCTGGTGATGGCCTCGCTGTTCATCGGCGAATTCGCCCGCACCGGCTGGCTGGCTTATCCGCCGCTGTCGAACATCGGCTACAGTCCCGACGTCGGCGTCGACTATTACATCTGGGCGCTGCAGGTCGCCGGCGTCGGCACGACGTTATCCGGCATCAACCTGATCTGCACCATCGTCAAGCTGCGCTGCCCCGGCATGACCATGATGAAGATGCCGGTGTTCACCTGGACCTCGCTCTGCACCAACGTCTTGATCGTCGCCTCCTTCCCGGTCCTGACCGTCGTGCTCGCGCTGCTCTCGCTCGACCGCTATGTCGGCACCAACTTCTTCACGAACGATTTCGGCGGCAGCCCGATGATGTACGTGAACCTGATCTGGATCTGGGGCCATCCCGAGGTCTACATCCTGGTTCTCCCCGCCTTCGGCATCTTCTCGGAGGTCACCTCGACCTTCTCCGGCAAGCGGCTGTTCGGCTACACCTCGATGGTCTACGCCACGGTCGTCATCACCATCCTGTCGTACCTGGTCTGGCTGCACCACTTCTTCACGATGGGCTCGGGCGCCAGCGTCAACTCGTTCTTCGGCATCACCACGATGATCATCTCGATTCCGACGGGCGCGAAGATGTTCAACTGGCTGTTCACGATGTATCGCGGTCGCATCCGTTACGAGCTGCCGATGATGTGGACGATCGCCTTCATGCTGACCTTCGTGATCGGCGGCATGACCGGCGTGCTGCTCGCGGTGCCGCCGGCCGACTTCGTCCTGCACAACAGCCTGTTCCTGATCGCGCACTTCCACAACGTGATCATCGGCGGCGTGGTGTTCGGCGCCTTCGCCGGCATCAACTACTGGTTCCCGAAGGCGTTCGGCTTCAAGCTCGATCCGTTCTGGGGCAAGATGTCGTTCTGGTTCTGGGTCACCGGCTTCTACCTCGCCTTCATGCCGCTCTACGTGCTCGGCCTGATGGGCGTGACCCGGCGCCTGCGCGTGTTCGATGATCCGTCCTTGCAGATCTGGTTCATCATCGCCGCGATCGGTGCCGTCTTCATCTTCATCGGGATTCTCTCGATGCTGATGCAGTTCGCGGTCAGCCTCCTCAAGCGCGAGCAGCTCGAGGACGTCACCGGCGATCCCTGGGATGCGCGCACGCTGGAATGGGCGACCTCCTCGCCCCCGCCGGACTACAACTTCGCCTTCACGCCCGTCGTGCACGACAACGACGCGTGGTGGGACATGAAGAAGCGCGGCTACCAGCGTCCGCTCACCGGCTTCAGGCCGATCCACATGCCGAGCAGCACCGGCACCGGCATCATCCTCGCCGGTCTTGCCACCGCGATGGGATTTGGCCTGATCTGGTACATCTGGTGGCTGGCCGCCGCGAGCTTCATCGCGATGCTCGCCGTCGGCATCGGTCACACCTTCAACTATCACCGCGACTTCGACATTCCGGCTGAAGACGTCATCCGGACCGAGGACGCGCGCACCAAACTGCTCGCCGGAGCCAAGTAAATGACTGTCGCGATCAATCCCTCGCAGACCGGCGAGCCGGTCTTCTACCTCGCCGACGAGCACCCGCATCCGGAAGGCTGGAGCACCTCGCTCGGCTTCTGGATCTATCTGATGAGCGACTGCCTCATCTTCGCGATCCTGTTCGCCACCTTCGGCGTGCTCGGCGGCAACTATGCCGCCGGTCCCGCGCCAAAGGATCTGTTCGACCTCGACCTGGTCGCGGTGAACACCTCGATGCTGCTGCTGTCGTCGATCACCTATGGCTTTGCCATGCTGACGATGCAGCAGAACAAGGTTGCCCAGACCCAGATGTGGCTGGCGATCACCGGCCTGTTCGGCCTCGCCTTCATCGGCATCGAGCTCACCGAGTTCGCCCACATGATCCATGAAGGCGCAACGCCGCAGCGCAGCGCCTTCCTGTCCGCCTTCTTCACTTTGGTCGGCACCCACGGTCTGCACGTCTCTTGCGGCCTGATCTGGCTGGTGACGCTGATGGTGCAGGTTTGGAAGTTCGGCCTGATCGAGGCCAACCGCCGCCGCCTGATGTGCCTGTCGATGTTCTGGCACTTCCTCGACGTGGTCTGGATCGGCGTCTTCACCTTCGTCTATCTCCTGGGAGTTCTGCGATGAACACCGATACTCACGCCGCCCACGCCGACGATCATCACCACGGCGACAGCCACGCCCACGGCACGTTCTCGACCTACATGCTCGGCTTCGTGCTCTCGGTCGTGCTGACCGCGATCCCGTTCTGGCTGGTGATGAGCGGTGCGCTGCCGAGCAAGCAGATCACCGCGCTCGTCATTATGGCCTTCGCGGTCGTGCAGATCGTCGTGCATATGATCTACTTCCTGCACATGAACACGACGTCCGAGAACGGCTGGAGCATGATGGCGCTGATCTTCACCATCGTCATGGTGGTGATCGCGCTGTCCGGTTCGCTGTGGGTGATGAACCACCTCAACAGCAACATGATGCCGATCCATCAGATGACGGGCATGAAGTGAGCGAACCCCGGACCGTGACGGGCAAGGCAAGCGGGACGCGCGGCAAGGCTGCGCGATCCCCGTCCCTGTGGCTCACGGTCCTCTCGCTGACGGCGATTACCCTTCTGATTGCGCTTGGCGTCTGGCAGATCGAGCGCCGCGCCTGGAAATTGGCGCTGATCGACCGCGTCGAGCAGCGCGTTCATGCCCCGGCGGTGCCGATCCCCTCGGCCGCTGCGTGGCCCACGATCAGCGCCGCGAACGACGAATACAGGCATGTCAGCGTCACCGGCCATTTCCTGCATGACCGCGAGACGCTGGTTCAAGCCGTCACCGAGGAAGGCCCCGGTTATTGGGTGCTGACGCCGCTCAAGCGTGACGACGGCACGGAGGTCCTGATCAACCGCGGCTTCGTGCCGTCCGAGCGGCGCGACGCATCGACGCGCCGGAACGGCAATCCCGACGGCCCGGTCGAGATCACCGGCCTGTTGCGCATGACAGAGCCGAAGGGCGGATTCCTGCGGAACAACGTGCCCCAGCACAACCGCTGGTACTCGCGGGATGTCGCCGCGATCGCAGCGGCACGCGGCCTCCACGAGGTCGCGCCCTTTTTCGTGGATGCCGACGCCGGATCACAAATTGCCGGCGGTCCGATCGGCGGATTGACCGTGATCCGCTTTCCCAATAACCACCTGATCTACGCGCTGACGTGGTTTGCCCTGGCCTTCATGCTGGTCGGCAGGCTTTTCGTCACATTCGGCGGCGGGCTGTTCCGCCGCAAACGCTTCGTCCATGAACCGGCCGGCGGCTCCGATGCCGCTGCCCGCAGGACGGGATCAGATGCTGGAACGATCGTCGAGCCGACCTGACGACGCAAAGTCGAGTCCCCGGACGCTTGCCCATGGCGGCGAGCTGGCCGTGACGCTGCAGTCGCAGGCGGACGCGCGCGGCGAGTTGATCGGCACTGCTCCCACCGACGACGAGACCAACCGCAAGAACATGGCGCTGCTGATCCAGCTGCGCTGGACCGCGGTGGTCGGCCAGATCGTGACCATCGGCGTCGTGCATTTTGGCCTGGGTATTGTCTTGCCGTTGGAACGGATGGGCGCGGTGATCGGCGCGCTGGTGCTGCTCAACGTCTCCAGCCTGGTCTGGGTGCGCCATCGCGCGGCGATCACCAACAATGAGCTTTTGGTCGCGCTGATGCTCGACGTCGCCGCGCTGACCGCGCAGCTCTTCCTCTCTGGCGGCGCCACCAACCCCTTCACCTCGTTGTTCCTGCTCCAGGTGACGCTGGGCGCGGTGCTGCTCGACGCCCGCTCGACCTGGTCGCTGGTGGCACTGACTTGCGCGAGTTTTGTGTGGCTGACGCTCGCTTACCGGCCGCTCGACCTGCCGCCAAATCCCATCAGCGAGACCTACAGCCTCACCGTGACAGGCATGCTGCTGGGCTTCGTTCTCAACGCCGTGCTGCTGGTGGTGTTCGTCACCCGCATCAACAGGAATTTGCGCGAGCGCGACGCGCATCTGGCGGCGCTGCGCCAGCATGCGGCCGAGCAGGATCACATCGTGCGCATGGGCCTGCTCGCCTCCGGCGCGGCCCATGAGCTCGGCACCCCGCTGGCCTCGCTCTCGGTGATCCTCAGCGACTGGCGCCGCATGCCCGATCTCGCCGCCGATCAGGAACTCGCCGAAGATCTCGCGGAGATGGAAACCTCGCTGCAACGCTGCAAATCGATCGTCACGGGCATCCTGGTGTCGGCGGGCGAAGCGCGCGGCGAAGGCTCCTCGCCGACGACGGTGACGGCCTTTGTCACTGCACTGGTGGAGGAATGGCGCGATGCGCGCTCGGCGCGCACGCTCTACTTCGTCAATACGTTCGGCGAGGACGTCGCGATCGTCTCCGACGTCGCGCTGAAGCAGGTGATCTTCAACGTGCTCGACAATGCCTACGAGGTCTCGCGGGAATGGGTCGAGCTCGTCGCCGAGCGCGAGGGCGACAATCTCGTGCTGGCGATCAGCGACCGTGGCCCGGGCTTTGCGCCGGAGATGCTGGCGCAGCTCGGAAAGCCCTATCAGTCGAGCAAGGGTCGTGCCGGCGGCGGGCTCGGCCTGTTCCTGGTGGTGAACGTGGTGCGCAAGTTGGGGGGCAGCGTGACCGCCGAGAACCACAGGAAGCGCGGCGCCACCGTTCGCCTCACGCTGCCGCTCGCAACGCTTGCGATCGGAGGGAATTTTGACGCCTGACCGCTCGCTCATCGTCGTCGAGGACGATGCCGGCTTCGCCCGCACGCTGAAACGCTCGTTCGAGCGCCGCGGCTACGAGGTCGTGCTGGCCGCCTCGATCGAGGAGGTGCGCCAAGTGCTGGAGGAGCGATCCTTCGGCCATGCCGTGGTCGACCTCAAGCTCGGCGGCGCCTCCGGGCTTGCCTGCGTCGAGCTCCTGCACACGCATGATCCCGACATGCTGATCGTGGTGCTGACCGGCTTTGCCAGCATCTCCACCGCCGTCGAGGCCATCAAGCTGGGGGCCTGCCACTATCTGGCGAAGCCGTCGAACACCGACGACATCGAGGCCGCCTTCAACAAGGCCGAAGGCAACGCCGAGGTCGCGCTCGACACCCGGCCGACATCGATCAAGACGCTGGAATGGGAGCGCATCCACCAGACCCTGATCGAGACGGATTTCAACATCTCGGAGGCGGCACGGCGGCTCGGCATGCATCGGCGCACGCTGGCGCGGAAGCTGGAGAAACGGCCGGTGAAGTGAGGCGAAGGCCGGGACCCATAACCACAGTGAGTAGTTTGGCGCGAGATGATCATTGGTAGTCTTTGCCAAATGCAATTCGGTGGTTATGGGTGCCGGCCTTCGCCGGGACGACACCGCATTTCTTGAACCGGCTTCGCTCCCATTCTCTCCTCGTTGTTCTGGACCAGCGAGCACCGATCCAGTATCTCCGCGCGAGTGCAGACCCAAACAAAAAGCCCGGCCAAACGGCCGGGCTTTTGATCTCTTGCAATCGACTGAGGCGCTTACGCGGCCTCGTCGGCGACGGTGGTGTCGTCGCCATCGGTATCGTCGGTATCGCCCTCGGCATCCGAATCGGCTTCGCCGTCGGCGGCTTCCGCCTTGGCGTTGGCGCGGCGCGGGCTCTTGGCGAGCTGGGCCTCGATCTCCTTGACCGCTTCGGTCTCGGTCGAGTGCTGCACCACCGCGATCTCGCGGGACAGACGATCGAGCGCCGCTTCATAGAGCTGGCGTTCGCTGTAGGACTGCTCCGGCTGCGACTCCGAGCGGTAGAGGTCGCGCACGACTTCCGCGATCGCGACGATGTCGCCCGAATTGATCTTTGCTTCGTATTCCTGGGCGCGGCGCGACCACATGGTGCGCTTGACGCGGGCGCGGCCCTTAAGTGTCTCCAGCGCCTTCTTGACCAGCGCCGGATCGGACAGCTTGCGCATGCCGACATTGGCGACCTTGGCGGTCGGAACGCGCAGCGTCATCTTGTCCTTGATGAAGTTGATGACGAACAGCTCGAGCTTGGCACCGGCGATCTCCTGCTCCTCGATGGCCAGGATCTGGCCGACGCCGTGAGCGGGATAGACGACGAATTCGTTGGCCTTGAAGCCCTGACGCTGCGTCACGACCTTCTTTTCCTCGACCTTCGGCGCAGCAGCGGGCTTGGCGGCCGGCTTGGCAGCGGCAGGAGCCTTGGCATGAGCAGCAGCAACGGGAGCCTTCGGCGCGGCGGGCTTGGCAGCGTGAGCCTTCGCAGGATGAGCCTTGGCAGCAGCAGGCTTGGCAACGGTCGCTTTCGCGGCCGGTTTGGCAGTCTTGTTAGGCATTGCGCTTCTTTTGTTCTTCGAGGACTTTGCAGCCGGCGCCTTCGTCGCGGTCCGACCCTTGGATGCGCTACGGCTGGCCGCGGCGACTTTTTTGGCCTCCTTATGGGAAGCCCTCGCTGAAGTACTCTTTTTACGCGTTTTCTGTGACACAGCCTGCGCGCGGAAAACTGCCACGCCCCTGTTCGACATTTGGTTTCACGGGAACCCAGAGGGGCCAACGGGGCTGACGGGGTTCGGCTTAATGTGCCCAATATAGCACATTTCCCGCAAAAATCAATGATTTAGGGGTCTTGAGGGCTGGTTTTCGGCGGCAACGCCGCTAATAGGGTTAAGTTTGGGCCCTAATTAGTCTCCCGAGCCCGGGTTCGGAGAAAAATATTTCTCGAACTTGCCTTCCATGCCGTCGAATTCCTTGGCATCGGCGGGTGATTCTTTCTTCTGGGTGATGTTCGGCCAGCTCTTGGCGTAGTCGGCGTTGACCTGGAGCCACTTTTCCAGACCCGGTTCCGTGTCCGGCTTGATGGCGTCGGCGGGGCATTCCGGCTCGCACACGCCGCAGTCGATGCACTCGTCGGGATGGATGACGAGCATGTTGTCACCCTCGTAGAAACAGTCGACCGGGCAGACCTCGACGCAGTCGGTGTACTTGCACTTGATGCAGTTTTCAGTGACGACGTAAGTCATCCAACGCTCCGAAAAGCTCTTTTAAAAGTCGCGGCTTGCGTAGCGCGGATGGCCCGGCGCTGCAAGGTCGGCAACAGCCGATCATGACACTTGTGTGCGTTTGATCGGCCAAGAAATGAATACCAAGCGCAATTAATTGCGCTCGCCGAGCTCTTCGTAGAGCGCGCGGGCCGAGGCGGCATCGCCGCGGCGTTCGTTGAAGGCGGTGACCTTCAAGACGCGCACGGTGCGATCGAGCGCGATGGTGAGGACATCGCCGAGCTTGATCGCATGCCCCGGCGATGTCTCGCGTGCGCCGTTGACGCGAACGTGGCCGGTGACGACCAGTTCAGCGGCGGAGGTGCGCGCCTTCACCACGCGGGCGTGCCACAGCCATTTGTCGATGCGCTGCCGCTCGGTCGTAAGATTACTCCTTCCGGCCGGACAGCTGTTCTTTCAGCGCGGCGAGTTTTGCGAAGGGCGAGTTCGGATCGACCGGACGATCGCGTTCGCGCGGGTTCGCGCTGGAGGCATAGGGACGCAGCGACGGACCGGACTCACGGTCGCGACGGTCGCGGCCCTTGTCGCGGTCGCGGCCACGATGCTCGCGACCACCGTCGCGATCGCCGGGCTTACCCTTGTTGCGATCGCGGTCCTTGCCCTGGAAGCTGCGATTCCTATCCTCGCGGCGATCACCGCCCTCGCCACCTTCACGCGGCTTGCGAAAATCCTTAGCCCCATCGCGGCGATGACCACCATGACGATGGCGCTCGCCGCGTTTCTCGCCGTCGGCTGACTGCGCTGCTTCGCCCGGCGCGGCCGTGGCGCCCTCTGCAGCCGCCTGCGGGCGGTGATGATGACGCTGATGGCGATGGCGCTCGTGGCGCGGCTTGCGGTCCTCATGACGGCCGCCGGGACGCCAGACCTCGACGAGCTCGGGCTCGGCCGGCGTCGCCGCAGCCTCAGATGCCGCAGCCTCAGGCGCGGCAGCGTCAGGCGATGCGGCAGCTTCCGTTGCCGCGGTCTCGGCGGCGGCGGCTTCGAGGCCGGCAGCCTCCGCCGGCGCAGCGGTCTCTTCCACCGGCGGCGCGATGCCGGGGGCATCTTCAGGCGTGACGGGAGCCTCGGGCGAAGCTTCCAGCGCCGGCTCCGCGGGCGCCGCCTCGTCCTGCGGCTCCACGCCGGGCGCGTCTTCGACGGTGACGGGTTCAGCGGCGGCATCCGTGGATGCCTCTGCAGGCAGACCCGCAACGGCCTCCGCCGCGGTCTCGATCTCGGTTTCGGTCGAGGTCTCCGCGCTGCCCTCGACGGGCGGCGTCTCTGCCGCGACGGTCTCGGTCACCACAGGCTTTTGCGGCAGCGGCGGACGCTTCTCCATGCGATAGCCGAGCGCGCGCAGCACGGACGCAAAATCCTCGCCGGCCGATCCCGTGAGCGAGGTCATCGCCTGCGTCACCACGAAGCTGCGGCCGTCGAACGCGCCGGCGGGCTTTTCGCCGGGCGAGTTCTCGCGCCAGGCCAGCGCCGGGCGGATCAGATCGGCAAGCCGCTCCAAAATGTCGACGCGCACGGCGCGCTCGCCGGCCTGCTTGTAGCCGAGCACGCGATAGGCATCGCGCGGCAGCTGCTTGTCGACCGGGAACGAGGTGCGGCCCGACGATGCCAGATGCTGCGCGCCCGAGAGCGCGGAGAGATCGACATTGTCCTGCTTCAGCGCCCACAAGAGCGCGGCGAGCGCGCGCGCGGCGGGCTTGAGCAGGCCGGGGAAATAGATGTGATAGGCGCCGAAGCGGACGCCATATTTGCGCAGGACCGCGCGCGAAGGCTGATCGAGATCCTTCAGCTCGTTCGCGATTCTGGGACGCTCGAGCACGCCGAGCGCCTCGACCAGCTGATAGGCGATGCCGCGGGCGATGCCGGTGACATCCTCGGCCTTCGACAGCTCGAACATCGGCCCGAGCAG
Source organism: Bradyrhizobium sp. BR14999 (assembly GCF_056106085.1). Classification (NCBI taxonomy): domain Bacteria; kingdom Pseudomonadati; phylum Pseudomonadota; class Alphaproteobacteria; order Hyphomicrobiales; family Nitrobacteraceae; genus Bradyrhizobium; species Bradyrhizobium sp. BR14999. Next base: position 688,807 of record NZ_CM148536.1, read on the forward strand.
CTTTTCGATATGCGTCTTGAGCCAGAGCTCGAGCCGCGCCTGCACTTTTTCACGCGGCGCCCCAGTCAATCTCTCGTCGGAGATGATCCGGATGCGCGGATGCAGCGCGTCGTCTGCGGCGGACAGCCGCGCCACGGCATCGCCGGTCCAACGGATCATGCCTTCCGAGGTCAGCACGAACTGCTCGTCCGGCGCGTTGCCCAGCTTCTCGGCGCGCGTGTTGATCTCGCCGGCGAGCACCGCTTGCGCTGCAGCCTGCAAGGCTTTCGCATCGGAGCCGGCTTCCGCCACGTCCGGTGCAAAGGTGAAGCCGTCGAGGCGGCCGATGACATGGCCTTCGACGATGACTTCGCCGGTCTTGCCGATTTCAGTATTCAAGCTCGTGTTCTCCCGCAGGCGGCGCATCAATACACTGGTCCGACGATCAACGAAACGCTCAGTCAAGCGTTCATGGAGCGCATCCGATAATTTATTTTCGACCTCCCGCGCGATCCCCTGCCAGCGTTCGGGGTCTTTCAGCCAGTCCGGGCGGTTGGCGACGAAGGTCCAGGTGCGAATCTGCGCGATCCGGGCCGACAGCGTGTCGATGTCGCCGTCGGTGCGGTCGGCCTGGTCGACCTGGGCGGCAAACCAGGCATCGGGGACGCATCCCTTCTGCATCAGGAAGCCGTAGAGCGTCGTCACCAGCTCGGCATGGGCGGCGGGCGACAGCTTTCGGTAATCGGGGACCTGGCAGGCCTCCCAGAGGCGTTCCACGGCGTCTTTGCCATGCGCGATATCGCGCACCTCGCCGTCGCGGGCGGCGTGGTCGAGCACGCGCATGTCCTCGGCAACAGGCGCGCGCGTCAGCGCCTCATGGCCCGGGGCTAGGTTCAACGACACCTGGAGCGCGCCGAGCGAGGAGAAATCCAGCTTCGAGTTGCGCCATTGCAGCATCTTCACGGCGTCGAAGGTATGGTTCTGCAGCGCGTTGACGAGCTCGGGCTCGAACGGCGCGCAGCGGCCGGTGGTGCCGAAGGTGCCGTTGCGCGTGGCGCGGCCGGCGCGGCCGGCGACCTGCGCGAACTCGGCCGGGGTGAGGCGGCGGAACTGGTAGCCGTCGAACTTCCGGTCGGAGGCGAAGGCGACGTGGTCGACGTCGAGATTGAGGCCCATGCCGACCGCGTCGGTGGCGACGAGATAATCGACGTCGCCGTTCTGGAACATCGCCACTTGCGCGTTTCGGGTGCGCGGCGACAGCGAGCCCAGCACCACGGCGGCGCCGCCATGCTGGCGGCGGATCAGCTCGGCGATGGCGTAGACCTCGTCGGCGGAGAAGGCGACGATGGCGGTACGGCGCGGCTGGCGCGTGATCTTGCGGTCGCCGGCGAATTCGAGGCTGGAGAGGCGCGGCCGCGTGATCATGGACACGCCCGGCAACAGCCGCTCGATGATCGGGCGCATCGTGGCAGCGCCGAGCAGCAGCGTCTCGTCGCGGCCGCGGCGGTTGAGGATGCGGTCGGTGAAGACGTGGCCGCGTTCGAGGTCCGAAGCGATCTGGACCTCGTCGATGGCGAGGAACGAGACATCAAGGTCGCGCGGCATCGCCTCGACGGTCGAGACCCAATAGCGCGGCTTCTTCGGCTTGATCTTCTCCTCGCCGGTGACGAGCGCGACGCTCTCCGGCCCCGCGCGATCGGCGATCTTGTTGTAGACCTCGCGCGCAAGCAGACGCAGCGGCAGGCCGATCATGCCGGAGGGATGCGCCAGCATCCGCTCGATGGCGAGATGGGTCTTGCCGGTGTTGGTCGGCCCGAGCACTGCAGTGACGCCGGCGCCGGGCGCGCGCTCGGAAGCGAAGGGGGAGGGAGAGAAAGCCATATCCAGGGATTAGGTAGTGGCGATTTGGGCGAATGTCAGTGCCGTTTTGGGGCGGGAGCGCGAAGCGCTTGAAAGTCACCTCGCCCCGCTTGCGGGGAGAGGTCGGCGCGAAGCGCCGGGTGAGGGGGCTCTCCGCGAGTCGAACTGTCTCCGTTTTCGCGGATGCAGCCCCTCACCCCAACCCTCTCCCCGTAAGAACGGGGAGAGGGAGAAGAGAGAGCTCCCCAAACCTCGCGCAACTGTCTCACTTTGCGACGCTTTTCCCGTTAGCCTTAAGCTTCGGAACGACTCTAGAACGAATCGCGGCCGAATCGCTGACTCCCTGATGAGTCCTGTTCCGTTCACGCAACATGTCGCGGGACTCGTATTGGTTGCGCACTAGATGGAGTTTTGCCCGATCGCACAAGCGACGTTTCGGTGGCGGGTTTCTTAAAATTGGGGATGGCGCGGAGTCGAATCAGAATCGGGCGGGAGTCAAATGGATTCCCGTCTCGCCGGCCTGCCAAAACAAAAAGTGCGAAAACAACCCCATGCACAGTAGCATGCCATTGAATTTACACACTTTCTTACCCTCCCCTGGAGGGGGAGGGTAGGCGCACATGGAGCGCAGCGAAATGCGCGACGGGGTGGGGTGATCTCTCCCCACGGGCACTGTTCGTGCGGAGAGATCACCCCACCCCGCTCGCGCTACGCGCGATCGACCCTCCCCCTCCAGGGGAGGGTGAAGGCTTACTGCGTCTTCGCCACGCGTGGCGGCTGGGGAGAGGTGATGAAGCTGGTCGCTTCCAGCATGGCCGGCCCCAGCGGCGTCGGCACTTTCAGCCAGAACGGGACCAGGATGCGCGTGCCCGCCACCGGCGCAAACGCGATCTCGATGTTGCGCTGGGCGGCGAGATATTTGATCACGGGGCGATCGGGGATGTAGCCGGCCACAGGCACGAAATAGAGCGCGCAGACCACGACCGGGCCCCTATAGCCCTTCTCGGCCTTGACGCTCTCCATGCGCTTGAAATCGAGCTTGAGATCGTAGCGCATGCGGCCGTCGAACACGGGCGCTGCGTTGTGGCAAGCCTCTGGCGAGACCGGATCGCCGGTGCCGGGCACGCGCAGCAGCGAGGCCGTCATCGGGTCCCAGACGCCGCGGCGATGCGCCTCGGTGACGACGATGCGGTCCGGATCGACCGGCGGCTCCGGCAGGATCGCGAACTCCTTCACATTGCCCTTGTCGAGCGTGATGCGGATCTCTTCGGTCTTCTTCGAGGTGGTGGTGGAGGCCTGGTAGCCGGTCGCAACCAGCGCGCCGTTGACGACGCGGCCCTGCGAGGCGCCGGTGCCGGACCCGCCGGTGAACGACTTCAAGATCCCGGTGGTGCCGCCGGAGGCCGCGGCCGCGAACACGTCGTCCTGGATGTCGATGTTCCAGGCGCCCCTGCCGACGGGAATGCCCGCCAGCGACGCCTCATATTGCGCCTCGAGCTTGCCCTGCGCCGCCACGGGCTCGGCCGCCCACGCCAAGGCGAGGCCGCACAGGGCCGCCAGGGCCAGCTGGCCGGCAGAGCGCCGCCGGGGCGAAACGGGGGACGAGGTGGGCACGAAGCTTTCCAATCGGGGCGCCAATCGATGCGTTACTTAAGCCGAAATCGGCGGTAGGCAATGCGTCCGGGCGCGCAGGCGCGGAACTCCACCGGATTCTTCCGGCGCGATTACGCCCTTTATGTGATGGTAAGGCGTTCCGATCATTGCCGTTTTGGTGATTGGGGCGCCGCGGGCTCGAACACCTCTCCCCACCCCCTCCGCTGTCATGCCCCGGCTTGACCGGGGCATCCAGTACGCCGCGGCCCCTCTGGTCAACCACAGCCGTCTCGGAGTACTGGATCGCCCGCCTGCGCGGGCGATGATACCGCGGGTGGGCATTGCGCCGGGCACGAAACCCACCCCAAATCCTTGACTACCCGCCCCTTCCCCCCTATACGTCCGCCCGCTCCCTGCAAGGACAGAGAATTCGCCCCCGTGGCGCCCAGAATGGCGGCCGCAACTCGTTGGGGGTTTAGGATAAGGATTTTTGCCATGTCTCGCCGCTGCGAACTGACGGCCAAGGGCCCCCTCGTCGGCCACAAGGTCAGCCACTCCAACATCAAGACCAAGCGCCGCTTCCTGCCGAACCTCGTCAACGTGACGTTCATCTCGGAAGCCCTCGGCCGCAACGTGCGCCTGCGCGTCTCCACCACCGCGGTGAAGAGCGTCGACCACAATGGCGGCCTCGATGCCTTCCTGCTCAAGGCCAAGACCGACGCCCTCTCCCCGCGCGCCCTCGAGCTGAAGCGCGCCATCCAGAAAAAGGTCGGCGACACCGCGCCGGTCAAGAAGGCCAGCTAAGTTTTTCAGAATTGGGCGGGGGCTAAGTTGCGTCGCGTGGCGTAGGCTTAGCCAGTTGCGTTTTGCGTTACGGCCGGATCGGAAGATCCGGCCGCTTTTGTTTGTGGGGGTGATGAGGTCCTGAGCGGTAATTAAATGCTCCTCGCATTGAGATAGTTGAAAACCTGACGCAACTTTTCCGCGCATGCTTGACACCTAACGCGTCTGTAGCCAGCGTCATGCAGATCAACTACAGCTAGATCCACCACGCGCGCCTGCCGAGCCCATTTCTTAGAGAGGTCGAGGCGCTGCTTGGGGCAGGCGTTCTCGAGGTGGTGATAGCATCACCAACTCTGGCACAAGGCCTAAACCTCAATGCAGCAGTCCTTCTGATACCAACGCTATATAGATCGGGAGTGCCACTCACGGGCGAAGAATTCGCAAATGTTGCAGGACGAGCGGGACGAGCATTTGTTGATCTTGATGGTCTCGTACTCCACGTAATGTTCGAGCCCGAGAGTTGGCGCTTGGATGTTTGGGCTCGCCTGATCAACTCGTCGAAAGCTCGATCTCTCGCGAGCGGAATTGTTAGCGTCGTAAACGAAGTCATGGCTAGGTTGGCCAGAACAGGCGTATTCGGCCGACATGACGCGATGGAGTTTCTGGCGAATTCTCAGAGTGCATGGTTCCCTCCGGATCAACCAAACGATACCGAGAGCATGGTCAGTTTGATCGAACGCCTCGATGCGACTGTACTCGGCCTGGTCGAAGCGCTGGATAGCAATAGCGATGAACTTCCCAAACTCCTCGATGCTGCTCTGACTAGCTCTCTCTGGTCTCGGCAAATCGCCCGACTTGCAGCCGAAACCAAGGGGCATCAGCTTTGGATCATGGAAGCGCGCTCGCGGCTCATCTGGAACAAATCGACTGCTCAGCAGAGGCGTAGCCAATTTGCAATGGGAATCGGTCTGGATTCTGGCTTGGCAATCGAATTGGTCGCCGATGGGCTTACTTCGCTTACCGCGAAGCTCTATGGCGATGCTAGTTAGAGCCGGGCTACCTTCACGCATCGCAGCGCGCGAGGCCATAGAGCAGACGCAGCCCATCTTCTCGAATCTTTCTGAGATGAATTCCTGGCTTGAGTCAAACGAAGTTATCGCTCTGACAGATCAGCCAAACTTTCCGACGCCAGAGACCTCAGCAATTTGGAAGCAATTCCGAACCGAAGCGCTGTCTTCACCGATACAGCGGTGGAACGAGCAACGCTGGACTTTGGAACTTGCTCCTCCAACATGGTTCAACGCTAAACTTCCTGCTCGCGTATATGTGGACGAATCGACCGGAAGAGTCTCGATCACCTCGCCCGACTATCGCGAGATAGTTGGCGTTAAACAAAAGCTCTCCAATCCAATCCCTGCACTTATGCAAGTTAACTTTGAAGCCAACGCGAACACGGTCACTATTAAGCGCTTGGGCAGAGGAAAGGCAAGTTGGCATAGCTCGTGACGGCGGAGGGTTCAATGCACCGATGCCTGCCTTCGAATTACAGGTCGACGACCTCGCAGAGTTGATGAGAGGCTGGCGGCTGATGGCTCTGAATTCCCGTGCAGGCCAACAAGATCGTCACGAAGACATCAACCAACCTCCGCAAATCCGCTATTCTCGCCCCGGTAGCATCACCCGGAAGCGCATCCCATGGAGCACGCAGCCAAACCCGACCCAAAAAGCTTCGTCATCTGCTGGGACGGCACCGCGACGAGATCTCGGAGAGCATCTCCAACCTCCTGAAGCTCGATCGCTGCCTGCGCAAGCCCGGCAAGACGCAGCCGCGGCAGATGCTGCCCTACGATCCCGGGATCGGCACGCTGACGACACTCGTAAACGGCGCCTCTCGCGCGTTAACCGTCCATTAACCAACGCAGCCTAGCCTGCGGCAATCGTCCAGCCATCATTAGCTCGAAATGCCTTCCCGGTTCGCTCCAGGAGAAGCGCCGATGTGCGTTGAGTTGTTGACGTATGCCGATCTCAGTGCCCGCCTCGCTATCTCGCGAGAGGCCGCGCGTTCGCTGGCGAGACGCCGCCGGTGGCCGCGCTCGCGGTCGGAGGACGGCAAGGCGCTGGTGAGCGTTGATTTCTCCGAGCTCCGCTACACACCCCGCCCGCGACGCGGCCGCCGGGCAGACCCGATCGATGCCTCCCTGGCCAAGATCGAGGCCTTCAAGATCGCGGCCTTCAAGGCGGAGGTCGCATGGCTCGAAATGGTGGCAGCCAACACAAGGGCCGATTTCGAGCGCGAGCGCGAGCGCGCCGATCGCCTCACGATCGAGCTGATGCAGGCGGCCGCCGAGACGATGGCTGCCAATGCGTGGGCGGCACGACTGGAAGACGAAGTGGCGGACTTGCGGACCGGTCGCCGGGCTGGCGGCGCGATCGCGGGGCACGCCGCGCGTCGATTGGGACATCTGGCCGCTGCGATCGTGCAAGCAGACCGCGCGGCCTGCAGGTAGCACGCGATACTCATCTCCATCCCCGGCATGCCGGAGCAATCACGAGGGAAGCATGACTGGCATCACCGATATCCACGAAATGAAGGCCCGCATCGTCGTGTTCGGGGTCGGCGGCGCCGGCGGCAATGCGGTCAACAACATGATCACGGCCGGGCTGCAAGGCGTCGAGTTCGTGGTCGCCAATACCGACGCGCAGGCGCTGGCCATGTCGAAGGCGAGGCACCTGATCCAGCTCGGCACAAAGGTAACCGCAGGCCTCGGCGCCGGCTCGCAGCCGGAATTGGGACGCGCCGCAGCCGAAGAGGCGATCGATACGATCCGCGATCAATTGACCGGCGCACACATGGTGTTCGTGACGGCCGGCATGGGCGGCGGCACCGGCACCGGGGCTGCCCCCATCGTCGCCAGGGCCGCGCGCGAGCTCGGCATTCTCACGATCGGCGTGGTCACCAAGCCGTTCTACTTCGAGGGCCAGCGCCGCATGCGCTTTGCCGAAGCCGGCATCGAGGAGTTGCTGAAGACGGTCGACACCCTCTTGATCATCCCGAACCAGAACCTGTTCCGGGTGGCCAGCGACAAGACCACATTCGCCGACGCCTTCGCCCTTGCCGACCAGGTGCTCTATTCGGGCGTGGCCTGCATCAGCGACCTCATCGTCAAGGAAGGCCTGATCAATCTCGATTTCGCCGACGTCCTCTCCGTCATGAAGGAGAAGGGCAAGGCCATGATGGGACGGGGCGAGGCGTCCGGCGAGAAGCGCGTGCTCGCCGCCGCCGTGGCCGCGATCTCCAATCCATTGATCGAGAATCCCTCGATCAAGCGCGCCAGTGGCCTCATCATCTCCATCACCGGCGGCAAGGATCTCATGCTGTACGAGGTCGACGAAGCCGCGACCCGCATTCGCGACGAGGCCGACCCGGACGCCAACATCATCGTCGGCGCGTCGTTTGACGACAGCCTCGAAGGCATCGTCCGCGTCTCGGTGGTGGCGACCGGCATCGATAATCTCGACCCCGCAATTCAGGCGCAACCAGTGGAAACCGCCCTCACCCAGCTCGCCGGCCGGCTGCGCAACGACGGCCGGCGCATCGCCGATCGCATCGAGCGCAGTGCACCCCTTGCGCAAGTGGAAAGCCCGCCGCTGCGCCCGCACCACCCCGTGGGGCCACCGGCAAGGCCGAGCCTGGAACATGCACGCCACGCCGCCGACCGGCCGCTCGATCCTTACGGCCGCACCGCTGCGCGCAACGCGCCCGACGAGGCCGTTCTCGATATCCCCGCCTTCCTGCGCCGCGCCGCCAACTGAGCGGTGGCGAGAGGGGAGTTACTCGTTGCAATGCCGGATATGGACCGCTGCTACGCGGCTCCAAAGCGCGATGAAATCAGGTTCGGCCGGAGGTCCACCTCTCCCCAGCGGGGAGAGGTCGGATTGCTATGGCGCGCAATTGCGCGCCTGAGCAATCCGGGTGAGGGGCCGCGGCGCTCAGTGAGCCCGCATCCCCTCACCCGGATCGCATCTTTCGATGCGTATCACCCTCTCCCCTTGTGGGAGAGGGTGGCTTCGCGATAGCGAAGCCGGGTGAGGGGTTCTCTCCGCGCGCGAAGCTATTGCAGTGAGTTCGAGGAGAGATACCCCTCATCCGGCGCTGCGCGCCACCTTCTCCCACAAGGGGAGAAGGGAAAGCAGCCACCTGCCAACTTCACGCGGCCGTGCTGCGCGGGCTCTCCGCTGTTTCCTTCTTGTCCGTCTCCTTGTCGCGAGACAGCCATGCTGGAAAACGAAGCAGGCGTTCGTTGCTGTCTTTCGGCAGCTCGATGGGCGGCGCTTCATTGGCCGAACTCGGCAGGTCCAGCGCGACGTGGCCTGTTCGCACCGCATCCGCGCGCTGATCCAGTTCGCGCAACAGGGGATCGAGCACGCTGTCGATTTCGGTCGCCACCGACACCAGGAAACTGTTGAGCTCGCGCGCCTCGGGCACGACTGCCGCAGCCGACTCGATCGCCTTGGAGAGACCATCGACGACGGGTGCAAACGCGCCGGCGGCTTGCTTGACTCGCGTTTTGATCGCTTCGATCTCGCACAAGACGCGCTCACGCTCCCGCCTTTTCTTCTCTTCCGAAAGGCGGGCTTCGATTTCGGCGATCTGGGCCGTCAGGGTCGTGGCTTCGGATGCGAGTGCATCGCGTCTTCCGCGCGCGCGATCGAGATCGCGGCTGAGATTGTCCACTAAGTCGTCCTTTCCAAACATGGCTTTGCTCCGTACGACAGCCGTTTTGGTCTGTAGGACGGCCTTGGCGCGAACCGCCAGCCTGGCAAGCGAACGAAAGGCTGGATCGGCCGAAACAGGCATCAATTTCGGTCGCGTCACATGGGCCGACATGGTGATCCCCCACTCGTCCACATTAGGCGACGGCATGGTTAACAAGTTGTTAATGTCAACAGGTGAGAGATGGGGCAAAATGCCGGCGACGCCGCCTTCGGCTGCTCGCCGCCGTCCATTTCCGCTATACTCGCCCCGGTAGCATCACCTCGAGGCGCATCCCATGGAACCCGCCCACACCACCAAGCCAGAGCCGAAGAACATCGTCATCTGCTGTGACGGCACCGGCAACGAGATCTCGGAGAACATCTCCAACGTCCTGAAGCTCTATCGCTGCCTGCGCAAGACCGACAAGACGCAGCCGCGGCAGATGGTGTTTTACGATCCCGGGGTCGGCACGGTGACGGAGCCGACGACGTGGAATCGCTGGAAGGCCAATATCAACCTGGTGCTGGGGCTCGCCACCGGCTACGGGCTCGATGACAACGTGCTGTCAGCCTATTGCTTCCTGGTTCAGCATTATGCGCCGGGCGACAAGATTTATTTGTTCGGCTTCTCGCGCGGGGCCTATACCGTGCGGGTGCTGGCGGGGCTGATCCACAAGGTCGGGCTGATCTCGCCGGAGCAGGTGAACCTCGCAGGCAGCGGCCTCATCGCCTACAAGCAATATTCCGGCACCGGGCGCGGCAACGACATCGAGGACCTCACGGATATCGCGACCGACGAGAGCGGGCCGCTGCCGAAGGACCAATTCGATCTCGCCGCGCAGTTCGCGCGCATCACCTCGACGCGCTGGCCGACCATCCACTTCATCGGCGTCTGGGATACGGTGGCGAGCGTGATCGTGCCGCGCGCCGACCGGCTGTATTGGCCGAGCTTCGAGGAGCTCGCCTTCACGCTGCGCAATCCGAGCGTCAAGATCTTCCGCCAGGCGGTCGCGATCGACGAGCGGCGCTGCATGTTCCGCCTGAAGCAATACAGGGAGCCGCAGGAGTTCTGGAGCAACCGCTATGTGCCGGACGAGAAGAAGGTGCCGCAGGACATTCTGCAGGTGTGGTTCGCCGGCGTGCACAGCGACGTCGGCGGCGGCTATCCGGAGGCGGAGAGCGGGGAGTCGAAATATCCGCTGATCTGGATGATCGAGGAGGCCGCGAAGGCGGGGCTGAACTTCAACCCGCGCACCGTGAACCAGCTCGCCTTCGGCATCCAGCGCAAGAACTCACCGTTCAGCTATGTCGCGCCCGCCTTCACCGGCAAGACCGGCGTGCTGCACAACTCCATGACGGCGGGCTGGCGGCTGCTGGAGTATTTGCCGAAGAGCGCGAAGTACAAGGAATGGCCGGAGCGGAAGGTGGCGCTCGGCTTCTACATTCCCGACAGCGAGCCGCGCGTCATCCCCGAAGGCGCGCATGTGCATGAGAGCGTGGTGAAGCGGATGGCGGTGGAGCCGGACTATCGGCCGGTGAATCTGCCGAAGGATTTTGTGACGGTGCCGATGCCGGTGGGGCCGCATGGGGGAGACGATGCGGGCACACTGCTACCCTCCCCTGGAGGGGGAGGGTCGGATCACATGGAGCGGAGCGAAATGTGAGACGGGGTGGGGTGACGGCCTCTCCGCATCGAACACTGCCCGAGTGGAGAGATCACCCCACCCCGCTCGCGCTTCGCGCGATCGACCCTCCCCCTCCAGGGGAGGGTGGCACCCCGCTACCGCCGCTTTCTGCAGTCGCTGCAGCTTTTCATTAAAATTCTCCGCCCTGCCTTAGCGGGATCGCATCATCTCTCTTCCATCATCGCCTCCGATCACCGCGAGACAGCGGAGCTGGAGGAGACGTGCCGCACTATCCGCGCAAATATGCCCGCGTGAAGCCTTCGGGGCTGGTGTCGCGCCAGGCCAAGATCATCACCGACCCGCGCGCGCCCGTGATTCCCTGCACGCTGATCGACTATTCGCCCGGCGGGGCCTGCGTCGATCTCGGCGGACAGGTGAGCATCCCCGATCGGTTCGAGCTGTTGCACGTCAACACCAAGAAGCGCTGCCGCATCGCCTGGAAGCGCGGGACGCGGGTGGGCGTGGTGTTTTAGGGGCTGCGTGCTTACCCTCCCCTGGAGGGGGAGGGTCGGCTCATGTTGAGCGAAGCGAGACATGAGACGGGGTGGGGTGAAGGTCTCTCCACTTCGCACGCTGCCCGTGGGGAGAGATCACCCCACCCCGCTCGCGCTTTGCGCGATCGACCCTCCCCCTCCAGGGGAGGGTCAGAAAGCCTACTTCCGCATCCTGGCCTTCGCGCCCGCGACGATCTGCATGGCGACGCCGGCGGACCAGCCGAAGAGAGCAAGCCAGGCGAAGTTGATGTGCGGATCGAGCCTCAGCACGATGACGGCGACGGAGGCGAGCGCGGTGAGCGTGGCGCAGAGCGTGCCGGCCGAGCTCAGAAATTCCGCAGCGTCGATGGCGTTGTGCGCGTCGTCGAAGGGCATTTGCGGCGTATCGATGCCGAGATAGAAGCCGATGAAGCCGAGCACCATCATCACCAGCAGGAAGCCCTGCGTGGTGAGCGAGGAGATCGCCGATCCCACATAGGCGCCGACGAACAATCCGCACGCCGCCCCCGCCATCGCAAGACCCACGCGCTCGAACACATGGGCAGTTTTGCGAACACCAAAACGCATGGCCGGCCTCCGTGAGGCGTTGAGGAGACAGGTTAGGCCAGTTTTGGGGTGCGTGGAAGGCGAGGAGTTTTACGGATGCGTGAGGTTACTCCCTCTCCCCGTTCTTACGGGGAGAGGGTTGGGGTGAGGGGCCTCTCTCCCCACACGAGCGTAGCGCCGCACCTGTACCCCCTCACCCGGATCGCATCTGCGATGCGATCCGACCTCTCCCCGCAAGCGGGGAGAGGTGAAGAACTCACCGCGCCCCGAACGTGGTCCTGCCGAACAGCGCCTTTTGCGTCGAGGGCTGCGAGCGCCAGTATTGCGGCGGGGCTTCAACCTCGCCGCCGACGTCCGCGGCGGCGTGCCACGCCCACCGGGGGTCGTAGAGCATGCCGCGGGCGAGCGCGACCATGTCGGCCTTGCCGCTGGCGACGATCTCTTCCGCCTGCTTGGCTTCGCTGATCAGGCCGACGGCGATGGTGGGCAATCCGGTCTCGCGCTTGATGGCCTCTGCGAACTGCACCTGATAGCCGGGGCCGAGCGGAATCTTCTGCAGCGGCGAGACGCCGCCCGAGGAGGCATCGATCCAGTCGATGCCGCGTGCCTTCAGCGCCTTGGCAAAGGCGATGGTCTGCGTCAGATCCCAGCCGCCCTCGACCCAGTCGGTCGACGACACCCGCATGCCCACCGGTTTGTCGGCGGGGAATACGGCGCGCACCGCGTCGAACACCTCGAGCGGAAAGCGCATGCGGTTCTCGAGCGAGCCGCCATAGACGTCGGTGCGCCTGTTCGAGATCGGCGAGAGGAACTGGTGCAGAAGATAACCGTGCGCGCCATGGACCTCGATGGCATCGATGCCGAGCCGCGCGGCGCGCTTTGTGCAATCGACGAAGGCCTCGCGGATGCGCTTGAGGCCGGCGGCATCGAGCGCGAGCGGGGCGGCCTCGCCCTCCTTGTGCGGCACGGCTGATGGCGCAACCGCCTGCCAGCCGCCGTGCTCGATCGGAATCAGCTGGCCGCCCTCCCAGGGCCGCGCGCTGGAGGCTTTGCGGCCGGCATGGGCAAGCTGCATCCCGATCGCCGTGGAGGAATGCTTGCGCACCGAATGGAGGATCGGCTTCAAGGCGGCTTCGCAGGCATCGCTGTAGAGCCCGAGGCAGCCCGCCGTGATGCGGCCGATCGCCTCGACATGCGTCGCCTCGATGCAGAACATCGCCGCGCCCGACAGGCTGAGATTGTTGATGTGGGTGAAGTGCCAATCCGTGGCGACGCCGTCATCGGCCGAATATTGGCACATCGGCGACACCACGACGCGGTTCTTCAACGTCAGTCCGCGCAGCTTGATCGGGGAAAACAGGGCGCTCATGCGGGAGTTCCGGGGGATGGAGGATGCTGCAGGGAGTGTAGTGAGGCAAACGCGGATTGCTAGGCGCGCGGCGGGAATGGGGGCCCGTGGGGCCATGCATTGCGGTGCTGGCTTGGCCGAAGGTCGCACCACAATCTCCGCCGTCGTCCCGGCGGAGGCCGGGACCCATAACCACAGGGAGGAGTTTGACGAAGGCTGCTCGTTCGGGATTAGCAACATCCGCGATCGATGGACCTCGCGGTATGGGTCCCGGCCTTCGCCCTAGGGCATGCACATATCTGGTGCGGCGGATTGACTCGGATCGGCCTGGGAGGATTCCAGAATCAGAGTTCTGTGTGATTCGTATTGCGGCACTCCATGATTTGGACGGGGTGCCGCGATGTTGTCACGGATTGACTGGACGCTGGGCCGGTTCGGGGATCGTCGTCTCGATAAAGGGGGGCGGCGTTCGTCGAACGCATGGTTGTGGGCAAAACTGTCTGCCTTCGGCAGCTCTCCAGGGGGAACCGCGCGCTGGAAGTGCGGTTCAACCGCTTTCTTGGCCATGACAAGGTGACGGTGGAGCGGATCATCGAAAGCTGGAGCGAAAGCACGGTCGCTGCGGTAGAGGGCCGCCACGTGCTGGCCATCCAGGACACCAGCGAGATCCACTTCAACACCACACCGCAACGCCGGCGCGGGCTCGGAGAAATCGGCAAAGGCAATAACCACGGCGTGCTGCTGCATCCGCTGCTGGCTGTGGATGCCGATGACGGCAACTGTCTTGGACTTTTGAGCGGGCAGATATGGACGCGCACAGGTCGCCGCACGACCTCGCACGACGATCGGGAGTTATCGGACAAGGAATCGCAGCGCTGGATATCCACTGCCATGGCGGCCAAGCCGCTCCTCACCAAGGCCACAGCGGTGACGGTGCTGGGTGACCGCGAGAGCGATATTTTTGCCCTTTATGCCAGCTCGGCCGAGCAACACTTCCACGTCATCGCGCGCAGCATGCATGATCGCAAGCTTGCCGACCGCAGCGGCTTGTATGAGGTCAGCGATGCCATGGCCGCGGTGGATCGGCGTGCGATCCAATTGCCTGCGCGCGCCGCGCGGCCCGCCCGCCTGGCTCACCTCGAACTTCGCTTTGGCGCAATCGAGCTCGCCCGCCCACAGAGTAAGTTCCTGCGCCATCTGCCGGAAAGCTTGCCATTGGCGGTGGTCGATGTGCGCGAGATCAATGCCGAAACCGGGGTAGAGCCGCTGCACTGGCGGCTTCTCACCTCTCACGAGGTTACCGGCATCGAGGACGCCTGGCGCATCGTCCAATGGTACAAGCAACGCTGGATCATCGAGCAGTTCTTCCGCATCCTGAAGACACAAGGCTTCAAGCTCGAAGACAGCCAGATCGGAACCGCCGATCGCCTTCTCAAGCTGGTCGCGATTGCCGCTAAGGCGGCCGTCATCACAATCCAACTTCTGCAGGCCCGCAATGGCAGTCGCCAACCCATTCTCGCTGCCTTCGACAACGGCCAAATTAACGTGCTCACCGCCCTCAACCGTCAACTCGAAGCCGGGAGCAAGCGATTAAAGAACCCACATCCGCCCGATAGCCTCGCTTGGGCCGCCTGGATCATTGGTCGCCTCGGCGGCTGGGACGGCTACCCATCGTCCAAGCCGCCGGGCCCGATCACCTTCAAGAACGGCCTCGAATACTTCCACGCCGTCGCAGCAGGATGGAGCCTCAGAGATATGTGCATGCCCTAGGGCCTTCGCCGGGACGACAGCTGAGAGCTACTCCACCAGCGTGAATTGCAGCAACAATGTCCGCTGCAGCATCGAGAAATTGTCGTCGGAGATCAGGGTCAGCACGGTGTCGCCCTCGGCCGTGACATGGGCGTCGATGCCTTCCATGTTGTCGATCTCGTGGCCGAGATCGGCGGAAAACAGCATGAGGCCGTCGACCAGCGCGCCCGGCGCGATCGACTTCAAGGGGATCGCGCGGATGCGGATGTTGACGCCGGTGAACCAGGAGAATTTGCGTTCGAGGATGAGGAGATCGCCCGAGGCCAGCAGCACCGCGTCGCTGATGTCGAAGTTCTCGGAGCGCCGCACGCTGAACTGGCCCGGCGTCGGGCCGCCGATCAGGAACGCGACGAGATTGCCGTCGGCGTCGAGCCCGCGCTCGGAGAAGGCGATCAGCGTGCCTGCGAGCGCCTGGTTCTGGTTCTTGGGAACGACGACGAGCGCCTCCAGCCCCTTGTTGTAGGGCAGCTTGCGGACCGCAGGCGGCACCGCGATCACCTCGCCGCGGGCGCGGGTGCCGCCCTTGGCGAAATCATAGCGCAGGATCTGGTTGACGCGCTCGAGCCCGACATAGACGAGGTTGCCGTCGCGCGCGAGCGACTCGCTGTCGTACCAGAGCCGCTTATCCGTGATCGGCCGCCCGTCAGCACCGAGCAGCGGCGCGGCCTCGACGTCCGCGAGCCCAACCATCTCGCGGCCGGAATAGCGGATGGTGCCGGTGAACCAGCCGCCCTGATCGGAGATCGCGAGGAAGCGTTCACCTTTGTTGTCGAGAAAGCGGATGCCGGACAGGCCGCCGAAACCGCGATAGGGCGAGGTCAGCACCAGGCCGCTGCGAAAATCCAGCGAGCCGAAGCGCGTGCGCGCGCGGTCGCGCGACTCGAAATTGGGAATGCTGCGCGCGTTGACCTCGACGCTGACGGGCGCAGCGACGGCGTGCTCGAGCTGGAGCGCGCGCGGCGGCGGCTCGGTCGCGGGCTGCAACTGCGCTTGCGCCCGCGCCAATCGCGGCATCGTCAGAATGGAAAATCCCGCCGCCGCGTGGCCGAGAAAGCTGCGGCGGGATTGATGGTTGCTCACGAATGCAATTTGCGGCGCGGCCGGCCGGGCGCTTGCGTCGGCACGGTGTTGGTCTCGCTGAAGAGCTCGGCGAGCTTCTCGGTGATGGCGCCGCCGAGCTCCTCGGCGTCCACGATCGTCACCGCGCGGCGATAATAGCGCGTCACGTCGTGGCCGATGCCGATCGCGATCAGCTCGACCGGCGAGCGGGTCTCGATCTCCTCGATGATGTGGCGCAGGTGCCGCTCGAGATAGTTGCCGGGATTGACCGACAGCGTGGAATCGTCGACCGGCGCGCCGTCCGAGATCATCATCAGGATCTTGCGCTGCTCGGCCCTCGCCAGCAGGCGCTTGTGCGCCCAGTCCAGAGCCTCGCCGTCGATGTTCTCCTTCAGGAGGCCCTCGCGCATCATCAGCCCGAGATTCTTTCGCGCACGACGCCAGGGGGCATCGGCCGATTTGTAGATGATGTGGCGGAGATCGTTGAGACGGCCGGGATTGGCCGGCTTGCCGGCGGCAAGCCAGGCTTCACGCGATTGCCCGCCCTTCCAGGCGCGCGTGGTGAAGCCGAGAATCTCGACCTTGACGCCGCAACGCTCCAGCGTGCGCGCGAGAATGTCGGCGCAGGTCGCGGCGACCGTGATCGGGCGTCCACGCATCGAGCCGGAATTGTCGAGCAGCAGCGTCACCACGGTGTCGCGGAACGTCGCCTCCTTCTCATGCATGAAGGACAGCGGGTGATAGGGATCGGTGACGACGCGCGACAGCCGCGCGGGATCGAGGATGCCCTCTTCGAGATCGAACTCCCAGGCGCGGTTCTGCTGCGCCATCAGCCGGCGCTGCAGCCGGTTGGCGAGGCGGGCGACGATGCCTTGCAGATGCGCGAGCTGCTTGTCGAGATAGGCGCGCAGACGCTCCAGCTCGTCATGGTCGCAGAGATCCTCGGCCGCGATGACCTCGTCGAATTTCGGCGCGAAGGCATGATATTCCGGCCCACGCGGCTCGTTCCTGCCGTGCGCGTTCGGACGCGTCGCCTCGCCCGGGGTCTCGTCATCGCCGAGTTCGCCGTCGTCGAAGGTATCCGAGGTCGAGGCCTGCGCGCTTTCCATCGCGCTCTCGCTCATCTCCTCCGATGTCGCCTGGGCCTGGTCGGCGCTCATCTCCTGCGCGGCATCGGAATCGGGCGAGCCCTCGGCGCCGGACTGGTCGTTGTCGCCATCCTGGTTCTCGTCGTTCTCGTCATTGTCCTCGGTATCGGCGTTGCGCTCGTCGCCGAGCTCGAGCGCCGAGAGCAGATCATGCACGGCATCGCCGAACCGGGTCTGGTCCTCGAGGACGCCGTCGAGCCGGTCGAGCCGCCTGCCGATCTTGTCCTCGAGAATGGGCCGCCAGAGATCGACCATCTTCTTCGCAGCCGCCGGCGGCGCCATGCCGGTCAGGCGCTCGCGCACCAGCATCGCCAGCGCATCGGCGAGCGGCGCATCGGCGCGGTCGGTGATCTCGTCGAACTTGCCGCGATGGAAATGATCGTCGAGCATCGCGGTGAGATTTTTGGCAACGCCCGCCATGCGGCGCGCGCCGATCGCCTCGACCCGCGCCTGCTCCACCGCCTCGAACACGCCGCGCGCCTGCGGATTGCCCGGCATCAGCTTGCGATGAACTTTCGGATCGTGACAGGCGAGCTTGAGCGCGATGGAATCGGCATGGCCGCGCACGATCGCGGCGTCACGCCTCGTCATCTTGCGCGCGGGCTCCGGCAGCCGCGCCTTGCCGGGCGCAAGGCCGGGACGCTCGGCCGCGAATGAGATGTCGAGCTCGGGCGATTTCGCGATCGCCTTCAGGCAGGAGGCGACCGAGCGCTTGAACGGCTCGGTCGGCGCTTCCTTGTTGCTGCGGAATTTGGAGTTGGAGGTGGTCATATCACCTTAATCCGTCGTCCCGGCGAAAGCCGGGACCCATAACCACCGGCCGTCGTTGGGTCAGGAAACTATCAGCGTCGCTTCAATCGAGACATCACGCGGTATGGGTCCCGGCTCCCGTGCGCAATTGCGCACTAGGCCGGGACGACATCAAACCTCAGCTCAGCGCCACGTTCACCGCCGATTCCGGCAGCTCCGCGTTGAAGCAGCGCTGGTAGAACTCGGCGACCAGCGGACGCTCGAGCTCGTCGCATTTGTTGAGGAAGGTGACGCGGAAGGCGAAGCCGATATCGCCGAAGATGTCGGAGTTCTCCGCCCAGGTGATCACCGTGCGCGGGCTCATCACCGTCGACAGATCGCCGTTGGCGAAGGCGTTGCGGGTGAGGTCAGCGAGGCGCACCATCTTGTTGACGATGTCGCGGCCCTCCTGAGTGCGATAGTGCTTGGCCTTGGCCAGCACGATCTCCACTTCCTCGTCATGGCTGAGATAGTTCAGCGTGGTGACGATCGACCAGCGGTCCATCTGGCCTTGGTTGATCTGCTGGGTGCCGTGATAGAGGCCCGAGGTATCGCCGAGTCCGACGGTGTTCGCCGTGGCGAACAGGCGGAACGCCGGATGCGGCTTGATCACCTTGTTCTGGTCCAAGAGCGTCAGGCGGCCGGAGACCTCAAGCACGCGCTGGATCACGAACATCACGTCGGGGCGGCCGGCGTCGTATTCGTCGAACACCAGCGCGACGTTGTTCTGCAGCGCCCAGGGCAAAATGCCGTCGCGGAATTCGGTGACCTGCTTGCCGTCCTTGACCACGATCGAGTCCTTGCCAACGAGGTCGATACGGCTGATGTGGCTGTCGAGGTTGACGCGCACGCAGGGCCAGTTCAGGCGCGCGGCGACCTGCTCGATATGGGTGGATTTGCCGGTGCCATGATAGCCGGTCACCATCACGCGGCGGTTCTTGGCAAAGCCGGCGAGAATGGCGAGCGTGGTGGCGCGGTCGAAGCGGTAATCGGAATCCACTTCGGGCACATGAGGATCGACTTCGGAATAGGCCGGGACTTCGAGATCGCTGTCGATCCCGAACACCTGGCGCACCGACACTTTCATGTCGGGCTGACCGGAAACTTCCTCAACTTTGGACAGGGCGGCGGTCGTCATCAATCCTCCGAGGTCCCGGGCGGTCCCGAAACCGGTTATTCGCACGTTGGCTGCGGCTGGGTGCTGAAACTCAACCTATCAGAGACAGGTGGCCGGCAGAAGCCCGCCCACCAATCAAAGTTCCATTGTCTTTTCATTTAGATAGGCAAGGAACGCAGTTTTTGGAGGGCTGCCTTGCGAATCACGCTCGATTTCCGGGCGGCCGACGCCTCTGCCTGCGCGGATGGCACTGTTGCCGCATGTGCTTACCTATGTAGGGTCTGAATTCCGGTACTCCAGCCCGCTACAGAGACGACGTGACATCCTTCCTCGATCCCTTCATCGCCTTCGTCTCGGCCCATGCGTGGCTGGCCTATCTGACCCTGTTCCTGGCGGCGCTGCTCGAAGCGGTGCCGGTCGTGGGGTCGGTGATCCCCGGCTCGACCATCATCCTGGCGCTGAGCGCGCTGGTTCCGGGCGGCGAGCTGAAGCTGCCCTGGGTGCTGCTGGCGGCCGCACTCGGCGCGGTGCTCGGGGACGGATCGGCCTATTGGATCGGGCACCGGCAGCAACGCGAGATCCTCGATACCTGGCCGCTGATGAACTATCCGCGGCTGGTCGCGCAGAGCGAGAGCTTCTTCCATCGCTTCGGCACCTGGGCGGTGTTCTTCGCCCGCTTCGTGCCCCCGATCCGCGCCTTCGTGCCCGTTACCGCCGGTGCGCTCGGCATGGCGCCAGCGAAGTTTTACGCAGTGAACATCCCGGCGATCCTGGCCTGGGCCCCCGCGCATGTGCTGCCGGGCGTGCTGGCGGTCTCAGCGCTGCATGAATATGCCGGGCTGCATCATCATGGGCATGTCGGCAAGCACATCTGGATTTTGACCGTGGTGGCCGTGGCGATCGTGGTGAGCGTTGGGCTCTGGTTCATCCGCCGAAGGCACGGCAGCGGTGTCGCGGAAGCGAAGCCGCGGGGTTGAGGACTTTCCCTCGAGTCGTCCTGGCGAAAGCCAGGACCCATTACCCCAAGGCGTTGTTTGGCGAAGATTAGGCGCTCGGTACTCCTAGCGTCCGCATCGGTAGATTCCGCGGTATGGGTCCTGGCTTTCGCCAGGACGACGGCGGAGAGGGCCGCTCTCGCAACGTCCCTAACCAACACCCCCCGCCCTCCGTCCCGGTGCCGGTCCCACATACCGCGCCCGCGGCCTGATCAGCTTGCCGAACTGCAATTGCTCGCTGGCGTGGGCGATCCAGCCGACGCTGCGGGCCATGGCGAACAGAGCGAGCTCGCTGCCGGCGGGCAGGCGCAGGGCGTGCACGAGCACGGCGAGTGCATAGTCGATGTTGACGAACTCGCCGGTCGCCTCCGCGATCCGCTCCGGCACCTCGCGGGTGAACTTTCGCGGTGCGCCGGCGCGCGACAAGGCATTCAGCAGCGATTGCGCGCGGGGATCGCCGCGCTTGTAGACGCCATGGCCGAAGCCGGCAAAGCGCTCGCCGAGCGCGACGCGCTCGCGCACCATCGGCTCGACGTCGCGATCGATCAGCGTCTTCACGAGCTGCGAGGCCAGCACGCCGGCGCCGCCATGCTTGGGCCCTTTCAGCGCGGCGAGGCCGGCGATCACTGCGTCATAGAGATTGAGACCGGTCGAGGCGGCACAGCGCGCGGTGAAGGTCGAGGCGTTCAATTCATGGTCGGCGAGCAGCACGAGCGCGCGGCGGATCAGATCGGGAGCATGCTTGTTGTCGGCCGCCCACGCTTTCGCAACCTGCTGATGCAGCGGTTCGGCCGATGGCTCGGCATTGAGCATGGTCGCGACCAGCAGGCGGACGATGCGCGCGCCGACCATGGCGCGGCCATCGGGCGCGCGGGTGAAAGCGCGCGGATCGGCGCTCGCGGCCAGCGCAAGCACGGCGATGGCGCGGTCGATCGGCGCCGCCCGCCGCGCGGCCTGCCCGATCGTCCGCATCTCCTCTGAAAGAAGGGGCTGATTGTCCGGATCAAACGGATCGACGCCGGAGACGTCCCACAGCAGCGTCGCCGTGTGCTCCAGCGTGTCGCTCTCGGCGAGATCGACGCAGTTGACCCCGCGGTAGATCGCGCCCTCCTCGGTGATGGTCGAGATCTCCGTGTCCATCACCGGCAGGTCGGCGTCGAAGCTGCGCAGGCCCCTCGGCTCCGGCGACGGCACCCGGCGCTCCTTCAGGGCGCGGACGTCCTCGGCGCGGTAGCGGTTCTTGCGGGAATCCGGTGTCGGCTCGGAGCGGATCAGGCCGCGGCTGACATAGGCGTAGAGCGTGGCCGGCGAGATCGCGAGCTCGGCGGCGGCTTCCCGGGCGGAGAGGTAGAGCTCGCTGGAATTTTTCATATTGATTTATGTAATCAAGATTGATCAATCTGTCGAGAGGTCCGACCTTTCCCGTGCGTCAAACAGGAGCTTGGGCCATGAACATCCACCTCACCAAAAGCCAGATCGGGCTGGACGGCGTTCCCGCGGCCGAGACCGTGCTGAGCCATGTCGATGGCGAGCGCGGCGAGCTGATCATCGCCGGCGAGCATGTCGGCAGCCTCGCCGCCAAATCGAGCTTCGAGGGCGTCACCGCCCGGCTCTGGAACGGCGCCAGCAAGACCAGCTTAAGCGAAGCCAATGTCCGGGCGAGCCTGGGTGCCGCGCGCGAGCGCGCCTTCGCGCGATTGCCGGACCTGTTGCCGGCGACACAGGGCATGGGCATCATCGACGGGTTTCGCGCGGCGGTCGCGGGACTTCGCGCCGAACACGGTCTGGAGCACGAGGCCACCATCGTCGGCGCGTTTCCGGTGATCGCCGGCGCGCTGGTCCGCCGCGCAAAAGGGCTCGAGCCGGTCGCGCCCGATCCCAGCGTGAGCCACGCCGCCGACACGCTGCGCATGCTGCACGGGCGGGCGCCTGCAACGCGCGAGGTCACCGCGCTCGATGCCTATCTCGTCACCGTCTGCGACCACGGCATGAATGCCTCGACCTTCACGACGCGCGTGGTGGCCTCGACGCAAGCCGATCTGTTCGCCGCCGTGACCGCGGGCTATTGCGCGCTCACCGGCCCCTTGCATGGCGGCGCGCCGGAGCCGGTGCTTGAGATGCTCGATGCGATCGGCTCGCGCGAACGCATCCAGAGCTGGGTCGATGCGGCGCTGGCACGCGGCGAGCGGATGATGGGCTTTGGTCACCGCGTCTATCGCGTGCGCGACCCGCGTGCCGACGTGCTGAAGACCGCGATCGAGGCACTGGCTTCCAATGGCGCCGACTTGCCATTTGCCGGCGAGGTCGAGGCGTATATCCGTAGCGCGCTGCGCAAGAAGAACCCAGACCGGCCGCTGGAGACCAATGTCGAGTTCTTCACCGCCATCCTGCTCGATGCACTCGCAATTCCGAGGCAGGCCTTTACGCCGATCTTCGCGGTGGCGCGTGCGGCAGGATGGACCGCGCATGCGCGCGAGCAGCAGCGCACGGGACGGCTGATCCGGCCGAGTTCGTCCTATGTGGGGGCCATGCCGAAGGAATGATGAAGTAGCCTGGATGGAGCGAAGCGAAATCCGGGAAAATCGCTTGTGTGAGAAAGACCCGGATTACGCTGACGCTCCATCCAGGCTACGCGGCTAAGGACTAAGGGAAAGGCGACAGCGGAGCTCCCACTCCGCTGTCGTGCAGGCAAAGTCCTGATCTACGACAGGTTGAGAAGGGTCTATACGTCTCCGACGAGCACTGTGGAACGAATGCGCGGCCGGCGAATTGCCTGATCTGGCCCCGCAGAGGAACGCGATGCTGGACTTGCTTGGACATTCGGACGAGGCCAGGATCGGCGAGATCGCGAGGCAAGCAGCGAGCAGGAGCGCTGACGGCGCGGATTCCGAGAGGCGATTCCGGGACTTGCTCCAGGCGCTGCCCGCCGCGATCTATACGACCGACGCAGAAGGCCGCATCACCTTCTTCAATCAAGCCTGCATCGATTTTGCCGGACGGACGCCAGAGGTCGGCGCGATGTGGTGCGTGACATGGAAGCTCTATCTGCCCGACGGCACGCCGCTCCCCCACGATGAGTGCCCCATGGCAATCGCGCTCAAGCAGAACCGGCCGGTGCGCGACGTCGAGGCTGTGGCCGAACGGCCGGACGGCTCACGGATTTGCTTCATGCCATATCCGACGCCGCTGCGCGACGAACGCGACCGACTGGTCGGCGCAGTGAACATGCTGGTCGACATCACGGCTCGCAAGCAGGCCGAGCAGCGGATGATGCTCCTCGCCTACGAGGTCGATCATCGTTCGAACAATCTGCTCGCGGTGACGCAGGCGATACTGCGGCTGACGAAGGCCGAGACCGCTGCAGAATTCCAGGCCGCGTTTCAAGGTCGACTTAGTGCGCTTGCCAACGTGCAGAGGCTGTTCTCGGCGTCGCGCTGGACCGGTGCGAGTCTGAAGACCATCGTCGAAGACGAACTCCGGCCCTACGTAGGCGGAGACGGCGAACGTATCAGCATCACCGGAGACGACATCCGGCTGCCGGCGACGCTCGCCCAATCGATCGCGGTCGCCGTGCACGAGCTTGCGACCAACGCCGCCAAATACGGGTCGCTATCGACGCCTTCGGGCCGGCTGGAGATCCGCTGGGAGACCAATAGTGCAGAACCTCTGGTGCTGCACTGGTCGGAGCGCGGCGGTCCCAGGGTCGATGAGCCGCCGACGCGCAAGGGCTTTGGCATCGGCGCGGTCGATGGCATCATCCGGACCTTGCGCGGACGGGTGACCCGGTGGTGGAAGCCGGAAGGACTGGTTTGCGAACTGTCCTTCCCGGAGGCGTAGCCTTATGCCTCCCGCACCACCGTCTTCAGATAGTTATACGCCTTGATGATCTCGATCAGGCGGTCTTCGGTCGAGCGGTCGCCGCCATTGGCATCGGGGTGGTGCTGCTTCACCAGGGCCTTGTACTTGGTCTTGACGTCGGCGAGCGTGGCGTCGGGGCCGAGGCCCATGACCTGGAGCGCCTTGCGCTCGGCGTTCATCACCTTGCGCGTCTCGGCCTTGGGCTGAGCCTCGGGACCGCGGCGCCAGCTGGCGCGGCCGTTGATCTCACTGAACATGCTGAACGGATCGAAGGCGCCATCGATCTCGGCTTCCGAAGCTTTCTTGCCGCCGTTGGCGCCCATTTTCCAGGTCGGGCGGTGACCGGTCAGCGCATCCTTCTGGTAGCGTGCGACCGCATCGGCATTCATGCCGGAGAAAAAATTGTAGTTCTGGTTGTACTCGCGGACGTGCTCCAGGCAGAAGTGCCAGTACTCGCGCGAATTCTCGCGCCCCTTCGGCGCGCGGTGGCTGCCCTTGTTCTGGCAGCCGGTCCATTCGCAGGCGACCACGGTCTCGCGCGGCATCGCTTCCGGCTGCTTGCCGCGCGGCTTGACGCGGATGGAGTCGAAGAACTTTGATGAATCGATCGGCATGGCTGACTTTGACTACGCAATGCAAAAACCTTCAAGTCTTGACATTGCAATTAGCTGGAAACCCGGTCCCAATTACCTGGGACTCCCGGGTATTGACCGGGTGCGATCGCGCACCTTAATGGCACACACATGGCTATCAGAGACACTATCAGCAACAGGTTGCAAGAAGCTTTCAGGCCGGAAAGTCTGCAGGTCGTCGACGAGTCGCACTTGCATGAGGGCCACGCCGGCCATCGGCCGAGCGGCGAGACACACTTCCGTGTGTATATCGTGTCTGAGGCCTTCAAAGGGAAGAGCCGGGTCGATCGCCACCGCATGATAAATTCGGCGCTGGCGGCGGAACTCGCCGGCGGCGTCCACGCGCTCGCGATCCACGCGAAGGCGCCGGGGGAAGGGTGATCTCCTCTTACCCTTCCCTGGAGGGGGAGGGTCGCTTCACACCGAGCGCAGCGAGATGCGAAGCAGGGTGGGGTGACCGTCTCTCCGCGCTGAGCACTGCCCGAGTGGAGAGATCACCCCACCCCGCTCGCGCTGCGCGCGATCGACCATCCCCCTCCAGGGGAGGGTAAGAATCAAAACGACGTCCCGGCCCGTCTCGGCTTTGCCTCCTCCAGCTCCGCCTCGCGCGGCACCGGTGAGATACGGAGCGCGGTGATGCGGTTGCGTTCGCGGCGGAGGACGCGGAAACGGAAGCCGTGGAAGGTAAAGCTCTGGCCGCGGTCGGGGATCGAGCGCGCCTCGTGAATGACGAGGCCGGCCACCGTGGTCGCCTCCTCGTCGGGCAGGTGCCAGTCCATGGCGCGGTTGAGATCGCGGATCGGCACCGAGCCGTCGACCACGACCGAGCCGTCCGGCTGGGCGCGCACGCCCGCGACCACGACGTCGTGCTCGTCGGAGATGTCGCCGACGATCTCCTCCAAAATGTCTTCCAGCGTCACGAGCCCTTCAACCTCACCGTACTCGTCGACGACGAGCGCGAAATGGGTCTTGCGGCGGCGGAACGCCTTGAGCTGCTCGGAGACCGGGCGCATCTCCGGCACGAACCAGGGCGGCAGCGCGATGGTGGAGACATCGATCCGCGAGGTGTCGCCGTCGGAGGCGCGGATCGCGCGCAGGAGATCCTTGGCGTGGAGCACGCCGATGATGTTCTCGGGCTTCTCGCGCCACAGCGGGATTCGGGTGTATTCGGTCGCCAGCACCTCGCGCACCAGCTCTTCCGGCGGCAAATCGGCATTGATCATCATCATCTCGGTGCGATGGATCATGACGTCGGAGACCTGGAGCTCGCGCAGATCGAGCAGGCCGCCGAGCATGTCGCGATCATGCTTCTCGAACTTGCCTTCGTGGTGCAACAGGTCGACCGCACCGCGCAGGCGCTCGGTCGGCGACAGGATCGCCTGGTGCTCGCCGGCGAGGCCAAACAGCCGCAGCAACAGGCGCACAATGACTTCCACGATCCGCAGCAGCGGCCCCAGCACGTACATGGTCAGCCGCATCGGGCGTGCGACCGCGAGCGCCACGCGGTCCGGCGCGTTGATGGCGATGGTCTTCGGCAGAACCTCCGCGAAGATCACGACCAGCGCCGTCATCACCCCGGTCGCATAGAGCACGCCGACATCACCGAACCAGGCCGTGAATATCGCGGTGGCGATCGCGGAGGAGCCGATATTGGCGATGTTGTTGCCGAGCAGCAGCGCGCCGATCAGGCGTTCGCGCATGTCGAGCAGCTGCGAGACGACGTCGGCGTCATGATTGCCCTGCTTGGAGAGCCTGAGCATGCTGGAGCGCGAGGCGCCGGTCAGCGCGGTCTCGCTCGCGGCGAAGAACGCCGAGACCAGGAGGCAGAGGACGACGATGGTGAATCCGAGCCAGTCCATGCAGCACTCTAGCTTCTTGTTTGGACGCGTTGTCTTGACGCGAACCGGTATCCACTTCGCGCGAAAAACGCTTTGGCGCCGTTCAGCCGCGCATCACGCCTTCTGCGCAAGCTTCTCTTGCAGGAAATCGCGCACCGGGGCGGGCTCGACATCCTTGGCGATCACCGCGCGCCCGACGGCCTCCAGCAGGATGAAGGTGAGCTTGCCGCGCTTGACCTTCTTGTCCTGCGCCATCAGCGCCATCAGCGCGTCGGCATCGGCAAGGCCTTCCTGGGCAAAACCCGCGATGTCCTGCAAACGCGTCGGCAGGCCAGCCTCGACCAGATGCCGCTCGACGCGCGCCGCGTCCTGCTCGCCGATCATGCCGAGCTTGGCCGAGAACTGCGCCGCCAGCGTCATGCCGATCGCCACGCCCTCGCCGTGGAACAGGCGGTCGGAGAAGCCGGTCGCCGCTTCCAGTGCGTGACCAAAGGTATGGCCGAGATTGAGCAGCGCACGCTCGCCGGTTTCGCGCTCATCACGCGAGACGACGCCGGCCTTGGCGCGGCACGACGTCGCGATGGCATGCTCGCGCGCCGAGCCACCCCTGAAGATGTCGGCATGGTTCTTCTCCAGCCAGCTGAAGAAGGCTTCGTCGCCGAGCACGCCATATTTGGCGACCTCGGCATAGCCGGCGCGGAATTGCCGCGGCGACAGCGTATCGAGCACGGCGGTGTCGGCGATGACCAGCACCGGCTGGTGAAAGGCGCCGAGCAGGTTCTTGCCCTGCGGCGAGTTGATGCCGGTCTTGCCGCCGACGCTGGAATCGACCTGCGCCAGCAGCGAGGTCGGCACCTGCACGAAATCGACGCCGCGGCGCAGGATCGCCGCAGCAAAGCCGGCGAGATCGCCGACCACGCCGCCGCCGAGCGCGATGACGAGATCGTTGCGCTCGATTTTTGCGGCGATCAGGGCCTCGCTGACCTTTTCCAGGCCGGCATAGGTTTTGGAGATCTCGCCTTCCTCGACCACGATGCGCGCGGTCGGAATGCCGGCGGCAGCAAGCGAAGCCTCGGTCGGCTCGAGCCAATATTTCGCAACGGTGCGGTCGGTCACAACAGCGGTGCGCACGCCGGGGCGCAAGCGCGCGACGCGCTCGCCGAGCGAGGCTAGCACGCCGCGGCCGATGACGATGTCATAGGCGCGCTCGCCCAGCGCGACATCGACATTGACAGGATCGGAATGTTTCAAGGGCGCAGTCATCGTACGGCACTCGCAACGTCAGCAGGCGGCACGCCGCAGAGATGGGCGTGCAGCGTCTCGATGCATTCCTCGACGATCTTGTCGTGCGGCACGTCGCGCGAGGCGATGGTGAGGTCGGCATGGCGATAGACCGGCTCGCGCTCGGTGAGCAGGCGCGTCACGGTTCCTTCGGGATCGGCGGTCTGGAGCAGCGGGCGATCGGCACGGCGCCGCACCCGGCGCATGATGACGTCGTGGTCGGCCTTGAGCCAGATTGAGACGGCCTTCGCGGCGATGCGCGCGCGCGTCTCCTCGCGCATGAAGGCGCCGCCGCCGGTCGCGAGCACGATCGGTCCACCGTCCAGCAGCCGCGCGATCACGCGGGCCTCGCCGTCGCGGAAATGCGGCTCGCCATGGCGCTCGAAAATTTCCGGTATGGTCATGCCGGCCGCCGCCTCGATCTCGGTGTCGGCGTCGACGAAAGGCAGCTTGAGCCGCGCCGCCATGCGGCGGCCGATGGTGGATTTGCCCACCCCCATCATGCCGACGAGCACGATCGAGCGCGCCCCGAGCGCCGACAGGATGTCGGCCTCAGGCGAACCGGATAGCGGCAACGCGGCGTCGGACATGGATCTCGCTCGATCTGCCGCCAAAGGCGGCATGCTTTTGCCACCTATACGACCCCGCAGGGGGCCTCGCCAGAGGACTCTTGCCACGAAACGGCGAACATGTTGGATGATTTCATTGGTTAATTTGCCCTCCGGACCCCAGCACGATGCCCAGCCTGTTCCGCTTCCTGACGGTCGTCGCCGTGATCGCCGGCATCGTCTATGGCGTGGTCTTCGCGCTGGCGAACTTCGTCAGTCCGAAGCCGCGGGAAATGACGGTGACGATCCCGCCTGACAAGTTTCTCAAGAAATAGCGGCTAGGCTCCAGGGCATGCGCACCAAGCCCTCCGATAGCAAGCTCACCGGCCTGTTCCTCGACATGCTCGCGGCGGAACAGGGCGCCGGGGCCAACACGCTCGATGCCTACCGCCGCGACCTCACCGATTTCTCGGAATTTTTGGGCCGCGCCGGCCACAGTTTTGCGGATGCGGAGACGCAAGTCCTGCGCGACTATCTCGCCGATCTCGATGCGCGCGGCTTCAAATCCACCAGCGTCGCGCGGCGGCTGTCGGCGATGCGGCATCTGTTCCGCTTTCTCCTCAACGAGCGCATCCGTGCCGAGGATCCCGCGGCGATCCTGTCGGGACCGAAGCGCGGCCGCGGCCTGCCAAAAGTGCTGTCGATTGCGGATGTCGACCGCATGCTCCGCCGCGCCAAGGAATTGAGCGAGGCGGCGGATCAATCGCCGTCGAAACGGCTGCGCGCTCTGCGGCTCTATTGCCTGCTCGAGGTGCTCTACGCCACCGGCCTGCGCGTCTCCGAGTTGGTGGCGCTGCCGCGCTCGGCCGCCAAGCGCGATGCGCGCATGATCGTGGTGCGCGGCAAGGGCAACAAGGAACGCCTGGTGCCGCTCAACGACGCCGCGCGGCAGGCGATGGCCGATTATCTCGCGGCGACGGAAGCTGCGAAGGCTGACAAGAACCGCGTGGCCGCCTCGAAATGGCTGTTTCCCTCCTTCGGCGAGAGCGGACATCTGACGCGCCAGCATTTCGCCCGCGATCTGAAGGAGCTCGCGGTCGCCTCCGGGCTTCAGGCCCGCCTGGTCTCGCCGCACGTGCTGCGCCACGCCTTTGCCAGCCACCTGCTGCACAATGGTGCCGATTTGCGCATCGTGCAGACCCTGCTCGGCCACACCGACATCTCCACGACCCAGATCTACACCCATGTGGTCGAGGAGCGGCTGAAGAGCCTGGTGCGCGACCTGCACCCGCTGGTGGAGAAGTGAGGCGTGGGAGGTGCGCCCCCTCTCCCGCTTGCGGGAGAGGGTTGGGGAGAGGGTGTCTCCGCAAAGGGACAACCCCCTAGAGGTGAAAGCCCTCACCCGCGCCTTTGGCGCGACCTCTCCCGCAAGCGGGAGAGGTGACGATCCACCTTGACTTCGGCCACATCTCCGCGGAAAGAGCCGTGGCCTCACGATTGATTTGGCTGGCGTCTCACGAGCACACAGGCCAAACCATTGAAGAAGCTAAACTTCTTTCCACAACCCCAACCTCGTTTCGCTCTCTCGCCCCGTCCCCTTATATTGAGTTGATGCCAGACCAGATGCGCAGCTATCTCGATTTCGAAAAGCCCGTCGCCGAGCTCGACTCCAAGGTCGACGAGCTCAGGATGTTGGCGGCCTCCGGCACCGACATCGCCGAGGAGATCGGACGGATCGAGGACAAGGCGGCGCAGGCGCTGGCCGATCTCTATCTGAACCTGACGCCGTGGCAGAAGATGCTGGTAGCGCGGCACCCGCAGCGGCCGCATTTCAACGACTTCATCAAGGGCCTGATCACCGAATTCACGCCGCTGGCCGGCGACCGCAAATTCGGCGAGGACGAGGCGCTGGTCGCGGGCTTCGGCCGCTTCCGCGGCGAGCCGATCTGCGTGATGGGCCAGGAAAAGGGCGATTCCACCGAAAGCCGCATCCGGCACAATTTCGGCATGGCGCGGCCGGAAGGCTATCGCAAATGCGTGCGGCTGATGGAGATGGCCGAGCGGTTCGGCCTGCCGGTGCTGTCACTCGCCGATTCCGCCGGCGCCTATCCCGGCATCGGCGCCGAGGAGCGGGGACAAGCCGAGGCGATCGCGCGCTCGACGGATGCCTGCCTGGCGCTCACGGTGCCGAACGTCGCCATCATCACCGGCGAGGGCATGTCGGGCGGCGCCATCGCCATCACCACCGCCAACAGAGTGTTGATGCTGGAGCACGCGATCTACAGCGTGATCTCGCCGGAGGCCGCCTCCTCTATCCTCTGGCGCGACGGCACCAAGGCGCAGGAAGCCGCCAACAACATGAAGATCACCGCCCAGGACATGCTCCGCTTCGGCGTGATCGACAGCATTTTGAAGGAGCCGGTCGGCGGCGCCCACCGCGACCCCGCCGCCATGATCGCCACCACCGGGGACGCCATCGCCAAGGCTTTCGACGAGCTCCGGGGTCTCGACGGCGACGCCATCCGCAAGCAGCGGCGGCAGAAATTCCTCGATATCGGCCGGAAACTGGGCTGATTCGGCCGGGTTCGACGACAAATACGGCTCTCTCAGCTCGTCGTCCTGGCGAAAGCCAGGACCCATACCGCGGAATTTCGCGATTGGGGACGCTGGGAGTACCGAACCACGAGTCTTCGCCAAACCACTCCCTGTGTTATGGGTCCTGGCTTTCGCCCGGACGACACCGAGTTTGACGCTGGGGCAACCCCATCTTCCCCAGTAACCCCGCATTAACCCTTTTTTTGCCCAAATCGGCGATCTCTGTTCCAAATCGACCGAAAGGCCCAAGTTACGTCCCAAGTCACGTCCAAAGTCGCGTCCATTCAGTCTTCGTTGACCATGCCACTGGGCCAACGGGCTCGTGATCTCCGCTCGGGTTGCGACCACATGACCCAGAGGTTAGAATTTTAATCAATGGCTTCAGGGCATAAGCGCTGGGGCGTGGTCTGAAAAAGCCCGTCGTGACGGGTCCGGATTTGCGGTCAGGCCATGCTTCAAAAGAATTGGGGTTCGCGCTTCGCTGCCCGGCACGGTGTGGGGTCCATCTTGATTTCTCGTTCGCTTGCTCGCGCGCTTTTGGCTTCGGTTGCGCTGGCCGCCAGCATCGTGCTGGCCGGCTGCGACACCGACCAGGTTTCGCTCGCGACCAACGCCAAGGCCAATCAGCCGGTGCCGCCAAAGCTTCTCGCCGCAATGGCCGAGAAGAACATGGACCTGCAATCGCCGATCCTGGTCCGCCTGTTCAAGCAGGAGGCCGAGCTCGAGGTCTGGAAGCAGACCCGCTCAGGCCAGTTCGCGCTGCTCAAGACCTATCCGATCTGCCGCTGGTCGGGCGATCTCGGCCCCAAGGTGCGCGAAGGCGACCGCCAGGCACCGGAAGGATTCTACTCGATCAATCCGAGCCAGATGAATCCGCAGTCGGCCTATTACCTCTCCTTCAACACCGGCTATCCGAACGCGTTCGACAAGGCGCTTGGGCGCAGCGGCTCGCAGCTGATGGTGCACGGCGATTGTTCGTCGCGCGGCTGCTACGCCATGACCGACGAGCAGATCGCGGAGATTTATTCGCTGGGGCGCGAATCCTTCTTCGGCGGCCAGAAGGCGTTCCAGCTCCAGGCCTATCCGTTCAAGATGACGCCGGTGAACATGGCCAAGCACCGGAACAATCCGAACATGGCCTTCTGGAAGATGATCAAGGAAGGCTATGATCATTTCGAGGTGACGCGGCAGGAGCCGAAGGTCGATTTCTGCGAGAAGAAATACGTGTTCGATGCAGCGAAGCCGGCGGACGCCAAGCGCGACCCGGTGTTCGACGCCTCGGCGAAGTGCCCGGCTTATGTGATCCCCGAGGACATCGCCAGCGCGGTGCGCGAAAAGCAGGCCAAGGACGAAACGGAATACGCCAAGCTCGTCGCCAAGGGCACGCCGGTGGCGCGCATGAACACCGGCATCGACGGCGGCATGAACAAGATCTTCGCTGCCAAGATTCCGGAAGGCTCGACCGGCCTGTCGGAGGGCGCTGAAGGTACCACGCTGCAGATGCTGGCGATGGCGAAGGCGCCCGGCACGATCCCCGGCCACGTCAATCCGCCCAAGCCGAACCTCGATGCGGCAGCAAGCGCGCCGCAGGAAGAGCCGGTCACAGCCAGCAGCGCGCCGGCAACCAGCACCCGCGTCGCCGCGGCTGCGCCGGCCGAGAGATCGCAAGAGAAATCTCAAGGCGGCGGCTTCTTCTCCAACCTCGGCCGCAAGATGGGCTTAGGGACCGCCGACACCACGGCGACGACCACGCCTCCGCCGCAAGCCACGGCGTCCGTCGCGCCGGCCACGACCTCCACGACCCCGCCCACGGCGGCGTCGAGGCTGAAGGCCGCAGTGACCCGCTTCGCGCCGGGGCATGACAAGTCCAAGGACGCCACGAAGGATGCGCCGAAACCGGCCGTCGCCGCCAAGCCCGCCGAGCCGGCGAAGCCAGACACGCGCCTCGCCGCAACGCGCCCGGCGCTGAAGCCGTCGGTGTCGGATGGCGCGGGTGACAGCGGGCAGCTCGCCGGCGCCGCGCCGGTGGTGCAGTCGAACTCGTTCGACAGCCGGTTTGGGGCGGTGAAGTAGGGGCGGTGCGCCGTCCCATCCCAGCCTGACGCCGTCATTCCCCGCGAAGGCGGGGAATCCAGTATTCCGGAGACAGCCGTTCTCGATCGAGAAGCCGCGGCGTACTGGATGCCCCGCTTTCGCGGAGTATGACAGCTGAGGTCGGTGTGAGAGCGGCGCGCTTCACGCGCATGTCCTACGGCGCCAGATACCGCATCAGCTCCGGATTGCTCCGCACCTCGCCTGCCTCGCCTTGCAACGCGACCCTGCCGCGATCGAGCACGTAGGCGTAATCGGCGACGCGGAGCGCGAGGTCGAGGTGCTGCTCGACGATGATGACGGCGATGGTCTTCGCGAGCTCGATCAGGCGCTCGGTGATCTCCTCGATCACGCCGATCCAGACGCCTTCGGTCGGCTCGTCCAGCAGCAACAATTTTGGATCGCCCAGCATGGCGCGGCCGATGGCGAGCATCTTGCGCTCACCGCCGGACAGCGTGCCGGCGGGCTGGTCGAGGCGCTGGCCGAGCTTCGGGAAGATGGTCAGGACGCGATCGACGGCGGACGCATCCTTGCTCACGAGCGAGCCGACCGCGAGATTGTCGCGTACCGACAGGCGCGCGAACACCGAATGCTCCTGCGGGACGTAGCCGATGCCGGCGCGCACGCGCTCCTGGGTGGCGCGGAGGCTGATGTCGCGGCCGTCGAAGGCGACCTCGCCCTTCCAGGCCGGCAGTTCGCCGACGATGGTCTTCATCAGCGTGGTCTTGCCGGCGCCGTTGCGGCCGAGCACGGCGACGCCGCCACGCCAGGGAATGCCGAGGCTGACGTCGAACAGCACTTGGCTGCGGCCATAGCCGGCGTCGAGATGCTTGATGTCCAAAAATTCAGGCACGGCGCAGATAAATCTCCTGGACAGATGTGTTGGCCTGGATCTCGGACACCGTGCCTGACGCCAGCACCTTGCCCTGGTCGAGCACGGTGAGGCGATCGCAGATGTCGCGGATGAAATCGAGGTCGTGCTCGACGATGACGAGCGAGCAATGCTGCTTGATCGGCTGGAGCAGTTCGCCGGTGACGCGGCGCTCCTCCAGGCTCATGCCGCCGGTCGGCTCGTCGAGCAAGAGAAGTTTGGGCTTGCCCGCCAGCGCCATCGCGATCTCCAGCCATTGCTGCTGGCCGTGCGACAGCGCGGCGGCCGCGTCGAAGGCGCGGTCGGCGAGGCGAAACTGCCTCAGCATGGTCATGACCTGGTCGTGCAGCAGCCTGCGCGTGCGCGAGAGCACCAGGTCGAACAGCGAGCACTGCGCCTGCAGCGCGAGCAGGATGTTGTCGTACAGCGTCAGCGACGGCAGCACGGACGTGATCTGGAATTTCAGGCTCATGCCGGCGCGCGCGCGCTCGGTCGGCGTGAACGCGGTGATGTCGGTGTTGACGAAGCTCACCTTGCCCTGCGTCGGCACTTCGGCCCCGGCGATGCACTTCATCAGCGTGCTCTTGCCGGAGCCGTTCGGACCGATCAGCCCGTGAAACTCGTTCTCGCCGACGGTGAGCGCCGCGCCGTCGAGCGCGGTGAGCTTGCCGAAGACTTTCCTGATGCCGGCGGCTTCAAGGAGCGGCATTGCGCTTCTCCTTAGGCTTCGCACCGAAGCTGCCGACCCGCTCGCGCTCACCCAGCACGAAGCTGATGAGACCGAGCGGCCGGAACAGAATCACGAGCAACAGCAAGAGGCCGAGAATGATCGGCCAGACGTCGCGATAATTGTCCGACAGCCAGAAGCTGACACCCTCGACGATGACGGTGCCGATGACGGCGCCGATCAGCGTGCCGGAGCCGCCGAACAGCACATAGAGCACCACCTGCGTCGAGACCACGACGCCGACCATGTTGGGCCAGACGAAACCTTCGTGGAAGGCATAGAGGCTGCCGGCAAGCCCGGCGATGGCGCCGCCGATGGTGAAGATGATCGCTTTCAGATGCTGCGCCTTGTAGCCGAAGAAGGCGATGCGCTGCTCGTTCTCGCGCAGGCCCGCCAGCGCAAGGCCGAATTGCGAGCGCACCAGGAAGCGGCAGAGCAGGTAGACCACGACGAGGATGCCGAGCACGAGATAGTAGAACGCCGGCCCTTCCGAGAATTCGTATGAACCAAGCGACATCGGCGCGATCGAGGGGATGCCGTTCTGACCGCCGAGATAGTACCAGCCGCGCGCCAGGCGGTCGGCGGCATAGGAGCCGGTCAACGTGCCCAGCGAGACGAAGATCACGCTGGAGGGATGCCGTCCCAGCAGCAGGAAGCCGCCGAGCAGCAGCGCAAAAGTGAGGCCGATCAGCGTACCCGCCGGCAGCACCAGAAGGATGTTGGTGATGTCGAGGTCGCGCGCGAGCAGCGCGACGCCGTAGCCGGCCGAGCCAAAGAACAGGGCCTGGCCGAAGCTCATGATTCCGGCATAGCCCCAGACGAGGTCGAACGACAGCGCGAACAGCGCGAGAATGATCACGCGCGTTGCGAACACCGTGAGGTAATCCTGCAGCACCAGCGGCGCGAGCAGCGCCGCGACGAGCACGACCCCTTCCACGATCGGCAGGACTTTTCGCGCCGACGATCGCTCGGCTGGCACGCCTTCGGCCACCGAAACGTCCATCTCGTCCCCGACCGCGGCGTGGACCGCCCGCTTAGCTACACCCATCGATTTCAGCATTCCGAGTTAAAGCCCTCCATGGTGGCCGATCCACCTCTCCCCAGCGGGGAGAGGTCGGATTGCGCCTGGCGATGCGAAGCATCGTCCAGAGCAATCCGGGTGAGGGGCCGCGGCGCCCAGTGAGACCAGATCCCCTCACCCGGATCGCATCTCGCGATGCGATCCGACCTCTCCCTACGGGAGAGGTGAAGATTCAGCATTCCTTGGGATCGACGAGCCCGCTGCTGCGGGCGACGATCTCATAGTTTCCGCCCTTGGCGACCGCGGTGTACATCTTCATCTTGCAGTGCCGCTTGCCTGGCACCATCTCGGCAGGTCCGCCGGGACCTTCGGCGATCTTGGCGTGGTCGAGCGCGGCGGCTACCGACTCGCGGTCGATCTTGCCGGCCTCCTTGACCGCGGCTTCCCACAGCTTGAGGCCGCGATAAGTGCCGGTGGCGGCGCTGCCGGCGGCGAACAGGAAGTTGCCCGGGAAATCCTTCTCATAGGCCGCCTGGATCTTTGCGTCGAACGGGTTCTCCTTGGTCAGCACCTTGAAATAGTCGAGACAGCTGGCGAGGCCCTCGATCTCGGCGGCCTGATTGATGTTGAGCGTGTTCTCGTCATAGTAGACGCAGGCGAGGCGCCCGCCGTTCTTGAGGAAGCCGGCTTCATAAAGCTGCTTGAAGAACGGGCCGACGCCCGGCGGAATGACGGTGTTGAAGACGACGTCGACCTTGTTGGAGATGATGCGGTTCACGGTTGCAGAGAAGTCGATCTGGTCGAGCGGGTAATATTCCTCGAACACGACCTCGCCGCCATTGGCCTCGATCACCTTGCGGGCATAGATGTTGAGCGTGTGCGGCCAGACATAGTTGGCGCTCGGCAGCGCGAACTTCTTGCCGCCGTTCTTGATCAGCCAGGGGATGAACTCGTCGCATTGCTGCGCCGGCGTCGGGCCGGTGCAGAACAGGTAGGGCGTGCACTCCTTGCCCTCGTAAAGCTGCGGATAGATGTAGAGCGTCTTGCCGCGCGCCACGATCGGATCCTTGATCGCGTTGCGCATCGAGGAGGTGATACCGCCGAGCACCATGTCGACCTTGTCGCGCTGGATCAGTTTTCGCACGTTGCCGACCGCGACGGATTCGTTCGAGGCGGTGTCCTCGATGTAGAGCTCGAGCGGCCGGCCGAGCAGGCCGCCGGCGGCGTTGATCTCCTTGATCACCATCTTGGCGACGTTGGCGTCGGCATTGCCGGCATAGGCGATCGGGCCGGTGAGGTCGGTGGCGATGCCGACCTTGATCGGGGCTTCGGCCGCATTGGCCCAGGGCGCCGGGATCACCCAGCTGCCGACGCCGGTCGCGACCGCACCGGACGCAAAGGCGAAATTGGAGAGGAAGCGGCGTCGTGAAAGCTGAGTACGATCGAGCATGTGACTAAACCCCTTTTCCAGCGATGAGGCCCTGCGGGCGGAATTTGATGAAGACAATGGCGAGCACGAAGACGAGCACGTCGGCGACGACGGGCGCCATCACCCAGGGCAGCGCCGCGCTGAGCGTGCCGATGACGCCGGCGCCTGCGACCGGTCCGATGAAGGAGCCGACGCCGCCGACCATGACCGCGACAAAACCCTGGATCAGGAAGCGCAGGCCGAGGTCGGCAAACAGGCTGAACACCGGCACGATCAGCGCACCGGCAAGGCCGGCCAGCGCTGCGCCAAACGCAAACGTGGCGCCGTAGATCAGTGGCGTGGAGATGCCCGACGCGCGCGCCAGCGACGGATTCTCCAGCGTCGCCCTCACGCGCAAGCCAAAACTCGTGCGCGACAGCAGCAGATAGCAGCCACCCATCACCAAGAGCGTGATGACGATGATGGTGAAGCGCCAGGCCGAGATGTGCATGGCGCCGATGTCGATGGAGCCGCCGATAGGTTCGGGCACGGTGAGATAGAAGCCGCCGATCAGACCGCGCACGGATTCGCGGATGATGAGGCCGAGCGCATAGGTGCCGAGCATGGCGACGATGGGCGCGGCGTAGAAGCGGCGGATGATCAGCGCCTCCAGCACGAAGCCGAGCGCGCCGACCACGAAGGGCGCGGCAGCCATGCCGGCCCAGATCGGCAATCCCTTGGCGTAGGCGAGATAGGTGATGTAGGCCCCGAGCAGGACAAACTCGCCCTGCGCGAAGTTGAAGATACCCATCATGCTGGCGATGATCCCGAGCCCCAGCACGATCAGGACGATGATCGCGCCGAAGCTCAGGATCTCGAACGCCGCGACGAACGCGTTAGCCATGCGCCGGAGCCTTTCCCGCTCCGATGGAATCGGAACGGGGCTCTGGATTCTTGTTTTGACGCGTTTTCTTGACGCGAACCGGTATCCACTTCGCTCGAAAACGCTCTGGCGCTCCGTTCGCCTGCATCGAAGCCTCGCTCACATCTTCTTCCAGTCGCCGATCTGCTCGAAGGCATGGGCGGCACGGTAGATCGTGGCTTCCTCGAACATGCGGCCGACCAGCATCAGGCCGACCGGCAGGCCGTCGACCATGCCGCAGGGCAGCGACATCGCGGGATGATGGGTGATGTCGAATGGCGCGGTGTTGGAGATCATCTCGAGCGCGCGGGCAACGTAATCCTCGCGGCTGGCATTGGGGGCCGGCAGCGGCGTCGCCTTCATCGGCGTGGTCGGCATCAGCAGCAGATCGTAATCCCCGAACGCTTTGTCGTAGGCCGCGGTCAGCCGTCGCGAGATGTTGAGCGCCTTGCCGTAGAAGCGTGGGCCGAAATTGTTGTTGATGTAGGTGCCGAGCATCATGAACAATTTCGTGGTCTCGGACAGCGAATCGGCCTGCCGGCGCCAGCCGCGATGAAAGTCCATCAGCGAGGTCGAATAGAGATCGCCGCGGCTGAGGCCGTAGCCGTCGCCGAACATCATGGTCTGGGTCAGGCCTTCGGTGCCGATCGGGGTCCAGATCGCGCCGCCCAGGAGGTGCATCGGGATCGACACCGTTTCGATGCTGGCTCCGAGATCCCCGAAGCGTTTCGCCGCCTCGCGCACGCTCTCATTTACCGCGGCCTCTGCACCCGGCTGCTCAAAGCCTTCCTTGACGATGCCGATCTTCATGCCCTTGACGCCCTGGCCGAGCGCTTTGGTGTATTCCTCGACCTTCGGCGCCTTGATGCGGGGATCGTAGCCGTCGTCGCCGGCGAGCACTTCGAGCAGCAGCGCATTGTCGGCGACCGTCGCAGTCATCGGGCCGGTATGATCGACGTAGATCTCGATCGGCATGATCCCGGTATAGGGCACGAGGCCCCAGGTCGGCTTCATTCCGTAGATGCCGCAGAACGATGACGGCATGCGGATCGAGCCGCCCTGATCGCCGCCGATCGCCATGTCGACCTCGCCGAGCGCGACCACGACGCCCGAGCCTGACGACGAGCCGCCGGCCGAGTAACCCATCTTGTGCGGATTGTGCACCGGCCCGTAGGAGCCGGTGTGGCTGCCGCCGGACAGGCAGAAATGCTCGCAATGGGTTTTACCGACGATCTCGGCGCCGGCATCGAGCATGCGCGTGACGATGGTGGCGTCGAAATCGGGCACATAGCCTTCCAGCGTCGACGAGCCGTTGGTCATGGGCACGCCGGCCAGCATGATGTTGTCTTTCAGCGCGACTGTCTTGCCCTTGAGCTTGCCGCTGGCGGCGCCCTTCACGGTCGACTTGCGATACCAGGCATTGCGGGGGTTCTCTTCGGCTGAGGGCCGATAGCCCGGCGTGCGGGGATATTTCACCTCCGGCACCTCGTCTGGCATCGTGGCCACGAGATTGTAGGCCTCGATCGAGCCCTGCATCAGGCCGCGGAACGAGGCGACGTCGTCGTCGGTCAGCGAAAGGCCGCACTGCTCGGCGACGCTGCGAAGTTGGGCTGGCGTGGGAAGGACAACTGTCACGGCGCTCTCCTCAAAGGCTTCTTGATCCCTGGCGTGGACGGAAGCCGCTTGGGCACCGCGCCTGCACAGCGCGGAGCCGACCGGCTTCACCTCGATATTACAGACGGAAATATTTTCCTTTTCAAGTATTATTTCGAAGATCCGCGTCGGCCAATGGACAATCTCGCTCAGACCGGCTTGATCAGCTTGAAGTCGAGACCGTCAGCCTCGGCGAGATACATCTGCATGCGGGCGTGACCGTTGCGAACGGTGACCGGGCCACGCGCGCCGCCATAAACGACGTTGCGCCCCGCCGCGAGCATGGGAGCCATGGACAGCGAACCTGCCTTGTTCGCGACGGCTTCGAGGAAACGCAGGCCTTCGTAAGTGGACTGGCCAAGCGAGCCAATCGGCGGAGCGTTCGGTCCGAACATCGTGCGATAGCGGCTCTGGAAGTCGTCGTTGGCCCGCGAGCCGATGCCGGGGAAATAGCCAGAGGCGCAGAACATGTTCTCGCTGTTGTCGGCGCCGATGCCGAGCAGCACCGTCTCGTCCATCGCGCCCGCGAGCCGCAGCGTCGTCGCGGCAAGCCCGCATTCGCCGAAGGCACGGTTAAAGGTGATGCTGTCGGTGCCGATCAGCGAGATCAGCACGACATCGGGCTTCGTGGCGCGGATGCGCGCCAGATGCGGCTCGTGATTATCTTCGCCGAGGGGGACGAACTCCTCACCGACGACCTGCCCGCCGGTCTCCTTGATGTAGTTCTTCACGGCGCGATGCGATTGCCAGGGCCAGACATAGTCGCTGCCGATCAGGTACCAGCGCGACGCCTTCTTGACGTCAGCGAGCCAGTGGATCGAGGGCCGGCTCTGCCAGCGCGGCGTCTCGCCGATCGCCATCACGCCCGGCGTGCGCTCGCCACCCTCGTAGACCGGCGTGTAGATGTAGGGGATGCGATGACGCGTGGTGACGTCGCGCAAGCCGACACGGATCGCACTGGTGTGCAGCCCGACGATGAGATCGACCTCGTCGAATGCGATCGCCTGCTCGGCGCGGTTCAGCACCTCGTCAAGCGGCCCGCCGGCGTCGTAAATGGAAAGCTCGATTTCGCGCCCGAGGATGCCGCCGCGCTTGTTGATCTCGGCGACGGCGAGCTTGGCACTGTTGGTCGCACAGGGGCCCCAGACCCCGGGCGAGCCGGTGCAGCAGATGAAGCCGCCGACCCGCAGCTTGTTCGCGCCGCGCCGCCGGAAGAAGGCTTGATCCCTGGGCGACAAGACACCATCAGCCGCCGATGACGACGACAGATTCCTGAACAGCAAGGACGGCGGCAACGCCGGGCCGCCGTGAGCCGGGAAGTTTACCGTCGCGCGCACGCCAACTCCTGTCTGGGACCAGACCTGAAAGCACATTGAGCAGGCGGCCGCGGCTTCCGCCCTTTTGTTGGGCAATGATCCTATTTTGAAAATATTGAATATTCAACAATTGAAGTGCATATAGATGCAGCATTGATTGCAAGACATTCACTCATTTGGGTCAAGACGAAGTCTTAGCCGTGGCAAAACCGTCGAAAGAAAACTCCCCGATCACCGAACACCTCGCCTACCTGCTCGCGCAAGCCAACCGCGAAATCAACCGGCAGCTCGAACTGCGGTTGAGCAAGGAGGGCGTGCCGGTCGAGCAATGGCGCATCTTGAAAGTGCTGTCGGATGGCAACGGCCATTCGATGGGCGAGCTTGCTGATGCCGTGCTGCTCAACCATCCGACATTGACCAAGATGATCGACCGCATGGTCTCGGACACGTTGGTCTACCGCGTGCAGGACCCCAACGACCGCCGCAAGGTGCTGATGTTCATCTCCGACCGCGGCAAGGTGCTGAGCAAGAAGCTCAACTCGCTCGCGGTGGACCAGGAGGAGCACATCCTGGAGAGCTACGGCGACAAGTCGACCAGCGAATTAAAGCGGCTCTTGGAGAGCTTGATCGACAGCTCGAATTGAGGGGTGAGTAAGTTCGGCTTCTCAAAGCACGTCGTCCTGGACAAGCGAGCAGAGCCGAGCGCTGATCCAGGACCCATTACCACCGCATTTGGTTTGGCGAAGACTCGCGGTTGCCGGCGTCGCGCCGCGACTTCCCCCTGTGGTAATGGGTCCTGGCTTTCGCCAGGACGACGGTGGGGTGAGAGCTGAGCGCGACGCACTCAACTGTCATCGCCCGATTTAATCGGGCGATCCAGTATTCCAGAGAAAGCTGTGATTGAGCCGAGGGGCTGCGGCGTACTGGGTCGCCCGGTCAAAC
This sequence comes from Bradyrhizobium sp. BR14999, assembly GCF_056106085.1. Lineage (NCBI taxonomy): Bacteria > Pseudomonadati > Pseudomonadota > Alphaproteobacteria > Hyphomicrobiales > Nitrobacteraceae > Bradyrhizobium > Bradyrhizobium sp. BR14999. The sequence continues at coordinate 730,470 of NZ_CM148536.1, forward strand.
CGGGCGACGACGGCGGGGAGTGAGGCGCTGACGTCGCGCCTCACAAATACATTCAAGCCTTACGCATACTTGCCGTGGCAGTGCTTGAACTTCTTGCCCGAGCCGCACGGGCAGTCCTCGTTGCGGCCGACCTTGCCCCAGCTGGCCGGGTTCTTGGGATCGCGAAGGGCGGCGTCGGTGGCCTGGGCGCCGAGCGTGACGCTGGCGAGCGCCATCTCGTCTTCGCCGGTGTTCGGGTCGAACTTGTGCGCCTCCATCGCCGGCAGGATGGGAGCTTCCTGCTCTGGCGGGACGATCTCGACCCGCATCAGCTGCGCCGTCACGGCCTCGCGCAGATGCGCGCTCATCTCCTGGAAGAGGTTGAAGGCCTCGGTCTTGTACTCCTGCAACGGATCGCGCTGGCCGTAACCGCGCAGGCCGATGACCTGGCGCAGATGATCCAGCATGATCAGATGCTCGCGCCAGAGATGATCGAGCGTCTGCAAGAGAATGGTCTTCTCGACGTAACGCATCACGTCGGGACCCCATTGCGCGACCTTGGCCGCCATGTGCTCGTCGGCTTTGGTCTCGATGCGGGTCAGCAGCTCCTCGTCGGCGATGCCCTCTTCCTTAGCCCATTCGTCGACCGGCAGGTCGAGATCGAGCACACGCTTCAATTCATCCTTCAGCCCGGCGACGTCCCACTGCTCGGCATAGGCGTGCTCGGGCACGTGCTTGGCGACGAGATCGTCGATGAAGGCGTGGCGCATGTCGGCGATGGTCTCGGCGACGCTCTCGTCCCTCATCAACTCGACGCGCTGATCGAAGATCACCTTGCGCTGGTCGTTCTGGACGTTGTCGAACTTGAGGAGGTTCTTGCGGATGTCGAAGTTGCGCGCCTCGACCTTCTGCTGCGCCTTCTCGAGCGCCTTGTTGATCCAGGGATGGATGATTGCCTCGCCCTCTTGCAGGCCGAGACGCTGGAGCATGCTGTCGAGACGGTCCGAGCCGAAGATGCGCATCAGGTCGTCTTCGAGCGATAGGAAGAACTTCGACCGGCCGGGGTCGCCCTGACGGCCGGAACGGCCGCGCAGCTGATTGTCAATGCGGCGGGATTCATGCCGCTCGGAGCCGATGATGTAGAGGCCGCCGGGCTTGTTCACGGTCTTGGCGGGCTTGCTCCCCTTCGCCGGCTCGATCTCGACGGTCTCCTCGGCCTTCAGCACGATGTCGCGGAAATGCGCGATGTCGGCCTTGATCTGCTCGATCTTCTTGGCCTTCTCGGCCTCGTCCTCGATGCCGGTGGTCTCCTGCTGGATGCGCATCTCCAGCGAGCCGCCGAGCTTGATGTCGGTGCCGCGGCCGGCCATGTTGGTCGCGATCGTGATTGCGCCGGGCACGCCGGCTTCGGCGACGATATAGGCTTCCTGCTCGTGGAAGCGCGCGTTCAGCACCGCGAACAGCTTTGCCGGCTTGCCGGCGCGGGCCGCGGCATAGAGCTTGTCGAGCGCATTGTCCTTGCCGAAGTCGATCTGCTTGTAGCCGTTCTTCTTGAGGAATTCGGCGAGCACTTCCGACTTTTCGATCGACGCCGTACCGACCAGCACCGGCTGGAGCCGCGAATTGGCACGCTCGATCTCGGCGAGGATCGCGCCGTATTTTTCCTGCTGGGTGCGGTAGACCTCGTCGTCCTCGTCGAGACGCGCGATCGGCAGGTTGGTCGGAATCTCCACGACCTCGAGCTTGTAGATGTCGAACAATTCGTCCGCTTCGGTCGCGGCCGTGCCGGTCATGCCCGCAAGCTTCTCGTACATGCGGAAGTAGTTCTGGAAGGTGATCGAGGCCAGCGTCTGGTTCTCGGGCTGGACCTGGACGTGCTCCTTGGCCTCCAGGGCCTGGTGCAGGCCTTCCGAATAGCGGCGGCCCGGCATCATGCGGCCGGTGAACTCGTCGATGATGACGACCTCGTTGTCGCGGACGATGTAGTCCTTGTCGCGCGTGAACAGCGTGTGGGCGCGCAGCGCCTGGTTGATGTGGTGCACGACGGAGACGTTCTCGACGTCGTAGAGCGACTCGCCCTTGAGCTGGCCGGCATCGCGCAGCAGGGTCTCGATCTTCTCCATGCCGGCTTCGGTCAGCGTCACCGTGCGCTGCTTCTCGTCGACCTCGTAATCGGTCTTGTCGAGCTTGGGCAGGAAGCTGTCGATGGTGTTGTAGAAGTCGGAGCGGTCGTCGAGCGGACCGGAGATGATCAGCGGCGTGCGCGCTTCGTCGATCAGGATGGAGTCGACTTCGTCGACGATGGCGAAGAAGTGCGGCCGCTGGACCATGTCCTCGAGCCGGTACTTCATGTTGTCACGCAAATAATCGAAGCCGTATTCGTTGTTGGTGCCGTAGGTGATGTCGCAGGCATAGGCCGCCTTGCGCTCGGCATCGTCGAGGCCGTGCACGATCACGCCGGTGGTCATGCCGAGGAAGCCGTAGATCTGACCCATCCAGCCGGAGTCGCGGCGGGCGAGATAGTCGTTGACGGTGACGACGTGGACGCCCTTGCCGGCGAGCGCGTTGAGGTAGACCGCGAGCGTTGCGACCAGCGTTTTGCCTTCGCCGGTCTTCATCTCGGCGATGTCGCCCTCGTGCAGCACCATGCCGCCGATCAGCTGGACGTCGAAATGGCGTTGGCCGAGCGTGCGCTTGGCCGCCTCGCGCACCGTGGCGAAGGCGGGCACCAGGAGGTCGTCGAGGGTCTTGCCTTCGGCGATCTGCTTCTTGAACTCGGCGGTGCGGGCCTTGAGCGCCTCGTCGGAGAGTTTCGAGACTTCGGGCTCCAGCGCGTTGATCGCGTTGACGCGGGACTGATATCCCTTCACCCGCCGGTCGTTGGCGGAGCCGAAAAACTTGCGGGCGAGCGCGCCGATCATGCCTAGTTCCTGTGTTCGCGATTTAACCGCGTTGCAGCCAAGAAGTTGTCACCCGCCTGCCTATTCAACTCACCGTGACGCCGATGGCGCCTTCAGCCCGGACTGCGGGGGTCGTCCGCCATATGGGTGGGAATTGAGCAAGTCTGGGTTCAACGGCCAAAAACGCAGCAAAATAAACGCCATCGCCATGGACGCGACCGGGCCAGAGATATGGCCGGCCCCTAGCCTTGTCAACGGCGGCCGCATTGCGGCTAATTCATCATTTTGACAGACTTTTCGCGTTGCCAAGCCCCCCTGATTGGGCGAGTGTCCGCCCCGCTCGAGCAGCCCCCTGCTTCAACATAAGGATTTTCCATGACCACCTCGTTCCCGGTAACCACCGGCCAGCGTTTCCGCCATGCGTCCGCTCTGGCCGGCTGCCTCGCTCTGGCGCTGTCCCTGGCGTTCGCCGGGCCGCTCCGCGCCGCCGACGATCCGGTGCTGGCGAAGGTCAATGGCGCGGAAATCAAGAAGAGCGACGTCGCCATGGCCGAGGAAGAACTCGGACCGAGCCTCGCCCAGATGGACCCGGCGACCAAGGACGAGAACGTCCTGTCGTTCCTGATCGACATGAAGATCGTCAGCAAGGCTGCCGAGGACAAGAAGGTCGCCGACAGCGAGGAGTTCAAGAAGCGCCTGGCGTTCGCCCGCAACCGCCTCCTGATGGACAGCCTGCTCGCGGGCGAGGGCAAGGCCGCCACCACCCCCGACGCCATGAAGAAGGTCTATGAGGAGGCCTCCAAGCAGATCACCGGCGAGCAGGAGGTGCGCGCCCGCCACATCCTGGTCGAGACCGAGGACGAGGCCAAGGCGGTGAAGGCCGAGCTCGACAAGGGCGCCGATTTCGCCGATCTCGCCAAGAAGAAGTCCAAGGATCCGGGCTCCGCCGATGGCGGCGACCTCGGCTTCTTCACCAAGGAGCAGATGGTGCCGGAATTCTCAGCCGTCGCCTTCGCGCTCGAGCCGGGCAAGATCTCCGACCCCGTGAAGTCGCAGTTCGGCTGGCACGTCATCAAGGTCGAGGAAAAGCGTAACCGCAAGGCGCCGGACTTCGAGCAGGTCAAGGCCCAGATCGAGAACTACGTCACCCGCAAGGCCCAGGCCGAGTATGTCGCCAAGCTCCGCGCCGAAGCCAAGGTCGAGCGGCTGGACCAGCCGGCGGATGCGGCAAAGGACGCCAAGCCGGCCGATGCGGCCAAGCCGTCCGACAGCAAGATGGCGCCGCCTGCGAAGAAGTAAGCCGAAGACATTTTCGACGTCGCGATGGCCGGGCATGTCCCGGCCATTTGCGTTTTTGGTGTGGACAGGCGCGGCAAATACAACGGTCGTCCTGGCGAAAGCCAGGACCCATTACCACCGTCATCAATTGTTCACGAAGGCAATCGCCATCGCGCAAACCGATACTTGCTGCGGCGTATGGGTCCTGGCCTTCGCCAGGACGACACTGTGTATGCGGCGCGCCTCTCCCAATCCGCCGAGTGAGATGATAGGAAGCGCCTCCCGCCCCGTTATCGGAAGCCCGCGATGTCCTCCTCCGTCTCTCCCCTCGCCCCGAAACACGTTCCCGATATGCCCGTGATCGCGGGCGTCCGTCTTGCGACCGCCGAGGCCGGCATCCGCTACAAGAACCGCACCGACGTGCTGCTGGCGGTGATGGACAAGGGCACGGCCGTGGCCGGCGTCTTCACCAAGTCGAAATGCCCGTCCGCGCCGGTCGAATGGTGCCGCGCCAAATTGAAGGGCGGCAAGGCCCGCGCCCTCGTCGTCAATTCCGGCAACGCCAACGCCTTCACCGGCAAGACCGGCCGCGCATCCACGGCACTGACCGCGAAGATCGCGGCCAAGGCTGTTGGGTGCAGCGAGAGTGAGATCTTCCTCGCCTCGACCGGCGTGATCGGCGAGCCGCTGGACGCGACCAAGTTCGACGGCGTGCTGGGCCGTCTCGCTGAGACCGCTGAGCCCGGCGATTATCTCGCCGCGGCCAAGGCAATCATGACCACCGACACCTTCCCGAAGGTCGCGACCGCGACCGTGAAGCTCGGCAAGGCCAAGGTCACCATCAACGGCATGGCCAAGGGCGCCGGCATGATTGCGCCCGATATGGCGACCATGCTGTCCTTCATCTTCACCGACGCGCCGATCGCGCCCGCCGCGCTGCAAGCCCTGCTCAAGAGCGGCGTCGAGGACACCTTCAACGCCGTGACGATCGATGGCGATACCTCGACCTCGGACACGCTGCTCGCCTTCGCAACGGGCGCCGCCGCCGCGCATGGTGCGCCAAAGATCAGCCGCGCCAGCGACCCGCGCCTGAAGGCCTTCGTCAAGGCATTCAACCAGGTGCTCGCCAATTTGTCCGAGCAGGTGGCCCGCGACGGCGAAGGCGCGCGCAAGCTGGTCGAGATCACCGTCGAGGGCGCCAAGACCAAGGCTTCGGCGCGCAAGATCGCGATGTCGATCGCCAACTCGCCGCTGGTCAAGACCGCGATCGCCGGCGAGGACGCCAATTGGGGCCGCGTGGTGATGGCGGTCGGCAAGGCCGGCGAGCCGGCCGATCGTGACAAGCTCTCGATCTCCTTCAACGGTATCCGCGTCGCCAAGAGCGGCGCGCGCGATCCGTCCTATGACGAAGCCCAGGTGTCGGAGGCGATGAAGGCGCCGGAGATCGCGATCAAGGTCGCGCTCGGCCTCGGCAAGGGCCGCGACCGCGTCATGACCTGCGACCTCACCAAGGAATATGTCGCGATCAACGGGGATTACAGGTCGTAAGGCAGCATGGCCGATCTCAAGCTCACATTGGTGGTGGCCTGCGCGCTGATCGACGCCGACAAGCGCGTCCTGATCGCGCAACGCCCCGAGGGCAAGGCGCTGGCCGGCCTCTGGGAATTCCCGGGCGGCAAGCTCGAGCTGGGCGAGCGGCCCGAGCAGAGCCTGATTCGCGAGCTCCACGAGGAGCTCGGCATCACGGTCGCCGAGCCGTGCCTGGCCCCGCTGACCTTTGCGAGCTACGGCTACGAGACCTTCCACCTGTTGATGCCGCTCTACATCTGCCGGCGCTGGGAGGGGCAGGTCACGGCGCGCGAAGGCCAAAACCTCGCCTGGGTCCGCGCCAACAAACTGCGCGACTACCCGATGCCGCCCGCGGACATCCCGCTGATCCCGCATTTGATTGATTTGTTGATGTGAGCAGTGTCCCGGACGCTGCGCTGCGTCCGGGACACACGTCACTCTTTCCCCGCCTTCTTCACCGCCTCGGCCAGGCTCGCTTTCGCCGACCCCGGCTTGAGCGGCTGCTGCTGGCTCGCATGCGGGGCCCAGCCGGAGAGCCAGATGATATCGAACGTCGCACGGATGCGGCCGTCGGCATCGGCGAAGCGCTCGGCATAGATCTCGGCCATCCGCAGCAGCGTCGCGCGACGGCTCGGCACGCGCCGCCGCTCGATCAGCACATTGGCCGCACCCATGCGGCGGAGATCCTGCATCAGCGCAAACGCATTGGCATAACGCACCACGACCCGGTCGACGTCGGTGACCGGCAGCGCAAAGCCCGCCCGCTGCAACAGCGCGCCGATATCGCGCAAGTCCGCGAACGGCGCGACGCGCGGCGACACGCCGCCTTCGCATTCGGCTTCGGCGGCCGCAAACGCCTGACGCAGCTCGGTCAGGCTGTCGCCGCCGATCATGGCGGCGAGCAGCAACCCGTCCGGCTTCAAGGCGCGGCGCACCTGCGCGAGCACACCCGGCAAGTCGTTGACGAATTGCAGCGCCAAAGCCGAGACGATGAGGTCGAGACTTTCGGGTGCAAAGGGAAGCTTCTCCGAACCCGCGGCATCGAGCGCGATGTGCTCGATGGCCGGTAGCCTCGTGCGCAGTCCTGCGAGCCCTTCACCGGGCGTCCAAAGATCGGCCGGTGCCTGGAATTCCCGCATCACCGCGGCCAGCCGGTCGGACATGTCCTCGGCGACACGATCGAGCAGGAAGGCCACCGGACCTTGCGCCTGCGCGCGACCCTGCCGCGCGTGCAACAAAGCGCGATCGAACAGGGCGGGAGGGGATTGCGGAGCTTGAGCCATGCCGCTGGTTACGCCGATCCAAGTCGTTCTGGCAATCTCCCCTCTGGTGTCCCGGACGCGGTGCGGCACGCAGTGACGCTCCGCTGCGTCCGGGGCATGAGAGTGCTGCTTGAGCGGATAAGCACGGAACGCTAGCCTTCCCTCATGGCCGCCGAACCCGCCCCCGCCCGATCCATCGCCGCCCCTCTGCGTGCTGCCTGGACGGCTGGCCGCCAGGCGCTGTCGCGCGCGGCGCGGCTTGCCCTCGACATCGCACTGCCGACGCAGTGTGTGTCCTGCCATGAGCCGGTCGACGGCGAGGGCGTTTGCGCTTCCTGCTGGGCGCGGCTGTCGTTCATTGAACGACCTTATTGCCCGCGGCTCGGCATTCCCTTTGTGTATGACCCCGGTCCCGACATGCTGTCGATGGAGGCGATCGCGAGCCCGCCGGCCTACCAGCGCGCGCGAGCGGCGGTGCGTTATGACGACGTCGCGCGCACGCTGGTGCATGCGCTGAAATACCAGGACCGCACCGATTTGGCGCCCGCCATGGGCCGCTGGATGGCGCGCGCCGGCGGCGAGCTGCTCTCTGGCGCAGACATGCTGATCCCCGTTCCCCTGCATTGGCGGCGGGCCTGGCGGCGCCGCTACAACCAGTCCGGGGCGCTGGCGCGGATCATCGCGCGGCAGAGCGGCGTCGAGGTCCGGGGCGAGGTATTGCGGCGGGTGCGCGCCACCGAGCAACAGATCGGCCTGTCGCGGGCCCAGCGCGCCACCAATGTGCAGGGCGCGTTCCAGGTATCCCCCGACCGTCAGCCCGAGATTCAGGGCCGCCGCATCGTCCTGGTCGACGATGTCTTGACATCGGGCGCCACGTTGGACGCCTGCGCGCGGGCTCTGCTGCGCGCCAAGGCCGCCCAGGTCGACGTGCTGGTCTTTGCCCGGGTTGTGGAGACCCGGTAAAGTCCCATATAATTCAACGAATTCATGACATGAGAGCGCCAGACGAGATGACTGCTGCCATCGAGATCTACACGAGGCCGGGCTGCGGCTATTGTTCCGCCGCCAAGTCGCTGTTGAGCCGCAAGAAGGCGACCTTCACCGAGTTCGACATTGCCAAGAACCCGTCCTGGCGCCAGGACATGTACGGCCGCGCCGGCGAAGGCTCGACATTCCCGCAGATCTGGATCGGTGGAACCCATGTCGGAGGCTGCGACGAGCTCTACGCGCTCGACCGCGAAGGCAAGCTCGACGGCATGCTCGACAGTATCAAGGCCGTCTCATGAGCGAGGATCGGACCTTCACCGCCGCCATGGTGCAGATGCGCACCGGCCTAATGCCCGGGCCGAGCCTTGAGCAGGCTACCAAGCTGATCCGGCAGGCGGCTGCGGACGGCGCGGACTACGTGCAGACGCCCGAAGTCAGCAACATGATGCAGCTGAACCGCAAGGCATTGTTCGAGCATCTTCAGAGCGAAGAAGACGACACCTCTCTGAAGGCATATCGGGCCCTCGCAGCGGAACTCGGAATCCATATTCATGTCGGCTCGCTCGCGCTCCGATTCTCGCCTGAGAAGGCGGTCAATCGCTCCTTCCTGATCGGGCCCGAGGGCAACGTGCTCGCGAGCTACGACAAGATCCACATGTTCGACATCGAGCTGCCGGACGGCGAGAGCTATCGCGAATCCGCCAATTACCAGCCGGGCGAGACCGCCGTGATCTCCGACCTGCCCTGGGGCCGCGTCGGTCTGACGATCTGCTACGATGTCCGTTTCCCCGCGCTCTACCGCGCGCTCGCCGAGAGCGGCGCGTCCTTCATCACCGTGCCCTCGGCCTTCACCCGCAAGACCGGGGAAGCGCATTGGCACGTGCTGCTGCGTTCGCGCGCGATCGAGACCGGCTGCTTCATCTTCGCCGCGGCGCAGGCCGGCCTGCACGAGAACAAGCGCGAGACCTACGGCCACTCCCTGATCATCGACCCCTGGGGCGAGATCCTCGCCGAGGGCGGCGTCGAGCCCGGCGTCATCATGGCCAAGATCGACCCGGCCAAGGTCGAGACGGCGCGCCGGGCGATTCCCTCGCTCCAGCACGGCCGCCGCTTCGGCGTCGCCGATGCCAAAGCCGGGCCGGACCATCTGCATCTCGTACGGGGATCGGCATGATCCGCTACGCACTGCACTGCGACCGGAACCACGCTTTCGAAAGCTGGTTTCAGAGTTCGTCCGCGTACGATTCACAGGTGAAGCGCAAGCTCGTGACCTGCCCGATCTGCGGCTCGGCCAAGGTCGACAAGGCGATCATGGCCCCGCGCATTGTCGGCAAGAAGGGGCGCGGCCGCGCTACGCCGCCAGCGGAGGCCACGGCGAGCGCCACGCCTGCGCCCGAGGCTGCGCCGTCAGGACCGACCTCGCTGCTGATGGCGCAGGAGAAAGAGCTGCGCACGAAGCTCAAGGAGCTGCGCGACCACATCGTCAAGAATGCCGACAATGTCGGCGAGCGCTTCGCCAACGAAGCCCGCGCCATGCACTACGGCGACAAGGAGCACCGTCCGATCTATGGCGAGGCCTCGCCCGACGAAGCCAAGTCGCTGATCGACGAAGGCATCGAGGTGTCACCGCTGCCGGTGCTGCCGGAAGACCGGAACTAAACCCCTACCAGCACAGCCACGCCGACCACGATCAACGCGATGCCTGCAAGCTCGCGCGGCGCGATCGGCTGCTTGAACGAGTAATAAGCCACGGCTTGCGCGAACAGCACCTCGATCAAAGCGAGCGTGCGGACATTGGCGGCGGCCGTGAGCGCGAACGCCAGGAACCAGAATTGCGAGGCGAAGGCGCCCGTGAAGCCCGCGAGCATCGACGGCCGCCACAATCCGAGGATTCCCCGCAACACGTCTGGCGCGCGCCAGAGCAGATAGATCGTCAGCACCAGCGTCTGCACGAACAGGCCGAGCACCAGCGTGAACGACGAGGCTGTCACGAACGACACGCCCGGAACCGTGATGATGGCGCCGCGAAAGCCGACCGCGGAGAGCGCGAAGGCCGCCGCGGCGACGAGCCCCGTGATGGTCGGCTTCAATTCCGCAAAGCTCTTCTCGCCGCCGGGCCGCAGCGCAGTGATGACAACGCCGACGGTCGCGATCACGATCGCCAGCACCTTCAGCCAGGTCAGGTGATCGCCGAGGAACACGAAGCCGAAGATCGCGGTCTGGATCGCTTCGGTCTTGAGGTAGGCCGTCGTCACCACGAAGGAGCGGTCATTCATGGCGAGCAGCATCAGCCCGGTGGCGACGATCTGGCTGAGTGCGCCGAGCAAGAGCCACGGCCAGAACACGATCGGCGGCATGCCGACATGATCGCCGGTGGCGACCAGCACCACCGCGAGAAACAGCAGCGAGAACGGGAAGCCGAACAGGAAGCGGATGTTGGTCGCGCCCCAGGTCCCCAGCGGCTTCGTCAGCGACCGCTGCATCGCATTGCGCGCGACTTGCCCGAGCGCGGCAATGATCGTGAAGGGAATCCAGAGGCTGGCTATGGTGAACATGGGGGGATGGGGGGCTACGGGAGTGTTGGTGCAAACTGCCGGGGACGCGGCAACAGGTCAATCATGCGCGCGTCATAGGAGCGATGCTCTCGCGACAAACTCGCTGTCGTCCCGGCGAAGGCCCTAGGGCATGCACATATCTCTGAGGCTCCATCCTGCTGCGACGGCGTGGAAGTATTCGAGGCCGTTCTTGAAGGTGATCGGGCCCGGCGGCTTGGACGATGGGTAGCCGTCCCAGCCGCCGAGGCGACCAATGATCCAGGCGGCCCAAGCGAGGCTATCGGGCGGATGTGGGTTCTTTAATCGCTTGCTCCCGGCTTCGAGTTGACGGTTGAGGGCGGTGAGCACGTTAATTTGGCCGTTGTCGAAGGCAGCGAGAATGGGTTGGCGACTGCCATTGCGGGCCTGCAGAAGTTGGATTGTGATGACGGCCGCCTTAGCGGCAATCGCGACCAGCTTGAGAAGGCGATCGGCGGTTCCGATCTGGCTGTCTTCGAGCTTGAAGCCTTGTGTCTTCAGGATGCGGAAGAACTGCTCGATGATCCAGCGTTGCTTGTACCATTGGACGATGCGCCAGGCGTCCTCGATGCCGGTAACCTCGTGAGAGGTGAGAAGCCGCCAGTGCAGCGGCTCTACCCCGGTTTCGGCATTGATCTCGCGCACATCGACCACCGCCAATGGCAAGCTTTCCGGCAGATGGCGCAGGAACTTACTCTGTGGGCGGGCGAGCTCGATTGCGCCAAAGCGAAGTTCGAGGTGAGCCAGGCGGGCGGGCCGCGCGGCGCGCGCAGGCAATTGGATCGCACGCCGATCCACCGCGGCCATGGCATCGCTGACCTCATACAAGCCGCTGCGGTCGGCAAGCTTGCGATCATGCATGCTGCGCGCGATGACGTGGAAGTGTTGCTCGGCCGAGCTGGCATAAAGGGCAAAAATATCGCTCTCGCGGTCACCCAGCACCGTCACCGCTGTGGCCTTGGTGAGGAGCGGCTTGGCCGCCATGGCAGTGGATATCCAGCGCTGCGATTCCTTGTCCGATAACTCCCGATCGTCGTGCGAGGTCGTGCGGCGACCTGTGCGCGTCCATATCTGCCCGCTCAAAAGTCCAAGACAGTTGCCGTCATCGGCATCCACAGCCAGCAGCGGATGCAGCAGCACGCCGTGGTTATTGCCTTTGCCGATTTCTCCGAGCCCGCGCCGGCGTTGCGGTGTGGTGTTGAAGTGGATCTCGCTGGTGTCCTGGATGGCCAGCACGTGGCGGCCCTCTACCGCAGCGACCGTGCTTTCGCTCCAGCTTTCGATGATCCGCTCCACCGTCACCTTGTCATGGCCAAGAAAGCGGTTGAACCGCACTTCCAGCGCGCGGTTCCCCCTGGAGAGCTGCCGAAGGCAGACAGTTTTGCCCACAACCATGCGTTCGACGAACGCCGCCCCCCTTTATCGAGACGACGATCCCCGAACCGGCCCAGCGTCCAGTCAATCCGTGACAACATCGCGGCACCCCGTCCAAATCATGGAGTGCCGCAATACGAATCACACAGAACTCTGATTCTGGAATCCTCCCAGGCCGATCCGAGTCAATCCGCCGCACCAGATATGTGCATGCCCTAGGGCGAAGGCCGGGACCCATAGCCACAGGATTGGATTTGGCGAAGACTCGTGGTTACCGGCCTCGCGCCGCAACTCTTCCCTGGGGTTATGGGTCCCGGCCTTCGCCGGGACGACATTGGAGTTGTGGATGCAGCGAGCCGCTTACGCGCGGCCTCACACCATCCCTTCCGCCACGACCATGTAGTTCACGTCCATGTCGGAGGAGAGGGTCCATTTGTCGGCGAAGGGGCTGTAGACGACGCCGGTCTGCTCGGTGATGACGAGGCGGTTGTCGAGCAGGTATTTTGTGAGCTCATCGGGAGTGACGAACTTGTTCCACTCGTGGGTGCCGCGCGGCAACCAGCGCAGGACGTATTCGGCGCCGACGATGGCGAGCGCGAAGCTCTTCCAGTTCCGGTTCAGCGTCGAGACCACCATCAGACCGTTCGGCTTCAGCATCGCCGCGCAGCGCTTCAGGAAGACGCCGACGTCGGTGACGTGCTCAATCACTTCCATCGCCAGCACGATGTCGAAGCGCTCACGCGGATCGATCTCTTCCACGATGGTGCAGCGGTAGTCGATCGCGAGATGGCTCTTGTCGGCGTGCAGCTTCGCGGCGGCGATGTTGCTCGCCGAAGGATCGATGCCGATGACCTGCGCCCCCAAGCGCGACAGCGGCTCGCACAGCAGGCCGGCGCCGCAGCCGATATCGAGCACGCGCAGGCCGCCGAGGCAGTTGAGGCTGCGCACATTGCGCTCGAACTTGCGGCAGGCGGCGTCACGGATGTAGCCAAGCCGCAGCGGATTGATCCGGTGCAGCGGCGCCATCTTGCCCCTGGGGTCCCACCACTCCGCCGAGAGTTTTGAGAATTTCGCGATCTCGGCGGCGTCGACGGTCGAACCCGGCGGGATGGTTGCGGAAGTATTTTGCTGCATGCTCATGGTTACGCGCGGTCCTACCGCGTGGTGATCGAACTACGGAAGGCGAGCGGCGAGGCGATGGTCTTGATCGTCTCGATTCCCTCGCCGACGCCGCGAATCGTCACGTCGCCGTAGTTGAGAATCCGTCCAAGAATGGTCTGGTCGACGTCGACGCTCTCGACCTTGTCCAGCGCCATCTCGAAGGTGCGGCGCTTGATGAACCCGGTCTTGTGCACGACCCGGAGGTTGGTGACGTCGGTTTCGGTGGTGAAGCGATGGAACCAGCCCTTGATGGTCCAATACAGGGCCGCCAGAGCCACGAGACCCGCGGCTGTAAGGCAAAGCAAAACGAGCCCGTCGGCGGTTGCCTGCCGCGACAGGATCAGCAGGGCCAACGTTACGATCCAGGCCACGATGGCCGGAAAATAGAAGATCCAGTGCGCATTGGTCGAATACAGCACCCGCTCGCCCGGTTGCAGGATCTCGTCGATATAACGCGCCATGGCCTCGGTTAACCCACTACCCCCGCACCCTGCCCCCGCAGGAACCCGCTTGCCCCCGGCCCCGCCGCTCTGTATACGCGCGGTCGGTATCCGCGAGGCACCCGTCCGGTGCGGTCACCATACTGATCCTTATGAGGGAATGCACGCGTCGTCATGAGCCGCCTCGTGATGAAATTCGGCGGCACGTCCGTCGCCAACATCGAACGTATCCGCAACGTCGCGCGCCACGTGAAGCGTGAGGTCGACGCCGGCCATGAAGTGGCCGTGGTCGTCTCGGCGATGTCCGGCAAGACCAACGAGCTGGTGGCGTGGTGCACCGAGGCCTCGCCCCTGCACGATGCGCGCGAGTACGACGCCGTCGTTGCCTCCGGCGAACAGGTGACGTCCGGCCTGCTTGCCATCGTGCTGCAGGGCATGGGCATCCAGGCCCGCTCATGGCAGGGCTGGCAGATCCCGATCAAGACCAGCGACGCCCATGCCTCGGCCCGGATCGAGGACATCGACGGCAGCGAGATCATCAAGCGCTTTAGGGAACGCAAGGAGGTCGCGGTCATCGCTGGCTTCCAGGGCATCAACCCCGAGACCGGTCGCATCACCACGCTCGGCCGTGGCGGCTCCGACACCTCGGCCGTGGCGATCGCCGCCGCCGTCAAGGCGGACCGCTGCGATATCTACACCGATGTCGACGGTGTCTACACCACCGATCCGCGAATCGTGCCGAAGGCCAAGAGGCTTGATAAGATCGCGTTCGAAGACATGCTGGAACTGGCCTCCCAGGGCGCCAAAGTGCTCCAGGTCCGCTCGGTGGAACTCGGCATGGTCCACAACATGCCGATCTTCGTCCGCTCGAGCTTCGACAAGCCCGAGGATATCGACCCGCATGCCAACCAGCCGCCCGGCACGCTGATCTGCAGCGAGGAGGAGATCATGGAAAGCCACGTCGTCACTGGTATCGCCTTCTCCAAGGACGAGGCCCAGATTTCGGTGCGCCAGGTCGAGGACAAGCCGGGCGTGGCGGCCTCGATCTTCGGCCCGCTGGCGGATGCCAACATCAACGTCGACATGATCGTGCAGAACGTCTCGGAGGACGGCAAGACCACCGACCTCACCTTCACGGTGCCGGCCGCCGACTACACCCGCGCCAAGGACACGATTACCGCCGCCAAGGCCAAGATCGGCTATGCCCGGCTCGATACCGCCACCGACGTCGCCAAGATTTCGGTGATCGGCAGTGGCATGCGCAGCCATGCCGGCGTCGCCGCCCAGGCGTTCTCGGCCCTCGCCGGACGGAATATCAACATCCGGGCCATTACAACCTCCGAGATCAAATTCTCGGTTTTGATCGACACCGCCTATACCGAGCTTGCAGTGCGCACCCTACACACGCTCTACGGCCTCGATCAGACTTAGACGAATTTTCTGTTAGCGGTCGCAGCAAACGCGAAGGTGTCCACACATTCGCGTTTGGCAGGCGTTTTGCTTGGCAAAACAAGCCCCAATTCGCTATAGGCGGACAGGGTGGGCTGCCAGATACTGTGCCCCAGTTGAGGCGATGCCGATTCGGCTCTGGCAACCACCAGGGCCGGCGCCGGACGAGCAAGCTTGTTGTTTTTCTGGATTTCCGGGCGAGCCACCGACGGCCCTTCGGGGCCCGGCAGACGGAGGAGATTGACGGTACATGCGGAGCGCGTCGGGAGGTCCCCGCGTCTTGTTGAGACGGCTCCGCGAAACCATGGCGGAGCAGGTCTCAGCCCAGGAGCGGCTGGACAAGATCGTGGTGCTGATTGCCGCCAACATGGTGGCCGAGGTGTGCTCGGTTTATGTGCTGCGCATCGACAACACGCTGGAACTCTACGCCACCGAGGGTCTCAACCGCGAGGCGGTGCACCACACCGTGCTCAGCGCCCATGAGGGCCTGGTCGGCCTCGTCGCCAGCGAGGCGACGCCGCTCAACTTAAGCGATGCGCAGAGCCACCCGGCCTTCTCGTTCCGCCCCGAGACCGGCGAAGAAATCTACCACTCCTTCCTCGGCGTGCCGATCCTGCGGGCCGGCAACACGCTCGGCGTGCTGGTGGTGCAGAACCGCGCCAAGCGGAACTATGTCGAGGAGGAGCTCGAGGCGCTCCAGACCACCGCCATGGTGCTGGCGGAGCTGATTGCCTCCGGCGAGCTGTCCGCGCTTGCCCAGCCCGGCCAGGAGCCTGCCGCGCGTCATTCCGCGCAGAAGGTCGGCGCCATCCTGTCGGAAGGCATCGCGCTCGGCCATGTCGTGCTGCACGAGCCGCGCGTGGTCATCAAGGACTACATCGCCGAGGACCTGCCGAAGGAAATCAAGCGGCTCGACACCGCGCTCGCCAAGCTGCGCGCCGATCTCGACCGCATGCTGGAGCGCGGCGACGTCGCCGACGGCGGCGAGCACCGCGACGTGCTGGAAGCCTACCGCATGTTCGCCAACGACCAGGGCTGGTCGCACAAGCTGCACGAAGCGGTCGCCACCGGCCTCACCGCGGAAGCCGCCGTCGAGCGCGTGCAGTCCGACACCCGCGCGCGCATGCTGCGCTCGACCGATCCGTATCTACGCGACCGCCTGCACGACCTGGAAGATCTCGGCTACCGCCTGATGCGGCAGCTGGTCGGCCAGGACCACGCGCCTTCACGCGAGCAATTGCCCGACAACGCCATTGTCATCGCCCGTGCGATGGGCCCGGCGGCGCTGCTCGACTACGACCGCAAGCGCCTGCGCGGCATCGTGCTGGAGGAAGGCACCGCAAATTCCCACGTTTCGATCGTGGCGCGCGCGCTCGGAATCCCTGCGGTCGGCGAAGTCCCGAACGCGCCTGGCATCGCCGATCCCGGTGACGCCATCATCGTCGACGGCACGTCGGGCTCGATCTATGTGCGCCCCTCGCAGGAAATCGAGGCCGCCTTCGCCGAGCGCGTGCGCTTCCGCGCCCGCCGCCAGGCGCAGTATCTGGCGCTGCGCGATCGGCCTTGCGTTACCAAGGACGGCCAGAAGGTCGAACTGATGATCAACGCTGGGTTGGCCATCGACCTGCCGCATATCGACGACACCGGCAGCGCCGGCATCGGCCTGTTCCGCACCGAATTGCAATTCATGGTCGGCCAGAGCCTGCCGCGCACCAGCGACCAGCTCGCGCTCTATCGCACCGTGCTGGATGCGGCCGGCAGCAAGCCCGTCACCTTCCGCACCCTCGACATCGGCGGCGACAAGGCGCTGCCCTACATGGAGGCGGTGATCGAGGAGAATCCCGCGCTCGGCTGGCGCGCGATCCGGCTCGGGCTCGATCGTCCCGGCCTGTTGCGCGGCCAGATCCGCGCGCTGTTGCGTGCCGGCGGCGGCCGCGCACTGCGCATCATGTTCCCGATGATCTCGGAGGTCGCCGAATTCGATTCGGCCAAGGCGCTGGTCGAGCGCGAGCTCACATATTTGCGCCAGCACGGCCACACGCTGCCTGAAAGAATCGACATCGGCACCATGGTCGAGGTGCCGGCCCTGCTCTACCAGCTCGACGAGCTGCTGAAGAAGGTCGACTTCATCTCGGTCGGCTCCAACGATCTGTTCCAGTTCCTATTCGCGGTCGACCGCGGCAACGCAAAAGTCTCCGAGCGCTTCGACACGATGTCGGCGCCGATCCTGCGCGCGCTGCGCGACATTGCACGCAAGTCCCATGCGGCGAAGAAGTCGCTGTCGCTCTGCGGCGAAATGGCCTCCAAGCCGATCGGCGCGCTGGCGCTGATCGCACTGGGCTATCGCTCGCTGTCGCTCTCGGCCACCGCCCTCGGCCCGGTCAAGGCGATGGTGCTCGACCTCGACGCAAAAAAGGCCGAGGCGATGCTTGGCCCGTTGCTGGACGCGCCTGCGGGCAGCGTCGCGATCCGGCAGAAGCTGACGGAATTTGCCGAGGCCGAAGGCCTGGCGTTGTAGCGAGCCTGGCGCCGCTTCCGCTCTCCTCGCCTCCGTCCGCCCATTTGAGACTGTACCGATGTCGTCACTCCCCGAAGCCAAACTGGACGTCCTGCTCGCGCATCACGCCTCACTCGAGGCCGAATCGCTGGGCCAACTCGCCTCCGACCGTTATGTGCAGATCACGCGCGAGCTCGCCGAGATCACGCCGCTGATCGAGGCGGTGAAGACCTATCGTTCCGCGGTCAGGGAGCTCGCCGATACCGAAGCCCTGATCGCCGATCCCGCGACCGATGCCGAGATGCGCGGCATGGCGGAAGCCGAGCGCGACGAGCTAACGGCCAGGATCGAGGAGCTGGTCCAGAAGATCCGCGTCGCGCTGCTGCCCAAGGACGCCATGGACGACCGCAACGTGGTGCTGGAAATCCGCGCCGGCACCGGCGGCGACGAAGCTTCGCTGTTTGCCGGCGATCTGTTCCGGATGTACGAGCGCTTCGCCGGCCTTCAGGGCTGGAAGGTCGAGGTGATCTCGGCCAGCGAAGGCACCGTCGGCGGCTACAAGGAGATCATCGCCGAGGTGCAGGGCCGCGGCGCGTTCTCCAAGCTGAAGTTCGAATCCGGCGTGCACCGGGTACAGCGCGTGCCCGATACGGAGACGCAAGGGCGCATCCACACCTCCGCGGCGACGGTCGCGGTGCTGCCGGAGGTCGAGGATGTCGACGTCGACATCAAGAACGAGGATCTGCGCATCGAGACCATGCGCGCGCAGGGCGCCGGCGGCCAGCACGTCAACAAGACCGAATCGGCGATCCGCATCACCCACATCCCGACCGGGATCGTGGTGATGATGCAGGACAGCCGCTCGCAGCACAAGAACCGCGCCTCCGCCATGAACATCCTGCGCTCGCGCATCTACGATGCCGAGCGCCAGCGCGTCGATGCCGCGCGTTCGGCCGAGCGCAAGGAGAAGGTCGGCTCCGGCGACCGCAGCGAGCGCATCCGCACCTATAACTTCCCGCAAGGGCGCGTGACCGACCATCGCATCAATCTGACGCTCTACAAGCTGCCGCAGGTGATCGCAGGGGAAGCACTCGGCGAGCTGATCGACGCGCTGACCACAGAGCACCAGGCCGCGCAGCTCGCCGCGCAGGGCGCGGCGGCCTGACGCGTGAGCAATCCCTTCACCGGACGATCGATCGAGAGCGTGCGGCGCACGCTGGCCACGCAATTGAGATCGGCCCAGCTCGACGAAGCCGAGCTCGATGCCCGCATCCTGCTTGGCGCGGCACTCGGCCTCGACCTCACTGGCCTGATCGCGCAGGCCGCCCGCCCCCTCACGGAAGCCGAGGCGTCGCGGCTCGCACAGCACCTACAGCGTCGCATCGCCGGCGAGCCGGTGGCGCGCATTCTCGGCACACGCGAATTCTGGGGGCTGCCATTTCGCCTGTCCGAAGCGACCCTGGTCCCGCGTCCCGATACCGAGACCGTGGTCGAGCTCGCACTCGAAATCCTTCGCGAGCAGAAGGCATCTCATCCACCCCGCATCGCCGACGTCGGCACCGGATCCGGCGCGATCCTGCTTGCGCTGCTGCACGAAATTCCTGATGCCTTCGGCGTCGGCACCGACCTCAGCCTGACCGCGCTCGTCACGGCCAGGGACAATGCCAGGGCTCTCGGCCTCGCCGACCGCGCCGCCTTCGTCGCCTGCTCCTATGCGGCGGCGCTCTCGGGCCCGTTCGATCTCATCGTGTCGAACCCGCCCTATATTCCCTCGGCCGAAATCCCGAAATTGAGCATCGAGGTGCGCGAGCACGATCCGCATCTGGCACTCGACGGTGGCAATGACGGATACGACGCCTATCGCGCCCTGATCCCGCAGGCGAGCGAACGCCTCGCCCCCGGGGGCGCGCTGATCGTCGAGGCCGGACAGGGCCAGGCCCGAAATATTGAAACCTTGATGGCGGCTGCCGCGTTAGTGCCGGACAGGCCACCCAAGGCCGATCTGGCGGGCATTCCGCGGGCCGTTTCGGCCCGAAAAATGCCCCCATAAAAGCCGGATTGGCCTGTAAAAACCTCTTGGAATATCGCGTGGGAACGACTACGTTTCGGTCAACACATCGGTGCCGGCCCCGTAGACCTACGGGCGAAAGCCGGGCTCTCGGGCGAGAGCTTTACTTATTATAGGTTCCAAGCCGCAGGTCCTGTTGAGCGCGATGGCCAGTGGAGCTGCGCTGCTCTCCGACCGCAACGTGAACGAAAGCCTATTGCGCTTGAAGACTTACGCAAGAAAGCTGGGCCTGTTTCGGCAGGCGATATGAATGGGTTCGCTGGCAATGAATGCTGGCGGGTGGGGAACGCGTCTTTGTTGAACGCGACGGTCGACGAACATCGGCAGGGTTCAGGCTGCTCTTGCACGCGGTGCGTGCGAGAATCGTGAACCGCTGTCACCAGGTCACTCCGAGCAATCAGTAATGCGTGCAACCTTTAGGGCTGGAATTAAAGGCAGGACATGAGAAACGGTCAGAACAAGCAGCGGATGCGCAACCGCAACAACAATAACAACAACAACCGGCGCGGCCAGAACCCGATGACCCGGGTCTTCGAGTCCAACGGGCCCGACATCAAGATCCGCGGCACGGCTTCGCACATCGCTGAAAAATATCTTCAGCTGGCGCGCGATGCGCGCTCCTCCGGCGATCCCGTTGCGGCCGAGAACTACTACCAGCATGCCGAGCATTATTTCCGCCTGATTGCGGCCGCCCAGGAGCAGTTCCGCCAGAACCAGCAGCAGCCGCGCGGTGACGAGCCCATCGCCAGCAGCGACGACAGCGAGGACGATGGCGAGAATTTCTCGGCCTTCGGCCAGGAGCCGGGCTTCGTCCCGCAGCCGCCGCAGCAGCCTTTCATGCGCGACCGCGATGGCCAGCGTGATCACCATCAGCGCGATCATCAGCCGCGCGACAACCAGCAGCCCTATCAGCGCGATCAGCAGCAGCCGCGCGAGCACCGCGAACGCGAGCATCGTCCGCAACCGCAATATCAGCCGCAGCCGCAGAATCAGCCGCAGCCCGTCATCTCCGATGCCGGCAGCGTCGATCGCCTGCCCTCCTTCATCACCGGCGCGCAGCCGCAAGTGAATGTCGGCGCGAATGGCGGCCAGGGCGGCTTCGAGGGTGGTGGCGGCGGTGGCGAGCGCTATCCGCGGCGGCGCCGCCGGCCGCATGGCCCGCGCCCCGAGCGCGAAGCCGCCCCGGTCGCGTCCAGCGACGATCTCGCGACCGGCGAGTAAGCTTCTTCCGATTTCGTGAACTGCATCGTCCCGGCCACGCCGGGACGATTTGTTTTTGGCGATGCGCGTTGGCTGAGTTGCACCTCTCCCGCTTGCGGGAGAGGTCGGCGCGAAGCGCCGGGTGAGGGCTCTCTCCTCTTGGCGAATCTCTCTGCGGAGGCACCCTCTCCCCACCCCTCTCCCGCAAGCGGGAGAGGGAGCGCTCCGTCTTCGCGGCAACGCCGATGGCTCAGCTCCGTGTCACCGTCGTCGAGGACGGCACCAGCACGGGCTTCGCCAACGAGGGAATCAGCCGTGCCCGCTCGCGCTTGGCGGGGATGGCGCGGTAGACCTGCTTGGTGGCTTCGACGATGTGCACGCCCGCAAAGGGCAGTGACAGCGCCGCACCGGCGCGCTCCCACATCTGCGCCGATTTCAATACCCAGCCGCCGGCGTAAGGCGGCATGAACAGCGCCTCGCCCCAGGCCGTCGGCGTGAACCAGGTCTGGCGCAGCAGCTCGGTGATCTGCGAGCGCGAATAGGGCCGGCCATGGCCGAACGGCGTGCTGTCGGTGCGCGTCCATACCCCACGCCGATTCGGGATCACCGCGATGACGCGACCGGACGGCGCCAGCACGCGCCATACTTCGCGCAGCAGCGCAGCCGGATCGTCCGACATCTCCAGCGCGTGGACCAGCAGAATGCGGTCGACCGCGGCGTCAGGAAGCGGCAGCGAGAACTCGTCGACCAGCGAGGCCAGCGCGGGCCGCCCGGTCGGCCATTTCAGGACGCCCTGGGCCGCCGGCATGAACGCGATGCAGCGCTCGGCATCCTCGCGGAACAGTCCGAGATAGGGCGTGGGGTAGCCGATGCCGAGCACGCGCTGACCCTCGGCGCCCGGCCAGCGCTGCCTGATGCCGCGATTGATCATTTGCCGCGCCACGATCCCGAGGCGGCGGGAATAGAACTCGCGGAGGTCGACGACGTCGATGGTCATGACGGCAATGTAACATGCGTAAGGCCGCCGCCGCGCGCGGAATATTGCATTGCCTGCGCAACGTTAACGCCATATTTGTCTGGCGGGGCTGAGCCCGATGGAGATGTCATGGCCGCCGAAATTCGTACTTTCACCTGTTTAAACGACAATTTCGGTTATCTGATCCACGATGTGGAAACCAAGGCGACGGCGTCGATCGATGCCCCGGAGGCAGGTCCCATCCTCAAGGCGTTGGAGCGCGAGGGCTGGCAACTCACCGACATCCTGATCACCCATCATCACGGCGATCATGTCGGCGGGGTCGCCGAACTCAAGCAGAAATTCAATTGCCGCGTCGTCGCGCCGCATGACAAGACCACGAAGATTGCCAACGTCGATTTGCGCGTCGCCAATGCCGACGTGGTGAAGATCGGCAACCTGCTGGCGCGCGTCGTGGAGACGCCCGGCCACACGCTCGACCACGTCTCCTACGTGTTCGACAATGAGAAGACCGTATTCGCCGCCGACACGCTGTTCTCGATCGGCTGCGGCCGCGTGTTCGAAGGCACCTATCCGATGATGTGGGATTCGCTGTTGAAGCTGCGGGCCCTGCCCGACGACTTCAAGCTCTATTGCGGCCACGAATACACGGCATCCAACGTCAAATTCGCGCTGACCGTCGACCCTGACAATGCGGCGCTCCAGGCCCGCGCGGCGGAGGTCGCCAAGCTGCGGGCCGAGAACAAACCGACCATTCCCGTACTGCTCGGCGACGAGAAGCGTGCAAACGTGTTCCTGCGCGCCGACGAGCCCTCGGTCGCCGCCAGGCTGCACATGAAGGGCGCGGATGCCGCCGCGGTGTTCGGCGAGCTGCGCGAGCGCAAGAACAAATCTTGAAGAACAAGTCCTGACGGGGACCGATGCCGACCGCAGCCGAGATCATCGCCCGCCTCGAGCTCCGACCGCATCCTGAAGGCGGGCACTACCGCGAGACGTTTCGCGACCAGGCGACCGACGCGCAAGGACGCTCGCGCTCAACCTCGATCTACTTCCTGCTCGCGCGCGGCGAGCGCTCGCATTGGCATCGCATCGATGCGGTCGAGACTTGGCACTATTACGCCGGCAGCCCGCTGACGCTGCGCATCGCGCATGACGGCGGCTGCTCCCAGCACGAGGTGCAGCTCGGCACGGACCTCGTCAGCGGCCAGCGGCCGCAGGCGATCGTGCCGGCAAATGCCTGGCAGATGGCGGAGACGACGGGCGAGTGGACCCTGGTCGGCTGCACCGTCGCGCCCGCGTTCGAGTTCGCGACCTTCGAGCTCGCGCCACAGGGCTGGGAGCCGTAGCTCCACACAGTCATTCCGGGGCGCCGCGCAACCGGCGAACTATGATGCGCAGTTGCGCATCAGAGAATCCATCTCGGCACCAATGACGCGGATAAATGGATACCGGGTTCGCGCTTCGCGCGCCCCGGAATGACAATCAGCGCTTCCGCAGCACCATGTCCTTCGCCGCGATCAGGCCGCCGCCGGCGATCAGGATTGCGGCGACGGCGATGTTGGCGCTGGCCTTTGCAAAGCCCGCAGCGATGAGGAAGCCGGTGGAGAGCAGCGGCGTCGCGTAGGAGGCGGCGCCGAGCACGCGGATGTCACCGCGCTTCATGCCGATGTCCCAGGCGTAGAAGGCAGCACCGACGGGACCGATGCCGAGCGCGACCACGGAAAGCCATTGCAGCGTGGTCTCCGGCCAGACGGTGGTCTCGAGCGCGGCATGCATCAGCGCGGCGAGCGCCGCGGTCGCAAGGCAGAATCCGGCGACCGCATCGGTCGGCACCGTCTTCAATCGTCGCGACAGCACCGAATAACTCGCCCAAACGAAAGCGGCGATGAAAGCCGCGACCAGTCCCGGCACCGCTCCCGACGCAAAGCCGCTGCTATTGCCGGCAAACAGCAGCACGGTGCCGACGAGACCGAGCACGGCGCCGATGATGTGATGCAGGAACAGCCGCTCGCCCGGCAGGAAGGACGAGAACAGCACGATCAGCAGCGGCCAGAGATAGTTCAAGAGGCCGGCTTCAGCCGGCGGCGCGAAGCGCAGCGCGAGGAAATAGAGCGCGTGATAGCCGAACAAGCCGCCAACGCCGACGACCCAGACGACGAGCGGCTGGCGCAGGCTGTTCGCCGCCTCGCGGCGGCCGATCCAGGTGAGCAGGCCGACGAGACCGCCGATCGCGAATGTCATCGCGGCGAGCTGGAATGCCGGGATCTTTCCGGTCGCCACCGTCATCACTGAGAGCAGCGACCACATCAGGATCGCGGTCAATCCGATCAGCGTCGCGGTGCGGGGAATCATTGTGAAAGGCCTCGTCATTCCGGGATGGCGCGTCGCGCCGGACCCGGAATCTCGAGATTCCGGGTTCGCCGCTGTCGCGGCGCCCCGGAAATGACAGTGCATGGACAAATGCCCGGGACAAGCCCGGGCATGGCGATGTTGCCAATATCAGTCCGCGTGATGCCGACGCATCACACCATGTACTGGCCGCCGTTGACGGTCAGCGTCGAGCCGGTGATGGCGCCGGCCTCATCGGCGGCGAGGAACACGACGGCGCGTGCGATCTCCTCGGGCTCGCCGAGACGGCCGATCGGGATCAGCGGCAGGATCGCCTTTTCCAGCACGTCCTTCGGCACCGCCTGCACCATCTCGGTGTTGATGTAGCCGGGGCAAATCGCGTTCACGGTGACGCCGCCCTTGGCGTTCTCCAGCGCCAAGGCCTTGGTGAAGCCGATCTCGCCGGCTTTCGCCGCAGAATAGTTCACCTGGCCGAACTGGCCCTTCTGTCCGTTGATCGAGGAGATGTTGATGATGCGGCCGAACTTGCGCCCGCGCATGCCTTCGATCACCTGGCGCGACATGTTGAACAGCGAGCCGAGATTGGTGCCGATCACGGCGTTCCATTGCTCGAGGCTCATCTTGTGGAAGGCGCCGTCCTTGGTGATGCCGGCGTTGTTGACGAGCACGTCGATCGGGCCGACCTCGGCCTCGACCTTCTTCACGCCCTCGGCGCAGGCATCGAAACTGCTGACGTCCCATTTGTAGACCGCGATGCCGGTCTCGGCCTTGAACTTCTCCGCTGCAGCATCATTGCCGGCATAGCTCGCCGCAACCTTGTAGCCGGCCGCCTTCAGCGCCTTGCTGATCGCAGCACCGATGCCCCGCGTACCACCCGTGACCAATGCAACACGTGCCATATCGTATTCCTTCCCTTGGACTCTTCGGACGTTTCTGACGCGATCGTTTTTTAACTGCGGATTATGCGGGACGTTTGACGGACATCAAGAACAAAACGCCCGGCATTGAGCCGGGCGTTTCTCTTTAGTCGAGGCGTGCGCAGTTGCGAAGAATATTTGATTTGCAACCGCCGCCTTTTTAGTCGCGTGCAACGCACTCACTGATGTGTGCAGCGCACGCGCAAATGACGCGTAAGTTACGTGTCAGGCTTCCTCAGTCACGTGCCAGACACATCGCGATGCCCATGCCGCCGCCGATGCACAGCGTGGCGAGACCCTTCTTCGAATCGCGCTTCTGCATTTCATGCAGCAGCGTCACCAGCACGCGCGCGCCGGATGCACCGATCGGATGGCCGATCGCAATCGCGCCGCCATTGACGTTGACCTTGGAGGTGTCCCAGCCGAGGTCCTTGTTGACGGCGCAGGCCTGCGCCGCGAAAGCTTCGTTGGCCTCGATCAGGTCGAGATCGCCGACACTCCAGCCGGCCTTCTTCAGCGCGGCGCGCGAAGCCGGGATCGGGCCCGAGCCCATGATCTTCGGATCGACGCCGGCCTGCGCCCAGGACACGATGCGCGCAAGCGGCTTCTTGCCTTCCTTGGCGGCCTGCTTCGCGGTCATGAGCACTACGGCGGCAGCGCCGTCATTGATGCCGGAAGCCGAACCCGCGGTGACCGTGCCGTCCTTCTCGAAGGCCGGCTTGAGCTTGGCCATCCCGTCGAGCGTCGCGCCATGGCGCGGATATTCGTCGGCGCTGACGACGACGTCGCCCTTGCGGGTCTTGATGGTGACGGGAACGATCTCGTCGTTGAACCTGCCGGCCTTCTGCGCGGCCTCGGCCTTCTGCTGCGAGGCGACCGCGAACTCGTCCTGCTGGGCGCGGGTGATCTGCCACTGGCGCGCGACGTTCTCGGCGGTGTTGCCCATGTGATAGCCGTTGAAGGCATCCCACAGGCCGTCCTTGATCATGGTGTCGACCAATTCGAGGCCGCCCATCTTGACGCCGCCGCGCAGGTGCTGGGCATGCGGGGCCATGCTCATGGACTCCTGTCCGCCGGCGACCACGATCTCGGAATCGCCGTTGAGCAGCGCCTGGTAGCCGAGCGCGACGGTGCGCAGGCCGGAGCCGCAGAGCTGGTTGACGCCCCAGGCCGGGCTCTCCACCGGAATGCCGGCACCGATCGAGGCTTGGCGGGCTGGGTTCTGGCCCTGAGCGGCGGTCAGAATCTGACCCATGATGACTTCCGAGACGCGGCCGGGCTCGATGCCACCGCGCTCCAGCGCCGCCTTGATGGCGATGGCGCCGAGATCATGGGCGGGAAGGGTCGCGAACGCTCCGTTGAAGCTTCCGACCGGGGTGCGGGCGGCGCTGACGATGACGACATCGTCTGACATGGGCATCTCCTGAGGTTGATTGGGGGCAGGCGGGGCTGGGAAAACGGCTCGCCAGTCTCGGACGGCATCCTGTTAACGTCGTTGCGGCATGTCAATCGGCCGGAGACCGAATTCATGCCGCAGCGCATTCAAAATAGTGTTCTTGGCGCTTTCGCAAGCACGTTTTTGCTGCCCGATTAACCGTGGCGCACAAAACGGTAGCGTGACCCCTTTGAAAATGCTTATTTTGTTGCGTTGCGTACTCTTCCCGCCCTGCGGCATTGCCCGTCGGGTTCCTGTTCTCCGCGCTTGCAAGTGAGAGCCCATGGCGAAATCAGACCAACCCACCACCATCAAGAAATACGCGAACCGCCGGCTCTATAATACCGGAACGAGCACTTATGTGACGCTCGAGGACCTCGCCGCCATGGTCAAGGACGGCGAAGATTTCCTGGTCTACGACGCCAAGACCGGCGACGACATCACCCGCTCCGTGCTCGCCCAGATCATCTTCGAGCAGGAGAACAAGGCCGGCCAGAACCTGCTGCCGACCACCTTCCTGCGCCAGCTCATCCGCTTCTACGGCGACAGCATGCAGATGGTGGTGCCGAAATATCTGGAACAGTCGATCGCGACCCTGACCCAGGAGCAGGAGAAGTTCCGTAAGCAGATCGCCAACACGCTGTCCGGCACACCCTTTGCTCCGCTCGAGGAGCAGGTCCGCCGCAACATGGAGCTATTCCAGCAGACCTTCTCGATGTTCAAGCCCTTCGCCGCGCCTCGCCCGGCGGCCGGCGCGGAGCCGGAGCCCGATGCAAATGCCGAGGCGCCGAAGGACAGCAACATCGACGATCTGCGCCAGCAGATGAAGGAAATGCAGGAACGCCTCGAGCGGATGTCGAAGAAGGACGAGTAGGTCCTCTCATTGGCGCCAACCCGCCGTGCCACGGGCGGACGATCGGACGCCTTGACCGACTGCTTCCCAATGTCGTCCTGGCGAAGGCCAGGACCCATACTCCGAGGCGGTGGTTGTTGATGCGGGCTGAGGCCGCAAATTGCGACCACAACATCGAGTGGTGATAATGGGTCCTGACTTTCGCCAGGACGACGCTGGAGAGGCATGCCGCCATGTCCGACCGAAGCGCGCATTGGGACAACGTCTACGCCACCAAGGGCGAGGCCGAGGTGAGCTGGTTTCAGAGCAGCCCGACGACCTCGCTCGCGATGATCAGAGCAGCCAACCTAGACCCCGAGGCCGCCATCATCGACATTGGCGGCGGCGCATCGCGGCTCGTCGATGCTCTGTTGCAGGACGGACATCGCGATATCGCCGTGCTGGATCTCTCTGCCAACGCGCTTGACGTAGCGAAGAAGCGACTCGGCGCAGCCGCGTCAACGGTCGACTGGATCGTTGCCGACGCCACGACTTGGCGCCCGGCAAAGACATACGGTCTATGGCACGATCGCGCGGCGTTTCACTTCCTGACCGATCCCCGCGACAGAGCCGCCTATGTCGAGCGCCTGCGGTCAGCACTTGCGCCCGGCGGTCACGTCATCATCGCGACGTTCGCGCCCAACGGCCCGGAGAAATGCAGCGGTTTGCCGGTGCAGCGCCATGACAGCGCGAGCCTTTTGGCGGAGTTGGGGGCGGAGTTCGAGCTAATCGAAGCGCGCCGCGAGACGCATCACACGCCGTGGGATTCGACGCAGGCGTTTCAGTTCAGCCGGTTTCAAAAGCGCAACTAAAGGTCGCTGTCATGCCCCGGCTTGACCGGGGCATCCAGTACGCCGCGGCCTCTCGATCAATCACTTCCGTCTCTGGAATACTGGATCGCCCGGTCAAGCCGGGCGATGACAGCGGAGTGAGTGGCGCGAAAGCGCTCGCAATGACGGAGCTCGCAGCTCAAGCCGCCAGCTTCACCGCATGCGCAAAATCCCAATAGAGTTTTCGCGCCCGGGCGTAGAACGGACCCGGCTTCAACTCGCGCTCGTCGATTCGGATCACGGGCGCGACCTTGGCGAAATTGCCGGATGAAAAGATCTCGTCGGCGGCGAGGAAATCGGCATAGCGCAGCGTCTTCTCGACCACGGTGATGCCGTCGCCGCGAAGCAGGCTGATGACGCGCTGGCGCGTGATGCCGTTGAGGAACGTGCCGTTGGGCACCGGCGTGTAGACCACGCCGTCCTTGGCCATGAACACGTTGGAATTGCCGAACTCGGCGACGTTGCCGAGCATGTCGAGCATCAACGCGTTCTGAAAGCCGCGCGAGGCGGCTTCCGCCAACGCGCGCGAATTGTTCGGATAGAGGCAGGCGGCCTTGGCCTCGACCGGGGCGCATTCGGCGGTGGGCCTGCGGAACGGCGACAGCGTGATGGCGTTGCCGACGGGTTTTGGCATCGGCGCCTCGTAGATGCACAGGCACCAATTGGTGGTCTCGGGGTCGAACAGCACGCCGCCGCCCGAGCCGTTCTGCGCCCAATACATCGGACGGATGTAGAGTTCGGCATTGGCCGCAAAGCGCGCAATGCCCTCGCGCGCGAGCGTGAGCCAGGTGTCGGTATCGACCACCGGCTTGAGGCCAAAATTGACCGCCGATTGATTGGCGCGGGCGACGTGGCGGTCGAGATCGGGCGCCACACCCTCGAACGCGCGCGCGCCGTCGAACACGATCGAGCCGAGCCAGGCCGCATGGGTGCGCGGCCCCATGATCGGCACGTTGCCGTCGTGCCATTTGCCCTCGAAGAAGGTCCAGCTCGGCGAATATTCGATCGGCTTCTTGATCTCGGCCATGACCGGCCTCCCCTTGGAAATATCCGGGCACTATTGTCCCAATTTCTAAACGATTTGCTGCGGAGATTGGGTAAGTTACCCTGTCCCCTTGTGGGAGAGGGTGGCTTCGCGGCACGCGAAGCCGGGTGAGGGGTCTCTGTCCGCGAACTCGATAGAGGTTCTATGCGGATACGGACCCCTCATCCGGCGCTTCGCGCCACCTTCTCCCACAAGGGGAGAAGGAAAATCGCATGCCGCTCGATCCACTCGCAAAGCGCTTGTTGACCATGATGGCTGCCGCCGCGCCGCAGGCACGAAGCCGGCCGAGCGTGGAGGCACGGCGGCAGTCGCTGGCCAAGCTGATGCAGTTCGCGCGCGCAGAAGCACCGGATGTGACGACGTCCGACGGCACGCTGCCCGGCCCTGGCGGCGAGCTGCCCTATCGCCTCTATGCGCCCGCAAGCGCCGGTGAACGCGCGCCGGGCTTCGTGTTCTTTCACGGCGGCGGCCTCGTCGCCGGCAGCATTGCCACGCATGACCGCATCGCGGCGGCGCTGGCGCATGCGACCGGCTGCCGCCTTGTCTCGGTCGACTACCGGCTCGCGCCCGAGCACAAATTTCCCGCCGCCGTCGACGATGCGATCGCCGCTACCGAATGGGTCGCGCGCGAAGCACCAACACTCGGCATCGATGCCGAACGGCTGGTGGTCGGCGGCGACTCTGCCGGCGCCACGCTGGCTGCGATCGTGTGCCAGGAGGCGGTTCAGAACGCAGGCCCCTCCATCGTCGCGCAATGCCTGATCTGCCCGGTGCTGGATTTCGAAGAGACCTCGCCTTCGCGCGAGGAATTCGCCGAGGGTCATTTGATCGATCGCGCCACCATCGAAGCCGATCTCGCCGACTATCTGCCGGGCGGCCTGGATGCCGCCGATCCCCGCGTCTCGCCCCTGCGCGCGACGCGGCTCACAGGCCTGCCGACGGCGATCATCCACACCGCCGAGTTCGATCCGATGCGCGACGAAGGCAATGCCTATGCCCGCAAGCTGCTCGCCGCGGGCGTCGTCGTCGAGCATGTCTGCCACGACGGCATGGTCCACAATTTCCACGCCATGGGCGCGATCCTGCCGCAGGCGCAGCTCGTGCTATCGCAGATCGGCGAGCAGGTCAGGCGCGCGGTCGCGAGGTGAGGTCTTTCCCCTCATCCCGTTGTGGACGAAGAAAGCAGCGTCACACCCTGGCGCCGATCACCGCGCGCGCCGCGGTCACGTATTCAGGCCAATGCGCGTCCGCATAGCGCTCGGCCTGGCGCGCACAAGCAAGGTCAGGCGCATGAGCTGCTGCAATCATGCGCGCAAAGCGCTCTTCGGCAACGGTGGCGTCGTCCGTGGCAAGCTGCGGCGCGGTGGCTACCGCTGCGGTCGGGGCGACGACGAGCCCCGCCAGTCCAGTGAGCAAGATGCGGCGTGACGTTTTCATGGCTGTCATTTCCTGTTGCCCTGTCCTGTTTCTTTTGCGCTTGCGATCGTGAGCGGCGAATGCGTGCGACAAGGTAGCGCTCCACTTCCGCCCGGTCCAGAAGCGCAAATGTGGCAAGCTAGTCCGGCACCGGCACGTCGAACGTGTTGAGCGTGACCGAGACCATGCAGTAAACGCCGACGAGGTAGGAGAGTTCGGCCGCGCCGTGCTCGCCAAACTCCTTCACGGCGGCGCGCCAAGTCAATTCCGGCAGAACGCCGCCGCCGACCAGCGCTGACGCCACGTCATAGGCGACGGCCTCCTGCCTGGTGAGATCGACCGGCCGCTGTCCGGCGACGATGGTCGCGAGCTTCTCGTCGGACAGTCCGCGCCGCTCGGCGACCAGCACATGGGCATAGAGCTCGTAGCCGGAGCGGAAATGCGAGCCGGTGACGAGGATGGCGACCTCGCGCACCGGCGCCGGCAGCAGCGGGTTCGACGCGATCGCCTTGACCAGCTCCCACACCGGCTTGCCGAAGCGCGGCTCGCGGATCCAGGGATTCCAGGGGCCGAGCAGCGCGCCGTCCTCGCGCATGTTCACAAAACCCTTGAAGTGGTCCTTGATGCCGGCTCGCATGTCGTCATAGAGCGGCTTCTGTTCGTCGGTCAGATCCTTGGGATCGAGAATGGGAAGGCGCACGGCGGGGATCTCCTCGTTGAGTAGATGCGAGGCTCGCCTGCAGGCACGAGCAAGGCAAGTGAAGTTGCCGTGACGGGCCCGCTCAGAATTCGAGCGGCGCGTTGTCGACGACTTCCTTCATCACGAAGAAGGTGCGGGTCTGGCGCACGCCGGGCAGCGCGATGAGCTGCTCGCCGTGGATGCGGTTGAAATCCTCCATGTCACCGACGCGGATCTTGAGGAAATAGTCGAAATCGCCGGCGACGAGGTGGCAGTCGAGCACGAACTTCAATTTAGCGATCGCCTGCTCGAAAGTGGCAAAACTCTCCGGGGTCGAGCGGTCGAGCACAACGCCGACCATTACCAGTGTGCCCTTCGCCACCTTCTTCGGCGCCACCATGGCGCGCACAGTCGCAATGAAGCCGTCCTCGAACAGGCGCTGGGTGCGGCGATGGCAGGTGGCGGGGCTGATCGCGACGGTTTCGGCCAGCTCGGCGTTGCTGAGCCGGCCGTTATTCTGCAGCAATCGCAAGATCTTAAGGTCGATACGGTCGAGCCGGGCGGACATGGAAGAAACTTTCATTTCAAATCGGAATTCTGGAATGATTAGATGCTCTAAGCGTCAACTACGCAAGCTATGTCGCAACATTGCCGTCGCATTTGAGAGCACATTTCCTGCCGCAAGTGCTAGTTGCTGCGGCCAGCTCAACGCCAATCGGGATGACCCATGATGCTGGAAAAATTCGCGCGCTACCCGCTCACCTTCGGCCCGACACCGATCGAGAAGCTGGAGCGGCTGTCAAAACATCTCGGCGGCCAGGTCGAGGTCTATGCCAAGCGCGAGGACTGCAATTCCGGCCTTGCCTATGGCGGCAACAAGCTGCGCAAGCTCGAATACATCATTCCGGACGCGATCGCGTCCAACGCCGACACGCTGGTGTCGATCGGCGGCGTGCAGTCCAACCACACCCGCATGATCGCGGCGGTCGCCGCCAAGCTCAGCATGAAGTGCCGTCTGGTGCAGGAAGCCTGGGTGCCGCACGAGGACGCGGTCTATGACCGCGTCGGCAACATCATGCTCTCGCGCATCATGGGCGCCGACGTGCGCCTGGTCGATGACGGCTTCGACATCGGCATCCGCAAGAGCTGGGAGCAGGCGATCGAGGAAGTGAAGGCGGCGGGCGGCAAGCCTTACGCGATTCCCGCCGGCGCCTCCGTGCACAAATTCGGCGGCCTCGGCTATGTCGGCTTCGCCGAGGAAGTCCGCAGGCAGGAGAAAGAGCTCGGCTTCAAGTTCGACTACATCGTCGTCTGCACCGTCACCGGCTCGACCCATGCCGGCATGCTGGTCGGCTTCGCCGCCGACGGCCGCGCCCGCAAGGTGATCGGCATCGATGCATCGTTCACCCCTAGCCAGACGAAGGCCCAGGTGCTCGAGATCGCGCAGAACACGGCAAAGCTCGTCGAGCTCGGCAAGGAACTCGTCACTGATGACGTCGTGCTGATCGAGGACTACGCCTATCCCGCCTATGGCGTGCCGTCGGAAGAGACCAAGGAAGCGATCCGCCTCACCGCGCGCCTCGAAGGCATGATCACCGACCCCGTCTACGAGGGCAAGTCGATGCAGGGCCTGATCGATCTTGCGAAGAAAGGCTATTTCGAGAAGGGCGCGAAGATCCTCTACGCCCATCTCGGCGGCGCGCCTGCGCTGAACGGGTATGCGTACGCGTTCCGGAATGGGTGAGGCACTCAGCTCCCGCCTCATACACAGCTGTCGTCCCGGCGAAGGCCGGGACCCATAACCACCGCGCCTCGTTTGGCGAACACTCGAAGTTCGGTACTGCTACCGAAGGCAATCGACAAATCACGCGGTATGGATCCCGGATCTGCGCGCGCTTTAGACGCGCTTGTCCGGGATGACGATCGGGGATAGGGCGCGCGCCCTACCTCG
The DNA here is from genome assembly GCF_056106085.1 of Bradyrhizobium sp. BR14999. Lineage (NCBI taxonomy): Bacteria > Pseudomonadati > Pseudomonadota > Alphaproteobacteria > Hyphomicrobiales > Nitrobacteraceae > Bradyrhizobium > Bradyrhizobium sp. BR14999. Next base: position 763,697 of record NZ_CM148536.1, read on the forward strand.
TCCTGATGATCTGCAGCAGCTCGTCGCCGTAATGCTCGAGCTTCTTGTCGCCGATGCCGGGCACGTTGCGGAGTTCGTCCAGCGTCGTCGGCCAGGCCCGGACGATGCCGTCGATGGTGGCATCGTGCAGCACGACATAGGCGGGCACGCCGCGCTCGCGGGCGACGTCGGAACGCCAGGAGCGCAACCGTGCGCGCAATTCGGGATCGACATCGCCTTGCGGCGCGCTCGCCGCGGGCGCGAGGTCGCCGCGGCGCGATTTGGCCCGGCTCGAACGGATGCGGGTGCCGGGCGCTTCCTCGCGCAGCCACACCTCCGTTTCGCCGCGCAGCACGCCGCGCGAAGAATCCGTCAGCTTCAGCGCGCCGAATGCTTCGCTGTCGCTCTGCAAATGCCCCATTGCCACCAATTGCCGCAGCACCGTGCGCCACTGCTTTTCGTTGAGCTCGCGGCCGATGCCGAACACCGAAAGTTTGTCGTGGCCGAACTGCGTCACCTTCTCGGTCAGGCGTCCGACCAGCACGTCGATCAGGTGCATCGCGCCGAAGCGCTGGCCGGTGCGGTAGACGCAGGACAGCAGCTTCTGCGCCAGCACCTTGCCGTCGCGCATCTTTGGCGGCGTCAGGCAGTTGTCGCAATTGCCGCAACTCTCGCCCATCACGATCTCGCCGAAATAGGCGAGCAGCCGACCGCGCCGGCAATGCGGCGTTTCGGCGAGGCCGACCAGCGCGTCGAGCTTGCCGATCGAGACCCGCTTGAAATCGTCGGACGCGTTGGATTCGTCGATCATGCGGCGCTGCTGCACGATGTCCGAGAGGCCATAGGCCATCCAGGCGGCCGACGGCTTGCCGTCGCGGCCGGCGCGTCCCGTCTCCTGATAATAGGCCTCGATGCTCTTCGGCAGATCGAGATGGGCGACGAAGCGCACGTCGGGCTTGTCGATGCCCATGCCGAACGCGATGGTCGCGACGATGACGATGCCGTCCTCGTTGAGGAAGCGGTCCTGGTTCCGCGAACGCACGCTGCTATCGAGGCCGGCATGATAGGGCAGCGCAGCAATGCCGGCGTCTTGAAGCGCGGCGGCGACCTCCTCGACGCGGTTGCGGGACAGGCAATAGACCACGCCGGCATCGCCCATGTGGCGCTCGCGGATGAATTCCTTCAGCTGCGACACCGCATTGCGCTTGTCGACGATCTCGTAGCGGATGTTGGGCCGGTCGAAGCTGGAGACGAATTGCGGGGCGCCCGTCAACTCAAGCCGCTCGACGATCTCCTTGCGCGTCAGATCGTCGGCGGTCGCGGTCAGCGCGATGCGCGGGACGTCGGGAAAGCGCTCGGCGATGATGGACAGACCAACATATTCGGGCCGGAAATCGTGGCCCCATTGCGAGACGCAATGGGCTTCGTCGATCGCGAACAGCGCCACCTTCGCCTGCGCCAGCATCGACAGGCAGCGCGGCGTCACCAGCCGTTCCGGCGCAACATAGAGCAGGTCGAGATCGCCTGCGATCAGGCGGCGCTCCACCTCCGAGGCCTCCTGCGGATTCAGCGACGAGTTCAGCGCGGCCGCGTTGACACCGGCTTCGATCAGGCCGGCGACCTGGTCGCGCATCAGCGCGATCAGCGGCGAGACCACGATGCCGCAGCCCTCGCGCAGCAGTGAGGGGAGCTGATAGCAGAGCGACTTGCCGCCGCCCGTCGGCATCAGCACCAGACAATTGCCGCCATCCGTCACGTGCCGGATGATCTCGCCCTGCGCGCCGCGGAACCCCGGCAGTCCGAACACCGAATGCAGCACCGACAACGCATCGCGGCCGTTGGCCGGCGCTGGCAGTGGAGCGGTGGAAGGGGAGGACATGGGCGTGTCGGGAACAAGGCCGTGAGATTCGTTACAAGGCCAGTCGCATGACCGCGCGGGCGTGGCAAGGCCGTTTGCGGGGCAAAGGCAGTCTTCCCTCTCCCCTTGCGGGAGAGGGTGCCGAGCGAGGCTCGGCGGGTGAGGGGTTCTATCCGCGAACTCGATAGAGCCTACTATGCTGAGACAACCCCTCATCCGACGCTTCGCGCCACCTTCTCCCGCAAGGGGAGAAGGAAGAGGGCAGCTACACCCCGATCCGTCGCAAAGCTTCCGCGACCGTTACGATCGGCATGTTGCGTTTCCGGGCCGCCTTCAGCGCATGGCGCATCAATTGCGGCGTGCAGCCAAAGGGGCTCGGCGCGTTGGCGACGTCGTGGCCGTAGAAGATCAGCCAGCCGCCGCTTTCGATCGCCTCATCGAAATAGCGATCGATGCCAGCCAGATCGATCTCGCAATCGATCAAAGGCGACGCGCGCAGGAACTGGAGGTCGATGACGTCGCTGTTAACGCCGGGAAGGATGCCGCGCGCCGAGCGATAGGCCCTTGTAAGCTGCGGCTTGCGCCAGACCGAGGCGAGGCCATACGGATAGGCGAAGTTCTGCAGCACGATCGAGGAATCGATGCTGCGGAAATAGTTGCGGTTTCGCTCGATCTCGCGGGCCATGGCGGCCGCGTCGAGATCGACCGCGCACTGATGTGAGAACGTGTGGCAGGCAATCTCGTGACCGGTCCGGTGAAGCCGCACGATCGCGTCATTCGACAGCCCATGCCAATGGTCCGACGGCTGATCGATCAGGCTGCCGGAGAGGTAGAACGTGCCGCGGCCGTCATGCTGCTCCAGGAGCTCGGCACCTTCGCCTGCGGCGCTATCGGGGGCATCGTCGAAGGTGAAGCTCACCATCGGCGCGCGCGCAGGCAACCGGTGCGGCGCGGCGCGGAAATGCCGGGCCAGCCGATTGCTCACGCGTCCCTGGAGTTCCGACCACACGCTGCGTTCCCTGCGATTTCGTATTTCTCTACTGAAACATTCGTGCGCTGGTTGAGGCAAGCCTAACGCTCAAGTAATGCTAACGCGAAACCAATATATTTTGGCTAGCGCGCCGAGACCGGCGCGTCGGCATCCGCGCCGAGATATTGCAGCCAGTTCCGGAACAATGCCGCCGCCGCGCGGCCGGCGGCGATATCGGCGCGCAAATTCAGCGCAGGCAATTCGTTGGTGAGCGCCGGATGGCGCTGGTGCCGCGCCTGCTTCTCGAAGCGAGCAAGCTTCTCTTCCGTCGCTGCGTCAAAATAACTCACGGGCAGGTTCGGATAGTTCTCGCGCTCACGCGCGAGATAGCGGCCGATGTCGCGCAGATATTCGCGCTGGAGCGATAGGGCATCATATTCCGGGTGGCCCTGGAAGAACACGAAGCGGCTGGCATATTGGCGGACGAAGACATCGACGCCAGCCTCCTCCGAACGTGTCAGCACCTGGTATCCGGCCTGAACGAGGTCGCCCTCGGCGATTTCGTTCAGGCGCGAATGCGAGACCTTGAGCGGCGTAGGCGCACCGCGCGTCAGGGGATCATGCGTCACAGTTTCGCAGTCGAAGATGCCGTGACATTTGGCCGGCAGCCGCCGGCGTTCGATACGGTCGAGATGCAGCACCGCCGCATGCGCGGCGAGGCACGACCAGATCGTCGAGCGCGTGTTGACCTTGGCCCAGTCGACGAGGTCGGTCAGGTCGCGCCAGTACGGCTCCTGGTCGAGCTCGGGCGCGACCGGCTCGGCGCCGGTCACGATCAGCCCGTCGAATCTCTGGCGCTTGAGATCCGTAAGATCGGAATATTCGCTCTCGACATGCCATTTGGCTTCCGGCGAGCGCTTCACGGAAGGCAGCGAAAAGCAGTGGAAGCGGATGCGGCGCGGGCCCGCGGCGGCCTGGAGCAGCTTCATGAACTGTCGCTCGGTCGCCTTCAGCGCCGGGTCCGGCATGTTGTTGATCAGCCCGATGGTCAGCTCGGCGCCGCTCCGATCAAGCGCGAGATCACCCCCGGCCGGCACCAGTGCCGGGCTCGACATGAGTTGATCCCTGTCGATCAAGATCGTCATCGACGCCGCCCGCCTACTCCGCGGCCTGGAGACGCGACGACGGACAGGCCTTTTCCAGCGCCTGGTCGATGTCCTCGATGATATCGGCGGAATGCTCGATGCCGATCGACAGGCGGATCGTTTCCGGCAGCACGCCGGCGGTGCGCTGCTGCTCTGCCGACATCTGCCGGTGCGTGGTCGAGGCCGGATGGCAGGCGAGCGACTTGGCATCGCCGATATTGACGAGGCGCGTGATCAGCTTCAGCGCATCGTAGAAGGTCTTGCCGGCTTCCATGCCGCCCTTGATGCCGAAGGTGAACAGCGAGGAGGCATTCCCGTTCAGATATTTCTGCACCAGCGGATAATAGGGGCTGTCCGGGAAGCCCGTGTAATTGACCCAGGCCACGCGCGGATCATTACGCAGGAATTCGGCGACCTTGCGGGCGTTCTCGACGTGACGCTCCATGCGCAGCGCCACGGTCTCGATGCCCTGGAGCAGCAGGAAGGCGTTGAACGGCGAGAGCACCGAGCCCATGGTGCGCTGATAGACGCTGCGCGCGCGCTCGATATAGGCGGTCCTGCCGAAGCGCTCGGCATAGACGAGGCCATGATAGGACGCGTCCGGCTTGTTGTAAGCCGGAAAGCGGTCGGCGTATTTCGCCCACGGGAAGTTTCCGGAATCGACGATGGCGCCGCCGAGCGTGGTGCCGTGGCCGCCCAGGAACTTGGTCAGCGAGTGCACGGCGATGTCGGCGCCGTAGTCGAACGGCTTGAGCAGAATGGGGGTCGCGACCGTGTTGTCGACGATCAGCGGCACGCCATGGGCGTGCGCGATTTTCGCCAGCGCCTCGATGTCGCAGACATTGCCGGCGGGATTGCCGATGGTCTCGGCGAACACGGCGCGGGTATTCTCGTCGATCAGCTTCTCGATCGCATCCAGCTTGTCGCTCTCGGCGAAGCGGCCGGTGATGCCCTGCCGCGGCAGGATGTGCGAGAGCAGCGTGTGCGTGGTGCCGTAGAGCTGCGGCACGGAAACGATGTTGCCGCCGTGATCGGCGACATTGACAAAGGCGAAATGCAGCGCCGCCTGGCCGGTCGCAACCGCGAGCGCGCCGACGCCGCCTTCGAGCTGCGCAATGCGCTTCTCCAACACCGCGCTGGTCGGATTGGCGATGCGGCTGTAACGAAAGCCCTCGGCCTCGAGATTGAAGAGCGCCGCGCCATGATCGGCGCTGTCGAAGGCGTAGGCCGCGGTCTGGTAGATCGGCACGGCGACGGCGTGCGTGGAGGCTTCCGGTTCGTAGCCGGCGTGAATAGCGATCGTCTCGTTGCGCATCGTGCCACCTCCGCGTGGGGCGGGCCGCACTTATTGGCCTCACGGCATGTGCGTTGTCCGCCGTCCTCCTGTTAGAGGCGGGTGGTAAAGCGGACAATAATTCGCCTAGAGATCGAGGAAGTAACCCTAACGCTTGTTGGCGAGGTGGCCAGAATTCGGGTTAAACCGGATTAACGAATTGACGAGGTTTGCTGCGACAGCGGCGTTACTTTTGCCTTCTCCCCCTTTGGGGAGAAGGCAAGTCAACGCGGCGATAGCCAGGCTACACCTAAGCCATCTGCTCCCACAGCCTGTGGGCGAGCACGCCGGCGCGTTTCTCGATCGCGGCCGCGGCATCGAGCGCAAGATCCTCGCGATATCGCCCGGCAATGAGCTGCACGCCGATCGGCTTGCCATCATGGAGGGCCACCGGCACCACCGCGCCGGGCAGGCCCAGCACGTTGATCGCGGAAATGAAGCGGATCTCGCCCCAGAAGATCTCGCGCACGCGCTCGGGACTGACCGTGTCCTCGCGCGGGCCCGGCGTCGGCTTCACCGTGGTCGGCGCCAGCACGACCGGATACTCCTCGAAGAACAATTGCCAGGCGCGGATGTGGCCGTTGCGCGCGGCCGTCGCCTGCATCCAGGCTTTGAGATCGAGCACATTTGCCTTCGTCTTCATGCCGCCCCAGGCCTTGTGAAAATCCTCGGAGGTGACCTTCAGCATGCTGGCTTCCTGCATCACCACGGTCTCGTTGGTGATGATGTCGCACCAGGTCTGCCAGACGCCGTTGATGTCGGGCACCTCGACCTCGCTGACGCGATAGCCGGAACGCTCGAGATGATCCGCGGCTTGGCGCAGCGCCGCGGTGACCTGCGGATCGACGTCCATGTCATCGGGGATCTTTGCCAGCGCGACCTTGATCGGCCCCTTCGGCTTCGGTCCGGCCAGCGGCGCCGGCACCCACCAGGGATCGCGCGGATCGCGTTGGCTCATCACCTCCAGTGCGAGGCGAACGTCGGCGACGTGACGGGCGAGCGGCCCCTGCGCCGACATCAGATGGGCCAGCATCGGCCGCTCGGCGGTGGCGCTTCCGTTAAAAGCGGGGATGCGTCCCTGCGTCGGCTTGATGGTGGCAATGCCATTGCAGTGCGCGGGCCAACGCAACGAGCCGCCGATATCGTTGCCATGGGCGATGGTGCCGATGCCGACGGCGACCGCCGAGCCTGCGCCGCCGGAAGAGCCACCGCAGGTGATGTTCGGATCCCAGGGGTTCAGTGTCAGCCCGTGCAGAGGATTGTCGGTGAAGCCGCGGAAGGAGAATTCCGGCGTATTGGTGAGTCCGATGACGATCGCACCGGCCTTTTTCAAGTTGCGCACCACGGGGGAATCCGACGGCGCGATGAGGTCCTCGTTGGCGGGAACGCCGTTGAAATTTGGCCGGCCTTCGTAGTCGACATTCTCCTTGATGGTTATGGGCACGCCATGCAGGAGGCCGAGCTCGCCGCCCTTCGCGCGCTGCCTGTCGGCTGCATGCGCAGCCTTCAACGCCTCTTCCGAGAGATCGACGACGACGGCGTTCAGCCTCGGATTGATGGCGTGCATCCGTTCGAGATGCGCTTCGACGGTCTCGACGGCGGAGATTGCACCGGAGCGGATGGCAGCCGCAGTCTCGACCGCCGACCATTGCCAGGCCGGCCCCTTGGGACGGCGCGATGAGGCTGGCTTGAGCCGCGTGGCTTTCTTTGCCTTCTTCGCAACGACGCCCTTGCGGCTTGTGCTTTTCTTGCTGGCGGTCTTTGCCGGTTTCTTCGAAGCAGCTTTTTTCCTGGTCGTCGTCTTCGCCACGTCGCATCTCCTGAAATTGCGCCGCAGACGTTACGGATGGCGAAGGGACGTGTACAGGTGCGTTTTCTGCATGGCGCGATGGCGCGGCGCGGCGAATCGTCCACGAACGCGCCGCTGCGCTATTCCGCCGGACAAGCCGCAACGGCGGCTTGCGCGCGGTCCAGCCGGAGGCTCCACAGCGCCAGCACGAGACCGACGGCGGTGATGCCGGCTGCGACCAGAGGGAGCGCCGAAAGGCCGAGCCCGCGATCGATGGTGACACCGCCGGCCCAGGCACCGAGGGCGTTGCCAAGATTGAACGCGGCGATGTTGAGGCTGGAGGCGAGCGTGCGGCCATTGGGGCCAGCCGCTTCCAGCACGCGAAGCTGGAGCGGGGCGACGGTCGCAAAGGCGGCGATGCCCAGCAGCAGGATCAGCACGACCGCCGGGATCTTGACCGACAGTACGGCGGCAAGACCAAGAAGCACCATGGCGAACGCGGCGAGCGTTCCGGTCAGCGCGCCGGCGAGGCCACGGTCGGCGAGCTTGCCGCCGGCGACGTTGCCGATCGCGAGCCCGACGCCGAATACCAGCAGGATCGGCGAGACCGCGGTCTCCGAAAAGCCGGTGAAGCGCGTCAGGATCGGCTGGATATAGGTGAAGACGACGAACAGGCCGGCAAAGCCGAACACGGTCATGGCAAGGCCGAGCAGCACCTGCGGGCGGCCGAGCACCGATATTTCCTCGGCAAGCGAGACCGGCTTGTCGCCGTTCCCGACATGGCCGGGCACGAGCGCGGCGACCACAGCAAAGGCGATCACGCCGATGACCGTCACGGCCCAGAATGCCGCGCGCCAGCCGAGCATCAGGCCGAACCAGGCGCCGAAGGGCACACCCAGCAGTGTCGCGACCGTGAGGCCGATGAACATGGTGGCAATCGCCGAGGCCCGCTTGTCCTCGGCGACGAGGCTCGTCGCCACCACCGACCCCACGCCGAAGAAGGTACCGTGGGCGAGCGATGTCAGCACGCGCGCGGCCATCAGCAGCTCGTAGTTCGGCGCCAGTGCGCAAGCGGCATTGCCCAGTGTGAAGATCGCCATCAGCGCCAGCAGCACGGACTTCCGCGGCATGCGCCGTGTGGCGAGCGTCAGCACCGGCGCGCCGACGAACACGCCGAGCGCATAGCCGGAGATCAGCAGGCCCGCGACCGGCACCGAGACATGCATCTCGGCGGCGACCTGGAGCAACAGGCCCATGATGATGAATTCGGTGGTGCCGATGCCGAAGGCACCAGCGGTGAGCGCAAGGACGGCGGGAGGCATGCGTGGCTCCGATGGATGAGACGAGCCACGCAGATAGCCGCACCGCAGCAAAACCATTAGAATGTCCGCAATCCAATCATTTGTGACGTGAATTCAACATGGCCCGCTTCGACACCAACCGCTCCGCTGAGATGGAGGTTTTCGTCCGCGTCGTCGACTTAGGCGGCTTCACCCAGGCCGCGCAAAAACTGCGCCTGACGCCGTCGGGCGTGAGCAAGTTGATCTCGCGGCTCGAGGCACGGCTCGGCTCGCGCCTGGTCAACCGCACCACGCGCAAGCTGACCCTGACCGAAGAAGGCCAGGCGTTCTACCAGCGGGCCGTGCGGATCCTCGCAGAGATGGAGGAAGCCGAACGCGAGGCGGCCTCCGGTGCGGCCCCGCGCGGTCGCCTCACGGTAAACAGCAACATTCCGTTCGGCATGCTGCATGTGATGCCGCTGATCCCGCGCTTCCTGGAAGCGCATCCCGACGTCACGCTCGATCTCGTGCTCACGGACACGCTGATCGACCTGATGCAGGAACGCGCCGACGTCGCGATCCGTGTCGGTCCATTGCGTGCGTCGCGTCTCGTCGCACGGAAACTCGGCACCAGCCGCATGGTCGTGGTCGGCGCGCCGGACTATCTCGCACGCTGCGGCACGCCGAAGACGCCGGCCGATCTCGCCGATCACCGCGGCATCGGCTGGACCTTTCCGCGCAGTACCGCGGCTGGCCATTCAAGCGCGGCGACCACACCGAGGAAGCGGTGCCGCCGCCCGTCGCGCGCGCCAGCGACGGCGAAGCCGCGCGCCGCCTTGCGCTCGGCGGCGTCGGGCTCGCGCGCCTCGCCCTCTTCCACATCGGCCCCGACATCGAATCGGGCCGCCTCGCGCCGGTGCTGCAAAGCTACAATCCCGGCGACCGCGAAGACATCCACGCCGTCTATGTCGGCCACACCGCGCCGCTTCCGGCGCGCGTCCGCGCGTTCATCGATTTCCTCGCCGAGCACGTGCGGGTGAACGATCCCGTGCTGAAAAGGGCGGGGGACGGGAGATGGAGATTGGTGGGATGAGGCCCGATGGCTAACAGAATGTCAGTCAGCCGGGCGCCGCCATCGCAAGGAATCCATCTCTTCCCTGACTAAAATGCAGCCGTGTCAGCGCTGTTCCCAAGGCAACGTAATGAGGAGCAACGCGCTGTGGCATGGATTCGGCCGAACGTTGTGATCACTCGAGATCCGCATCGGACCTTGTGGAGTTCGTGGCTGGGCCCTCGTACCCGATTGCGGCCTGGGCTGAGTCTACCCACCTGATCGATAGGTAGGCAAAAGAGGAGAATCCAATGACTGAGTTCGCAAGGCCGCGCGCCATTGGCTTCAACCACATAGCTTTGGAAGTCGGAGAGATCGAAGAAGCACTGGCATTCTACGGCCGTCTGTTCAGCTTCGAGCTACGTGGCAAGACCGACACCATGGCCTTCATCGATCTGGGCGACCAGTTCATAGCGCTGCAGAAAGGCCGCCGGCAAGCAGCGGACGACGGCCGCCATTTCGGGCTCGTGGTCGACGACAAGGAAGCGGCGCGCAAGGCACTGGATGCCGCCGGTGTCGCCGTGATCGATGGACCCTTCCTCGATTTTCGCGATCCGTGGGGCAACCGCGTTGAGATCGTGGGTTATGACAACGTCCAGTTCACCAAGGCTCCGAACGTGCTGCGCGGGATGTGCCTGACACACCTCGGCAAGAACGAGCATGCGAAGAAGGAACTCGCCGAGAAGGGCATGGCGGTGGGGCCAGGCTGAAACAGGCCGTGACGCTCTCGTCTCTGCACGGATCAGAACCAGTATCGTTTTTGGAACGCGCGATCGTCGCCTCCGTTGTGTTGACATATCAATCGAAGAAGCCCCCGCATCATCGAAATCTGTCGGGGCAGACTGGCATAGGAGTTGATCATGAAGAAGATCAGCGATGTGATGACGCGCGACGCGAAAGTCGTAAATCCTAACGACACGATACAGAATGCAGCAAAGCTGATGAAAGAGTGCGATTGTGGCGTATTGCCCGTGGGTGAAGGTGACCGCCTCGTGGGCATGATCACAGACCGCGACATTGCGGTGCGCTGCATCGCGGACGGCAAAGGGCCGAACAGCAAGGTCCGTGACGCGATGACCCAAGAGGTGAAATACTGCTTCGAAGACGAGGACATATCTCACGTCTGTACGAACATGAGTGAGATCCAGGTACGACGATTGCCCGTGGTAGACCGGAACAAGCGCCTGGTCGGGATCGTGTCGCTTAGCGATTTGGTGCGCCAGTCGGCAGGGACTGCCAAGGCGCTGCATGGAATCGCGCGGCCGAGCCAGCAGCACAACCAGAGTTCCGCCACCGCCTGAGCCTCTCACCGATGGTAGGCACCTGATTTTAGAGTATCCGCGCATCGCCGGAAACGGCGGCCAGATAGGCCGTTGAAGTAACGGACGCTTGGCCGTCGCCCACTCCCTCTTTTCGCTCCAGCACCGACCTGGAGCGGGGCGTGATTCAAGGGGCAGGTTCAGCACGGTGCTCCGGGAACTTCTTATTTGGATGCCGGGGAACTGAGCTGCATTAACACAGGCCGCGGACGAAAATTTCCGGGAACGACTGCGCCGTGTGGCAGTTATCCAGTCAGAGCAAGTAACTTTTGAAAGGTGGAATCCTTTAAAAAGTGAAAGCTCGAGCCCCGTCATTCCAATCATTGGATGGCGGGGTCTATTTTTGTTTCAGGCAGCCAACTGCAGGACCTTCTCTTCAATCGACCGGCGCGAGATGCCGTACCTGTCGAGCAATTCGTCTTTCGTGCCGGAGCGCGGCAGTCGCGCAACCCCCAGCCGATGCACCGGCGCCGTCGAGCCGACCGCGGTCGACACGGCATCGCCCAGCCCGCCATCGATCGCGTGGTCCTCGACGACAATCAGCCCCCCGGTATCGCGAGCGGCTGCCGATAGCGTGACGACATCGATAGGCTTCACCGAGTAGGCATCAATCACACGGATCGAAATCCCACGTGCATCGAGCATGTCGGAAGCGGCCAACGCCTCATGCACCGTAATACCAGCCGCAACGACAGTGAGCCGATCTTGCAGCGACGAGCGCAGCACCTTGCTGCCGCCGATCGGAAACTCCTCCGCATTGGAGTAGATCACCGGCGTCTTGGGCCGTGTCGTCCGGATGTAGACGATGCCATTGGTACGCGCCGCCATCGCGGTCAGCTGCTCGGCGCTCACCGCATCTGCCGGATACAAGACCGTACTTTCGATCAGGGCGCGGAACATGGCGAGATCCTCAAGGCCCATCTGTGACGGGCCGTCCTCGCCGATCGACACGCCGCAATGGCTGCCGCACAGGACGAGATGGGCGGGCCGCGAATACTGCGCCATGCGGATGAAATCATAAGCACGCGTGAGGAAGCAGGCGAACGTCGCTGCACATGGGATCTTGCCCGCCGCCGCGAGTCCGAGGGCGACGCCGACCATGTTCTGCTCGGCGATGAAACTCTCGAAGAACCGTTCCGGGTATCGGGCCGCGAACGGCTCTGTTCCGGTGGAGTTCTTCACGTCGCCGTCAAGCGCTACCAGCGCGGGCTCCTCGCCAGCGAGCTTCTCCAGCGCGTGCCCGAACGCCTCGCGGGTGGCGACCTTATCGCCCAGCCGATAGGCGGGAGGGGCGTGTGTCGCGGCCACGCGCTGCGGGCGCGCCATCTGGCCGACGCGACGTGGCTCGACGACGGGCGGCGCCTGCGTCTCATCGCCCAGTTCGTCGAGTGCCTGCGCCATCTGCTTGCGGTCGAGCGGTTTGCCGTGCCATCCGTCCGCTCCTTCCAGGAACGAGACCCCTTTGCCCTTGATGGTACGCGCGAGGATGGCGGTCGGGCCACCGTCATGCGCGGTCCGAAATGCCGCAAGGATCGCTGTCATATCGTGACCATCGATCTCGATGGTGCGCCAGCCGAAGCTCGCGAACCGACGCGCGAACACCGCGGTATCGTGGTGATAGGGCGCCGCCTCGCTCTGGCCGAGACCATTGATGTCAACGATCGCAGTCACGTTCGCAAGACCATTGAGCGAAGCAAACTGCGCGGCCTCCCACACGGAGCCTTCCGAGCATTCGCCGTCGCCAAGCAGGCAGAACACGCGGGCATCGATGCGGTCCAGGCGGTTCGCCGCTGCGAGCCCATTGGCCGCCGCAAGCCCCTGTCCGAGCGATCCGGTCGCGACCCTGACCCATGGATTGAGCGGAGTCGGATGGCCTTCCAGCGTGCTATCGATCCGCCGCAGTGACAGCGGATCCTCGCTGATGGCGCCGGCTTCGTGCAAGGCCGCCCACAGGATTGGCGCCGCATGGCCCTTCGACAGAACGAACGTATCGACATTGCGCGCGGCCGCATCGAGCGGATCCCAGCGCATCTCGCGGAAGAACAGCGCTGCCACGATATCGGCGCACGACATGCAAGAGGTGGGATGACCCGAGCCCGCTTCCGTCGTCATGCGGATCACCAGTCGCCGCAGCCGGCGGGCCTCTGCGCGCAGATCGTCCGCATCACGGAAGGCCACAGCGCGCTCACCCTTGGTGGCGAACAGCTTGAGCAGCGAGTCGAACGGATCGATGAACTTCTGGACCGCGTCGTTCTCGAGCTGGGCCGTGACCAGATCGAACGACACCCCAAGCCGGCCCAGATCTTCCATGACGCGCCGCGCGCGCTGCACATCGTGCGTGACCGTGGCCTGCACAGTGCCGTGCTCGCGGAACCCCGCGATGGTCTTGCGCGTCATCGTGTTGATGGTCATTGGACCGATCAACGGCTCGACATACATGAGATCCGGATAGTCCGGGTTCTTGGTGCTGGTGCTCGCCCATAGCATCCGCTGTACCCGCGCGCCTTTCTCGGCGAGCGCCATCCAGCGGTTACTCGCCCGGATATGGCTAAATGCCTGATAGGCGAGCTTGGCGTTCGCGATCGCGACCTTGCCCAGAAGGCTGCGTGGATCAGGATCGGGAGGCAGGCGGTCGGGCACGATGCGCTGCCGCAGCAGTCGATCGACGAGCACATCGATGCGACTGAGGAAAAAACTTGCGACCGAAGCGATGCGTTCGATCGGCTGGCCTGCGTCCAGCCGCCGTTCAAGCGCTCGCAGGTAGGCCTCGGCCACCGCCTCGTAGCGCGCGATCGAGAACAGCAGCGTGATGTTGACGTTGATGCCTTCGAACAGCAGCTGTTCGACGGCCGGAACCCCTGCCGGAGTGCCGGGAATCTTGATGAACAGGTTGGGCCGGTCGACCAGTGTCCACAGCCTCCGCGCCTCCTCGATCGAGGCCTCTGTATCGTGCGCGAGGTGGGGCGATACTTCGAGGCTTACGAAGCCGTCGACGCCCGCGGTCTCCTCATACACCGGGCGCAGGATATCACAGGCGTTGCGTACGTCGCTGGTAATGAGTTCTTCGTAGATGCCGGCTGGGGATCGGCCCGCCGCGGCTGCGCGAACGATGTCATCGTCGTAATCCGCGCCTTCCGCGACCGCCTTCTCGAAGATGGCCGGATTCGACGTGATACCACGCAAGCCTTCCTCGCCAACCCGCCGTGCCAGATCGCCGCTATTGATCATTCGCCGGGTGAGATCATCCATCCAGCAGCTCTGGCCTTGCGCCAAGAGTTCGATCGTCCGGTTCATATGCGGTCTCCTTGGTTCAAGTGCCTGGAAAGCCGACCATGCACTGCCTTTCACGCACTGCCTTTATTGCCATTCGCCCTTGATCAGCGGACCGATGGGATGCTCGCGCGGCGACATCTTGAGCTGGCGGAAAATGTCGGCATTGCGGGCCGTCTCGTGTTCGGTCTCGATATCGACCCCATAGGCGCGCTCGGGATCGACGCGCGCGCCGATCAGGATGAATTCGGCGCCTTCATAGTCGAGCAGATGCGGGTCTTCCGATGCGAAGCGCCGGCCGCGGAATTGCCGCTCGACCGGTTTGGGGTAATGCGCCTCTTCCCGCTCTGACAGTCCCGCGCCGGGCGGAGACCCGGCCTCGGGGTTCTTGATAGACAGAATGTACGCCGCCTGGCGCTCGATATTCAGCTCCTCCTGGACTTCGCCGGGCCGCCGTGGCAGTTCGAGTTCATAGCTCAAATGGAGATTGCGACCGCGCTTGATTAGCGCATAGACGCCTTCGCCGGCGGGCCGGACCGGCGGCAGCGTGCGTTCACCGCGCGTCCTGGTCGCATAATGATGCTCACGGAATTCGTTCTCGACGGCGGGACCGGACTTGATCGCTTCGATGAACCCCCAGATGCGTTCATGATCACGCGCCTCGGGCAGCCGCTTGCGCCCGAGCACCGCCACACGAAGCCGGGCCTGTCGTTCCGGCTTCATCACCATGTAGAAGCGCTGGATGTCGCCGAGGTCTTCGACCTTATCTTCCTCGATCCGGGGTCGGTAGGCAAAATAGATGTCGCCTTTTTCGACGATCTCCTCCGAAACCTCCGCCTCCGGGTCGCCGCGCCTCCGTCGCACAGAAACCATGTCGCAGCCTATCGTGCTCAACCCTTCTGCCCTGCACCCTGCTCAACGGAATGCAAACGCACGTGTTCCTAGGTTCGGGCCGGGACGCGATGCGGCCGTGTAGTTCCTCGCAACGGGGCCCGAGGAGGCTGCGGAAGCTTTAGGAACGACCAAGGCTTGGGCCGCGTTGCTGCTACGCCGGGCGCGGACCCGCTGCCGCAGCCGTGAGTTCGCCATGGAGGAAGAAGGCCTCCGCAATTTCACCATCAATTTTGGGCCGCAGCATCCTGCGGCCCACGGCGTGCTGCGCCTGGTGCTGGAGCTTGATGGCGAGGTGGTTCGTCGCGTCGATCCTCACATCGGCCTGCTCCATCGCGGAACCGAAAAACTGATCGAAAACAAGACCTATCAGCAATCGATCGGGTATTTCGACCGGCTCGACTATGTCGCGCCGATGAACCAGGAGCATGCGTTCTGCCTCGCAGCGGAGCGGCTACTTGGCCTGGAAGTGCCGCGCCGCGGCCAACTGATTCGCGTGCTGTTCTGTGAAATCGGACGGCTGCTCTCGCATCTGCTCAACATCACGACCCAGGCGATGGACGTCGGGGCGCTCACCCCACCGCTGTGGGGGTTCGAAGAGCGTGAGAAGCTGATGGTATTCTACGAACGCGCATCCGGTGCGCGCATGCACGCCAATTACTTCCGTGTCGGTGGCGTGCATCAGGACCTGCCACCGAAGCTGATCGATGACATCGAAGCCTTTTGCGATCCGTTCCTGCGCGTGGTGGACGATCTGGATCGGTTGCTGACGGGACTTCGCATCTTCAAGCAGCGCAACGTCGACATCGGCAGGGTGACGTTGAAGCAAGCCTGGGAGTGGGGATTCTCGGGCGTCATGG
Organism: Bradyrhizobium sp. BR14999; assembly: GCF_056106085.1. Taxonomy (NCBI): domain Bacteria; kingdom Pseudomonadati; phylum Pseudomonadota; class Alphaproteobacteria; order Hyphomicrobiales; family Nitrobacteraceae; genus Bradyrhizobium; species Bradyrhizobium sp. BR14999. Next base: position 779,502 of record NZ_CM148536.1, read on the forward strand.
TGCGTGGCTCCGGCGCCGCCTGGGACCTTCGCAAGGCGCAGCCCTATGAATGCTATCCGGAGATGGATTTCGACATTCCGATTGGCAAGAACGGTGACTGCTATGACCGCTATCTGGTCCGCATGGAAGAAATGCGCCAGTCGGTGCGCATCATGAGACAGTGCATCGCCAAACTCCGGGCTCCTGACGGGCAAGGTCCGGTCGCAGTGCAGGACAACAAGATCTTTCCTCCGCGCCGCGGCGAGATGAAGCGCTCGATGGAAGCCCTGATCCATCATTTCAAGCTTTACACAGAAGGCTTTCACGTGCCTGCCGGGGAGATCTATGCGGCAGTGGAAGCCCCCAAGGGCGAGTTCGGCGTGTATCTGGTTTCCGATGGGACCAACCAACCCTACAGGTGCAAGATCCGCGCTCCATCGTTCGCGCATCTGCAGGCGATGGACCTACTCTGCCGCGGCCACTTGCTCGCCGACGTCTCGGCGATCATCGGGTCGCTGGACATCGTGTTTGGGGAGATCGATCGATAATACCGTGAAAGGAGATCGCCATGCCACAGATCCAGATCGGCCAGCAGCCGGTCACGCAAATTACCATCATCGAAGCCGAACCGGAGAAGCAGGCCGAAGCCCTATCGCTCATGAGGGAGCGAGCTCGCTTCATGCAGCGTCAGCCGGGGTTCATTTCCGTCAGCCTGCATCGCAGCCTCGATGGGCGTCGTATCGTGAATTACATTCAATGGGAAAGCCGTGATCTCCTACAGGCCGCGCACCAATCACCTGAATTTCGCAAAGCCTGGAGTCAATTCGGAAGTCTCACCGACGACATCGATCCTCATTTGTACGAGGTCGTCGACGTCCTCGCGAAGAGCGAGTGAAACCGACGCTCGATGAGCGCGAGAGCGAAACGCCTCAGCTCATCTGCCCCACGATGATGGAACCGGAGCAGCGCGGGGCTGTTAGGCGGACATGAACATCCGACGCGCTTTTTCGAGGACAGCCCGTCCTGCCTGGAGGGTGGGACTATTTGCACTTGCGCTATCGCCGCTATCCGCCCTTGCTCAAGACGGCTCCGTTCTGACCTATCATGGCGACAACAGCCGAAGCGGCCAGTACGTCGTTCCCGCGCTATCCTGGGATAAAGCCAGATCGGTTCAGCTGGATCGCACGTTCAACGCCCGTGTCGCGGGCTCGATGTACGCTCAGCCGCTGTACTGGCGTCCTCCTGGCGCGAACGCCGGGATGCTATTCGTGGCCACCGAGGACGACGTCGTCCAGGCCCTCGACGCGACGACCGGTAAGGAATTGTGGAGGCGCGTGGTCGGGCGTCCAGTGCGCCGTTCGTCGCTGCCGTGCGGAAATATCGATCCGCTTGGTATTACCGGGACGCCGGTGATCGACCCTGCAACCCAAGCCATCTATTTCGATGCTGCCGTGGAGCGAGGAAACGGCCCGCGCCACGAGGTGTTCGCGCTTTCGACAAAGGATGGCAGCGTTCTCCCCGGCTGGCCGATCGATGTGGCCGACCTTCTGCAAAAGGCAGGACGACATTTCGACCCGAGCGTCCACAACCAGCGCGCGGCGCTCACGCTTCTCGACGACACTGTCTATGTCGCCTTCAGTGGCCATTTTGGTGATTGCGGGAACTATCACGGCTGGGTGGTCGGACTTTCCCTGCGCGAGCCCGGCAAGCATGTCAGCTTCGCAACGCGTGGGCGAGGGGGCGGGATCTGGGCGCCGGGCGGTCTGAGCGTCTCCGAGCATGACATCTACTTTGCGACTGGGAATACGCTCGGCGCGCCGACCTGGAGCGACGGTGAAGCCGTGTTTCACTTTGGACCCGACCTGCGCCGCAGAGACGACAAGAGGGACTATTTTGCGCCATCGGATTGGAAAACACTCGATGCCGCCGATGCGGACCTCGGGGGCAGCAATCCGCTTACTTTCAACATAACCGGAGCGGGCGGGGATCGCGCTCTGATCCTGGCGCTGGGGAAGGATGGCAAGGCTTATCTTCTCGATCGAAATAGTCTCGGCGGCGTCGGCGGCCAGCTGGCGGTCGAAACAGTATCCCAGTCGTCGATCGTCACCTCGCCGGCCGCCTATCGCGTCGGCGATGATGTCTTTGTTGCCTTCCAGGCCTCCGGAGCGCATTGCCCGCAACCCGGCCGAGGTCACGATTTGACGGTCTTGAAGATCGCAGCAGGCTCCCCGCCGGCGATAGCCACTGCTTGGTGCGGTGCGCTCCGCGGCCGCGGCTCCCCCGTTGCGACCACCACGGACGGCCATTCCAACCCGATTGTTTGGATTGTTGGCGCCGAAGGCGACAATCGGCTGCACGCATTCCGCGGCGATACCGGCGAACCGATTTTTGTAAGCGAGGCCTTGAGCGGCCTCCGACGCTTCCAGACGCTGATCGCGACGCAGGACCGCCTCTATGTGGGCGCCGACGGGCGCATTTACGCCTTTCATTTTTGAAAGGCACGCATATGCAGCTTCGCGAGACCGAATGGCACCTCTCCCATACCGGGAACTCGGCATTGGCCTCATTTGTTCAATGGTGAGATCCCCTTGAAGCTGGGGTCTCGCGCTTGCAGCCCCGCCGACGCGGAAGTGATCCCATCCCGCTCGGGGGCCGGTCATCTCGCGAACGGAGCTATAGATGGCGGAATTGGCCTGTCATTCCGAGATGCGGCTGTTCGCGCTGAACGCGACGGCCGATCTTGGCAAAGCCACGGCTCAGGCGTTGGGTTGGTCGCTTGCTGCACACGAGGAGCGTGAGTTCGAGGATGGCGAGCACAAGGCGCGCCCCCTCGATTCGGTACGTGGCACAGACGCATACGTGATACAAACCCTGCATAACGGGCCAAACCAAAGCGTAAACGACAAGCTCTGCCGATTGCTCTTCTTCATCGGCGCTCTCAAAGACTGCGGCGCCGCTCGCGTCACCGCGGTCGTGCCGTATCTTTGCTATGCGCGAAAGGATCGCCGCACCAAGCTCAACGACCCGGTAACGACGCGCTACATTGGCAGTCTCTTCGAGGCTGTTGGTACTGACGCCGTCGTCGCCCTCGAGGTGCACAATCCGGTTGCGTTCGAAAATGCCTTCCGCTGCCGGACCGTCGCACTGACGTCGACAACGCTATTCGTTAAGTTTGCCGCGCACTTATTGGATGAAAGCTTCAGCGTGGTGTCTCCGGATCCCGGTGGCGTGAAGCGCGCACAACTCTTGCGAGAAGCGTTGGAAGCCACGCTGCATCGTCCGATCGGCAAGGGGTACGTCGACAAGCACCGCAGCGCCGGCGTGGTTTCGGGCGACCTCTTCGTCGGCGATGCAGCCGATGCGACGGTGCTCATCATTGACGACCTGATCAGTACCGGAACCACGCTGCTGCGTGCCGCGCAGGCGGCACGGCGCGCAGGCGCCCGTCGCGTATTGGCTTTCGTGACACATGGGCTATTCATGCCTGGGTCCGCCGAGGTCGTTGCGAATCCTGCCATTGAGCAGTTTGTCGTGACCGATGCGGTGCCCGTTCGAATTGACGATGCCGCTGCGCGCGCCAAGGTCAAAGTCCTCCCTGTCGCCCCACTGCTCGCCGAGACGATACGCCGGCTGCACGAGAACCGCGATCTCGCCGACCTCCTGGTCTTCTGAGCAATCCAACCAGCTTGATTGCGTCCGATGCCGCCAGGCGAAGATATTGGCGCGCGACCCGCGGCCACTTCTCGGGACTGCGCGGCTCGGGCTCGAGGAGATGGGCGATCGCAAGACGGGCGCGCAATGTTGCACGATGACACCGATAAAACGTCATTAGCTCGTCGCCCGGACTGTCCTTGAGTTCTTGCCGTATCCGTCGTGTAATGTACTCGCCGATCCATCCTGCCCCAAGGCGCTCGCATTCAAGGTCAAGGAAAGCGATCTCGTCAAATGGATCGACCGCACGCAGGCGCGGATTGAATTCGATGCAGTCAATGATGCGAACTGGATCGCCAAGCCAGATGTGCTCGGGCCGCAGGTCGCCGTGACCATCGATGATCTTTCGGCGACGGATGCGATCGGCGAGTAGGTCTGATCGGCGATCGAGGAAACGGCGTTGCATCTGGTCGATCCACTGTATCAGCCCCGCCGGCATCGCGAGCCGCCTGTCAAGCAGCACGCGCCGATTATAGTCGAGGCTTCGGTACCATTCGGCTAGTCGGACGGCCGACGAAATGAAGGTAGGCTGTGCGCGGCGATAGAACTGGGCAAGGACAGCGGCCAGCCGATCAAGCTCCCAAGTTTTGACATCCCCCTCAACAATGCTGTTATCCAGCATATTCCGCTCGTCGAGGCGACGCATCATGACGAGCCAATCCACCGCCTCCCCTGAGCCGCCGATGGCAAGCCCCTTGGGAGACCAGACCAGCGGCAGGACGTCGAGATATACGTCCTGGGCGAGGCGGCGATTGAGGCGCAGCTCAGCCCGGCACGCGGCCTCACGTTTGGCCACGCTCGAAAAGTCAAGATATGGAAAGCGGACCGGCTTCTTCAGCTTGTAGGCTTTATCCCCGACGAGAAAGACCCATGACATATGGGTCTCGCGAGTGGTGATGGTGGCTGCGCCTTCCGGATACACATTTCGCCGGCTCAGAAAATGTACTTTGTCACGCAGCCGCAGCTCGCGGATTTCGCTCTCGCTCTGCTCTCGCGCTTCCATTGCTGGCGCCCATCAACGCTGCAGGAACGGCGCAGCCCCCGCTTTGCCGAGTTGCATTGATCGCCTGCACCTTAGAGGCCTTCATCCGCCCAATCTGGGCGAGCGATACCACAGGAGCGGTTCCCGCCCCGTCGCCGGGCGGCTTGTCGAAGCCGACGCGAAGGCCTTCCGGAGCTGCGAAACCAAAGCTGGCAGCGCCCGTTGGTAGCAAAGGGAATAAGAAGTGAGAGCGAAAATGGTTGCTCGTGCTCGACCGGGACAGAGCGGTGAGGTCCGGGACGTTTCCATTCCACCTAGTGGGCTTGCCGGTATATTACACATTCCCGAAGGCAGCCGTGCCGTAGTCGTCTTTGCCCATGGAAGCGGATCGAGTCGCTTCAGCCCGCGCAATACGGCAGTTGCCGCCGCTCTCAATCATCATGCGCTAGCGACCCTGCTGTTGGACCTCTTGACCGTCGATGAAGAAGCGAACCGCGCGAATGTATTCAACATTGAGCTGCTGGCCGACCGTTTGCTTGATGCGGTGCGCTGGCTGGATCAGGACCGGACCATGGCTCGGTTTGCGGTGGGTCTGTTCGGCTCGAGCACGGGAGCAGCAGCAGCGCTCATGGCAGCAGCCCGGCTCCGCAACCGAATCGGCGCTATCGTCTCGCGCGGCGGCCGTCCCGATCTCGCCGGCGATGCAATCGATCAAGTCAATGCTCCAACCCTCTTCGTGATCGGCGGCAATGACTTCGGGGTGATCGAGCTCAATCAAGACGCATTTGCGCGGCTTCGAGAACCCAAGGCAATCGAGATCGTTCCGGGAGCCAGCCATCTCTTTTCGGAACCGGGAGCCATCGAACAAGTGACAGACCACGCAGCACGATGGTTCGCCCGTTACCTCACGCCTATGGCTCCAGGAGCAGGTTCGAAGGCAGGACAGCGACATGCCGTTCAGAGATAGAATCGAAGCGGGTCGAAAGTTGGCGGCGCCCCTCGCCACGTACGGGAACCAGCACCCGGCCATTCTGGCGCTCCCTCGGGGTGGCGTGCCCGTGGCAGCTGAGGTCGCAGCCGCGCTGCATGCGCCGCTCGATCTCATCATCGTTCGCAAGGTCGGCGTCCCGTTCCAAAACGAGTTGGCAATGGGTGCCGTCGTAGATGGTGGCGCACCGATCGTGGTGCGCAATGATGATGTCATTCGGCTCGCAGGCGTCAGCGAAGCCGATTTCCAAGCCGAGTGCCGCAAGGAGATTGCCGAGATAGAGAGGCGGCGTCAGCGCTATTTGGGAGATCGTCAACGTCTTGAGATTTCCGGTCGGACGGCAATCGTTATCGACGATGGCATTGCGACCGGCGCCACCACGCGGGCCGCCTTGCAGGCGACGCGAAAACGAAATCCAAGCCGGCTCGTTCTCGCGGTTCCCGTTGCACCGACCGAGATTGTCCCGCAAATGCGCGCAGAATGTGATGATTTCGTCTGTCTTGAGGAACATACCGCGTTCGCCGCCATCGGTTACTACTATCGGGATTTCGGCCAGGTCTCCGACGACGAAGTGCTCGACATGTTACGACGCTTTCCGATTTCGTCCGATCTGCGCCAGTCGCGGGAAAGAGCCCAGCAATGATCGACTGTCCTTTCTGCAAAATCGTCAGCGGCGAGATGCCGTCAGCGAAAGTGTATGAGGACGAGGAACATCTCGCCTTTCTCGACATTCGCCCGCAATCCCCCGGGCACACTCTCATCATCCCAAAGAAACACCAGCGCTGGGTCTGGGACGTACCGAACGTTGGCGCGTATTTCGAAGTCGTACGGACGGTTGCGCGCGCAATGCAGAAGGCGTTCTGCGAGGAAATACATTCCCGCATCATGGGCGAAGAAGTGCCGCATGCGCACATTTGGCTGTATCCCGCTCCAGGTAGGGCGAAAGGCGACCCGAGAGATTTTGAGCGGAATGCGAGAGCAATTCGCGACGCACTTGAGCCGCTATGATCCGGAGTTCTGGGCATCACGTTCGCCGACATTCATCGTGCAGCGGCCTGATGCGCCGTGTTCAGCCTTAGGAACAAGCGCCCTCGATGCGATGTTTTCCCATGAGCGCCACTGCTCGCGAGGCAGCGATGTTCCTGCACCGGATCAAAATCCTCACGCTCGCCGGGTTCACGATATGGATCGACATCTCGTGGCTCATCCTGGCAGCGCTGTTGATCTGGACGCTGGCGCTCGGCGAGTTCCCTCGCACAGTTCCGAATTTGTCCGCCGCCACATACTGGTGGATGGGATTCGCAGGCACGATCGGCCTGTTCATCTCGATCATCCTGCATGAGCTGAGCCATGCGCTGATTGCGCGGCGTTACGACATGCCGATTGCCGGCATTACGCTGTTCATCTTCGGCGGGGTCGCCGAACTGAACAAGGAGCCGAGCAGCGCCAAGGCAGAATTCCTTATGGCGATCGGCGGGCCGATCGCCAGCATGGTGCTTGGCACCATCCTGCTCCTGGTCGCCGCCGCAGGCGAGAAGACCATGTCCCCCGCCGCATTCGGCGTGCTCGACTACCTTGGCGGCCTCAATTGGATCTTGGCACTGTTCAATCTCATTCCCGCCTTCCCGCTCGACGGCGGACGGGTGCTGCGCGCTGGCCTTTGGGGCTGGATGAACGATTTTGGACGGGCCACGCGCATTGCCGCCGGCAGTGGCGAGTTCTTCGGCCTTGCCATGATCCTGTACGGCATCCTGGAATTCATCACCGGCAGCACAATCAGTGGCGTCTGGCTGTTCTTTATTGGCTTGTTCCTGCACGGCGCCGCCGGCGCGGCACGGCACGAGTTGACGCTTCGCCACACCTTCGGCGGGCTTCCCGTTTCCACGCTCATGCAACGCAATCCGATCGGCGTCGCCCCGGATATTTCCATTGCGGAATTGGTCGAGGATTACTTTTACAAGTACTACTTCAAGGCTTTTCCCGTGCTGCGCGACGGCGAACTCATTGGCTGCATCATGGCGAAGGATGTCCGCGATCTTGATCCCTCCGACACCACCCGGCGCCGCGTCGCTGATGTCATGCGCCCCTGCTCGCCGGAGATCATTGTCCCTCCGCATCTGGATGCACTGGAGGCGCTTGCAAGGATGCAGGGCGGTCGGCACAGTCGTCTGCTCGTGGTTGAACAGGGACGGCTTCTCGGCGTCCTGGCCTTGTCCGATATGCTTCAATACCTCTCGCTCAAGCAGGAGCTCGACCGAAACATGCAGGATCTGCCATGGAGCGCTGCCAAGACCCGTAATGCGCGATCTGCCCACTACGGGCATCCCGCCCGCTGACGCGCGAGCCAATGTCCAAGCAAATTCGCTCAGATTGCGTTTAGCGGATGGCAACAGGGAACGCATTGTCCGCAATTGCCCTTGATCCCTTAAGTGGCTGAGGACTTCGGCCCGGTTCTCATGCGCGCTCCCGTCTGACTTGCCGCGCCGGCTTGTCGCTGCGCATGCCGAGAAACACCGGATGTCGCATCTCCCCCTCGCGGGTCCATTCAGTGAACTTGACCTGGCACACGAGCCGCGGCTTGATCCACGTGGTCCGGTCCTCGTGCGGAACGTCCGTAAACGGCTTCTTGTCTGTTCTCAACTTCATCATGCGCGCGTGCAGCGTCGCGAGCATCTCTCGGGAGAATCCCCCACCGCTGTGACCAACATAGACAAGCTTGCCCTTGTCGTACACGCCAAGCACCAGCGAGCCAAAGTGCTGGCGGCTCCCGCGCGGCGCGGTGAAGCCGACGACAATGGCTTCCTGTTCCTGGTCGGCCTTGATCTTGAGCCAATCTTTCGTGCGCCTGCCCGAGTGGTAGAGACTTGCGGCACGCTTCGCGATAATGCCCTCCTCCCCCGCTCGTCGTGCTTTGTTGAACGCCGCCTTGCCATGCCGCTTTCTGTGTCCGCTGTAGTGGACGAGTGGGTGCCGGGTAAGGATGGCGTGCAAACGGTCCTTGCGCTCAAGCAACGGCTTGCGACGCAGGTCGCGGCCATCGAGGAAGAGCAGATCGAACACATAATAGCGGAGACGCGCCTTGCCTTTCAGGGCATTCTGCAGCAGCTGGAATCGGGATCGACCCTCCGCGTCGAGCGCCACTAGCTCGCCGTCAATCACGGCATTGCGCTTGATGATATCGAGCGCTTCGGCGACTGGGGCATAACGCCTGGTCACGTCGTTGCCATTGCGCGAGTAGAGGGAGCCATTTCTGCCTCCGGTTTTTGCGACAAGCCGGAAGCCGTCCCATTTCGTCTCGAAGATCCATTCCTTGTCATCGAATGGCGCGTCGATGAGGGTCGCCAGCATTGGCCTGAGGTCACTTTTTCGCATGCGTCTTGATCAGCAGCCATTGCTTCGGGCTCTTCAGGCGCACGAGCGAATATGCCCCGCGAAGCTTGCTTCCCTTGAGAACGAAGCTCAGGCGTCCTCGCCGCAAGCCTGCTCGCATGGTTCGCTCGCTCTCTGCTGCGCTGGCCGCGCCCTCGGCTTCGTAAGTACCGCCGTCCCATTTTTCAACGAGCCCTGCGCGTCGAAAACTCGCGTCAATGACCGTCGGTTCCAAGGCGAATCGGCGGCCGGTCTTGGCGCGGTTGGAAATCAGTGGCGCGACGGCAGTTGATAGAGCCAGAGCATTTGCATTGCCAGGCTTGGCGCCGGAACCGATGGCCAAGGCACGCGTCGCCAATACACATCTCGATCACCGTCGTGTCGCGCCTGAAGGCCTGTTCCGACGACCGCGGCTATACGTGGTTGGCGAGGCACCCGGCGCAGAGGAAGCTGCGCAGGGCAGGCCTTTTGTCGGTCCGGCCGGCAGGGCGTTGCGCGAGATGCTGGATGAAGCTGGGATCGATCCCCAACAGGTGCGTTTGGCAAACGCCATTCCTTTCCGGCCAATCGCGCATTCCAAAGAGCGGAAGCCACGTAATCGCAGCCCAACAATCGAGGAAGTCGATCGCTATGGCGCAGCAGTGCTGAACGACATTCGGCGGTCCAGGCCAGGCGTGATCGTTGCTCTTGGCAGCACAGCGGCTCGCCTGTTCGGCCAGTCGCAATCGATCCGTGTGACGCGCAAGGCAAAGCTCCAATTTGAAGGTCACCCGCTCCGCATCACTTTCCATCCAGCTTACGTCCGCCGCTTCGGCGGACGGAACGGCGACGCTTGGCGTCACGCGGTCGCCGATCTACGCCGGGCCTGGAACGACTCGGCGGTTCATTTGGATCCAAATCGTGCTTGAGGATCTCGACAGGGCGTACTGCCGACTGCGGCGGGCGCAGTCGACGCATAGCAATGGGCTAAAGAACCCAAGCGCGCGAAATCGTAGTTTGGCGCAGACAATCGTGCAAATGGCGGAGAGAGTGGGATTCGAACCCACGGTACGGTTTCCCGCACACACGCTTTCCAAGCGTGCGCCTTAAGCCACTCGGCCATCTCTCCGGAGCGCCCTCTCTTGAAGGGGCGCCGACGATTTTGCAAGGGATCGCGGGTAAATCGGGCGAATTTTCCGCAACATATTGTATTTACGAGAGAATATCCGATGCCGATCGACGCCCGATCCGCCCGCCGGCTGAACCTGCGGCGGGTTTGGGGCGACGATTCACGTGAGGACGCCAAACCGCCAGGGGGATGCCATGACCGTCTGCAAGACCATCACTGCGCTGAGCCTGATTTCGGCCCTGGGTATCGCCGTCGCCGCGCCGGCGATGGCGCAGGTCTGCACCCGGCAGGGCGTTGACGTGAGCTGCGACGACGGGCGGCGCGGGGTGCTTTCGGGCGATGCCATCGTCTGGCCGGACGGCACCCGCTCGAGCTCGACGCCCCATCCAAGCGTGATCATCGGCAACAAGAGCTCGGTGCATGTCGGGCCCGGCGTGTTCGTCGGCCAGGGCAAGGGCATCGTGCCGCTGGATGATCCCAACGCACCGAACAAGCGGCAGTGCGCGATTCTGGATGGCGTGTCGTATTGCTATTGAGGCACTCGTTTTCCTCTCTCCCCGTAAGAACGGGGAGAGAGACGGAAAGAGCTCAATTCAGCTTCTCGATCGCGACCGCGACACCCTGGCCGACGCCGACGCACATCGTGGCCAGCGCGAGCTTGCCGCCGCGCTTTTCCATGCCATGCACGGCGGTGAGCGCGAGACGGGCGCCGCTCATGCCGAGGGGATGGCCGAGCGCGATGGCGCCACCATGCGGATTGACGAAGTCGGCATCATCAGGCACGCCGAGCTGACGCATGCAGGCGATGCCTTGCGAAGCGAAGGCTTCGTTCAGCTCGATCAAATCGAAATCACTGATCTTCTTGCCGAGCCGCTCCATCAGCTTGCGAGTCGCCGGCACAGGTCCAATGCCCATGATGCGCGGCGGCACGCCGGCCGAGGCGAGGCCGAGAATGCGCGCGCGGGGCGTCAGACCGTGCCTCTTCACCGCAGCTTCGGATGCGAGGATCATTGCGGCGGCGCCGTCATTGACGCCGGAGGCGTTGCCGGCAGTGACCGTGCCGGGATTGCGCACGATCGGCTTCAGCTTGGCGAGACCCTCCAGCGTCGTCTCGGGCCGCGGATGCTCGTCCTTGTCGACCGTGATGGGACCGGCCTTGCCGCCGGGAATGGTGATCGGCGTGATCTCTTCCGCAAAATAGCCGGCCGCAATCGCCGCGCCCGCGCGCTGCTGCGAGCGGATGGCGAAGGCATCCTGGTCGGCGCGCGAGACCTGGAATTCCTCGGCGACGTTCTCGCCGGTCTCCGGCATCGCATCGACGCCGTACTGCGCCTTGAGCAGCGGATTGATGAAGCGCCAGCCGATCGTGGTGTCGAAGATCTCGGCCGAGCGCGAGAACGCCTCCTGCGCCTTGCCCATCACGAAGGGAGCACGGGTCATGGATTCGACGCCGCCGGCAATCGCAAGCTCGATCTCGCCGGAGCGGATCGCGCGCCCCGCAGCGCCGACCGCATCGAGGCCGGAGGCGCAAAGCCGGTTCAGGGTCTGGCCGGGGACCGAATCCGGCAAGCCCGCCAGCAACAGCGCCATACGCGCGACGTTGCGATTGTCCTCACCAGCCTGATTGGCGCAGCCGAAGAACACTTCATCGACCTGAGCCCAGTCGAGATTGGGATGCTTGGCCATCAGCGCCTTGATCGGGGTAGCGGCGAGGTCATCGGCGCGCACCTTGGCGAGTGAGCCGCCGAAACGGCCGATCGGGGTCCGCACGGCATCGCAGATAAAGACGTCACGCATCGTTGTTCTCCCTGAATGCCGCGATCCGGCCCAAATTCTTCAATGTCCGCGGAGTTTTAGGAGGGCGCCCGCGGCAGGTCAATTGACGGTTTCGCGTGCGTTTTGCAGGGCCTGCCGTCCGCCACGCATGCCGCCGTGCGGACAACGTGGAAAACCTCGCCTCTCCGGCCAAAGCGATAGGAGCGAGGGGCGAAATTTTGTAGGTTGCGCCGCCCATGACAATGCAACAGCCCATTCCCGCGCCAGAGCCCGAATCCACGCCCGCTCCGCCGGCGGAAGCCGCCGCGCGCGTGACGCCGATGATGGAACAGTACCTTGAAATCAAGGCGGCGCATCAGGGATTGCTGCTGTTCTACCGGATGGGAGACTTTTACGAGCTGTTCTTCGAGGACGCCGAGATCGCCTCGAAGACGCTCGGCATCGTCTTGACCAAGCGCGGCAAGCATCAGGGCGCGGATATCCCGATGTGCGGCGTGCCGGTCGAGCGCTCCGAGGATTATCTGCACCGCCTGATATCGGCCGGCCACCGCGTCGCCGTGTGCGAGCAGACCGAGGACCCCGCCGCGGCGAAAGCGCGCGGCAACAAGAGCGTGGTGCGCCGCGGCGTGGTGCGGCTGGTCACGCCGGGCACGCTGACGGAGGACACGCTGCTCGACGCGCGTGCCAACAACTACCTGCTGGCAATCGCGCGCGCCCGCTCTTCCGCCGGCGGCGACCGGTTTGGCCTTGCCTGGATCGACATCTCCACCGCCGAGTTCATGGTGACGGAGTGTTCGGGCGGCGAGCTTGCCGCGACGCTGGCGCGCATCAATCCGAACGAGGCGATCGTCACCGACGCGCTCTACAACGACAGCGAGCTCGGACAGACCCTGCGCGAGCTGCCGGCGGTGACGCCGCTGACCCGCGACGTCTTCGACGGTGCCACCGCCGAAAAGCGGCTGTGCGATTATTTCGCGGTCGCGACCATGGACGGGCTGGCGCAGCTGACGCGGCTGGAAGCCACGGCTGCGGCCGCCGCCGTCACCTATGTCGACCGCACCCAGGTCGGCAAGCATCCACCGCTGTCGCCGCCAGCGCGCGAGGCCTCGGGCGCGACCATGGCGATCGATCCCGCCACCCGCGCCAATCTCGAATTGACGCGCACGCTCGCGGGCGAGCGACGCGGCTCGCTGCTCGACGCCATCGACTGCACGGTGACCTCGGCCGGCTCGCGCCTGCTGGCCCAGCGTCTGGCGGCGCCGCTGACCGACGCGCCAGCGATCGCGCGGCGGCTCGACGCCGTCAGCACCTTCGTTGCCGATTCGGCAACGCGCGAAGACATCCGCAGCATCCTGCGCGGCGCGCCCGACATGTCGCGGGCGCTGGCCCGTCTCTCGGTCGGCCGCGGCGGGCCGCGCGACCTCGCCGGCATCCGCGACGGCATCATCGCAGCCGACCAGGTGCTGACGCGGCTGTCCGAACTCGACCAGCCACCGCACGAGATCGCCGCGGTCATGGCGGCGCTGCAAAAGCCGTCGCGCGAGCTCGCATCCGAATTTGCCAGCGCACTCGACGAGCAACTGCCGCTGATCAAGCGCGATGGCGGCTTCGTGCGCCAGGGTTACGAGCCTGCGCTGGACGAAGCCCGCAACCTGCGCGATGCCTCGCGCCTGGTGGTGGCCTCGATGCAGGCCCGCTACGCCGACCAAACCGGCGTGAAGGCCCTAAAGATCCGGCACAACAACGTGCTCGGCTATTTCGTCGAAGTGACCGCGCAGCACGGCGACAAGCTGATGTCGCCGCCGCTGAATGCGACCTTCATTCATCGCCAGACGCTGGCGGGCCAGGTGCGCTTCACGACCTCCGAACTCGGGGAGATCGAGGCCAAGATTGCCAATGCCGGCGACCGCGCGCTCGGGCTCGAGCTCGAAATCTTCGAGCGACTGTCCGCCAAGGCGCTCGAGATCAGTGAAGACTTGCGCGCCGCCGCGCACGGCTTTGCGCTGCTCGATGTCGCGACGTCGCTCGCCAAGCTGGCGGTCGACGAGAACTATGTGCGGCCCGAGGTCGACACGTCGCTCGGCTTTGCCATCGAGGCCGGCCGCCATCCCGTGGTGGAGCAGGCGCTCAAGCGCAATGGCGAGCCGTTCATCGCCAATGCCTGCGACCTGTCGCCAGCGCCTGGACAGAAGTCCGGCCAGCTCTGGCTGCTCACCGGTCCCAACATGGCCGGTAAATCGACTTTCCTGCGCCAGAACGCGCTGATTGCCCTGATGGCGCAGATCGGCAGTTTCGTGCCGGCGACGCGGGCGCGGATCGGCATCGTCGATCGCCTGTTCTCGCGCGTCGGCGCCGCCGACGATCTCGCCCGCGGCCGCTCCACCTTCATGGTCGAGATGGTCGAGACCGCGGCGATCCTGAACCAGGCCGGCGAGCGCGCACTCGTGATCCTCGACGAGATCGGCCGCGGCACCGCGACCTTCGACGGCCTCTCGATCGCCTGGGCCGCGATCGAGCACCTGCACGAGAGCAATCGCTGCCGCACGCTGTTCGCGACGCATTATCACGAGCTGACCGCGCTCTCGGCCAAGCTGCCGCGGATGTTCAACGCCACCGTGCGGGTGAAGGAGTGGCAGGGTAACGTCGTGTTTTTGCATGAGGTGCTGCCGGGCTCGGCCGACCGCTCCTACGGCATCCAGGTCGCCAAACTCGCCGGCCTGCCGCCGGCCGTGATCACGCGGGCCAAATCGGTGCTGGCGAAGCTGGAGGCCCAGGATCGCGGCCAGACCGCCCGCGCGCTCGCCGACGATCTGCCGCTGTTCGCCGTACCCTCGCGCGCCGCGGCAGAAGCTGCGCCGCCGAGCGAAGCCGAGCTTTTGATGGATGCGCTGAAGGCGCTGCACCCGGACGAGATGTCGCCACGCGAGGCGCTGGATGCGCTGTATGCGTTGAAGGCGAAGCTGCCGAAGCAGTCATAGTGCCGTAGGGTGGACAAAGCGACTTGTCCGCCGTAGCTCGAAGAGCGAAGGCGGAAGCGTGCCCACCATGCAACGACGAATCCGCAGGCAGATGGTGGGCACGGCGCGCGAAATGCGCGCCTTTGCCCACCCTACGGTACGAAGCTCACGCAGCCGCCAGCCGCTTCCTTCGCCCGTTCCACCACAGCGTCAGATTCCAGACGATGCAGGTGGCGAGCCCCATGCTGAGGCCGATCGCGGAGCCGAAGTTTGCGGCGCCGAGATGCATCACCGCGATCGCCATACCGAACCCGAGCAGGCCCCAGGCGGAATTGGCGAGCACGGCGGCGGTCGGCGGGCCGCCGATGCGCGGGTGTAGGATCACCATCATGCTGGTGAAGACGATCGGGTAGAGCGCGATGACGCCGGAGACCCGCGGGCCGACCCAGCCCGACGTCGAAACCACGATCGCGACCAGCGTCGCCACCAGCGCGGCGCGGAACGGAATGTCGTACCAGCGACGCGTGACCAACGGCATCTTCACGTGGCGGCACTTGGCGAGCAGCGGAATGCAGATGCCGAAGGCAATCAGGTTCACGGCGAGTCCGGCCGTCAAGGTCCAGTCGAACAGGCGGATGATGGAGGCCAGCACGATCCACACGGCTATCGCGCTGCCGGCACTCACCAGCAGATTGTTCCGCTGCGCCAGCACGACATAGCAGAGGCCAAGGACGATCGTCGCGGCGTTCACCGGAAGGCTCGACAGCGCGCCTTGCGCGATGAAGGCGGCGTCATGGTCGAGCGCGAGGAAGACATAGGAAGGTCCCGCCGAGATCGGCAGCGTCGCCACCAGCGCGCCGATCACCGGTCCCGAGCGTTCGGTGATGATCGACGCCGTCACGACGAACGCCGCGGCGATCGCCATGCGCAGGAGAAGGAAGAAGATGAAGTGGAGGTCGGGGGACATTTTTGGCTTCTTACCCTCCCCTGGAGGGGGAGGGTCGGCTCATATGGAGCGCAGCGAAATATGAGACGGGGTGGGGTGACAGTCTCTCAACAGACACGGTGCCCGAGTGGAGAGATCACCCCACCCCGCTCGCGCTGCGCGCGATCGACCCTCCCCCTCCAGGGGAGGGTATAGAGAGTCACATCCGCTGCATCGACACTGACACCTTCGGGCCGTTCTTGATGGTCTGATAGACCACGCAATAGCGCTCGGTGAGCTTCAGCAACAGATCGAGCTTGTCCTGCGGCGCATCCGTGTCGACCTCGAAGCGCAGGCGGATCTCGGCGAAGCCGACCGGGGTCTCCTTGTCGACGCCGAGCGTGCCGCGGAAATCGAGATCGCCCTCGGCATAGACGTTGCCGGTCCTAAGCGGCACCTCGATCGCGGTCGCAACCGATTTCAGCGTGACACCGGCACAGGCGACCAGCGCTTCCAGCAACATGTCGCCGGAGCAGAGCTCGAGGCCGGAGCCGCCGGTGGCGGGATGCAGGCCAGCCATCGCGATGGCGCGGCCGGTCTCGACCTTGCAGGCGATGCCGTCGCTGTCGGTGGAGCCCTTGGCCTTCAGCGTGATCAGCGCAGCCTTGGGATCGGTCTTGTAGCGCTCCTTGATCGGGGCCTGCATCTGGCGCAATTGGGCAGCGTCCATGTTCGTTCTCTCCCGGAAAGATTGCTCCTCGATGTACCGGCTTGAAGGCGGATTGTCACCACCACATGGCCTGACCGGGACCCTGGGTTGCGTCACGGTCGGGCACGCTGCGGTCGAGCGAACGGTCGAGCGACGTCAGCACACTTCGCTTGAAATTCTCGAACAGCGGCGAATTGCGGTCGCGCGGCCGGCCCAGATTGATCTCGATCTGGTCGAACAGCCGGCCCGGCCGCGGCCGCATCACCAGCACGCGATCGGCCAGCACCACGGCCTCGTCGACGTCATGCGTGACGAGGATCAAGGTCGGCCGCGTGTCGGCCCAAAGGTCGAGCAGATGATCCTGGAGGTCGCGGCGGGTGAAAGCATCGAGTGCGGAGAAGGGCTCATCGAGCAGCAACACCTCAGGCTGCGGCACCAGCGCGCGTGCGATCGCGACGCGCTGTGCCTGTCCGCCGGAGAGCTCGCGCGGCCAGGCCTGCGCCTTGTCAGTGAGCCCGACGCGCTCGAGCGCGCGCGCCACCTTCTCGCGCCGCTCGGCTGCGGGCAGATCGGCAAGGCCGAAGCCGATATTGTCGGCGACGCTGAGCCAGGGCAAAAGCCGCGGCTCCTGGAAGATGATGCCGATCTTGGCGTGCGGCGAACTGATCGCCTCATCGTCGAGCGTCACCGTGCCGGAGCTGGCGCGATCGAGGCCGGCGATGGCGCGCAGCAATGTTGATTTGCCGCAGCCGGAGCCGCCGATGATGGCGATGATCTCGCCTTGGCGGATCTGCGCGGAGAAACGCGCCAGCGCCTGCACGCCGTTGGGATAGGTCTTGCTGACCCGGTCGAGCGCGAGCATCGTCTCAAGCTCCCTTCGCGCGGGAGAAGGCGTCCTGCCAGCGCAGGAAGGGCGCGGCGGCAACCTCGATCAGCCAGTCCGTGAGCTTGCCGAGGATGGCGAAGATCACGATGGCGGCGAGGATCTGTGCGGGCTTGCCGAGCTGCTGGCCGTCGAGCAGGAGATAGCCGAGACCTTCGGAAGCGCCGATCAGCTCGGCCGCCACCACGAACATCCAGCCCAGACCGAGGCCGACGCGCAAGGAGACGACGTAGGCCGGCAGCACCGCGGGCAACAGGATGCGGCGGATCATGGCGGGCCCGGAGAGACGGAAGGTGCGGCCGACCTCGACGATCTTGCGGTCGACCGAAAGGATCGCGCCCATCACGCCGAGATAGACCGGGAAAAACACGCCGACCGCGATCAGCGCGATCTTCGAAGTCTCGAAGATGCCGAGCCAGAGAATGAACAGCGGCACCCAGGCGAGCGAAGGAATCGCGCGCAGCGCCTGCACGGTCGGATCGAGCAGCCGCCGCGCCAGCGACCAATAGCCGGAAATGGCCCCGAGCAACGTGCCTGCAACGACGCCGAAGGCGAAACCGAGCCCGACCCGCCACAGCGTCGCTGTGATGTGGCGGACCAGCTCGCCGGAGCGGGCGAGCTCCGTGATGGTGGCCAACACGCGCGAGGGCGGCGGCACCAGACGTCCGTTGGACCAGCCGAGCCAGACCACAAGCTCCCAGCCAAGCGCCAGCGTCAGCGGCAGCAACAGCCCCAGCATCGGCCGCGCATAACGTGCGACGCGCGAAGGCGCGGCAACGCTGTCGGCCGTATCAGAGGATTGTTGCAGGACTGGCGCGTCGGAGATCATGGTTCTAGCAAGCGCGTCTGGTCGGGGAATGCAACACTACTATTGCCGCGCCCTCCGCCAGGTCTTCCCTTCTCCCCCTGTGGGAGAAGGTGGCGCGAAGCGCCGGATGAGGGGTTCTCTCCACTCGCAACACTGACCGTGAGGAAAGATACCCCTCACCCGGCTTCGCGTGCCGCGAAGCCACCCTCCCCCACAAGGGGGGAGGGTAAGAAGATCAATTCGTCGGCAGCGGGACCTGGTCGTCGATCAGGGCGTCCAGCGTCGCTTTCACGTCGACCTTGGCATCGACGACGCCGGCTTGCTGGAGCGCGAGGCCGGCAGCGAGGATCGACTCGCGCTGGGGCGCGCCGATGCGGCTGTGCGTCAGCTCGGTGCGCTCCTTGAGCTGCTTGTCGACGACGGCGTCAGGCAGTTTTGTGACGGCAATGAAGGTCTTCTTCAGCTCGTCGTAATTCACCAGCGAGTACTTTCGCGCCTCCTCGTATACCGCAAGCACGCGGCGAGCCGCATCCGGATAGTCCTTCAAGAACTGCTCGCGCGCATTGAGGATGCCCCAGGTGTTGGCGTCGGCCTTGCGATAGAACAGTTTTGCGCCCTCCTCGACCTCGGCCTGCGCCATCATCGGATCGAGCCCGGCCCAGGCATCGACGTCGCCGCGGATCAGCGCGGTCTTGCCGTCGGCATGCTGGAGCAGCACCGGCGTGATGTCCTTTTCGGTGAGACCCGCGCCAAGCAGGGCGCGCACCAAGAAGATGTGCGGATCGGTGCCGCGAGTCACCGCAACGCGCTTGCCCTTGAGGTCAGCAACGCCAGCGATCTTGGAATCCTTTGATGTCACCAGCGCCGTCCATTCGGGACGCGAATAAACGTAGATCGATTTGATCGGGTTGCCGTTGATGCGGGCGACCAGCGCCGCCGAGCCCGCGGTCGAGCCGAAATCGATCGAGCCGGCGTTGAGGAATTCGAGCGCCTTGTTGGAGCCGGCCGACTGCACCCAGGTGATGGTGATGCCGTCCTTGGCGAACTCTTTCTCCAGCAGGCCCTTCTGCTTCAGGACCATCGAAACCGGATTGTAGGTCGCCCAGTCGATGCGGATCTCCTTGAGCGGATCCGCCGCCCGTGCCGCAGGGGTCATTGCGAGCGCGACGGCTCCCACCAACAGAATGCGTCGTGTAATCCTGGTCATGCCCAGCTCCTCCAAAACTTCATTGTTTTTCAAGGAGTTATGGCTAGAGGTCAACGAGAAAATCCGTCCCTTGCAAGCGCGCGGTCCGAGAAGGGATTTGCCCAAAGCCGCAGCTTTCCAGCATGGAACGGCTATTGCCAGAGAATGGCGGGTGACAGCGCCTGCCGCCTCTTATATCCGGTGAGACATGGACAGCGTCGCGATTGAGCAGAAGCCAGAGACGGATGACCGCTTCGACACCGCGCGGATCACCGCCGCGGTCGATGCGCTCGCCGAAAAGCACGAGGGCCGCGAGGACACGTTCCGCACGGCCATGGCGCAATTGCTCAAGGCCGAGCTGATCGCCTCGCGCGCCGCGGCACAGGCGATCCTTTTGAAGGACCGTCACGGAAGGCGCTGCGCCGAGCGGCTGTGCCATGTGCAGGACGAGATCATCCGCATCCTCTATTCAGCGGCAACACGGCATCTCTATCGCTCGCCGATCCCGAGCGGCGCCGAGCGCATGGCGGTGGTGGCGACCGGCGGCTATGGCCGCGGCCTGATGGCGCCGGAATCCGACATCGATCTCTTGTTCATCCTGCCCTACAAGCAGACCGCCTGGGGCGAGCAGGTCGCCGAAGCCATCCTCTACTGCCTCTGGGACATGGGGCTGAAGGTCGGCCACGCCACCCGCTCGGTCGACGAATCGATCCGCCAGGCGCGCGGCGACATGACGATCCGCACCGCCATCCTGGAGACGCGCTTCCTGACCGGCGACAAGCCGCTCTATGACGAATTGGTCGAGCGCTTCGACAAGGAGGTGGTGCAGGGCACCGCGTCCGAATTCGTCACCGCAAAACTCGCCGAGCGCGAGGAGCGGCATCGCCGCGGCGGCCAGTCGCGCTATCTGGTCGAGCCCAACGTCAAGGACGGCAAGGGCGCCCTGCGCGACCTGCACACGCTGTTCTGGATCGCAAAGTATGTCTACCGCGTCCGCGACACCGACGAGCTGGTCGAGCGCGGCGTGTTCGACGCGCAGGAATATCGCAGCTTCCGCCGCTGCGCCGATTTCCTCTGGTCGGTGCGCTGCAATCTGCATTTCTACTGCAATCGCGCCGAAGAACGCCTCTCCTTCGATCTGCAGCGCGAGATCGCAGTCCGGCTCGGCTACACCTCGCATCCCGGCATGCAGGACGTCGAGCGCTTCATGAAGCATTACTTCCTGGTCGCCAAGGAAGTCGGAAACCTCACCGCCATCCTCTGCGCCAAGCTCGAGGACCAGCAGGCCAAGCCGGCGCCGGTGCTGAGCCGAATGATGGCGCGGCTGCGGCCCAGCACCGTGAAGCGGCGCGTGCCCGATAGCGACGACTTCATCGTCGACAACAACCGCATCAACATCGCCGCGCCCGACGTCTTCAAGCACGATCCGGTCAATTTGATCCGCATCTTCCGCCTGGCGCAGAAGAACAACCTCGCCTTTCATCCCGATGCGATGCGCGACGTGACGCGCTCGCTCGGCCTGATCAACGGGCAGCTTCGCGAGAATCCCGAGGCCAACCGGCTGTTCATGGAGATCCTGACCTCCAACGACGCCGAGACCGTGCTGCGGCGGATGAACGAGACCGGCGTGCTCGGGCAATTCATCCGCGCCTTCGGCAAGATCGTCTCGATGATGCAGTTCAACATGTATCATCACTACACCGTCGACGAGCATCTGATCCGCTGCATCGGCTTCCTCCAGGACATCGAGCGCGGCGGCATCGAGGAGTTCGCGCTCGCCAGCGACCTCATGCGCAAGACGAGACCCGAGCACCGCGCGGTGATCTACATCGCGACGCTACTGCACGACGTCGCCAAGGGCCGGCCGGAGGATCACTCCATCGCCGGCGCCAAGGTGGCGCGGCGGCTGTGCCCACGGCTCGGCTTCAGCCCGGCCGATACCGAGCTGGTCGCATGGCTGATCGAGGAGCATCTGACGATGTCGACGGTCGCGCAGTCGCGCGACCTTTCGGATCGTAAAACGATCGAGAACTTCGCCGCCGTGGTGCAGTCGGTCGAGCAGATGAAGCTCCTGACGATCCTTACCACCGCCGACATCCGCGGCGTCGGCCCCGGCGTGTGGAACGGCTGGAAGGCGCAGCTGCTGCGCTCGCTCTATTACGAGACCGAGCCGGTGCTCACCGGCGGCTTTTCGGAAGTCGATCGCGGCAAGCGCCTCGCCGCCGCGTACGCCGAATTCCGCATGGCCTTCGCCGAATGGCCGGAGGACGAGCTCGATGCCTATATCGGCCGGCACTATCCGGCCTATTGGCTCAAGGTCGAGCTGCCGCGCAAGATCCGCCATGCCCGCTTCGTCCGCTCCAGCGAGCAGGCCGGCCACAAGCTCGCGATCAATGTCGGCTTCGACGAGGTGCGCGGCGTCACCGAGCTCACGATCTTCGCGGCCGACCACCCCTGGCTGCTCTCGATCATCGCCGGCGCCTGCGCCTCGGCCGGTGCCAACATCGTCGACGCCCAGATCTACACCACGACCGACGGCCGCGCGCTCGACACGATCTCGATCTCCCGGGAATATGACCGCGACGAGGACGAGGGAAGGCGCGCCACGCGCATCGGCGAGATGATCGAGGACGTGCTGGAAGGCAAGCTGCGCCTGCCGGAGGTTGTGGCGCGGCGCACCGTGCGCAGCAAGGCGAAGCCCTTCGTGATCGAGCCGGAAGTGACCATCAACAACCAATGGTCGGACCGCTACACGGTGATCGAGGTCTCCGGCCTCGATCGCCCCGGCCTGCTCTACGAGCTGACCACCGCGATCTCGAAGCTCAACCTCAACATCGCCTCGGCCCATGTCGCGACCTTCGGCGAACGCGCGCGCGACGTGTTCTACGTCACCGATCTGCTGGGCGCGCAGATCAACGCGCCGACGCGGCAGGCCGCCATCAAGAGCGCGCTGACCCATGTGATGGCCGGCGATAAGGCGGTGCAGCCGGCGGCGTGACCCTCGCCCGTCATTCCGGGGCGCGCGTAGCGCGAGCCCGGAATCCATTCATCCGCAGAGTCGGTGGCGCGATAGATTCTCAGGTGCGCAATTGCGCACCATAGCTCGCCGCTCCGCGGCGCCCGGAATGACGAGGGGGGAGGCCTAAACCTCTACCCCTTCATGCCGCAGCAGCCAGCGCTTGCGCTCGAGGCCACCGCCGTATTTCACCAGTGAGCCATCCGCGCCGATCAGGCGGTGGCAGGGCAGCACCACGCTGATCGGATTGGAGCCGTTGGCATGGCCGACGGCGCGAATCGCTTTGGGCATATCGATCCTTGCGGCAAGCGCGCCGTAACTCATCGTGGTCCCGGCGGGGATTTGCGCGAGCGCGGTCCAGACCTTTTGCTGGAACGACGTGCCGGCGATGCGCCATGCGATGGCCGAGAGCTGGCCGAGGTCGCCTTCAAAATAGCCCGACAGCGCAGCCCGCATCTGCGTCGGCGCAGGCTGATCGCGGAGGTCCACCGCACCATAATGCAGCCGCAACAGCTCGCGCATGCGGTGCTCGTAGTCTTCCCAATCGAGCGCGCGCAAGACGCGCTCGGCGTCGGTGACGAGCAGGGCGATGCCGATCGGCGTCGCCAGGCGATCGAGACCGAAGCGTTCAGGCGTTTTGGTTGATCGAGCGGGCATTGCGGCACCGTTGCATCGAAATACGTCCGTCGCACTTGCCATGCCGGCCGTGCTAACGTCCACCCGAAAGCTGACGCTTTTGGGGGAGCTCAACTTGATTTTGATCGCCAATCTTCTGGTGGCGCTGGTCGCCGTCCTGCATGTCTTCTTCCTGATCCTGGAGATGTTTCTCTGGGACAAGCCGCTGGGCTTGAAGGTGTTTCGCAACACGCCTGAGAAGGCCGAGATGACGAAGGTACTGGCCGCCAATCAGGGCCTCTATAACGGCTTCCTCGCCGCCGGCCTGATCTGGGGTCTCATCCACGGCAATCCCGCCTTCGCGTTCCAGATCAAGGCGTTCTTCCTGCTTTGCGTGATCGCGGCCGGCGCTTATGGCGCCGCGACCGTCAGCACACGCATCCTGATGGTGCAGGCGCTGCCGGCGGCGATCGCGCTGGTAGCATTGTTCCTGGCCTAGCTTTTGGCCTGAGACGCTACGGCGCAGCGCCGTGATCCTTGCGCGGCGGCGAGCGTTCCTCCACAATCTTCGGCAGCGATGGCGACCGTTGCAATCAACGGACAAAGACCATCGATCGAAAATTCCGTCAGGAGGAACGACCCAATATGACCAATCGCAGAGCCTTCCTAGCTGCCACGACAGCGCTCGCCTTCGCGTTCTCAGCGAGCCAAGCCCTCGCCCAGAAGAAATACGACACCGGCGCGAGCGACACCGAGATCAAGATCGGCCAGACCGTCCCGTTCTCCGGCGCCTATTCCGTCTACGCCAATATCGGCAAGACCCAGGCCGCCTATTTCAAGATGATCAACGATCAGGGCGGCATCAACGGTCGCAAGATCAATTTGATCCAGTATGACGACGCCTATTCGCCGCCGAAGACTGTCGAGCAGGTGCGCAAGCTGGTCGAAGGCGACGAGGTGCTGTTCACTTTCCAGCTGATCGGCACCGCTGCGAACGCCGCCGTGCAGAAATATCTCAACGGCAAGAAGATCCCGCAGCTCCTCGCCTCGACCGGCGCGGCGCGGTTCAACGACCCGCAGAACTATCCCTGGACCATCGCCTATAATCCCAACTACGTGTCCGAGGGGCGCATCTACGCAAAATACATTCTCGCCAATCATCCCAACGCCAAGATCGGCGTGCTCTACCAGAATGACGACATGGGCCGCGACTATCTCGCGGGCCTCAAGAGCGGCCTCGGCGACAAGGCCGCCAGCATGATCGTCGGCGAGGTCTCCTATGAGGTCACCGACCCGACCGTCGACTCGCAGGTGGTCAAGCTGAAATCGATGGGCGTCGACCTGTTCTACGATGCGTCGACGCCGAAATTCGCGGCTCAGGCGATCAAGAAGCTTGCCGACCTCGGCTGGAGCCCGGTGCATATCCTCGACATCAATGCGAGCCCCGTGTCAGCGACGTTGAAGCCCGCAGGCCTCGACATCTCCAAGGGCATCATCTCCACCAATTACGGCAAGGACCCCGGCGATCCCCAGTGGAAGGACGATCCGGGCGTGAAGGCCTTCTTCGCCTTCATGGACAAGTATTTTCCGGAAGGCGACAAGCTCAACACCGTCAACACCTACGCCTATTCGGTAGCCGAGCTGCTGGTGCAGGTTCTGAAGCAATGCGGCGACAACTTGACGCGTGAGAACGTCATGAAGCAGGTCGCCGGCATCAAGGGCTATACGCCCAGCCTAGCGCTGCCCGGCATCAAGATCACCACGGGCCCGAACGACTATCGCATCAACAAGCAGATGCAGATGATGAAGTTCAACGGCGAGCGCTGGGAGCTGTTCGGACCGATCATCGCAGACACCGGGCCGTCGGGTTAGTGTTGGTCTCGTAGGGTGGGCAAAAGCGCTCTTGCGCCGTGCCCACCACCTCTCCACGATCGCATGAGACGTGGTGGGCACGCGCCGGAATGCGCATTCGCGCACTCCGGCGCTTTGCCCATCCGCACTACGAAGGTATCTCGCCAAAGTTCTTCCCCACCGGCAGCACCGCGTGGCGGATCAGCCGGGAATCCTCCACCGCTGCCTGCCTATGCTTCACCGCTTCGCGATAGACGGGATCGCGGATCATCTCGACGAAGGCAGCAACGCTCGGGTATTCGGCGATGAAGCAATGGTCCCAGCGCTCGTCCTGCGGACCGATCAGCATTAGCTCGAATTTGCCTTGCCAGACGATGCGGCCGCCGAGGCGCTCGAACACCGGGCCGCTCTCGCGGCCATAGGCCGCATAGGCTTCCGCGCCGCTGGCCTTGCGGCCGTCCGGATAGGCCGCCTCCTTGCGCAACCGCACCAGGTTGAGCATGTGGATCGGGCCCGGGCGGTCGTTCTCCCGGAATTGCGCGAAGATCTCCTTGGTCGGATCGATGTGGCCCATGCGAGTTCCCTCTTTCTTGATGCGGGCGATCCTAGCTCCGGCGCCTCAGAAGCGGAACTGCGGCCGGCGAATGCCGCACCTCCTAATCGCGCGTTAAGCTTTGTGTAACCGGGCCTTAAACAGCGACCGCTAGCGTGCGGCGGGGCGGGCTGACCGGGCGTTTTGCGTATGGCGTGGGGAAAGAAAAAGGGTGGGCGGAAGGAGCCGTTGTTCGGCTTGCCCGCGGCGCTCGCCGATCTGCGCCTGACCGCGGCGGACCGCATTCCCGGCGGCGAGGACAAGCCAAAGAAATCAGCGAAATCATCCGCCAAGCGCAAGAGCGAGGATGCAGGCGACGAGCCGCCGCCGCGCGAGCGCAAGGCTCCGGCCGGTCGCAGCGGCGCGAAACGCCGATCGAAATCGCGCGGAGGCCTCAGCCTCGGCCGCCTGGTCTATTGGGGCGCGGTGCTCGGGCTGTGGGGCGTCATCGCCGTGATCGGCGTCGTGGTCTATGTCGGCGCCCATCTGCCGCCGATCCAGTCGCTGGAGATCCCCAAGCGCCCACCGACGATTCAGATCGTCGGCATCGACGGCAGCATGCTGGCGCAGCGCGGCGAGATGGCCGGCGCCAATATCGCGCTGAAGGATTTGCCGCAGTACTTACCCAAAGCGTTCATCGCCATCGAGGACCGCCGCTTCTATTCGCATTTCGGCATCGACCCGGTCGGCATCCTGCGCGCCCTCGTCACCAACGTGCTCCATCGCGGCGTCTCGCAGGGCGGCTCGACGCTGACGCAGCAGCTCGCGAAAAACCTGTTCCTGACCCAGGAGCGCACCATGCAGCGCAAGCTGCAGGAGGCGGAGCTGGCGATCTGGCTGGAGCGCAAGCATTCCAAGAACGAGATTCTGGAGCTCTATCTCAACCGCGTCTATTTCGGCTCCGGCGCTTACGGCGTCGAGGCCGCGGCGCAGAAGTATTTCGGCAAGTCGGCCAAGAACGTCACGATCGCTGAAGCGGCCATGCTGGCGGGCCTCGTCAAATCGCCCTCGCGGCTCGCGCCGAATCGTAATCCGGAAGGCGCCGAAGCGCGCGCGCAAATCGTGCTCGCGGCGATGGCGGATGCAAAGTTCATCACCGACGCGCAGGCCAAGGCCTCGATCGGCCATCCCTCCTACGAGGTGAAGCCGGTCGGCGCCGGCACGGTCAATTACGTCGCCGACTGGATCGGCGAAGTGCTGGACGACCTGGTCGGCCAGATCGACGAGAGCATCAAGGTCGAGACCACGATCGATCCAAAGCTCCAGAGCGTGGCGGAAGCCGCCATCATCGACGAGCTCGCGGCCAAGAGCGTGAAGTTCAACGTCAGCCAGGGCGCACTGGTGGCGATGGCGCCCGATGGCGCCGTGCGCGCCATGGTGGGCGGGCGGAACTATTCCGAGAGCCAGTACAACCGCGCGGTCACGGCGAAGCGCCAGCCGGGCTCCTCGTTCAAACCGTTCGTGTATCTCACCGCGCTCGAGCAGGGGCTGACGCCGGATACCGTCCGCCAGGACGCGCCGATCGAGGTCAAGGGCTGGAGACCTGAGAACTACACGCACGAATATTTCGGCGCGGTGACGCTGACGCAGGCGCTGGCGATGTCGCTCAACACGGTTGCCATACGCCTCGGCCTCGAGGTCGGGCCGAAGAACGTGGTGCGCACCGCGCACCGGCTCGGCATCTCCTCGAAACTCGAGCCCAATGCCTCGATCGCGCTCGGCACGTCCGAAGTCTCGGTGGTCGAGCTGGTCGGCGCCTATGCGCCGTTCGCCAACGGCGGCCTCGCGGTGACGCCGCATGTCGTGACGCGGATCAAGACGCTGGGCGGCAAGCTGCTCTACATGCGCCAGCCGGACGAGCGCAACCAAGTGATCGACCCCCGCTATGTCGGCATGATGAACTCGATGATGCGGGAGACGCTGATATCAGGTACCGCCAAGAAGGCCGAGATCCCGGGCTGGCCGGCGGCCGGCAAGACCGGCACCAGCCAGGATTACCGCGACGCCTGGTTCATCGGCTACACCGCCAACCTCGTCACCGGCGTCTGGCTCGGCAATGACGACAACTCGCCGACCAAGAAGGCGACCGGCGGCGGCCTGCCGGTCGAAGTCTGGACGCGCTTCATGCGCACGGCGCACGAGGGCGTGCCGGTGGCGGCCTTGCCGAATTCACAAGCCAGCTGGGGCCTGTCGAACCTCGCACAGGCGGCCTCGCAGGTCGCGTCGCCGACAGCGGCAGGACCA
Organism: Bradyrhizobium sp. BR14999; assembly: GCF_056106085.1. Lineage (NCBI taxonomy): Bacteria > Pseudomonadati > Pseudomonadota > Alphaproteobacteria > Hyphomicrobiales > Nitrobacteraceae > Bradyrhizobium > Bradyrhizobium sp. BR14999. The sequence goes on from NZ_CM148536.1 coordinate 807,201, forward strand.
GCACCGACGAACAATGGCGGCTATCGCCCGCCGTCCCCCACGCGCGCCAATGTGCGCCCCGAGGCAGCCGCAGGGCTTGATGGCTGGCTGATGGACCGCCTGTTTGGCGGGAATCGATAGCTTGGGGCTGAGGGCCTTGGGCCCCTCGAAACAAAAACTGCGAAAACAACCCCATGCACAGTAGACGGCAATCGCCGGCGCGATGCGCGGCTGATGATGCGAAGCGTTTGATGCGGCGGGACTAAACGAGCGAGACGCGCAATCGTCGCGAAGTGTGGCGAAAATCGAGCGAGAGGCTTGGGTGTTGCTCCACCCTGCCCTGTCATTCCCGCGAGGGCGGGGAATCCAGTACGCCGCGGCTTCTCGATTGAACCACTAAGGCTCCCGGATACTGGATCGCCCGCCTGCGCGGGCGATGACGGCTTTTGCTGAGCTGGTAACTCGCCCACCCATCCTCGCATCACCGCTTCGGCAATTCCTGCCTAGCGCGGCAAGATTCTCCGCGGCCCCGCAGCTCCCCGAACGCAAAAACGCCAGTCTCTTCAAGCGTCCGACACCGGCCCGAGATTTGCTCTCCTAGGTTGAGTCCCGAACATTCGGGTTTAGTGTGAAGGAGCGTTCCATGATTTCAGGCCTGTCCAGCGCGGCGCTGCCCTATCTGCGTCCTGCATCGACGTCCGGTTCCAATGCGACATCGACGTCGGATCTCAAACCGGTGGAGTCGACTGCAACCGATGCGGCGACCGCCAGCCCCGGAATAAGCGTCTCCCAACTGAAGCCGCTGCAAGGTGCCAAGCCGATATCGGTGGCGGACAATCCGGTCCTGCGCGACCTCATGGCAACGAACTGGCTGACGACCCATGGTGCGAGCGCCGGTCAACCTTCCATCTCGGACAATGCGCCTGAGAACACCTATGCTCAGGTGAAGGTCGGCGGCAAGGTGGTCGCCACGCTGTACAATGGCGGGTCTTCGACGATGACCAACGAGGCCGCCGCGAAGATCGGCAAGCTGGAGGATCCTCCAGGTCTGGGGGGACCGGATCTGGCGCAATGGCGGGCCGACCAATACGCCGCGCCGCTTGGCGGCACGGTCGAAAAAGCTTCCACCGCGATCACGCAATCGCAATGGACGCCGCGCCAAAGCAGTTCTGCGACCTATAGTCGCGAGCAACTCGATGCCGCCTTTCAGGCGATGCTGGCCGAGGGCCAGAAGAGCGCCATGCAACTGCAATCGTCCTATCTGGCGTCACGCGCGCTTCAGGGGACGAGTGCGGATATCAGTGCGTGAGCGTCGCTTGATGCCGCTCCGCTCTCCGCTGTCATTCCCCGCGAAAGCGGGGAATCCAGTACGCCGCGGCCTCTCGATTCAATTACGACGGCCTCTGGAATACTGGATCGCCCGCTCCAGTGCGCAATTGCGCACAAGGCGGGCGATGACACCTTCCAAGACCGCAGCAGCGCGCCCTAATCCTCGGCCCCATACCGATGCAGGTCATTTCCGTACGTATCGAGCCACTTCTTGGCGCGCTCCATTGACGGACAGACTTTTCCGCAGACGCGCCAGAACCGCGCCGAGTGGTTCATCTCGACGAGATGGGCGACCTCGTGGGCGGCGAGGTAGTCGAGCACGAAGGGCGGCGCGAGGATCAGGCGCCAGGAGAACGACAACGAGCCGGCCGAGGTGCAGGAACCCCAACGGCTGGACTGATCACGGATCGAGAGCCGCTTGACCCTGACGCCGAGCTCGGTCGCGTAGGCCTCCGCCGAGCGCTGAAGGTCACGGCGCGCCTCGCGCTTGAGGAAGTCGCTGACGCGGCGATCGATATAGTCGAAGCCGCCGGCGACGCAGAGAATGCGTTCACCGCTGTCGCGCATCTCGGTCCACACCGTGCCACGCTCACCGGCGCGGTGAACGATGCGATGGGGAACGCCGCGCAGCGGTATCACCGTTCCCGACTGGAACGGAGCGGCCTTCGGCAAGCGACCGAGACGTGCAGCGATCCACGCACCGTGACGCTGCGCGAAGTCCTTGGCCTCGACGAGCGTGCCACGCGGCGGCATGGTGAGGATGGCTTCGCGGTCACTCGGATGAATTCTGAGCGTGTAGCGGCGCGCGCGTCTGTGTCGGCGCAACCGGATCGCGAAAAACTGCGATCCGTGGGTGATGACGAGGGTCTTCGGTTCGTGGGGCCGCCGATAAAGGAGCGCGCGAGTGGCCATGTCTGTCAGTCCGGGGGGCAGGAGGGCGCCCGGATTCTGCCATAACCGCCGCCATGGAAAGCGCTCGGCGCAAAAACAAATCATTTGCCCAATATACAGCGGTCAAGCGTCCGGGAGACCCTACAGACTGGGGTTGGAACCCGTTTTTTTCGCCCCCGCTGGACGCATGCGGCACCCCCAAGGGGTGAGTGCCGACTCACTCCTATAAAGCTACCTAAATACCGCGAATCTGGGACGGAGCCGCCCCCTGTCGGAGCCTCCGACAGGACCTGAATTTTCGACGGGAAAGCCGAAATACGCGACTAGAGCCGTTCCGATGAAATCGGAGCGGCTCTTGTTTCCTGCTTTGACGCGTTTTCTTTACGCGAACCGGTCGCCACTTCGCTCGAAAACGCTCTATTCGGCCGCGAGCGCCTGCAATGAGCTCGGATTCGCCGCCGAGACCATGAAATCATGAATCCGCGGCACGATTTCCGACTTGAAACGCGAGCCGTTGAACACGCCGTAATGTCCGACGCCCTTCTGGACGTAATGAACGCGGCGATGATCGGGAATCGAGCTGCACAAAGTGTGCGTTGCTTCGGTCTGACCAAGACCGGAGATGTCGTCCTTCTCGCCTTCGACCGTCATCAACGCCACGCGCGTGATCTTGGAGGGATCGACGCGTGTTCCACGATGGGTCATCTCGCCCTTCGGCAGCGCGTGCTTCACGAACACGGTGTCGACGGTTTGCAGATAATACTCGGCGGAGAGGTCCATGACCGCCAGATATTCATCGTAGAATTCGCGATGCTTGTCGACGAGGTCACCGTCGCCCTTCACCAGATTGGCGAAGAGCTGCTTGTGCGCATCCATGTGCCGGTCGAGATTCATGCTGATGAAGCCGTTGAGCTGCAGGAATCCCGGATAGACGTCGCGCATCATGCCCGGATGCGGGAACGGCACCTTGGTGATGACATGGTTGCGGAACCAGTCGATGCCGCGCTCCTGAGCGAGGTTGTTCACCGCGGTCGGATTGCGGCGGGTATCGATCGGCCCGCCCATCAGCGTCATTGAGGTCGGCACGAAGGGGTCGCGCCGCGCTTCCATGATCGAGACGGCGGCGACGACGGGCACGGAGGGCTGGCACACCGCCATGACATGGGTGTTGCCGCCGAGGACATGCAGCATCTCGATGACATAGTCGATGTAGTCGTCGAGGTCGAAGCGGCCCTCGCTGAGCGGCACCATGCGGGCATCGGCCCAATCGGTGATGTAGACTTCATGCGCGGGCAGGAGGGCTTCCACCGTGCCGCGCAGCAGCGTGGCATAATGGCCGGACATCGGCGCCACGATCAGCACGCGCGGCTGCGGGCTGCGCAAGGGGCGCGCGAACTTGCGATCGAAGTAGAGCAGCTGGCAGAACGGCTTTTCCCAGACCGAGCGGATCTCGACGGGCACGCGGATGCCGTTGACCTCGGTGTCGTTGAGGCCCCATTCCGGCTTGCCGTAGCGGCGCGTGGTACGCTCGAACAATTCGCAGGCCGCGGCGACCGACTTGCCGACCTCGGTGCGCGCCCAGGGATTGAGGGGATTCTGAAACAGGAGCTTGGTCGCATCGGTGACCGCGCGGGCTGGATTGAGAGAGGCATGTGCCATCTCGTACATCCAGTACATCGGCGTCGTCAGGACCGGACTGCCTTCAGCCGCCAGGGGCGGCGCGCCGCCAAACTCACCAATAGGCATCGCTATATTCCTCTTCGCATCGCAGCATACTGCCGAATGCGCAATATTGCGTCAATGCATGGTTCCGTACATCTACGTGCCGGAAAAGCCAAAACCAGCCTGAATCCACGGGAAAGTGACGTTATTCGCCCGCCGAGAGCAGCGAGCCGTGCTTCCTGGCGCTTCGCAACAGGGCAAGGAATGCCCCAAAAGATGCAACCAGCAGTACTGCATTGATGGCCAATGCCTCCAGCATCAGATCGGTCCGAAAGGTTTGCTCGATCAGGAGCGCGCGCATGCCCTCGAAGGCGTAGGTCGGCGGCAACGCCCAGGCGACGTATTGCAGCCAGGCCGGCAGCACGCTGACGGGATAGTAGACGCACGCCAGCGGCAGGATGGCGAACATCAAGGTCCAGACGATGCTCTCGGCGCCGAGGCCGTTTCGCAGCACCAGGCCCGAGACGAAGATGCCGACTGACCAGCTCGTGAAGATCAAATTGCAGAAGAAGGCGATCAGCGGCAGGCCGAGGGCATAGACGTTGAAGTGAAACAGGAACAGCGCGAGCAGCGTCATCGGGATGATGCCGATGGCGAGCCGGATCAGGCTCATGACCATCAGCGACAGCAGAAACTCGATCGGCTTGAGCGGGCTCATCATGAGATTGCCGATGTTGCGCGCCCACATCTCCTCCAGGAACGAGATGGAGAAGCCGAGTTGCCCGCGGAACAGGATGTCCCAGAGGATGACGGCGCCGATCAGCGTGCCGCCGGCGCGCGCGAAGAAATTGGCATTTTCGGCGATGTAGAGCTGGAGAAAGCCCCAGGTGATGACTTGCAGCGCCGGCCAGTACAAGAGCTCGAGCAGCCGCGGCCAGGACGACATCAACAGGTACCAATAGCGCAGGATCATCGCGCCGATGCGATGCACGGAGATGCCGCGGTGGAGGGACAGCTCGGTCATGGCGGCCCTTTGTAGCCCGGATGAGCGAAGCGACATCCGGGACTTTGCTTGCGGCGTTCCCGGGTATCGCTGCGCTCACCCGGGCTACGGCAGCAACACAGGGGCTCCCTCACCGTGCCGCCTCCTTCGCGCCGTTCACCCGGCCGCGCGCGACGTCCAAAAACACCTCCTCCAGCGTGGTGCGGTTGTAGCGCGCCATGATGGCTTCCGGCGTGTCGTCGTCCTCGATGCGGCCGCGCTTCATGATGATGACGCGGTCGCAGAGCCGCTCGACCTCCAGCATGTTGTGCGACGCCAGCAGGATGGTGGCGTTGTGCTGCTTGCGATAGCGCTCCAGATGCGCCCGCACCCAATCGGCGGTATCAGGATCGAGCGAGGCGGTCGGCTCGTCCAGCAAGAGCAGCTCGGGCTGATTGATCAGCGCCTTCGCGAGCGCAACGCGGGTCTTCTGCCCGGCGGAGAGCTTGCCGTTGGCGCGGTCGATGAAATCGCCGAGGTCGAGATCGTCGGCGAGCCCGGCGATGCGGCCAGCGAGGTTCTTCACCGCATAGAGCTTGCCGAACACGGTGAGGTTCTGCCGCACCGTGAGCCGCATCGGCATGTCGACATAGGGGCTCTCGAAATTCATCCGCCCCAGCACGGACCCGCTCTCCTCGGGCATGCGATGCCCGAGCACCTGCACACGGCCGGAGGTCGGCAGCACCAGGCCCATGATCATCGCGATGGTCGTGGTCTTGCCGGCGCCGTTGCCGCCGAGCAGCCCGGTGATGCTGCCGCGCGAAAGCGAAAAGGAGATATCGTCGACGGCGCGGGTCTGGTTGTAGACCTTGACGAGATGATCGACCGCAATCGCCGCGGGTGCGCTGCGATCCGCGACAGTCGGCCAGCTTGAAGCCTTGTCATTCTCGGTCATGCTGGCCGTTCTTCTGCTATTGCAGCCGATAGCGCAAGGCTTGTAATTCCCGGGCGGTTCCGCGAGCCGCGCGTTTGTGACCTTAGAAGGCACCGCCACATTGGCCGATATGACCGAAATTGCCGATTCCGACTTTCGCCACGCGCAGCGGCATATCCGGCTGGACACGATCCTGCGGCTGCGCTGGCTCGCGGTGCTGGGGCAGCTCGCCGCGATCTTCATCGTGGCGCAGGGGCTGGAATTCAACGTCGAGATCGTCCCCTGCGTCAGCATCATCGCCCTGTCGGCGGCGCTCAATCTGGCGCTCCAGACCGCGGCCAATCCGATGCAGCGGCTGGAGCCGATGCAGGCGGCCGGACTGCTGGCGCTGAACATCGTGGAGCTGGCTGGTCTGTTATTCTTTACCGGCGGCCTCCAGAACCCGTTCTCGTTCCTGTTCCTCGCGCCCGTGCTGATCTCGGCCACGGCGCTGCCGGCCCGCTTCACCTTCGGCCTCGGCCTCCTCGCTGTGGCCTGCGCCTCGGTCCTGTTCTTCTTCCATTCGCCGCTGCCGTGGGATTCCGACGATCCGCTGGTGCTGCCACCGATCTACCTCGTCGGTGTCTGGCTCTCGATCGCGCTCGCGATCGGTGTCACCAGCCTCTACTCCTTCCAGGTCACCGAGGAGGCGCGCAAGCTCGCGGACGCGCTGGCCGCAACCGAGCTGGTGTTGACGCGCGAGCAGCATCTGACCCAACTCGACGGATTGGCTGCCGCAGCCGCACACGAGCTCGGGACGCCGCTCGCGACCATCTTCCTGATCTCGCGCGAGCTGGAAAAAACGGTGAAGGACCCGAGCTTTGCCGCCGACCTGAAAACCTTGCGCGAGCAGACCCAGCGCTGCCGCGACATCCTGAGCAAGATCACCCAGCTCTCCTCCACCGGCGCACCGTTCGACCGCATGAAGCTGTCGGAGCTGATCGAGGAGGTGGTGGCGCCGCATCGCGATTTCGGTGTCGACATCAAGGTGCGGATCGCGGTGGCGGTCGCGGCCGAGCCGGTCGGCTCGCGCAATCCGGCGATCCTCTACGGCATCGGCAACATCGTCGAGAACGCGGTCGATTTCGCCCACACCACCGTCGAGGTGAATGCCTGGTGGAACAAGGACGATATCGAGCTCGTGATCTCCGACGACGGCCCCGGCATCCCACCCGACATCCTCAAACGGATCGGCGAGCCCTATCTGTCGCGGCGGCGGACCCAGGATGAAGGCGGCGAGCGGCGCGGCCTTGGCCTCGGCGTGTTCATCGCGCGTACGCTGCTCGAACGCACCGGCGCCAAGGTCTCGTTCACCAACCGGACCTTTCCGGACCACGGCGCGGTGGTCCAGATCAATTGGCCGCGAGAGCGTTTTGAGGCTATCGAGACGCTTGAAGAAACAATAGGATAGGCCGCGACCTTGCGTCGCACAACGGAGCCGATCGACCATTTGCCGCCTTGGCACCGATCGATTGCGACGCCATATGTCAATGCGCTGGAGAGAGGACAACACCTTGAACGCCATCGCCGAACTGAACGAACAGACCGACCGCTCGCTTCTCATCGTGGAGGACGACAAGCCGTTTCTGGAGCGGCTGTCGCGCGCGATGGAGACACGGGGCTTTGCCGTAACATCGTGCGACACCGTCTCGGACGGTCTTGCGCAGATCGGCAAATCGGCACCGGCCTTTGCGGTGGTGGATCTGCGGCTCGGCGACGGCAACGGTCTCGACGTGGTCTCGGCGCTGAAGAAGAAGCGCCCCGATGCGCGCGCGATCGTGCTGACCGGCTATGGCAACATCGCCACCGCCGTAACCGCGGTGAAGATGGGCGCGATCGATTATCTCTCCAAGCCAGCCGATGCCGACGACGTCGTCGCCGCGCTGCTCTCGACCAGCGCGGAGAAATCCGAGCTGCCGACCAATCCGATGTCCGCCGACCGCGTCCGCTGGGAGCACATCCAGCGCATCTACGAAATGTGCAACCGCAACGTCTCGGAGACGGCGCGCCGGCTCAACATGCACCGCCGCACGTTGCAGCGGATTCTGGCCAAGCGCGCGCCGCGGTAGTTACCATCGCAGTCTCGTAGGGTGGGTTAGCCGAAGGCGTAACCCACCTCTTTTCGTGCAGCAGCTAAAGTGGTGGGTTACGCCGAGCAGATGCGCTTTGCGCATCTGCAGGGCTAACCCACCCTACGACGTCTGCGCTCGCGATCGCCGCTACTCCCAAAAATCCGCGTGCCCCTGCGGATCGACCAGGCGGTTGATCCGCAGCGCAGCCGCCATCGCAAAGCGCACCGTCATCTGCTTGCGCGTGGCGGCAGCAAGCTTGTGCTCGGGCGCCTCGCAATGCATGTGCGCGCCATAGGCGTCGGCGACGATCAGGCCGGTGTCTTCAGGAAAGATCTCGCACGGCAGATCCTGCGTGAAGGCGAAGAACAGCCGGTCGCAATGGGCGCGGTATTCGTGCCATTTCTGGTCGGCGCGCAGATCCTCGACCGATGATTTGATCTCGATGATCCAGATCTCGCCGCGCTCGTTCAGCGCGACGAGATCGGCGCGGCGGCCCGATGGCAGCGGCAATTCGCTGATGCAGGAGAAGCCGAGCGAGCGCAGCAGTCGCGCGGTGCCGCGCGCGACCGCCAGCGCCGTCTCCGACTGGCGGCGGTCCGGCGGCGGTACGAGGGCGATATTGCGGGCGGTGTTGTCCATGGGGGAAGGATAGCCGATTCCGTTGGGATGCACACTGCCGAGAATGGTCGAGCCGTTGCCCATTCTCAAATGTCGTCCTGGCGAAAGCCAGGACCCATTACCCCAAGAGGCCGTTGTCGCACGCAGGCGGTCATCCTGAGTCCTCGCCAAACTACATTCGGTGGTAATGGGTCCTGGATCTGCGCTTCGCTTGTCCAGGACGACATTGGAGAATGATGCTGTCAGATAGCCTTCAGCCGCCGTCCCGGCCCCAGTGCGCAATTGCGCACTAGGCCGGGACCACGGCTAGGATGGCGCCGCCACCACCACGCCTTCATTCCCCCGCAAGTCCAACACGCCCTCCAGCCGCTCACCTTCCCGATCCAGAAACGTCGACAGCAAGATCTCGCTGCCGAAGCGGATGGCGCTGGTGGTTACGGCGATCGGATCGGGGCCGAGATTGAGCGCCACGACCACCGCTCTGCCGCCGGCCTCGCGGCGATAGAGCAGGAGATCGCCTTGCGCCGAGATCGGATGATAGTCGCCTGCCATCAGCGGCGGCGAAGCCTTCCGCAAGGCGATCAGGCGCTTGTACAGGTTCAGGATCGAGCGCGGATCGGCTTCGAGAGCGACGACGTTCTCGCGGATGTGATCCTCCGGCAGCGGCAGCCACGGCCGGACCTCCGCGAAGCCGGCGAAGTTCGAGGAATCCCACTGCATCGGCGTGCGGCAGCCGTCGCGGCCGACACCGATGCCGGGCACGTTCTTCTCGAAGGGATCGCGCGTGTCCTCCGGTGCGATCGCGAGCTGATGCATGCCGATCTCGTCGCCGTAATAGAGCGTCGGCGTGCCGCGCAGCGTCAGCAACAGCATGGCAGCGACACGGGCCTGCTCGGGACCGACGCGGCTTGCGACGCGCGGACGGTCGTGATTGCCGAGCACCCAGTTCGGCCAGGCGCCGCGCGGCAGCGCCTTCTCGTAATCCTCGATGATCTTCTCGATCGAGCGCGCGCTCCAGAAGGTCGAGAGCAGCGCGAAGTTGAACGGCATCTGCGCGCCGGTGAGATCGTTGCCGTAATAGGCCATCAAGCGATGCAGCGGCAGATAGATCTCACCGATCAAGACGCGCGCGCCAAAGCCATCGGTGAGACGCCGCATCTGCGCGATCACGTCATGCACCTCGGGCTGATCGGTCGAGTATTGCGTCAGGATCTTCTCGTTCGGCGGCCGGCCCTCGACGTAATGCGGGTTTGGCGGATTGTCGCGGAATTCGACGTCCTTGATCAGGTGCCAGATCACGTCGACGCGGAAGCCGTCGACGCCCTTCTCCAGCCAGAACCGCATCACGTCATAGATCGCCGCGCGAACATCCGGATTGCGCCAGTTGAGGTCCGGCTGCTGGGCGAGGAAGGCGTGATAGTAATATTGCCCCGTGATCTCGTCGAATTGCCACGCGCTGCCGCCGAACTCGGACAGCCAGTTGTTCGGCACGCCGCCATCGGGCGCCGGATCGCGCCAGATGTACCAGCCGCGCTTGGGATTGTCGCGCGAGGCGCGGCTCTCGACGAACCAGGGATGCTGGTCCGAGGTGTGGTTCGGCACGAGGTCGAGGATCAGCTTCAGGCCATTGTCGTGGGCGGCGGCGAGCAGCGCGTCGAAATCCGCCATCGTGCCGAACAGCGGCTCGATGCCGGTATAGTCGGAAATGTCGTAGCCGAAATCCGCCATCGGCGAGGGGAAGATCGGCGACAGCCAGATCGCGTCGACGCCGAGCGATTTGACGTAAGGCAGCCGCCTGAGAATGCCAGCGAGATCGCCGACGCCGTCGCTGTTCGAGTCCTGAAACGAGCGCGGATAGATCTGATAGAAGATGCCGTCGCGCCACCAATTCTCGTTGCCTTGAGCCATGCCGAAAGACCACCCAAATCTGCGCCTCGCGCGGGAGAACGCGACAGCGACGCCCCGGTTCAAATTGGCAGGTCAATTGGGACGGCCGTGTGACGGCTGTTCCCGAGCTCGTTCCGACTGTTTGGCCCGAATCTTTTGCTTGGCGGCCTGGCAAAAATCGGCATTGTGCGGCCATGACCGAACAAAATGACACCAAAGCCAAAGCCGGCGCGATCATCGTTCCCGTGACGTTGTTCGAGCAGAACTGCACCATCATCTGGGACGAGCCTTCCAAGAAGGCCGTGGTGATCGATCCCGGTGGCGACGTGCCGAAGATTCTGGACGCGATCAAGCAGACCGGCGTCAGCGTGGAGAAGATCTGGCTGACCCATGGTCATATCGACCATGTCGGCGGCGCTGCCGACTTGCGCGACGCGCTGAAGGTGCCGATCGAGGGACCGCATGAAGCGGACAAGTTCCTGCTCGACAACGTGGTCGAGAGCGGCGCGCGCTTCGGTATGACCGGGGTGCGCAACTTTGCGCCGGACCGCTGGCTCAACGAAGGCGACAGCGTGTCGATCGGCGGCTTGCAGTTCGACATCTATCACTGCCCCGGCCACTCGCCGGGCAGCGTGGTGTTCTTCAACAAGGACTTGCGCTTTGCCCATGTCGGCGACGTCCTGTTCGCAGGCTCGGTCGGACGCACTGACCTGCCCGGCGGCAGTCACGCCACGCTGATCAACTCGATTCTGACCAAGCTCTTGCCGCTCGGCGACGATGTCGGCTTCATCTGCGGCCACGGCGCCGGCTCCAGCATCGGCCAGGAGCGGATGACCAATCCGTTCATCACCGGCGAGATGTAAGCGTTTTTTGTTTGAGCATGATCTGTTCGGAAAACCGCTTCACACTTTTCCGGATCATGCTCTACTCGGCGGCGTCCGCCAGTGCAGCGGGTTCGCCGAGGTTACGCTCGCCCCATTCCCGGATCGCGGCGACGACCGGCACAAAACTCCTGCCCTTGCGGGTCAGGCGATATTCGACCTTCGGCGGCACCTCGCCGAAATCCTTGCGGTCGATCAGGCCGCTCGCCGTCAGCGCCTTCAATTCGCGGCTGAGCACGCGCGGGGTGATCTCCGCGCTGCCTTCCGTGCCGCGCAGCAGGCCGCTCCTGATCTCACCATAGCGGCGCGGACCGTCCTTGAGGTCCCAGACGATGCGCAGCTTGTATTTGCCGCTGATCATCTTCTGAAACGCCGCGACCGGACAGGCGCGCGCGGGGTTCGCTCTTGCCTTCGCCATGTCGTCTCCTCCATGCGCAGCCAGCGCGCGGAAGAATAGGAGCGCCGGCGAAAAAGTCCATACTATCAATTTTGTCCATACTTGCAGGATCGCTTGCAAGCCGCAGATGATGACGCACACGACGAAGTAAGGAGCGTCACATGAAGCACTTCATGATCACATATGCGTTCAGGAACGGCACGACGGAGGCCTGGCATCAGGAGATCGGCCGCTTCATCAAGGCGATCGACGGCGATCCGGAGCTGAAAGGGCGGATCGGCTATCGTGTCCTGAAGCACCGCGATGACGGCAGCTATATCCACCTCGCCAGCGTCACCGACGATGCCGCGCAAAAGGCGCTGCAATCGCGCGACTTCTTTAAAACCTATCAGGAGATGACGCGGAAGGTGGCCGGCGGCGAGGTCACGGTGACGCCGATCGAATGGATCGATCAGACGGCGTAGTGTTGAAGCGAAGCTAAGCCACAAATTCCGCTGTCGTCCCGGCGAAGGCCGGGACCCATACTCCGGAGAGGGAGTTTGGCGAAGACTCGTCGTTCGGGACTCATACCGAGCGTCATTGATAGATTCCGCGGTATGGGTCCCGGCCTTCGCCGGGACGACATAGAATTACTTCATCAACCCCGCCGCGGTCAGCGCGCGCGTGATGATCTGGCCGAGATCGAAGCTGCGTGTCCGCTCGCGCTTCGGCTCGGCCGGCTGTGCGGCGACCGCTACGCGGATCGAGCGGGCGAGATGCGGCGCGGGCGTCAGCGCCGGCTTCGGCGTTGCAGGCTTTGCCTCCGCCTTTGGCGCTGTCTCCGCAATCCAGCCGGTGAGGCCGAAGAATTTTGCGATGTGGTAGGACGAGGAGATGCCGGCCTCGATCAGGAACGCGCCTTCCATGCCGTAACGCTGGTCGTTGTCGGCGAGACCGAGCGGCGTGCCGTGCGCCATGTCGGTGATGGCGTAGGATTCGACCAGGGTCTCGCCGTCCTGGTTCCACCAAGCCTGGCGCGGATAGCCGTCGACATTGGTCTCGGCCATCGGCACCTCAGGCAGATCATGCAGATCGAGCCATTGCTTGACGATCTCGTTGGCGTTGCCGGGATTGACGGTGCGGTCGGCGCTGCCGTGCCACACCGACACCTTCGGCCAGGGGCCACGATGGTGGGTGGCGTTGCGCACGAGATCGCCGAGCTCACGCGCGGGACGCGCGGGTGAATGGAACATGCCGTCCAGCGCCTCGCGCAGATTCGAGGCGATGCCATAGGGCAAGCCCGCGATCACCGCGCCGGCTGCGAAAACTTCCGGATAGGTCGCGAGCATCACCGATGTCATGCCGCCGCCGGCGGACAGGCCTGTGATGAAGATGCGCCTCTGATCGATGCGGTGCGCTTCGACCATGTGCGTGATCATCTCGCGGATCGAACGCGCCTCGCCGCTGTCCCGTGCGGTGTCCTCCGGATTGAACCAGTTGAAACAGGTGTTGCCGTTGTTGATGCGCTGCTGCTCGGGCATCAGCAGCGCGAAGCCGTAATGCTTCGCCAGCGTCGACCAACCGGCGCCGAGATCGTAGCCGGAAGCGGTCTGGCCGCAGCCATGCAGCACGACGACGAGCGCGCGCGGCTTCTGCAGCTGCGCCGGCACGAAGGCGAGCATGCGCAACGCGCCGGGATTGTCACCGAAGCCCGTGACCTCTTGCAACGGGCTGGATGAATCCGCGCTGCGGCCGAGCTCGGCAAAGCGCAGACCGTCCAGCTTTGGCAGACGTCTCAACAGATCGACATTTCGGGCTAGTGACACGGCAACTTCCTGGTGGGCAACTTCCAACGTTCAGCCAAACCAGATAGTTGCTGCGTTGCAAAATAAAAAGTCTGTGCGCTGTCAATCCCACGAAAATCGCCGGGATTTCCCGCGGAATCCGCATGTATTAACCGCTATGCCTCAACTTGGTGCAGAGGCGCGGCGCATCCAGGCCAGAAATGCGGCGCAGATCATGATTAATGTCACAAACAGCGCAAGCGAGACGAGAAATCCTGCGCGCGCTGATTGCAACGATTCGACGGCGAAGAACACCGCGCCGATTGCGGCCACTCCGGCCGCATTTCCGATCTGCGCCGTGGTGCCGTACATGCCGGAGGCCGAGCCTGCTGCGACAGGTTTTACGCTCGCGAGCACCGCGCCCGACAACGGCGCCATCACCAATCCCTGACCGTAGCCGAAGACGATCATCGTAAGCGCAAGCGCAAGCGGCGTCGGTGCATCGACATAGAACGCGACGAGCGCGAGCGCGGCAAGACCTGCGATCTGGAGCGCGCAGCCCTCGAGCAACACCTTGGTGCCGCGATGTCGCGCCCGCGCGCCGCTGTGGCGCGAGGCCACGACGAAGGCGAGCGCGAGCGGGATGAAGGCCATGCCGGCCGAGAGCGGCGGGATCTTCAGGCCGCGCTGCATGTACAGCGTCATCACCAGATAGAACGAGAGGTTGGCGACGAAAAAGAAGAACGCCGCGCCGAGGCCGCGCAGGAAGGCGGCGTCCGACAGCAGCGTGAGATCGACCAGCGGCATGCCGCCGTCACGCGCGACCGCGTGCTCCAGCTTCAGGAACGCGGCGAGGATCGCGCCGCCGATTGCCATCACCGCCCACAACCACGGCGCCCAGCCGGCATCATGACCGAACAGCAGCGGGCCGATCAGGCACAACAAGCCTGCGAACAGCACCACGCTGCCCTTGATATCGAGCTTTGTACCTGATCGCCGCAGCACCGACGGCATGATGCGCCAGGCGGCAGTGGCGATGGCGAGGCCGCTGGGGACGTTGACGAAGAACACCGCGCGCCAGCCGGTGCCGGCGAGATCGAGCGTGACCAGCAGACCGCCGAGCAGGAAGCCCGCGGCGCCGGCAAGCCCGAGCACGATGCCGTAGATGGCGAAGGCGCGGCTGCGCGTCTCGTCGGTGAACAACAGATGCAGCGTCGCCAGCACCTGCGGCACCATCAGCGCCGCGGTCGCGCCCTGCGCCAGCCGGGCGATGATCAGCTCCGCGCCGGATTGCGCAAGCCCACACCACAGCGAGGTCAGCGTGAAACCCAGCACGCCGGCGAGGAAGACGCTCTTCGTGCCGTGGATGTCGCCGAGCCGGCCGCCGGTGACCACCAGCGTGGCATAGGCGATCAGGTAGATCGCAATGACGGATTCGATCTGCGCCGGCGACGCTTTCAGATCGACCGCGATGGTGGGAATGGCGACGTTGACCACGAAGGCGTCGACGCCGAACATGAACTGCGCGGCGACGACGATGGCCAGCACCCACCAGCGGCGCGAGGAATCGAGTTGTTGTGTGACGATCTGATGCATCGGCGCATGACCCCGGACTATCGTTGCCCGATCATTTCAGATCGCGCGTGGTGTCGCGATTACCTGCGAGGTAGGATTCCCGCGCTTCCGCGATTGCTTCGCCTCTCCCCGCGTGCGGTAGGGCTATCGCATATGGCGTGAATAATGCTTCGGCATCGGCAGTGGGCTCCCTCTCCCGCTTGCGGGGGAGGGCTGGGGTGGGGGTGCCTCCGCGTCGGGATTGTCGAGAATTGCGGAGGCGATCCCAGTGCGGTGAGAGCCCTCACCCGCCGCGCTCGGGACGATGCTTCGCATCGCCCGGGACGCGTCGGCCTCTCCCGCAAGCGGGAGAGGCCGAGCAAACTCGCGGGTGGTCCCCGCGAAATGCATATGCGATAGCCCTACCGCGTGCGGGGAGAGGCCGGAATTCAAACGCAGTTTGAATTCCGGGTGAGGGGGAGCTTCCGCGAGTCGCACTGCCACTGAATTTGCGGAAGCAGTCCCTCACCCCGCCCTCTCCCCGTAAGAACGGGGAGAGGGAGACGAGACATCTCATCGCGCCTCCGCGCATGCCTGCATTCCGCCGCGCGGGACATCGTGCGATTGCGTTCGCTTCCGCGAGCACGTAGCCTTGCCGCTTCAACAACCAGAAAATCAAAGCCGGAGAGAACGCCATGGCGCGCCTGAAATTCGGAGCCTTTCTTGCCCCGCATCACCCGATCGGGGAGCATCCGATGCTCCAGTTCCGGCGCGATCTCGACCTGGTCGAGCAGCTCGATAACCTCGGTTATGACGAGTTCTGGTGCGGCGAGCATCACTCTTCCGGCTGGGAGATGATCGCATCGCCCGAGATGTTCCTGGCCGCGGCCGGCGAGCGCACCAAGCGGATCAAGCTCGGCACCGGCGTGGTGTCGCTGCCCTACCACCACCCCTTCAACGTCGCCCAGCGCATGGTGCAGCTCGATCACATGACCGGCGGCCGCGCCATCTTCGGCTCCGGTCCCGGCGCGCTCGCCTCCGACGCGCACACGCTCGGCATCGACCCGATGACGCAGCGCGACCGCCAGGACGAGGCGATCGGCGTGATCCGCCGCCTCTTCAACGGCGAGCGCGTCACCGCGAAGAGCGACTGGTTCACCATGAACGACGCCGCACTGCAGATCCTGCCGCTGCAGGAGGAGATGCCGTTCGTGGTGGCCTCGCAGATCTCTCCGTCCGGCATGACGCTGGCCGGCAAATACGGCATCGGCATCATCTCGCTGGGCTCGATGACGACGCAGGGGCTGATGTCGCTGCAACAGCAATGGCAGTTCGCCGAGGACGCGGCGAAAAAGCACGGCACCACGGTGAGCCGCGCCGACTGGCGCGTGCTCCTGACCTGGCATATCGCCGAAACCCGCGAGCAGGCGCGCCGCGAAGCGGGCGCCGGGCTGATGCGCTGGCACAACGAATATAATGTCGGCACGCTGCAGCGGCCGGGTCTCACCGCGTTCTCCTCGCCCGACGAAGCCGTGGACAAGACCGCCTTCGTCGAGGGCGCAGCCTCCACCATCGGCACGCCCGACGATCTCGTCAAAACCATCAAGAACGTGATGCAGGTGTCCGGCGGGGTCGGCGCCATCATCGGCTTCGTGCACGACTGGGCCAATCCGGAAAACACCCGCCGCAGCTGGGACATGGTAGCGCGCTACGTCGTCCCGGAGATCAACGGCTACATCGACGGTCTTCGCAAGTCGCAAAAATTCGTGATCGAGAACCGCGCGATCTTCGAGCGTGCGGGCCAGGCCGTGATGGCCAAGATCATGGAGAACGAGAAGGCCGCCGAGGCGCTGAAGGTGACCGGCCCCGGCCGCGTCGCCATCCCCGCCGTCAACGCCCCGGATTTGCAGAAGGAAGCGGCGAAGCGGTAGGCTGCAGCCATCTCTACTCGTCGTCCCGGCGAAAGCCGGGACCCATAACCACCGAATTGTGTTTGGCGAAGATTGGTAATTGCCAGCTCGCAACAAACTACTTCCTGGGGTTATGGGTCCCGGCCCCCGTGCGCAATTGCGCACTAGGCCGGGACGACGATGGTACGTGTCGCGATTTTGTGCGCAAGACGACCCCCGCTCATCGCGACCGGATCGTGCTATGCTCGCGGAGCTTGCCAACCGGAGCAATCGTCATGTCGATGCAGAATGTGGCCGCCCCTGCGCTTGGCTTCACCCCGCCGAGACGCAATGAGCTGACCCACATCCCCGGCGACGAAGGCTGGCCGATCATCGGCAAGACCCTGCAGGTGCTCGCCGACCCCAAGGGGCACATCGAGGCGAACGGCGCCAAATACGGCCCGGTCTACCGCACGCACATTTTCGGCGAGACCAATGTCGTGCTGCTCGGGCCCGAGGCCAACGAGCTCGTGCTGTTCGACCAGCAGAAACTGTTCTCGTCGACGCATGGCTGGAACAAGGTGCTCGGCCTGTTGTTTCCGCGCGGCTTGATGCTGCTCGATTTCGACGAGCACCGCCTGCATCGCAAGGCGCTGTCGGTCGCGTTCAAGGCCGGGCCGATGAAGTCATATCTCAGCGATCTCGATCGCGGCATTTCCGCGCGCGTGGCGCAGTGGAAGGCCAAACCCGGCGAGATGCAGCTTTATCCGGCGATGAAGCAGCTCACGCTCGATCTCGCTGCGGCCTCGTTCCTTGGCGCCGACATCGGCCCCGAGGTCGACGAGATCAACCGTGCCTTCGTCGACATGGTCGCGGCCGCCGTCGCCCCGGTCCGCCGCCCCCTGCCCGGCACCCAGATGGCGCGAGGGGTGAAGGGACGCAAGCGCATCGTCGCCTATTTCCGCCAGCAGATTCCGCTGCGACGCGGCAATCACGGCGGCGATGACCTGTTCTCGCAGCTCTGCCGCGCCACCCACGAGGACGGCGCGCTGCTCTCGGAGCAGGATATCATCGACCATATGAGCTTTTTGATGATGGCGGCGCACGATACACTGACCTCGTCGCTGACCTCCTTCATCGGCGAGCTCGCCGCCAATCCGGACTGGCAGGACAGACTACGGGCAGAGGTCCTCGCGCTCGGCCTTGCCCCGGATGCACCGAGCAGCTTCGACGATCTCGAGAAGATGCCGCTGACGGAGATGGCGTTCAAGGAGGCGCTGCGGATCAAGCCGCCGGTCCCCTCGATGCCGCGCCGCGCGATGCGCGATTTCACTTTCAAGGGGTTTACGATTCCGGCCGGCACCGCCGTCGGCGTCAATCCGCTCTACACCCATCACATGAAGGACATCTGGCCGGAGCCGGACCAGTTTGATCCAATGCGCTTCACCGAGGAGGCGCAGCGTGGCCGCCACCGCTTCGCCTTTGTGCCGTTCGGCGGCGGCGCGCATATGTGCCTCGGCCTGCATTTCGCCTATATGCAGGCGAAATGCTTCGCGCGGCATTTCCTGCAGAACATCGAGGTATCGCTGGAGCCGGGCTACAAGCCGGACTGGCAGATGTGGCCGATCCCGAAACCGCGGGATGGTTTGCGGGTGCGGGTGACGGCGGTTTAGCGCCACCGCCGTCATTGCGAGCCAACGGGTCCGCGCGAAGCGCGGCCCGATGACAGGCTCCGCGAAGCAATCCAGAATCTTTCCATGGAGGGATTCTGGATTGCTTCGTCGCAAGGGCTCCTCGCAATGACGGAAACCTGCTTTCGTAGGGTGGGCAAAGGCGCGGAGCGCCGTGCCCACCATGTCTCTCCCGGTTTGAACACCGACGGTGGGCACGGCGCGCGAAGGGCGCGCCTTTGCCCACCCTACGGCTTCGGCGCCCGTGGCTCCTACGCCCCCTGATCGAACGCTTTGCGCAAGGCCACATAACCCTGCTGCTGCTGGCTCCAGTTGCGGCCGCCGGTCATGGCACCGTCGATGACGAGGTCGTGGCCGTTGATGAAGCTGGATTCGTCGCTCGCCAGGAACACCGCGGCATGGGCGATGTCATCAGGGAGACCGGCGCGCGGGATCGGCTGCGCGGTCTTGTAGACCTCGCGCATCACCGCCGGCGTCTTCTCGGCCGCGTCGGTCGACAGCCCCAGCGCCTTGCCGAAGATGCCGGTTGCGATCGCGCCGGGCGAGATCGAGTTGACGCGCACATTGGACTCGCCGAGCTCCATCGCTACGCATTTGGTGAGATGGATCACCGCCGCCTTGGCCGCGCTATAGACCGTCGAGGACGAGAACCCGGCGAGACGGCCGGCGATGCTGCCATTGTTGATGATGCTGCCAAAACCCTGCTTCTTCATGTGGGGCGCGGCGTGCTTCATGCCGAGCATGACGCTGCGCACCAGCGTCGCCATCGCCGCATCGAACCGCTCGGCCTCGAGGCCCTCGATGCCGCCGGTCTGCGCCGGGCCGCCCGCATTATTGAACAGACAGTCGATCCGGCCGAATCTGTCGACCGCGAGCGCGATCAGCGCCTGCAACTGCGCTTCGACCGTGACGTCGGTCTGGCGGAAGATGCAAGTCGCCCCGAGCTGCTTCGCCAACGCCTCGCCTTCCGGCACGCGCCGACCCGCGATCACAATTTTGGCACCTTCGGCAACGAAGACTTCCGCGGTACGCAATCCGATCCCGCTCGTCGCGCCGGTGATGACCGCAACCTTGCCGTCTAGCCTGCCCATGGATTGTTCCCGTTTTTGAATGATTTGATTTTCAGATGGCGGACACTGACAGATGACGGCGCCGCGACGGTCACTATTCCCGCCGGCCCGCGGCAAGGCAAGCTTTGCTTGCGCGTCCGACATGCGTAACATTCGCAACCATGGCTCGACTTTCGAACGGGCATCGCGACCGGGCGGGGCATGGGAAAGCTGATCGACGAGTTCCGCAAAGGCTGGCAGGGCGTGGCACCGCCATCGCTCGGTCTGAGCATCGCCTTCGCGGCCGCCTGCTTGCTGATTGCGACGGCGGCGCGCTGGGGTCTCGCGCAGGTCCGGCCCGACGTCTACTTCACCCCGTATTTCCCGGCCGTGTTCTTTGCCGCCGCGTTCGGCGGCTTCCGGATCGGCGTCGTGACGGCACTCGTCGGCGGCGTGCTCGGCGTCGTCGTCAATTTCAGCGATGCCTTTGCCGATCACGCGCGATTTGCCCTGCTGGCGCTTTACTGGGCCGTGAGCGCACTGACCATCTGGGGTGTCGAGCATTATCGCTCGCTGCTGATCGAGCAGCGCCGGATTTCCAAGCGCCTGATCGAGGAAGAAGACTATCGCAAGCTGCTGGTCGATGAGCTCCAACACCGGCTGAAAAACAAGCTGTCGACGGTGCACGCCGTGCTGCACCAGGTGCTGCACGACCAGCCGCAGGTCTGGGCCCGCATCGATCCGAGGCTGCGGTCGCTGGCCACGACCGACGATTTGATCTCGCGGATCGACAAGGCGGGCTGCGACATCCGCGATCTCCTGATCGCGGAGCTCGGGCCTTACGGCCACGTCCGCTTCACGCTCAATGGCGACCGGCTGTTCCTGCCGCCGAAGCTCGCGGTCACGCTGTCACTGATGTTTCACGAGCTCGCCACCAACGCGGGCAAATATGGCGCGTTCTCGGCGCCGCGCGGATTGTTGCAGGTGTCATGGACCGTCAGCGGCGATCGCCTGACCATCACTTGGGACGAGACCGAGGGACCAAGCATCGGCGAGGTGTCGGCGCCGGGCTTCGGCACCAAATTGCTGAAGTCGGCGCTAACCGCCTTCGACGGCAAGACCGAGCTCTCATTCTTGAAGACGGGCCTCCATTGCATCATGCAATGCCGTATCCCCAAGGGCGGCTGACGGACAGCAAAGTTCGGTCGATCGGTCACCTCTCCCTACGCCGGGCAATCGCATATGGCCTTTGGGGCGGCCTGAGCGCGCGCCTCGTGCTTCGAGACGACCGCGGAGCCTGTCATCGGGCCGCGCTTTGCGCGGACCCGGTGGCGGTCTCCTCAGGATGAGGCTAAGATTTGCTGCCGCACACTCCGCCCTCATCCTGAGGAGCCGCCTCAAGCGGGCGTCTCGAAGGATGGCCGCAGGGAAGTCGCTTTCAAATGCGATTGCCCTGTCTCCCTACGGGAGAGGTGTCGACTACGGCTTGCACCGTTTCAACCGAAACTCATCGCGCGATGAAGTTCGATACAAGCGAAAGAGAGCCGCGCGCTCCGCTCGCAGTTTGGCGGGGCTCATTGACCCTCTGTTAATGACGATCGACGTCACGCGTCGGATCGTCGCAAGTTTCGTCCAAAACACCCCCGTATTTCTTCGGACCCCTTAACCAAACTTAAGAGGGAACCGCGCTAGATCGCGCCCATTGCAAAAGCGCGCTGAAACAACAAGATTCATGACTTCTATGAACGACAACGAATATTTTGGCGCGAGCGAAGCCGAGCTCGGATTTCTCAAGGAAATCGTTAGAATGCTGCCGGCCGGCCTCACCGTGCAGGACGCGCACGGCGAGCTTTTGCTGGTTAACGATGCCGCGGCTTCCCAGCTCGGCATGGACGGCAGCCGTCCCTCGCCCGAT
Organism: Bradyrhizobium sp. BR14999; assembly: GCF_056106085.1. NCBI lineage: Bacteria > Pseudomonadati > Pseudomonadota > Alphaproteobacteria > Hyphomicrobiales > Nitrobacteraceae > Bradyrhizobium > Bradyrhizobium sp. BR14999. The sequence continues at coordinate 828,733 of NZ_CM148536.1, forward strand.
CTCGCGCCGCGCCGCGAAGCCTGCCGACAGGCGCTGAGCGCCGGCCAGGCGGTCGTCACCGAGGAAGCCCTTCACAACGGCGCCGCGCGCCAGGTGCTGCTCACGACCCATCGTCCTGTCCGCCTCGCCGGACGCCAGCTCCTGATCTCGGCATCCTCCGACATCACCGAGCAGAAGAATTTCGAGGACCAGCTGTTCCGCTCGGCCTATTTCGACGAGCTGACCGGGCTGCCCTCGCGGCGCGTGATCGAGCATCGCACCAACGGCCTGCTCGCACGCGATCGCGGCGAGCGTTTCGCGCTGGCCTTTCTCGACGTCGACAATTTCAAGCATATCAACGACTATTACGGCCACGCCGTCGGCGATGCGCTGCTGGTCGAGCTGTCGAAGCGGCTCGGACGCGACTTGCGCGATTCCGACATGCTCTCGCGCATCTCCGGCGACGAATTCCTGCTGCTGCTGTCGCCGATCCAGAGCCAGGAGGAAGTCGCCGAATTCATGCAATCGACGCTGCAACGGCTGACCGCGCCGTTCTTCATCGACCATTCGGAAATCTTCGCCTCCACCTCCGTCGGCATCAGCCTCTATCCCGATCATGGCAGCAGCTTCGAGACCCTGCGCCAGAACGCCGATATCGCGATGTACCGCATCAAGAACGACGGCAAGGGGTCGGCAGCCTTCTTCGACTCCAGCATGGAGCGCGAGGCGCTGGCGCGGATGAAGGTCGAGCAGTCGCTGCGGCTCGCGATCCTGGAAAAGCGCTTCTGCTGCGCGTTCCAATCCAAGGTCGACATCAGAACGCAAGCGGTGAAGGGTATCGAGGCCCTGGTGCGCCTGCGCGACGACGAAGGCGTGATCCAGGCGCCCGGCTCGTTCATCAACCTCGCCAGCGAGCTCGGGCTGATCGACGAGCTGACCCACCTCGTGCTGGCCGAGATCGTCAAGTCGATCGACCTGATCAACGAGACATTCGGCGCGGAAGCGACCATCAGCATCAACGTCGCCGCCAAGCAGGCCGGCAACCCCGAATTCATGCGCAGCTTCGCGCAGGCGCTGGACGACACCGGTTTTCCGCAGCGTTTCATGATCGAGCTGACGGAAGACGCCTTCGTCGCCAAAAATCATTTCCAGGACGAGATCCTGCCGATGTTCCGCAAGCTTGGCGTCGGCATCTCGATCGACGATTTCGGTACCGGCTATTCCTCGCTCTCGGCGCTCGCCGACATCACCGCCGACGAGATCAAGATCGACCGCTCCTTCATCACCGACATCCATAAGCGTCCGCGCAGCCAGGGCATTCTGCGCGCGATCGAATCCTTGAGCGAAGCGCTCGGCATGACCGTGATTGCCGAGGGCCTCGAATCCTACGAGGAGCTCGCCTATCTCCAGGCCGCAACCAAGATCCGCTACGCGCAGGGCTATTACTTCTCCCGGCCGATCTTCCTGGAGGAGCTGAAGTTCGCAACGACGGTGGCCAGCGAAGCGCGGGTCAACGTGGCCAGCCGCCCGATGCAGCAGAACCGCCAGGGCTATTCGCGAGCGAGCGGGTATCGGCGGTAGGGGTGCGACGGCAACACCCTCAATGTCGTCCTGGCGAAAGCCAGGACCCATTACCCCGGGAAGGGGTTGTGGCGCGAGCTGGTAACCACGAATCTTTGCCAAGCCACCTTTTGGGGTAATGGGTCCTGGATCTGCACTCCGCTTCGCTGCGCTTGTCCAGGACGACGCCGGGGATGGACGACCCGGCAAGCAACCCAATTCCCCCTTTGAAATTACTGGCCTTTTGGTAATACACAGGCTGACTTCCCGCGAGGTACGTCATGTCCGCCGCCTCCTCCATCAGCGACCCCGCCTATCTTCGTGCGCGCGCGATGGAGACGCTGTTCGAGCGGCTGGAAAAGCTGTGCGAGGGCGCGATCGCGATCGACCGGGGCGGGCGGGTCGTCTACGTCAACGAAAAATATCTCACAGCGCTCGGCCTCAAGCGGACCTCTGAGGCGATCGGCCGTCCCATCGAGGAGGTCATTCCGAACAGCCTGATGCGGAAGGTGGTCGAGACCGGCGAGCCGATCCTGCTCGACATCATGGAGCTCGGCGGCGAGCAACTGGTCGTCACCCGCATGCCGATCGAGGACGAGAACGGCAAGGTGATCGGCGCGATCGGCTTCGTGCTCTATGACCACCTCGAGAGCCTGAAACCCCTGCTCGCCCGCGTCGCCCAGCTGGAGAGCGATCTGCGGTTGGCGCGGCGGCAATTGTCCAACGCCCGCGCGGCGCGCTTCACCTTCGCCGACTTCGTCGGCACGACACCGGCCATCGCACAGGCCAAGGAGCTCGCAAGCCGCGCCGCACGGCAGAGCGTCACGGTGCTGCTCACCGGCGAAACCGGAACGGGCAAGGAGATGCTGGCGCAGGCGATCCACAACGCCTCGTCGCGGGCGGAGAAGCCGTTCGTCAGCGTCAATGTCGCGGCGATTCCCGACACGCTGATCGAGTCGGAATTCTTCGGCACGGCGCCGGGCGCCTATACCGGCGCCGACCGCAGGGGGCGCGAGGGCAAATTCCGCATTGCCGACGGCGGCACGCTGTTCCTCGACGAGATCGGGGAGATGCCGCTGCAATTGCAGGCCAAGCTGCTGCGCGTGCTGCAGGAGCGCGAGATCGAGCCGCTCGGCTCGGACAAGATCTCCAGGGTCGACGTGCGCGTGGTCGCCGCGACCAATGTGGATCTGCGCAAGCGCGTCAGCGAGGGCACGTTCCGCCCCGATCTTTACTATCGCCTCAACGTGCTCTCGATCGACTTGCCGCCGCTGCGCCGGTGCCTGGATGATCTTCCCGATATCTGCGCCCGGCTGCTCGAGGACATCAGCGCATCCGGCGACTATGTCAGCGCCCGGATCACGCCGAGCGCGCTCGCCGCACTCGCGCGCTATGACTGGCCGGGCAACGTGCGCGAGCTGCGCAACATCCTGGAGCGAGCGCTGATCCTCAGCGATTCCGGGCGGCTGACGGGCGAGGATTTCGTTCGCATCCTTCCCGTCGGTGCCGAGGTCAGACTAGCTCCGCCCGAACGCCCGGCCGGAACGGTCGTGCCCTATGCCGAAGCCGAGGCCGAGTTCGAGAAGCACACGCTCGAACAGGCGCTCGCCGCCAGCAACGGCCAGATCTCCGAAGCCGCCAGGATGCTGCGGATCTCGCGCGCCACCTTCTACAAGAAGCTCGCCAAGTTCGGCCTCGCCGCGGGGCCGGCCTCCGTCTGAGTTTCGAGACACGGGACTGTCCGAAGTCTCGGATTCCGGACAGCGCAGCTCGCCGCTTTGTCCGGATGACTCCACTGAAATTGCTGGGGTTTCGCCCATTTGCACCAATTGACGCCATCTGGCGCGGACCTTGCTCTTCGCTCTTGCACAATGACGCGTGCTGCACACGCGCATTCGCAACCAGGGAGGACGCAAGATGAGTGAAGCGATCTCGGTCCATCAGCTTCAGGCCAAACAGCCCTCGCACGTCACCGTCGCCACCGCGAGCCTGATCGGCACGGCCATCGAGTGGTACGACTTCTTCCTCTACGGCACCGCCGCGGCGCTGATCTTCAACAAGCTGTTCTTTCCGACCTTCGACCCGATGATGGGAACGTTGCTGGCGTTCGCGACCTATGCGCTCGGCTTCATCGCGCGCCCGCTCGGCGGCGTCGTGTTCGGCCATTACGGCGACAAGATCGGCCGCAAGACCATGCTTTATCTAACGCTGTTGATAATGGGCGCCGCCACTGCGGCGATCGGCTTCCTGCCGACCTACGAGACCGCCGGCATCTGGGCTGCGATCCTGCTCGTCACCTGCCGCCTGATCCAGGGCTTTGGCTTAGGGGGCGAATGGGGCGGCGCGGTGCTGATGGCGGTCGAGCATGCGCCCGCCGACAAAAAGGGCTTCTACGGCAGCTGGCCACAACTCGGCGCACCGCTCGGCCTCGTGCTCGGCACGCTGGTGTTCTCGGTGGTGTCCTCGATGCTGACCGACGCGCAGCTCTATGCCTGGGGCTGGCGTATCCCGTTTCTGTTCTCGATCGCGCTGGTGCTGGTCGGCCTGTGGATCCGCTTCACCATCGCGGAATCGCCGGAGTTCCAGAAGGTCAAGGATACCAAGCAGGAAGTGAAAATGCCGATCGTCGACGCGATCCGGATGTATCCCAAGAACATCCTGCTGGCGATGGGCGCGCGCTTTGCCGAGAACGGCTTCTTCTACATCTACGCAACCTTCGTGCTCGCTTATGCCACGCAATCGCTCGGCATGAACAAGCAGGACATGCTCAACGGCGTCTTGATAGGCGCGGCGATCGAGACCTTCACCATTCCGACGTTCGGCGCGCTCTCCGACCGCGTCGGGCGGCGGCCGATCTACATCTTCGGCGCGGTGTTCTCGGCGCTGATGTCGTTCCCGCTGTTCATGCTGCTGGCGACCAAGAACCCGCAATATGCCTGGATCGCGATCGTGCTGGGCCTCGCCGTCGGGCACGCCGCGATGTATGGCCCGCAGGCGAGCTTCCTGTCGGAGCTGTTCGGCACCAAGGTGCGCTATAGCGGCGTCTCGCTCGGCTACAACCTCGCCTCGATCTTCGCCGGCGCGCTGTCGCCGCTGATCGCGACGGGATTGATGACGGCGTACGCGCCGGCGACCTGGCCGATTTCGCTCTACATGATCGCGCTGGCGCTCATCACTGTCGTGTCGGTCTACTTTGCCACCGAAACGCGCAAGATAGTTCAGGGCTGAGTGTCCCGATCAGGCCTTCCAGCGCGAGGAGCAGCCTGTTCCAGGGCTGCTTCTCGCGATAGGATCAGGCACCAACGGCATGCGGTCGAAACGATCGGGAGGAACGCCGTGAGCCAGCACCCAGCTCTGCCTTACCTGCGCAATTCCGAGAAGGGCAAGATCGTCACCGCAGCCGAGGCGGTCATGCTGATCCGCGACGGCGATACGGTGGCGACCGGGGGCTTCGTCGGCATCGGCTTTGCCGAGGAGATCGCGATCGCACTGGAGGAGCTCTATCTCTCCAACGAGGGCGATGCGCCCTATACGCAAGGCAAGCCGCGCAATCTGACGCTGGTCTATGCCGCCGGCCAGGGCGACGGCAAGCATCGCGGCCTCAATCATTTCGCGCATGAGGGCCTGGTCCGCCGCGTGATAGGCGGGCATTGGGGCCTTGCGCCGAAGCTGCAGCAGCTTGCGATCGCGGGCCAGATCGAGGCCTATAACCTGCCGCAGGGCGTCATCACCCATCTGTTCCGCGACATCGCGGCGCGGCGGCCCGGCCACATCACCCGCGTCGGCATGGGCACCTTCGTCGATCCCCGACACGGCGGCGGCAAGCTGAATGCGCGCACCACCGAGGACATGGTGGAGCTGATCACACTGCGCGGCGAGGAGTGCCTGCTCTACAGGACGTTTCCGATCAATGTCGGAATCATCCGCGCCACCACCGGCGATCCCGACGGCAACCTCACGATGGAGAAGGAGGCGCTGACGCTGGAGGCGCTGGCCATCGCCATGGCCGCGCATAATTCGGGCGGCATCGTCATTGCCCAGGTCGAGCGCGTCGCCGAGGCCGGCAGTCTCAATCCACGCCAAGTGAAGATTCCCGGCATTCTCGTTGACTGCGTCGTCGTGGCGAGGCCGGAGAACCATTGGCAGACCTTCGGCACGCCATACAATCCGGCCTTCTCGAGCGAGATCCGCGTCCGTGCCGCCTCGCTGCCGGTGATGCCGGTCAGCGAGCGCAAGATCATCGCCCGGCGCGCCGCGCTCGAATTGAAGGCCAACAGCGTCGTCAATCTCGGCATCGGCATGCCCGAAGGGATTGCCTCGGTCGCCAACGAGGAGCGGATCATCGATTTGATCACGCTGACGGCGGAGCCGGGCGTGATCGGCGGCATTCCGGCGAGCGGCATCGATTTCGGCGCGGCGATCAACACGCAGGCGGTGATCGACCAGCCCTATCAGTTCGACTTCTACGACGGCGGCGGCTTGGATGCCGCCTTCCTCGGCCTCGCCCAGGTCGATCGTGCCGGCAACCTCAATGTCAGCAAGTTCGGGCCGAAACTCGCGGGTGCCGGCGGCTTCATCAATATCAGCCAGAATGCCAAGGAGGTCATCTTCGTCGGCACCTTCGGTGCGGGCAAGCAGCGCATCGCGGTGAACGACGGCAAGCTCGTCATCCTTGACGAAGCCAAGTCGCGCAAGTTCGTCGATAGCGTCGAGCACGTCACCTTCAGCGGCCCGTTTGCCGCCGCGCGCAAGCAGCGCACGCTGTACGTCACCGAGCGCTGCGTGTTCGAGCTCAGGCCTGATGGCCTCGAGCTGACGGAAGTTGCGCCCGGCATCGACATCGAGCGCGACATCCTGCGCCTGATGGATTTCAAGCCGCTGATCCCGCGCGATCCTGCTCTGATGGACGGCCGCATCTTCCGCGAAGATCTCATGGACCTGCGCGAGCGCCTGCTCACCATCCCGCTCGACCAGCGCTTCACGCTGGACGAGCAGCAGAATTTGTTCTTCGTCAATCTGGAGCGCTACCCGCTGCGCAGCAAGGCCGAGATCGACACCATCGCCTCCATCGTCGAGGCGAGGCTCGCCCCGCTCGGGCGCCGCGTCTACGCCATCGTCAATTATGACAATTTTTCCATCCTGCCGGAGCTGATGGACGATTATTCGGCCATGGTCCGCAGCCTGGTCGATCGCTTCTATTCCGGCGTGTCGCGCTACACCACGTCGGGCTTCCTGCGCATCAAGCTCGGCGAAGCCCTGGAGAAGCGCGGCGTTGCGCCGCATATTTTCGAGAGCGCGGACGAAGCGCAGTCCGATCGGCGGCAGGTCGAAGGAGCCGGCGCAGCGCACGCCATGCAGCAGGCCCAAAAATGATGCATGCTCGTATGCGCCAAATCCGCTTCGCCGGAAGGTTCAATTGCAATGTTCGTAGTGTTGTGCAAATCGCTGTTGCCAGAAGCTTTAAATCAGGAGGGACCATCGTGCGTCGATCACTCATCATAACAACAACCATCCTCGCGCTCGCCGCGGGCGCGTCCGCACGGGCCGACGATCTCAAGATCGCGCTGATCTACGGCAAGACCGGTCCGCTCGAGGCCTATGCCAAGCAGACCGAGACCGGCCTGAAAATGGGCTTTGAATACGCCACCAAGGGCACCATGACGCTCGACGGCCGCAAGATCGTCGTCATCACCAAGGACGACCAGGGCAAGCCGGACCTGGCCAAGGCTGCGCTCTCGGAAGCCTATCAGGACGATAAGGCCGACATCGCGATCGGCACGACCTCGTCGGCCGCGGCGCTCGCCATTCTCCCCGTCGCCGAGGAGAACAAGAAGATCCTGATCGTCGAGCCCGCGGTCGCGGATCAGATTACCGGCGAGAAGTGGAATCGCTACATCTTCCGCACGGCGCGCAACTCCTCGCAGGACGCGATCTCCAACGCCGTCGCGATCGGCAAGCAGGGCGTCACCGTCGCGACGCTGGCGCAGGACTACGCCTTCGGCCGTGACGGCGTCGCCGCCTTCAAGGAGGCGCTCGCCAAGACCGGCGCGACGCTCGCCGCCGAGGAATATGCTCCGACCAACACAACGGACTTCACCGCCGTCGGCCAGCGCCTGTTCGACGCGCTGAAGGACAAGCCGGGCCGCAAGGTGATCTGGGTGATCTGGGCCGGCGCCGGCAATCCGCTGGCCAAGCTCCAGGACATGGATCCGAAGCGCTACGGCATCGAGCTGTCCACCGGTGGCAACATCCTGCCGGCGCTCGCCGCCTATAAGGGCCTGCCCGGCATGGAAGGCGCGACGTACTATTTCTATGCGATCCCGAAGAATCCGGTGAACGACTGGCTGGTCGCCGAGCACCAGAAGCGCTTCAACGCGCCGCCGGACTTCTTCACCGCGGGCGGCTTTGCCGCCGCGATGTCCGTCGTCGCCGCCGTCACCAAGGCGAAGTCGACCGACACCGAGAAGCTGATCACGGCGATGGAAGGCCTGGAGTTCGACACGCCGAAGGGCAAGATGGTGTTCCGCAAGGAGGACCATCAGGCGCTGCAGAGCATGTATCACTTCAAGGTCAAGGTCGACCCGAACGTCGCCTGGGCCGTGCTTGAGCCGGTGCGTGAGCTGAAGATCGAGGACATGGACGTGCCGGTTCGCAACAAGCGGTGAGTGCTTCACCTCTCCCAAAGGGAGAGGTCGCGCCGAAGGCACGGGTGAGGGGTCCGCTCTCTCGTGGGACCTGAGCCCCTCACCCGATTTGCTGCGCAAATCGACCTCTCCCCTCCGGGGAGAGGTGTACCGATGGACCAACGCGGTTTGCTAGAATGGCCCTGACCCTCGAAACCCGCGACCTCACCATCCGCTTTGGCGGCCATGTCGCGGTCAACAACGTCACCTGCACGTTCCGCCCGGGCGAGCTCACGGCCATCGTCGGGCCGAACGGCGCCGGCAAGACCACCTATTTCAATCTGATCTCGGGTCAGTTGCGTGCATCCAGCGGCAGCATCCTGTTCGACGGCACCGACATCACGGGGCAGTCCGCGCCGATGCGCACCCGCGCAGGCCTCGGGCGCGCGTTCCAGCTCACGAATCTTTTCCCGAACCTCACCGTGGAGGAGAACGTCCGCCTCGCGGTGCAGGCGGCGAACGGCACCCATTACGACATGCTGCGGCCCTGGATGGTCCGCCGCGACCTGATTGCCCGCGCAGACAACATCCTCGACCAGGTCGCGCTCGGCAGTCGGCGCGGCGTCGCCGCGACCGCGCTGTCGCATGGCGACCAGCGCAAGCTCGAAGTCGCGCTGATGATCGCGCTGGAACCTGATGTCTTCATGTTCGACGAGCCGACCGCCGGCATGAGCATCGACGAGGTGCCTGTGGTCCTCAACCTGATCGCGCAGCTCAAGCAGGACCGGAGCAAGATCATCCTGCTCGTCGAGCACAAGATGGACGTGGTGCGCTCGCTCGCCGACCGCATCATCGTGCTGCATAACGGCCAGCTGGTTGCGGACGGCCCGCCTGCCGAAGTGATCGCCTCGCCAATCGTGCAGGAGGCCTATCTCGGCGTAGCGCCCAAGACCGCTGCAGGGAGTGCGGCATGACCGACCTTTTAAAGCTCTCCGGCGTGCACACCCATATCGGCCGCTATCACATCCTCCAGGGCATCGATCTCGCAGTTCCGCAGGGGCAGACCACGATGCTGCTCGGCCGCAACGGCGCCGGCAAGACCACGACGCTGCGCACCATCATGGGCCTCTGGCAGGCCTCGCACGGCGAGATCAGCCTCGCCGGCGAGCGCATCGAGAGTCGCGCCACGCCGGACATCGCGCGGCTCGGCGTCGGCTACGTGCCGGAGAGCATGGCGGTGTTCTCCGACCTCACGGTGAAGGAGAATTTGGTGCTGGCGGCGCGCGACGGGCCGCTGGACGATGCCCAGCTCGACTGGATTTTTGGCTTCTTCCCGGCGCTGCGCCGATTCTGGCTGTCGCGGGCGGGAAGCCTCTCGGGCGGGCAGAAGCAGATGTTGTCCATCGCGCGCGCCATCATCGAGCCGCGCAAGCTGCTTTTGATCGACGAGCCGACCAAGGGCCTCGCGCCCGCCATCGTGATGGCGCTGATCGAGTGTCTGAAGGAGATCAAGCGCAAGGGCGCGACCATCCTTCTGGTCGAGCAGAATTTCTTTGCCGCCCGCGAGCTCGGCGACAACGTGCTGGTGATGGACAACGGCACCATCGTCCATCGCGGCGAGATGGCGGCGCTGGCGGCCGACGTGCCGCTGCAAGAGCGACTGCTCGGCCTGAGCCTGGAGGCGCATCAGTGACTGAACTCGCCGCAAATGATCCGCTGCCGAAGCCGAAGCGCGACATCGCGCCGATCCTGCTGCCGGTCGCGCTCGCGCTTCTCATGATCCCGCTGATCGGCTCGACCAGTTCGTGGCTGACGCTGACCGCCGCGAGCCTCGCCATGGGCATGATGATCTTCATCATGGCCTCCGGTCTGACCCTGGTGTTCGGCCTGATGGACGTGCTCAATTTCGGCCACGGCGCCTTCATCGCGGTCGGCGCCTATGTCGCGACCCTGGTGCTGGCGCCGTTTGCGGCCTCGATCCAGGCCGATTCGCTGTGGGTGAACCTGGCGGTGCTGGCGCCGGCAGCGCTGCTGTCGATGGCGGTATCAGGCGCGCTCGGCCTGATCGTCGAGCGCGTGCTGATCCTGCCCGTTTACGGCCAGCATCTGAAGCAGATCCTGATGACGACGGGCGGCCTGATCGTCGCCGAGCAGACGCTCTATGCGCTGTGGGGACCGCAGATCATCCCGATGCCTCTGCCGACTTCGCTGCGCGGGTCCTTCATCCTCGGCGACGTCGCGATCGCCAAGTACCGCGTGCTGGCGATGCTGATCGGCCTCGCCGTCTTCATCGCGATCCAACTCGTGCTCAACCGCACCAAGCTTGGCCTCCTGATCCGCGCCGGCGTCGAGAACCGTGAGATGGTCGAGGCGCTCGGCTATCGCATCCGCCGGCTATTCCTCGGCGTGTTCATGACGGGATCGGCACTCGCGGGCCTCGGCGGCGTGATGTGGGCGCTCTATCGCGAGCAGGTTCACGCCTCCATGAGCGACGACCTCACCGTGCTGATCTTCATCGTCGTCATCATCGGCGGGCTCGGGTCGATCGGCGGCTGCTTCATCGGCGCCGTCCTCGTGGCCATGGTTGCCAATTACGGCGGCTTCCTGGTGCCGAAACTCGCCCTCGTCTCCAACATCCTGCTGATGGTCGCCATTCTGATGTGGCGGCCGCGCGGCCTCTATGCGGTGACCAGCCGATGATGATCCTCTCCGGCGACCCGCCGCGCAGCCGTGTCCTCACGCTTGTTCTCGTCCTCATCATCCTGGCGCTGGCGGCGACGCCGTTCCTGTTCCCGGGCGCCAAGGCGCTGAACGTCGCGGCCAAGATCTGCGTCTTCGCCGCCCTGGTCGCGTCCTACGACCTGCTGCTCGGCTATACCGGCTCGGTGTCGTTCGCCCACACCATGTTTTACGGCATCGGCAGCTACGCGATCGCGATCGCGCTGTACGGGATGGGCCCGAACTGGGCCGCGGTCGCAACCGGCATCGTCATCGGCCTGCCGCTCGCGGCTCTGCTCGCGCTCGCGATCGGGCTGTTCTCGCTGCGCGTCGCCGCGATCTTCTTTGCCATGATCACGCTCGCGGTCGCTTCCGCCTTCCAGGTGCTGGCCTCGCAGCTCTCCTGGCTGACCGGCGGCGAGGATGGGCGCAGTTTCCAGCTGCCCGAGCTGCTGCGGCCCGGCACGGTGCTGGTCTCCAAAAGCCTGTTCGGCTTCGAGATCAACGGCCGCATCCTCACCTTCTACCTGGTGTTCGCCATCTCCGCCCTGATGATCCTGGCTCTGCTGCGGGTGGTGAACTCGCCGTTCGGACGCGTGCTCCAGGCGATCCGCGAGAATCGTTTCCGCGCCGAGGCGCTCGGCTTCCGCACCGTCTTCCATTTGACCTACGCCAACTGCCTTGCGGCGCTGGTCGCCGCGAGCGCCGGCATCCTGAATGCGCTGTGGCTGCGTTATGCCGGGCCCGATACCTCGCTCAGCTTCTCGATCATGCTGGATATCCTGCTGATGGTCGTGATCGGCGGCATGGGCACGATCTACGGCGCGATCATCGGCGCCACCATCTTCATCCTCGCCCAGAACTATCTGCAGTCGCTGATGGGCGTCGCGTCCACGGCGGCGTCGGAAGCCGGCCTGCCGCTGCTGCCGGGCCTGTTGCATCCCGACCGCTGGCTGCTGTGGCTCGGGCTGCTGTTCATCGCCAGCGTTTACTTCTTCCCGACCGGCGTGGTCGGACGGCTGCGCAAGGCCGGCGGCGGCAAGAGCGCCGGCGCCTCGCATTAAGCGAAGATTAATGATGCAGCGCGCCGGTTCGCTGCATGTGGATGCGATCTCGCAATGGGATTAATGCCCAGGTAACTGGCTTTCCTAAGGTTTAGGCCATTTGTGTGGTGTATTCCTGCCCTTCCAGGGAGGGGGAATGCGCCACGTCTTGTCAGGGATCGCAGCCGGAATGTCCCTAGCCGCGAAGAACGGCTGGGAGGCAGCGATTCGGCGCGGGCCGGTGCTGTGGCTGACCCTGTGCGGCGTGTTGCTGGTCGCGGGCATTTTCACCGTGACGGCCATGGCCATCGGCGAATTCCGTGAGCGGACCCTCGCCAACCGCGAGCGCGAGCTGGAAAACACGGTGCAGCTGATCGCGCGGCACTTTGATCAGCAATTTGAAGATTCCGACGTCGTCGCCGCCGATGTGATCGGGCAGATGAACCTGCCGGAGATCACTTCGCCCGCGATGTTTCGCGAGCGCATGTCCGGGCTCGCGATCAACCAGATGCTGCGCAGCAAGATCAGCTCCGTCTCTTATCTCGGCGACATCGCGATCTACGACGCCGACGGCGAGCTGATCAACTGGTCGCGGGCCCAGCCGCTGCCGAAGATCAACATCTCCTCGCGCGCTTACTTCCAGACGTTCAAATCGGATCCGATGGCCGAGCCGGTCATCCTGGAATCCGTCCGCAGTTTCATCATCGACAAATGGACCACGATCGTCGCGCGCCGGCTGAACGGCGCCGACGGAGGATTCCTCGGCGCGATGGTCCGGCGGATCGATCCGGACAGCTACCAGCAATATTTCGCGTCCGTCGCGCTTGCCGAGGGCACGGCGATCTCGCTGTTCGATCGCGAAGGCAAGATGCTGGCGCGCTATCCGCATCTCGAAGAGATGATCGGACGAAGCTTCAAGAATGCGCCGCTGATGCAGAAGGTGCTGACTAAGGGCGGGCAGCACACGCTCCGCGTCCGGAGTCCGCTCGACGGCGAGGAGCGGCTCGGCTCGGCCGCGTCCCTGAATCATTTTCCCCTGGTTATCATCGCGACCAATACCATGTCGGCTGCGCTCGCGGACTGGAGGCAGCAGACCGGCTTCCTGGTCGCTACGGCTGGCGTCTCGGCAGCCGTGATCGCGCTGATCCTCTATCTGATCATCCGACAGATCAACCGGCAGAATCGCGAGGCCCAGGAGCGAATCGAGGCGGAGCGGCGGCGGCTCGATACCGCCCTCAACAACATGTCGCAGGGGCTGATCCTGTACGATGCCGCCGGATACATCGTCATTTGCAACCGCCGCTACGCTGACATGTTCGGTCTCTCCCACGATGTCATCAAGCCCGGCTGTCACATCAACGAGGCGATGTACCATCGCAAGGAGCGTGGCGCGTTCGACGGCAATGTCGAGGAATTTTGCGCCGACGTCATGCGGATCGTCGCCGAAGGCACGGTCTCCACGAGAACTCATCAGCTGGCCAATGGCCGCGCCTTCCACGTCATCAACACCCCGCTCGCGCAGGGCGGCTGGGTCGCCACGATCGAAGACATCACCGAGCGCCGTAACCTGGAGCAGGAGCGCGACCGCAACCACACTTTCCTGCGCGAGATCATCGACCACATCCCCTCGCAGATCACGGTGAAGGACGCGCGCACGCGGCAGTATCTGCTGATCAACGGCGTCGCCGAGCAGCAATTCGGCCAGTCACGCGAGGACGTCGTCGGCAAGACCGCCTTCGACATCTTCCCGACGCCGTCAGCGACGGTGGTAACCGAGGACGACAACAAGGCACTGCAATCTCTCAAGGGGCTCTTCAAGGACGAGCATCCCTGGCAGACCCAGGCCATGGGTCTGCGCTACATCACCTCGACCCGGATCGGCCTCCGCGACAAGGCCGGCGAGCCGCGCTATCTCATCCACGTCGTCGATGACGTCACCGAGCGGCGGCGCGCCCACGAGAAGATCGCGCATATGGCGCACTACGATGCGCTGACCGACCTGCCGAACCGCACCCTGTTCCGCGAGCAGATCGAACGCGAGCTGGCGAAGGTCGCCAGCGGCGGGCAGTTCGCGCTGCTTTACATCGACGTCGACGAATTCAAGGGCATCAACGATTCGCTCGGCCACCATGTCGGCGACGAGCTGTTGAAGGCGATCGCGGCCCGTCTGCGCGGCTGCCTCAATCAGGGCGACCTGATCGCGCGGCTCGGCGGCGACGAATTCGCGGTCATCCAGACCGGGATCCAGTCCTCGGCCGACGTGGTGTCGTTCGTGACGCGGATCTACGAAGCGATCCGGCAGCCCTATCACTGTCTCGGCCATCAGCTCTCCACCGACGCGAGCGTCGGGATCGCGCTGGCGCCGCAGGACGGCTCCGATCTCGATCAGCTCATCAAGAATGCCGACCTCGCGATGTACGGCGCCAAGGCCGAAGGGCGCCGCACCCACCGCTTCTTCGAGCCGGCGATGGACGCCTGCGCCAAGGCGCGCCTGGCCATGGAGCAGGATCTGCGCCAGGCCCTGGTCAACGGCGGCTTCGAGATTCACTACCAACCGCTGGTCGATCTGCGCTCGGGCGAGGTCTCCGGCTGCGAGGCGCTGCTGCGCTGGCGCCATCCCGAGCGCGGCATGGTGTCGCCGGCGGAGTTCATTCCGGTCGCCGAAGACACCGGCCTGATCAACGAGCTCGGCGACTGGGTGCTGCGCATGGCCTGCAACGAGGCCGCGACCTGGCCTGCGCATGTCCGCGTTGCGGTCAACGTCTCGCCGGTGCAGCTCAAATGCGACACGCTGGCCTTGCGGATCGCCGGCGCGCTCGCCGCCTCCGGGCTCGACCCGCGCCGGCTCGAGCTTGAGATCACCGAGGCCGTGCTGATCCGCGACGACGAGGCGGCGCTCTCGATCCTGCACCAGCTCCGCGCCATCGGCGTGCGCATCGCGCTCGACGATTTCGGCACCGGCTACTCCTCGCTCAGCTATCTGAAGCGCTTCCCGTTCGACAAGATCAAGATCGATCGCTGCTTCGTCGCCGACATCGCGGAGACGAACGGCGCGCCTGTCATCGTGCAGGCCGTGGTCAACATCGCCGCCGCCAGCAGCATGACCACGGTCGCCGAGGGCGTCGAGACCGAGGCCCAGCGCGAGATGCTGCGCAACCTCGGCTGCACGGAGATGCAGGGTTATCTGTTCAGCGCGCCGAAGCCGGCCGCGGACATGCGAAAGCTGTTCGGCGGCGATGGCTTGCCCGGAATCTTGCCGGTGGCGGCGGTGGCCTGATGGCGAAGCCAGGCAAGCCTCCGGCCAAGACCGTCGATGTCGCCGATTCCTACGCCGTGCGGCTGATGCAGCATCTGGTGGTGCCGACCTTCGTGATCGACCCGAAGCGCCGCGTCGTGATCTGGAACAAAGCCTGCGAGCGGCTGACCGGCGTGACCGCCTCGGAGGTGATCGGCACCAATAAGCACTGGCGGGCCTTCTACGAGACCAAGCGCCCCTGCCTCGCCGACCTCGTCGCACTGGACCGCCCAGAGCAGCTTCCGGAGTACTATTCGGAATATGCCGCGCGCGGCCATAACGGCCTCGGCTTCAGCGCCGAGAACTGGTGCGTGATGCCGAAGCTCGGCAGCCAGCTCTATCTCGCCATCGACGCCGGCCCGATCCACGACGAGGCCGGCCAGCTGATCGCCGTGGTGGAGACGCTGCGCGACCTCACCGACCAGAAGCGCGCCGAGATGGCGCTGAAGGAGCTCGCCACCAAGGACGGGCTGACCGGCCTGTCGAACCGCCGCGCCTTCGACCAGATGCTGATGAGCGAATGGGCGCGCGCCCAGCGCACGCAGAAGCCGGTGGCGCTGCTGTTCGTCGACGTCGACCATTTCAAGCTCTTCAACGACCGGCACGGCCACCAGAGCGGCGACGAATGCCTGCGCGCGGTCGCCGCTGCCGTCAGCCGGCACGCAATGCGCCCGCTCGACCTCGCCAGCCGCTATGGTGGCGAGGAGTTCGCGCTGATCCTGCCGGACATGGATTGCGATACCGCCTGCGTCGTCGCTGAGGAGATCCGCTGCGCCGTCATGGCCTTGCAGATCGCCCACGGTGCCATCGGCGCCGGCGACCACGTCACCCTCAGCGTCGGCGTCGCAAGCCACATTCCCAGTGGCGCCGATGGCGGTCCCGACCGGCTGCTCGGCGCGGCCGACGAGGCGCTCTATGTGGCCAAACGGCTCGGCCGCAACCGCATCATCTGCGCCGAACGGGTGCTGGCCGAGTTCGCCGCCCTCGGCCGGGAGGCCGCAGCGGTTCCGGCCCCTGTCCGGCGCAAATCGGCCTAGAGCCATTTCCGTTTCGATGGAATCGGAACGGGGCTCTAGATGCTTGTTTTGACGCGTTTTCTTTACCCGAACCGGATCCACTTCGCTCGAAAGCGCTTCGAGCGCGAGCCGGTGAGAACCGGTTGCCCGCCCCTCGCCAATCGGCTACATGAAGCCTCGACTAGCACCCGTAGCTCAGCTGGATAGAGCGTTGCCCTCCGAAGGCAAAGGTCACACGTTCGAATCGTGTCGGGTGCGCCAATAAATTCAATTGGTTAGGGGCCGTTCGGCCGTTCGATCTCTTCGCTTGCGTAAGCGATGGGTAAGCAAATCAATGGAATTAGGCTCTTTCGACGACCATCGAGTTGATGTCCGCCTCCATCGTTGCATCGGTTAACCGCGATCCCCGCAAGCCACTAACGAGATCACACTCGCCCACCTGTCGCAGAGCATCCGCCGCGCCAGTCAAGAACCCAACCAATCGCCCGCTGCCCGATGAAGCCGCCCAAGTAGCCCAGCATCGAATGCGCCGCGCGCGTGGTGCCGTAGTGCGCTGTGTTATGATTCCCCATCACTCAGGCGCCGTACTCATGTGCCGCAAAGCCAATCTTGCCGACGACCGCATCAAGAAGCTCTGCAGCAGCATCACCGAAAGCCAGCTTTCTGAGATTGCCCAGATGAAGGACTTGCTCAACCGCGAGCAGAAATCAGCGCAAAGCAGCTCGCGCTAATCTGCCCATCGCCGCGAGTTCCTTCGCCCTGTGCTCGGCGCGCTGAACCGTGGAACACATCGCGATGTCGATATGTTCTCTAAGCGGAGTGGCAACCCGCTCCATGTTCCTTATCGAGGTTGTGCTCGCCCACATCAGAACTGACCTCGGCACTCTGGCCGCAGCGTTACCTGAATCGCGGTGACTCCTGGATTCGAAAGGACGGCAATGGCGCGATGGGACTTACGGGATCGGTTCTCATTTGAGGGACAGAGCATCGCCTGGGGCGTTGCGGGCGAGGGGCGGCCGGCCGTTGTCGTGCATGGCTCGCCCTTCTCCTCGCGTGAATGGCGTCGGATTGTGCCCTGGCTCGCTCGGCACCGGCGCGTTTTCTACTACGACCTTTTGGGCTACGGCCAATCGGCCAAGCCAGATGCGGACGTCCTCCACGAAGCCCAGAACGGCCTGCTCGCCGCTCTCGCGGGTCACTGGAGCATCGACCGGCCAGACATTATTGCCCACGACTTCGGCGGTTCGGCCGCGCTGCGCGCGCATCTACTGGACGGCGTCGAGTACCGCAGCCTCATGCTGATTGATCCCGTCGCGATCAGCCCGCAAGGCTCGGTTCTCGTCCAGGCAGCAAAGGCGCACCCGGGTGTGTTCTCCGGATTGCCAGCCTACGTGCACGAGGCGATTCTGCGCGCCTACATAAGCGCCGCGGTGAAGTACCGCCTGCGCGAGGAGGACATGCGGGCTTACATAGAGCCATGGCTTGGCGGCGAGGGGCAGAACGCCTTCTGGCGACAGATCGCACAGATGGACGACAAATATTCGCAAGAGGTGGAAGGGCGGTACGGCGAGATCCGGTGCCCCGTCGCCATTCTGTGGGGCGAGGAGGACGAGTTCATTCCATTGGTGGATGGCAAGGAACTCGCCCGACGCATTCCGGACTCTTCGTTCACAGTCATTCCCGATGCGAAGCACCTCGTCCAGGAGGACGCGCCGGAGGCGATCGTCGCCGCGGCCCTTGACTTTTGGGGCCGGCTGGACCCGAGGAGCTAACCGCATCGCGGCGAAAGCGCTTGTTTTAAAGACCTGTTTGTTCTGAATCGCGTTCTTTGCGTGTGCCGCAGGTCAGCTTCCGGCACCTGCCGTATCGGCAAACGGCGCACTGGGCTCGCACACGTAGAACAACGCCATGCGCGCTGGCACGTCGCCCTTGTTGAACCCGGTCATATTGATACCGACCGGTTCAACGAACACCTGTCCTGCCTCGATCGCTATCGGTTCCCGGCCGTCCAGAGCCAGTGTGAACGTGCCCTCCAACATATACACGGTCACCGGAAACCGGTGCGAGTGATACGGGGTGACGTCGCCCGGCAACAGCGTAGCGAAAAGCACCCGCACCTCCTGCTCCGGAAGGCTCGGCATGCCGCTGACGACCTCGCGATGGAGCGGCGTCAGCTTGGCCATTCCGCTGTCTTGGGCGCTGCGTGTCAAGCCAACGGTCAGGCCTGCAATCATGGTCTCGACGCTGCATTTCTCGTGCATATCTGCCTCCCTTGATGGCCGGACCGAGGCTAGCAAACCGGCTCCGCGCACGGCAGCCGCAAATCTGCCAGAACGGCCCGCAGAAATGCATCATGCGGCACGTTCGAAGGCGGTCCATTGAAGCGTGGGCACGGGCCACCTCGCGCTTCGCTTCGCTCGATTGTATCATCCCTCCATGAGCGAATCCGACACGGTGACCGGCGAAGCCTCGCCCGTCCGCAAGATCATCCATATCGACATGGATGCTTTCTATGCGTCCGTGGAGCAGCGCGATAATCCGGACCTGCGCGGAAAGCCGGTCGCAGTCGGAGGCTCTGCGGAACGCGGCGTGGTCGCGGCCGCCAGCTATGAAGCACGCAAGTTCGGTGTTCGCTCTGCCATGCCATCCGTGACTGCGAAGCGGCAGTGTCCCGATCTGATCTTCGTCAAGCCGCGCTTCGAGGTCTACAAGGCAATCAGCCGGCAGATTCGCGACATCTTTGCCGAGCATACGCCCATAATCGAGCCATTGTCGCTCGACGAGGCCTATCTCGACGTGACGGAAAACCTACAAGGCATCCCGCTGGCGCGGGACATCGCCCTGCGCATCCGCGAGAAGATCAAGGCCGAGACGGGCCTCAATGCTTCGGCGGGCATCTCCTACAACAAGTTTCTGGCAAAGCTCGCCTCCGATCATCGCAAGCCCAACGGTCAGTTCGTGATCTCGCCGGAAATGGGCCCCGCTTTCGTCGAGACGCTGCCCGTCGGCAAGTTCCACGGAATAGGCCCGGCGACGAGCGCGAAGATGAACGCGCTCGGCATGTTCACCGGTCTCGACATTCGCAACCAGACGCTGGAGTTCATGAATGCGAATTTCGGCAAGTCGGGCGCCTATTACTACTGGATCTCGCGCGGTGTCGACGAACGTCCGGTCCGGGCCAACCGGATCCGAAAGTCGATTGGCGCGGAGAACACGTTCTCAACCGATCTCACCGAGTTCGAGGCGCTGGCCGTCGAGCTCAAACCGCTCGTCGACAAGGTCTGGCGGCATTGCGAGGCGACCGGCAACCGCGGCCGCACCGTCACCCTGAAGATCAAGTTTGCCGACTTCGAGATCATCACGCGCAGCAGGTCCGTCGCAGCGGCGGTTGCAGGACGGGACGATTTGGAACGGCTGGCTTGCGGCCTGCTCGAAGCCGAGATGCCGCTGCCCAAGCGCGTCAGGCTGCTGGGGGTCTCGCTGTCTTCGCTCCAGGTCGGCGGCGATTCGGAGCCTCAGCTGACATTGGGTATTTGAACGCGACCGGTGGGCCCCTGGGGCGAACGCGACATCTTTATCCGCGACGCGGCGCCAAACCTGTCGTAGAGACATCAAAACACGCCTTTTCGCGATTGATGTTGGGATGCTTGCCTTATTGATACGCCTCGGACTGCGCTTCGAAGACCGCATCGAGGAGCGGCGGTTTGTCGATCAGTACGTCCGAGGCAGTCTCGGGTGGACGCAGATCGCGATGCTGCTCGGTGCCGCCACCTATGCCGGCTACACCATCTGGGATTGGGTGCTCTATCCCGAAGTCGTTCCGACCACCCTTGCAATCCGCGGTGGCACTGCCCTGTTCGTGCTGCTCCCGCTGACCGCGCTGCTGTCCCGGCGATGGATGAAGCCATGGGCAGAGACGATTTTCCTCGTCTACTGCGTCATTCCCGGCTGCATCCTGCCGAGCATTTATCTCGTGCTGCCGTCAGGCTTCACGTTTGCCGCTCCGGGCATGATGATGATCATCCTGTTCGTCTCGACCATGCTGCCATTGCGGATCGGCTCGCTGGCGATTTTCTGCCTGCTGTCGTGGGTAGCGCTGCTGGTCGCCGAGACGTTCGCGCTGACCATGCCAACGGGCCTGCGATTCATCAATCATTCTCTCGTCGGAAACGCCTACGCATTGTCGCTCTATGCCGTGGCTGCGCGCGAGTACCGGGCGCGAAAGCAATTCCGAACGTCCGAGGCGCTGCAACGGGAAAAAGAACGCTCGGAGAAATCGCTCCGCGATCTCCGCGCGACCCAGGAGCACCTCGTGCAGGCAGAAAAGCTCGCCTCACTCGGGCAATTGGTGGCAGGCGTCGCTCACGAGGTCAGCACCCCGCTTGGCCTCGCCTTGACGACCTCGACAGCCATGCAGACTGATCTACAAGCAATGGCTGACGCATTGGGCGGAACGTCGGTCCGGCGATCCGATCTTACGAAGGGGATTGACCGGCTCAAGCAGGGGCTCAACCTGACCTTCGACAACCTGCACCGCGCATCCGAGATGGTGCATAGTTTCAGGCAGGTCGCCGTCCATCAGGCCGATGAGGACCGGCGCACGTTCGAGCTCAGGGATTGGCTGTCGGAGTTGACGTCCAAGCTTGGACCGCTGCTGTCGCACCACGGCCTGGCGGTCGACGTACAATGCCCGGCGGGAATC
Organism: Bradyrhizobium sp. BR14999; assembly: GCF_056106085.1. Lineage (NCBI taxonomy): Bacteria > Pseudomonadati > Pseudomonadota > Alphaproteobacteria > Hyphomicrobiales > Nitrobacteraceae > Bradyrhizobium > Bradyrhizobium sp. BR14999. The sequence goes on from NZ_CM148536.1 coordinate 849,669, forward strand.
ACGCTCAACAGCTATCCCGGAGCGCTTGCTCAGGTGATCAGCAATCTCGCGCTCAACACTGCCGGGCACGCCTATCCTGACAAAAGCGGCGGCAGGTTTGTCATCACAGTGAGCCAACCGGACCCGAGATCAGTCCGCCTGGTCTGTGCCGATGAAGGCGTCGGAATCCCCGAGCCATTGCAAGCGCACATCTTCGATCCGTTCGTTACGACCAGTCGGGAGCGTGGCAATGCCGGCCTCGGGCTCCACATCGCGTTCAATTTGGTTGTCTCATCGCTCAACGGTCGGCTGCGACTCGAGAGCAAGGCGGGTCCGGGAACTCAGATCGCCATCGAGATTCCCGCTGAAGCAACAGTGTAAGAGAACAGCGAAGTCTCGAGGCCTGACGCTATTGCGCGCGGTTCCCAATGAGTGAGCCAGGTGGACCTTTATGCGGTCAACCTCTCTGCAGCTCCAGCCCGGTCCTTTCGCAATCTCTCTCACGAAAACCCGCGGGCGCAAGCGTGCGCACGCCCATCCTGTGGTGGCTGATTGGGCGAAGCGGCCCGGTGCGTCATCGAGACCTCTTGAAAGTCGTCGGGCCTCATCTCGCCGGTGCCCTCGCTTCAGTCGTGACTGTGTGTCTGCTGCATCGCTGGCTGCTGGCGCGTTCGATCGGCGAGATTCCCGATTTGGCAGCCTGCTTCTGCCTTTCGTATGCGGTCTCGCTCACGATCATCGCGCTGTTTCCGGCCTGTCGCGGCGCTACGCACGCAGCGTCCGTGGCGGATGACACGATCGGCACCAAGCTCGTTGGCAAGACACTTGTTGACAAGACACGCGTTGGCAAGACAACGGAGCTGATTGCCACGTGACCGGGCACGCTAAAGCCGTGCGCCACAGCAGCGAACCGTAGTTCGCCGACCGCGGCGCACGTGTCTCAAAATGTCCCGCTCGGGCCGATCAATGCCTCACATGCTCGAACACCACGATCACGCCGGTCGGTTCCGGCTCGTGCGCCATCAGGCGGGTCAGGTCGGAATCGCCCCAATCGGCGAGGCTGACGACTTCGCCGCTCTCGCGATCGGTACCAAGCGACGGTGTGGGCTCGAGAACTTTGAGGCCCATCTCGTCGACGAAGAAGGTGTGCTCACCGAACATGCTGTTAAGCTGCGGCATGGCGGGATGTTCGTCGGGCAGCACCTGAGCACCGAGTTGGTTGACAGTCTGCTTCACTTGTTCGGATGTGAGCTTCATGAGCTGCTCCGTTCTGTCACGTCGGGTTTCATTGAGCTGAGCCAGAGCGGACGTTCCCTGCGCCGGTGTGCCGCCTGGCTCAAACTCCGAACAAGTGCTGCGCACAAATGTTCCTTAGAAATGTATTTCGTGATCGAGCGCTGCCTCTGCCGCGCTCATGGCACGGGATCGCCACAGGATGTCCACGATCCGGCGGCCAATGGCCTTCTATTGGCCTGCTACTCGCTCCTGTCCTCACCGATCGACAATGCGCAGATGCGTGACAGATACGTGTAGGGCAGGCCGGTCTCCTCGGACCAGGCGTTGAATTGCGCCTGCACTTTGGCGAGATCGCGCTTCGACTTCACCTCTTCGGCAATGTCGAGACCCGCATCGCGCAGGCAAGCCACCACGTCCTTGGAGGTCACAAAACCGTCCCAGCCGACGAAGCGCAGCAGCATCTGGCCGGTGTTGCCGCCTAACCGGCTGCCGCGCTTGGCGAGGAGATCGAGCAGCCCGATCTCGTCGGACGATGGCCATTTCGCCAGAAACTTGCCGAAGCTGCCGTGTTCCTTCGCGATCTCCTGCACGAAAGCGGCATTGTCGCGCACCGACATGATCTTGGCGCCGTTGCGTACGATGCGTGCATCGCGCAGCAGGGCTTCCCAATACTCCTCGGGCTGGAAGCTGAGCTTGGCCGGCTGGAAATGCAGGAAGGCGTCTTCGAAACCGTCCCATTTCGTCTCGATCACGCTCCAGGCAAAGCCGGCGCAAAACACCCGCTTCGTCATCTCGGCGAGGATGCGGTCGTCGCCGAGCTTCGCCAGCCGCTTGAGGTCTGGCTTGTTAGGCATCAGCTTCTCCAGCGCCTTGGGCCCGCCCTTGCGTTTCTCGGCGCGGGCACGAATGGTCTTGAAGGGGGTCATGCGGACACGAGCGGTTGAAGGGTGCGCCACGAGATCAGAATTCGATGATCCGGTCCAGCCCGCTGCGCGGATTGATCAGAAGGAGCAGCCGTGCTGGCCTGCTTCTTGCTTCGTGACATTCGGAATTTCATGACATTTTTCAATTTCCCGCGGACGGATTTTGATGCGCTGCCTGGTCGTGGCCGACCTGCATTATTCGCTGCCGCAGCTCGACTGGCTGGTCAGCGCGGCTCCGCAGTTCGACCTCGTGATCTTCGCGGGCGATGCGCTCGACATCGGCTCGATGGTTGATTTCCGCGCGCAGATCGTGGTGGTGAAGAAGTACCTCGCGCTGCTCGGCGCCAAGACCCGCGTGATCCTCTGCTCCGGCAATCACGACCTCGATGAACGCAATGCAGACGGCGAGAAGATCTCGCGCTGGATCTCGGAGGTACGAGAGCTTGGGATTGCCTGCGACGGCGACGGCCTCAGCATCGGCGGTACCTTGTTCACGGTGTGCCCATGGTGGGATGGACCGGTGGTCAAGCAGCGCCTCGTCGAGCAGCTCCGTGATGCCGCCGCCAATCGCCCGCGGCGCTGGATCTGGGTGCACCATGCGCCGCCGACAGAATCGCCGACGAGCTGGGGCGGCAAGCGCTTCTTCGGCGACGTCGAGCTGGTGCAATGGATCATGCAGTATCAGCCGGCGATGGTGATCTCCGGCCATGTGCATCAGTCGCCGTTCATCAAGGATGGCTCCTGGTTCGACCGGCTGGGCGAGAGCTGGGTCTTCAACACCGGCCTGCAGCCGGGCCGGCCGCCGACCTACATCGTGCTCGACTTCGATGCGGACAAGGCGTTCTGGCTTGCGGCCGGGGAAGCGCAATGGATCGACCTGAGCGCGCCGCTGAAGCGACCCGCCGCTCCGATTGAGAATCCGCCGGACTGGCTTAGATCCTTGGATCGGATTGCCGATCCGAGCCTGGCGAGACCTCCTGCGGCGGTAGGTTGATCATGCTCTGCAGCACCTCGCCGACCATGGCCAGATGGGAGCCATGGTCGGCATATTGCCGCTTGAGGTCGGCGAGATAGGTGTTGGCGGCGTTGAGCCGCTGGGCCAGCATCTTCGCGATCAGAAGCGCCATGCCGGGCTGCTGCTCGAGAAGCGAGGCGGCATCTTCGAATTCGTAGATGACCACATCGGAGCAGGCCCGCACCGTCGCGGTATGCGGCTGGCCCAGCAGCACCGACATTTCGCCGAGCACAGCGCCCGGCTCGGTGACGGTGGCAACCACCATCTCGCCCTTGAGCACCTCGAGCTTGCCCTGCATCAGCACGTAGAGATGGCCGCTGGTGCCGCCCTCGGTGATCACCACGGTACCGGCTTTGACCTGCCGCTCCGTCCCGCCGCTGCAATAATCCAGAACTGCGCGCATCGCCAAAGGCTCCCCTCACGGCGACAGTAGAGCATGATCCGCGCCCTACGCTTGCTCAAGATTACAGCAAGTGAAGGCCGGGCGTCACGCTCGTGAGAGCGCAGGCACCTCCTCGGGCATGATCGCCTGGAGGCCGCCGAAACGGCGTTCGCGACCATGGAAGGCGGCGAGCGCCTCGGCGAGATCGCCGGCATCGAATTCAGGCCACATCCGCTCGGTGAAATGCAGCTCGGCATAGGCGCCTTCCCAGAGCAGAAAGTCCGACAGCCGCTTCTCGCCCGAGGTGCGGATGATGAGATCGACGTCGCGCAGGCCCGCCTCGCCGGTGACGAGTTGCGAGAACGCTTCGCGGGTGAGGCTGGTCAGCGCCGCTGCCTTCGCCGCGGCATTGAGGATGGCGTCGCGCGCGGAATAATCGACGGCGATGCGCAAATGCAGCGTGCTGCCTTGGGCGGTCGCCTCTTCGGCGCGCGCGATCGCGCTGGCGATGCCGTCGGGCAGGCGGTCGCGGCGGCCGATCACGGTGAGGCGCACGCCGTTCTTGACCAGGCTCTGCACTTCATTGGAAAGGTAGAAGCGCAGCAGCGTCATCAGCGCGGCGACCTCGGCCTTGGGCCTGCGCCAATTGTCGGTGGAGAAGGCATAGAGCGTCAGCGTGCCGATGCCCTGTTTGGGCGCGGCCTCGACGATGCGTCGGATCGTCTCGACGCCGGCCTCGTGGCCGCGCAGGCGCGACAGGCCGCGCCGCGTCGCCCATCTGCCATTGCCGTCCATGATGATGCCGACGTGAAGCTTGTCGTCGCAGGACACAGGGTTACTTTGCATTACAAAGTCTCCGGTCAAAAAGGGGGTTCAGGTCGAAGCGAAACCGAGGCGTCCGAGCGGCGGCGCCTCGCGGCCGGCGGCCTTGGCGGCATCGCGCACGAGGCGTTCGAGCACGGCGAGATAGTCGAGGAAACGGCGGCGGCCGGACTTGGTGAGGCGACAGGTCGTGTGCGGGCGATTGCCCTCATAACCCTTGGTCACCTCGACGAGGCCGGCCTCCTGGAGCACGGCAAGATGCCGGCTGAGATTGCCGTCGGTGAGGCCGCAGAGCTGCTTGAGGTCGGCGAATGCCAGCCCTTTGGGATGCGCCATCAACGAGGTCAGCAGGCCGAGCCTCGCCTTCTCGTGGATGACGCGATCGAGCCCTTCGTAGGAGAACGGCGCGCTGTCAGACTTCGACATCATGGTCTCCGGACGCGACATACAGAATGGCCGCCATCACCGACTGCCCGATCACGAAGGGCAGACCCATGGTCCATGGCGATAGCGTGTGAGTTTGGCTGGCGTGCACCACCACTGCAAAGCCTGAAACGAAATACCAGGCGCCGGCGAGCGCGACGGTGCGCGGCAGCGAGCGGACGGAGGCGAAGATGCCGAGCGACACCAGGATCTGCCACAAGCCGGGCAACAGCCACAGCGTTTCCGCCGCAAATTTCCACATCACCACCGCAAGCAGCACACCGGCGACGCCTGCGGGCAGGAAATGCTCGACCGCCTGGTGGATCATGGCATCGGCGAGGCCGGAATGATGGCGGCGCGAGCGCGCGCGCATCTCGATCCCGATGATCAGGCCGGAGAGCACCGCGGCGATGAACCAGCCGATGAAGAAGTCGAGCGGCTCGCTGGTGGGATCGCCGAGCAACCAGAATTGCAGAACCGCGGTGATGAGCGCGACGGCACCTGTCGCGGCCATTGTCGCCGGGCCGTAGCCGCGGAACGCGGTGCCCGCCGCGATCTGGCTGCGGATCGTCACGATGTCGGCCAGCGCCTTGTCGAGATCGCGCATTGGCAACGCCAAAACCTCGTTCCGCCCCTGCTACCCAGAGCCCTGTTACTTTGTATTGCAAAGTATATAGCAGTGCAGAGTAAAGGCAAGCCCGGATGTCGCGACAGCCAGATCGAACTTGAAAGAACAACTGGCGGTTGCGCGACACCGCGTCCCACAGATAAGATGGAGCGAAAAGCATTTCCGGGGGCTGGTATGTGGCTTAAGTCATTTGTCGTTGCGTCTTTGTTGCACGTGGGTGTCGTCAGCGTCGCGCATGCGGCGGGACCGTTCGGCTCCGTCAATGTCGGCAACTGGATCGGCGGCGCCTTCAGCAATGACGAGACGGGAGCGTTCTCGCATTGTGCGGCCACCGCGCCTTACGCCAACGGGGTGAGTCTCGTCGTCGCGCAGAATGCGGCCGGCTCCTGGCTTCTGAGCCTTGCCAGCCCCGGCTTTCGCTTCAACAAGGGCGATACCGCGCCCGTCGACTTCATCTTCGACGGCCAGGAGCAGGCCAGGTTGTTTGCGACCTCCAACGCCCCAAACATGGTGACGACCATCCTGCCCCTCAATGTCGCTCGCACCTTCCAGAAGGCAAGCCTGATGGTAGTGACGACCAACGGCAGCAAGCCACTCCAGTTCGTGTTGACGTCGACGGCACCCATGGTCGCGGCGCTGGCGAACTGCGTCACGCGGGTGAAGGCGGACGGGCTCAGCAAGGCCGGGGACTTCACCAAGGGTACAGCGAAGCCAGCGGCCACAGCGGACAAGCAGGCACCACCGCCGGCCAGCAAGTCCGCCAAGTCCAAGAGCGGCACCGGCTTCGTGGTCAGCGCCAATGGGCACATCGTCACGAACAACCATGTGATCGAGGGTTGCAGCGACCTCAAGGGCAATCTCACGGGCGAGGCCGCAATGGTGTTGCGCGTCGTATCGAGCGATGCAAACAACGATCTGGCCCTCTTGCAGGCGCCGTCGACAGCGACGTTCAAGGAGTTTGCCCGGATTCGCGACCGCTCGATCCGCTCCGGCGATTCCGTCGTCGCGATCGGCTTTCCCTATCACGGGCTGCTGAGCTCGGACTTCACCGTGACCACCGGTATCGTGAGCTCGCTCAGTGGCATGCGCAACGATTCGCGTTTCCTGCAGATCAGCGCGCCCGTGCAGCCCGGCAATAGCGGAGGCCCGCTGTTCGACACCACCGGGCAGGTCGTGGGTGTGGTCACCGGAAAGCTCGACAATCTGCGGATCGCGGTCGCAACCGGGAACATCCCCGAAAACATCAACTTCGCCATCAAGACCGGCGCGCTGCGCGACTTCCTCGACAATTCCGTGGTGCCCTACCAGACCGCCGAGCCGAAGAGCGAGCTCAAGACGACCGACATCGCCGGCAACGCCCGGCCCTATACGATGCTGATCTCGTGCAACGCGACGGAGCAGGCCGACGCGAAGCGGTGAAGGCGGGCACCGACCGCGCCTAACCTCCGACGTCGTCCTGGCGAAAGCCAGGACCCATTACCCCAATAAGGGGTTTGACGAAGATTGGTCGTTCGGTACGACAACCGAGCGCCATCGATAGATTCCGCGGTATGGGTCCTGGCCTTCGCCAGGACGACATCGAGAAACGAACCGCTCCCCTCACCCGTGGCAGCACGCCTCCTTCGTCGCCTGCGGTTCGTACTGGTCGCGCAGGCGAACCCAGTCCATCGGATAGGGCAAGCCCTCCTCGTGACGGCCGAGCGGCGTGAGGTCGAGGTACTGATAAGCGGCGTTCATCATATCGAGGCCGCGGGCGAAGCATGAGTAGGTGTGAAAGATCTCGCCGGCCTCGTTGCGAAAGAACACGCTGATGCCGGGCAGCTCGGGCCCGTAGAACGGCGTGGTGCCGAAATTGTACTTCGGCACGCCCTTGTCGATCTGCTCGGGTGTGAACGAGACTTCGTAATCGTAGTTGAAGTCGTTGCTTCCCGAGGAGACCCAGTCGAAGGTCCAGCCCATCCGCTTCTTGAATGCGTCGAGCTTGGCAACAGGCGCGAGCGAGATCGCAACCATGCTGGTGTCGCGCGCGGCCAGATGCGGCACCATGCGCTCGAAACCGTCGGCCCAGAACGAGCAGCTCTTGCAGGCGGCGTCCCAATCGGGTGCGAACATCACGTGCTGCACCACGAGCTGCGGCCGCCCCTTGAAGAGATCGCCGAGCGTCAGCTTGCCGTTCGGTCCGTCGAACAAATAGTTCTTGTCGACCTTGACCCACGGCAATGCACGGCGCTCCTCGGCCAGGCGCTCGCGAGCCGCAGTGAGCTCCTTCTCATGGGCGAGATGAGCCTTGCGGGCGGCGATCCATTGCTCGCGCGAGACGATCTGATGTTGCTGCATGGTGTCCTCCTCTGATCTGGATCAGGCGACGAAGGCATCGAGCTTGTCGAAGAACGAGCTCCAGCCGCGCAAATGGTTGTCGCGGGCGGTTTCGTCGAAGAATTGGGCGTGATGGAAGACCATCAAGGTGCCGCCGCTGTCCGGCTTCAGCGTGATCGTCACCAGCGATTCGCGCTCCGGCGTCGAATGCCAGGCCCAGGTGAACACCAGCCGCTCGTTCGGCACGACGTCGCGATAGGTACCGCCGGCCTCGAAATATTCGCCGTCCTCACGGGTGAAGCTGATGCGAAAGCTGCCGCCGGTGCGGACGTCGAGCTCGGCTCGAAGCGTCGCCGGCTTCATGTTCGGCGGCCCGAACCATTGCGCTAGCTGCTCGGCTTGCGTCCAGGCCGCGTAGACCTTTTCCGGCCGCGCGCGAAGCCGGCGCGTGAGTGTGAGGCTTGGGCGTTCCGTTGGGCGCTCGGCGGCGCTGAGATCGGCGTTGACGGCTGCGTTGGCCATGTCTCTTCCTCCACGAAGGCAGCAAGGCGATCGAGATTGTCGGACCAGAATTGCGCGTAGCGATTGAGCCAGTTCATCGCCTGCTCCATCGGCTGCGCGGTGAGCCGGCAGGCGACCGTGCGCCCGGTCTTCTCCCGCACGATCAGGCCCGCATCCGTGAGCACGTCGAGATGCTTAATGATCGCCGGCAGCGAGATCGGGAACGGTGCGGCCAGCTCGCTCACCGACAGGCTGTCCTGCTCGCCGAGCCGTGCCAGCAGGGCACGCCGCGTCGGGTCGGATAGCGCCGCAAAGGTCCGGTCCAGCGTCTCGTCTTGATACTTAACCATGAGGTTTAGTATAAATGCGAACCGAGATGCGTCAAGCCCGAACCTCCGCACGCGGTTCTGCACGAGCGCGTGATCAGGCAGCGGGGCAGTGGGGAACGTGGGTTGCGCTAGTATGGCGCGACGTCGCGCGTGCGGCGGTGCACTCGCGGCTGAGGTTGCATCTGGCCGTAGCCAAAGCGAGGATTGCGACCGCAGTACAACAGCCGGCCGGAGATGCTGGCCTGGCACTGCTCATAGGTGCTGTAGGCGCATTCGCCGGGATAGTCGTACTCGCCGCCTTGCGCACACCAGGGATAGTCGCGCGCGGCGGCTGGGGGAATGTTGGCGAATCCGGCAAGGACCGTCACGCCGAGCGTCAGCAGCGCCAATTGGGTGTTGCGCATGATCCAACTCCTCTCTTGCTGGCGTCAGATACGCCACCATCCTCACGAGGTTTCGTCGCGCCGGTTTATTCCAGATCAAGTATATCGCGCGCGCAAGAAAAAAGCCCTGCCGAACGGCAGGGCTTCAATCGCGTTCATCACAAGATCGCTACTCGACCTTCAGGCCGGCGAACTCGACGACCTTCTTCCACTTCTCGGTCTCGGCCTTGATCTCCTCGCCGAACGCCTCGGGCGTCTGCACCCGCGGCTCGCCGCCGAGCTCGACCAGACGCTTGGCCATGTCGGGCTCCTTCATCAGCGTGTTGATCTCGCTGTTGAGCTTGGCGATGATCTCCTTCGGCGTGTTCTTCGGCGCGCCCATGCCGAACAGCGCGCTGGCTTCATAGCCCTTGACGGTGTCGGCAATCGGCTGCACGTCGGGTAATTGCGGCGAGCGTTCCGTGGTGGTGACGCCGATTGCGCGCAAGCTGCCGGAGCGGATGTGCTGGATGATCGAGGGCATGTTGTCGAAGATCACCTGCACCTGGCCGCCGAGCATGTCGGTGATCGCGGGCGCCGCGCCGCGATAGGGCACGTGCTGCATCTTGCAGCCGGTCATGGCCATGAACATCTCGCCGGACAGATGCACCGAGGTGCCGTTGCCGGACGAGGCCATGTTCACCTTGCCGGGATTGGCCTTCACATATTCGATGAACTCGGCGACGTTCTTGGCCGGCACGTCCTTGTTCACGGTCATCACGTTCGGTACGCGCTGGAACGAGGCGACCGGCGCGATGTCGCGCACGAAGTTGAACTTCAGGTTGGCGTAGAGCGAGGCGTTGATGTAGTTGGCCGGGTTGACCAGCTGCAGCGTGTAGCCATCGGGCTCGGCGTTGATGACCGATTCGGTGGCGATATTGTTGCCGGCGCCCGGTTTGTTCTCGACCACGAATTGCTGGCCGAGCCTTTCCGACAGCCGCTGGCCGAGCAGCCGCGCCAGGATGTCGGTGGCCCCGCCCGGCGGATAGCCGACCACCCATTTCACCGGACGGGTCGGATAATCGGCGGCAAGGGCCTTGGACAGCGGGGTGGCTGCAAGCGGACTGGCGGCGAGCAGGCCCAGCGCGGTACGGCGAGTGATCATCTCAAGGGTTCTCCCAGTGTTGTTCTTGAAGGCCGGATATCTTGTAAAATGTCGTCGGCGGGGCTTGTAACAAAGCTTGGCGCAGGCGGAAAGTGCACGGGGCGCATCACGACGAAAGGATGAGACATGCCGGTCAAGGTCGAGGCTCTCGATCATCTCGTGATCAACGTCGCCGACGTTGCGGCCACCGCGGAGTGGTACCGCAAGATTCTCGGCATGGAAGTCAAGGTGTTCGACCCCGGCGGCGGCAAAGCGCCGCGGACTTCGCTACAATTCGGTAACCAGAAGATCAACGTGCGGCCGCGCGATGGCGACAAGGTGGAGTGGTTCACCGCGGACCACCCAACCGCCGGCAGCGAGGATCTGTGCTTCCTCACCTCCGCCGCTCCCGAAGAGGTGGTGGCGCATCTGCAGGCCCATGGCGTCGCGATCGAGGAAGGGCCGGGCCCGAGGCAGGGCGCCCGCGGCACGCTGCGCTCGGTGTATTGCCGGGATCCCGATGGCAGCCTGATCGAGATCTCGTCGTATGAGGATTAGGGCCTGGCGGCCGGCCCCAAGCACCGTCATTGCGAGCCAACGGGTCCGCGCGAAGCGCGGCCCGATGACAGGCTCCGCGAAGCAATCCAGACTGCTTCCGCCGGAACAGCCTGGATTGCTTCGTCGCAAGGGCTCCTCGCAATGACGGAGGAGAGAGCGGGCGGCCCCACGCCATTTGCTTCCCGCGCCATCGGGTGGCAGGAAGACGCAATAATCCAAAGACAGCCGCCATCAAGATGCAGGCTGCACGGGAGGACACATGCCCATTCAACAGACCGCCGCCGGAATCGTGGGCCCTTTCGACGGGCTCGACGTGCCGTGGCTGCTGAAGCTGCGCGCCGAGGTGCGCAGCTCACATCCGTTCCTGATCTGGGCGCCGTTCGATGCGCCGGCGCGACGCTGGAGCTATGGCGAGTTTCACGAGCGGGTCGGCGCCCTCGCGGCGGGCCTCGCAAGGCGCGGCGTCAGGCGGGGCGAATATGTGCTCATCCATCTCGACAATTGCATTGAGGCGATGCTGGCGTGGTTCGCCTGTGTCGAGCTCGGGGCCGTCGCGGTGACCACCAACACCCGCTCGGCGCCGGCCGAGATCGCGTACTTCGCCGATCATTGCGGCGCGGTCGCCGCGATCACGCAGCCGGCCTATGCGGAAGTTGTCGCGCAGAACTGCCGCAACATAAGCTGGATGGCGGTGACCTCGCACGATGCGGGCACAGCGCCGGCGCAAGCGGTCGCGCGCGGCGACAGTTTCGAATCCCTGTTCACTGAGAGCGCGGATCGCCCCAGGCGCGCCACCGATCCGCTCGCGCCGTGCAGCGTGCAATACACCTCGGGCACGACGTCGCGCCCCAAGGCCGTGCTGTGGACCCACGCCAATGCGCTGTGGGGCGCCAAGATCAACGCCGCGCACGAAGACCTTCATGCCGGCGACGTGCACCAGACCTATCTGCCGCTGTTCCACACCAACGCGCTGGCCTATTCCATGCTGGCGACGCTGTGGGTCGGCGGATCTTGCGTGATCCAGCCGCGCTTCTCCGCCAGCCGGTTCTGGCGCGTCGCGCGCGAGCACGGCTCGACCTGGACCTCGACGATTCCGTTCTGCATGAAGGCGCTGCTCGAGCAGGAGATCCCGAACGACCACAAATTCCGCCTGTGGGGCAGTGCGATCAACGAGCCGCCGGCCTTCGCCGCGTTCGGCGTCAAGATCATCGGCTGGTGGGGCATGACCGAGACCATCACCCACGGCATCGTCGGCGAGGTCGATCAGCCCAACATCCCGATGTCGATCGGCCGCGCGGCGAGCGAGTATCAGATCCGCATCACCGATGATGACGGCCGGCCGACGGACGTCGGCGGCACCGGCAATCTCTCGATCAAGGGCATCCCCGGCCTGTCGCTGTTCGCCGAATATCTGCACAATGAGAAGGCGACGCGCGAGAGTTTTGACGAGCACGGCTTCTTCCTCACCGGCGACCGTGTCGAACGGCTTCAGAACGGCTACATCAAGTTCGGCGACCGCGCCAAGGACATGCTGAAGGTCGGCGGCGAGAACGTCGCGGCCTCCGAGATCGAGCAGGTGATCGCGCTCGTTCCCGGCGTGCGCGAGGCGGCGGTGGTGGCGAAGACCCATCCGATGCTGGACGAGGTGCCGGTCGTCTTCATCATCCCGCAGGGCGGCGTCTTGGGTGCTGCGCCCGACCTGCATGATCGCGTGATGGCGGCCTGCCGCGCCGGCCTTGCCGACTTCAAGGTGCCGCGCGAGATCAGGCTCGTCGACGACATGCCGCGCTCGACGCTGGAGAAGGTGGCGAAGGCGGAGCTAAGGAAGATGGTGGGGTGAGGCGCCGCCAAACGGCACGCTGCCGTAGGGTGGGCAAAGCGACTTGTCCGCCGCAGCTCGAAGAGCGAAGGCGGAAGCGTGCCCACCATTGTCACCGCGAACGCCGATGCATGGTGGGCACGGCGCGCAAAGGGCGCGCCTTTGCCCACCCTACGGCAGCGGGCCTTCGCCAGGACGACGATGAAATCAAAACGCCCCCAGCGCCACCGGGCGGAACGCCTGCAACAGCTGCTGGTCGAGCTTGCCGCCCATGCCTTCCATCATCGTGAACGCACGCGAGTGGGTGAAGGGCATGCGGTAGGCACGCTTCTCCACCAGGGCGGCGTAGATGTCGACGATCGTCGTCAGCCGCACGATGTCGCTGATCTGGTTCGACGACAGGCCGTTGGGATAGCCCGAGCCGTCGAGGAATTCGTGGTGATGCAGGATGACGTCGAGCATCTCCGGCGGGAAGCCGCCTTGCGCGGCGAGCGCGTCATAGCCGCGGCGCGGATGCTGGCGGACCTCGGCCATCTCCTCGTCGGTGAGCTTGCCGGGCTTGTCGAGCAGCGCGGAGGGAACGAAGGCCTTGCCGACGTCGTGCAGCAGCGCGGCGCGGGTCAGGCGGCGCTGGTCGTCCTCGCGCATGCCGAGATGCTGGGCGAAGGCGACGGCGAAACCGGTGACGAACAGGCAGTGGCGATAGCTGCCGACATGGTGGCAGCCGACCGTGGTAAGCCATTCGCGCAGCGAGGAGTGCTTGATCGCCTTCAGGATCTTGCTCTCGGCGGCAATGACGTCGTCGAAGGTCAGGGGCACGCCGAGCGGCAGCTTCTCGAACATCTTGGCCAGGACCGCATGCGCCGCCTCGACGCCGCGGTTGAGCGTCTTGCCGCGATCGGTCGCGTCATAGACGGCGGTGTCCGGGAAGGCGGAACGGATGCGCTGAAGGATGGCGTCCGCCTGCAGCGGGCGCGAGATGGTGTCGGTGGCGCCCAGCGCCCAGGCCTGCATGGTGCCGTGATGCAGGGCGTCGGCGAGCACGAACAACCGCGGCATCGACCGATAGGCATCGCCGCGCAGCTTGTTGCGCACCCGCTGCACGCTCTCGGGCGAGCGCAAATTGATGTCGACGACGAGGCCGGAGAGATCGCGCGACGGCTTCTCGGGAATGTCCTGGGTCGTGACCGTCGAGACCTCGCCAACCGCTTTCAGGATGCTGACGAGCTCGCTGCTCTCGTCGCTCCGGTCGGAGGCGAGCAGAAGCCGGCGTTTGGCGGCGGGTTTGGCTGAGGCGTTCATGAACTTCCCCAAAAGGAACCGAGAGCACGAGTATTGGCCTTAAGCCTAAGCCGGATCAGGTTCTCTGGCCCTTAAGAGGCGTGCTCAATGGAACCCTGCGGAATTGAGTGCAATTTGAGGGATTTCCGCAAAAAGTCGAAAAACAACCCCATGCACAGTAGCCGGTCATTGATAACAAAGAGAATTTTTAACCCTACAGTCTCCGTCATGGCCGGGCTTGTCCCGGCCATCCACGTCTTGCCCGCGGCACGCAGAACGTGGATGCCCGGGACAAGCCCGGGCATGACGGCGAGTATGGAGATGCAGGGCACCCCAAAGGAAATCCGCCGGAGGTTGGCCTCCGGCGGATCATCTTACGCAACAATCGCGCTCGGTCTCACGCCTTCATGCTCGCCTTCACGGCTTCGGCTGTGATCGGCAGCGCCCGGACGCGGGCGCCGGAGGCGTTGAAGATGGCGTTGCCGATGGCGGGGGCCACCACCGTCACCGCGGGCTCGCCGACGCCGGTGGCCTTCTCGCCATTGGCAATCACGGCGACAGCGACCTCGGGCGTCTGGCTCATGCGCAAGGGCGTGTAGCTGTCGAAATTGGTCTGCTCGATGCCACCGTCCTTGAGTGTCGCCTTCTCGTACATCGCCAGCGACAGGCCCCACAGCGCCGCACCCTCGACCTGGGCGCGGATGTTGTCGGGATGTACCTGGGTGCCGACGTCGGTTGCGACCGTGAGCTTCTTCACGGTCACCGCGCCCGACGGCGCCACCGCGACATGGGCGACGCACGCCGTCCAGCTCGCACTCGCCCGTTCCTGCGATGAGACGCAGGCCACGCCCATGCCTTCTCCCTTGGGGAGTTGCTTGGTGCCGTAGCCGGACAACCCCATCGCGGCGAGCAGCGTGTTGCGCAGCCGCTGCGCGCCGCCGTCGTTCTTGCCCGCGCCATCGAGCAGCGAGATGCGGAACTGCGCCGGATCCTTGCCCGCCGCCGCCGCGATCTCGTCGATCATGCTTTCGACCGCCCAGAAGGTCCAACCCGGCGCCACCGAACGGAGCTGGCCCGACGGCGTGGCGTTGTGCGCGAGCTCGTTCTTGATCGCGCGCACATAATGGTTGGGCACGGTGTAGAAGAAGTCGGCCCCGTTCACCGTGAAGGAATCGAGCGGACCTTTCTTGTCGACCGACGGCGTCAGGAAGTCGGGGATTCCCCAGCGCGCGGTCGGCCAGGCCGAGACCACGTCGTGGCTGATCGCAATGAGCTTGCCATCGCCGTCCACGCCGGCCTTGACCTTTTGATAGGTGAGCGGGCGCGAGAAATCCATCGTCATGTCGTTCTCGCGCGAGTAGATCACCTTCACCGGCTTGCCGACCGCCTTCGCCGCCTGCACCGCCGGAATCATCATGTCGGCATCGAGACGCCGGCCAAAGCCGCCGCCGAGCCACATCTGGTGCATGACCACGAACTTCGGATCGATTCCGGCAGCGCCTGCCGCGATCGCGCCGGAGCGCGTCGCGAACTGGTTGCCGGAATAGATGTGCAGGATCTCGCCCTTGAACTCCGCCGTCGCGTTCATCGGCTCCAGCGGCGCGTGGATGTTGATGCTGGTGGTGTATTCCGCCTCCAGCACTTTCGCCGCCGAACCGAACGCGGCGTCGGGATCGCCGTCCTTGACGAAGAACTGGCCGGAATCCTCCAGCGCCTGAAGCCGCTTGGCTTCATCGAGCAGCGACTGGCTCGACAGCTTGGCGTTCGGACCGCCGTCATAGGCGATCTTCAGCGCCTGCGCGGCCTTCTTGGCGTTGGCATAGGTGCCGGCCACCGCGACGACCCAGCCCGACGTCGTTCCGGTCTTGTCGTCGAGCGTGACGGCCTTGATGAAGCCCGGCACCTTCTTGGCGCCGCTGTCGTCGACCGATTTCACCGTGGCGCCGAAGCGCACCGGCGGCGTGACCACCGCGCCATAGACCATGCCCGGCAGCATCACGTCGATGCCGTACTTTGCCGTGCCGTTGGTCTTGGAGGGGATGTCGAGCTGCGGCACCGAGACGCCGATCATGGTGTATTGATCCGGCGTCTTCAGCTTGATCGCCTTGAGCTCATCCGGCGTGAAGGTTTTCGTCGCTTTGCCGCTTTTCACGATTTCGGCGAACGACATCTGCTTCTTCGACTTCGGATGCACGATCATGGAATCGCGCACCACGAGCTCGCTGGCCGGCACACCCATCGCGGCGGCCGCGCCTTCCGTCAGTGCCATGCGGCCCGCGGCACCCGCCCGACTCATCGCCTCAAAATTCATCATGGTCGACCAGCTGCCGCCGGTGATCTGCGCGCCCAAGACGGGATCGTTGAACTTCGGATCGTTGGAGGCAAGCGTGACGCGCATGTCGCTCCACTTCGCGCCGAGCTCCTCGCAGACGATCTGCGCCATGGTGGAGGCGATGTGCTGGCCCATGTCGGCCTTGCCGCAGGTCACGGTGACGAGACCGTCGGGCGAGATCGCATACCAGACGCTCGGCTCGAAATTGGCAGGAGCCGCAGCCGCCGCAGAATCGATGCCGGGTACGCCGGCATAGCCGAGCACCAGGCCGGTGGCGGCGGTGCCGACCAGGAAGGAGCGGCGGCTGAGATCGGTCGTCTCGGGGGTCACGTTCTTCACATGCTCGTTCATGTGGGCCTCCGTTCGCTGGAGGTGGCGGACGCGGTGCGCATCTCGGATGCGGCGCGCATGATCGCCTTCTGGATCCGCGAATAGGTCATGCAACGGCAGAGATTGCCGTCCATATGCGCCACGACCTCTTCCTTGGTTGGATTGGGATTCTTCGCAAGCAGCGAGGCCGCCTGCATGATCTGCCCGGACTGGCAGTAGCCGCATTGCGGCACCTGTTCGGCGATCCACGCCTTCTGCAAGGGATGATCGCCCTTGGCGGACAGGCCTTCGATGGTGGTGATCTTCTTGCCGGCGACGTCGCCGACCATGGTCTGGCACGAACGCACGGCTTCGCCGTTGACGTGCACGGTGCAGGCCCCGCACAGCCCGGCACCGCAGCCGAACTTGGTGCCGGTCATCTGCAATTGCTCGCGGATCGCCCAGAGGAGCGGCGTGTCGTTCGCCGCATCCACGGACAGACTCCGCCCGTTGATGGTGAGAGTTGGCATAGGCGTCTTCCCCTGCCGGTGCATGAAGCCGCTTACGGCGGCAACTTGTCTGGCGGACGCCCACCGGGCTGGCGTCCCGCCTTGGCAGCGAGCATGATCGCGTTCACGCGCGGAGGCAAATGCAATTTGGAAGCAGTCGAAAAGGCCAGCTCTGCGCTTGCTCGTTGTGCGCCGCGCCAACGGCGCCGACACAGCCACTGGACACAACAGCACGTGCGCCAGACATGCGTGCCATCGCATTCAGGCAGTTTCTTCGAGGTAACTTGGCGGACTAGACTGTGACGAAGTGAGCTGAAGTCATAGCGGCGCCACGAACGTCCCTTCTCCCCTTGCGGGAGAAGGTGGCGCGAAGCGCCGGATGAGGGGTTCTCTCCACGCGCGAAACCATTCGTGAGGATAGAGACCCCTCACCCGGCTTCGCTTCGCGAAGCCACCCTCCCGCAAGGGGAGAGGGTGCAGCGACGCCCGCGGCGAGAAACAGAAGGGTAGGAGACATGCCGAAGATCAATCGGGACGGCGTCGGGATCTATTACGAAGTCCATGGCGAGGGGCCGCCATTGCTGCTCACTCACGGTTATTCCTCGACGTCGGCGATGTGGCATGGGCAGGTCGATGCGCTCGCGAAAGACCACAAGCTGATCTTGTGGGACATGCGCGGCCACGGCCAGTCCGATTACCCCGACGATCCCAAAGCCTACAGTGAAGCGCTGACGGTCGGCGACATGGCGGCGATCCTCGATGCGGTCGGTGCGAAGCGCGCCATCATCGGTGGTCTCTCGCTCGGCGGCTACATGTCGCTCGCGTTCTATCGCGCGTACCCGGAGCGTGCTCGCGCGCTGCTGATCATCGACACCGGCCCCGGCTTCAAGAAGGACGACGCGCGCGAAGCCTGGAACGCGCGGGCGCTTGCCACCGCCGACCGGCTCGATCGTGAAGGCCTCGACGTCTTGAAATCGGCAACGCGCGAACGCGCCACCGCCAGCCATCGCAACGCCAGGGGGTTGGCGCTCGCCGCGCGAGGAATGCTGACCCAGCGCGACGCGCGCGTGATCGAGCTATTACCCGAGATCAACGTGCCGTCGCTGGTCGTGGTCGGCGCCGACGATACGCCGTTCCTGGCGGCGTCCGACTACATGGCGGCAAAGATCCCCGGCGCACAAAAGGTCGTGATCCCCGCCGCCGGACATGCCGTCAACATCGATCAGCCCAAGGCTTTTGTTGACGCGGTCGAGCCTTTCCTGAAGAACTTGCCGGGATAGGCCGATCAAGCAAGGACGTAGGCGATGAAGCTGATGATGCTGGCTGCTGGCATGATGTTGCTATCGATGTCTGCGCAGGCCGAGCCGTTCGGCACCATGCCGCCGCGCCGGCCCTTCGTCGCGACCTTGTCGAACAACACGCCGCTCGCCTTCGGCATGGATGCCGAGCAGACCGCGCGCGCCCTCGGACAGCCGCTGCAATATGTGCGGGGACGTCCCGGCAACGAGATCTACCTCGCTTTGCGCAACATCGGCGGCAGCGGCTTGATCCCTTACCGCCACCGCCTATTCCTGCAATTCCGCCATGGACGATTGGCAGGATGGAAGGAGGATTACGGCGAGAACTGGATGTGGGAGTGAGGGTGGCTGCGCGCCGACAATTCCGGATCGTCATGGCCGGGCTTGTCCCGGCCATCCACGTTCTTCTGCGCTGAGACAAGACGTGGATGCCCGGGACAAGCCCGGGCATGACGAGTTTGTGGAGCATTCCGAACTCTCAATCAATGATCAACCAAGAAGGACAACCCGCGTGGGACAAGACATCAAGCTGACGGCTTCGGACAATTTCCAGCTGGGCGCCTATCGCGCCGATCCCTTGGGCACGCCGAAGGGCGCGGTGGTGGTGATCCAGGAGATCTTTGGGGTCAATCACCACATCCGCTCGGTCTGCGATCGTCTCGCAGGGGAAGGCTATGCCGCGATCGCGCCGTCGATCTTCGACCGCACGTCGCCGAACTTCCAGTCGGGCTATTCGCCCGACGAGATCGCGGAGGCGCGCAAATTCGTCGCCAATCCGGACTGGGCCGCGATGCTCCGCGACGTCCAGGCAGCGATCGATGCGGCCAGAAGCGTCGGCCCGGTCGGCATCATCGGTTTTTGCTTAGGGGGCAGCGTCGCCTTCGTTGCGGCGACGCGGCTGTCGGGCCTCAAGGCCGCGATCGGCTATTACGGCGGCGCTATCGTGCGCTTTGCCGATGAGACGCCGAAGGTGCCGACGCAGCTGCATTTCGGCGAGCAAGATGCCGGCATTCCCCTGACCGATGTCGCGACCATCAAGACGAAGCGGCCCGATGTGGAGGTCTTCGTCTATCCGGGCGCGCAGCACGGCTTCCATTGCGACGAGCGGGCCAGCTATGACAAGGCCAGCGCCGACATCGCCTGGCCGCGCAGCATGGCATTTTTCGCGAAGCATTTGACGAAATAGCGTGCCGTCATTCCGGGATGCGCCGCGAAGCGGTGCAGGCCCGGAATCCATCGGGCCGCGGGCTCTGCGGTGGAATGGATTCTCTGATGCGCAATTGCGCATCATAGCTCGCGACTTCGTCGCGCCCCGGAATGACGAGGGGAGAAAGTTGGGCTGAAGCCTAGAACCAGCGCTCGCCGACGAACACAGTGTCGCCCGGCGCAAGCGGCGTGCCGAGGGGGACGACCGCGCGCATCGCGCCGCCGGCTTCCGTGTGCGTGACGGTGACGACGTCGCGCTTGGCGCGCGGCGAGAAGCCGCCGGCGATGGCGACCGCGCTTTCGACCGTCATGTTCGGCACGTAAGGATATTGCCCTGGCGCGAGGACCTCGCCGAGAATGAAGAACGGGCGATAGGCCTCGATCTCCACGGCGACCGAGGGCTCGCGGATATAGCCGTTGCGCAGGCGTGCGGCGATTTCGCCGGCGAGGCCCGCCGTGGTGCGGCCGCGCGCGGGCACCGCACCGATCAGCGGCATGGTGATGGAGCCGCCGGCGTCGATCGCATAGCTGTTGGTGAGACCTTCCTGGCCGTAGACCACGACGCGAAGCCTGTCGCCGGCGTCGAGATGATAGGAAGGGTCATAGCGCACCGGCGCCGCCATTGGCGCGGCGTAGCCGACCGGCATGGGCGCGGGCGAGGAGGCAAAGGAATTGCGCAGCGCGCCGATGGCGCCGCCACCGTCGGCAACGACGACCGGCTGCGGCGCGCTGTAGGGCTGACCATAGGCCATGGAGTCGAGATCGGCGCGCGGCGGCATCACCGCGACGGGGCCGGCGGTCTGCATGCAGCCGCCAAGCGCGGCGGACGCTGCCAGGGACGCTGCCAAGATCGACCATCGAAACGCGCGTGCAACCGGCACCGGACCTATCCCTCGAAACGAGACGGCTCCAGTCTTGCACCGGTTATGGTTAATAAAGCGTTGAGTGATGTGGTCACTGTCGCACCCTCCCCTGGAGGGGGAGGGTCGCTACGCATGCAGCGAAGCGAAATGCGTAGCGGGGTGGGGTGACGGTCTCTCCGCAATGAGCACTGCCCGAGTGGAGAGATCACCCCACCCCGTCTCACATTTCGCTGCGCTCAATGTGAGCCGACCCTCCCCCTCCAGGGGAGGGTAAGCGCAGCACACTTCGAGTTTACAATTACGCGCTCACACCAACCCCGATCGGGCAGGACACGCCGGTGCCGCCGAGGCCGCAATAGCCGGCGGGATTCTTGGCCAGATATTGCTGATGGTAGTCTTCGGCGAAGTAGAATTCGCTGGCGGGCGCGATCTCGGTGGTGATGGCACCGATCCCTTTTGCGGCGAGCGCCTTCTGGTAGAGCGCCTTCGACTCCTCGGCGGCCTTCTTCTGCGCGTCGCTGAAGGTGTAGATGGCGCTGCGGTACTGCGTGCCGACGTCGTTGCCCTGGCGCATGCCCTGCGTCGGGTTGTGGCTCTCCCAGAACGTCTTCAAGAGCCTCTCGTAGGAGATCTTGCTCGGATCGAACACGACCAGCACCACTTCGGTATGGGCGGTGCGGCCCGAACAGACCTCTTCATAAGTCGGGTTCGGCGTGTGACCGCCGGCATAGCCGACCGCGGTCGCGTAGACGCCATCGCCGAGCTGCCAGAACTTGCGCTCGGCGCCCCAGAAGCAGCCGAGCCCGAACATCGCCTGCTCGAGACCGGCGGGATAAGGCGGCTGCAGCTTCACGCCGTTGACGAAATGGGTGGTCGCGGTCGGGATGGCTTGCGCACGGCCGGGCAGCGCCTCAGTTGCGCTCGGCAATGCGGTGGTCTTGCGCATGAACAGCATGATGGGTCTCCGAAACGAGCTGTCCGTCGCGTGAGCGAGCTCAAGAGGTCGAGCGCTCAGGCGGCGTGCTCGCGATCAGGTGGGAATATAGGCATCTACGCAGCGACAGGCAGCTCTGTTACGCGGCCCGCGCGCGCTCAATCCCGGGAATTGAAAGCTCAATCCCGGGAATAGCCGATCAGCGGTTTGCGCGGGCGGAACAGGATCATCAGCAAAATGCCGAGAATGCCGAGGACGGCGAAAACCGGCTGATCCAGCACTAGGCGGATCACCGAAGTCCAGAGCCAGGGCGCCTTGGCCTCGACCCAGGTCCGGAACGCGGTCTGGCTGGCCTGATTGATGTCGTTCCAGAACTGGCCGAACCGGGTGAATTTGAGGGTCTGGTCGGCCACCCAGCGGGCGCCGTCATAGACCATGAAGATGAACCCGCCGGCGAGCAGCAACAGCCCAATCAGTCGGAAAAAGCCGCGGATCATGCCTCACCTGCCATGGTCGTGCGATCGGACGACCCTCCAGAATGTTGCCAGCCAATAGCCGGGCGACGGCAGAAATTCAACCTCTTCAGGGCGTTACGGCCCGCCTCCAGCCCGTTCAGGCCGGTTTTCCAGCTCCCGAAAGCGTTGACGGTGCGAAAGACCCTCTCTATAAGGGCGCCAACTGGCGGTGGGCGCAATCCTGCCGCCGCTGTTCTTTGAGCAGGTGCAGGCCCTTTGAGGCCTCATGTTCCCGGGACAGCCCAGCAACCGAACACCCTAAATCCGAGCGTCGATTCCGCGGTCAAGCAGCCGGCGCTACCCGACCAAGACGCGACCGGTACCGCAAAGGACATTGAGACCATGGCCAATACCACTTCCGCCAAGAAAGCGACGCGCAAGATCGCCCGCCGCACCGCCGTCAACAAGTCGCGCCGCACCCAGATGCGCGGCGCCGTGCGCACCGTCGAGGAAGCCATCAAGACCGGCGATCGCGCCGCTGCCGTCAAGGCGCTGGCGAGTGCCGAGCCGGCCTTGATGCGCGCCGCCCAGCGCAACATCATTCACAAGAACAACGCCAGCCGCAAAGTCTCGCGCCTCACCGCGCAGATTGCCAAGCTCGCGAAGTAGTCTTCCGGCATCCGATCGGTCGATCCGATCGGCGCGTCAAACAGCCCGGCATCGCGCCGGGCTTTTTTGTTGGCTGTCATATTCAGGCAAGCCGTCACGGCACGATCGATCCTCGGATTGGAAGATCTGTATCGCCTGCGCTATTCTTCGTTCCGTAATTTTACTGCCGAAATTTTGCAACAGCGGAAACTTTCACCGCGTTGCAAAAACCCCTGTGCTGCGGGCTCGAATTGAATCCGCGGGCGACGAAACTTCTGCACACCGTAGATTCACAGGAACGCGTCTCGGCGTGGAGTTACCCTGCAAAACGAGTCTCGAAAAGCGATGACTCAATAATCACTTATCAACATAGCAGCGAGAAGCATTTGGAAAATTCGCTCGCGCGTCGGGTGCGTGAC
Source organism: Bradyrhizobium sp. BR14999 (assembly GCF_056106085.1). Taxonomy (NCBI): domain Bacteria; kingdom Pseudomonadati; phylum Pseudomonadota; class Alphaproteobacteria; order Hyphomicrobiales; family Nitrobacteraceae; genus Bradyrhizobium; species Bradyrhizobium sp. BR14999. Next base: position 872,360 of record NZ_CM148536.1, read on the forward strand.
GAATTTTTAAAAGTTTTTTGGCGTAGGCGGAGAATTGTCACACGAGGCGCGGCATTTTCGATTCTGTGCACGAATCCAAAAACTTGCTTCGGAGCCTGTGAACAACTCGCGCGCGGCGTTAACGCAGATCAAGTTTTTTGGCGCCTCAAGTGTGAATCAATTTCGTTGCGAGTCTTTCCGCTTAGTGTATTCCTTAAGTCGTTCGCGGCGCCCACGATCTTGAGACCAGCGCGGTTTTGGAAACGGGGCGAGCGTGCAAATCGGCGGCGGTGTGCACGTAGGCGACGCTTCAACAAGCGATTGTCGGTTCGAAACCCATAGCAATGTGGGAATGGTAGCTCTTTGTCTGAATGTCTCCAAGCGGGATCTCAACTGTCCCGCTCGCGCCAGGCGCAAATGAGAGACGTCGTAAAGCTACCCCGATAGACGCGAGGCGAAGCCGAACGAACGGCGAGTACAGACGGGCAGGGCATCCGCGACTGGGGCTTTCAGGGGCGGCTGTCTTTTCACACGCAGGACCTTGTCGTGAGCAATCACGGCGGGACGGGGAGGTATCATGTCCTACGGATTCAACGCGGTATTGACACAGTTTCGTTCTTTCGACGATGCCGTCTCCGATCCGTCAAGCGACCAGCCTCCGACGTGTGAGGGCGCGCAGAGTACGCGCTGACCTCGCGACCCCTCCATCTCCGACATCGCTGATCTGACCCGCGGCGTTTCCGCCGAACGGTCGAGCCGTGTCTGATGATGGACTCGCTTGAGGTCGCGCCATCCCAGGGATTTCGGCAGGAACCCTGCATGGCGCTCACAACGCAACCTTATCTCTCAAGAGAAGTTTTCTGACGATGACAATGGAACAGGATCGCTGGTCACGCGTGAAGGGTCGGCTGCGCTCGAGCGTTGGCGAAGACGTTTACACGAGCTGGTTTGCGCGCATGGATCTGGAAGGCGTGCAGGACGAGAGCGTGCGACTCTCGGTGCCGACGCGCTTCCTGAAGAGCTGGATTCAGGCCCATTATGCCGAGCGCGTGCTGTCGTGCTGGCAGGCCGAGATGCCGGAAGTGCATCGTATCGATCTCACGGTCCGCTCGGCGGTGCGCCCGGTCGCGCAGCCGAAGGAAGCGCCCGCCCCGGTCGAGGCGCGCCGCGCGCCGACCCCGGAGCTGCGCTCGACCGCGACCGCGCCGGTCTCGGCCAATCACGACGCGCTCGGCGGCTCGCCGCTCGATCCGCGCCTGACCTTCGCGAGCTTCGTCGTCGGCCGCTCCAACACGCTGGCGCATGCGGCCGCGCGCCAAGTCGCCGAAGGACGCCGCGGCGACCCAGTGATGTTCAACCCGCTCTACATCCATGCCGGCGTCGGCCTCGGCAAGACGCATCTGCTCCAGGCGGTGACCTGGGCCGGCAATTCCGGCAACGAGCGCAAGGTGCTGTATCTCACCGCGGAAAAATTCATGTACGGCTTCGTCGCCGCGCTGAAGACGCAGACGGCGCTCGCTTTCAAGGAAGCGCTGCGCGGCATCGACGTGCTCGTCATCGACGATCTCCAATTCCTGCAGGGCAAGTCGACGCAGGCCGAGTTCTGTCACACGCTGAACGCGCTGATCGACGCCGGCCGCCAAGTCGTGATCGCGGCCGACCGTCCGCCGTCCGATCTCGAGAGCCTGGACGATCGCGTCCGCTCGCGGCTCGCCGGCGGCCTCGTGGTCGAGATGGGCTCGCTCGGCGAGGAGCTGCGGCACGGCATCCTCAAGTCGCGCGTTGCCGCGGCCCGCGCCCACCATGCGACGTTCGAGGTGCCCGAGGAGGTGCTGCATTATCTGGCGCGCACCATTACCCATAACGGCCGCGACCTCGAAGGCGCGATCAACCGTCTGCTCGCGCACTCGAAACTCAACAACCGGCCGGTGACGCTGGAAATGGCCGAGCACGAGGTGCGCGACCTTGTCCGGCCGCAGGAGCCCAAGCGGATCAAGATCGAGGACATCCAGCGCGTGGTGGCGCGGCAGTACAACGTCAGCCGCTCCGATCTGCTGTCCTCACGCCGGACCGCCAACGTGGTCCGCCCGCGCCAGGTGGCGATGTATCTCGCCAAGACGCTGACCCTGCGCTCGCTGCCCGAGATCGGCCGCCGCTTCGGCGGACGCGACCACACCACCGTGCTGCACGCCGTGCGCAAGATCGAGGCCCTGGTCTCCAAGGACACGGCGCTGTCCGAGGAAGTGGAGTCGCTGAAGCGCCAGCTTCAGGAATAAACGCCTAGGGCTGCCGCCATTCTCCCGCCGCCCCGGCCATGCCTGGGCGGCGGCCTTCGTTTGGGCGGTAAATCGTGGGGAACTGCCTCCGATCCCTTGAATCCGGGGGCCATCCGCGCCACCTTGCGCGACCCTGACAGCTTTGGTCATATCGGCAGGAATGATCCGGCTTTTCGGGGTCTTCGGTGCCGTGGCGCGCGTCCCGCTGCCCGGCCTTCTCAACGCTGTGTTTTCCTTGGGGATCGGGCGAGTAATGCAATGAAGGTTACGGTCGAACGCGCGCAATTGCTGAAGTCGCTGGGCCATGTCCATCGCGTGGTCGAGCGCCGCAACACGATTCCGATCCTCGGCAACGTGCTGGTCCGCGCCGAGAATGCGAAATTGTCGCTGAAGGCGACCGACCTCGACCTCGAGGTCACGGAGACGCTACCTGCGGAAACCGCGACCGCGGGCTCCACCACTGTGCCGGCGCACATGTTCTACGACATCGTCCGCAAGCTGCCGGACGGCTCGCAGATCGTGCTTGAGGCCGACGGCGATCGCGCGGTGCTGGCGATCCGCGCAGGCCGCTCGCGCTTCACGCTGCAGACCCTGCCGGAGAATGATTTCCCGGATCTGGCCGCCGGCGACATGTCGCACTCGTTCTCGCTCGCCGCCAAGGACGTCAAGCGGTTGATCGACCGCACCCAGTTCGCGATCTCGACCGAGGAGACGCGCTATTACCTCAATGGCATCTATCTGCACGCCGCCGGCACCGCCAAGGCGGCGACCCTGCGCGGCGTCGCCACCGATGGCCACCGCCTCGCCCAGCTCGACCTGGTCCAGCCCAAGGGCGCCGAGGGCATGCCCGGCGTCATCGTGCCGCGCAAGACTGTCGGCGAGGTGCAGCGCCTGATCGAGGACACCGAGGCCGAGATGACGATCGAGCTGTCGCAGGCCAAGATCCGCTTCACCATCGGCAATGTGGTGCTGACCTCGAAGCTGATCGACGGCACCTTCCCCGACTACGGCCGCGTCATCCCGCAGGGCAATGACAAGGAGCTCGTCGTCGACAAGAAGGATTTTGAGAACGCGGTCGACCGTGTTTCGACGATTTCGAGCGAGCGCGGGCGGGCGGTGAAACTGTCGCTGTCGGCGGGCAAGCTGGTGCTGTCGGTGACCAATCCGGATTCCGGCAGCGCGACCGAAGAGCTGGAGGTCGAATACGCCTCCGACGCTCTCGATATCGGCTTCAACTCCCGCTACCTGCTCGACATCGCCGCCCAGATCGAAGGCGACGTCGCAACACTCAGGCTCGCCGACCCCGGCTCCCCCACCCTGGTGCAAGACCGCGACGACAAGAGCGCACTGTACGTGCTGATGCCGATGCGGGTGTGAGCGAGGTGCTCCCTCGCCAACGCAGATTGCCTTTAGAGCCGAACGCGATGCGCATTGCTGTGCCCTCTCCCCTTGTGGGAGAGGGCAGCTCCGCTGGAGGAGACACAGTCGGTCGGGTGAGGGGTTAGTGCCGCAGGATCCGTCCCATCGGCCAGTCCCCAAACGTCTCCGCCAATTTGCGAAGAATATGCGGCACGAACCGACGGACGCAGAAGCGGCCATGTGGCGCTTGCTCAGGGATCGTCGGCTCTCCAGCTACAAGTTTCGCCGGCAAGTTCCATTCAAGAACTACGTTCTCGATTTCGTCTGTTTCGACAAGCGCCTCGTGATCGAGATTGACGGAAGTCAGCATGCGGGATCGCAGCGTGATGCAGTTCGCGAAGCCGCACTTTTCGCAGAAGGTTTCGCGGTCGCGCGCTATTGGAACAACGACGTTTTGCAGCAATCCGTGTCCGTATTAGAGGATATTCTTGCAAAGCTTGCCGGGCGGTAAGATACCCCTCACCCGTCGCCTCACTGCGTGAGGCGCCACCCTCCCCCACAAGGGGGGAGGGAAAGCAAAGCCCGGCAATGACGAGCTGATATGACCCCCTCCCGCATTCATCGTCTGACGCTGACGCAGTTTCGCAATTATCGGGCGGCGGGGCTCGAGACGGCGGCTGACATGGTGGCGCTGGTCGGGCCGAATGGGGCGGGCAAGACCAATTGCATCGAGGCGATCTCGTTCCTGTCGCCGGGGCGGGGCTTGCGGCGCGCGACGCTGGAAGACGTCGCCGACAACCAGGGCGACGGCTCCTGGGCGGTGTCGGCGCAGGTCGAGGGCGCGCTGGGGCTGGCGACGCTCGGCACCGGCATCGATGCGCCGCGCACTGACGCCGCCATCAGCCGGCGCTGCCGTATCGACCGCGAGCCGGTCAATTCCGCCGCCAGCTTCGGCGACCACATCCGCATGGTGTGGCTGACGCCGGCGATGGACGGGCTGTTCATGGGCGCGGCCTCGGAGCGGCGGCGCTTCTTCGACCGCCTGGTGCTCGCCATAGACAGCGACCATTCCAGCCGGATCAACGCACTGGAACGCTCGTTGCGCTCGCGCAACCGCCTGCTCGAGGCACGCAATTACGACGATCATTGGTGTGACGCGATCGAGCGCGAGACCGCCGAGCTTGCGGTCGCGGTGGCCGCAACGCGCGGCCAGACCGCGGCACGGCTGACCGGCATGCTCAATGCGCGCGCGCAAGCCTCGGCCTTTCCGTCGGCACAAATCGCGCTCGACGGCTGGATGGAGAACGCGCTGCTTCAGGAGACCGCGACGTCGGTCGAGGACCGCTACCGCCAGATCCTGCGCGACAACCGTCCGCGCGACGCCATCGCCGGCCGCACCACCGACGGCCCGCACCTCACCGATCTCCAGGTCATCTACGCGCCCAAGAGCATGCCGGCGCGCGATGCCTCCACCGGCGAGCAGAAGGCGCTCTTGATCGGCCTCGTGCTGGCGCATGCGACGCTGGTGGCGGAAATGACCGGCATCGTACCGCTGCTGCTGCTCGACGAGGTCGTCGCCCATCTCGATCCGAACCGCCGCGCGGCGCTGTTCGAGGAGCTGAAGAAGCTCGGCGCACAAGTGTGGTTGACCGGTGCGGACCCTGCCGCCTTCGCCGAGATCGGCGCGGGAGGCGAGGTCTTTGACGTCGAGAGCGGACGCGTCTCCGCCCGTAGGTAGGCCGCTGCATTGAACCCGCCCGGTTCCGTCAGCGACTAGCTGCCAGAGGCCGCTGGAAGCGGCCATCGCGCAAGATTTCCAACACGCGCGATATCCTTGGAGCGTGAGCATGACGACGGTGAGGCCTGGGGTGCGAGCTCCGGCACGATGGCAAGTTTTTGCGTGCGGCCTTGCTCTCTTCGCAAGCTGCCTGCTCGCGGCAAGCGCCGGCGCCTTTGTGTCGAATCTGCCGCCGCTCTTTTCTGCCGCGCTCACGCTGGATCCGGATGCCAAGCTGCCTGCGCCGACCCGCTACAGCTATCGCGGGATCCACACCACCGTGATGCCGGGCATCGAAGCCCCGCTCCGGACCCGGCTCGAAGCCACCGTGCCCGCAGGGCTCAACGACGTCCTCGCCTTCTATCGCACGGAGCTCGGAAAGCTCGGCTGGCAGGAGCAGGATGGCGCGGTGATCACCGCCGATCACGTGCGCCTCGACTTCGTCTCCCCAATCGGGCCGGCAGCGCTGGAGCTCGACCGCAAGGCCGGCAGCACCTCGGTCCACCTCGTGCAGAAGAATTCGGATGCAGCGACCCGGGCGAACGTCCTGCCCGCACCCGGCCAGGCGAAGCTGGTGTTCAGCAACATCGGCGAGCAGGAAGCCGTGCTCACGATCAACGAGCGGACCATCCCGCGCCCCGCCGGCGCGAACGCCGTCGCGCTGGATCTTGGGCCCGGCAAATACTCCTACAGGCTGGGCGTGCCGGACCGCCCGGCCATCACGAACAGTCTCACCGTCGCCGCCGGCGATACCTGGGAGCTCACGGTCGGGCGCGACGGTGAGGCGTGGCCGCCGCTCCAGCTGTATTGAGGGCTCCGAAACTGACCTTTCCGTTCCCACAAATTCAAGGGTTTTCGAGGCCCCAAACGGGCCTTCGAATCGGGCTTTTTGCAGCGCGCTGAATCGGCTTTCGAAAGCCTTGAAAATCGGTCCAAAAACCCTATCTTCCCAAAGGGTTGCGAGGAGATACTTTGCGCTAGGCGCAAACCCTCTTTCATGGCACAAATAGCCTGCAAATCAGCGCCTTTTGCGCCGCTGATTCGGGCGACATCTCAAAGGCCTCTCATGACAGAACCTGCTCGGCAGCCGCGTGCCGAAAACGAGCCCTCCAACGCGAGCGACTACGGCGCGGAATCGATCCGCGTGCTCAAGGGTCTCGATGCCGTCCGCAAGCGCCCGGGCATGTATATCGGCGACACCGACGACGGCTCGGGCCTGCACCACATGGTCTACGAGGTCGTCGACAACGCCATCGACGAGGCGCTGGCGGGTCACGCCACGCGCGTCGACGTCATCCTCAACGCTGACAATTCCGTCACGGTGCGCGACGACGGCCGCGGCATTCCCGTCGACATCCACAAGGGCGAAGGCATCTCCGCGGCCGAGGTCATCATGACCCAGCTGCATGCCGGCGGAAAATTCGACCAGAATTCCTACAAGGTCTCCGGTGGCCTGCACGGCGTCGGCGTCTCCGTCGTCAACGCGCTGTCCAGCAAGCTCGGCTTGCGGATCTGGCGCGACAACAAGGAGCACTACATCGAGTTCGCCCATGGCGATGCCGTGGCGCCGCTCAAGGTCGTTGGCGATGCGCCGGGCAAGCGCGGCACCGAGGTGACGTTCCTGGCCTCGACCGAGACGTTCAAGAACGTCGAATATGATTTCGCCACGCTCGAGCACCGTCTGCGCGAGCTCGCCTTCCTCAATTCCGGCGTCAACATCGCGCTCTCCGACACGCGCCACGCGGTCGAGAAGCGCGAGGAGATGCACTATTCCGGCGGCGTCGAGGAGTTCGTCAAATATCTCGACCGCAACAAGAAGTCCCTGGTGCCCAAGCCAATCATGGTGCGCGCGGAAGCCAACGGCATCGGCGTCGAGGCTGCTTTGTGGTGGAACGACAGCTACCACGAGAACGTGCTCTGCTTCACCAACAACATCCCACAGCGTGACGGCGGTACCCATCTGGCCGGCTTCCGCGGCGCGCTGACGCGCCAGGTCAACGGTTATGCCGAGGCCAATGCGAAAAAGGAAAAGATCGCGCTGACCGGCGACGACTGCCGCGAAGGCCTCACCGCCGTGCTGTCGGTGAAGGTGCCGGACCCGAAGTTTTCGTCGCAAACCAAGGACAAGCTGGTGTCCTCGGAGGTGCGTCCCGTGGTCGAGAACGTCCTCAACGAGGCGCTCCAGGCCTGGTTCGAGGAGCACCCGAGCGAAGCCAAGATGATCGTCGGCAAGGTGATCCAGGCCGCCGCCGCCCGCGAAGCCGCACGAAAGGCGCGCGAGCTGACGCGCAAGAGCCCGCTCTCGGTCTCGTCGCTGCCGGGCAAGCTCGCCGACTGTCAGGAAAAGGATCCGGCCAAATCCGAGCTCTTCATCGTCGAGGGCGACTCGGCAGGCGGCAGTGCCAAGCAGGGCCGCAACCGCGAATTCCAGGCGGTGCTGCCGCTGCGCGGCAAGATCCTCAACGTGGAACGCGTTCGTTCCGACACGATGCTGAAGAGCGAGCAGATCGGCACGCTGATCACCGCCCTCGGCACCGGTATCGGCGACGAATTCTCCATCGAGAAGCTGCGCTACCACAAGATCATCGTGATGACGGACGCCGACGTCGACGGCGCTCACATCCGCACGCTGCTGCTGACCTTCTTTTACCGGCAGATGCACGACATCATCGACGGCGGCTATCTCTACATCGCCCAGCCGCCGCTCTATAAGGTCTCCAGAGGCAAGTCCGAGCAATACCTGAAGGACGAGCGCGCGCTGGAGGATTACCTGATCGACGCCGGGCTCGACGATTGCGTGTTCGTTCCCGGCACCGGCGGCGACCGCACCGGGCGCGATCTGCGCTCGCTGGTCGACGACGCCCGCGTGGTCCGCAGCATCCTGCGCAATTTGCACAGCCGCTATAACCGCAAAGTGGTCGAGCAGGCCGCCATCACCGGCGTGCTGAACAAGTCGATCTACGGCAATCCCGAGAACGCGGCGGCCGCCGCGCAATATATCGCGAGCCGGCTGGACAACCAGGCCGAGGAGGTCGAGCGCGGCTGGGTCGGGCAATTCGTCGAGGGCCAGGGGTTCCTGTTCGAGCGCACCGTGCGCGGCGTCAAGGAAGCGGCTGTCATCGACGACGCGCTGCTCGGCTCGGCCGAGGCCCGCAAGCTCGACGAGTACACGACGAAGCTCCAGGACGTCTACGCCCGCTCCGGCAAGCTGCGGCGCAAGGACAGCGAGCACGTGGTGCACGGTCCGGTCGATCTGTTCGAGGCGGTCACCGATTCCGGGCGCAAGGGCATCGCGCTGCAGCGCTACAAAGGTCTCGGCGAGATGAACCCGGAGCAACTCTGGGAGACCACGCTCGACACCGAGGCGCGCTCGCTCTTGCAGGTGAAGGTCAAGGAGGTCGACGAGGCCGACGACATCTTCACCAAGCTGATGGGCGACGTGGTCGAGCCGCGCCGCGACTTCATCCAGGAACATTCGCTGAGTGCGACGATCGATATCTAGCGCGCGACGCGTTTTTGCTTGACCGGTGCTGACCGCGAGCAAAGATCACCTCTCCCGTAGGGAGAGGTCGGAGCGCATCGCTAGATGCGATCCGGGTGAGGGGATCTGATTTCACTGGGTGTCGCGGGCCCTCACCCGGATTGCACTGGACGATGCTTCGCATCGCCAGGCGCAATCCGACCTCTCCCCGTCGGGGAGAGGTGAGGCCCCCCTGAACCTCACCTCCCGCCATCGCGACGAAGTGGCATGAACCCGCGGGCCATTCCGGCCGGGAAGCGCTCACGCCATGACCAGCTCCGCAATGACCAGTTCCACCGCGCCATCCCGCCGGCTCGGCATCATCGGCAGCATCGTCGGCGTGCTGGCGCTGATGGCCGCCGTGCTGCCGCGTTGGGTCGTGCCGATCGTGTTTCCGCCGCCGCCAGCGGAGCAGGTCATCGTCGACACGGGACATCGCATCAAGGACCGCGTGATGGCGCGGGTGAAGGGCGTAGAGTATCAGGCTCCCAGGATCGAAAAATCCGCGGCGCGAAGCTGGAGTGAAACCGCATCGGTCACCGCGATCTCGCTCGGCCTGCTCGCTATCCTGCTCTCGGTGCTCGCGCTCATCTTCCGGGAAGAGCGGCTCCTCGCCGCCGTGGCCGCCACGCTCGGCACCGGCGCCATCGCGATCGAAATTTCCTACGTCATGATCGGCGCGCTGATCCTGATTGCCATCCTTTACGTGGTCGGGAATATCATTGGGTTGTTCTAAGGGCCGCCTGTCACAAGCTCCCGAGGGACGGGCTCGAGCCACGGCCACCACAATTGCTCCCGCGCTCAATTCTCTGTAGTTTCCGCCTCCGAAACAGCCCCACCAACAGGACAGCGAGAACCCCGTGGCGCCCATCCAATACATCGTCGAGGGCGGTCACCGGCTCTCGGGCTCGATCGAGCCGTCCGGCAACAAGAACTCGGCGCTGCCGATCATCGCGGCGGCACTGCTGACCGAGCATCCGGTGACGCTTCAGAACGTGCCGCGGATCCGCGACACCGAGACGCTGGTCGAGCTGATCCGCTCGGTCGGCGCCGCGGCGGAGTGGACCGCGCGCAATACGCTGCGCATCCATGCCAAGAGCATCCGCGCCGCCGATCTCGACCCCGAGCTGTGCGTGCGCATCCGCGCCTCGATTCTGTTGGCGGGTCCCCTGCTCGCCCGCTGCGGCGAAGTGATGCTGCCGCCGCCCGGCGGCGACGTCATCGGCCGCCGACGTCTCGACACCCATGTGCTGGCGCTGGAGCAGCTGGGCGCAAAGGTCACCGCGACCGACCGGCTCGAATTCCGTGCGCCGAAGCTCGCCGGTGCGGACGTGTTCCTGGACGAGCCGAGCGTCACCGCGACCGAGAACGCGCTGGTCGCAGCTGTCGCCGCCGATGGCGTCACTTATCTGCGCAATGCCGCGTCCGAGCCGCATGTGCAGGACCTCGCCAATTTCCTGGTCGCGCTCGGCGCGAAGATCGAGGGCATCGGCACCAACACCATGATCGTGGATGGTCCGGCGACACTGGGGGAAGCGACCTACTCCATCCAGCCCGATCATATCGAGGTCGGCTCGCTGATCGGCCTTGCCGCCGTGACGCGTTCGCCCTTGCGCATCGTGCGTGCCGGTGTCGAGCACCTGCGCTCGATCCGCATGGGATTCGAGCGGCTCGGCATCGTCTGCCGCGTCGAGGGCGACGACCTCATCGTGCCCTCGAACCAGACGCTGAAGATCCAGGACGATTTCGGCGGCCACGTGCCGAAGCTGGAGGACCAACCCTGGCCGGCCTTCCCGGCCGATTTGATGTCGATCGCGATCGTCACCGCCACGCAATGCGAGGGCGTGATCCTGATGTTCGAGAAGATGTTCGAATCGCGGATGTTCTTCGTCGACAAGCTGATCGCGATGGGCGCGCGCATCGTGCTGTGCGACCCGCATCGCGCCATCATCGCCGGCCCCAGCCGCCTGCGCGGCGCGCCGATGACCTCGCCCGACATCCGCGCCGGCATGGCGATGCTGCTCGCCGCGGTCTGCGCCGAGGGCACCTCGACCATCAACAACGCCGACCAGATCGAGCGCGGCTACGAGCGCATCGAGGAACGGCTGAACGCACTGGGTGCGAAGATCAAGCGCGTGCCGGAACGGAAGGGCTAGCTCTTCCCTTCTCCCCTTGCCGGAGAGGGCAAAAAAACCTCGCACCATCTCGTGCCCCGAACGCAGTATCGTAGGGTGGGCAAAGTGAAGCGTGCCCACCGCTTCTGTTGCGATGTTGGATCGATGGTGGGCACGGCGCAAGCGCGCCTTTGCCCACCCTACGATTCCGAGCTAGCGGATAGAAACCCATCACCCGTCTCGCCGCTATCGCGGCGAGCCACCCTCGCCAGCAAGGGGAGAGGAAAAAAGCACGGGCCATGTTTTCGACGTGTGGCTGTGCTAGGGACCGGCCATGCTCGACACCGTGCAACATCATGCGCAGCCGCAAGCCGGCGCGCCGTCAAACCATCTCGCCGATGAATTCGCCGAGACGTTGCGGCTGGCCGTGCCGATGATGCTGACGCAGCTCGGGCAGATCGCGATGATCACGACCGATCTCGCGATGATCGGCCGGCTCGGCGAGGACGCGGTGGCCGCGGCGGCGCTGGCGCATACGGTCTATTTCGTCAGCTTCACCTTCGGACTCGGATTGATGTCAGCGGTGTCGCCGCTCGCCGCGCAGGCCTTTGGCGCCGGCGATGTCAGGCTGATCCGCCGTTCCTTGCGCGTCGGATTGTGGGTCGCACTGCTGATCTCGCTGCCGATGATGGCCTCGCCGCTCTATGGCGAGCAGATCCTGCTCGTGCTCGGGCAGGCGCCGGATTCTGCCGCGCTGGCCCAGCGCTATCTCAACGGGCTGGCCTGGGGCATTGCGCCGGCGCTCGGTTTCATCGCGCTGCGCAGCATGATGAGCGCGGTGAACCGGCCGCAGGCTCCGCTCTGGATCACGCTCGCCGCGATCCCCGCCAATGCCGCGCTGGTCTATGTCCTGATCCATGGCCTGTTCGGCCTGCCGAAGCTCGGCCTGCTCGGCGCGGGGCTTGCGACCACGCTGGTCAATCTCGGCACCTTCCTCGCCGCGCTCACTATTGCCGCGTGGCGAAAACCGTTCGCGGACTATCACCCGCTCGTCCATTTCTGGCGGATCGACTGGCCCCTGATGCGCCAGCTCATCGCGATCGGCGCGCCGATCTCGTTCTCGCTGCTGATGGAATACGGCCTGTTCTCCTCGGCGGCGCTGCTGATGGGGCTGATCTCGACCACCGCGCTCGCCGCGCATCAGATCGCGCTCCAGGTCACCGCCGTGCTGTTCATGGTGCCGCTCGGCATCGGCATGGCTGCCACCGTGCGCGTCGGCCACGCCTTCGGCCGCAACGAGCCGGCCGGCGTCCGGCGCGCGGGGCTCGTTGCCGCCGTGCTCGGCATTGCGTTCGTCGCGGCCCTGACTGTCGCGATCATCCTCGGCCGCTATGAGCTGGGACGGCTGTTCTTCGGCAGCAGCGAGGCCAGCGCGCCGACCGTCGCGCTGACCGCGACACTTTTGCTGGTCGGCGCGACTTTCTTCATCGCCGATGCGCTCCAGACCATCATGGGCGGCGCCCTGCGCGGCATCAATGACACCCAGATGACGCTTGTGTTCGCAGCAACAGGCTATTGGTGCGTCGGCTTCCCGATCGCCTGGGTCCTCGCCTTCCACGCCAGCCTCGGCGCGGTCGGCGTCTGGATCGGGCTGTCGATCGGATCGTTCGTTTATGCCGGCCTGTTGATCTTGCGCTTTGGCATGCTGACGCGCAAACTGGCGGGATGACAGGCTCGGTTCGCGAAGTCACACCCGATGTCGATGCCGGCGCTGTACTATCAGGCGCGCAGTTCATCGATGCCTTTCGTGTAGAGGTCGGCGCGACGCAATTGAGCGCCCGCGAGGCCTGCACCCGAATGGTGCTGCACGGGCCGCGCTGGATCGATGCGCTGACGCGCTTGCGCAACATCCTGGTGAAACCCTTCGGACTGAAGACGTCGGGCGAAGGTGCTCCGGCTCCGTACGGGATGATCGGCCTGTTTCCAGTGCTGAGCGAAACGCCGGAGCAGCTCATCGCCGGGTTTGACGACTACCATCTCGATTTCCGCGTCGTGGTTGACGTCGCCGGCGACGGGGCGGACCAGCAGGTGACATTGACCACGTTGGTGCGGACCAACAATCTGCTCGGGCGTACCTACCTCACGCTGATCGTACCGTTCCACAAGCTCGTGGCCCGCAGCATGATGGGAGACATCGTGGAGCCGGCCGGATGACGCTGTCCGTCGATCTCTTCTACTCCTACCGCAGTCCCTTCAGCTATCTGGCCCTGCCCAAGACACTGAATCTCGTCGCCGAGTATGACCTCGCGGTCAACCTGCGGCCGGTCTACCCGCTCGCGGTCCGCGTGCCTGGATTCTTCAAGAAGGCCAGCCCGAACTTCATTCGCTATGTGGTGCTCGACAGCACGCGTGTGGCGCAGCACGAGGGCATTCCGTTCCGCTTTCCAAGGCCCGATCCGATCGTGCAGGACAAGACGACGCTCGACGTTGCGGCGGAGCAGCCTTACATCCACCGCCTGACCCGGCTGGGCGCGATGGCGCAGCTCGAGGGCCGCTCGCTCGAATTCACACATGCGATCGCGCGCGTGCTATGGGACGGTTCGGTGGCGGGATGGAACGAGGGCGCTCATCTCGCGCGCGCGGCCGAGAAGGCCGGCTTCGATCTTGCCGCCATGGATGCCGCAATCACCGCTGACCCGGATCGCTACGAGCAGGTGATCGCGGAGAACGAGAAGGACCACGCCGCGTCGGGCCATTGGGGCGTGCCGACCTTCGTGTTCGAGAACGAGCCGTTCTTCGGCCAGGACCGCATCGACCTCTTGGTCTGGCGCATGCAGAGCAAGGGGCTGAAGCGGCGCTAGCTCACTCCGCCACCCGCGCGGGCTTGTCGGCCGCTGCCTCCGACCATTCGCCGACGACGCGGTCGAGATCGCAGAGGTTCTGGTGCATCTGCTCCAGCGAGAAGCCGAGCGCGAAGAAGCGCTCGGCGGTGTCGCTCGGCTGGCCGCGGATCAGACCATCGTGACGGACGGCGGCGACCGCCTCGGCGTAATGCTGGAGCGCAACGTGGACCGGATGGAGCGGCGGCGCGCCGGCGCCCTCCCGCAAGGCCGCAGCGGCTGAGCGCAGGAAGCGGGCGATCACGGTCGAGACCTCCGTCAGCGGAGCTGCGAGCCGCGTCTGCACCTCGGCCGGCAGCGGCACCACGGTGGCGCGGCCGATCATCACGACGTCATGCCGCAGCCGCAGGATGGTTCGCAGCAAGGGACCGGTATCCGGCCCGCTCGACAGCCGCGCGGCGCGCTCGCGTTCGGCTTCGGCGCCAATCGCGTTGAGGCTGACCATCGCAGTGCCGATGCCGTCCTGGATCCGGTGCAGCGCGTCGTTGTCGCGGCCGCGCGTGAGGCCCGCGAGCAGTTCGGTGAAGGCATCGGCGATCAGTTCGAGCAGTCTTGCTGCGCTGGCGCGGATCTGCCGCACCGCGCGCGAGGGCAGCACCAGGAAGGAGACGAGCAGGCCCGTGATGGCACCGACCGCGACCTCGCTGACGCGATCGATCGCCGAGGTCATGGGATCGGAGTGATGCATGGTCGGAACAAGGAGCACGATCACGGCGGTGACCGTCGCGGCGCTGAGGCTCGGATTGATCGCGGCGATGAAGGCGAGCGGGGCGACCGAGAGCACCAGAAGCCCCAACAGGCCCGCTTCACCGGAGTACGGGATCAGGATCGCGATGGCGCCGCCATAGATGGCGCCGCCGATGGTGCCGAGCATGTAGTCGCGCGTCGCCTTCAGCGAGCGGCCGACGCTCATCTGGGTCACGATCAGCGAGGTCAGCACCGCCCAGAGCGGCAAAAGCAAATGCAGCGCGGTGGCGATGGCATAGGCGGCTACCGCCGCCACGGTGACTCGGATCGCCAGCCCCAATTGCGTCCGTCGCGCCCGAATCCGGTCGAACAGCTCTCTTGCGCGTGTCATCGTCAACGTCCCGGTCCGATCCTCTTGCGCCAGGCAAAAGCATGGCTGATGCCCGCCCCCGCTAGGCCGCTTGAAAGGCGAAATTAGCCCGCCTAACTTGCCGGCCAAAGCGAGGAAACACGATGGCCCACGAAACCGCAACGCTCGCCGCCTATGTCTTCAATCTGAAATATCAGGATATTCCGGCGGAGGTGCTGGATCGCGCCAAAGTGCTGACGCTGGACTTCCTCGGCAGCGCCATCCGCGCCCGCAGCGAGGCGGAATCGACCCCGTCGATGCTAAAGACGCTGGAAGCGCTCGCGCTCGATGCCAAGGGCGAATCCACCGTGTTCGGCGACAGCAAAACCTGGACGCCGGCGGTGGCGGCCCTGCTCAACGGCGCGCTGGGACATTCGCTCGACTTCGACGACACGCACGCGGATTCCTCGCTGCATCCGAGCGCGCCGGTGGTGCCGGCCGCCTTCGCGGTCGGCGAGATGGTCGGCGCGTCGGGCCGCGACGTGCTGACCGCGATCGTTGCAGGCTATGAAGTCTGCTGCCGGCTCGGCAATGCGCTCGACCCGACCTCACACTACGCGCGCGGTTTTCATCCGACCGCGACCGCCGGCACCTATGGCGCGGCCGCGGCCGCCGCAAAACTGTTCGGCCTCTCCGAGCAGCAGATCATCGCCGCCTTCGGCGTCTCCGGCAGCCAAGCTGCCGGATCGCTGCAATTTCTGGTCAACGGCGCCTGGAACAAGCGCTACCAGGTCGGCGCCGCCGCGATGAACGGCGTGATCGCCGCGACACTGGCGCGCAACGATTTCGTCGGCGCGACGGAATCGGTCGAGGGCAAGCACGGCCTGCTCGCCGGCTACACCGACGATGCGCATCCGGGCAAAGCGGTGGCCGAGCTCGGCAAGACCTACGAGACGCTGAAGATCGGCGTCAAACCCTATCCGAGCTGCCGCTACACCCATGCGGCGATCGACGCGCTGATCGCAATGCGGCGCGAGCACAATCTGACGCCGGACCAGGTCAAGCGTGTCGAGATCGGCCTGCATCGCAACGGCATCACGCTCACCGGCGATGCCGCGACCAAGCGGCATCCGACCTCGATCGTCGGCGGCCAGTTCTCGATGTTCTTCACCGGCGCGCTCGCGCTCGACCAGGGCTCATTCGGCTGGGACGATTACAACCGCCTTGGCGACGCCGCCGTCGACGCCCTCGCCGACAAGTTCGACGTGGTGCAGGACGACCGGCTCGAAATCGGCCGCACCCATCCGTTCGGCGCCCGCGTCAGCATCACGACGGACGATGGCGTGCATGAGCGGCTCTATGCCGATCCCTCCGGCGAGCCGAATTCGTTTCCTGACAGGCAGGCGATGCAGCAGAAGTTTTTGACGCTGGCGCGGCCCGTGCTGAACGCGCGCGCTGAGAAGTTTGCGGATGCGATCATGACGCTGGAGCGGTTCGACCGCGTGGCGAAGGCGACGGAGCTGGGGAGGCAATAGCTCGAGCGCGCATGCTCACCCTCCCCTGGAGGGGGAGGGTCGCTTCGCATGAAGCAAAGCGCAATGCGAAGCGGGGTGGGGTGATCTCTCCACACGGGCACTGCTTCAAAGGATAGACCGTCACCCCACCCCGCTCGCGCTGCGCGCGATCGACCCTCCCCCTCCAGGGGAGGGTAAGAAGCGCCGCACCGCTCCTCTCAATCCGCCCCGGCCATCTTCCCCTTCTCGCGCGTTGCGGCCACCACATCGCGCACCAGATCGAACACGCCATCTGCTTCCGGCGGCCAGTTCGGCGAGCGTCCCATGCGCACGATCACCAGCCGCTCGGACGGGATCACGATCGTGTACTGCCCGATCGTGCCCTTGGCGAAGAAGGCATCGCGCGGCCAGCCGTGCGCGATGCGAAACTTCGCGCCAAAGCTGTCGCCCTGGTTGGTCCAGAAGCCGGCGCCGATGCCAACCCAGGCCTTCGGCGTGGGCGAGGACGAATAGCTCACCCAACCCTCGGGCAGGATGCGCTGGCCGCCGGCGACGCCGTCATTGAGATAGAGCTGGCCGAAGCGCGCCCAGTCGCGCGCCGATGCCAGCATCTCGCTCGAGCCCTCGATCGTGCCTGAAGCGTCGAGCTGGAGCGTGACATGGCGCATGCCGAGTGGAACGAACAATTCGCGGCGCGCGAAGTGCAGTGCAGCAGCTGCGGGATGTCCGCCGGCCGCGTTGCGGATCAGATGCGAGAGCAGGATGGTGTTGCCGTCGTGATAATTCCACGCTGCGCCCGGCGCGGTCGCGAGCGGCATGCTCGCGGCATAGGCGGCCATGTCGTCTTCCACGAATTTCATGCGGTTCACCGGCTCGAAGGCGGAGCCGAGCGAGGCCTGCAACGAGCTGCCGAGTGCCAGCCCTGCGGTGTGGCGCAGCAATTGATCGACGCTGATGGCATGGCGCGGGTCATCCGCATGCTTCCAGGCGGCGACCGGCGCGGACCCGTCGAGCTTCAGCTTGCCCTGACGCACCAGCACGCCTGTCAGCGCCGAGATCACCGATTTGGTCATGGAGAAGCCGAGCAGCGGTGTCTCCGGTCCGATGCCGTCGGCATAACGCTCGGCGATGACGCGGCCCGCCTTCATTACGACGATCGCGCGGGTGCGGCGATAGGGCGGCTGCACGGGTTCGGCAAAGGCGCGATCGAGCGCGGCAGCAAGCTCGGGACTTTGCGGCGGCACGATCGCCGGACCGGCGATCTCGGGCAGCAGCGCGGGCTGCCGGTCGTCCGGCGGCGGGATGACTTCGGCGAGCGGCTCGCCATGCGCGAGCGTGCAGCCGAGCCCCTCGCGATAGACGGCATGGCTGCGGCCGAGGCCAAATAGTGTCACCGTAACGTCCTTGCGCACGCGGTCGACGCGATACTCCATCGCCCAGCTGATCAGGCCGGTGCCGGGCATCGCATCGTTGGTCTCGGTGAAGGTGCGCCGCGGATCGAGGCCGGAGACGAAGGTCTCGGAGCACAGGATGCCGGCGACAAAGCCGGTGGCGACCTTCGGCACGTCGCGCGCTCGCGCGGCGCCAAGCGCGAGACCGGCACAGGCGATGGTGGCGAGGAGGACGATCTTGCGGCGGCGGGTCACGGGCTGTCTCCGGCTTGGGGCGTGTGCCCGGGACGAAGCAGGAGACATGGGATATGTGCTCGCCGGATTTGGAAAATGGCGTGGCTGGATTTGGCCGGGACTGATCGATTCTGAAATAACGCAACAGATCCAACAGCTTGAAAATCGGGCTGGTCTGTCGCACCGGGGACGGTGGACCCCCCTCGCCCCGCTTGCGGGGAGAGGGTTGGGGTGAGGGGGAGCCTCCGCGGGGACGGCGACAGACGGACTCGCGGAGGCTCCCCTCACCCGAAATTTGCTCCGCAAATTCCGGCCTCTCCCCGCAGGCGGGGAGAGGCGAAGAGCCCATCACGCCGTGCTCGCTTTAAGCCGCCGATATTCCGTCGGGGTCACGCCGGTCACCGCCTTGAAGGCGCGGTTGAAGGGGCCGAGGGACTGGAAGCCGGCATCCATGGCGATGGTGATGACGGGGACTTCGGCCTGGGCGGGATCGGCGAGTGCGGCCTTGGCTTCCTCGATCCGGTGATTGTTGAGGAAGACGTTGAAGTTGCGATAGCCGAGGCGCTGGTTGATCAGCCGGCGCAGCCGGTATTCGGGAATTTTCAGCCGATTCGCCAGCACGCCAATGGTGACGTTCTCCTGGCGATAGATCCGCTCGTCCGCCATCAGCCGCATCAGGGCATCGATGAGCTTCTGGTCGGCGGCGTCTTCTGCCGCCGGGGCTTGGCTCAAAACCAGCGGCGGCGCGGCCTCCGCAGCCACCGGAAACAGGTCGGCACCATCGACGCGCATCATCGCATAGGCGATGGCCGCAACGATGCAGGCGAGCACGCCCGCATTGATCGTGTCGGCGAGTTCGCCAACCTCCGTTCCGGCCACGACAATCTGGAGCAGCGCGTTCAGCCCGCCATAGAGCGCGGCCGCGCAGACGATGAAGACGCGAACGCGGCGGCGGCGCTCGACCAGATCGGCCGACCACGAACTGATCGTCTGCACCACCGCGAGCGCAATGAAACCGAGCACGATCAGATTGACGACGGTGACGGCAAGCCGGACGTTTCCGCCCGGTGCGATCCAGAGACAGTTGACGAAGCTGAACGCGGTCACCAGTCCCCAGATCAATCCGTGCCACCAGCGCAAGCGAAACTCGTCGTCGAACAGCGCGCGCGTGAACAGCCAGAACACCACGATGTTGCCCGTCGACAACGCAATCAGCGGCGCATGCCAGGCCGGCACCAGCGACGACACGCCGACCGAATAGCTCGCCGCATGCGCGGCCGAGCCGATCGCGAAGCCAGCGCCGAGCCGGGCTGCCAGCACGTGGCCGAAATCAGAGACGAGCGACGCTCCAAGCACAAGCAGCAGCGCCACGGACGCGGCGCGAAATGCGAGTTCTGTTGCGGCAAATGTCATCGGGCGATGCGACGGTCGCGATTGAAATCAGCCGAACATCCTTCGTCAGGCGTATTTTTTCAAGGACCATCCGCACCACAACTGTCATCGCACGGCTTGACCGGGCGATCCAGTACTCCGAGACGGCAGTGGTTAGACCGATGAGCCGCAGCGTACTGGATTCCCCGCCTTCGCGCAGGGCTGTCCGGGGAATTCTATGCATAACAGAAGCTGATCTGGTCGGGGGAGCTTCTGTCGCGGGCAGCGGATGGGTTCACCTTGGGAGGTCGGTCGATGTCGGCAATTGGTTTTCGTGCGAACAGCGACGCGGCGACAAGACCTGCGAAGCGGATAGCCGGCATGATTAGACGACTTTCGCGTGCGGCGATCCGCAGCAGCAGATAGGCGATCATGGCGGCGAGGATTTGCAGACGGACCGCGTTCTCGGAGCGGCCGAGAAATTTGCGAAGCTTGAGGTGCTGCTTGATCCAGCGGAACAACAGCTCGATCTGCCAGCGTGTTTTGTAAAGCGCAGCGATTTCGATGGCCGAACGCTTCAGATCGTTGGTGATGAGGGTCAGTTTTGTACCGTCATCGCGTTTGAGGCGTATGCGGCGCATCGGAACAGCAAGTTTGGAGCTGCTGAGGAGCTTTACCTCAGCATCGTCGATGATTTTAAAGCCCTTCCCCTTTTGTTTCCGCAGCTTCCGCCAGCGTGTAGCTCTGAAGCGCAGATTCTTCTTCTGGCGGGTGACGAAGCAGGCGCCCGCGTCGTGAAGCCGTGTCCACCAGGCATAACTGCAATAGGCCTTGTCGAACACATAGGTGGCGCCGGCCTCGATCGGGAATTGCTGGGCTGGTGTGACGTCATTGACCGTCGACGGCGTGATCGCCAGACGGCGCGGATGATCCGAGCCGGGATCGTAAACCACGTGAAGCTTGAGACCACGGGTACGTCCGTTCCAACCGGCCCAGGTGCTGAGTTGATCCAGCGGAACCGGCGTCGCATCGATCAGCCGCAGCATCTCGGCACCCTCCCGCTTCAGCGCTCGGTCGGCATGCCCAGACAATCGCTCAAAGACTTCTGCGAAGATACTGACCGGCCGTCGGGCATTGGCATCCGCAAGCGTCGAGCGCGCCAATTTGCCGACACCAAGATGGTAGTGATGATGCGAATTGGCGTTCCAGATCGCCTCAAGGGCACGCAAGCTGTCGACGCCACTGAGCTGGGAGAATATCAATGCGACAAGATGATCCCAGCTGTCGAACGTCTTGTCGTAGGCGTCGCCATCCAAACGATCCACAGTCGTCTGAAACTGCCGCCGATTGATCGGTTCAAGCAGCCTTCCAAAAATGCTATCGCTAAACCGCATGCCCGGCCCCTTTCTGAGTCTCGATAACCAGAAAGTACCTGCTTCAAGCCGGGAAAACCCGGGCATGCTCCGCGACACAGTGAATCATTCCCCGGACAGCCCTGCGCCTTCGCGGGGAATGACAGCGGTGGGTGAGGCGATGATAGTTCTGCACAAGGCGCTATTGCGGTCCGCGACGTTGAGCCCCGGCTTTGTCGCGACGGCGCTGCAAATTCCTGCTAGTCTCGCATCCAACAAAGCCAAAAGGAGTCCACCGATGAGCTGGCAACCCTCCAACGATCCCGTGCTCGGCGATCCCATGTCCTGCGATGCGCTCGATCTCGTCATCGTGCCGCGCACGCGCGATCTCGGGGACGGATTTGAGGTGCGGCGCGCATTACCGCATGGCAAGCGGCAGATGGTCGGGCCCTTCATCTTCTTCGATCATTTCGGACCGGTGCAGTTTGTCTCCGGCAAGGGCATGGACGTGCGGCCACATCCACATATCGGGCTTGCCACCGTCACCTACCTGTTCGACGGCGCGATCATGCATCGCGACAGCGAGGGCAACGTCCAGGAGATCGCGCCCGGCGCGATGAACCTCATGACCGCCGGGCGCGGCATCGCCCATTCCGAGCGCACACCGGACGCGCAACGCGCCTCGGGCCAGAAGATGCTGGGCTTGCAAAGCTGGATCGCGTTGCCGGCGGGATCCGAGGAGATCGCACCGTCGTTCCAGCATTATGCGGCAGGCGATTTGCCGATGATCTCCGAGCGCGATTTTACCGCGCGGGTGATCGCGGGCTCCTCGTTCGGCATCACCTCGCCAGTGTCGATGGTCTCGCCCTGGTTCTACACCGAGGTCACGGCGGCGGAAGGCGCGAGCGTGCCGCTCGATCCCGATCAGGAGGAACGTGCGATCTACCTGGTCGACGGCGAGGTCGAGATCGCGAACGAACGCTACGAAGGGCCGCGGCTGCTGATCTTCCGTCCGGGCGACCGCATCACCGTGAAGCCACTGAAGGCGACCCGGATGATGTTTCTCGGCGGCGATGCACTGGAGGGTCCGCGCCACATCTGGTGGAATTTCGTCTCCTCCAGCAAGGAGCGGATCGAGCAGGCCAAGCAGGACTGGAAAACCGGCCGCTTCGCGGCAGTTCCGCAGGAACATGAGTTCATTCCGCTGCCGGAATAGGCTAATCCGGTTTCCGGCCGCACTGTCAGCCGCGGCCGGATTTCTTGCGCGAAGGCTTTGCCGATGACCACCATGCTCTCCAGCGACCTGCCCCTCCCCAAGATCGGACGCGGCAAGGTGCGCGATATCTACGCCGTCGACGACGACCGCCTGCTGCTCGTCACCACCGACCGCATCAGCGCCTTCGACGTCGTGATGGACGAGACCATCCCGATGAAGGGCGCGGTGCTGACTCAAATCAGCGCGTTCTGGTTCAACGAGCTCGAAGGCGTGGTGCCGCATCACATGATCAGCGCCGACACCGACGCGATCATCGCGGCCGTGCCGGCCTTGATGCCCCACCGCGCCGAGACTCTCGGCCGCGCCATGCTGTGCAAGCGCACCACCGTATTTCCGATCGAATGCGTGATACGCGGCTACCTCTCGGGGTCGGCCTGGAAGGAATATGCCGCGAGCGGCACGCTGGCCGGCGAGAAGCTGAAGGCCGGCCTCGTCGAGAGCGAGAAGCTCGAGCCTGCCATCTTCAGCCCGGCAACCAAGGCCGAGAGCGGCCATGACGAGAACATCACCATCGCGAAGATGCGCGCGGTGGTCGGCGACGAGGTCGCCTATACGCTGGAGAGCATGACGCGCGCGATCTACTCGCTCGGTGAGGAGCTGGCGCGCGAGCAGGGCATCATCATCGCCGACACCAAGTTCGAGTTCGGCCGTGACAAGGACGGCCGCATCATCCTGATCGACGAAGTCATGACCCCGGATTCCTCGCGCTTCTGGGCGGTCGATGCCTACAAGCCTGGCCAGCCGCAGGCGAGCTTCGACAAGCAACCCTTACGCGACTATCTCGACGTCGAGCGCCGCGCCGGCCGCTGGAACGGAGACGCCCCACCGCCGCCGCTGCCCGCCAGCGTTGTGGATGCAACCAGCAAGCGGTATCTCGAAGCTTACAGGCGCGTGACGGGGAAAGAGCTGAAGATTTAGCCCTGCTGTTGCACCTCGCTTCGTCATTGCGAGGAGCCCGCGACAAAATTGCGAAGCAATTTTGCGCTGGCGACGAAGCAATCCAGGCTGTCTCCGCGGAAAGATTCTGGATTGCTTCGCTCGCAATGACTCGGAGAGACTGATGCGCCCTCACACCCCCGCCATCATCACGTATTTGATCTCGACATACTCTTCCATGCCGTGATGCGAGCCTTCACGCCCCAGGCCGCTTTCCTTGACGCCGCCGAAGGGGGCGACTTCCGTGGTGATGAGGCCGGTGTTGACGCCGACCATGCCTGATTCCAGTGCCTCGGCGACGCGCCAGACGCGGCCGAGATCGCGGGAGTAGAAGTAGGAGGCAAGGCCGAACGGCGAGGCGTTGCACATCGCGATGACATCGGCTTCGTCCTTGAAGCGGATGACGGGTGCGAGCGGGCCGAAGGTCTCCTCCTGCGACACCAGCGAGTCCGGCTTGACGTCGGCCAGCACCGTCGGTTCGAAGAACGAGCGTCCGAGCTCGCTGCGCTTGCCGCCGGTGACGACCTTGGCGCCGCGCTTGACGGCGTCGGCGATGTGGCGCTCGACCTTGTCGACCGCCTTCATGTTGATCAGCGGACCCTGCGTGACGCCACCCTCGGTGCCGTCGCCGATCTTCATCGTCGCGACCTTCTTCGACAGCTTCTGCACGAACTCGTCGTAGATGCCATCCTGGGCATAGAGGCGGTTGGCGCAAACGCAGGTCTGGCCCATGTTGCGGTATTTCGAGACGATGGCGCCTTCGACCGCGGCGTCGATATCGGCATCGTCGAACACCACGAACGGCGCGTTGCCGCCAAGCTCGAGGCCGAGCCGCTTCACGCCGACGGAGGCCTGCTGGTAGAGGATCTTGCCGACGGCGGTCGAGCCGGTGAAGCCGACGAAACGAACCGCCGGATGCTCGCACAGCACCTTACCGATCGGCGGCGCGTCACCGGTGACGATGTTGAACACGCCCTTGGGCACGCCGGCCTTCTCGGCAAGAGCCGCGAGCGCGAGCGCGGACAGCGGCGTCTCGTTGGCGGGCTTCAACACCACGGTGCAGCCGGCCGCCAGCGCCGGCGAGACTTTTCGCGTGATCATCGAGTTCGGGAAATTCCACGGCGTGATCGCGCCGCAGACGCCGATCGGCTGCTTGATCGCGAGCAAGCGCGCGTCGCTCCGCTGCGTCGGGATGGTCTCGCCATAGACGCGCCTCGCCTCCTCGGCGAAGAACTCGACATAGGCGCCGCCGATATCGACCTCGCCGAGCGCCTCGGTGAGCGGCTTGCCCTGCTCGGAAGTGAGGATCAGCGCGAGATCCTCGCGGTTGGCGACGATCAGCTCGAACCATTTGCGCAAGATGTTGGAGCGCTGCTTGGCGGTGAGCTTGGCCCAGGCCGGGAACGCGCGCTCGGCGGCTTCGACCGCTTTGGTGGTATCGTCCGCGCCGAGCTGCGGAACCTTGGCGAGCTCGACGCCGGTCGCGGGATTATTGACGGCGAAGACCGGCGAGCCGGTCCAGGCGCCGTCGATGTAACAGGCTTCCCTCAGCAGCGACGGGTCCTTCAACCGGTCGCGCAGATTGGACGAGGCTTGCGGGGCGCGGGCGGCAGTCGGGGTCATGGCGTTACTCCTCAGGGCGCGATCGGGTCGGCCCGGAATATAGGGACAGACGGCGCGCAATGCACCGCCCCGCAACGCACATCTGCTGGGAGTTAAACTGAGGGCCGCAGGTCCCTTACCTCTCCCCAGCGGGGAGAGGTCGATTTGCTCCTGGCGATGCGAAGCATCGTCCAGTGCAAATCGGGTGAGGGGGCGCAGGACCACGAAAGAGCGTAAACCCCTCACCCGCGCCTGCGGCGCGACCTCTCCCTATGGGAGAGGTTTGGCATCGCGATCGAGGAAGCAGCTACGCCGCGCCGCTCAGATAGGTCTCGCGGCGCCCGATCATGCGCTCGGCGGCGGCCTTGGCGTCGGCCTTCGAGGAGGTCGCGCAGGTGCGGTATTCGAGATCGGGCACGTCCGAAGTGTCGCGCCGGCCGAACCATGACTTCGAACCGACCGGCAGCAATGCCAGCGCCTGCGCCAGATTGTCGACCGCCCCGAAGGAGTACAGCGCGCCGGTGCCGGCGATGCGAACCTCGTAAATGCCCGGCGAGATCGGCGCCTCCAAATTGTCGCCCCGTCCGGGACGGGGATAGCGCTTCCATTCACTCCAGGTCGAAATCATTTGAGGTCCCCTCGCGGCCGATCAGCAGCCGCCAATTTGCATCAAGTCTTAACGTCACCGGCCAATTGGCCGCGTGCTGAAGCGCCGCAACGCACAAAATGTTTCAAGTGAGTCAAACACGCGAAACATACCGCCAGCGCCCATTCATGGCCACGGCGAGATGCAGCCATCCACCGCAGGTTGTGAAAGAGTGTTGCAGTTCAGCTCCGTTGTCGTCCTGCGTGGAACGCCGACCGTCAAGTCACGACATCGCGACCGGCGCAGGTACATGGATGCGCTTGCCGCGCCGAGCATGCGGGAGGACAATCAATCACTTCCAACAATAATCAAACCGGAGGAAACACGCATGCAAAGCCGAGCCCAGATCGACGAACTTCTGCGCCAGAAGAGCGACGCAAAGGAAATTCCCGGAGTCGTCGCCATCGCCGCCAGCGGTAAAGAAGTGCTGTATCAGGGTGCGTTCGGCAAGCGCGACCTGTCCAAGCCCGATGCGATGACCGCGGACAGCGTGTTCTGGATCGCCTCGATGACGAAGGCGGTGACATCAGCCGGCGCGATGCAGCTGGTCGAACAGGGCAAGTTGTCGCTGGATGCGCCGATCGGTGAAGTGCTGCCCGATCTCGCCACGCCGCAGGTGCTCGAAGGCTTCGATGCCAAGGGCGAGCCGAAGCTGCGGCCTGCGAAGGGGCCAATCACGCTGCGCCACCTCATGACCCACACTGCGGGCTTCTGCTACAACATGTGGAACGGCGATCTCGCGATGTATCTGGAGAAGACGGGGATCCCCGCCATCACCACCTGCCAGAATGCGGCGCTGAAGACGCCAATCATGACCGATCCCGGCACGCGCTGGGAATACGGCACCAATATCGATTTCGTCGGCAAGGCGGTGGAGGCCGTCAGCGGCAAGCGGCTCGATGCGTATTTGCGCGACAATCTATTCGCGCCGCTCGGCATGAGCGACACCGCGTTCAAGATCACCGATAGCATGCGCAAGCGTCTGGTCGGCATGCATGCGCGCGGCGAGGACGGCCAGCTCGCATCGATGCCGTTCGAGCTCGAGCAGGAGCCGGAATTCCACATGGGTGGCGGTGGCCTCTACTCGACCGCGGGCGACTACATCAAGTTCACCCAGATGATTCTCAACAAGGGCCGCGGCAACGGCAACCAGGTGCTGAAGGCGGAGACGGTCGCGACGATGGGACAGAACCACATCGGCGATCTCGCCATGGGCAAGATGACGACGGCGGCGCCGATGTACACCAACGACGTCGATCTCTATCCGGAGCAGGTGAAGAAGTGGGGGCTGAGCTTCCTCATCAACACCGCCAAGACCGCGGAAGGGCGCAGCCCGAACAGTCTCGCCTGGGCGGGCCTCGCCAACACCTATTACTGGATCGACCCGTCGCGCGACGTCACCGGCGTGATCCTGATGCAGCTGTTGCCGTTCGCCGACGCGAAGTGTTTGGAGACGTTCGCGGGCTTCGAGCGCGGGGTTTATGCCGGGCTCGATGCTGCCGGGAGCGGGCAGAAGGCGGCGTGAGGGGCGCGCACGGCCGCGCAGCTCTCAGCACACGACGACTGTCATCCCCGCGAAGGCGGAGGATCCAGTACGCCGCGGCCTCTCGGTTCAATCACTGCCGTCTCGGAATACTGGATCGCCCGCCTTCGCGGGCGATGACAGTTGAGAGTTTGGCGCGCACCTGAATCCACATCGTCATTGCGAGCGTAGCGAAGCAATCCAGTCTGCTGCCGCGGAAAGATGCAATACTGGATTGCTTCGCTTCGCTCGCAATGACGGGGAGAGAGCGAGCCCTACCCCGTCAGCCCGCGCTGCTCGGCGAGCTCCTTCAGCGACACCTGGGGCCGCGCCCCGATATGCTGGATCACTTCGGCCGCCGCAAGCGCGCCGAGCTCGCCGCACTGCTTGTACGCGAAGTTGCGCGCGAGGCCATACAGGAAGCCGGCGGCGAAGAGGTCGCCGGCACCAGTGGTGTCGATGACCTTGTCGACCGGGAATGCCGGCGCGACGGCGTCTTCCACTGAGACCACCATGCAGCCCTTCTCGCTGCGGGTGACGACGCCGAGATTGACGTCGTTGCGCAGCTGCTTCAGCGCGGTGTCGAAGTCCGAGGTCATGTAGAGCGAATGCAGCTCGGCCTCGTTGGCGAAGACGATGTCGACAGTGCCGTTGCGCATCAAGGACAGGAACTCGTCGCGATAGCGGTCGACGCAGAAGGAATCCGACAACGTCAGCGCGACCTTGCGCTTGGCATCATGGGCGATCTTGGCCGCCTTGACGAAGGCGTCCTTGGCGTTCTTGGGGTCCCAGAGATAGCCTTCGAGGTAGACGATGCCGGCGCCGGCGACCTCGACCGGATCGATGTCGGCGGGCGACAGATCCTGCGCCGCGCCGAGATAGGTGTTCATGGTGCGCTCGCCGTCGCCCGTGACCAGGATGTAGGAGCAGCCGGTGGCGGGGCCGTCCGTTGCGGCGGGCGTGTTGAAGGCGACGCCGGCAGCGCGGATGTCGTGGACATAGAGCTTGCCGATCTGGTCGTCCTTGACCTTGCCGACATAGGCGGCGCGGGCCCCTAAGCTGCCGATGCCGACGATGGTGTTGGCGGCCGAGCCGCCCGAGACTTCCGTCGCAGGGCCCATGTCCTTGTAGATGGCGGCCGCCCGTGCCTCGTCGATCAGGGACATGCTGCCCTTGGTCATGCCATGCTTGGCCAAAAAGGCCTCGTCGGTCCTGACCAGCACGTCGAACAGCGCGTTGCCGATGCCGAGAACGTCATATTTCACGTCAGCCATTCACCTTGATCCTGTTTGGCGGATTGCGATCCCCGCGGAAATCCGCTTCCTGTCAGCTTGAAATCTGGCTCGCGGCCTATCACGACCGGACCCGCGCGGGCAAGCAACGGTATTATAAAGGGCCGATGATCCGCTCCTTCCTGACCGTCTCGACGGGAACGCTAGCCTCGCGGCTACTGGGCTTTGCCCGCGATTCCCTGATCGCGGCGCTGCTCGGCACCGGCGCCGTAGCGGATGCGTTCCTGGCGGCATTTCAGCTCGTCAACGTCGTGCGCCGGCTGCTCAGCGAGGGGGCGCTGAATGCGGCACTGATCCCGGCCTGGCTGCGTATCCGCGACCGCGATGGCGAGATCGCTGCGGCGGCATTCGCCGGACGCGTGCTCGGCACGGTCAGCGCGGCTCTGGTCGCGATCTCGATCGGCATTGCGCTTCTGATGCCACTGATCATCACGGTGATCGCCCCGGGCTTTCTCGGTAGCAGCACGCTCGATCTCGCCGTGCAGAACGCGCGGCTGATGCTGCCTTATCTCGCCTTCGCCGGCCCCGTCACCGTGCTGATGGGACTGCTCAACGCACAAGGGCGCTTTGCGCTGACGGCGTTCTCGCCGCTGCTGTTCAACATCGCGCTGATCGCCGCGATCGCGGTGCTGTTGCTGGGGCATGCCGATGCGGTTCTCGCTGCGTGGATGCTGGCCGCCACCGTCGGCGTCGCAGGCCTGCTGCAATTGCTGATGCTGCTGTCGCAGCGAAGCGCACGCCTTGCGACGCCGTTGCGCGTGAGTTTCGACAAGGAGATGCGGGCCTTTTTTGCCAAGGCCATTCCCGGCATGATCGCAAGCTCGGGCCCGCAATGGTTAATGGTCGCCGGCGCGATCATCGCCTCGACGACGCCCTCCGCTGTGTCCTGGCTCTATTTTGCCAACCGCCTGATCGAGCTGCCGCTCGGCATCGTCGGCGTCGCCATGGGCACGGTGCTGGTGCCGGAGCTGACGCGTGCGGTCGGTAGCGGCGACCGCGTCGCGGTGGCGCATGCCGAATCGCGCGCGCTGGAGCTGGCGACCGGGCTGGCGCTGCCGGCCACGCTCGGCCTGATCGTGCTGGCCGATCCGATCGTACGGCTGCTGTTCGAGCACGGTGCGTTCAGCGTCGAGGACAGCGCGGCTACCGCGCACGCACTGATGTGGCTGGCGCTGGGCCTGCCGGCGCACGTGCTGATCAAGGCGCTGTCGCCGGCCTTCTACGCCCGCAGCGACACGATGACGCCGTTGCTCGCGACCGCCAAAGGTTTCGTGGTGACGGTCGCGCTCGCGGTTCTGCTCGGTCATGTCTTTGGCGCGAGCGGGATCGCCGCGAGCATCGCGGCCGGCGCCTGGAGCAGCGCGCTCTCGCTGCTTCGGAAAGGCACGACCGAATTCGGCTTCTCGGTCGACGCAGCGGCCCGCACGCGATTGCCGCGAATCGTGCTGGCCGCGATCGCCATGGGCGCCCTGCTCTGGCTGACCGCCGGTCTCGTGCCTGCCGAGACCCATGGCTTGATCAAATTCGTCGCACTGGGTGTGCAGATCGCGGCCGGGATCGCCGTCTACGGCCTGCTCCTGCAAATCCTCGGTGCAGCCTCCTGGCGCGAGGCGGCTAACGCGTTGAAACGGCCGGGCCATTAGAGCGCTCGGCGCCAGGCTCTTCACCTCTCCCGATGGGAGAGGTGGAATTGCCCTTGACGGGGCTGCGCCGCTGTTGGAAACGACGGCCGTATCTTCCAGGAAAGCTGACCATGCCATTCGTTGAACGAGTCTTTTCGGGCGTCCAGCCGACGGGCAATCTGCATCTCGGCAACTACCTCGGCGCGATCGTCAACTTCGTGAAGATGCAGGAAACGCACAACTGCATCTATTGCGTCGTCGACATGCACGCGATCACGCAAGGCGTCGATGTCTGGGGCGGGCCGGCCGAGCTCACGCGCAACACCCGCGAGGTCACCGCGGCGTTCATCGCTGCCGGCATCGATCCGAAGAAGCACATCGTGTTCAACCAGAGCCAGGTCTCCGGCCATGCCGAGCTCGCCTGGATCTTCAACTGCGTCGCGCGCATGGGCTGGCTCGGCCGCATGACCCAGTTCAAGGAGAAGGCCGGCAAGGACCGCGAGAACGCCTCGGTCGGGCTGTTCGACTATCCCGTGCTGATGGCGGCGGACATCCTGCTGTACCGCGCCACTCATGTGCCGGTCGGCGAGGACCAGAAGCAGCATCTCGAGCTCTCGCGTGACATCGCGCAGAAGTTCAACAACGATTTCGGCGATTCCATTCGCGCTCAGGGACACAATGACGGCCTGTTCTTCCCGCTGCCGGAACCGCTAATCACCGGTCCGGCGACGCGCGTGATGAGCTTGCGTGACGGCACCAAGAAGATGTCGAAGTCGGATGCGTCGGACAATTCGCGCATCAACCTCACCGACGATGCCGACACCATCGCGCAGAAGATCCGCAAGGCGAAGACCGATCCGGAGCCGCTGCCGAGCGAAGAGAAGGGCCTGGAAGCGCGTCCCGAAGCCGACAATCTCGTTGGCATCTTCGCCGCGCTCTCCGGCCGCTCCAAGGCCGACGTGCTCAGGGATTTCGGCGGCGGCCAGTTCTCCAGCTTCAAGAACGCGTTGGCCGAGCTGTGCGTCACCAAGCTCGCGCCGATCGCCGGCGAGATGAAGCGCCTCGTCGCCGACCCCGGCCATATCGACGCGATCCTGAACGAGGGCTCCGACCGGGCCCGCACTATCGCCGACGAGACCATGAAGCTCTCGAAGGACATCGTCGGCTTCATCCACCGGCGCTGATCATCGCGTCAGCGAAATCTGGCTGGTGCCACCGCACCGGCCGCCCCCCTCTCCCAAAGCGGAAGAGAGTGTGGCAGCATGCCGGCCGTGCACACGCCGGGACATGCATGACCAGCAAGCGCCTTTGCTTCGAGCCGGGTCACAAGCCCAAATGCCTCGTCATCGTCGACGACACCGCCGAATGGGATCGCGCGGTGTATTACGCCAGCCGCTGGGCGATCCGCGCCGGCGGCGGCGTGGTGATGCTGCGCATCATCGAGCCCGAACAGCAGACGCAGGAATGGCTTGGTGTCGCCGACATCATGCGCGCCGAGGCGCAGGAAGCGGCGGAAGCCGCGCTTGACCGCGCCGCCGGCCGCGCCAACGGCATCGCCGCGATCACGCCGGAGCGGGTGATCCGGGAAGGCGCCGCGATGGAACAACTGCTCGCGGTGATCGACGAGGATCCTGATATCGCCATGCTGGTGCTGGCCGCGAGCCCTGGTGCGGAGGGACCGGGGCCTTTGGTCTCGCTGCTCGCGCATGCGCTCGGCACGTTTCCGGTTCCGGTGACGATCATCTCCGGCGCGCTGAGCGACCAAAGCGTGGATTCGCTGTCTTAGCTTCTCGCCTCTCCCCGCCTGCGGGGAGAGGCCGGAATTCAAGCGCCGCTTGAATTCCGGGTGAGGGGGAGCCTCCGCGCGTCCAACTCTCACCGTCCTCGTGGAGACTCCCCCTCACCCCAACCCTCTCCCCGCAAGCGGGGAGAGGGAGAAGAGGCGTCCTAACTCGCTGATATAACAACGAAACAGCTCCCACACCCCTTGATCGTGCGTTCCCCGTCGCCATCTGCTACTGGATAGAGCACGCGCCGGCCTTGAACCGGCGACGTCTGGAGAAAACCATGTTCATTCAAACCGAAGCCACCCCCAATCCCGCCACGTTGAAGTTCATTCCCGGCCGCGTCGTGGTCGACGGCAGCCCGGTGGAGTTTTCGAGCCGCGAAGCCGCAAGCCGCTCGCCGCTCGCCGAAAAGCTGTTCGACGTGCCCGGCGTCACCGGCGTGTTCTACGGATCGGACTTCATCACCGTGACCAAAGCGAGCGGTGAGTGGCAGCAGCTCAAGCCCGCGATTCTCGGCGCGATCATGGAGCACTATATGTCCGGCGCGCCGCTGCTCGCCGACGGCACGGCGCAAAGCGATACCGAACTCGACGACCACCATGAATTCTTCGACGAGGCCGATGCCGAGACGGTCGACATGATCAAGGATCTGATCGAGACCCGGGTGCGGCCGGCCGTCGCCAATGACGGCGGCGACATCACCTTCCGCGGCTTCAAGGACGGCGTCGTCTATCTCAACATGAAGGGCGCCTGCTCGGGCTGCCCGTCATCGACTGCGACGCTCCAGCACGGCATCCAGAACCTGCTCAGGCATTTCGTGCCCGACGTGGTCGAAGTCCGGCCGATGTGAATTGCACGGTCTGCGCACCGATTTCCTTCCGTCATGCCCGGGCTTGTCCCGGGCATCCACGTTTTTGGGGCCGCAAAGTCGTGGATGGCCGGGGCAAGCCCGGCCATGACGGCGAGAACCTTAGATATCATCCAATTGCCAATGCTATGATCACGTCATGCTGATCCTCGCCATCGATACTGCGCTCGACGCCTGCTCCGCCGCCGTGCTCGACACCGAAACGGCCGAGCTGCGCGCGCAGGAATCGCTGCCGATGAAGCGTGGGCATGCCGAAGCCTTGATGCCGCTGATCGCGCGGGTGATGCAATCGGCGGAGCTCGGCTTCACCGCGCTCGACCGCATCGCGGTCACCGTCGGTCCTGGAAGCTTCACCGGCCTGCGCGTCGGTATTTCGGCCGCGCGCGGCCTTGCGCTCGCGGCGAAACGGCCGGCCGTCGGCCTGACCACCTTGTCCGCCTATGCTGCCGCCATCGTCGGCCAGAGCCGATCGGCGCCCGTGATGTCCGCGATCGATGCGCGGCACGACCACGTTTATTTCCAGATCGTCGCCGGCGACGGCAGCCAGCTGGTGCGACCGAAGGTCGCCAGCATCGACGAGGCGATCGCGGCTTCGCAATTCGGCGCGCCGCATCTGGTCGGCAATGCCGCAAACATCCTCGCCGAGCGCTGGCCGAAGGGTGCGCCGCAACCCATTGCGGTCGACGCGCAGCCCGCGCCCGATATCGGCTGGGTCGCCTGGCTCGGCGCCGCGGCCAATCCCGACACGACCCCGGCGCGGCCGTTCTATCTGCGCACGCCCGATGCCAAGCCGGCCGCGCAGCCACAGCTCGCAGCACAAGCTGCAAGCTCATGATGGGATGGTTCTCGCAATGGTGGCGCGGCAGCACTGCCGCCGTCGAGCCCGCGTCTGCGCGCGACGCCGCGCGGCTGGCGCAGCTTCACGGCGCCTCCTTCGCGCGCGGCTGGGGCGAAGGCGAGTTCGAGAGCATGCTCGGTGAGCGCAACACGCTGGTGCATCGCTTGCGCCTCGGTCGCAAGACGATCGGGTTTGCGGTGTCGCGGATCGGCGCGGACGAAGCGGAAATCCTCTCGATCGCAGTCGATCAGGCCTATCGCGGCCGCGGCCTCTCCCGCACGCTGCTGATGACCCATCTCGGCCACCTCGCCGGGCGCGGCGTGCGCATAATATTTCTCGAAGTCGAGGAAAATAACCAGCCGGCGCGCCGCCTCTACGATCGGGCCGGATTCATGGTGGTCGGGCGCCGCGAACGCTACTATAAGCAGCCGAACGGGGAACAATTGAACGCCCTTCTGATGCGACGTGACTTGTCGTAACATTGATGGCAGAAAGCGCCTCCGCCAGGCAGACAATCCTATGACCGCACTGAAACCTACTTCCGCATCCAAGGCATCCGGCATCGAGGCGCGTTGTGCCGCCACCGGCATGCGCATGACCGAGCAGCGCCGCGTCATCGCCCGCGTGCTCGCGGAGGCGGTCGACCATCCCGATGTCGAGGAACTGTACCGGCGCTGCGTCGCCGTCGACGACAAGATCTCGATCTCGACGGTCTACCGAACGGTGAAGCTGTTCGAGGATGCCGGCATCATCGAACGCCACGATTTCCGCGAGGGCCGCGCGCGCTACGAGCAGATGCGCGACAGCCATCACGACCATCTCATCAATCTGCGCGACGGCAAGGTGATCGAGTTCACCTCCGAAGAGATCGAGAAGCTCCAGGCCGAAATCGCCCGCAAGCTCGGCTACAAGCTGGTCGATCACCGCCTCGAGCTCTATTGCGTCCCGCTCGACGACGACAAGCCGACGTCTTAGTTGGGCATGATCTCCGCGCAAACGCGGCCCGCGTTTGTCGCGCGGGAAAACCGCTCCACCTTTTCCGGATCATGCCTTAGTGCCCATCGACCTCATCATCTTCGACTGCGACGGCGTGCTCGTGGACAGCGAGGTGATCTCCTGTCGCGCACATGCCGATGTGCTGACGAGGCACGGCTATCCGATCACGTCGGATCAGGTGTTCGAACGTTTTCTCGGCCGCTCGACGCGGCAGGCGAATCTCGAGATCGAGACCGAGCTCGGCCGCAAGCTGCCCGAGGCCTATCACGGCGATCTGCAGGACGAGCTGTTCCGCTCGTTCGAGGCCGACCTCGAAGCAATCCGCGGCATCCATGATGTGCTCGATGTCGTCACCCAACGCGTCTGCGTCGCCTCGAGCGGCTCGCATCAGCGCATGCGCGTGAGCTTGGGGAGCACGGGCCTCTACGAGCGCCTCGCACCAAATATCTTCTCGGCCTCGCAGGTGAAGAACGGCAAGCCGGCGCCGGAGCTGTTCCTGTTCGCGGCCAACGAAATGGGCGTGCCGCCCGAGCGCTGCGTCGTGATCGAGGACAGCCTGGCCGGCATTGCCGGCGCGCGAGCTGCCGGGATGCCCGTGTTCGGCTTTTACGGGGGCAGCCATTGCCGCGATGGCTATGCCGAAACCCTGCGCCTGGCCGGCGCCGACCTGCTCTTTGCCGACATGCATCAGCTGCCGGAGCTGGTCCGGCGGGTCGAGGCGGACGCCTTGGCGGGCTGATTTTCGCCCTCTCACCGTCATTCCGGGACACGCCCGACGCGGGCGACCCCGGAATCTCGCGCCAGAACCTCTGGATTCCGGGTTAGCGACTGCGTTGCGCCCCGGAATGACGGCCCCAAATGGCCCCATTCGCTGGATTTTCGCGCCTCCAGCCTATATCTGAGGGGCGTCCTCCAGCTCCATTTTCGGGTTCCATGACGCCGCCGCGCAAGCTGCACATCAAATCATATGGCTGCCAGATGAACGTCTACGATGCCCAGCGCATGATGGACACGCTGGCTCCGGAAGGATTCGTGGAGACGGCCAGCGCTGAGGACGCCGACCTCGTCATCCTCAACACCTGCCATATCCGCGAGAAGGCCTCGGAAAAGGTCTATTCCGAGCTCGGCCGCCTGCGCGTTGCCAAGGACGAGGCCGCTCGCGCGGGCCGCGCGATGCAGATCGCGGTCGCGGGCTGCGTGGCACAGGCCGAGGGCGAGGAGATCGTGCGCCGCGCGCCTGTCGTCGACGTCGTGGTCGGACCGCAGAGCTATCATCATCTGCCCGAGCTATTGAAACGCGCCGGCGACGAGGGCCGTGCGATTGAGACCGAGTTTCCCGCGGCCGACAAGTTCGGCTACCTGGCCCAACCGAAGCCCGATGCGATCCGCGCGCGCGGCATTTCCGCCTTCGTCACGGTGCAGGAAGGCTGCGACAAGTTCTGCACCTTCTGCGTCGTGCCGTATACCCGCGGCGCCGAGGTGTCGCGTCCCGTGGCGAAGATCGTGGACGACGTGAAGCGGCTCACTGAGAACGGCGTGCGCGAGCTCACGCTGATCGGGCAGAACGTCAACGCCTATCACGGCGAGGGGCCGGGCGGAAAAAGCTGGCCGCTCGGCCGGTTGCTCGAGCATCTGGCGCAAATCCCGGGCATCGCCCGGCTGCGCTATTCGACCAGCCATCCCCGCGATGTCGATGACAGTTTGATTGCGGCCCATCGCGATCTCGGTGCCCTGATGCCGTTCGTGCATCTGCCGGTGCAGTCGGGCTCGGACCGGATTCTGGCCGCCATGAACCGGAAACATACCGCCGATGATTACCGGCGGGTCATCGACCGTTTCCGCACCGCACGCCAAGACATTGCTTTTTCATCAGATTTTATCGTCGGCTTCCCCGGCGAGAGTGAGCAAGATTTTCTGGCCACCCTCGCGCTTGTCACGCAAATCGGCTACGCTGCGGCTTATTCGTTCAAATATTCCGCCCGGCCGGGAACGCCGGCCGCGGACATGCAGGAGACGGTGTCCCCCGCCGAGATGGACCAGCGATTGGAGCGGCTCCAGGAACTGATCGACAGCCAGCAATCGGCCTTCAACAAGGCTGCGATTGGCTCAACGATCGATGTGCTGTTCGAGCGTCCGGCTCGCAAGGAAGGCCAGATCGTCGGCCGCACCGCTTACCTCCAGCCCGCGCATGTGATGGCCTCGCCCGACATCATCGGACAAATCCTGCCGGTCCGGATCGACAGCCTCGAGCGCTACAGCTTTCTCGGCGAGCTCGTGACACCGCGCAACGCGCGCGAGCCCGCTTTATCGCAAGCCACTGGAGCCTGAACCCTTGCCAAAAAGCGCATCGGATTCGTCTTCGTTCGCTCCCAGCCGCAAATTTGACCGCGACATGCAAGTACCGCCCGAGACCCAGGTCGTCATCGATTTCGACGACAACCGTGCCGCCTCCGCGCTGGTCGGCCCGTACGGCCAGCATCTCGCGCAGATCGAGCGGCGGCTCGGCGTGATCGTCGACTCCAAGGGTAACCACAT
Organism: Bradyrhizobium sp. BR14999; assembly: GCF_056106085.1. Classification (NCBI taxonomy): domain Bacteria; kingdom Pseudomonadati; phylum Pseudomonadota; class Alphaproteobacteria; order Hyphomicrobiales; family Nitrobacteraceae; genus Bradyrhizobium; species Bradyrhizobium sp. BR14999. The sequence continues at coordinate 909,103 of NZ_CM148536.1, forward strand.
CACCATCGGCGGCACGCGCGACGGCTGCGACGCCGCACGCCGCGTGCTGGAGATGCTCTACGCGCAAGCCGTGAAGGGACAGGATCTCGACCAGGGCGAGGTCGAGGGCGCGATCCGCGCCGTGATCGCCCAGGGCTCGCTGTTCGAGTTCGATGCCAAATCGGCCAAATCAACCTTCGACAGCATCAATTTGCGCAAGCGCCCGGTGCGCGCGCGCACGGCCGCGCAGGATTCCTACATCCGCGCACTGAAGCGCCACGAGCTGGTGTTCGGCATCGGCCCCGCCGGCACCGGCAAGACCTGGCTCGCGGTCGCGTATGCCGCGCAGCTGTTCGAGCGCAAGGAGGTCGACAAGATCATCCTGTCGCGTCCGGCGGTGGAAGCAGGCGAGCGGCTCGGCTTTTTGCCCGGCGATCTCCGCGAGAAGGTCGATCCCTATCTGCGCCCGATCTACGACGCGCTCTACGATCTCATGGACGCGCGCATCGTCGAGCGGGCGCTCCAGACCGGCGAGATCGAGATAGCGCCGCTCGCCTTCATGCGCGGCCGCACGCTCACCAACGCCGCCATCATCCTGGACGAGGCGCAGAACACCACGTCGATGCAGATGAAGATGTTCCTGACCCGCCTCGGTGAGAACAGCCGCATGATCGTGACAGGCGATCCCTCGCAGATCGACCTGCCGAACGGCCAGACCTCGGGTCTGGCGGAAGCAACCCGGCTCCTGAACGGCGTCGAGGGGATTGCGCAAGTGCATTTCAAAGCCGAGGACGTGATCCGCCACGAGCTCGTGGCGCGGATCGTCGCCGCTTACGAAGGGTCGCCGCAGCGGCCGGCCACCGGTCAATCCTGACGAGGCAACAGCCGGACCAAGCGGGCGCGTACAGCGCGCCTTTTCGTCCCAGACAGCACAATGTCCCATTCCAACCTACCCACAACCGAGGTTCTCGTCGTCGCCGATTGCTGGCAACGCGAGCCCGATTCCGAAACCGTGATCCAGCGCGCGGTTGCGGCCGCCGCCGAGAACGTCGACGAAGACGTCGCCGACGCCGAAGTGGCTGTGATGCTGACCGATGACGCCGGCATCCGCACCCTCAACGGCAACTGGCGCGGCATCGACAAGCCGACCAACGTGCTGTCGTTCCCTGCGCTCCAGCCCGAGGGCGAGTGGAAGCCGGGCGATGCGCCGCGCATGCTCGGCGACATCGCGATCGCCTACGAGACCATGCGGCGCGAGGCGGACGAGGAACACAAGCCGTTCGATCATCATTTGAGTCATCTCGCCGTGCACGGTTTCCTGCATCTGATCGGCTACGACCACGAGAACGACGACGACGCCGAGGAGATGGAGGCGCTGGAGACGCAGATCCTGGCGCATCTCGGCATTCCCGATCCCTATGCAGACCGCCCGGGGACGAATTGAGATGCCGGATTCCGATCCAATCCAGGACAACCCGCGCAACACGCGCAATTTGCCCGCCGTCGTGACCCAGGGCGAGGTGATGCGCCCGACCGCAGAAGGCTGGCTCTTGCGCGCCATCCGGACGCTGTTCGGCTGGAAGGCGGGATCGGTGCGCGACGACCTCCAGGTCGTGCTCGACGCGTCGACGCCTGACGACACCGGCTTCTCCGCGGTCGAGCGCACCATGCTGCGCAACATCCTCGGCCTGCACGAGCGCCGCATCGCCGACGTCATGGTCCATCGCGCCGACATCGTCGCGGTGAAGCGCGACATCCCGCTCGGCGAATTGATGGACCGCTTCGAGAGCGCCGGCCATTCGCGGCTCGTCGTCTACAACGAGACGCTGGACGATCCCGTCGGCATCGTCCACATCCGCGACCTGCTCGCCTTCATGACCGCGCGTGCGCGCGTGTCGGAGGCCACCAAGACCAAGCGCAAGAAGCCGCTGCCGGCCGGGCTCGATTTGCGCGCCGTCGATCTCGCGCTGCCGCTTCACGAGGCGCGCATCATCCGCAAGCTGCTCTACGTGCCGCCGTCGATGCGGGCGATCGACCTGCTCGCGCAGATGCAGGCCACGCGCATCCACCTCGCGCTGGTTGTCGACGAATATGGCGGCAGCGACGGGCTGGTCTCGCTCGAGGACATCGTCGAGCAGATCGTCGGCGAGATCGACGACGAGCACGACAGCGACGAGCCGCCCTCGATCGTGCGCCTGCCCGACAACGCCTTCATCGCCGACGCCCGCGCCAGCCTCGACGACGTCCGCTCGGTGATCGGCGAGGATTTCGTCACCGGCGAGGCCGGCGAGGAGGTGGAGACGCTGGGCGGCTATCTCGTCAGCTTCGTCGGGCGCCTGCCGGTGCGCGGCGAGGTGATCTCGGGCCCCGGCACTTACGAGGTCGAGGTGCTCGACGCCGATCCGCGTCGCGTCAAGCGGCTGCGCATCTCGACGCGGAAGGAGCGTCCCGCGCCCCGCACCCAGCGCGAGAGCCGCCGCCGCGAAGCGGCGCCGGAGAGCGGTCAACCGCCGGCCAGTGACACGCCGACCCCGCCGCCGAGCGACGGGGCCGGTCCGCAGTGAGCCCGCTCCAGCGACTTCGGCAGATTGCGCTTGCCATCATCCTCAGCTGGGGATGGAAGCGCGCCGTCATCGCCATGGCCGCCGGGGCGCTGTCGGTGCTGGCGCTGGCGCCGTTCAACCTCTTCCCGGTGCTGTTCGTCACCTTTCCGGTGCTGGTCTGGCTGATCGACGGTGCCGGCGGCGGACGATATGGCGGCGTTCCTGCCGCGGCGCTGACCGGCTACTGGTTCGGGCTCGGCTATTTCGTGCCCGGCCTCTACTGGATCGGCTACGCCTTCTTCGTCGAGGCCGACGTGTTCGCCTGGCTGACACCATTCGCCGTGCTGGGCCTGCCGGCCTATCTCTCGATCTTCACGGCAATCGGCTTTGCGCTGGCGCGCCTGCTCTGGACCAAGAACGCCACGCGCGTGCTGGCGCTCGCAGCAAGCCTCACCATCAGCGAATGGCTGCGCGGCCACGCGCTGACCGGCTTTCCCTGGAACGCGTTCGGCTACGCGCTGTCCGAGCCGCTGCCGCTGGCGCAGACGGCATCGCTGATCGGCCTGTGGGGCATGACGTTCCTGACAGTCACGATCTTCGCGAGCCCAGCGACGCTGTTCGATCGCGCGCCCGATCGCCGACTGCAATGGCGCGCGCCGGCCGCCGCAATTGCGCTTCTGATCGTCATGGGCATCTTCGGCGCGATCCGCCTGTCGCTGCATCCGACCACGATGGTTGCGGGCGCCAAGCTGCGCCTGATGCAGCCGAACCTCCAGCAGGACGCGAAATTCAACTACGCCGCCAAAGCGGAGGTGATGAAGAAATATTTGGCGCTGTCCGACCGCGCCTCCGGCCCGCAATCGACCGGCGTGCGCGATGCCACCATCCTGATCTGGCCCGAATCCGCCTTCCCGTTCTTCCTGACTCGCGAAGCCGACGCGATGGCTGAGATCGCCGACCTTCTGCCGAAGGGCACGGTGCTGATCACGGGTTCGGTCCGCGCGCCGGATCTGCCGCGGGGCACACCGATCACGCGTGCCTATAACTCGATCTACGTGATCGATCACGACGGCAGCGTGCTCGCTGTGTACGACAAGCTGCATTTGGTGCCGTTCGGCGAATTTCTTCCCTACCAGGGGCTGATGGAGAAGCTCGGTTTCGAGCAGCTGACGCGCGTGCGCGGCGGCTTCATTCCCGGCACCGTGCGCCATGCGCTGCCGGTCGCCAGCGCGCCGCCCGCGCTGCCGCTGATCTGTTACGAAGCCATCTTTCCCGGCGAGGTGGGCGGACGCAGCGAACGTCCGGGCTGGATCGTGAACCTCACCAATGACGGCTGGTTCGGCATCTCGACCGGTCCCTATCAGCATCTGGAGCAGGCGCGGATGCGCGCGATCGAGCTCGGCTTGCCGCTGGTCCGCTCCGCCAATACAGGCATCTCCGCAGTGATCGATCCGGTGGGGCGCACCATCGCCAGTCTCGGCCTCGGAATCGAAGGCATTTTGGATGCAGGTCTGCCCGCCGCGATCCCGCCGACGATCTATGCGCGGGTGGGCGACGTGCCCGCAGCCATGCTCGTCGCGCTCGCCGTGATTGTGGCGATCCGCCGACGTGTCGCCAAACGGCACCTCTGATCGCCTCGCCGCGGACTTAGCCGGAATCCTTTGACAACCGTAGTCCCACGGTTGACAGACTGCACGCGGGCTCCCCATTCTGCAACAGCTGCAAAAGACAGCGGTGCGTTGCTAAATTTCTCCGCAATGTTTCCCAATAAGAGGGTCTGATTTGACGGTGCTGACACCCGAGGCACGCTTGTTGATTGCGCCGAGGGTGATGTTTGGAGGGCTGAGGAAATGTCGAAAGCGCCCAACCCTGTTGACAAATATGTCGGCAGTCGCGTGCGTATGCGCCGCATCATGTTGGGCATGAGCCAGGAAAAGCTCGGTGAAGCTTTGGGCCTGACTTTCCAGCAGATCCAGAAATACGAGAAGGGCACCAACCGGGTCGGCGCGAGCCGCATCCAGCAGATCGCCGAGATTCTCCAGGTGCCGGTGTCGTTCCTGTTCGAGGGCGGGCCGAGCGGTGTGCCGGGCCCGGAAGGCTTCAGCGAAGGCGCCTCGCCATCTTACGTCTCGGATTTCCTCGCGACATCGGAGGGACTCGCCTTGACCAAGGCGTTCACCCGAATCACCGATTCCAAGATGCGCCGCTCCATCGTCGATCTCGTCGAGCAGATCGCCGCCCGCGAAGGCCCCGACAAGCGCTGACGCGTCATCGCAATGGCGATTTGAGACTGCCCCAAATCTGGCCTATGTCGTCATTTGCGGCCGCGCCCTCGATGCGCGTCCTTTCCGATGATGCGATTCAAAGGCATAGATGCGTTCATGGCCAGCTCCAATTGGTTCGATTCCCAAACCATTCTCGATGGCATCCGGCGCTGGGTTGAGATCGAGACGCCGACGGATGCACCTGAACAGGTCAACAAGCTGATCTCCGTGGTCGCGGAGCAATACCGCGATCTGCCCGTGACGCTCGAGCGCGTCGCCGGCGTCGGCGGCTGCGGCGATCATCTCGTGGCGCGCTCGACCTGGGGCCAGGACGAGCCGGGCATCCTGGTGCTGAGCCACCTCGATACCGTTCATCCCATGGGCTTCATCGAGCGCCTGCCGTTCAAGATCGAAGGCGACAGTGCGTTCGGTCCGGGCATCTACGACATGAAAGGCGGCGCCTACATCGCCCATCACGCCTTTGGCGCGCTCTGCGCCACCGGCGATCGTTCGCCGCTCGGCATCACCCACATGTTCACCTCCGACGAGGAGATCGGCAGCCCGACCTCGCGTGCGCTGATCGAGCGGGAAGGGCGCAAGGCCAAATACGTGCTGGTGACGGAGCCGGCGCGCGACGGCGGCAGGATCGTCACGGGGCGCAAGGGCGTCGGACGCTTCCGAGTCTTCATCAAGGGCGTCCCCGCTCATGCCGGCACGCGACCCGGGGACGGCCGAAGTGCCGTCCGCGAGCTCGCCAACGTGATCCTGGCGCTGGAGGGAATGAACGACCTGAAGCGCGGCGTCACCGTCAATGTCGGCGTGGTGCGCGGCGGCACGCGCCCCAATGTGACGCCGGAAGAGGCCTATGCCGAAGTCGATCTGCGCGTGCTGAGCCTCAACGACGCCGACGAGTTCGTCGGCAAGATCCTCGCGCTCACGTCGAAGACCGACGGCGTCACCGTTGAGATCACCGGCGAGCTCAATCGTCCGCCTTACGAGAAGAGCAATGCAGGCGCCGCGCTCTACGAGCATGCGAAGACGCTTGCCGCCGAGATCGGCTTCGAGCTGATCGACACCCACACCGGCGGCGGCTCGGACGGCAATTTCACCGCTGCGCACACTGCGACGCTCGACGGGCTCGGCGTCGACGGCAAGGGCGCGCACACCCATTATGAGCAGCTCTATGTCTCGTCGCTCGAGCCGCGCGCGCGGCTGCTCCATCGCCTGTATCAGACGCTGCGATGAGCGAACGCAAATCAGATTCCGAGCGCGATGACAGCGAGCGCGCCTTCTTCGGGCGCCGCAAGGGCCACAAGCTCAGGCAGCACCAGGCCGGGCTGATCGATCATCTGCTGCCGCATCTTGCGCTCGACATCGCGGGTGACGCGCCGGCGAATGCCGGCGAGATCTTCGCCCCCGCGGCGAGCGAGGTGCGGCTCGAGATCGGCTTCGGCGGCGGCGAGCATCTCGCGGCCGAGGCGCAAAACTTTCCCGCGACCGGCTTCATCGGCTGCGAGCCCTATGTCAACGGCATGGCAAAAATCCTCGCGCAGATCGAGGCGGCCAATATCGGCAACATCCGCCTGTTCGCGGGCGATGCAGCGGAGCTCTTGGCCTGGCTTCCGCAAGCCTCATTGTCGCGGATCGACCTGATCCATCCCGATCCCTGGCCGAAACGGCGGCACTGGAAGCGGCGCTTCGTGCAGGACAGGACCATTGCCGCAATGGCGCGCGTGCTGAAGCCTGGCGGCGAATTCCGCTTCGTCTGCGACATCGACGATTACTGCGCCTGGACGCTGTCGCATCTTGCGCGCTCTCCGGACTTCAAATGGCTTGCCGAACGCGCCGACGATTTCCGGCAGCCCTGGGCGGGCTACACTATGACGCGCTACGGCCGGAAAGCCGCGCGCGAAGGGCGCAAGGCGGCCTATCTGCGGTTCGGGCGGGTCGGTTAGCCGTCATTGCGGAGCGCGAAGCTAGATCGTCTGCCGGTTGCGCCAGAAATTCACGACGCGTTCGGCGGTCGTCGGCATCAGGCGCGTGAAGTTCATGCGCGCGGTCTCGATGTCGGCATCGGCCGGGGTGCGGTGCGGGCCGTACCAGAGCAGGATGAGCGCGCGCACCGTGGGCCAGCCGAGATTGAGCACGCGCCCCAGGATCAAAATCGGATCGCAGCGATCACCGGCGATCAGGCGGTCGAGCATCGAAAGGCGGACACCGGACATCGCCGAGAGCGAGGCGATCGATTCCTCGTATTTGTGCGCCTTGGCGAAACCGAGCAGCGCGCTCTCGCCGAGATGGCCATCACGATGCAGGGTCAGCACCGTGCGCTGTGCCGCCGAAAAATCGCGGCGCGGCCCCGGCGGCAGCGCCGCCTCCTCGATTGCCGCCATCGTGCGCTTGATCTCGATCTGGCGCGCGGGATTGACCACGCTGGAGAGGCGACGGCGGATGACGTCGAGCGTGCCGTCGAGAAGCTCCTTCAATTGCTCGCCCGAGAGATCGTTGCGCTGACCGATCTTGAGCGTCAGCACGCCGTCCTGCGCGGCGCGCTTGATCAGCTCGGAATAGCTGCCGGGCGAGAACACCGCACCGGCATTGCCCGCGGCGCGACGCACCACGTCGCGATCACCGCGCTCGACCAGCACGTCGGTGACGACAGCCGGCAAGATGGGGCGCTCTGTCATCGCCAGCAAATGACCCTGCCCCTTCAACCGCGCGATCTCGACCAGGGCGGCCTCGTCGAGCACGGGCGAGCGGCGCAGCACGGGGCCCGCGACCATAATCTCGTTTTCGCGCGCGAGCTGGTTCACCAGATGCGGCGGCGCGTTGCCGACGCGCGAGAAGCGCTCGGCAAGATCGATGCGCGAGGCGAGCTCGGCATGCGGGACGAGATCAATCAGGAGATTGTCGAACAGATCGATCAGTTCGGGGCCGAGTTTTTCGGCATCCCGGAAAAACAATGCAGAGATGGCCCGCGCGATCTCGCCGCGACGCCGCGGATCGCCGCGTTTGACGATATCGTCCAGTCCAGGAATCAGCGACGTGGCAACGGTCATGAAACGCAACTCGGGATCTTGGCACGCCGTGGGCGCGCCATAGATCAAGCCGCCCCACAATCGGAGAATCTAGGCCTGCTTGATGAAGGAAGCGTTGCGCGGCGGGCCGTTAGATCGGGCGCAAAAAGCCTTCTCTGCCCTGCAATGGGCCTTGTCCGGGAGGGTAGAAAAGGCTATATCAGCGCCAATTCATCTTCTCATACGATCCGCGTAGTGAGAGTGGGCCCGAAAGGACCCGCTCTTTTTTATTACCTGAACGCGGCTTGGCGGAAGATGCGGCCCGACGCGTTGTCGGGAGAGTTCCGAAGCGGGCTTTGAAATTAACCAAGCCTTAACCATCGAGCGCCTGACCCCTGCTATGACCGAACCGAACTCTGGTTCCACGGATGCCGAATTGCTGGCCGAGCCGCGGCTCGTGGTCGAGCCGGGCGTCGCGGCCCGGGTGTCCGCGGTTGCAGCTCCCGTGCTCCAGGGCATGGGCTATCGCCTGGTGCGGATCCGCATTTCCGGAGAGGCCGGCTGCACCGTGCAGATCATGGCCGAGCGGCCGGACGGCTCGATGCAGATCGAGGATTGCGAGGCGATCTCGCGGGCGCTGTCGCCTGTGCTCGACGTCGCCGACCCCATCGATCGCGCCTATCGGCTGGAAATCTCCTCGCCGGGGATCGACCGTCCCCTGGTGCGACGCTCCGATTTCGAGCGGTATGCCGGACATCTGGTGAAGATCGAGATGGCGGTCGCCCATGAGGGGCGGAAGCGGTTCCGCGGCACGCTCGGCGCTGTCGAAGGCGATCGCGTGCATCTGCATCGCGACGACGTCAAGGCGGGTGATGATCCCGACGTTCTCCTGACCATGGAGGATATCGGCGAGGCACGGCTGGTGCTGACTGACGAGTTGATCGCCGAATCGATGCGTCGCGGCAAGGCCGAGGCGCGCGAGATGCGCCGCAATCTCGGTCTCGAGCCGCCGCCGGCGCCGCACGCCAAGATCAGCGAGAAGACCACCAAGAACACCAAGCCGAAGAAGAAGCCGGCACCGACCAATACGAAGAAACATCGCCTGGCCGCCGAACGCGCGCGGCGCGGCGAGATCGAGCCTGACGAAGGAGACTAGCCATGGCAGTCAGCGCCAATCGACTTGAATTGCTCCAGATCGCGGACGCCGTTGCGCGGGAGAAATCGATCGACCGCGGCATCGTCATCGCCGCGATGGAGGACGCCATCGCCAAAGCGGCGCGGGCCCGTTACGGCAGCGAGACTGACGTTCACGCCGAGATCGACCCGAAGAAGGGCGAGCTGCGGCTGTCGCGCCACATGCTGGTGGTCGAGAAGGTCGAAAACCATTCCAACCAGATCTCGCTGGTGGATGCGCAGCGCGCCAATCCCGGTGCCCAGGTCGGCGACACCATCGCCGACACGCTGCCGCCGCTGGAATATGGCCGCATCGCCGCGCAGTCGGCCAAGCAGGTGATCGTGCAGAAGGTGCGCGAGGCCGAGCGCGACCGGCAATATCAGGAGTTCAAGGACCGCATCGGCGACATCGTCAACGGCGTCGTCAAGCGCGTCGAATATGGCAGCGTGATCGTCGATCTCGGCCGTGGTGAAGCCATCATCCGCCGCGACGAGATGCTGCCGCGCGAAGTGTTCCGCAACGGCGACCGCGTCCGCGCCTACATCTTCGACGTCCGCCGCGAGACGAGAGGCCCGCAGATCTTCCTCTCCCGCACCCATCCGCAGTTCATGGCAAAGCTGTTCGCGCAGGAAGTGCCGGAGATCTATGACGGCATCGTCGAGATCAAGGCGGTCGCCCGCGATCCGGGCTCGCGCGCGAAAATCGGCGTGATTTCCCGCGATTCCTCGGTCGATCCGGTCGGCGCCTGCGTCGGCATGCGCGGCTCGCGCGTGCAGGCGGTGGTGAACGAATTGCAGGGCGAGAAGATCGACATCATTCCCTGGTCGCCCGACATCGCGACCTTCGTGGTCAACGCGCTGGCGCCGGCGGAAGTCTCCAAGGTCGTCATCGACGAAGATCGCGAGCGCATCGAGGTCGTCGTCCCCGATACCAACAACCAGCTTTCGCTCGCGATCGGCCGCCGCGGCCAGAACGTGCGTCTGGCCTCGCAGCTCACTGGCTGGGACATCGACATCCTGACCGAGCAGGAGGAATCGGAGCGCCGCCAGGCGGACTTCGAGAACTCCACCCGCGTCTTCATGGAATCGCTCAACGTCGACGAAGTGGTCGGTCAGTTGCTGGCGTCCGAAGGCTTCACCTCGGTCGAGGAACTCGCGATGGTGGACGTCAAGGAACTCGCCAGCATCGAGGGTTTTGACGAGGAGACCGCGCAGGAGCTCCAGAACCGCGCCCGCGAATATCTCGAGCAGCTGGAAGCCGAGCTCGAGGCCAAGCGCAAGGAACTCGGCGTCGAGGACGCGCTCAAGGACGTGCCCGGCGTGACCTCGAAAATGCTGGTGAAGTTCGGCGAGAATGACATCAAGACCGTCGACGACCTCGCCGGCTGCGCCACCGACGATCTGGTCGGCTGGACCGAGCGCAAGGAAGGCGGCGAGCCGACCAAGCATGCTGGTGCGCTCGACGGCATCGACATCTCCCGTGACGATGCCGAAGCCATGATCATGCAGGCCCGCGTCAAGGCCGGCTGGATCACCGAGGCCGATCTTGCCAAGCCCGAAGAGGCCGAGGCGACCGAAGATCAGCCGGCTTAAGGCGTGTTCAGCAAAAGTGGAGACCGGTTTTGCGTGAAGAACACGCGACTTAGAAGGCGAAGGAGGATGTCGACCGGATGCTCGTCAGCACTGACAGCGAACTCGACCATGGGCCGCGGACCGAAAAGTCCGCGACCATGCGGATGTGCGCGGTCAGCCGCGAGGTCCGGCCGATCGACGAGCTGATCCGCTTCGTCGTATCGCCCCAAGGCGACATAGTTCCCGATCTCAAGCGCAAGCTGCCCGGACGCGGCATGTGGATCACCGCCTCACGGCAGGTGGTTGCGGAAGCCGTGCGGCGTCACCAATTTAGCAAGGCCTTCAAGCGCGAGCTGCACACCCCCCAGACGCTTCCCGCCGACATCGAGACGCTCCTGGTTCGGAGCGTGACGGAAGCCCTTGGGATCGCCGCCAAGGCGGGCCAGGTCGTGGCCGGTTTCGGCAAGGTCGAGAGCGCCCTTCGGGAAGGCACGGTCGAGGTCCTGATCCACGCCAGCGACGGGGCCGCGGACGGAATCCGCAAATTGGACATGCTGGCGCGTCAAAATGCCGGAAATCGCGGCGCCAGGCCGCCGCTTCCCGTCATCACCGCGCTGAAATCGATAGAATTGGATTTGGCACTGACCCGGTCAAATGTGATACATGCTGCGCTGCTCGCGGGCCCGGCGAGCAGGTCATTCCTGTCACGTAGCCAGATGCTGGTCCGATACCGGATGGCGGACGATGACAAGACTGCCGAAAAGCACGGCCAGGATTTCTGAGAGACAACGACGAACCGATATGACGGTGCGGCAACGCACAACGACAACAGATCAGGATTAGGACTGCTGAATGGTTGATACCAAGACCCCTGGCGACAAGAAGCTGAGCGTTCCGAGCAAGACGCTATCGCTCAAGCCGCGCGTCGAGACGGGCACCGTGCGCCAGAGCTTCAGCCACGGCCGGAGCAAGCAGGTCGTGGTCGAGAAGCGCGGCAAGCGCCGCATTGGCGACGGCCCCGAGCCGCACGCGCCCGAGGTGACGGCGAAGCCGGCACCGGCCGCGCCCGCGCCGTCGCGCCCGGCGCCACCGCCCGCCTCGCCGCGCAACGCCGGTTCCGGCGTGGTGCTGCGTACCCTGACCGAGGACGAACGTTCCGCCCGTGCCAGCGCGCTGGCCGATGCCAAGCTGCGCGAGGTCGAGGAGCGCCGCCAGGCCGAGGAAGAGGCCCAGCGCCGCGCGGTCCGCGAGGCCGCCGAACGCGCCGAGCGCGAAGCCGCCGAGGCCCGCCGCAAGGCCGAGGACGAGCGTCATCGCCACGAGGACGAAGCCAAGCGGAAGGCCGAGACCGAGGCCAAGAAGCGTTTTGGCGAAGGCGAGCAGCCTTCTGCCGCACGGCCCGCAACGGCAGCTCCGTCCGCTCCTGCGCCGCGGCCCGGCGCCCCCGCGGCGCGGCCCGGCACCCCCACGACGGCACGTCCGGGAACCACGACGGCGCGGCCTGCAACGACGACCGCGCAGCGTCCGGGTGGACCGGCTGGCCGCGGCCCCGCAGTTGCGGCCGAGCCCGACGAGGAAGAGGCTCCGCGCCAGATCCGTCGCGGTCCCGGCGGCGCCATGCGTCCCGCGGCAGCCCCCAAGACCACGCACAAGCCCGGCCCGCAGAAGGAACGCGGCCGCCTCACCGTCGTCACCGCGCTCAACGCCGATGACGTGCGCGAGCGCTCGATCGCCTCGTTCCGCCGCCGCACCCAGCGCCTCAAGGGCCATGCCTCGAACGAGCCCAAGGAAAAGCTCGTCCGCGAGGTGACGATTCCGGAAGCGATCACCATCCAGGAACTCGCCAACCGCATGTCCGAGCGCGCGGTCGACGTCATCCGCATGCTGATGAAGCAGGGCGCGATGCACAAGATCACCGACGTGATCGACGCCGACACCGCGCAGCTGATCGCCGAAGAGCTCGGCCACACCGTCAAGCGCGTCGCCGCCTCGGACGTCGAAGAAGGCCTGTTCGACCAGGTCGACGATTCCACCGACACCGAGACGCGGTCGCCAGTCGTGACCGTGATGGGTCACGTCGACCACGGCAAGACTTCGCTGCTCGACGCGCTGCGCCATGCCAACGTGGTCTCCGGCGAAGCCGGCGGCATCACCCAGCATATCGGCGCCTATCAGGTGCTGTCGCCCGAGAGCGGCAAGAAGATCACCTTCATCGACACGCCCGGCCACGCCGCGTTCACCGCGATGCGTGCCCGCGGCGCCAAGGTCACCGACATCGTCGTGCTGGTGGTCGCGGCCGATGACGGCGTGATGCCGCAGACGGTCGAGGCCATCAATCACGCCAAGGCGGCAGGCGTGCCGATCATCGTTGCCATCAACAAGATCGACAAGCCCGACGCCAAGCCCGAGCGCGTCCGCACCGAGCTGCTCCAGCACGAGGTGCAGGTCGAATCCTTCGGCGGCGAAGTCGTCGACGTCGAAGTGTCCGCCAAGAACAAGACCAATCTCGACAAGCTGCTCGAGATGATCGCGCTGCAGGCCGAAATCCTCGACTTGAAGACCAATTCGGAGCGTCCGGCCGAAGGCACCGTGATCGAGGCCAAGCTCGATCGCGGCCGTGGTCCGGTCGCGACCGTGCTGGTCCAGCGCGGCACGCTCCGTGTCGGTGACATCATCGTCGCCGGCGCCGAGATGGGCCGCGTCCGCGCGCTGATCTCCGATCAGGGCGAGACGGTGCAGGAGGCCGGTCCCTCGGTGCCGGTCGAGGTGCTCGGCTTCAACGGTCCGCCGGAGGCCGGCGATCGTCTCGCCGTGGTCGAGAACGAAGCCCGCGCCCGCCAGGTCACCAGCTACCGCGCGCACCAGAAGCGCGAGAACGCGGCGGCCTCGATCTCCGGCATGCGTGGCTCGCTCGAGCAGATGATGTCGCAATTGAAGACGGCGGGCCGCAAGGAATTCCCGCTGATCGTCAAGGCCGACGTGCAGGGCTCGCTGGAAGCGATCCTCGGCTCGCTGGAGAAGCTCGGCACCGACGAAGTCGCCGCCCGCATCCTGCATGCCGGCGTCGGCGGCATCTCGGAATCCGACGTGACGCTCGCGGAAGGCTTCAACGCCGCGATCATCGGCTTCTCGGTCCGTGCCAACAAGGAGGCCGCCGCGGCCGCCAAGCGCAACGGCATCGAGATCCGCTACTACAACATCATCTACGACCTCGTGGACGACGTGAAGAAGGCGATGAGCGGCCTGCTCGCGCCGACCTTGCGCGAAACCATGCTGGGCAATGCCGAGATCCTGGAGATCTTCAACATCTCCAAGGTCGGCAAGGTCGCCGGCTGCCGCGTCACTGACGGCACCGTGGAACGCGGCGCCAATGTGCGCCTGATCCGCGACAACGTCGTCGTGCACGAAGGCAAGCTGTCGACGCTCAAGCGCTTCAAGGACGAAGTGAAGGAAGTCCAGTCCGGCCAGGAATGCGGCATGGCCTTCGAGAACTATCACGACATGCGTGCCGGTGACGTCATCGAGTGTTATCGCGTGGAGACGATCCAGCGCTCCCTGTAAGTCCAAATCTTACCGAAGCGTTCGGATCTTTTTGAACTGAAATTGCGGGAGTGCGATGGCCGGATTTTTCCGGCCATCCACCTCTCTTCGTTTCAACAGGACAAATGACAATGCCCGTGTCCCAAACACGGGCATGACGAGGTGATTTTCGAGAATGCCCCGCCACCATCAAAAGAAGAGTTCGCCAGCCGGAGGCTCGCAACGTCAGTTGCGCGTCGGCGAGCAGGTTCGCCATGCGATGGCCGAGATTCTGGCGCAAGGCAACGTGCATGATGCGGATCTCGAAGGTCACATCATCACCGTGCCGGAGGTGCGGATGTCGCCGGACCTGAAGCTCGCGACAATCTACGTGATGCCGCTCGGTGGCCGCGACACCGAGATCGTCATCGCTGCGCTCGAGCGCAACAAGAAATTCCTGCGCGGCGAAGTCGCGCGGCGCGTTAACCTGAAATTTGCACCTGACATTCGCTTCCGCGTCGACGAACGATTCGACGAGGCGGAACGGATCGAGAAGCTTTTGCGAACACCTGCGGTGCAGAAGGACTTGGAACAGGATCCGGATTCGGATCGGGAAGAAGAACGATGACGATGGACCCGGCTCACGACACGATCAGCGGCGAACAGGCCGATCAACGCGACGTGCAGACAAATAATTTTGCGGATCTGGGCAGCAATTCTCAATCGTACCAGGAGCAGCGCCGCGTCAATAACGATCCGCGTACCAAGCAGCAGAAGGGCAACCAGCCGCGCCGCGACCGGCGCGACGTCCACGGCTGGGTCGTGCTCGACAAGCCGATCGGCATGACCTCGACCCAGGCCGTCGCCGTGCTCAAGCGCCTGTTCAACGCCAAGCGCGCGGGACATGCCGGCACGCTCGATCCGCTCGCCTCGGGCGGCCTGCCGATCGCACTCGGGGAGGCCACCAAGACCGTTCCCTTCGTGATGGACGGCCGCAAGCGCTACCAGTTCACCGTATGCTGGGGCGAGGAACGCGACACCGACGATATCGAGGGTCGGGTCACCGCGACCTCCGACCAGCGCCCGACCCGGGAGGCCATCCTGGCCCTGTTGCCCCGCTTCACCGGGGTGATCGAGCAGATCCCGCCGCGCTATTCCGCGATCAAGGTCCAGGGCGAGCGCGCCTATGACCTCGCCCGCGACGGCGAGGTCGTGGAGCTGGCGCCCCGCCCCGTCGAGATTCACCATTTAACCCTTGTGGATCAACCGGATAACGACCGGGCCGTGTTCGAGGCCGAGTGCGGCAAGGGCACCTATGTCCGGGCGCTGGCCCGCGATATGGGCCGGATTCTCGGCACTTATGGCCATATCTGCGCGCTGCGGCGGACCCTGGTCGGCCCATTTGGCGAAAACGACATGATTCCGCTGGATCAGCTGGAGGCTTTGTGCGATAGAGCCGCGTCCGGCGAGGGCAGCCTCGCCGACGCGCTTTTGCCCGTTGAGACCGCGCTGGACGACATCCCGGCACTGGCCGTCACTCGGGCTGATGCGGCAAGGCTCCACCGGGGCCAGGCCGTTTTGTTGCGCGGACGGGATGCGCCCACTTGTAGCGGCACAGTCTATGTCACGGTGGCAGGCCGTCTTTTGGCGCTTGCCGAAGTTGGCAATGGCGAAATCATCCCCAAGCGTGTGTTCAACCTGACCGGCCTGACTGCCAACCCCGGTCGCAACGAGAGAAATTGACGATGTCGATTGCCGCAGAACGCAAAGCGGAAGTCATCAAGACGAATGCCACCAAGGCCGGCGACACCGGCTCGCCCGAGGTTCAGGTCGCGATCCTGTCGGAACGCATCAACAACCTCACCAACCATTTCAAGACCCACGTGAAGGACAACCATTCGCGTCGCGGCCTCTTGAAGCTGGTCTCGACCCGCCGCTCGCTCCTCGACTACCTCAAGAAGAAGGACGAGGCGCGGTACAAGGCGCTGCTCGAGAAGCACAACATTCGTCGTTAAGAGTTCCTGCGCGCGCCACTGGCGCGCGTTTTCGCGCGTGGTTTCGAACGAAAGCGCTTCCTTAAAGGTTTTTGATCGAGGCTGCGTGCGCGTCGGATGCGAGCCGTTGACGGCGAACATCCGGGGCATGATGAGCGAAGACCAAGGTTCGGTGTTCGCGTTCGTGCCGACTGACAGTCCAGCAGCAATCCGGCGGCTGGGCACAACGGGCAAGGCGCCCGTATGACCCGAAAGGATGGACGCCATCCGACATCCAAAAACCATGGCAGGATCGCAGGACGCTGATCACCCGCTCCGATCAGCGCCCCGCAATCTTGCGCATGGTTTTTGTTTTTCGAAGCGTGTCCCTTCTTTCGAGAACCCATGAAAGAAGACCTCTATGTTCAATAAGCATTCAGTCGAGATCGACTGGGGCGGACGCCCTCTCAAGCTCGAAACCGGCAAGATCGCCCGTCAGGCCGACGGCGCCGTCATCGCCACCTATGGTGAGACCGTGGTGCTTGCCACGGTCGTCGCGGCGAAGGCGCCGCGCGAAGGCGTCGACTTCCTGCCGCTGACCGTCGATTACCAGGAAAAGACCTACGCTGCGGGGCGCATTCCCGGCGGCTATTTCAAGCGCGAGGGTCGTCCGACCGAGAAGGAGACGCTGGTCTCGCGCCTGATCGACCGTCCGATCCGCCCGCTGTTCGTCGACGGCTGGCGCAACGAGACCCAGGTGATCGTCACCGTGCTCTCGCACGACATGGAAAACGATCCCGATATCGTGGCGATGGTCGCGGCCTCCGCCGCGCTGACGTTGTCCGGCGCGCCCTTCAAGGGCCCGATCGGCGCGGCGCGTGTCGGCTTTGCCAATGACGAATTCGTCCTCAACCCGACGCTCGACGAGATGGTCGACACCCAGCTCGACCTCGTCGTCGCCGGCACCGCCGACGCCGTGCTGATGGTCGAGTCGGAGGCCAAGGAGCTCAACGAAGACGTGATGCTCGGCGCCGTGATGTTCGGTCACCGCCACTTCCAGCCGGTCATCAACGCGATCATCGAGCTCGCCGAGAAGGCCGCCAAGGAGCCGCGCGAAGTCACCGCGATCGACAATTCGGCGCTCGAAAAGGAAATGCTCGGCTTGATCGAGCAGGAGCTGCGCGCTGCCTATGCAATTCCGATCAAGCAGGAGCGCTATGCCGCGGTCGGCGTCGCCAAGGAAAAGGTGATGGCCCACTACTTCCCGGAAGGGCAGGAGCCGAAATACGACAAGCTCCGTGTCGCCGGCGTGTTCAAGGAGCTCGAGGCCAAGATCGTTCGCTGGAACATCCTCGACACCGGCAAGCGCATCGACGGCCGCGACGTCAAGACGGTGCGCAACATCGTCGCCGAGGTCGGCGTGCTGCCCCGCGCCCATGGCTCGGCGCTGTTCACCCGCGGCGAGACCCAGGCGATGGTCGTGACCACGCTCGGCACCGGTGAGGACGAGCAGTACATCGACGCGCTGTCGGGGACGTACAAGGAAACGTTCCTGCTGCACTACAACTTCCCGCCCTACTCGGTCGGCGAGACCGGCCGCCTCGGCGGCACCAAGCGCCGCGAGATCGGCCACGGCAAGCTCGCCTGGCGCGCGATCCACCCGGTGTTGCCGCCGCATCACGAGTTCCCCTACACCACGCGCGTGGTGTCGGAGATCACCGAGTCCAACGGCTCCTCCTCGATGGCTTCGGTCTGCGGCGCCTCGCTGGCGCTGATGGATGCCGGCGTGCCGCTCAAGCGGCCGACCGCGGGCATCGCGATGGGCCTGATCCTCGAGGACAAGCGCTTTGCGGTTCTCTCGGACATCCTCGGTGACGAGGACCATCTCGGCGACATGGACTTCAAGGTCGCCGGTACCGAACAGGGCATCACCTCGCTCCAGATGGACATCAAGATCGAGGGCATCACCGAAGAGATCATGCGCGTCGCCCTTGGCCAGGCCAAGGAAGGCCGCATCCACATCCTCGGCGAGATGGCCAAGGCCCTCACCGCGGCCCGCGCCGAGCTCGGCGAATACGCGCCGCGCATCGAGACCTTCAAGATCCCGACTGACAAGATCCGCGAAGTGATCGGCACCGGCGGCAAGGTGATCCGCGAGATCGTCGAGAAGACCGGCGCCAAGGTCAACATCGAGGACGACGGCACCGTGAAGGTCGCCTCCAGCGACGGCGAGGCGATGAAGGCCGCGATCAAGTGGATCAAGTCGATCGCGTCCGAGCCGGAAGTCGGCCAGATCTATGACGGCACCGTCGTCAAGGTGATGGAGTTCGGCGCCTTCGTGAACTTCTTCGGTTCCAAGGACGGCCTCGTCCACATCAGCCAGCTCGCGGCCAGCCGCGTGCAGAAGACCTCCGACGTCGTCAAGGAAGGCGACAAGGTCAAGGTCAAGCTGCTCGGCTTCGACGACCGCGGCAAGACCCGCCTGTCGATGAAGGTAGTCGACCAGACCACCGGCGAAGACCTCGAAGCCAAGGAGAAGGCCGCCGAGGGCGACAAGGCCCCGCGCGAAGCAGCCGGCGAGTAAGTTCTCGCTACACGGTCAAAAACACGAAGGGCGGCCGAAAGGCCGCCCTTTTTGTTTTATTGCTTCGATCGATCAACGCGCTGCTTTTCACCTCTCCCCAATGGGGAGAGGTCGATTTGCGAAGCAAATCGGGTGAGGGGGTTTGGTCCCACGAGGAGCGTAACCCCTCACCCGGCGCTTCGCGCCGACCTCTCCCTATGGGAGAGGTGAACCAGCCTCACGCCGCGATGTCGTAGCGGTCGAGGTTCATCACCTTGGTCCAGGCCTTGGCGAAGTCCTTCACGAACTTCTCCTTGGAGTCCGAGGTGGCATAGACCTCGGCGAAGGCGCGGAGCTGCGAGTGCGAGCCGAAGATCAAGTCGGAGCGCGTGCCGGTCCACTTCACCGCGTTGGTCTTGCGGTCGCGGGCCTCATAGCTGCCGTCGGCAACCGGCGCCCATTGCGTGCTCATGTCGAGCAGGTTGACGAAGAAGTCGTTGCTCAGCGTTCCCACTTTCGCGGTGAGGACGCCGTGCTTCGAACCGTTCGCGTTGGCGCCGAGCACACGCAGGCCGCCGACCAGCACGGTTAGCTCGGGCCCGGTGAGCTTCAGCAGCTGCGCGCGATCGACGAGCGCCTCTTCGGGCATCATGAACTGATGCTTCTTGCCGGTGTAGTTGCGGAAACCATCGGTCCGCGGCTCCAGCGGCGCGAAGGAGGCCGCATCCGTCTGCTCCTGCGAGGCGTCCATGCGGCCCGGCGTGAAGGCGACCTTGACGTCGACGCCGGCATCCTTGGCGGCCTTCTCGACCGCGGCGGTGCCGCCGAGCACGATCAGGTCCGCAAGCGAGACCTTCTTCGCGCCTGAGGACGCGTTGAAGTCCTTCTGGATCGCTTCGAGCTTGCCGAGGACCTTGGCGAGCTGAGCCGGCTGGTTGACCTCCCAGTCCTTCTGCGGCGCGAGGCGAATGCGAGCGCCGTTGGCGCCGCCACGCTTGTCCGAGCCGCGGAACGTCGAAGCCGACGCCCACGCGGTCGAGACCAGCTCGGACACCGACAGACCCGAGGCCAGGATCTTGGTCTTCAGCGAAGCAATATCCTGCTCGCCGACCAGCTCGTGATCGACCTTCGGAATCGGATCCTGCCAGATCAGCGTCTCCTTCGGCACCAGCGGTCCGAGATAGCGCTGGATCGGGCCCATGTCGCGATGGGTGAGCTTGAACCAGGCGCGGGCGAAGGCGTCCGCAAACTGATCGGGATGCTCGAGGAAGCGCCGCGAGATCTTCTCATAGGCCGGATCGAAGCGGAGCGAGAGGTCCGTCGTCAGCATGGTCGGCACATGCTTCTTGGACTTGTCGAAGGCATCGGGAATGACGGCCTCGGTGTTCTTGGCCTTCCACTGCTGCGCACCCGACGGCGCCTTCGTCAGCTCCCATTCGTACTTGAACAGGTTCTCGAAGAAGTAGTTGCTCCACTTGGTGGGCGTCTGCGACCAGGTGACTTCCGGGCCGCCGGTGATCGCATCGGCGCCGACGCCGGTGCCGTGCTTGCTTTTCCAGCCGAGGCCCTGATCTTCCAGCGCGCCCGCTTCCGGTTCCGGACCAACCAGCGACGGATCGCCCGCGCCGTGGGCCTTGCCGAATGTGTGACCGCCGGCGATCAGTGCGACGGTTTCCTCGTCGTTCATCGCCATGCGGAAGAAGGTCTCGCGGATGTCCTTGGCCGCCGCGATCGGATCCGGCTTGCCGTTCGGGCCTTCCGGATTGACGTAGATGAGGCCCATCTGCACCGCGCCGAGCGGCTCGGCGAGCTGACGCTCACCGCTGTAGCGCTCATCGCCCAGCCAAGTGCCTTCGGGACCCCAATAGAGCTCTTCCGGCTCCCAGACGTCGGCGCGGCCACCCGCAAAACCAAACGTCTTGAAGCCCATCGATTCCAGCGCGACGTTGCCGGCCAGCACCATCAAATCGGCCCAGGAGATCTTGCGGCCGTATTTCTGCTTGATCGGCCAGAGCAGGCGGCGTGCCTTGTCGAGGTTGGCGTTGTCGGGCCAGCTGTTGAGCGGCGCGAAGCGCTGCTGACCGGCGCCGGCGCCACCGCGGCCATCGGTGATGCGGTAAGTGCCCGCGCTGTGCCAGGCCATGCGGATCATCAGGCCGCCGTAATGACCGAAGTCGGCCGGCCACCATTCCTGCGAATCCGTCATCAGGGCTGTCAGGTCCTTGACGACCGCGTTCAGGTCGAGCGACTTGAACTCCTTGGCATAGTCGAATTCTTTGCCCATCGGATCGGACAGGTCGGAATTCTTGTGCAGCATCTCGATGCTGAGCTGGGTTGGCCACCAGTCGCGGTTCACGCGCGTTGGTTTTCCGCCCGTAAACGGGCACTTCGAAGTGTCATCCATGATTACCTCCTCTGGTGGCGTCCGACGGCGCCTTTGACCAGGTAGAACCACTCTAAGCGTCGCCTCCCATCAGGTGAAGTTGACTTTAATGATCGCTGCGATAGGATTTTCTGATGATAAACCTGACGCTGCGGCAGCTCCGCTATTTCGATGCGCTGGCGCGCCACGGCCATTTCGGCCGCGCAGCCGAGGCCTGCTCGATCTCGCAGCCGGCCTTGTCGATGCAGATCAAGGAGTTGGAAGAGACCCTCGGCGGCCTGCTGCTGGAGCGCAGCGCGCGGCAGGTCGCGCTGACCCGGTTCGGCGAGGAGCTCGCGCAACGCGTCCGCGACATCTTGCGCTCGGTCGATGAGCTCGGCGATTTCGCCCGGGCATCACGGGACCGCTTTGCCGGCCGCCTGCGCATTGGCATGATCCCGACCATCGCGCCCTATCTCTTGCCCAAGATCACCAAGAACCTGACGCGCATGCATCCGGAGCTCGATATCCGCGTGCGCGAGACCATGACGCCGCGGCTGATCCAGGAGCTGGTCGAGGGCCGGCTCGACACCGCCATCGTCGCGCTGCCGGTGTCCGAGCCCTCGCTCACCGAAGTCGCGCTGTTCGACGAGAAATTCCTGCTGGTGCGGCCGGGCGCGGACGAGGGAACCCCGGTGCCGTCGCGCGAGATGATGCGGGAGATGCGGTTGTTGCTGCTCGAGGAGGGGCACTGCTTCCGCGATCAGGCGCTGTCCTTCTGCAACATGCAATCGGCGCCGCCGCGCGAGATGCTGGATGCGAATTCCCTCTCGACGCTGGTCCAGATGGTCAGTGCCGGCATCGGCGTCACTTTGATCCCGGAGATGGCGGTGCCGGTGGAGACGCGATCGGCTTCGGTCTCGCTGGCGCGCTTCCGTGACCCCCAACCCTCGCGCACCATCGGCATGGTCTGGCGCAAGACCAATCCGCTGGCGCGACAGCTGCTGCAGATCTCCGAGGTGGTGTGCCTGTCGGCCGGCAAGGCGCGCCCGCGTCAGGCTGCGCGCAGTCAGCGGGCTTGAGCGCCGGATGTCGCATCCGATCATCCGCCCTGCGCGCGCCGACGAACATGACGAGGTCGGCCGCGTCTGGATGGAGAGCTGGGTCTCGACCGGCCTCGCCGAGGCCAGCGACTTCCTGCTGGCTAATCTGCGCGCGCGCGTCCGGCGCGAGATCGAGACCGGCTGGAGCCTGTTCGTCGCCGACGACAACGGCACGATCGCCGCGATGCTGGCGCTGCATCTGCCGAAGCGCTATCTCGACATGCTTTTCGTCGCGCCCGCCTATCAGAGCCAATCGCTCGGCCGGCAATTGCTCGCCTTCACACGCACGCAACTGCCTGACGAGATGTACCTGCGCTGCGTGCGCGAGAACGAGAAGGCCTGGCGCTGGTACGAGCGCGAGGGCTTCGTGTTCGAGAAGGAAGAGATCGAGCCGTCGAACGGGTTCGTGATGAAGTATTATCGGTGGAAGAACAAGGGAAACGCGCCATGATCAAGCTCTATTGGTCGCCCCGCTCGCGCTCGTTCACGACGCTCTGGCTGATGGAGGAGAGCGGCCTTCCCTATGAGCGCGTGCTGACCGACATCTCGACCGGCGCGCAAAAGGCGCCGGACTATTTGAAGATCAATCCGATGGGCAAGGTGCCGGCGCTGACCGACGGCGACGCCGCACTCGGCGAGGCCGCCGCGATCTGCGCCTACATTGGCGATCGCTATCCCGGGACCAAGCTCGCTCCCGCTGTGACCGATCCGCGCCGCGCGCGCTATCTGCAATGGCTGTTCTTCTCGCCGGGCTGCATCGAGCCCGCCATCATCCAGATCTACACCAAGATCGAGATTCCGACCTCGACCGCGGCCTGGGGCAGCGCGACGCAGGTCTTCGACGTGTTGGAAGCCGCACTCGCGAAGGGACCGTGGATTCTCGGCGAGGAGTTCTCAGCCGCCGACATCACGATCGGCTCCGGCCTGAATTTCGCGGTGCGGCTGTTCAAGATGGTGCCGTCGCGCCCGGCCTTCGACGCCTATCTCGCGCGCTGCATGGCGCGGCCGGCATTCCAGCGCGCCGAGAAGATCGCGGCGGGGTAAATGAGCTCTCGTAGGGTGGGCAAAGCGTAAGCGTGCCCACCCTCTGTTTCGAATTGTCGAAAGATGGTGGGCACGTCGCTTGCGCTCCTTTGCCCACCCTACAGAATCTCAGCTATTCCGTCTTCAAGTCGTCAGGTCTCGGCATCAGGATGATGTTGTAGCCGGAATCGACGTAGTGGATCTCGCCGGTCACGCCGCCGGAGAGATCCGACAACAGATACAGCGCCGAGCCGCCGAGCTCGTCGAGCGTGACGCCGCGGCGCAGCGGCGCATGCTTCTGTTGGAACGCGAACATCGCCCGCGCCTCGCCGATGCCGGAGCCGGCGAGCGTGCGGATGGGGCCTGCGGAGATCGCGTTGACGCGGATGCCGCGCGGCCCGAAATCGGCGGCGAGATAGCGCACCGAGGCTTCCAGCGCCGCCTTGGCCACGCCCATCACGTTGTAATTCGGCATCGCGCGCTCCGAGGCGCCGAAGGTCAGCGTGATCATGCTGCCGCCCTCTGTCATCAGCTCGGCAGCGCGTTTTGCGACCTCCGTGAAGGAGAAGCAGGAGATCACCATGGTGCGCGAGAAATTCTCGCGGCTGGTGTCGGCGTAGCGGCCTTTCAGCTCGTTCTTGTCGGCGAAGCCGATCGCGTGGATCACGAAGTCGAGCTGGCCCCACTTGTCGCGGAGCGCAGCGAAAGTCGCATCGACACTGGCGATGTCCTCGACGTCGCACGGCAGCACCAGATCGACGCCGAGCTGCTCGGCCAGCGGCTTGACGCGCTTGCCGAGGGCCTCGCCCTGGAAGGTGAAGGCGAGCTCGGCACCGTGGGCATGTAGCATCTTCGCCATGCCCCAGGCGATCGAATGATCATTGGCGATGCCCATGATCAGACCGCGCTTGCCTTTCATCAATCCTTCCATCTCACGATCACCTTCCGCTTTCGTCATGCCCGGGCTTGTCCCGGGCATCCACGCCCTTCGAAACCTGAGGCCAAGACGTGGATGGCCGGGACAAGCCCGGCCATGACGGGAAAATCAACGGTGCGCCAACAACGCCGTCACGCATCCAGCCGGCTGAACACCAGCGTGGCGTTGGTGCCGCCGAAGCCGAAGGAGTTCGACAGCACGGTGCCGATTTTGACGTTGTCGATGCGCTTGCGCACGATCGGCATGTCCGCGAATACGGGATCGAGCTCCTGGATGTGCGCGCTCTCGCAGATGAAGCTGTTGTTCATCATCAGCAGCGAATAGATCGCCTCCTGCACGCCGGTGGCGCCCAGCGAGTGGCCGGTCAGCGCCTTGGTCGCCGAGATCGGCGGACACTTCTCGCCAACGCCGAAAACTCTGCGGATCGCATCGATCTCCGGCGGGTCGCCCGCGGGCGTCGAGGTCGCGTGCGGATTGATGTAGTCGACTTTGGTCTTCACCGTCGACATCGCCATGCGCATGCAGCGCTCGGCGCCTTCGCCCGACGGTGCGACCATGTCGTAACCGTCCGAGGTCGCGCCATAACCGACGATCTCGCCATAGATGCGCGCGCCGCGCGCCTTGGCATGCTCGAGCTCTTCCAGCACCAGCACGCCGGCGCCGCCGGCGATGACGAAGCCGTCGCGATTGACGTCGTAGGGACGCGAGGCCGTGGCGGGCGTGTCGTTGTATTTCGAGGACATCGCGCCCATGGCGTCGAACAGCACCGACAGCGACCAGTCCAGCTCTTCGCAGCCGCCGGCGAAGATGACGTCCTGCTTGCCGATCTGGATCGTCTCATAGGCGTTGCCGACGCAATGGTTCGACGTCGCACAGGCCGAGGAGATCGAATAGTTCACGCCCTTGATCTTGAACCAGGTCGCAAGCGTTGCGGAGGCGGTGGACGACATCGCCTTCGGCACGGCAAACGGTCCGACGCGCTTCGGTCCCTTGCTGCGGGTGATGTCGGCGGATTCGACGATGGTGCGCGCCGAGGGGCCGCCGGAGCCCATGATGATGCCGGTGCGGATGTTGGAGACTTCGTCAGGCGACAGACCGGAATCCTGGATCGCCTGCTCCATCGCGACGTGATTCCACGCCGCGCCCTGACCGAGGAAACGCATGGCACGGCGGTCGACCACCGTCGCAGGATCGAGCGTCGGCTCGCCTTGCACCTGCGAACGGAAGCCGAGCTCGGCATATTTCTCAGCCCGCGAAATGCCCGACTTCGCCTCGTGCAGGCTCGCAAGCACTTCCTGGGTGTTGTTTCCGATCGACGAGACAATGCCCATCCCGGTGACCACAACCCGCCTCATGACAGCCTCGCCTAAATCGTTGCCTTCTTGGTGATGCGCTCAGCCCAGGCTCGTGCCCTGCTTGAACAGGCCGACCTTCAGGTCCTTGGCGCGATAAATAATCTGGTCATCGACCGAAAGCCACCCGTCGGCGATACCGAGCACGAGCTTTGAACGCATCACGCGTTTGATATCGACGTTGTACACAACCTTGCGGGCCTCGGGCAGCACCTGGCCGCCGAACTTCAGCTCGCTGAGGCCGAGCGCGCGGCCGCGACCTTCGCCGCCGATCCAGCCGAGATAGAAGCCGACCATCTGCCACAGCGCATCGAGGCCGAGGCAGCCGGGCATCACCGGATCGTTCTTGAAGTGGCAGCCGAAGAACCAGAGGTCGGGTTTCACGTCGAGCTCGGCGCGCACCAGGCCCTTGCCAAACTCCCCGCCATTGTCGCTAATTTCCGTGATGCGGTCGAACATGAGCATCGGCGGCAGCGGCAACTGGGCATTGCCCGGGCCGAACATCTCGCCGCGGGCACACGCCAGCAGATCTTCGTATTCGTAACCGTTGCGCCTGTTCAGCATGCACGAGCCTCTGTTCTAATCCCGATTGAGCGACGTTTTTTGGCGAAAATGGGCCCCGTCTCGGTCGGAGAGCAACGCCAATTGCCATCGTCAGGCGCACCTGCCGCAAG
Source organism: Bradyrhizobium sp. BR14999 (assembly GCF_056106085.1). NCBI lineage: Bacteria > Pseudomonadati > Pseudomonadota > Alphaproteobacteria > Hyphomicrobiales > Nitrobacteraceae > Bradyrhizobium > Bradyrhizobium sp. BR14999. The sequence goes on from NZ_CM148536.1 coordinate 935,157, forward strand.
CCCCGATGGACTGCGGACGGGCCGCCATGCCTGGCTGCGCCAAAATCGGCTAAGCGGAACCGCGCGCTCTCTAACACAGGCATTTCGGGTCGCAAAGCGCGTCCATGAAGGTAAAATGACCGCTCCCCTCGCCCGGTTCCAAGTCTGATTAGAACCTCTCTAGTTGCGAGAAACTTGCATCTGCATCTTTCTGTTCTTATATTGCAGGGAGATATTGTTCACGCGTGCCCGAAATCTGGAAATGAGCGAGAATACCGCGCCCCATCACGACGACGACGTCCATTCAGCGGCCCTCTTGTCGGGCCGCCAGCCGGCCCTGACCGGCTGCCCGTGGCACGACGTCAACGAAATGCTCCAGTCCGCGGGGCTCCGCCCGACGCGCCAGCGCATGGCGCTCGGCTGGCTCTTGTTCGGCAAGGGTGCGCGCCACCTCACGGCTGAAATGCTCTATGAGGAAGCGACCCTGGCCAAGGTTCCGGTGTCGCTGGCGACCGTCTACAACACGCTGAACCAGCTCACCGATGCCGGCCTGCTGCGCCAAGTCAGCGTCGACGGCACCAAGACCTATTTCGACACCAACGTCACCACCCACCACCACTACTACCTCGAGAACAGCCATGAGCTGGTCGATATCGAGGATCCGCATCTGGTGCTGTCCAAGATGCCTGAAGTGCCCGAGGGTTACGAGATCTCGCGCATCGACATGGTCGTGCGCCTGCGCAAGAAGCGCTGAGATCGTCCTAAATCGCTTATATTTAGTCGTCATGGTCGGGCTTGCCCCGGCCATTTTCGTTTCCGGGATGGTGCGCTAGCGCCACCCGGGATGAGCCTGCGACGTCAGTTCACCTGCTCGTCCGAGTAGACGCCCCAGAGGCGCTCCTGCTGGATCCAGCCGTCAAAGCCGTTGCCGGTGACGTGGCACCAGTTTGTGGTGCACTTCTTCACCTGCGTGACGACGCCGACCTGGAGCTTGGCTGCAACCGCGCTGTCGGGATCGGGACGGTCGTAAATCGGCGCGAGGTCGTCCTTGTGTTTCATGGTGACGACCGCGGTGCGGCGACCCGACAGCAGCGAGTGATAGACCCAGCCCTCGGCGCCTTCGGAATCGCGCACCCGGCGCCAGTTCTCGAATTCAGCGGTGATTTCGACCGGCAGGCCGGCGCGGGTATAGACCCAGGCCACGTCATTGTCCTTGGTCGGGCCGGCGCGAACGTTGACGTGATCCGACTTGAGGCTGACATAGCGCGGCACCGGCAGCCCGCTGGCGGTCTGCGGGGTGTTGTCCTTCGCCGAATGCGAGGGGCTGACCGAGGCGCTCAACCAGGTACAAACGAGCGCCATCACCGAACAAAAACGCCCCAACGCCATCAAACCCGTCTCCTGTCGAAGACCCGCCCGAGCCGGGTCCTCACCCCAAAATCCAAAACCCTGCCGCGTCGGCCCCTGTCCCGCCCCACGCGGGTGTTCCCCAAAGCCAGGTCCGCAAGCCCTAACCCGTGGTTCTTGTCTTGGCCCGGCCTTCTGCTAGAGAGGACGGACGCTTGAACAACCAGTTTGCCCCGATTTTCCGGCCGGAAATATCGGGAGAGCTTGAAGGAAACGCCGGGGACGACACGGCAAGGGCAGTGTCGAACAACCGGGTTAATGAGGCCTCAACGGCCGGCCTTTGGTGACAGAGGCGGCCTGCGGCACCTCATGAGGCAGGACATGTCGGTGAAGAAAAAGCCCCTCGTCGTGGTGACGCGCAAGCTGCCGGATTCGATCGAGACGCGGATGCGCGAGCTGTTCGACGCGCGGATCAATCTCGACGACACGCCGATGTCGGCCGAGCAGATTGCGGAAGCCGCGCGCACCGCCGACGTGCTGGTTCCGACCGTGACCGACCACATCAGTGCCGATGTCGTCAATCAGCCCGACTGCAAGCTTCGCCTGATCGCCAATTTCGGCAACGGCGTCGACAATATCGACGTCGAAGCCGCGCATGCCCGCGGCATCACCGTCACCAACACGCCAAAAGTTCTAACCGAAGATACCGCCGACATGACCATGGCGCTGATCCTCGCCGTGCCCAGGCGGATGATCGAAGGCGCCTCGATCCTGACCGAAGGAAAACCTTGGCCGGGCTGGTCGCCGACCTGGATGCTCGGACATCGAATCGGCGGCAAACGGCTCGGCATCATCGGCATGGGCCGCATCGGCCAGGCCGTGGCGCGCCGCGCCCGCGCCTTCGGCCTGCAGATCCACTATCACAACCGCCGTCCCGTCGCGCCGAAGATCGCCGAAGAGCTGGGCGCGACCTATTGGGAAAGCCTCGACCAGATGCTGGCGCGGATGGACATCATTTCGGTGAACTGTCCGCACACGCCGGCGACCTATCATTTGCTCTCGGCGCGGCGGCTGAAGCTGATCCGGAAAGACGCCTACATCGTCAACACCGCGCGCGGCGAGGTCACCGACGAGGATACGCTGATCAAGCTGATCGAAGGCGGCGATATCGGCGGCGCCGGCCTCGACGTCTACGAGCACGAGCCCGCGATCAATCCAAAACTGGTGCGACTCGCAAAGGCCGGCAAGGTCACGCTGCTGCCGCACATGGGCTCGGCCACGATCGAAGGCCGTGTCGAGATGGGCGAGAAGGTGATCATCAACATCCGCACCTTCCTCGACGCCCACAAGCCGCCGGATCGCGTGCTGCCGAGCATGCTCTGATCGCGTGCGGCGCTCAGGTGCGATGGGCGCTGAGGTCGGTGACGACGGGCCCGTCGCCATTGAGCGGATTGGCCGGATCTCGCCCATAGCGCAGCGTCTCGAAGCGCATCGCGCGCGCATCGATCATCAGGAGGCGGCCGATGAGTCCGTCACCAAAGCCGACGATCTCGCGGATCGCCTCCAGCGCCATCATCGAGCCGAGCACCCCCGCCAGCGCCCCCATGACGCCGGCCTCCGCACAGGCCGGCACCGTGCCGGGCGGCGGCGCCTCCGGAAACAAGCAGCGATAGGTCGGATTGAATTCGCCCTGCTCGTTCTTCTCATGTGCGCGGATGGTGGTGAGCGAGCCGTCGAAAGTGCCGAGCGCCGCCGTGATCAGCGGCCGCTTTGCAAAGAAGCAGGCGTCCGAGACCAGATAGCGCGTCGAGAAATTGTCGGAGCCGTCGAGCACGAGGTCGTAGTCGCCGATCAGGCTGAGCGCATTGTCGGCGTTGAGCCAGGTGGCGTGGCCGACGAAACGGACATGCGGATTGAGTGCGGCGATCCGCTCGGCGGCGCTTTCGACCTTGTGCCGTCCGATATCGGGCGTCGTATGGATCACCTGGCGCTGCAGGTTGGACAGCGACACCACGTCGTCATCGACCACGCCGAGCGTGCCGACGCCAGCGGCGGCCAGATACATCAAAGCGGGCGCGCCGAGCCCGCCGGCACCGATCACCAGCACGGAAGCCCGCTTCAGCGCAGCCTGGCCGGGACCGCCGACATCGCGCAGCACGATATGGCGGGCATAGCGTTCGAGTTCATCCGGGCTCAGCATCGTCCTTCGTTCCTCTCACCCGTCATGGTGAGGAGGCGCAAAGCGCCGTCTCGAACCATGAAAGGCCCCGATCTCGCCTGTGGCCATCCTTCGAGACGCGGCCTTGAGGCCGCTCCTCAGGATGAGGACTTGGGTTCGTGGCCTCTATCGCCACCTGAACCACCCCATCATTGGTCGCGACCAAGGAGATGTGCTTCAATGACATGGCGTTCAATGGGCTGGCTGGATTTGTCATGAGATCGATGCTTGCGGCAACACTGATGTTTGCAGCCGCCACAGGCGCGAACGCCCAGATGACGGCGCCTCAGGTCCCCGGCACCAGGCAGAAGGCGGTCCAGACCGTGCCGATCCAGCCTCCGGCGATGCGGACGCCGTCGGCCACAGTGGATGCCATGGCAAGAGCTGAGCGGCTGGCGCTCCAGTCCGACCTCGCCTGGGTCGGCCAGTATAACGGCGCCATCACCGGCGACGTCAGCGAGCGCATGGTCAACGCCATCAAGGAGTACCAGAAGGCCAAGGGCGGCAAGCCGACTGGCGTGCTCAATCCGCAGGAGCGCGCCGCGCTTGCCGAGACGGCACGAAAGAAACAGGAGAGCGTCGGCTGGAAGATCGTGACGGAGCCGACCAGCGGCGCCCGGCTCGGCATCCCCGGCAAGCTGGTACCGCAGCAGGCGAGCGACGCCAACGGCTCGAAATGGACTTCGCCGACCGGCACGGTTCAGGTGCTGCTCAGCCGCCGCAAAGAAGCGAACCCGACCTCGGCGAAACTCGCCGACTTGGAGAAGGAGCCGTCCGGGCGCAAGGTCGATTACACCGTGGTGAAGCCGGACTTCTTCGTGCTGTCGGGATTGCAAGGCCTGAAGAAGTTTTATGTCCGCGGCACCTTCAAAGGCGACGAGGTCCGCACCATGACGATCCTCTACGACCAGGCGACCGAGAACACGGTAGAGCCGGTCGTGATCGCGATGTCGAGCGCGTTCAATGCGTTTCCGTCGGGACCGCAAGCCGGGCCGCCGCCGCGCAAGACCGTCGAATACGGCACCGGCATCGTCGTCAGCGACGATGGTGCGATCGTCACCGACCGCCTCGTCACCGATGGCTGTCTCGCGATCACGATCGCGGGCTATGGCAGCGCCGACCGTCTCGCCGAGGACAAGGAGCACGATCTCGCGCTCCTGCACATCTACGGCGCGCGCGGCCTGAAGCCGCTCAGCCTCGCCGGCGGTACGGCAAAGACGAGTGTCGATGTCGTCGGTATCGCCGATCCGCAGAGCCAGGGCGGCGCGGCCGGCGTATCGAGCCTCAAGGCTGCGCTGGCGCCGGTCACGAGCAGCGATTTCGCGCTATCGCCTCCGCCGTCGGCGGGATTTTCCGGCAGCCCGGCCATCGACGCCGACGGCAAGTTCGCGGGCGTCGCGCTGCTGAAGCCGGCGATGGTCGCGGGCCCCGCAACATCGATGCCGGCGTCACAGGCGGTGATGGTCGCCGCGGACGCCGTGCGCGATTTCCTGAAGGCCAACCAGGTCACGGCGAACGGCACGACGACGGATGCCAAAGCCGCCGTCGTGCGCGTGATCTGTGTGCGCAAATAAGTCTCGTGTCCCGGACGCGCTGCAACGCCCCAGCGTTGCTGCGCAGAGCCGGGACCCAGGCCACTACAAATCCTGTGCAAGAGTTTCTGGGCCCCGGCTCAGCAGCGCATCACTGCGTGCTGCGCTGCGTCCGGGGCACGAGCTCGGATCGATCGGAGCACCGCCTTACGTACGACTACGGGTCCGGTAATGGTACGGATTCGCTGGCATTCGCTATTCCGCCATCATCGTTACCGTTGATTCGGACCTCCGCGATCCCCTTTGGATCGGGCCGGCACGTCCTGAGCGAGAAGAGCTCAGCATCGAGATCGATGCACGTTCGCGTGGCGTATTCCTGACCCAAGCATTCCAAAGGATTGATCTTCAATGCACACGATCGTACTGGCCACCCAAAAGGGTGGCAGCGGCAAGAGCACGCTTGCCATCGGCCTCGCGCTCGCCGCCAAGCAGGCCGGCCTCACCGTCCGCCTGATCGAGACCGACCCGCAGGGCACCCTATCCAGCTGGCAGCGCCGCCGCACCACCGAGGATCTCGTCGTCGAGCCGATCTATCACGCCGCCGACATCGCCCCGCGCCTGAAAATGCTGGCCGACAGCGGTCTCCAACTCGCGATCGTCGACACCGCGGCCGGCCTTAGCGCCGCCACCACAGCTGCGATCCGCCATTCCGATCTCTGCCTGATCCCGGCCCGCCCGAGCGTCGCCGACATCGAGGCGACCGCTTCGACGCTCAGCGTCGCGCGCGCCTGGAAGCGCCACTTTGCCTTCGTGCTGAACCAGACCCCGATCCGCGGCCAGCGCATCGACAATGCCGCCAGCACCCTGGCCGAGGAAGCCGCGCTCGATCTTGCCGAGGTGCTCGCGCGTCCGCTGATCGTGATGCGCAACGATCACCAGGACTCACTCGCGAACGGTCTCGCGGTCAGCGAATTCGCGCCGAACGGCAAATCGGCGGACGAGATCCGCGGCCTCTGGCAGTGGATCGAGACCCGGCTCGAACTCTCCGCCACGAGCCATCTGCTGGCCAGCCAGATGATGACGGCTGCGGACGGCATGCTGCATGTCAGCGCCGAGCTTTCGGCGGACAAGACCAAGATACTGGCGTCGTGAGCGGGGCGATCGCTCGGACGGCAACGGGCTCTTCACTATCCGGTTGAAGAGCCCAAGCGACGAAGCAATCCGGCCACCAGCCCGGCCGGGTTGCTTCGCTTCGCGTTTTTTTGGGAAGCTCCATCCATCCGTCATTGCGAGGAGCCCTTGCGACGAAGCAATCCAGGCTATGTCCTCGGAAAGATTCTGGATTGCTTCGCTGAGCCTGTCATCGGCCCGCGCTTCGCGCGGACCCGTTGGCTCGCAATGACGCGCGTGGTGGACTGGTCGCCCTCGTCGGGACTCGACGCCGTTGGACCGCTCGCCTGATCCTCATTTCTGACATTTCGGACACCAGAAGGTCGACCGGCCGTTCTGCGTAAACCGCTTGATCGTGCCGCCGCAGCCCGGCGTCGTGCATTTCTCGCCCTCGCGGTCATAGACCCTAAACGAGTGCTGGAAATAGCCGAGCTCGCCCGAGGTCTGGCGATGATCGCGCAAGCTGGAGCCGCCGGCCTTGATGGCATCGTTCAGCACGGTGTGGATCGCGCCGACCAATCGCTTGGCATGGTCTGTCGGCTCGCCCCCGGCAACGCCCTTGCGTTGTCCGGCCTTGGTCGACAACGTCGCGGCGATCCGGCGCGGCGACAGATGCGAGCGGTGCAGCGCCTCGCAGACATAGATGTTGCCGAGCCCCGCCACCACGCGCTGGTCGAGCAGCGCCGCCTTCAGGCTGGTGGTCTTGCCGGCACAGGACCGCGCCAGCATCGCGGCATCGAACTCGTTGCCGAGCGGCTCGGGACCGAGCCCGCGCAGCAGCGGCTCTTCATCAAGCGCATTGCGCGCAATCACTTTCATGTAACCGAAGCGGCGCGGGTCGTTGAAGACGATGTCGGCGCCCGAGGACATCCGAAACAGCACGTGGTCGTGCGCTGAGTCCTTGCCGCGGCGATAGTGAAACGCGCCGGGCGCGGCATCGTTGTCCGGCTTGATGACGCGGAACGAGCCCGACATGCCCAGATGCATCAGGAGCACGTCGCCGGAGGCGAGATCGGCCATGAGATATTTTGCGCGGCGGCCGAGCCCGGTGACGACCTGCCCCTTGAGCCGCGCCACGAAGTCTGGCTGGAACGGAAAGCGCAAATCCGGCCGCCGGGCCTCGGCGTTGAGGATTTTCGCGCCCTCCATGACGGGCTGAAGGCCGCGGCGGACGGTCTCGACTTCGGGCAATTCAGGCATGGTCGGGCATTCACCTTATGAGGGCGGTGTGATAGCGCCATTGCGGCGGGCGCGCTATGGTCCGCCTCGTGGAGTAGAGTAATGGATCGGCCGGGCGAAACCACGCATTTTGGCTTCAGGGACGTCCCCTTAGGGGACAAGCAGACGCTGGTGAACGATGTGTTTCACAGCGTGGCCTCGCGCTATGATCTGATGAACGACCTAATGTCCGGTGGCCTGCACCGGGTCTGGAAGGACATCATGATCAACGCGCTCGACCCGCCGAGGAGCGGCCGGCCGTTCGCGCTGCTCGACGTCGCCGGCGGCACCGGTGACATCTCGTTCCGCGCCGCCAAGGCGGCAGGATCCGGCTTCCATGCCACCGTCTGCGACATCAACACCGACATGCTGGCGGTCGGCCGCGAGCGCGCCATAAAGCAGCATCTCGAGACCCGGGTTGATTTCGTGGAGGGCAATGCCGAGACGCTCGCCTTCGCCGATCGCAGCTTCGATGCCTATACGATCGCCTTCGGCATCCGCAACGTGCCGCAGATCGACCTTGCGCTACGCGAGGCCTATCGCGTGCTGAAGCCCGGCAGCCGTTTCCTGTGCCTGGAATTCTCGACCGTCGAGATGCCGGGCCTCGATCGCCTCTATGATTTGTTCTCGTTCAAGGTGATCCCGCCGCTTGGCCGCATGGTCACGGGCGACGCCGAGTCCTATCAGTACCTGGTCGAGTCGATCCGCAGGTTTCCAAAGCCGGGCGTCTTCGCCGACATGATTCGCGACGCCGGCTTTTCCCGCGTCAGCTGGCAGACACTCAGCGGCGGCATCGTCGCACTGCATTCAGGCTGGCGTTTGTGATCTCTGCCATTAGCCACATTGCGCGCCTGATCCGCGCCGCGTTCGTGTTCGCGCGCGAGGGCGTGTTCGGCTCGGTCGATCGGAGCCTGGTGCCGCCACCGGGACAGCTCGCGCTGAAGCTGGCGCGGCTCGTCGAGCGGCGCGGCGTCAAGCATGGTCCGCGGATATCGCGCGCCCTCACCCGAATGGGCCCGGCCTACCTCAAGCTCGGGCAGTTCCTGGCAACGCGCCCCGACGTCGTCGGCGTCATCATGGCGCGCGACCTCGAAAGCCTCCAGGACCGCCTGCCGCCGTTTTCGCAAGCCGAAGCGGAAGCTGCGATCACGACCTCGCTGGAACGGCCGCTGACGGATGTATTTGCGAGCTTCGGCCCGCCGGTCGCGGCCGCCTCGATTGCGCAGGTGCATCGCGGCGAGGTCATGCGCGACGGCATCCGCAAGCCGGTCGCGATCAAGGTGCTCCGGCCCAACGTCGCCGCACGTTTCCGCCGCGACCTCTCCGACTTCTTCTTCGTCGCGCACAAGGCCGAAGCCTATTCTTCCGAGGCACGGCGCCTGCGCCTCATCGAAGTCATCAACACCATGTCGCGCTCGGTCGCGATGGAGATGGATCTGCGGCTGGAGGCCGCGGCGCTGTCGGAGATGGCGGAGAACACGCGCGACGACCCTGATTTCCGCGTGCCGATCGTCGACTGGGATCGCACCACGCACAACGTGCTGACGATGGAGTGGATCGACGGCATCGCGCTGAACGATCACAAGCGCCTTTCAGAGGCGCAGGTCGACCTGCCCGATCTCGGCCGCAAGGTGATCCAGAGCTTTTTGCGGCACGCGCTGCGCGACGGCTTCTTCCACGCCGACATGCATCCGGGCAATCTGTTCCTGGATGATACCGGCCGTCTCGTCGCGGTCGATTTCGGCATCATGGGCCGGCTCGGGATGAAGGAGCGGCGCTTCCTCGCCGAGATCCTGCTCGGCTTCATCACCCGCGACTACCGCCGCGTGGCCGAGGTGCATTTCGAGGCGGGCTATGTGCCCGCGCATCATTCGGTCGAGAATTTCGCGCAAGCGATCCGCGCCATCGGCGAGCCGATCCACAACCGCACCGCCGAGGAGATCTCGATGGCGCGGCTGTTGACGCTGCTGCTCGAAGTCACCGGCCTGTTCGACATGAGGACGCGGCCCGAGCTGATCCTGCTGCAAAAGACCATGGTCGTGGTCGAGGGCGTGGCGCGCGGCTTCGATCCCAAGCTCGACATCTGGAAGGTCGCGGACCCCGTGGTGCGCGAATGGATCGAGCGCAATCTCGGGCCGATCGGCCGGGTCCAGGGCGCGCTGGCGGGGACCGGAGACATCGCGCGCGTGCTGATGCGCCTGCCGGAGATCGCCGAGCGGTCGGTGAAGGTGCTGGAGCAGCTCGAGACCATGACGCGGGAGGGCATAGGGCTGTCGCCGGAGAGCATCGCCGCGATGGGCCGCAGCGAGGGCCGCAAGAACCGCGGGCGCACCGTGGCGCTCTGGATCATCGCCGCGACCTTCATCGGCATTCTGATCGCCGTCCGGAATCTATGATTGCACTGCAATCACACAGATGATAGCATCGCTATCATTCCGCGCTGGAGGGCGTCATGGCAAGCCTGACCATCCGCAAGCTCGACGACGCCGTCAAAACCTATCTGCGGCTACGCTCGGCCAAGAATCGCAGGTCGGTCGAGGAAGAGGTCCGGGTTATCCTGCGGGAGCTGATCGAGGGCCGCGAGGAGCCGCTGACGCCGTTTGCGGTGCCGCCTGCGGCAGCCTCAGCCCCGACACCCCAACGTATCAGCGCCGCTCCCGAGGCCAGCGTCACCCTGATCATCGGCGGCGGCATCGCAGCCTACAAGTCGCTCGACCTGATCCGAAGGCTCAAGGAACGGCGCGTCGAGGTCCGCTGCGTGTTGACCAAGGCAGCGCAGCAATTCGTCACGCCGCTGGCGGTGAGCGCACTGTCGCATGAGCGCGTCTACACCGACCTGTTCGACCCCCAGAGCGAGTTCGACGCCGGCCACATTCGCCTCGCGCGCGACTGCGACCTGATCGTGGTGGCGCCGGCGACCGCCGACCTCCTGGCCAAGATGGCGAACGGCCATGCCGACGATCTCGCCAGCGCGATCCTGCTCGCGACCAGTCGCAAGGTGCTGCTGGCGCCGGCGATGAATCCGCTGATGTGGAACAACGCGGCGACGCGCCGCAACGTTGCGCAGCTCCAGCGCGACGGCGTGGTGTTGGTCGGGCCCAATTCCGGCGAGATGGCCGAGGCCGGGGAGGCCGGAACCGGCCGCATGTCGGAGGCGATCGAGATCGCCAATGCCGCCGAGCGGCTGCTGCGACCGCCCGTGCCGCGCCCGCTCGCCGGTAAACGCGTGCTGATCACCGCAGGACCCACGCACGAGCCGATCGATCCGGTGCGCTACATCGCCAATCGCTCTTCCGGCAAGCAGGGCTTTGCCATTGCCGCCGCCGCCCAGGCCGCCGGCGCCGAGGTGATTTTGGTGAGCGGCCCGGTCGATCTCAGCGATCCCCAGGGCGTCACGGTGAAGCATGTGGAATCGGCGCGGCAGATGCTGGAGCAGGTACAGGCCGCGCTCCCCGCCGACATCGCCATCTTCGCCGCCGCCGTCGCCGACTGGCGCGTCGCCAACGAGGGCGAGCAGAAGCTGAAGAAGACCGCAGCCGGCATGCCACCGCTTCAATTGGTCGAAAACCCCGACATCCTCGCCACCATCTCCAAGCTGACCGACAAGCGCCCGCCGCTGGTGATCGGCTTTGCCGCCGAGACCGAGCATCTCATCGACAACGCCAAGTCAAAACTCGCGCGCAAGGGCTGCGACTGGATCGTCGCCAACGACGTCTCGCCGGCCACCGGCGTGATGGGCGGCGACCGCAACACCGTGCACCTCATCAGCCGCAAGAATGGTGAGAAGAACGGCGAGATCGCAGTTGATTCCTGGCCGGTGATGACCAAGGAACAGGTCGCCATCGAACTGGTCGCGCATGTCGCAAGGAGCGTGGCCGACAAATCCCGGGAGCCGGCATCTTGAGCACCAAAGTCACGGTCGAACTGCAACGCCTCGCCCACGCCGAAGGCCTGCCGCTGCCTACCTATCAGACCGCCGAGGCCGCGGGCCTCGATCTGATGGCTGCGGTTCCGGACAGCGAGCCGTTGACGCTTGCGCCCGGCCACTGCGCGCTGGTGCCAACGGGCCTCGCAATCGCATTGCCGCCGGGCCATGAGGCCCAGGTGCGGCCGCGCTCGGGGCTTGCCGCCAAGCACGGCGTCACCGTGCTGAACTCGCCGGGGACGATCGATGCGGACTACCGCGGCGAGATCAAGGTGATCCTGATCAATCACGGCCAAGCCCCCTTCGTGATCAAGCGCGGCGAGCGCATCGCGCAGATGGTGATCGCGCCCGTGGTGCAGGCCGCGCTGGTTCCCGTGGCCACCTTGTCGACAACCGATCGCGGCGCCGGCGGTTTTGGTTCCACCGGTCGCTAGTTCTTCACCTCTCCCGCTTGCGGGAGAGGTCGGCACGGAGTGCCGGGTGAGGGCTCTGTCCTCTGGGGGAATGTCCCATTGTCGAGACACCCTCTCCCCAACCCTCCCCGCAAGCGAGGGAGGGAGCGTACCTTCATCGAGGCAAGCACTCCGCATTGCCCCGCTAACGCGCGACAGCTCCAGCTGAATCACCCGAAGAACTACGTGCGTTGGAACATCGTGCCCGGCATTTTTGGGGGGCCGCCTTTGCGTTCACGATCTGGACTCTTACCGGCGGAGTTGCGGTGAGGGTATTGTCTTTTGATTCGCGCGCGACGGGGGTCGCCGCGCGCAAATCCGTGCGATCTTGGGGCAACTATGTCAGGCGTGATCGTGTCGATGCGTCGGACGCTGTTGTCGTGCACATCGTTGGCGCGCAACGGCTTGTTGGGGAGCGCTTTCGCGGCGCTGCTGCCGGCTGCGCCGGCTGAGGCCGCCGACCTCGTCGATACTCTCTCCATCATGCTGGATTTCAACCGGCAGGAACTCGCGGTGCTCGCCACCGCGCTGGCCCTGCTCGGCTTCTCGGTGGTGGCTGCGATCCTGTTGATGCGCACGCGCGTGCGCACGGCGGACAACGAGGCGCGGCTGCGCGCCCGGATCGGGGAACTGCAACTCCAGGCCGATCGCTTCGGCGCCCTGCTGTTCGCCGAGCCGCAGGTTCTGATCTCCTGGCCGGCCGGCGACAACCGCGCGCAGATCTCCGGCGACATCTCGATGGTGCTGCCGCGCGATTCTTCGCCGCAGCGCGTGCTCGCATTCGGAACCTGGCTGCCGCCGGAACCCGCGCTGCAGATGGATCACGCCGTCGATGCGCTGCGCCAGCACGGCGACGGGTTCCAACTGACGCTGACCACCGCGCACGGCCATACGCTGGAAGCCATCGGCCGCGCCATCGGCGGCCAGGCCATTGTCAGGATTCGCGAACTCTCTGGGCTGCGGCGCGATCTGGCCGAGACCAATCTGCGTTACAAGGCGCTCTCCGACGAGACCGAGATGCTGCGCGGCTTCGCCGCCGCTTCCCCATGGCCGATCTGGGCCAAGGGCGAGAACGGCGCACTGACCTACGCCAACCCCGCCTATGTCCGCGCGACCGAGGCGAACAGCGTCACCGATGCTCAGGAGCGCAAGCTCGAGCTGCTCGACAGCGCCGACCGCACCGCGATGGATCGGGGACTGAAGGACGCGGCCAACTTCAACTCGCGGCTGCCGATCGTGATCGGCGGCGAGCGGCGCATGTATGACGTGCGCGCGGTCAATGTCGGCAGCGGCAGCGTCGGCGTCGCCATCGATGCCAGCGAGGCAGACGCGCTGAGCTCGGCGCTCGTACGCATGGCGGAGGCGCATCGCCGTACGCTCGACCAGCTCTCCTCGGGCGTTGCCGTGTTCGACGGTCAGCGGCGCCTTGCCTTCTACAATGATTCCTACCGGCGGCTGTGGGACCTCGACCGCACCTTCCTCGACGCCAATCCTGATGATTCCAGCGTGCTCGACCAGCTCCGCGCCGCGCGCAAATTGCCGGAGCAGCCGGACTTCCGCGCCTGGAAGGGCAAGCTGCACGAGGCCTACCGCGCGGTCGAGACCGCCAAGGACACCTGGTTCCTGCCCGACGGCCGCGCCCTCTCGGTCGTCACCACGCCGAACCCGGAAGGCGGCGTCACCTATCTGTTCGACGACGTCACCGAGAGCCTCGACCTCGCCCGCCGCTTCGACGGCCTGATCCGCGTGCAGCGCGAGACGCTCGACAGCCTCGCCGAAGGCGTCGCGGTGTTCGGCAGCAATGGCAAGGCGCAGCTGTTCAACCCGGCCTTCGCCCGGATGTGGAAGCTGTCCAGCGATGCCATGCGCGGCGAGCCGCATATCCAGACGGTCGAAGGCTGGTGTCATCAGCTGTTCGACGACCCCGGCGTCTGGCGCCAGATCCGCGAAGCCATCACCTCGATCGAGAACCGCGCCGACATCCCGCTCAAGCTGGAACGCAAGGACGGCAGCGTGCTTCATGGCATGATCCGCCCGCTGCCTGACGGCGCGACCATGTTGACGTTCCAAGACATTACTGACACCGAGAATGTCGAGCGCGCGCTGCGCGAGCGCAACGAGGCGCTGGAGGCTGCCGACCAGATGAAGGTGGATTTCGTCCACCACGTCTCCTACGAGCTGCGCTCGCCGCTCACCACCATCATCGGCTTCGCGCATTTCCTCAGCGATCCCTCAACCGGGCCGCTGACGCCGAAGCAGGCCGAATATCTCGACTACGTCACCAAATCGACCAACGCGCTGCTGGCGCTGACCAACAACATCCTCGATCTCGCCACCATCGACGCCGGCGCGATGAAGCTGGAACTCGGCCCGGTCGACGTCAGCAAGACCATCGAGCTCGCCGCCGAGGGTATCCAGGACCGCCTCGCCACCGACCGCATCCGCCTCAAGGTCGAGATCGCGCCCGACATCGGCAGCTTCATCGGCGACGAGAAGCGCGTGGTGCAGGTGCTCTATAACCTCCTCGCCAACGCCGTCGGGTTTTCTCCACAGGATTCCACCGTCGGCATCAGCGCACGCCGCACCGAACGCAGCGTGGTCTTCACCGTGACAGATTCCGGGCCTGGAATACCGGCCGACATGAAGGACAAGGTGTTCAACTGGTTCGAAAGCCGCTCGCAGGGCTCGCGTCACCGCGGCGCCGGGCTCGGCCTGTCGCTGGTGCGCTCCTTCGTCGAGCTGCATGGCGGCAAGGTGCGGGTGGATTCGATCGTCGGCCGGGGCACGGTCGTGATCTGCGATTTCCCGACCGACCAGGCGGCGCATCGCGACGCCGCCGAATGACCGAACCAACCACATTCTCCGTCGCGCTTCACAACGAGACGGCCACTGCGCAATTGATGGCCGACCTTGCGCTGCTGGTCGGCCCGGGCGATGTCATCACACTCACCGGTGATCTCGGCGCCGGCAAGACCGCGGCGGCGCGCAGCCTGATCCGCTATCTCGCCGGCGACGACGCGCTGGAAGTGCCGAGCCCGACCTTCACGCTGGTGCAGGGCTACGAGCTGCCGCCCTTCCCGGTGATGCATGCCGATCTCTATCGCGTCGAGGACGAGAGCGAGCTCGAGGAGATCGGGCTGTCGCCGCTCCCCGATGCCACCCTCGTTCTGATCGAATGGCCCGAGCGTGCGCCGTCGGCGATGCCGGAAGATCGCATCGACATCGCGCTGACGCACCGGCCGGCGCTGGGCTCGAATGCACGCGCGGCCGACATCACCGGTTACGGCAAGGGCGCCGCGCAGGTCGCGCGGCTGCAGGCGCTGCGCGAATTCCTCGATGCATCCGGCTATATCGACGCGACGCGACGGCGCATGAATGGCGACGCCTCGACGCGCTCCTATGCGCGGCTGCTGCGCGACGACGAGATCGTCATCCTCATGAACTTTCCGCAGCGGCCCGACGGAGCGGCCCTCTACAACGGAAAGTCCTACAGCGCCGCGGTGCATCTCGCCGAGAACGTCAAGCCGTTCGTCGCCATCGACGAAGGCCTGCGCGCGCAAGGAATCTCCGCGCCCGCGATCCATCATTCCGATCTCGATCATGGCTTCCTGATCACCGAAGACTTCGGCAGCGAAGGCGTGATCGAGGGCGATCCGCCGCGCCCGATTGCCGATCGCTACGAGGTTGCGACCGATGTGCTGGCCATGCTGCACGGCAGGACGCTGCCGGAAACCTTGCCGCTGGCCGGCCAGAGCTACGACATCCCCCTTTTCGACACCGAGGCGCTGCTGATCGAGATCGGGTTGATGCCGGAATGGTATCTGCCCGATCGCAACGCGCCGCTGAGCGAGAAGGCGCGCGCGGAGTTTTTCGCGATGTGGCGCGAGCTGCTGAGGAAGCCGCTGGCGGCGCCGCGGACGTGGATCATCCGCGACTATCACTCGCCGAACCTGATCTGGCTTGGCAATCGCAGCGGCATCGAACGCGTCGGCGTGATCGACTTCCAGGACACCGTGCTCGGTCCGCAATCCTACGACGTGGTGTCGCTGCTCCAGGACGCCCGCATCGACGTGCCGGAAAGCCTCGAGCTGACGCTGCTGTCGCGCTACATCAAGGCGCGCCGCGCCGCCGACGCCAGCTTCGATCCGGCCGGCTTCGCCGAGCTCTACGCCATCATGTCGGTGCAGCGAAACACCCGCCTGCTCGGCACCTTCGCCCGGCTCAATCGCCGTGACGGCAAGCCGCATTATCTGCGTCACCAGCCGCGGATCTGGACCTATCTCCAGCGCTCGCTCGCGCATCCCGCGCTCACCCATCTGCGCGAGTGGTATCTCGCCAACGTCCCGCCGCCGCAGCCCTAATCCGGGGCCCGATTTACCGGCCGTTAGCCAAGATGTCGCTATTCTGGCGGCGAGGCAGCCGGATCGTCACGGGGCTGGAGCAAGGGCAGATGGCGACGAAAGCGGATCAGCGCGGAAATAACCGGGTCGTTTTCGAGCGCGGGGTTCCGGCCCAGATGATGGGCATCGACGGCACCTGGCGGCGCGACTGCACCATGGAGGACGTTTCCGAGACCGGCGCCAAGCTGACCATCGACGGCTCGGTCGATGGCCTGCACTTGAAGGAATTCTTTCTCCTGCTGTCGTCGACCGGACTCGCGTACCGGCGCTGCGAGCTGGCCTGGGTCAATGGCGACCAGATCGGCGTCAATTTCCTCAAGCTCGGCGACAAGAAGAAAAAGGCGCGCTCCACAGCCATCGGGGCGTGACGGCAACACTCGTCGTATAACCGTCACGGCGGGCGATTAAGGCGGTTGGGATGCGGTGCGGCGGGCCAAGGCTCATGCTAGGATTGCCGCGAAAGTGAAATAAAGGGATTTGAGAAAGCGAAGAATGTCCGTCAAACCGACCAAAGCCATGGTGCTTGCCGCAGGGTTCGGCCTGCGCATGCGCCCGCTGACGGACAAGATGCCGAAGCCGATGGTGCCGGTGGCTGGCCAGCCGCTGCTCGACCACGTGCTCGACAAGCTCAGTCATGCCGGCGTGACCGAGGCGGTGGTCAACGTGCATTACCTGCCCGATCAAATCATCGATCACACCGCATCGCGCCAATCTCCGCGCGTGATCATCTCCGACGAACGCGACCAGGTGCTCGGCACCGGCGGCGGCGTGGTCAAGGCGCTGCCGCTGCTCGGCGATGCGCCGTTCTTCCACGTCAATTCCGACACGCTGTGGATCGACGGCGTGCGCTCCAACCTGACGCGGCTTGCGGAAAACTTCGACCCCGCGCGCATGGACATTCTGCTCTTGATGGCGCCGACCGCGACCAGCATCGGCTATAGCGGCCGTGGCGATTACGGCATGCTGCCCGACGGCGCCCTGCGCAAGCGCAAGGAGAAAGAGGTCGTTCCGTTCGTCTATGCCGGCGCGGCGATCATGTCGCCCGCGATCTTTGCCGATGCGCCCAAGGGCGAATTCTCACTGACAAAAATGTTCGATCGCGCCAACGAGCAGGAGCGGCTGTTCGGCCTGCGCCTCGACGGCGTCTGGATGCATGTCGGCACGCCTGATGCCGTGCATGCGGCGGAAGAGGCGTTTCTGGAGAGCGTGGCGTAAGCCGCAGCTCGTGACCCGGACGCGGTGCCGTAGGGTGGGCAAAGCGAAGCGTGCCCACCTCCCAAGCTGAAACTCTGTGAAAGACGTGGTGGGCACGGCGCAAGCGCGCCTTTGCCCACCCTTGTATTAGCCTGATCGGTTATATTGAACCGTTCCGTGAGGAATGGCCCAGCCCGGGTAGCCGCCCGAGCTGGGTCGCCGTTCGATCGGATCGGTACCCACCGAAGCCTTGAGGGCTGTCTGACGTAGCGAGATCGCGATCGGCACTTCATCGGGACCCGAATGGTTGAACGAACTTAAGGTTCGCATAACAAGGGAGGGATCGACGAAGATGGCCAAGCATAGCACGATCTGTGCCGGGATCGATACCGGCAAACGGAAGCTCGATGTGGCGATCGAGGGCCGCGGCGAGCAGTTGCAGGTGAAGAACACGGCGGAAGGCCATGAGGCTTGCTGACGTGGCTGCGACAGCAGCGCGTCAAACGCATCGGCATCGAGGCGAGTGGCGGTTACGAACAGCCTGTCGTCGCCGAACTGCGACGCAAGGGGTTTGTGGTTGTGGTGTTTCAGCCGGCTCAGGTCCGGGGCTATGCCAAATTCCACTTGCAGCGAGCCAAGAACGATAAGATCGATGCCGCCCTTATCGCAGCTTGCACCGCAGCGGTGCGGAAGATCCATGCCGCTCCCGATCCTCGGTTGCTGCCATTCGCCGAGCAACTGACCATGATCGATCAGATCGGTGAGGATATTGCGCGCCTCAAGAACAGGATCGAGAGCTGCCGTAATGTGGCGATTAACCAGCTCTGGCGCAAAGATATCACTCGTCTGGAGCAACGTGAGAGGGCCGCACTCAAGGCTCTGGTCGCCTCGCTCCGCGAGCATCCCGACCTTGCCAAGAGGCTTGCGCTGATCAACAGCGTCGACGGCATCGGGCTGCCGACCGCCGTTGCCATCCTGGTGCGTCTGCCAGAGATCGGCCGGATCACGCGGGAGCAAGCTGTCGCTCTCGCCGGGCTGGCGCCCTATGACGACGACAGCGGCGACCAGGTCGGGGTGCGGCATATCGAGGGCGGACGCAAGCGGCTGCGTCGCGCCCTTTATACGGCTTCACTGGCTGCATCGTTTCGATGGAACCCGCAGCTGATCCAGCTCTACCAGAGGCTGACCGCAGCCGGAAAGGAACACAAGCGCGCGCTCGTTGCCTGCGCCAGGAAGATGCTGATCTTCGCCAACACGGTGGTGGCCCGCGGTACCGCCGTGGTGCGGCGAACCGCCGGTAGGATCACTTTCTGCTTCTTAGTTCGACCGGGACGCGCTTCTTCGTCCCGACCTACGGCCCCTCATGACGTCGCGCGCAGCGTCCGTCAAGGATGGCCGTCGCTCGCTCGAACCTCACATGGTCTGTTGCCAGGCCACGCCTTGACGGACGCGAGCACGGCGTCATCATGGCAGGCGCAGACGAGCCACCATTCTAATGGTTGCTACGAGACCTGCGTCCGGGGCACGAGAGCGGTGATGCCGCGAACAGCGGGGAAGACCTCGCCCACACCCATGACCATTTGAGCTCGCCTCCCTATATTGGCGCCTGATTCCCGAATCAGGCAGCCCATGCGCGTTTTCAGCGTTCCCATCTCAGTTCCGTTCCTGCGCACGGTCGTCGCGGCCCTGCTCGACGGTCGGCTCGTCGATGGCTTCGAGGCGCGTAAGGAGCCGGCGCGGCTTGCCGATGCCACGCTGTATCTGCCGACCCGGCGCGCGATGCGCGTGGTGCGCGAGATCTTCCTCGATGAGATGAGGGCGGACGCGGTGGTGCTGCCGCGCATCGTCGCGCTCGGTGACATCGATGAGGACGAGCTCGCCTTCGCCGACGAGGGCGAGCAGTTTTCAGGTGCAACACCTCTCGACATTCCGCCGCGGCTGGGTGAGCTCGAACGGCGGCTGACGCTGGCGCAGCTCGTGGCGGCCTGGGCCAAGGGCCCGGTGCTGGCGCCGCTGGTGGTTGGCGGCCCAGCTTCGACACTGGCGCTGGCGTCCGATCTTGCACGGCTGATCGACGACATGGTGACGCGCGGCGTCGACTGGAGCGCGCTCGATGGGCTCGTGCCTGATAACCTCGACCGCTACTGGCAGCACTCGCTCGAATTCTTGCGCATCGCGCGCATTGCCTGGCCCAGCCATCTCGCCGAGATCAAGCGGATCGAGCCAGCGGCGCGACGCGATCTCCTGATCGCGGCGGAAGCCAGGCGGTTGACCGCGCATCCGAGCGGGCCGGTGATCGCGGCCGGTTCGACCGGCTCGATGCCGGCCACCGCAAAATTCCTCCATGCGGTCGCATCGCTGCCACATGGCGCCGTGGTGCTGCCGGGCCTCGACACCGATCTCGACGATGACGCCTGGCGCACCATCGGCGGCGTGCGCGATGCGCTCGGCAAATTCGCGGAGCATCCGGCCTCCAACCATCCGCAATATGCCATGCACGCGCTGTTGCAGCGTTTTGGCATCAAGCGCAGTGACGTCGAGATTCTCCAGCCGCCGGCGGAAGGCGGCCGCGATCTGCTCGCGTCGGAATCGATGCGACCTTCGGCCAAGACGGAAGTTTGGCATGACCGGCTGAAGCAGCCGGATGTCGCCGCAAAGATCGCCGGCGGCATGAAGAATCTTGCGGTCGTGGAAGCTCCCAATCCTGAAATGGAAGCCCTCGCGATCGCGATCGCGATGCGCGAGGCGCGGCACCTCGACAAATCGGCGGCACTGGTGACGCCCGATCGCGCGCTGGCGCGGCGGGTGATGGCTGCGCTGACGCGATGGGATCTCGCCTTCGACGATTCCGGCGGCGACGTGTTGATGGAAACATCGGCCGGCGTCTTCGCCCGCCTTGCGGCAGAGGCGGCGACCAAGGGCCTGGAGCCGCCGACGCTTTTGGCGATGCTGAAGCATCCGCTGTGCCGGCTCGGCCGTGCGCCCAGTGCGTGGAAGGCAGCGATCGAGGGCCTCGAACTAGCGGTCTTGCGCGGCACGCGCCCACCCGCAGGCACGGCCGGCCTCCTGCGCGAATTCAACCGCTTTCGCGACGAGCTGGCAAAACTGTGGCGCAGCGAAGTCTCCGCGCTCCATAAGGCCGAGCCGCGCGCGCGGCTCAAGGCCGAGGACCTCGACCGCATCCAGGCGCTGATCGATTTCTTGCAAAAAGCATTGGCGCCGATCGAGAGCCTGGCCTCGTCAAGACCGTATGACTTCGCCGAGCTCGCGCACCGGCATCGCGAGATCATGATCGAGCTGTCGCGCGACGAGCAGGGCATTCCGCTCGCTTTCGAGGAGCGCGAAGGCCTCGCCCTCGCCAGCGCCTTCGACGACCTGCTGCGCGCCGGCACGACCAGCGGGCTGATGGTGCCGTTGCCTGACTATCCCGATGTCTTCCAGACCGCGTTCGGCGATCGCGCGGTGCGGCGGCGCGACAGGCCGGGCGCCCGGCTGCAAATCTACGGCCCCCTGGAATCGCGCCTGATGCAGGCCGACCGTATCATCATTGGCGGCCTGATCGAGGGCGTCTGGCCACCGGCGCCGCGGATTGATCCCTGGCTCAGCCGGCCGATGCGGCACGAGCTCGGTCTCGACCTGCCGGAGCGCCGCATCGGCCTCTCCGCGCACGACTTTGCGCAATTGCTCGGCGGCGACGAGGTGATCCTCACCCATTCCGCCAAGGCCGGCGGCGCGCCGGCGGTGGCGTCGCGCTTCCTGCACCGGCTCGAGGCGGTGGCGGGCGATGATCTCTGGAAGGCGGCAGTTCGCGCCGGCGAGAAATACGTGCAGTTCGCCGGCGCAATGGACCAGCCCGACGAGGTCAGGCCGATCAAGCAGCCCGAGCCGCGACCTCCGCGCGCGACGCGGCCGACAAGCATGTCAGTCACTGCCATCGAGGACTGGCTGCGCGATCCCTACACGATCTACGCAAAGTTCATCTTGCGTCTCGCTGCGCTTGATCCGGTCGACATGCCACTCTCGGCCGCCGATCGCGGCTCGGCGATCCATGATGCACTCGGCGAGTTCACGGAAACCTATGCGGCACGCCTGCCCGACGATCCCGCCCGCGTTCTGCGGGCAATCGGCGAGAAGTATTTTGCGCCCCTGATGGAGCGCCCCGAGGCGCGGGCACTGTGGTGGCCGCGCTTCCAGCGCATCGCGCGCTGGTTCGGTGAATGGGAGACGGCGCGGCGCGATGCGATCGAGGCCATCACGGCGGAGACCCACGGCGAGATCTCGATCGTGCTCGATCATCAGCGTAGCTTCCGCCTCTCTGCGCGCGCGGACCGCATCGAGCGCCGCAAGGGCGGCTTCTATGCCATCCTCGACTACAAAACCGGGCAGCCGCCAAGCGACAAGCAGGTCCGCATGGGCCTGTCACCGCAGCTGACGCTGGAAGCCGCGATCCTGCGCGAAGGCGGCTTTCCCGACATCCACGCCGGTGCGTCGGTCAGCCAGCTCGTCTATGTCCGCCTGAGCGGCAACAATCCGGCCGGGGAAGAGCGCATCCTCCAGCTCAAGGTAAACAAAGGTGACGAGCCAATTCCGCCGGACACTGCCGCCGCCGACGCCAGAGCCAAATTGGAGGCGCTGATTCGCGCCTTCGAGGACGAGAACCAGCCGTACACCTCGCTGAACCTGCCGATGTGGGCGAACCGCTACGGCACCTATGACGATCTTGCCCGGATCAAGGAATGGTCTGCGGCCGGTGGATTGGGGATCGAGGAATGGTGAAGGCGCCGCGCCCCATCCCCGACGAGGTGCGCGCGCGGCAGGCGCGCGCATCCGATCCGACCGCCTCCGCTTTCGTGTCGGCCAATGCCGGCTCGGGCAAGACGCATGTGCTGGTGCAGCGTGTCATCCGGCTGCTGCTGTCGGGCGTGCCGCCGGAAAAGATCCTCTGCATCACCTTCACCAAGGCCGCCGCTGCCAACATGGCCGAGCGCGTATTCACCACGCTCGGCCATTGGGTGACGCTGGATGATGCCGGGCTCGATGCAGCCATCCGCGCCGTCGGCATTCCTCACCCCAGCGCAAAACTGCGACGCGAGGCGCGAAAGCTGTTTGCCTGTGCGCTGGAAACGCCGGGCGGGTTGAAGGTGCAGACCATCCACGCGCTCTGCACCCGCTTGCTTCAGCAATTCCCGTTCGAGGCCAACGTGCCCGCGCGCTTTGCCGTGATCGACGAACGCGATCAGACCGACATGATGGAGCGCGCCAATCTGAAGGTGCTGCTCGACGCCGCGCGTGATCCGGAGAGCGTCACAGGCCGCGCGCTGTTGACGGCGATGGCGAACGCCGCCGACGTCACCTTCAAGGAGGTCGTGCGCGAAGCGTGCCTCAGCCGCGATCATTTCATGGCCTGGACCGACGAGGCCGGCAATGCCGAAGCCGCTGCGGCGCAGATGGCCGCGGTGCTGGGCGTCGACGCCGGCGACCGCATCGAGGACGTCGAGACGGAGATTCTCGACGGTCCGTTCCTGCCGCGATCGCGCTGGGACGATATCGCCTTCGCGCTTGAGGACGGCAGCAAATCGGACAACGACCAGGCCGGCCGGCTCCGCGAAGCAAAAGTCTTTTCCGGCGGCGCTCAGGTCGATGCCTATCTCTGCGTCTTCCTCACCGACGACAAGCTGCCGCGCAAGGCCGTGCTGACCAAGAAGTTTTGCGATCACAACCCGTCCGTCGCCCGCCTGTTCGAGGCCGAGGCGCAGCGGCTCGGTGGGCTGGTCGAGAAGCGCCGCGCGGTGACCATGCGTGACCGCACCGCGGCCCTGCTGCATATCGCGACCGCGGCGGCCGCAAACTACCGCCGCGAGAAGCAGGAGCGCGGGCTGCTCGACTATGACGACCTCATCGACAAGACGCTGGCGATGCTGGACCGCGTCTCCTCGGGCTGGGTGCATTACAAGCTCGACCGCGGCGTCGATCACGTTTTGATCGACGAGGCCCAGGACACCAGCCCGCGGCAATGGGACATCGTTGCGCACATCATCTCCGAATTCACCGCAGGCGAAGGCGCGCGCGAAGGGCTGAACCGCACCGTGTTCGCGGTCGGCGACGAGAAGCAGTCGATCTTCTCGTTCCAGGGCGCAGCGCCCCGCGAATTCGACGCGCGCCGGCGCGAGCTGCACCGCAAATTCACCGCGGCCGGGCTGAAGTTCGATCCGGTCGCCTTCACCTATTCGTTCCGCTCGGGCGCCGCGATCCTGCACTCGGTCGATCACGTCTTCCGCGATCCCCAGATCTACAAGAGCATCCACTCGGTCGAGATCGGCCATCCCCTGCACAATGCGCTCGCCGATGCAGGCCCGAGCGTGATCGAGCTGTGGGACCTCGCGGAGGCCGACGAGCGACAGGACATCGAGGGCTGGCGTGCGCCCTTTGACGGCGTCGCCGTCACCAGTCCCGAAGTAAAACTCGCGCGCCGCATCCAGGCCGAGATCAAGCACCTGGTCGAGAGCGGCACGCTGACGGGGCACGAAGGCGAACGGCGGCCGCTGCGCTATGGCGACATGCTGATCCTGGTGCGGCGGCGCGGTAACGCATTCGATGCCGTGATCCAGGCGCTGAAGCACGCTGGCGTCCCGGTCGCCGGCGCCGACCGGCTCAAGCTGACCGAGCACATCGCCATCATCGACCTGATGAACCTTGCGGACGCGCTGCTGCTGCCGCAGGACGATCTCGCGCTCGCGGTGGCGCTGAAGAGCCCGCTGTTCGGGCTCGATGACGACGACCTGTTCACGCTTGCCTGGGACCGCAAGGGATCGCTGCGCCGCGCGCTGGGCGAACATGCGGACACAAGCGAGAAGTTCGCCACGGCATTGCGGCGCCTGGAAGCCTGCGAGATGCGCGCGCGCGAGGAGACGCCGTTCGCGTTCTACGCTTGGCTGCTCGGCGGCGATGGCGGCCGCGCACGCATCCTGCGCCGTCTCGGGCACGAAGCCAACGACGCGCTCGACGAGTTCCTGGAGCTGGCGCTGAACTATGAGCGCAAGGCGCCGGCCTCGCTGCAGGGCTTCATGGCCTGGCTGCGTTCGGCCGACACCGAGGTGAAGCGCGACATGGAGATCTCGCGCGACGAGGTGCGGGTGATGACCGTGCACGGCGCCAAGGGTCTGGAGGCTTCCGTCGTATTCATGGTGGACACGACATCCTCGCCCGCGGATTCGCAGCGGCTGCGGCTAATTCACGTGCCGCGCGGCAATGGCGGCGAGGTGGTGGTCTGGGCCGGCCGTAAGGCCGACGATCCCAAGCCGGTCGCCGAGGCGCGCAAGGCCATGCTCGAGGAGACCGAGGACGAATATCGCCGCCTGCTCTATGTCGCGATGACGCGCGCCGCGGACCGGTTGATTGTCGGCGGCTGCATGCCCGGCAATATGAGGACCGTCCGCAAGCTGAGCTGGTACGATCTGGTCGATACCGGCCTCGCCGGCTCGGACCTGGACAAGCAGATCATCGAGACGCCGCTCGGCAAGGTGACGCGATTCGCCCGACCGGAAGACGTCGCGGCGCTGGGCGCGCCGGCGACGTCCGTGGACCAGACAATTGCTTTGCCGGACTGGCTGCGAGCGCCGGCCCCGCGCGAGATTATCGACGAGGATCCCGTGCGCCCCTCGGGCCAGTCGGCCGAAGAGGGCCGCCGCGTGCGCACCGGCGAATCGGTGCAGTCCCGCGCGCTGGCGCTGCAACGCGGCACGCTGGTGCACCGGCTGCTGCAATCCCTGCCCGACATCGCCGCCGAGCGCCGGCGCGAGGCCGCACGCGACTTCATGGCGCGCAATGCCTCGGACTGGCCCGAGGCCGACCGCACCGCACTGGCCGACAAGGTGCTCGCCTTGATCGCTGAGCCGCGCTTCGCCCCGGTCTTTGCCGCCGGCAGCCGGGCCGAAGTCGCCATCGTCGGTAAATTGGAGCGGCCGGAGCGCACCCCGGCGCTGGTGTCGGGGCAGATCGACCGGCTGGTCGTTCGCCCCGAGGAGGTCCTGATCGTCGATTTCAAGACCAACCAGGCGGCACCCAGAAGCGCGGCCGAGGCTTCCGCCGCCTATGTCCGGCAGCTCGCGCTGTACCGGGCGGTGCTATCGAGGCTTTATCCCCAAAAGCCGATCCGCGCCGTCCTGCTCTGGACCGAGGCCCTTGAATATATGGAGATTTCAGCCCCCGCGCTGGACGCGGCGCTGGCATCCCTTCATCTCGGTGTGAGCGTCCTTGACCCGGCAAGGAGCCGTTCATAGGTTGACCCCATGATCCCGGGCGCGATTCCAGATCGCGCCGATTCTTTCAACCGAGTGAGGTACTCCAATGGCCGTTAGCAAGGTTTCCGACGCCGATTTCGAAGCCGAAGTGCTCAAGGCGAACGGCCCCGTGGTCGTCGATTTCTGGGCCGAATGGTGCGGCCCCTGCCGCATGATCGCGCCCGCCCTCGACGAGATTGCCGGCGCGATGGGCGACAAGGTCAAGATCGTGAAGCTCAACGTCGACGAGAGCCCGAAGACCGCCTCAAAGTACGGCGTGATGTCGATCCCGACCCTGATGATCTTCAAGGGCGGCGAGATGGCCTCTCGCCAGGTTGGCGCGGCGCCGAAGGCGAAGCTCCAGCAGTGGATCACCTCCGCGGTCTGATCCTTCTCGCGCAGGATTATTTTCGAGAACGGCCGGCGATAGCCGGCCATTCTGCGTTGGTGGGGCGTGTTCAGCGTAGGACCCGCATCCCTTGCCAGCCCCTCCCGCCAAGCGCGCCCGAAGATCGACCTCTCTCGTCGCGATGGAGGCGCGTTCGGTCGACGAAATCCCGCGCGGCAAGGTGTGGCAGTACGAGCCGAAATGGGACGGCTTTCGCTGCCTGCTGTCGCGCAACGGCAGCGACGTCGATCTGCGCTCGAAGTCCGGCGAAGACCTCGCGCGCTATTTCCCCGAGATCGTTGCCGCCGCGTTGAAGCTGAAGGCGGACCATTTCACGCTCGACGGCGAGATCGTCGTGCCGCACGGCAAGGGTTTTTCGTTCGACGCATTGCTGCAACGAATCCATCCCGCGGCAAGCCGCGTGAAGAAGCTCTCGCAGGACACGCCGGCGCTCTACCTCGTCTTCGATCTGCTCGCCACGGCGAAAGACAAGCACCTCGCCGGAAAGTCGTTGATCGAACGACGGTCGGCGCTCGAAGCGTTCGCGAACGCCAACCTCAAGGGCAGCATCTTCCGTCTTTCACCGTCGACAACGAGCTACGCCACCGCCAAAAAATGGCTGGCGCAATCCGGCGGCGGTTCGGACGGCGTCATCGCCAAGCGTATCGACCTGCCCTACCAAGCCGGCACGCGCGACGGCATGCAGAAGATCAAGAAATTCCGCAGCGCCGATTGCGTGGTCGGCGGCTTCCGCTACGCCACCAACAAGATCACCGGCCGCGACGTGGTCGGCTCGCTGCTGCTCGGGCTCTACGACGATGATGGCTTGCTGCACCATGTCGGCTTCACCTCGGCGATCAAGGCCGAGCAGAAGCCTGATCTGACCGATCGGCTCGAAGCATTGATTGGCGAGCCCGGCTTCACCGGCAACGCGCCGGGCGGGCCGAGCCGCTGGTCGACCGAGCGCTCCGCAAAATGGTGTCCGCTCAAGCCGAAGCTGGTGATCGAGGTCTGCTACGACCATTTCAGCGGCGAACGCTTCCGCCACGGCACCTCGCTCCTGCGCTGGCGCCCCGACAAGGCGCCGCGGCAATGCACATTCGAGCAGCTGAAGCAGAAAGTAGCCGATCCGATGAAGCTGCTGAAGTGAGCTAGCAGTAGCCCGGATGGAGCGCAGCGTAATCCGGGAATTGTGCCACAAGCGACGACGGCCCCGGATTACGCTGCGCTCCATCCGGGCTACAAGATCACAACTACCCGATCCATCCCGTCGCCAGCGCGTTCGCCAGCTCCGGCTGCCCGTTTCGCCGCGCCAACTCCGCCATCGCTTCATGATCGTACACGACGTGCCGGAACGTCACCTGCCAGGCGCCATCAGCAAGTTCGAGAATGGCATAACGCGCGTGCGGCGTGCCGGCTTCGACGACGTGCGGATACGGATGCTTGTCGCGATAACCAGGACTGCCGACGCTGCCGGGATTGACGATCAGCCGGCCGTCGCGCAGGCGCACGGCGCGGGCGAGGTGAGTGTGGGCGCAGAGGATCAGCGACTGCGTGATGCCTTGCGCAAATTGCTCGATGCGATCGAGCGGGGACAGCGCCACCGTGCCGTCGGGATGCACCGTGTCGAGCCAGTACACCTCGTCGCTGCCGGGCGTCGCGTGGCACAGGAACACCTGCTCTCGGAACACCCGCGTCATCGGTTGCGCACGCAGCCAGTCGAGCTGCGCGGCATTGAGCTGCGCATGGGCGGGACGATCCCATGAGCCCATCTGTTCCGGAGCGCGGTCGAGCAGATAGCGGTCGTGATTGCCGAGCACGTGCACGGCGTCGAGCGTCATCAGGATCTCGATCGTCCGGCGCGCATCGAGCGGTCCGCTCAGCATGTCGCCGAGATTGACGATGTCGGCAATGCCTTGCGCGCGGATGTCGGAGAGCACGGCTTCGAGCGCGAGGTGGTTTCCGTGGACGTCGGCAATCGCGGCAAAGCGCATCGTTCATCACCGTAGCCCGGATGGAGCGAAGCGAAATCCGGGGCCTTCATCGCTTGTGGCACGATCCCGGATTGCGCTGCGCTCCATCCGGGCTACGCAAACTCATGCAGGAGGCGTGCCGTTGATCGCCAGCACGTGGCCGGCCAGATAGAGCGAGCCGGTGATCAGGATGCGCGGTGGCACCTCGTAGGCGAGCTTCGCCAAGGCGCGCAACGCGGCCTCGATGCCGGGCGCGGGCTCGACGCGCATGCCGAGACTGCGCGCGGCGTCCGCGAGACGGTCGACCGGCATCGCGTTCTCGGTATCAGGGATCGGCACTGCAATGATGTGACGGGTGAGACCGGCGAAATTGGCGAGAAAGCCCTGAGCATCCTTGTTGGCCATCATGCCGGCGATGACGACCAGCGGCCGCGACACCCGCTCTTCGAGATCGCCGAGCGCAGCCGCGGCGACACGGCCGCCCTCGGCATTGTGCCCGCCATCGAGCCAGATTTCCGAGCCCTGCGGTCCCCAGGAGAGCAGCTCGCCGGAGGTGATGCGCTGCATTCGGGCCGGCCATTCCGCGCCGACGATGCCGGCCTCGAACGCCGCCTGGTTAACCTTGAACGCCGGGACGGCGCGCAGCGTCGCGATTGCAAGGCCGGCGTTGTCGAACTGGTGGCGGCCAAACAGGCGCGGCGCTGCAAGATCCATCAAACCGCGCTCGTCGGAATAGACCAGACGTCCGCGCTCGACATTGACGTGCCAGCTTTCGTTCGCCGCAAACAGCGGTGCGCGCATGCGCCTGGCCTGCGCCTCGATCGCGTTCATCGCCTCCGGCGATTGCTCGGCGCAAATCACGGGTACGCCGCGCTTGATGATCGCGGCCTTCTCGCCGGCGATCGATGCCAGGGTCGACCCAAGGAAGTCCATGTGATCCATGCTGACAGGCGTAATCACGCAGGCCGCCGGCACATCGATCACATTGGTCGAATCGAGCCGGCCGCCGAGGCCGACCTCGAGCAGCACCACGTCGGCCGGATGCTGTGCGAACAGATGCAAGGCCGCGGCGGTCTTCAGCTCGAACAGGGTCGCAGCCTCGCCAGCATTGGCGCGCTCGACCTCTTCGAGAGCGGCGCGCAATTCATCGTCACTGACGAGCACGCCGCCACCGACGCGACCCAGCCGGAAGCATTCGTTGATGCGGACGAGATACGGCGAGGTGTAGGCGTGGACGCGCAAGCCTGCTGCCTCCAGCGTCGCGCGCAGATAAGCGAGCGTCGAACCCTTGCCATTGGTGCCGGCGATGTGGATCACCGGCGGCAGCTTGCTTTCGGGGTGGCCGAGCCGCGCGAGCAGGCGGTGCATCCGCTCGAGCCCGAGATCGATGCGTTTCTGATGCAGGGCCGACAGCCGCCCGATCAATTCGCCGAGCGGCGGCTTTGCGCTGTCAGAGGACGCGTTCACGCGTGGGGCGCGGCCGGCGCCGTCTCGGCGGCCGATACGATCTGCGCCGGGCTCGCGACCGGCTGCACCGGCTTCGATGCGCTTTCCAGCGCCGGCGCCTTGGTCAGCAAGCGGCAGAGTCGCGCCAGCGTCGGACGCAATTCGTGGCGATGCACGACCATGTCGACCATGCCGTGCTCCTTGAGATACTCGGCGCGCTGGAACCCCTCGGGGAGTTTTTCGCGGATGGTCTGCTCGATCACGCGCGCACCGGCGAAGCCGATCAGGGCGCCGGGCTCGGCGATCTGTACGTCACCGAGCATGGCATAGGACGCAGTGACGCCGCCGGTGGTCGGATTGGTCAGCACGACGATATACGGCAGTTTTGCCTCGCGCAGCATCTGCACCGCAACGGTGGTGCGCGGCATCTGCATCAGCGACAGGATGCCTTCCTGCATGCGCGCGCCGCCGGATGCGGCGAACACGATGAACGGCGCATTCTTCTCGACCGCAAGCTCGAGCCCGCGCACGATGGCCTCGCCCGCGGCCATGCCGAGCGAGCCGCCCATGAAATCGAAATCCTGCACGGCAACGACGACGGCGGAGCCTTCGAGCTTGCCGTAGCCGACCTTGATCGCGTCGTTCAGGTTGGTGCGGGCGCGCGCGTCCTTGATGCGGTCGACGTATTTCTTCTCATCGCGAAACTTGAGCGGATCGGGCGTGACCTCGGGCAGCGCCACGTCGAACCAGGTCTCGTTGTCGAAGATCGACTTCAACCGGGCCACCGCACCCATGCGCATGTGGTAGTTCGAGCCGGGGATGACGAACTGATTGGCTTCGACGTCCTTGTAGAACACGAGCTGTCCGGAATCCGGGCACTTGATCCACAGGTTCTCCGGCGTCTCCCGCCGCAGCATGTTGCGGATCTTCGGCCGGACCACATTGGTAAGCCAGTTCATGGTTTGCTCCGATGTGCGAACCCGCCTCGCGGATCGCCTGAAGGGATATATGGCGGCCGGGCCGCTGCCCGGCAAGCCGCCGTGTCGCCCGCCCGAAAAGCGGAATTATGGCCTATTCCGCCGCCTGTTGCGCACCCTTGACGCCCTGGGCCAGGGCCGCCGTCAGTTCGGCGACGGCCTTGACCGTTTTGCCAGTCGCCCGCCCGTCCGCATCAAGGCTATTCTTGAGCGCATCGACCAGCGCGGTGCCGACGACGGCGCCATTGGCATGCGAGGCAATGGCGCGCGCAGCCTCCGGCGTGCGGATGCCGAAGCCGACGCAGACCGGCAGTTTTGTGTGTCGCTTGATGCGGGCAACTGCTTCGCTCACCGCCGAGGAATCCGCGGCCGCAGCACCGGTGATGCCGGTGATCGAGACGTAGTAGACGAAGCCCGAGGTATTGGCGAGCACGGCCGGCAGACGCTTGTCGTCGGTGGTCGGCGTCGCCAGGCGGATGAAGTTGAGGCCGGCCTTCATCGCGGGCAGGCAGAGCTCGTCGTCCTCTTCCGGCGGCAGATCGACGATGATCAGACCATCGACGCCGGCGCTCTTGGCATCGACGAGGAACTTGTCGACGCCATAGATGTAGATCGGATTGTAATAGCCCATCAGCACGATCGGCGTCGCGTTGTCGTCCTTGCGGAAGCCGCGCACGAGCTCCAGCGTCTTCTTCAGCGTCATGCCGGCCTTGAGCGCGCGCAGACCCGCCGCCTGGATCGACGGACCATCGGCCATGGGGTCGGTGAAGGGCATGCCGATCTCGATCACGTCGGCGCCCACCTTCGGCAGCGCCTTAATGATCTCGAGCGACGTCGCCGGATCGGGGTCGCCCGCCATCAGGAAGGTCACGAAGGCCGAGCGGCCCTGCTTTTTCAGCTCGGCAAAACGGGTGTCGATACGCGTGGTCATGGTTTTGCGGCCGCTGTGCTATACCTCTCCCCTCCGGGGAGAGGTCGGCTGCGAAGCAGCCGGGTGAGGGGGATGGAGAGGTTCAAATCCAGAGCGCGAAGGCTCCGCGAGTCGCAGACGAGCGCCGAGGCAAAGCTTTGGCAGGCGCTGCGCAACAGGCAGCTCGCCCGCTGGAAGTTTCGCCGCCAGCATCCGATTGATCGGTACGTCGTCGACTTCGTGACGCTGGACGGAAAACTGATCAT
This sequence comes from Bradyrhizobium sp. BR14999, assembly GCF_056106085.1. NCBI lineage: Bacteria > Pseudomonadati > Pseudomonadota > Alphaproteobacteria > Hyphomicrobiales > Nitrobacteraceae > Bradyrhizobium > Bradyrhizobium sp. BR14999. The sequence continues at coordinate 966,831 of NZ_CM148536.1, forward strand.
TGAGGTCGACGGCGTGACGCATTCCACTGCCTCGGAGCTCGATCGAGACAAACGTCGGACCGAAGCGCTCGAAGCTTGCGGCTTTCTCGTCGTTCGTGTCTCGAATACCGACGTGTACGAAAATCTCGAGGGTGTCCTCGAGCTGATCGCAACCTCACTGAGGTTCGAGTGAGTGGATAGACCCCTCACCCGGCTGCTTCGCAGCCGACCTCTCCCCGACGGGGAGAGGTGAAGAGAGTGCGACACCCGCCTCACTTGTTCTTGCCCCTGAGGATATCGCCGACTTGCGGGACGTCCTTGTCGCCGCGGCCGGAGAGGTTGACGACCATCAGGTGATCCCGAGGCCGCTTCGGCGCGAGCTCCATCACCTTGGCGATGGCATGGGCGGGCTCGAGCGCGGGAATGATGCCTTCGAGCCGCGACAGCAGCTGGAACGCGGCGAGTGCTTCGTCATCAGTCGCGGAGAGATAGTTCACGCGGCCGATCTCGTGCAGCCAGGAATGTTCGGGGCCGATGCCGGGATAGTCGAGACCGGCCGAGATCGAATGCGCGTCCTGGATCTGGCCGTCGGCATCCATCAAGAGATAGGTGCGGTTGCCGTGGAGCACGCCGGGACGGCCGCCCGCGATGGAGGCGGCGTGCAGCTGCGTGAGGCCATGGCCCGCGGCCTCGACGCCGAAGATCTCGACCGAGGGGTCGTCAAGGAACGGATGGAACAGGCCCATCGCGTTGGAGCCGCCGCCGATGCAGGCGACCAGCGAATCCGGCAGCCGGCCCTCGACCTCCTGCATCTGCGCCTTGGTCTCGGTGCCGATGATCGACTGGAAGTCGCGTACCAGCGTCGGATAGGGATGCGGGCCCGCCACCGTGCCGATGCAGTAGAACGTGTTGTGCACGTTGGTGACCCAGTCGCGCAGCGCCTCGTTCATGGCGTCCTTCAGCGTGCGCGTGCCCGACTGCACCGGAAATACCTTGGCGCCCAGCATCTCCATGCGGATGACGTTGGGCTGCTGCCGCTCGACGTCGACGGCGCCCATATAGACCACGCATTCCAGGCCGAAGCGCGCGCACAGCGTCGCGGTGGCGACACCGTGCTGACCGGCGCCGGTCTCGGCGATGATGCGCTTCTTGCCCATGCGCCGCGCCAGCATGATCTGGCCGAGCACGTTGTTCACCTTGTGCGAACCGGTGTGGTTGAGCTCCTCGCGCTTGAGGTAGATTTTCGCACCGCCAAGATGCTCGGTGAGGCGCTCGGCGAAATAGAGCGGCGAGGGCCGGCCGACATAGTTCTTGAGATAGCCGTTCATCTCGGCCTGGAACGCCGGATCGGCCTTGGCTGCGGTATAGGCCTTCTCCAGATCGAGGATCAGCGGCATCAAGGTTTCAGCGACGAAGCGGCCGCCGAAAATGCCGAAATGGCCGCGCTCGTCGGGGCCGCTGCGGTAGGAATTGGGTTTGGCGACGTTCATCGGACACTCAACTCTTGGCTTGTATCTTGGCTGGCGCGCGCGGCGCGAATGAAGGCCTTGATCATCTCGGGATCCTTGACGCCGGGGGCGCTCTCGATGCCGGAGGAGACGTCGACGCCGCTGGCGCCGGTGACGCGGAGGGCTTCGGCGACGTTGTCGGCGTGAAGCCCGCCCGAGACCATGTAGGGCAGGATCAGATCGAGATTTTCGAGCAGGTGCCAATCGAAGGGCGCGCCGAGACCGCCGGGGCGGGTTGCATCTTTCGGTGCGCGCGCATCGAACAGGATGCGGTCGGCGACTGCGGCGTAGCCGGGCAGCACAGCGAGATCGGCAGATGTGGCGACCGGCACCGCCTTCATCACCGGACGGCCGAACCGCTGCTTGATATCGCGCAGCCGCGCCACGCTCTCCTTGCCGTGGAGCTGGAGAATGTCCGGCGACAGCGCGTCCATGATATTGTCGAGCGTGGCGTCGTCGGCATCGACGGTCAGCGCGACCTTGAGCGCGCGCTGCTTCACTTGGCGTCCGAGCTCGCGGCCCGCTTGCAACGACAGGTGCCGCGGCGACGGCGGAAAGAACACGAACCCCACCATGTCGGCACCCGCCTCGAGCGCCACCTCGAGCGTCTCGGGCGTAGACAGGCCGCAGATCTTGACGAGCAGGGACATGATCTCAAAGCGAATGGAGGCCGCGGGCCTGCGGCCGGAAAACGGGGCTTTCGGTTGCGGCCGCTTCTACAACGTCGCGCGCTGCTTGTCTCGCCCGATGGGCCCGTAAAGGCCGACCCCCGAGGCGACGGGGAGGCGCTGGGACTCGGGCTTTGCTGCGGCCATTTGGGCCCGCAGATCGGCCAGTTCGCCCCTGGCAGCCCGTGCATCCGCATCATTCCGGCGCGCCGCGCGCCGCCAGTGCCGCTGGCCGAGCCAGACGGCGCAGCCACCTGCCAGGACGCCAAGGGCGGCGACCAGGATCAAAAGCAGGAACAGCGGCAAGGTGACCGACAGGGACGGGTCGGACGACAGGAAGGGATCGAAGGAGACGGTGACGAAATGCCGGTTGGCGACGGCGAAGACCACCAGGAGCAGGCCCAGCGGAATCACGATCAGCGCGGTCAGGAACTTTCGCATCTCGCTTCGCTCGCCTTGAATCAAGCTTGCGGCCGCATCGCCGCGACCGCAGGAAATCTTGACGCCGGCCTCAGTCTGCCGCGCCGGGATCCGGATGGTCTCGGTTCAACCGCTCGCGCATTTCCTTGCCGGTCTTGAAGAACGGAACGCTCTTCTGGTCGACCGGCACATGGGCGCCGGTGCGCGGATTGCGCCCGGCGCGTGCCGGGCGGTGCTTGACCGAGAAGGCACCGAAGCCGCGCAGCTCGACGCGATCACCGCGTGCGAGGGCCGCTACGATCTCTTCGAGAATCGCATTCACAATGTTCTCGACATCCCGCTGGTACAGATGCGGGTTGTGCTCGGCGATACGCTGAACAAGTTCGGATTTGATCATCGAGAGATAGGACCCGGAAGCGTGCGGATGACCATTTCCGTGAAAATACCGTGATCTGTCAAGACGCTAAATCAAGGTTGAGCGTCGTGAAAATGCGTGACAAATGCCGAAAAAGCAGGCTGCCCCGGCACCCGTCCCGCGGGAAAAAGCTCTCGGACTCGCCCAGTTCCCGTCAGTTTGACGCGGCCGGCTGCCACAAGGCCAGCATTCCATCCATTCCGAACCGATCGACCGCCTGTGCGACGCCAGTTTGCCCGATTTGATGCGCAATCGCGCCTAAACCCAGCGCTTCCAGCGTTACGGCGGCCGCCGTCTTGAGGAACGGCAGATCTCCGAAGCGCGGCTGCAGCTTGTAATCGCGCACGCTGAGCCCCTTCTTGACGCCCTTCTGCTCGACCAGCCAGGTCACCGCCGTCTTCTCGTCGCCGATCTGATCGATCAGCTTGAGATCGATCGCCTGGCGGCCGGTGAAGACGCGGCCATCGGCCACTTTCTCGAGCTGCGTGTCATCCATGCCACGCCGCTCCTTCACCAATCCCCTGAACCAGGCGTAGGAGTCCTTCACCAGCGCATCGAGCGCGGCGCGGGCCTCGGGACTGGTGGGCTCGAAACCGTTGGGCGCGGCCTTCAGCGGCGACGACTTCACCTCCTCGACCTTGACGCCGATGGTCTTCAAGAGCTCGGTGACGTTCGGATACTGGAACAGCACGCCGATCGAGCCGACCAGCGAGCTCTGCTGGGCGATGATGTGGTCGCTCGCAATCGCGGTGATGTAACCGCCGGAGGCGGCAAGACCCTCGACCACGACGACGAGCGGCTTCTTCGCCTTCAGCCGGGTGAGCGAATCGTAGAGCTGCTCGGAGCCGGCGGTGGTGCCGCCCGGCGAGTTGATGTGAACGATGACGGCCGCGGCCTGCGAATTCTCCAGTCGCTCCAGCGCCTGGGTGCGATCGGAATCGCTGCGGATCAGGCCCTCGATGTGGACGCGCGCGATCGACCCGGCAGATGCGAACGTGCCGCGTGCACCTGGCGTCGCGATCAGCGCGAAGCTCGCGATCGCCGCGATCGCGATCAACGCGGCCATCACGCGCCAGAACGTCAGCTTGCGGCGGATCCTGCGGCGATCAACGATGATGTCCGAATCGAGCGACATCGGAATATCTCCAAATGAATGGCTAGGCGCGTTGTGCCGTCACAGCGTGACCAACGGCTTACCTGGATACATCAATTGCGGCGCAATTTGAAGAAAACAAGGCTGTGACCGCGGTAGGTGCGTAGCCCGGATGGAGCGCAGCGAAATCCGGGACAGTCCGTCCGTGAGGCAACGACCCCGGATTACGCTTGCGCTCCATCCGGGCTACAAGCGTAACAAAAAAGCCCCGGCTCGCGCCGGGGCTTTGATGTCAGCGAAACCTGCGTTTCGCTTACTTGTTGTCGCGGTTCTTGAGCGCAGTGCCCAAGATGTCGCCGAGCGTCGCACCCGAATCGGAGGAGCCGTACTGCGCGATGGCTTCCTTCTCTTCGGCGACTTCGAGCGCCTTGATCGACACCTGGACCTTGCGGGCCTTCTTGTCGAACTGGATCACGCGGGCGTCGACCTTCTCGCCGACGGCGAAGCGTTCGGCGCGCTGGTCGTTGCGGTCACGGGCGAGCTCGGAGCGCTTGATGAAGGTCGAGAAGTCGGTACCGGCGATCTTCACCTCGATGCCGCTCTCCTTCACCTCGAGCACTTCGCAGGTCACGACCGCGCCCTTCTTGACATCGCCCGGTTCGGCGAAGGGGTCGCCTTCGAGCTGCTTGATGCCGAGCGAGATGCGCTCCTTCTCGACGTCCACATCGAGCACCACGGCCTTCACCATGTCGCCCTTCTTGTAGTTGTCGATCACCTGCTCGCCCGGAAGCTTCCAGTCGAGGTCGGAGAGGTGGACCATGCCGTCGACGTCGCCTTCGAGACCCAGGAACAGACCGAACTCGGTCTTGTTCTTGACCTCGCCCTCGACCACCGAACCGGTCGGGTGACCTTCGACGAAGACCTCCCACGGGTTGCGCATGGTCTGCTTGAGGCCGAGCGAGATGCGGCGCTTGACGGAATCGACTTCCAGCACCTGCACATCGACTTCCTGCGAGGTCGAGACGATCTTGCCGGGGTGCATGTTCTTCTTGGTCCACGACATCTCGGAGACGTGGATCAGGCCTTCGATGCCCGGCTCGAGCTCGACGAACGCGCCGTAGTCGGTGATGTTGGTGACGCGGCCGGTGAAGCGGGCACCCAGCGGGTACTTGGCTTCGATGCCCTGCCACGGATCGTCCAGCAGCTGCTTCATGCCCAGCGAGATGCGATGCGTCTCGTGGTTGATCTTGATGATCTTGACCTTCACGGTCTGGCCGATCGAGAGCACCTCGGTCGGGTGGTTGACGCGGCGCCACGCGATGTCGGTGACGTGCAAGAGACCGTCGATACCGCCGAGATCAACGAACGCACCGTAATCGGTGATGTTCTTGACCACGCCGTCGATGACCTGACCCTCTTCGAGGTTCTGCACCAGCTCCTGGCGCTGCTCGGCGCGGGTCTCTTCCAGCACGGTGCGGCGCGACACGACGATGTTGCCGCGACGGCGGTCCATCTTGAGGATCTGGAACGGCTGCGAGTTGTTCATCAGCGGCGCGACGTCGCGGATCGGACGGATGTCGACCTGCGAGCGCGGCAGGAAGGCCACGGCACCGTCGAGATCGACGGTGAAGCCGCCCTTGACCTGGTTGAAGATGACGCCGTTGACCTTCTCGTTGTTCTGGAACGCCTTCTCGAGCTTGCCCCAGCTCTCTTCGCGGCGCGCCTTGTCGCGCGACAACACGGCTTCGCCGAGGGCGTTCTCGATGCGATCGAGGAACACTTCCACCTCGTCGCCGACCTTGAGGTCGCTGTCACGGCCGGGGCCGGAAAATTCGCGCAGGGCCACGCGGCCCTCGGTCTTCAGGCCGACGTCGATGACGGCCATGTCCTTTTCAATTGCAACCACCTTGCCCTTGACGACGGAGCTTTCCTGCAGGTTGCCACCTGCGAAGGACTCGTCGAGCATCGCGGCGAAATCGTCGCGCGAGGGGCTGTAGGTATCAGCAGAAGTCGAAGCCATTTGTTCTCCAGTTGCGGATGTCTTGCCGGCCGTTGGGTTCATGGGCGCATCGCACACGCAGTGTCGGAAGGTCCGCAAGACCTTCGAGCGACCGCTCGCTGCTCCGGCTCGGCGCCGGAACTGCGGAAGCGGGCCGGCTGAGGCCCGCGCGTTCGATACGTGGAATCGTTGTCCGGAGCCTGGATCGCGCCGGTCCCCATCAGGGACCGAAGGTTATCGACCTCAAAGAGCGGGAGCGGGCGCTTCCTCCAATGACGGCTGCGGCTTAACCCCGCGACCGGCCCGCTCGGACGGCCTCGATAATGTCGATGGCGGCCCGGACGCCGCCTTCTATATCCAGTTGGGAGTTATCAAGCAAGTGAGCATCCGGGGCTGGTTTTAAAGGCGCAATCGACCGGTTCTTGTCGCGCTCGTCGCGCTGGACGATGTCGGCGAGCACGGCCGCCTCGTCCGCCTCCTCCCCCCGCGCCCTCGCCTCCATGGTCCGGCGATGGGCGCGAACCTTGGGATCGGCGACGACGAAAATCTTCACGTCGGCATGGGGGCAGATCACGGTTCCAATGTCCCGGCCATCGAGCACGGCCCCGGGCGGATCAGCGGCGAATTGCCGCTGGAAATTGACCAGGGCCTCGCGGACCCCAGGGATCGCCGAGACGATGGAGGCCCCCTCGCCGACCTTCTGGGTCTTCAGGGCGGGATTGCCGAACCTTTCGGGGTCGAGCTCCAGCGCCGCCGCGACCGCCGCGGCTTCATCGCGGAGATCGTGACCGGACTGCATCAGCTCGTAAGCCACCGCACGATAGATTACGCCGGTATCGAGATGACGATAACCGTAATGGTGGGCGAGGCGCTTGCCGAGCGTCCCCTTGCCCGAGGCCGCCGGCCCGTCGATGGCGATGATCATGAAAACTCGGCCCCTAGCGAACGCATCATCGGGATGAAGTCCGGAAAGCTGGTGGCGATGAAGGCGGTGTCGTCGACGCTCACCGGCTGGTCGGACGCGCAACCCATCACCAGCGCGGACATCGCGATGCGATGATCCATATGGGTGGCAACAACGCCCCCGCCGGGCACGTGACCGTGGCCCTCGACGATCAGATCGTCGCCGGAGACCTCGACCTTCACGCCGTTGACGCGGAGCATGGCAGCCGTGGCTTCCAGCCGGTCGGATTCCTTGACGCGCAGCTCTTGCAGGCCGCGCATGATGGTGGTGCCTTCGGCGAAGGCGGCTGCGACCGCCAGCACCAGATATTCGTCGATCATCGACGGCGCGCGCTCCGGCGGCACCTCGACACCGCGCAGTTTCGACGCGCGCACGCGCAGCTGCGCCATCGGCTCGCCGGCATCGCGACGGACGTCGTTTTCCTCGATCGAGGCGCCCATTTCGCGGAGCGTGGTGAACAGGCCGGTGCGCAGTGGATTGGTCATCACGTCGGACAGCACCACGTCGGAGCCCTCGGCGATCAGCGCGGCAACGACCGGGAAGGCCGCCGACGAGGGATCCGCGGGCACGACGACGGTGGCACCGTGCAGCTCAGGCTGGCCGATCAGCGTGATGCGGCGGCCGTGCTGGCCTTCCTGCACTGATGTGATGTCGGCACCGAAATGCTTCAGCATCAGCTCGGTATGGTCGCGGCTCGCCTCGCTCTCAATCACCGTGGTGGTGCCGGGCGCAGCCAGGCCCGCCAGCAGCACGGCCGATTTGATCTGGGCCGAGGCGACCGGGGTCTTGTAGGTGATCGGAAGCGGATCGCGCGCGCCCTGGAGGGTCAGCGGCAGACGGCCGCCCTCGCCGCCCGACACAACCCTGGCGCCCATCTGTTCGAGCGGGTCGAGGATCCGGCGCATCGGGCGGCTGCGCAGGGAGGCGTCGCCTTCGAACACCGCCGAGATCGGGCATCCCGCAACGGCGCCCATGACCAGGCGGCAGCCGGTGCCGGAGTTACCGAAATCCAGCGCCGCCTTGGGCTGGGCGAAGCCACCGACGCCGACGCCGTTCACCGTCCAGGCGAAATCGCCGGTGCGCTCGACCCTGGCGCCCAGCGCCCGCATCGATTTCGCGGTGTTGAGGACGTCTTCGCCCTCGAGCAGGCCCGAAACCTTGGTCTCGCCGACCGCGAGCGCGCCCAGGATCAGGGCACGGTGGGAGATCGACTTGTCCCCGGGCACCCGTACTTTCCCGGTCAGGGGGCCGCTGGCGCGAGACTGGAGCGGCCTCGGTTGGTCGGAATGGGTCAAGATTGTGTCCTTGGATGCCTTGAAGGCTGGGCCGCAGGTACCACATGGTCCGCGCCCCGTCACGGGCATGTCGTTCTTCCGTAATGCGCTATTGACAGCGGGCCGCCAACTAGCCAAGTGAAGCACCGCTTTTCAGACATTCCCAGGATTCCTGCCGTGGCCAAGTCCGAACTCGGAACCAAACGTATTTGCCCGACCACGGGCAAGAAATTCTATGACCTCAATAAGAATCCGGTGATCTCGCCCTATACCGGCGAGGTGGTGCCGATCGCCCCCATCGCTCCCGCACGTGCGTCCCGCGGCACTGAAGCCCGCAGTATGGCCCAGGACACCGCGCCGGAGCCGGCGGAGGCCGAGGAATTGGTGTCGCTCGAGGAGGCCGATGCCGAGGAGAACACCGGCAAGGTCAAGGCTGTCGTGCCCGAGTCCGAGGACGATATCGAGGTCGACGAGACCATCGACGACGACGATGATGATGATTCGACCTTCATTGCCGACGAGGAAGAGGGCGATGAGGACGTGACCGACATCATTGGTGATGTCGGAGGTGATGAAGAGACTTGAGATCAGCCCTGATCTGTGAAAAAGGGTGCACCGCGCGAGTCACCAGGGCTCGCCGGTTGGGGTGATCCACCAGATTCACCCCGTCTAAGGTTAAGGGGCCATAGCTCAGCTGGGAGAGCGCTTGCATGGCATGCAAGAGGTCGGCGGTTCGATCCCGCCTGGCTCCACCACGCTTCGCCCTTCGGGCTTCGCGTGGCGCAGCCGCGCAGAGCCCGAAGGGTGAAGCGTGGTGTCCGGCGTAGCCCGAAGGGCGAAGACGGACTGGTGCGACGCCCACCTAACGACTACCCAAGCGATAGCCGTCAATGTGGTACGTCTACATTCTCCGAAGCGTTGACTTTCCTGATCAGGAATACGTCGGCGCCACGGAAGATTTGAAGCGGCGAATTCCGGAACACAATGCCGGCAAGTCTAGCCACACCGCTAAATATAAGCCTTGGAAATTGATCTGGTACTGCGCCTTTCCTGACAAGTACAAAGCTCTGGCGTTTGAAAAGTACCTGAAGTCTCATTCCGGCCGCGCCTTCACGAAGAAGCGGCTTTCCTAGGCTCTGACGAGCTTCCCTACTCCCCGATCACCGCATTCAGCCTATCCCGCAGCGCGACGATCTCGTCCTTCATCGCGACCAGTTCCGGCACCGAGCAGTCCGACGCCGCCAGAATCGATTGCGGCACGCTGCGCGCCTTGTCTTTCAGCGCGTGGCCCTGCGGCGTCAGGGCGATCAGCACCTGACGCTCGTCCTCGCTCGAGCGGGTGCGTTTGACGAGATGGGCGGCCTCGAGCCGCTTGAGCAGCGGTGTCAACGTGCCCGAATCCAGGAACAGCTTCTCGCCGATGTCCTTCACCGGCACGTCGTCGCGCTCCCACAGCACCAGCATGACGAGATATTGCGGATAGGTCAGGCCGAGCCGGTCGAGCAGCGGCTTGTAGACGCGGTTGAAGGCATGCGCCGCCGAATACACCGCGAAGCAGATCTGATTGTCGAGCCGCAGCGGCGCGTCCGCTGCCGATAGTTTCCGGGCCATGGCGAATCTCACGGGATTTGCCCCGCATTGTGGGGCCGGGCGGCCGCATATTCAATTGCGAACAATTAAATGTGAGGCACCACAATTTAGATTGCGCACAATCTAATTGTCTGCGATACAGATCGCACCACCCGAACCCCCAGGGAGATGAAAATGTCCGTGAACGTCCTCTACAAGACCAGTGCCAAGGCGACCGGCGGCCGCGACGGCCATGCCGCAACCCTCGACGGCGCGCTCGACGTCAAGCTGACCACGCCGAAGGAGCTCGGCGGCGGCGGCGGCGCCGGCAACAATCCCGAGCAGCTGTTTGCAGCCGGCTATGCCGCCTGCTTCATCGGCGCGATGAAGTTCGTGGCTTCGCAGGGCGGCCCCAAGGTTCCCGCCGACGCCTCCGTTACCTCGACCGTCGGCATCGGCCCGCGCTCCGAGGGCGGCTTCGGTCTCGACATCGATCTGGCCGTCTCGCTGCCCGGCCTGGCCCGCGCCGAGGCCGAGGCGCTGGTCGAGAAGGCGCACCAGGTGTGCCCATACTCCAACGCCACGCGCGGCAATGTCGACGTTCGCCTGACGGTCGTCTGACCGGAAGTGCGGATTGGCTGGCCCGAGATCCCCCTCGGGCCGGCCGCTTCCACCTGATTTGCCACGCTGCGGGATTGCGCCGCGGCGGCGCATACGGCCCTACGCGCGGGGCCATTGCTGGCGTGCACGAACCTCGCTAGGCCTGTGATCAAACGTCGACACAGGGGAAGCGAAGGCATGAGTTCTGAAGCCGCCACAGGTGCCATGAGCGGATTGCGCGTCATCGATCTCACGCGCGTGCTCGGCGGTCCCTACTGCACCCAGATCCTCGCCGACCACGGCGCCGACGTCATCAAGGTCGAGCCGCCCGCAGGCGACGAGGTGCGCGAATGGGGCCCTCCCTTCCACGAGGAGGACGCGGCCTATTTCGTCGGCATCAACCGCAACAAGCGCTCGATCGGCCTCGACCTCGCCTCCGAGGGCGGCCGCGCCGTGCTGCTGAAGATGCTGGAGACGGCCGACGTCCTGATCGAGAATTTCAAGCCGGGCACGCTGGAGAAATGGGGCATCGGCAACGAAGTGCTGCGCGCAAAATTCCCGCGCCTCGTGCATTGCCGGATCTGCGGCTTCGGCGCCGACGGTCCGCGCGGCGGCAATCCCGGCTATGACGCCATCATCCAGGCCATGACCGGCATGATCGCGGCAACGGGATCGCCGGAGAGCGGGCCGATGCGGATCGGCGTGCCACTGGTCGACATCACCACCGGCCTTTATGCGGCGATCGGGATCCTGATGGCGCTGTCGGAGCGCCAGCGTTCGGGCCAGGGCCAGTTCCTGGAGACGACGCTGTACGAGACCGGCCTTGCCATCATGCACCCGCACACCGCGAATTATTTCATGCACGGCAAGCCGCCCTCGCTCACCGGCAACGAGCATCCCAACCTCGTGCCCTACGCGATCTTCCCGACCAAAACCGACAACATCTTCATCGGGGTCGGCAATGACGGCACCTTCCGCAAGCTCGCCAAGGAGATCGGCAAGCCCGAGCTCGGCACCGATCCGCGCTTTGCCCGCAACAAGGACCGCATCGCCAATCGCGAGGCGCTGCGCGCCGAGCTTGCGGCGGTGTTCAGCCAGCACGAGGCCGAGCCGCTGTGCAACCGGCTGCTCGCGGCGGGTCTCCCCGCAGGCCCGGTGCAAAAGATCGACCAGGCGCTGACCAACCCGCACACGATCGCGCGCGGCGATATCATCGAGAAGGACTGGTACAAGGGCGTGGCCTCGCCGATCCGGCTCGACCGCAGCAAGCCCAGCCTGCGCCGCCTGCCGCCGAAATTCAGCCAGCACTCGGCAGAGGTGCTGGGCGAGTTCGGCTACTCCAAGGCGGAGATCGAGGCGATGGTCGAAAAAGGCGTGGTCTGCGGCCCCGAGCGCAAGCGCTGAGATTAAGAGAGATTGAACGGCGGCGCCGGTCCGCTCCCTCCCCCGCTTGCGGGGGAGGGCTGGGGAGAGGGTGTCTCCGCAGTGAGACTCCTCAAGAGGAGAAAGCCCTCACCCGGCGCGCGGGACGATGCTTCGCATCGCCCGGAACGCGCCGACCTCTCCCGCAAGCGGGAGAGTTGTTCGAGCCCGTAGCCCGATCGTCAACCCGACGCCATTCCGCGCGGACGGCCCTTCCCCATCCGAACAGTTAATGCCGCACTGCGGCGCGGGCGCACATGTGCGCCGCGACCGCAGGAAGCTGGACACGCACGTCTTCGCCTATTTTCCGGCTTCCCTTTTCCAGCGCTTGCCGCTTTCGTTTCGGCCGCTTACACAGTCATGTGAACGTCATATGGCGCTGCTAGCGCAAGCGCTTCTTTATTGACGGGCAAGGGAGGTTTTCTTGATGGCTCTTCGACATTTTGGTGCGGCTGCGGCTGTTGCAATCACGGTTGGCGTGTCGGCCTCGCCGGCCCTGGCCGTGACTGAAATCCAGTGGTGGCACGCGATGACCGGCGCCAACAACGACGTCATCGTCAAGCTCGCGAACGACTTCAACGCATCGCAGAGCGACTACAAGGTGATCCCGACCTACAAAGGCAATTACGCCGACACGATGAATGCCGGCATCGCCGCCTTCCGCGCCGGCAACGCCCCGCACATCATGCAGGTGTTCGAGGTCGGCACCGCGACCATGATGGCCGCGACCGGCGCCGTGAAGCCGGTGTACAAGCTGATGGCCGAGACCGGCGAGAAGTTCGATCCGAAGGCCTATCTGCCCGCGATCACCGGCTACTACTCGACCTCGAAGGGCGAGATGCTGTCCTTCCCCTTCAACTCGTCGTCGACGGTGATGTGGGTCAATCTCGACGAGCTGAAGAAGGCCAATGTCGAGATCCCGAAGACCTGGCCTCAGGTGTTCGACGCCGCCAAGAAGCTGCACGACAACGGCCATCCGACCTGCGGCTTCTCCAACTCCTGGGTTACCTGGGTCAATCTCGAGCAGCTCTCCGCCTGGCACAACGTGCCGCTGTCGACCAAGGCCAACGGCCTCGACGGCTTCGACACCGTGCTCGAATTCAACAGCCCGGTCCAGGTCAAGCACCTCGAGAAGCTGGTCGAGCTCCAGAAGGACAAGACCTACGACTATGCCGGCCGCACCAACACCGGTGAAGGCCGCTTCACGTCAGGTGAATGCCCGCTCTATCTGACCTCCTCGGCGTTCTTCGGCAACGTCAAGGCGCAGGCCAAGTTCAGCTTCACCGCCGTCCCGATGCCCTATTATCCCGACGTGAAGGGCGCACCGCAGAACTCGATCATCGGCGGCGCCTCGCTCTGGGTCATGGGCGGCAAGTCGGCCGAGGATTACAAGGGCGTCGCGAAATTCCTGAGCTTCCTCTCCGACACTGATCGCCAGGTCTACATCCACAAGGCCTCGGGCTATCTGCCGATCACCAAGGCGGCCTATGAGAAGGCCAAGGCGGAAGGCTTCTACAAGGATCAGCCCTATCTCGAGACCCCGCTGCTCGAGCTGACCAACAAGGAGCCGACCGAGAACTCGCGCGGCCTGCGCCTCGGCAACATGGTTCAGCTCCGTGACGTCTGGTCGGAAGAGATCGAGCAGGCGCTCGCCGGCAAGAAGACCGCCAAGCAGGCGCTGGATGCCGCCGTCGAGCGCGGCAACACGATGCTGCGTCAGTTCGAAAAGACCGCCGTCAAGTGAGGCGATCAGCGGCAGGCCGGTAACCCGGCCTGCCGCTCCTGCGGGCATCATGCAAAAGCAAGCCATTTTCCAATCGAAACTATTGCCCTACGCGCTGGTTGCGCCGCAGCTCGCGATCGTCCTGATTTTCTTCTACTGGCCGGCCTGGCAGGCGGTGATCCAGTCCTTCCTGCTCCAGGACGCCTTCGGTCTTTCGACCAGCTTCGTCTGGTTCGACAATTATCTCGAGCTTCTGAAGGACCGCGCCTATTTCGAGGCGATCGTGCGGACCTTCTTCTTCTCGTTCGCCATCGCAGTCTCGTCGCTGTCGTTTGCACTGCTGCTCGCGGTGATGGCGGACAAGCCGCTGCGCGGCTCGATGCTGTACCGCACGCTCTTGATCTGGCCCTATGCGGTGGCGCCGCCGGTCGTCGGCGTGCTCTGGATCTTCATGCTGCACCCCTCGCTGGGCGTGCTCTCGCGGTACTTGCGCGCCCTCGGCGTCGACTGGAATCCGCTGCTCGACGGCGACCAGGCCGCAACGCTGATCATCCTCGCCGCCGCCTGGAAGCAGATCTCCTACAACTTCCTGTTCTTCCTCGCCGGCCTGCAGAGCATCCCCCGAAGCGTGCTCGAGGCGGCCGCGATCGACGGCGCGCGCCCGATGCGCAGGTTCTGGACCGTGACCTTCCCGCTGCTGTCGCCGACCATCTTCTTCCTGCTGGTCGTCAACATCGTCTACGCCTTCTTCGATACCTTCGGCATCATCGATACCATGACCCGCGGTGGTCCCGGCAAGTCGACGGAAACGCTGGTCTACAAGGTCTATTCCGACGGCCTGCTCGGCGGCAATCTCGGTAGCTCGGCGGCGCAATCGGTGATCCTGATGATCATGGTGATCGTGCTGACGGGGATCCAGTTCCGCTTCGTCGAACGCAAGGTGACCTACTGATGGTCGAGGAAGAAGGCTTTCGGCGCTACGTCGCGCACATCATCCTCTGGATCGGGATCGCGATCGTCGCGTTTCCCGTCTACATCGCGATTGTCGCCTCGACCCAGGACAACGCGCTGATCGCGAACGGGCAGATGTCGCTGCTGCCCGGCGGCCATTTCTTCCAGACCTACTATCAGACCATCTTCGTCGGCACGAGCGGATCGACCCGCGAGCCGGTCGGCAACATGATGCTGAACTCGCTGATAACGGCGCTGCTGATCGCGGTCGGCAAGATCGCGATCTCGATCATCTCGGCCTATGCGATCGTGTATTTCCGCTTTCCGTTCCGGATGCCGATCTTCTGGCTCATCTTCATCACCCTGATGCTGCCGGTCGAGGTGCGCATCTATCCGACCTACAAGATCGTCGCCGATCTGCACATGCTCGACAGCTATGCCGGCCTGTCGCTGCCGCTGATCGCATCCGCCACCGCGACGCTGCTGTTCCGACAGTTCTTCATGACGGTGCCGGACGAACTGCTGGAGGCGTCACGCATCGACGGCGCCGGTCCCTTCCGCTTCTTCTGGGACACGCTGCTGCCGCTGTCGCGCACCAACATGGCGGCGCTGTTCGTGATCCTGTTCATCCTCGGTTGGAATCAATATCTCTGGCCGCTGCTGATCACCACCCGCGACGACATGCAGACGATCCAGATCGGCATCCGCAAGATGATCACCACCACCGACGCACTCACCGAATGGCCGATCGTGATGGCAACCGCCGTGCTGGCCATGCTGCCGCCGGTGTTCGTCGTCGTCGCCATGCAGAAGCTGTTCGTGCGCGGCCTGGTCGAGACGGAAAAGTAGGTTCTTGGAAATGAGTTTTCATGGCTAACGTCACCCTGCGCAGCGTCCGCAAGACCTATCCCGGCGGCTTCGAAGCCATCAAGGGCGTCGACGTCGATGTCGGCGACGGCCAGTTCTGCGTGCTGGTCGGTCCAAGCGGCTGCGGCAAGTCCACATTGCTGCGCATGGTCGCGGGGCTGGAGACCGTCACCGGCGGCGAGATCGACATCGGCGGCCGCGTCGTCAACCAGATCGAGCCGGCCGATCGCGACATCGCGATGGTGTTTCAGAACTACGCGCTCTATCCGCATATGAGCGTCTACAACAACATGGCTTACGGCCTGCGCAATCGCGGCATGGCCGAAGCCGAGATCAAGACCCGCGTCGAGGAAGCCGCGCGCGTGCTCGAGCTCTCCGCCATGCTGGAGCGCAAGCCGCGCCAGCTCTCAGGCGGCCAGCGCCAGCGCGTCGCCATGGGCCGCGCCATCGTGCGCCAGCCAAAAGTGTTCTTGTTCGACGAGCCGCTCTCCAATCTCGACGCCAAGCTGCGCATCGCGATGCGGGTCGAGATCCGCAAATTGCAGCGCCGCCTCAACACCACGTCGATCTATGTCACCCATGACCAGCTCGAGGCGATGACGCTCGCCGACATCCTGGTGGTGATGAATGGCGGCCAGGTCGAGCAGATCGGCAACCCACTCGCGATCTACGAGAAGCCGGCCACCACCTTCGTCGCCTCCTTCATCGGGGCACCACCGATGAATTTGATGTCGACGCGCCCTGACGAGATCAGATCGCAGCTCAATGATGCAGGCGAGGCCGGCATCGTCGGCATCCGCCCGGAGGACTTCGTCATCACCGACCAGACCCCGGCCGGCGGCGTCGCGCTGCCGCTCACCGTTGAGGCGATCGAACGCGTCGGTGCCGAAACCTTCGTCTACGGCTCGCGCCAGCAGGAGGAGCAGCGCGTCGCCGCCACCCCCGGCGAGTTGCCGCCGGGCGAGGTCATCGTCCGCATTCCCGGAACCGAAGCGCCAGCGATCGGCCAGCACATCCGCGTCGCGGCGGTGCGGTCGAGGCTGCACCTGTTCAGCGGCGACGGGCGCAAGCGGATCGAGGCCTGATCGGTTCCAGGGGCCGGCCAACCAAAAAGTGCGAAAACAACCCCATGCACAGTAGAAGGGGCTTGTTTTCGTTGGGATAAATCGTCCGCAAATTCCCCGTGCTGGTCGCAGGTGGAAACAGGGCATCCACAGCCTCCCCGGCTACCTGCTTGAACCCACTCGGGGATATGCCCATATTGCTGACCAAGGGGTGCCGCTTGCGGGCCCTGAAACACCAAAGTCGCTTCTGCGAGGACTTTGTAAACTATGTCTCGTGTTCCAACGCTCTCCAGTCCCTTTCTGCTGGGCTTCGACGAGATCGAGCGCGTGCTCGATCGGGTCGTCAAAGGCGCCGACGGTTATCCTCCCTACAATATCGAGAGGTGCGACCGCGCGGATGGCCAGCCCGAGCGTTTGCGCATCACGCTGGCGGTTGCCGGATTCACCCGCGACCAACTCGATGTAACCATTGAGGAAAACCAGCTCGTGATCCGCGGGCGGCAGCAGGACGACAAGACCCGGCAATACATCCATCGCGGCATCGCCGCGCGCCACTTCCAGCGCACCTTCGTGCTGGCGGAGGGGATGCTGGTGCTGGGTGCGGATCTGAAGAACGGGCTGTTGTCGATCGATCTGGCCCGGCCTGAACCGGAGAGGATCGTTAAGACAATCGCTATCAATGAGCACGAATAATGGAACGAGTAGCGGACTCGACCGCTTAGTGTTCCAGAGGAGTCGAGACCATGAGTGAAGGTCACGTTGCGTTCGAATATGAAGCCAAGAATGTCTCTCCGGAGACGCTGGCAACCCTCGGCGAAGGTCATATCGCCTATGTGAAGCAGATCCGCTCCGAGGACGTGCCGGACCTGTTCCCCGAGGCGCCCAAGGTTGCGCCGGGCCTCAAGCTCTTCGCGCTCCACGCCGCCGACGGCACGCCGATCATGCTGACCGACAGCCGGGAAGCCGCGATCGCCAACGCCTGGAGCAACGAGCTGCAAGCGGTGAGCGTGCACTAAGCGCACGCGCGTTCGCACGAATAGAGTTTCAAGCGGGCATGCCTTCACGCGAAGGCGTGCCCGTTTTCATTTTGAGCGATATCGTCTCGGCATCGTCATTGCGAGGAGCGAAGCAACGAAGCAATCCAGAATCCCTCCGCGGAAAGATTCTGGATTGCTTCGCTTCGCTCGCAATGACGGAGTGTGAGGCTACAGGGTGCTCAACTCTCGTGTCCCGGACGCGGTGCAGCGCGAAGCGTTGCGGCGCAGAGCCGGGACCCAGAAAGCAACACGCACAATGTGGAGACATGGGCCCCGGCTCTGCAGCGCACCGCACTCGACGATGCTTCGCATCGCGAGGGAAGCGCTGCGCTGCGTCCGGGGCACGCTCCCTTACAGTCGGCAATGACGGTGTTGAGAGAGTTGCGCTCGCAGTGACGCTCAGGCCGCCGTCGCGGGCGGCAGGGCCAGCACCGAATAGATCGCCTGGGCGTCGCGCGAGGCGCGGAGTTTTTTGGCTATGTCCTGGTCGCGGAGCAGGCGGGCGATGCGGGCGAGCGCCTTGAGATGGTCGGCGCCGGCGCCTTCGGGAGCGAGCAGCAGGAAGACGAGATCGACCGGCTGGCCATCCATTGATTCGAAATCGATCGGGCGATCGAGGCGCGCGAACAGGCCGAAGATCTTGTCCAGCTTGGGCAGCTTGCCGTGGGGAATGGCGACGCCGTAGCCGACTGCGGTGGTGCCGAGCTTCTCGCGCTGAAGCAGCACTTCGAAGACGGAGCGCTCGTTCTGCCCGGTCAACTCGGCGGCCTTGGCCGCGAGTTCCTGCAAGGCTTGCTTCTTGCTGTTGACTTTCAATGCCGGGAGAATCGCCTCGGGTGCGACCAGATCGGTAATCGGCATGGAAGCTTTCCGAGGTGAATTAAACCGTCAGTTCCGATTTGGCCATCTTGGAAGACCAAGCTGAGCCGGCGTCAATAACATGAAGCAGGAGGAGGACTTAGCCCCGGTCCTGATGTGGGGCGCTTCTACTCCAACGCAATCCCGGTGCCAACTCCCGCGTGCGGCTTTGCCCACGGTCATTGTTAAGGCTTGCGGAGGGGCCGGAACCATTAACCGTCCACCTTGCGGTCTGTTTTGCCGCCCGGAGGGTCGATCCAGCCCACATTGCCGTCGGCCCGACGGTATATGATGTTCACCCGGCCCGAGGAACCGTGCTGGAAGACCAGGCAAGGCGCCCCGCTCAGATCGAGTTCCATGACGGCCTCGCTGACCGACAGCGACTTGAGCGAGGTGGTTTGCTCCGCGATGATCACGGGACTGTAGCCGGAGACCTCGTCCTCGCCCTCGGGCGCCTCGAGCACATAGCTCGTGGCATTGAGCGCAGCCATCGCCTCGGTGGCGGCATGGGCCTTGCGGGCGGAACGGTCCTTGAGGCGGTTCTTGTAGCGGCGCAGCCGCTTCTCGATCATCAGCAGCGCCTGGTCGGCGCTGGCATAGGCATCCGGCGCGTTCGAATCGGCTTCCAGGGTGATTCCCGAATCGAGGTGCAGCGCGCAATCGGTGCGGAAGCCGAAGCCGTCCTTGCTCAGCGTGATGTGGCCGGAATAGTTGCCGTCGAAATATTTGCGCAGCACCTCGTCGGTGCGGTCGGCAACGCGGCCGCGCAGGGCGTCGCCGACGCTGATGCTCTTGCCCGAAATCCGGAGAGTCATGTGATGCCTCGCTTGGTTTGCGCCTCAGCTGCGATGACGGGTCACCGCAGCTGAAGTTGTTCCCTGCGCATGATCTTCCCGCAAACGCGTTCCGCATTTGTCGGGAGGGAAAACCGCTGTGCACTTTTCCGGTTCATGCGCATGCTTGGATCGGTCTCAATGGGGAGGTGAGAGTAGCGCGATTTCGCCCCGGCGCAATCAGGCCGGCTCGGTGTTGCGGGAACGATCGGACATTGCGGTGGAGAGGACGTTACCAAGAGCGCTCTGCTTGTCGCGGCGACGTTGCACCGAGGAGGGTATGCGCATGGCTTCGCGGTACTTCGCGACCGTGCGGCGGGCAATATCAATGCCCGAGGCGCGCAAGCGTTCCACGATGGTGTCATCCGACAGGATCGCCGTGGGCTCTTCCGAATCGATCAGCTGCTTGATGTGGTGGCGAACGGCTTCGGCGGAATGCGCCTCGCCGCCGTCGGCCGAGGCGATCGAAGCCGTGAAGAAATATTTCAGCTCGAACGTGCCGCGATTGGTCGCCATGTATTTGTTGGCGGTGACGCGCGACACCGTGGATTCATGCATCTGGATGGCGTCGGCGACGGCCTTGAGATTGAGCGGCCGCAAGTGTGCCACGCCATGGGTGAAGAAGCCGTCCTGCTGGCGCACGATCTCGGTTGCAACTTTCAGGATGGTGCGGGCGCGCTGGTCGAGCGCGCGCACCAGCCAGGTCGCGTTCTGAAGCGCATCGGTGAAGTAGGACTTGTCGCCGTCCTTGCCGATCTTCTTCGACAGCTCGGAATAATAGGTCTGGTTGACCAGCACGCGCGGCAGGGTGTCGCTGTTGAGCTCGACATGCCAGCCGCCGTCGGGACCCGGGCGGACATACACGTCGGGCACCATGGTCTGGAGCCGCGCCGAGCCGAACTTCATGCCGGGCTTGGGATTGAGGCGGCGGATCTCGCCGATCATGTCGGCAATGTCCTCATCGTCGACGCCGCAGAGCTTGCGCAAGGACGCGATGTCGCGCTTGGCGAGGAGATCGAGATGCTCGACCAGCGCCTGCATGGCCGGATCGTAGCGGTCGAGCTCGCGGAGCTGGATCGCCAGGCATTCGCTCAAATTGCGCGCACAGACGCCGGGCGGATCGAATTTTTGCAGCACGGCAAGGACGTCCTCGACGTCCTGTTGCGATGCGCCGAGACGCTCGGCGGCCTGGCCGAGATCCGGCGGCAGATAGCCGGCCTCATCGACGAGGTCGATCAGGTACTGGCCGATCATGCGCTGCGCCGGCGCGGTGAAGGCGACCGAGAGCTGCTCGGCAAGATGGGCGGCGAGCGTCATCTCGGCGGCGACGAAGGCCTCGAGATTGTAGTCTTCATCCCCGGAGGCGCCGCCGCCCCACTCGGTGTAGGTCGTCGGCGCGGCGTCCTGGGCATTGCGCGCGGCCGCCTCGGCCGGCTCCTCGGAGAAGACGTTGTCGAGGCCGGTGTCCAGGGTCTGCTCGATCTCGGCGCGGGTGCCGAGATCCCTGCTCATCCATTCTTCCTGGCCGGGCTCGAAGGCCTCCGCACTGCCGCCAAAGCCGTCGTCGCCGAGACTGTCGCCGTTACTATCGTCTTGGCCGCGGGCCTCCTCGCCGTACTGGCCGGCGTCGGCGGAAGCTTCGCCGCCGGCTTCGTCATTGGCCCGCTCCAGCAGGGGATTACGCTCGAGTTCCTCCTCCACGAAGGTCGTGAGATCGAGATTGGACAATTGCAGCAGCTTGATCGCCTGCATCAGCTGCGGCGTCATGACCAGCGACTGCGATTGCCGGAACTCTAATCTCTGCGTGAGCGCCATGAAGCAAGAACCGTTCCCAAAAATTGGTCCGATTTTTGCTTATCCTAGTCCGGGCCCGATGTACACGTCTTGACGAACGCAAAAACGGGCTAGAGGCGGAATTCCTCGCCAAGGTAAAGCCGGCGCACGTCCGGATCGGCGACGATCTCATCCGGGGTACCCTCGGTCAGGATTTCACCGGCATAGACGATGTAGGCGCGATCAGTGAGGCCGAGCGTCTCGCGCACATTGTGGTCGGTGATCAAGACGCCGATGCCGCGATTGGTGAGATGGCGGACGAGATCCTGGATGTCCCCGACCGCGATCGGATCGATGCCGGCGAAGGGCTCGTCGAGCAGCATGTAGTTCGGCCGCGTCGCCAGCGCGCGCGCGATCTCGACGCGGCGGCGCTCACCGCCTGATAGCGCGATCGACGGCGATTTCCTAAGGCGCGTGATGTTGAACTCGTCGAGCAGCGAATCGAGCTGCTGCTCGCGCTTCTTGCGCGAGGGCTCGACCACTTCGAGCACGGCGCGGATGTTCTGCTCGACGGTGAGGCCGCGGAAGATCGAGGCCTCCTGCGGCAGATAGCCGATGCCGAGCCGCGCGCGCTGATACATCGGGAGTTTCGTGACGTCGTGGCCGTCGAGCTCGATGGCACCGCGATCGGCCTTGATCAGGCCGGTGATCATGTAGAACACGGTGGTCTTGCCGGCGCCGTTCGGACCGAGCAGGCCGACCGCTTCGCCACGGCGCACATAGATGCTGACACCGCGCACCACCTGACGGCTGCCGAAGGCCTTTTCCACGCTATGCACAGCCAGGAAGCCCGGCCGCCGCAGCAACTGCGGCCCGCCCGTGCCATTGGACCTGGTGGCGGCCCTGACGGGGTGAACCGCCTGCGGCCGCGGCGGCTCGGCTTGATAGTCGGCCTGGTAGTCACCCTGGAACTGGTCGGGCGCCCGCATCGCCTGGTCACGGGCGAGCGGCGGCGCGTCCCGTACCGGGCTGGTCACGAGACCGCCGACGTTGTCACCGAGCGCGGTGATGTCCTGCCGCGCAAATCCTGGCCGGCCGCGTTTGGCGGGGCGTCGACGGAACATGCTGAAGAGATCGACCATCCCCGCCTTCTAGCCTTTCACGACGATCCTGCACGACAATCCTGCACGATGATCCGCGCGTGATCCCGCGATCTGCCGCCCCGGCCTTGCGATTTGCCGGTGCCGCATGAGTGAAGGGATGTCTCATGCCCAGTGAAACACGCCCGAAAAGCGGCGAACCCCGCTTCGAAAGCCCTTCGCGCTAGATACAGTCTTGCCGGGCAAGCTTCAACCTCGGATCGGGAGCATCCGAGACAAGTGATTGAATTTACTTTTGTTTACTTGCGCCCGGCAATTGCAGAGGCGGCGCCCCGCCGGGTTTGGCGCCCTGGCCGCAATCACTGCTGCCGCCCTGCGGCAGCAAGACCTGAACCCGGCCGCTATCAGATTCCACCCGCGACACGCCGGTCGTCATGTCGACCTTCAGCCGATCGCCACGCATCACGTTCTTGCACTGCGTCATCACCACCTGGCCCGCGCCGCCGCCGAACATGGTGATGAGATTGGTCTTGGTGTCGAAGATGGCAAACTCGCCTGTCACCACCTGGTCCTTCTGGGTGACCACGACATTGCCGTGCGCCTCCAGCCGCTTGATCGCGGAGCTGCCGCCCGGCCCCGGCGTCGCCGACTGCATCGGCGTGGTCGACTTCGCGCCCTTCGCCGCGGGCTGCTGCGGTGTCGCCGGCTTATCGCCGCCGCTCGAACTCGTAATACACCACCAGCGTCTTCGAGGTCATGGTGGTGTCGCCCTGGATGACCTTCACATTGCCGGAGAAGGTCGCCTCCTTCTTCTTGTCGCGCATCTCGAGCGAGGCCGCTTCGATCTGAATCGGCTGATCCCGGTTTTGCGAGAAGCCCTGCAGCGCGTTGTTCGGCGCGTTCGCCGAGCTCTGTGCACGCGCCACATCGGCAGCGATCAAGAGACCTAGGCTCAGCGCAGCCGCACGGATGATGGCACTGCGCTTGTCGTCGTTGCGCGAAAAAAACCTGATCATGAAAATCACTTTGAATTGGCAGACTTGTTCTGAGGCGTGCGCGTCTTCGCAGGTGGCGCTGGATCGGGTGGCGCAGGCTGCGCGGCGGCGCTGTCGTCCAGCTTGTCCAGGTGCATCACCACGTTGCCCTCGAAGCGGATGAGATCGCCGCCCTCCGTGATCCGCAGCCGGTCCGCAGTCAGCGTGCCGTTGGTCAGCTTGACGTCGACGCGCTCGTCGGAAGTGACCGTGCCCTTGTTCATGTCGACGAAGGCGGAGTTCAGCCGCGCCTCGTAGCCGGTGGAGGTGCGCAGCAAGATGTCCTTGTGCAGATCGAGCTGCTGCTGCTTGTTGTCGAAACGGCCGGTGCGAGCGTCGAGGAACAGGGTGGATTGATCCTCCATCAGCACCTTCGCGCGCAGGTCGGCGAGATCGACATGATCGGGGTCGGTGATGTCCTGCGTCGCGGTCTTGGCCCAGAGCTCGTAGGGCCGCTGGTCCGGGGTGAAGCCGGCGAGATGCGGCGATTCCATCGTGATCTTGGTGCCCGACACCACCATGTTTCCGGAATCGAGCGGCAGCTTCGGCATCAGCATGCGGAACGGATTGAAGACCGACACGCCGACGATGGCGGCCATCGATAGCAGCACCGCGCCCGGCACCGCGACGCGCAGAATCCGCACCAGGCGGCTGTGGCGCGCCGCGCTGGCGAACTTCGCCGCAAGCGCGGCGTCGTAGGTGGGATTCTGGGCCGAGTTCACCGCTGCTCCAGCGTGTCGCTAACCTTGTCCAGTCGAAGGCGCCCCATTGTACCCGGCGCCGCCGAAATATGCAGCCGGCGACAGGCCGTTACGAAAGTGTCCGAAACGGGGCGACAGCCCTGAACCTGGCGACCACCGGAGGCGTCAGGAATGCGCGAAAATGTCCTCTTCCGCCCACCCCTGCAGGTCGAGCAGGGCGCGGGTCGGCAGGAAGTCGAAGCAGGCCTGCGCCAGCTGGGTGCGGCCTTCCCGCACCAGCATGGCATCGAGCCGCTCGCGCAAGCCGTGCAGATGCAGCACGTCGGAGGCGGCATAGGCGAGCTGCGGCTCGGTCAGGCTGTCGGAGCCCCAGTCGCTGGACTGCTGCTGCTTGGAAAGGTCGATGTTGAGCACCTCGCGCACGAGGTCTTTCAGGCCATGGCGGTCGGTATAGGTGCGGGTCAGGCGGGAGGCGATCTTGGTGCAGTAGATCGGCCCGGTCATGATCCCGAAGGTCTGGTACAGCACCGCGATGTCGAACCGCGCAAAGTGGAAGATCTTGGTGATGGCGGGGTTGGCCAGCAGCGCCTTCAGATTCGGCGCATCGGTATGACCCTTGGGGATCTGCACCACGTCGGCGCTGCCGTCGCCGGGCGAGAGCTGCACCACGCAGAGCCGGTCGCGGTGCGGGTTCAGCCCCATGGTCTCGGTGTCGATCGCCACCGCTCCGGTGTAGCGGGACAGGTCGGGCAGGTCGCCGCGATGCAGGCGTACGGTCATGGCGTTTCAAAACCTCGAATCGGTCTGTCGGCAGAATAGGCTAATCGGGATTACCAGCGATGTATCCACTCGCAGCACGCCGCGCAAGCGCCGGCCGTGACCTTACGGGCCCGATCAGATCGCCGCCAGCATGATGCAGATCATCGCCGCCACCGTGATGCGGCTGGGGCCGTCGCGGAAAGCGTAGAT
This sequence comes from Bradyrhizobium sp. BR14999, assembly GCF_056106085.1. NCBI lineage: Bacteria > Pseudomonadati > Pseudomonadota > Alphaproteobacteria > Hyphomicrobiales > Nitrobacteraceae > Bradyrhizobium > Bradyrhizobium sp. BR14999. The sequence goes on from NZ_CM148536.1 coordinate 991,652, forward strand.
GATGGGATCGTCAGGCATCTCGCGGCGATGCGCCATCATCAGGGCGCGGCCGAACCAGTAGAGCAGCAGCGGGTTGAGCAGCCATAGCATCCAGGGGCGGCTGTAGAGCGGCGTCACTGCGGAGGAGGAGACGTAGAGCGAGAACACGGTCACCGCGTTCATCGCGCTCGCCGCCGCCATCGCGGCGATGACATGCAGATCGGTGATCCTGTAGTCGCGGTTGGAGGGATCGGCGAGGCCCGCGCTCTCGCGCATGCTGAGCTCGCTGAAGCGCTTGATCAAGGCGAGCGAGGTGAACACGAACAGCGAGAAGATCAACAGCCATTCCGACAGCACCACGCCGACGCCGACGGCGCCGGCGATGATGCGCAAGCTGTAGAGGCCCGACAGCGTCACCACGTCGACCAGCATCTTGCGCTTGAGCGCGAGCGAATAGGCGATCGTGGTGACGAGGTAGGCGCCGAGCACGCCGAGGAAGAGGGGCGAGATGCAGAGGCCGGCGACGAGCGCGAACAGCCACAGCGCAGGAATCGCTGATAGCGCGGAGGAGATCGGCAAATCGCCGGCCGCGAGCGCGCGATGGCGCTTGGTCGGATGCTGCCGGTCGGCCGCGAGATCCAAGAGATCGTTCATCAGATAGGCGCCCGACGCGCAGGCCGAGAACGCCATGAACGCCAGCAGCGCATGGCCGAGCGTCGAAAGATTCATCTGATGCGCGGTGAGCGCCGGCACGAACACCAGCGTGTTCTTGGCGTATTGATAGAGGCGCAGCGCCTTGGCCCAGGTTTTTAGGCCGACGCGACTTCCGCCTCGGTCGTCGATGCGCTCGATCGCGCCGCGATCGAACGGCAGCGTGTTGCCTGCAGCAAGATCGGCCGGCGTCACGACGCCGTCAAAACCAAGATGCGCGGCAATGCCCGCCGCATGATCGGCGAAACGTCCGGCGACGAGATAGATCTTCGCGCCCCGCGCCCGCGCCGCCAGCGCCCGGTTCAGCACATCGGAATCATAGGGCAGATGGGCATAGTCGATCTCGGCCCGCGCCAGGATATCCGTGAGCGCCGCCATGCCCGTCCGTCCGCCAGCGCCGAAGCGGGCCAGCATGCGGCCGGGCGCGCTGAACAGCGCTTCCATCAGCAGCTCGGAACGCAGCAGCGCGCCTTCCAGATCGACGACAAGCGTCCGCCCAGCCGCCGCAGTCGCCGACGGTGCCGGGGCGCCAGAATCATGCTGCCGGGCAGGCTGCTCCATCCAAAAATGCTCTTACTTGCCGCCAAATGACCGGCCCAAAGGCTGGGGAGGCCGGGGAGCAGGGGAAATGGACGGCCGCGAGCCTAAGGGGCATTCGCTAAGGGCGGCTTAATTCCGCGTAGGAGGGGGCGGACGGTCTCCCGCCGAAGGCCCTGTTGCCCAAATCCCACAACCCACGCGCGCGTCCTGTTCCGGCAGAGCTTTTGCCTTGCGCCCCGTGGACATCGTCCCCGTCCACCCTATCTGCCAGTTTCTCGCGCCCCCGTCGCCCTCACCCTGAATCAGGTACCATGACCGAACAGACGCTCGCCGCGCCCGTCGACGACCCAAGGGAACGCCAACGCGGCTTTTCGCGCTATCAGGCGCTCCTCATCGCGTTGCTCGCGTTCACGCAATTCACGATCATCCTCGATTTCATCATCATGTCGCCGCTCGGCGCCATCCTGATGCCCTCGCTCAACATCACGGCCGGGCAGTTCGGTGTCGCGGTGTCGGCCTACGCGTTCAGCGCGGGGATCTCGGGCATCCTCGCCGCGGGCTTTGCCGATCGCTTCGATCGCAAGCGCCTGCTCTTGTTCTTCTATGTCGGCTTCACGCTCGGAACCATGCTCTGCGCCGCCGCGCAGAACTACCATGTGCTGCTGCTCGGCAGGATCGTGACCGGATTGTTCGGCGGCGTGATCGGCGCGGTCGTGCTCGCCATCGTCACCGACCTGTTTCCGCTGCACCTGCGCGGCCGCGTGATGGGCTTCATCCAGACCGCGTTTGCCGCGAGCCAGGTACTCGGCATTCCCGCCGGGCTGTTTCTCGCCAATCACTGGAACTGGCATGCCTGCTTCGCCGCAATCGTCGTGGTGTCGATCGCCGCGATCGCGATCATCGCCCTGGTCATGGAGCCGGTCGATGCGCACCTGAAATTGAAGCAGGACAGAAACCCGTTCCGCCATCTGATCGCGACGATCGGACAGACGCGCTATACGCTGGCCTTCGCCGTCACGACGCTGCTGGCGACCGGCGGCTACATGCTGATGCCGTTCTCCAGCGCCTTCACCGTGCACAATCTCGGCATCGACATTACGCATCTGCCGACGATCTATCTCGTCTCCGGCCTGTTCAGCATCGTCACCGGGCCGCTGGTCGGCAGGGCGAGCGACGCGTTCGGCAAATATCCGACCTTCGTGTTCGGCAGTGTGGTTTCGGTGATCATGGTGCTGATCTACACCCATCTCGGTCACGTCTCGCTGGCGACCGCGATCCTTGTCAACGTCTTGCTGTTCGTCGGCATCTTCTCGCGCATGATCCCGTCGCAGGCCTTGATGTCGGCGATCCCCGACGCGAGCCAGCGCGGCTCGTTCAGCGCGGTCAGCGCCTCGCTGCAGCAGCTCTCCGGCGGGCTCGGCTCGATGCTCGCCGCAGGCATCATCGCGCAGCAGGCGGACGGCTCGCTGATCCATTTCGATCGCCTAGGCTACATCGTCGTCGCGACCTCGATCGTCTCGCTGGTCGCGATGTATTTTGTACAGAAGGCGGTGGCGGAGCGGGCGGGGAAGCGGGTGGTGTGAGGGCGGGCGGGCTGATTCGTCAGGCTCGCTCTTCAGGCTCATCGTTGCTCTCCAGTTTCTTCCGTAGCGCCGTGACGACACGGTGAACGGCTTGCAGGTCCTTGATTGCGAGCCCTTCCGAAAGGCTGTTGGCCCATGGCGCCTGCAAAGCCATGGCAGCGTCGAAAGTGCGCCGTCCCTTATCGGTCAGGACGACAAGTTGCGCTCGCCGGTGATGCGGGTTGGCCTCGAACGCCACAATCCCTTCCGCGAGAAGGTCGTTGACGATCCGCTGCACGTTCTGCCGATTGGCACCCAGATCGCGGGCAAGCCATGCGACTGGCTGGGGGCGCTCTGCGTGCACGATGGCGCCGAGGATTTGCCAGCGGGCGCTGGTGAGCCCGAGGCCGGCCACCAACCGGTCGCCTGCGGTCAAGAGCAGGCTGTTCAGCCGGAACAAGTCGAGCATGAGGTTGGTCAGAGCATCGCCGGCTGACGTGCGTTCGGATTTCAACATATGTCACCATAAGTCTTTATTGACATTATAATGTCAAGTTGGTATATAGCATCGTACCATAATGGCATCATGCAACCAACCTCACGGAGGCTTCATGTCGCACCTACGCCCACTGGACCCCGCCTTTCCGATCGATCGTCAGCTCGGCATCGATACCAGCCCTGTCGTGCTGGTGAATGTCTTCACACTCGACAAGGCCGACGAGCAGAGCTTCCTCCAGGTCTGGCAGGACGATGCCGCCTTCATGAAGCGGCAGCCGGGCTTCATCTCCACCCAGCTTCACCGCGCGATCGGCGACAGCCCGACCTATCTGAACTATGCCGTCTGGGAATCGACCGCCCACTTCCGGGCTGCGTTCACGCACCCTGAGTTCAGATCGAAGATCTCAGCCTATCCCTCGTCCGCCGTCGCCTCTCCGCACCTGTTCCAGAAGGTCGCCGTGCCCGGCATCTGCGTCGCGTAGCTCGCTTCGAAAACGGCAGGATCCGATGACCAAGATCATCCACCCGATCGCGGGCGCGGTCGCACTGACGACTGTTGCGACCTTCTGGCTTTCCACGGCTCTCACGGAGATGCTTGCATCACACGCGAGCGTGACCATGGTCAAAACGGCCATCCCCTGGGGCTTCCTGTTGTTGGTTCCGGCGCTGGCGGTGACGGGAGGCTCGGGGTTCTTCCTCGCCAAGGAGCGGCGTGCGGGCCTGATCGGTGCGAAGATCAAACGGATGCCGTTCATCGCCGGCAACGGCGTCCTGCTTCTGATTCCCGCCGCCTTGTTTCTCGCCTCCAAGGCGAAGGCCGCCGAGTTCGACTCGACATTCTACGCGGTTCAGGCGCTAGAGCTGCTTGCCGGCGCGACCAACATCGTTCTTCTCGGTCTCAATATGCGGGATGGCGTCAAGATGAAGGGCCGACTCCGCGCCCGCCCACGCCATCGCCTCGACGCCAAGACAACAATCTGAGCACCGCCCGCGACCTCGCTCTCGATCGATCCGCCCCGCTCATGTCCGGAATTGCCGAACTCCCCGGTTTCCGAAAGGCAATGATGATGAAATTGGAGATCCGGGACTCCTAGAGTCCATAAACGCTGTGTCCCCGGTGACGGGTACCGGTCAGCGGCTCAATTTCCCTGCAAATGAGCGATTTCAACCACTTGGGTTGGGGATGGTGCCCAGGAAAGGACTCGAACCTTCACGGCCGTTAAGCCACTGGCACCTGAAGCCAGCGCGTCTACCAATTCCACCACCTGGGCATGCCGTTTGGGGCACGGAGGCGGTTACTACGGTTCGGTGACGCCGTTGTCAATTCATGCTTGAAGGCTGCTTCGGGATGCCGATTGCGCATCGCAAACCGGCCCGATACAAGCCTGACAACACGTTACCCCACCTGCAGGAACCGACCCCCATGGCATCGAATCTGGACACGCTCGTCACGATTTTCGGCGGATCGGGGTTTTTGGGCCGGAATGTCGTCCGCGCCCTGTGCAAGCGCGATTACCGGATCCGGGTGGCGGTGCGGCGGCCGGAACTGGCCGGATACCTCCAGCCCTCCGGCAAGGTTGGGCAGGTCCACACCGTGCAGGCGAACCTGCGCTATCCGGCCTCGGTCGAGGCGGCGCTGCGTGATTCGCATGTCGTGATCAACCTCGTGGGGGTCCTCACCGAGGGCGGCCAGCAGACCTTTGACGCCGTCCAGGCCAAGGGTGCCGAAACCGTCGCCAAGGCGGCGGCCGCCGCCGGCGCCAGCCTGGTGCATGTCTCCGCCATCGGCGCCGACGCCAAATCGCCCTCGCGCTATGCCAAGGCCAAGGCGGCCGGGGAGGAGGCGGTAAGGGCAGCCGTGCCGTCGGCGACGATCTTCCGTCCCTCTCTGATGTTCGGGCCCGAGGACCAGTTCACCAACCGCTTTGCCGCGCTGGCCCGGATTTCGCCGGTGCTGCCGCTGATCGGCGGCGAGACCAAGGTACAGCCGGTCTATGTCGCCGACGTCGCCACCGCGATCGCCGATGCCGTCGACGGCAAGACCAAGCCGGGCGCGACCTACGAGCTCGGCGGGCCGGATGTGCTGACCATGCGCGCGATCATCGAGGCCATCCTCGCAATCACCAATCGCGAGCGGATGCTGATCCCGCTGCCGTTCGGGCTCGCCCGCTTCAAGGCCAACTTCCTGCAATTTGCGCCGGGCGCGCTGAGGCTGACGCCGGACCAGGTCACGATGCTCGAGCTCGACAATGTCGTGTCGGATGCGGCGAAGGCGGCGGGGCTGACGCTGGAAGGGCTCGGCATCACCCCCGATTCGCTCGAGACCATTGCCCCGCAATATCTCTGGCGTTTCCGCGCGGCGGGCCAGTTCCAGCGCAAGAGCGCGTGAGGTTTCCTTTTTCACCTCGCCCCGCTTGCGGGGAGAGGTCGGATCGCGCTCGGCGATGCGAAGCATCGTCCGAAGCGATTCGGGTGAGGGGGGTACAGGTCTCTCGGCGATCTCGCGTGCGGAGAGGGGCCCCTCACCCCAACCCTCTCCCCGTAAGAACGGGGCGAGGGAGCAGACCGCGGCCGCAGTGCGAGCCCTTCGAGCTCAAAAATTCAGCTTCTTGAACACCGCTTCCGGCAGCGTCTTGATGATCAGCATCACCAGGCGCCATTTGCCGCTGACATAGACGACGTCGGTTTTGCTCTCGACGGCCTGAAGGATCGCATCGCCGACCACCGGCGCTTCGACCGTGAGCGGGCCGATCAGCTTCATGCCTTCCGTCATCTTGGTGCGGACGAAGCCGGGTTTTACGGTGACGACATGCACGCCACCGCGGCTGGCGCGGGCGCGCAGGCCCGACAGGAAAGCGGAGAAGCCGGCCTTGGCCGAACCATAGACATAGTTCGAGGCGCGGCCGCGATCGCCGGCAACGGACGACACGCCGACGACCGTGCCATTGCCGCGGCCTAAAAACTTTTCGGCGAACAGGCCGAGGATCAGCGACGGGCCTTCGTAGTTGGAGCGCATGATCGTGGTGGCGTGGGCGAGATCGCTCTCGGCCTTCTCCTGCACACCGAGCAGGCCGACGATCGAGACAACGACGTCAGGCAACGCCGGCAGGCCGCCGACAAAGCTCTCGAACGACGCAGTGTCGAGCACATCGAATTTATGGAGTCCGACCTCGATGGTGTAGCGCGCGCGCAGATCGGCGGCATCAGGCTCCAGCACGGCGACGTCGCGGCCTGCGAGGGCGACATCGTATCCCGCTTTGGCAAAGGCGCGCGCGGCGGCGCGGCCGATATCGGAGGAGCCACCCAGCACCAATACTGACTTGCGTGACGTCACGGCCTAGACCTCATCAAACAGGCGTTGTGAAAGTTTCGAGCGGATGGTCCCGGCGGGATCGAGCGATTTGCGGATCGCATTGAAGCGCTGCAAGGCCGGATAGCCGGCGGCTAACGTCGCGCGCGACTGGCGCGCATCCTTGGCGAGATACAGCCGGCCGCCGGCAGCGACGACCAGGCGATCGATCTCGTCGAGGAAATTCAGGATGTCGCCCCTCAGCGGGAAATCCAGCGCCAGCGTGTAGCCGGGCAGCGGAAACGACAGGATGCCGTCGCCCTGGCCGAGCTTCTTGAGCACAGCGAGGAAGGAGGCATCACCACGCCTTGCGACGCGCTCGAGGATGTCGCCGAGTACGGCGCGCGCGCCCTGCTCCGGGATCACGCATTGATGCTGGAGGAAGCCGCGCTTGCCATAGATGCGATTCCAGTCTTTGAGGCTGTCGAGCGGAAAGAAATACGGATAGAGCGAGACCAATTGGCTGCCGCGGGCGCGCCGCGCGCCCATGCGGTAGTACAGCTCATTGAAGGCGCGGATGCTGATGCGGTTCAGCGTCATCGAGGGCAGATCGACGGGCACACGGAGGCCGGGATCTTTGCCGACGGGAAATGCAGCGGCGCTAGCGGCGAGCTCGTCTTTGCCGGCGTGCTCGCCGAGATAAACCAGCGCGCGGCCGAGATCCTTGCCACGCGCGACACAATCGATCCAGGCCACCGAATAGGTCGCGGAATCGCCCGCATCGAGCGCGCGTATCGCCGCGTCGAGGTCGGATGCGGAGATCACCCGCTCGCGGATCCATCCCGTTTCGGCCGGCCGCAATCGCATCGTCGCCTCGAGGATGATTCCGGTCAGGCCCATGCCGCCGACGGTCGCAAAGAACGCATCGGAGTTCTGCTCGCGCGAGGCTTCCATCACCTCGCCCTGTCCGGTTCGCAGCAGAATGCTCTCGACATAGCGGCCGAAGCCGCCCTCGCAATGATGGTTCTTGCCATGCACGTCGGCCGCAATCGCGCCGCCGATTGACACGAAGCGCGTGCCGGGAACGACGAAGGGCAGGAAGCCGCGCGGGCCGAATGTCTCGATCAGGTCCGACAGCAGCACGCCGGCCTCGAGGCGGATGCGTCCGGTCGCCGGGTCGAACCACCTGACCCGGTCGAACCCCGTCATCGCGACGGTCCTGGCGGCGCCGATCGCGGCATCGCCGTAGGCGCGGCCATTGCCGCGCGCGACGGTGCCGGCCGAGACGGCCTCGCCGACCGCCGCGAACGAGCGCGGCCGCAGCACATCGCTATCGACGACCGGGAAACGCCCCCAGCCGCTGACGAGGGTCATGGTTCAGCTCCTGTGCCGGGCTTCGCCCGGCGCTGGAAACTGACTACCGATCAAAAGCTTATTTTGCGTTGAAAGCGTGTTCGGGGCGTAGCCCGGATGGAGCTGGCGGATCGGCGCGAAGCGCCGCCCGATGGCGCAATCCGGGATCGTGCAGCAAGCGACGCCCGCCCCGGATTACGCTTGCGCTCCGTCCGGGCTACAGCCAGGCGCTTTAGTGCCCCAGCGCCAGCGCGATCAGGCCGAGCGTGCCGACGATGACGCGCCACCAGGCGAACAGCATGAAACCGTGCCGAGTGACGTAGGTCAAAAACGTCTTGACCACGATGATCGCGGTGATGAACGACACCACGAAGCCGATCGCGACGATGTTCATGTGGTCCATCGTCATCTCGGAGCGGTTCTTGTAGAAATCGTAGGCGAACGCGCCGATCATGGTGGGGATGGCGAGGAAGAACGAGAACTCCGCCGCCGCGCGCTTGTCCGCCCCGAGCAGCATGGCGGCCACAATGCTGGCGCCGGAGCGCGACACGCCCGGGATCATCGCCACGCACTGCGCGATGCCGATATAGAGATACATCAACAGCGGAAACTTGGTGGCATCATACTCGCGCGGCTTGAGCTCGAGCCTGTCGACCCAGAGCAGGATGGCGCCGCCGACGATCAGCGTGAAGCACACGACCCACGGATTGAACAGCATGAGCTTGATGTACTTGCCGGCGACGAGGCCGACGATCACGGCCGGCAGGAACGCCACCAGCACGCCGATCACGAAGCGGCGCGCATAGGCATCGCCCGTGAACAGGCCAATCGCGACGTCCCAGAGCTTCTTGAAGTAGAGCCCGACGATCGCGAGGATCGCACCCAGCTGGATCAGAACCGTAAACGAATCCCAGAAGGCTCCTTCGCCGAGGTGGAAGAAGCGCTCGGCAAGCAAGAGGTGGCCGGTCGAGGACACGGGAAGGAACTCGGTCACACCCTCGATGATGCCGAGGATCACTGCCCGTATTGCATCTGACATATTTACGGTCCATTTCGGCTGGAAAAGCGGGGCTCTTCTCGCCTATTCGCCCCCATGCCGCAATCGCAAAATGCGACATCACGCCCTTGCTTCGCGGTTTTGAGGAACTAGTGTGGCGCCGCACAAACATTGATGGATTCTTAAGCACCATCAAATAGTCAAAGGCTTCATGTTTACGCTGTTTCATCATCCGTTCTGCCCGCATTCGCGCTTCATCCGCCTGATCGCGGGCGAATACGGGCTCGACCTGAAGCTGGTCGAAGAGCGCAGCTGGGAACGACGCGAGGCGTTTCTGCTGCTCAATGCGGCGGGAACGACGCCGGTTCTGGTGGACGACGAGCAGCCGCCCATACCGGGCGCGGCGATCATCGCCGAATATGTCGACGAGGCCCATGGCGCCGAGATGGGACCCAAGCGCCTGATGCCGCAAACGATCGGCGAGCGGGTCGAGGTGCGCCGGCTGATGGCCTGGTTCAACGAAAAATTCTTCGAGGAGGTCTCGCACCCTCTCGTCACCGAGCGCATCTACAAGCGGTTCATGAGCGAGGAGGACGGCGGCGGCCCGCCTTCGGCCGACGTGATGCGCGCCGCCAAGGCCAACGTGCGCTATCATCTGGCCTATATCGGCTGGCTGGCGCAGACGCGTAACTTCCTCGCGGGCGACCGGCTCACCTACGCGGATCTCGCCGCCGCGGCGCATCTCTCGGCGATCGACTATCTGGGCGACGTGCCATGGAGCGAGGACGACGCAGCAAAGGCGTGGTACGCGCGGGTGAAATCCCGCCCGTCGTTCCGTCCGCTGCTCAGCGAATGGCTGGCCGGCGTGCCGGCGTCGCGGACTTACGTGGACCTGGATTTCTGAGCTCCGATCCGGCTGAACTGAAGACGGCGCTTACGCGCGAAGCCCGCGCGCTCGGCTTCGACTGCATCGGCATCACCGCACCGGGCACGATCGAGAGCGCTGGAAAATATTTCCTCGAATTCATCGCCTCGGGCGGCCATGGCGACATGGACTGGCTTGCCGCAAGCCCTGAACGCCGCGTCGATCCGCGCGGGCTGTGGCAGGACGTGCGCTCGGTGATCATGCTCGGCGTCAATTACGGCCCCGACCAGGATCCGCTTGCGATCCTCAAGCAGAGCACGCGCGCGGCAATCTCGGTCTATGCGCAGGGCGATGACTATCACGACCTGATCAAGAAACGGCTGAAGGCGCTGGCGCGCTGGCTGGTCGCGACCGCGCCGTCCGACGTGAAGGTGTTCGTCGACACTGCGGCGGTGATGGAGAAACCCTTGGCGCAAGCCGCGCATCTGGGCTGGCAGGGCAAGCACACCAATCTCGTCTCGCGCGAGTTCGGCTCCTGGCTGTTCCTCGGCGCGATCTACACCACGCTGGAGCTGCCGCGCGACGATGCGGAGATCGACCATTGCGGCTCGTGCCGCGCCTGTCTCGACATCTGCCCTACCGCGGCGTTCCCCGCGCCCTATAAGCTCGATGCGCGGCGCTGCATCTCATATCTCACCATTGAGAACAAGGGACCGATCCCGCACGAATTTCGCAAAGCCATCGGCAATCGCATCTATGGCTGCGACGATTGCCTCGCCGCCTGCCCCTGGAACAAGTTCGCGCAGGAGGGGCGCGAGACCAAGCTCGCCGCGCGCGACGAATTACGCGCACCCGGTCTCGCTGAGCTGGCACGGCTCGACGACGCGGCGTTTCGTGCGCTGTTCACGAAGTCGCCGATCAAACGCATCGGCCGCGATCGTTTTGTGCGGAACGTGCTGATCGCGATTGGCAACTCCGGGGAGGTGGTGCTGGCTGCGGAGGCGCGGCGATTGCTGCAGGATGCGAGCCCGCTGGTGCGCGGAGCTGCGGTGTGGGCGCTAGCGCAGTTGATGTCGAAGGAGGAGCTTGCGGCGATGAAGAGCGCTGCGTTGAGCGGAGAGTCCGACGATAGCGTGCGTGAGGAGTGGCGCGCCGCCTCCTAACTCTCGGTGTCATGCCCCGGCTTGACCGGGGCATGAAGTACGCCGCGGCTTCTCGACTCAATCACTGCCGTCTCGGAGTACTGGATCGCCCGATCAAGTGTTCAGCCCGGGGACATGACCGACGGGTGTTCGGGGACATAGCCGACACTTTTTCCGCTCGCCAAGTCGATGATAGCGACTTGGTGGGCGGCGAAGAAGACCCCGTATTGCGCAGCGTTTGCCGAGGGGCGGATGGCAAGGCGCTCGCCGCAGAAGGCCTGGGGGACCTTCCAAAGACATCCCTTGAAGCTGACATAGGCCTTGGTCGTGGAGACGCGGCGTACGATCTCGTGGCTGTCGTATTCGACCTCCGGCAATCGATCGGGCATGGCTCGCTGGCTCGGCCGATATCGACTGGCCGGGACCTGTTGTCCGAGCGCTTCGTGCGGTCGCTCGAAGTTGTAGACTTCCCGCCAGGCGTCGAAGGCGCGCTGTGTCTCTGCGAGATCGCGGAAGTGCCGCAGCGCGAACACCTCAGCCGCGAGCGTGCGGTGGAACCGCTCATTCTTGCCACGGCTTTGCGGGTGATATGGGCGGCTGTGGATGACCGCGATGCCGAGCTTGAGCAGCCATACCGAGAACCGCGTCCATCGTTCGCCCGAAGGATCGCCCCAAGGCGAACCATTGTCGACGAAGAAGGCCTCCGGGAGGCCGTAAAGGCGAAAGGTCTTCTCCAGGCGGCTGCGCACGGTATCTGTGCGTTGATCAGCACAGGCCTGCAGGCACAGATCATAGCGCGAGTGGTCGTCCACGACCGTCAGAGGATGGCATTGGGCATCATTGCCGAGCCGAACCCAGCCTTTGAAGTCCATCTGCCACAACAGATTGGGGGCCGGCATCTCGAAACGCTGGCTGGCCACCGCGCCGCCGGCCGGAGGCTTGATGCGGCCGGACCGACGCAAGATCTGATGGACTGTTGAGACGGCTGGCGCGCGAAAGCCATCGCGCTCGAGACAACGAGCTATCTTGCGAGCTCCCCAGGCCGGATGAGCATCGCGTACCGCGGTAATGCGCGCCTCGAGCTCGCAATCGGTCTGTCCCGGGCTCGCATGCGGTCGCCGCGAGCGGTCCTCGATGTCCTGGTCGGCCTGCCATCGTGCAAGCCATTTGTAGCCCGTATCGGGATGGATATTGAACCGCCGACAGAGTTCTCGTCGGTTCGCTCCCTCCTGCATCGCAAGCCGAACGAACTCTCGCCGCTGATCCATCACCGACACCTCTCGCCAGGGCATGGACTTGGCCTCCCACACTGCCAAATCCGTGCACTATGACGTGTCGGCTATGTCCCCGAACACCCGTCGGTCATGTCCCCGGGCTGAACATCAAGTCGGGCGATGACAGCGGTTGTTGTGGCTTGAGCGGTGCGCACCCGACCCTCATGCGACACCCACTCTTGATTTCCTCACCTGTTCCCGCACAGTCGCGCGTCATGACAAACATGCCTTTCTTCACCCGCGACGGCGACACATTCCATCCGACGGAAGTCGCCAACGGCCCGTGGGATCCGAAATCGCTGCACGGGCGCGTCATCATCGGCCTGCTCGGTTTCGCCATCGAGGAGCGCTATTCCGGCCCCGAATTCGTGCCGGCGCGGCTCACCGTCGACATGTTTCGGCTGCCGACCATCGACAGGCCGATCGAAGTGACGACGCGGCTGGTGCGCGACGGCTTGCGCATCCGCGTGGTGGAGGCGGAGTTCGTCTCCGGCGGCGTCAGCATGGCGCGCGCCTCGTGCCAGCTGTTGCGGCGAACGCAGAATCCGGAAGGCAACGTCTGGTCGCCGCCGAACTGGGATGTGCCGAAGCCGGCCGACATTCCCAAGCCGACCGATCCCAGGCTCGGCATGAACGGTAAATGGACGACGCGGCCGATCGTCGGCCATATGGGCTCGCTTGGTCCGCGCCGGCTCTGGATGAGCGAGGTGCGCGAGCTCGTTGCGGGCGTGCCGATGACGCCGTTCGTCCATGTCGCTGTTGGTGCCGACTTCGCCAGCCCCTTTGCCAACGCCGGCGACAAGGGGCTCGGCTACATCAACAGCGACGTCACGATCTATCTGCACCGCCTGCCGGTCACGAACTGGATCGGCTTCGAGGTGGTGAACCATCACGCCACCGACGGCGTGGCGATCGGCGAATGCTGGCTCTATGACGTAGAGGGCCCGATCGGCACCGCCACGGTCGCCGCGCTGGCGCAGCGCAAGCCGATGGTGAATCCGTCGAAGCGGTAGGAGCGCGCGCCGGAATGACGAAGTGGGAGAGAGCGGCGCTCAACTAAGATGCCGCTGCATCTCCGGTCGCGCCTTCAGCTCGGCGCCCTGCTTGGCGACGATCTTCACAATCCGTTCCGGCGCAAATTTCAGGTCGACAAACGCAGGCGCGGTGTTGGCGACCTCGTGATAGCTGGCGATCTTGCCGCCCGTCAGCGTCATGATCGCCACGCCCTCGAACATCGCCCGCGCGCCGTTCGCTTCCGCCAGGGTCGAGCGATAGCTGAACGTGTAGCGCGCATAGAGCGTGGTGCCGTCGGTGACGGGATCGTGCATGTCCCAGCGGAAATCGGTCGCCGCGCGATAGAACCAGTCGTCGATCATTTCGGCGATCTTGGCGCGACCAGCGAACGCACCGTAGAACACGTCGTGGTAAATGCTGTCCTCGGTGAACAGTTCGGCGAAAGCCTTGCCGTTGCGCTGCTCGACCGCATCGCAGAAGGCGCGCAGCATGGCGGTGGTGGTGGTCATTGTGTTGCCTCCCGCTGCTTCTTATTGTGCCCTCTCCCCTTGCGGGAGAGGGCAGCTCCGCTCGTTGATACGCATTCGCTTGGGTGAGGGGTCTGTCTCGGCGAACACGTCTATTCGAGTTCGCGGAAACAACCCCTCATCCGGCGCTTCGCGCCACCTTCTCCCGCAAGGGGAGAAGGAAGAGAGACACTTCACTCGATCTCCGCGACCGCGGCAAGAATGCGCGCGATGTCCTGCGGGCGGGAGAGGCGGTGATCGCCATCCTGGATCATGGTCAGCACGACGTCGTCGGCCGGCAGACGATGCGTCAGCGCGAAGGCGTGCTGCCACGGCACGTCGGGATCTTTCGCCCCTTGCAGGATGCGGACGGGGCAGCCGAGATCGATGGCGCTGCCGAGCACGAGGTGATTGCGTCCCTCCTCGATCAGGTTTCGCGTGATCGGATAGGGCGAGCCGTCGCCATAGTCCGACGGCCGCATCCAGACGCCTTTGGTCTCGATCTCCTTCTTCACCGCGGGCGAGAAATTCTTCCACATCAGCGCCTCGGTGAAGTCGGGCGCCGGCGCGATCAGGACGAGACCGGCCAGCGAGGCCTTGGCTTGCTGTTGCTCTTGGCGCTTCTTGATCTCGCGCGCGAGCAGCAGCGCCATCCAGCCGCCCATGGAGGAGCCGATCAGGATTTGCGGACCGTCGCAGAAGCGCTCGAACACCGCGACGCTCTCCTCCAGCCAGCGCCCGATAGTTCCATCGGCGAACTCGCCGCCGGATTCGCCGTGACCGGAATAGTCGAACCGGACCACGGCGCGGCCGTGCTCTCTGGCCCAGGCGTCCAGCGCCAGTGCTTTGCCGCCCTGCATGTCCGATTTGAATCCGCCGAGCCAGACCAGCCCGGGGCCCGTTCCGCCACGGCGGCGCACCGCGATCCTGCGCGCGGACGGGCCCTCGCCGACATCAATGAAGTCGAGCACGGTATCGGGAATTGCATCGGTCATGGAACGTTTACTCTGGCTGTGTGGTTTGAGCTGTTTGGTCGCGCCTCGCAGCTCAATTCGGTGTCGGCATTGGCCCTTTGGGACGCTTGCGGAACAGAAGCAAGGTGTCTATGTCGTCTGCGTGCCAACGGGCGTGACCAAAATGCCTCGCATTTGAGGGTTTTTCGCGTCTCGCACGAGCGACTTGCTTGCCGGCAAACGCATCTTCCTTCAAAATGGCCGCTTCCTTCACAACTTTGGAGAACCACCCATTCGCCGTCCTAATAAAGCTCCGCCCGCTGCCAGCAAAGACGGGCCCCGCATCAATGATGATATCCGCAATGCGCAGATCCAGCTGATCGATCAGACCGGTGAGAACAAGGGCACGGTCGAGACCGTCGTCGCCATCCGGATGGCCCAGGACGCGGGCATGGATCTGGTCGAGATTTCGCCGAATACCAGCCCTCCCGTCTGCAAGATCATGGACTACGGGAAGTACAAGTATTCCGCGCAGAAGAAAGCCGCCGAAGCCCGCAAGCGGCAGAAGACCGTCGAGATCAAGGAGATCAAGCTCCGCCCGATGATCGACGATCACGATTACGACGTGAAGATGCGCGCGATGCAGCGGTTCTTCGAAGAGGGCGACAAGGTCAAGATCACGCTGCGCTATCGTGGTCGCGAAATGGCGCACCAGGAGATCGGCACCAAGCTTCTGGACAAGATCAAGACCGACGTCGCCGAGCTCGCCAAGGTCGAGCAGGACGCAAGGTTCGAAGGCCGCCAGGTCGTCATGGTGCTGGCGCCGCGCTAACGCCGGCTTGTTAGGACTGAGAGTTCAACGGCCCGTCCGGATCTCCGGCGGGCCGTTTGTGTTTCAGGTCCTTGTCGCCTGCCACGTGCCGCTGCACTGGTCGCCGGAGATGATGCCTCTCCACGAACCGGCGCCGTTGATGCCGGCGAGCCGGCCGCCGCCGTTGGCGTGGGAGGCGCCGACCGAGACCTGGACCGCCACAGTGCCCCCGCGATTGACCTTGCCGGACACCCGGCCTCCGCCGGCAGACGATACCCGGCTGCCGGTGACGGTGAAGGGAACGCTGTAGCCGGAGCTGCAATTGCCCCTCGTGGTGGCGAAGGTGACGTTCCAGATGCCGTCATAGCCACCGGCGCGGGCATCGGCAGTCGACGGCACCATGGCGGCGGCAAGTACGGCGAGCAGCGCCAGGCGGCGCGGGCGGGCAAAGGTGGAAATCGATTGCGGGAAATGGGCCATTTTGGTCCTGCTCCGGACATGAAGGCGTGGATATTGGGGGTGGCAACTTCAAATAGTCGGCGGGCAGGTTCCGGCGGTTCATCGTTGCCATTTGGCTCCCGCTCTGTCATAAGCCCAGCCTTCATCGCCCGGCTGATTAAGGGCTGCCGTGGCGGTGTACCGTGCGGGTTTCGCGCTTGTTCGCAAAACCTGAGCACAATCAACGCTCTAACGAGCATTTTAGACGGCCAGCCGCCTTCACGGGCGGATTTCTGTTGTGGCCATAGGAGAGCCAAATGCCCAAGCTGAAGACCAAATCGGGCGCTAAAAAGCGCTTCAAGGTGACTGCCACCGGCAAAGTGATGCACGCCCAGCGCGGCAAGCGTCACGGCATGATCAAGCGGACGAAGAAGCAGATCCGTCAGCTCCGCGGCACCCGCGTGCTGTTCAAGACCGACGGCGACAACGTCAAGAAGTACTTCTTGCCGAACGCCTGATCGCGTCCACGATCACTGCCACCTCGCCCCGCTTACGCGCGGCGATCCGAAAACAAAGTCATCTCTGAAGGATTTCTGTCATGTCTCGCGTCAAACGCGGTGTGACCGCCCACGCCAAGCACAAGAAAGTCTACAAGGCCGCCAAGGGTTTCTACGGCCGCCGCAAGAACACCATCCGCGCCGCCAAGCCGGCCGTGGAGAAGGCCGCGCAGTACGCCTTCCGCGACCGCAAGCGTCGCAAGCGCACCTTCCGCGCGCTGTGGATCCAGCGTCTCAACGCCGCGGTGCGTCCGTTCGGCCTGACCTACAGCCGATTTATCGACGGCCTTGCCAAGTCGGGCATCACCGTGGACCGCAAGGTGCTGTCGGATCTCGCGATCCGCGAGCCCGCCGCGTTCCAGGCGATTGCCGAGAAGGCCAAAGCTGCGCTGGCGGCGTAAGCCGTCTTCCACTGTGCTCTGCGCAGCATTCAGCTTGTGATAGCCCGGGTAGGGGCGCGTCTCGCGCTTTATTGCCCTGGCCGTCACCTGTCGCGCCAACACTCTTCTCCGACGTGGATGCCCGGCAGAGTGCCGGGTGTGACGGGCTAGGATCATCGGCTCAGCATCCTGGCCAAAAGGGATTGCCATGACCGATCTTGCTCAGCTCCAAGCCCAGATCACCGCCGACATCGCCGCCGCCACCGACGAGGCGGCGTTAGAGGCCGTGCGCGTCGCAGCCCTCGGCAAAAAGGGCTCGATCTCAGCGCTGCTCGCCACGCTCGGCAAGATGTCGCCGGACGAGCGCAAGACGCAGGGCGCCGCGATCAACCAGGCCAAGGACGAGCTCAGCCAGGCGCTCGCGTCGCGGCGCGACGTCTTGAAGTCGGCGGCGCTCGATGCCCGGCTTGCTGCCGAGACCATCGACGTGACCCTGCCGCCGCGCGATGCGGCGGCTGAAGCCGGCCGCATCCATCCGCTGAGCCAGGTTTGGGACGAGCTGACCACGATCTTCGCCGACATGGGCTTCTCGGTCGCCGAAGGTCCCGACATCGAGACCGACGACTACAACTTCACCAAGCTGAACTTCCCGGAAGGCCATCCCGCGCGCGAGATGCACGACACCTTCTTCTTTCATCCGAAAGAAGATGGCTCGCGCATGCTGCTGCGGACCCACACCTCGCCGGTGCAGGTACGCACCATGCTGAGCCAGAAGCCGCCGATCCGCGTGATCTGCCCGGGCCGCACCTACCGCATCGATTCGGACGCGACCCACACGCCGCAATTCCACCAGGTCGAAGGCCTCGTCATCGACAAGCACTCGCATCTCGGCCACCTCAAATGGATCCTGCATGAGTTCTGCAAGGCATTCTTCGAGGTCGACCACATCAACATGCGCTTCCGCCCGTCGTTCTTTCCCTTCACCGAGCCGTCGCTGGAAGTCGACATCCAGTGCCGCCGCGACAAGGGCGAGATCCGCTTCGGCGAGGGCGAGGACTGGCTCGAGATTCTCGGCTGCGGCATGGTGCATCCGAACGTGCTGCGCGCCTGCGGCATCGATCCGGACGAGTACCAGGGCTTTGCCTGGGGCATGGGCATCGACCGCATCGCCATGCTGAAATACGGCATCGCCGATCTGCGCCAGCTGTTCGACAGCGACGTCCGCTGGCTATCCCATTACGGCTTCAAGCCGCTCGAAGTGCCAACGCTTGCCGGAGGGCTGAGCTCGTGAAATTCACTCTCTCCTGGCTGAAGGATCATCTCGAGACCGACGAGCCGCTCGACAAGCTCGCCGATAAGCTCACCATGATCGGGCTCGAGGTCGAGAACATCGAGGACAAGGCGAAGGCACTCAAGCCCTTCACCATTGCGAAGGTGATCTCGGCCGAGCAGCATCCGAATGCGGATCGCCTGCGGGTCTGCATGGTCGACACCGGTGACGGCGGCGCGCCGGTGCAGGTCGTGTGCGGCGCGCCGAATGCGCGGGCCGGACTCGTCAGCGTGTTCTCGCCGCCCGGCACCTACATTCCCGGCAAGGACATCACGCTCGGTGTCGGCACCATTCGCGGCGTCGAGAGCCGCGGCATGCTGTGTTCAGCGGCCGAGCTGCAGATCTCCAACGACCATGACGGCATCATGGAATTGCCAGCGGACGCCCCGATCGGCGCCGGCTACGCCGAATGGGCCGCGCTCGGCGATCCCGTGGTCGAGATCAATCTGACGCCGAACCGGCAGGACTGCACCGGCGTGCACGGCATCGCGCGCGACCTTGCCGCCGCCGACATGGGCAAGTTCAAGGACCCCACGATCAAGCCGATCAAGGGTGAATTCCCCTGCCCCGTGAACATCACGGTCGAGGATTCCACGCTGTGCCCGGGCTTCGCGCTGCGCCTCGTGCGCGGCGTCAAGAACGGGCCGTCGCCGGAATGGCTGCAGAAGCGGCTGACCGCGATCGGGCTGCGCCCGATCAACGCGCTGGTCGACATCACCAATTTCATGACCTTCGATCGAGCGCGGCCACTGCACGTGTTCGACGCCAAGAAGGTGAAGGGCAACCTCGTCGTGCGCCGCGCCCGCGAGGGCGAGACGCTGCTCGCGCTCGACGGCCGCACCTACAATCTCGATCCCGCGATCTGCGTGATCGCGGACGAGCACGGCGTCGAATCGCTCGCCGGCATCATGGGTGGCGAAGCTTCCGGCTGCGACGAGAACACCACCGACGTGCTGATCGAATCGGCGCTGTGGAACGAAATCAACATCGCCCAGACCGGCCGCAAGCTCGGCATCAATTCGGATGCGCGCTACCGCTTCGAGCGCGGCGTCGATCCGGCCTTCATGGTGCCGGGGCTCGAGCTCGCGACCAAGCTGGTGATGGAGATGTGCGGCGGCACGCCGTCGGAGACCGTGGTGGTCGGCAAAGCCTTCGGCGACGACCGCGTAATCGATTTCCCGGTCACCGAGGTCAAGCGTCTCTCCGGCATCGAAGTGCCGCAAGCAGAGATGAAGCGCATCCTGACCCATCTCGGTTTCATGATGGCGGGCCCGGGCCCGGTGGTGAAGGTCGCAGTTCCCTCCTGGCGCACCGACGTGCACGGCAAGGCCGATATCGTCGAGGAGATCGTCCGCATCTTCGGCGTCGACAAGGTGCCGGAAACGCCGTTCGAGCGCGGCGAGGACGCGCGCAAGCCGGTGCTGACACCGCTTCAGCTCCGCACCCGCCGCGCGCGGCGCGCGCTGGCAAGCCGCGGCATGGTCGAGTCGGTAACCTGGTCGTTCATCGCAAAACCTGCGGCAAAATTGTTCGGCGGCGGTCAGCGCGAGCTCGAAGTCGCCAACCCGATCGCGTCGGACCTGTCCGACATGCGCCCGACCCTTTTGGCGGGCCTGATCGCCGCGGCGCAAGCCAATGCTGATCGCGGCTTTGGCGATGTCGCGCTGTTCGAGGTCGGGCAACTGTTCAGGGGCGACCGCCCGCAGGATCAATTCATGGCGGCGAGCGGCGTGCGCCGCGGCTTTGCCTCCTCGGAAGGTCTGGGACGGCACTGGTTCGGTTCGGCGCAGGCTGATGTGTTCGATGCCAAGGCGGATGCGCTGGCGGTGCTTGCCGCTGCCGGCGCGCCGATGCAGGCGCTTCAGATCGTCGCCGGTGGTCCCGGCTGGCTGCATCCGGGACGCTCGGGCACCATCCAGATCGGCCCGCAGAACGTGCTTGGCCATTTCGGCGAGATGCACCCGCGCGCGCTCGAGGCGCTCGGCGCCGACGGCCCGTTGATGGTGTTCGAGGTGATTCTCGACCGCATCCCCGAGGCGAAGAAGAAGCCGACCCGTGCCAAGCCTGTGATCGAGCTGTCGGCATTCCAGCCGGTCTCGCGCGACTTCGCCTTCATCGTCGATCGCACCGTCAAGGCCGGCGACATTGTGCGCGCGGCGCAAGGCGTCGACAAGAAGCTGATCACCGGCGTCAACGTCTTCGACGTCTACGAGGGCAAGGGCATCGACGACGGCAAGAAGTCGATCGCGATCGCGGTGACCATTCAGCCGCGCGAGAAGACGCTGACCGATCAGGAGATTGAGGCTGTGGCCGCGAAGGTCGTGTCGGAGGTGACGAAGAAGACCGGTGGCACCTTGCGGGGATGAGTCTCACCGACTTTCTTCCCAAGGACGTCAGCCTCACCATTGCGGTGGCGCTCTGCGCCGTCGCTTTCGTTTCGGGCACCGCCCGCGGCTTCTCCGGCTTCGGCGCGGCGCTGATCTTCATGCCGCTGGCAAGCAGCATCGCGGCGCCACGGCTCGTTGCCGCCTTGCTGCTCGTGATCGATTTCGTCGCGGCCGCGCCGCTCCTGCCCGATGCCTGGCGCAAGGCGGACCGCAAGGCCACTGCCGTGATCGTGCTGGGCGCGCTGATCGGCGTGCCCCTTGGCACCTATTTCCTCAGCGTGCTCGAGCCCGTCACCACGCGCTGGATCATCTCCTGCTTCGTCGCCGCGCTGCTGCTCCTGCTGCTGTCGGGCTGGCGCTATCGCGGCAAGGACCACGCCTGGGTCTCGGTCGGCATCGGCGGCCTATCCGGCTTCTGTAGCGGGCTGGCGCAGACCGGCGGCCCGCCGATCGTCGGCTATTGGCTCGGGCGCCCGATCGCGCCGATCGTCGCGCGCGCCAACATCGTGCTGTTCTTCGGCGCGTCGGACTTCTTCTCGATGATCAGTTACGCGACGACGGGCCTGATCTCGCGCGAGTCGCTCGTGCTCTCGATGATCGTCGGCCCGGTTTACGCGCTCGGCGTCGCGTTCGGTGCCTCGCTGTTCGGCCGCGCCAGCGAGAAGGTGTTTCGCGGCATCTGCTACGCGCTGATTGCGCTGGCGGTGATCGCGGGATTGCCGGCGCTGGATGGGGTGTTGCGCTGAACCATCCTCGCGTCGTCCTGGCGAAAGCCAGGACCCATTACCCCGGTCAGCATCTTTAGCCCGGGTTGGTGACCACTAGCCGTCGCCAAAACCCCTCCCTCGGGTAATGGGTCCTGGATCTGCGCTCCGCCCTGGACAACGCTACGCGCTGCCAAGGGCTGCGCTTGTCCAGGACGACGACTGAATCAATTCCGCGGCGGCCTCGCCCTGCGCTTCTTCGTCGACTGCGTCGGCACGTCCGCGGGCTCGTCCTTGAGCGCGCCGATCTTGCGCAGCGCGGCCTCCGCGGCGCGTTCGCCGCTTTCCCAGGCGCCGTCGACCGTGCCCCACAGCGTCTCATGCGTGGCTTCGCCGGCGAGGAACATGTTGCCGATCGGCTCTGCCAAAACCTTTCGCGAGAGCTGGCCGCCGGGCGAGGCCGCCGACATCGCGCCCATGACATGGGGCGAGGCATTCCAGCGCGTCGCGCTGGTCTTCTGCACGGCGGCCGCAGCCTCGCTGCCGAACAGTTTGGTGATCCACTCCTTCGCGAAAGCCGTCATCGCCTTCTCGCCCTGCTCGGCGAGATCGCGGCCGAACGAGCCGCCGACGTCGATCGAACACAGCGAGGAGCCGCCGATATTGGCGAACATGCGGGCCGTGCGCGTCGAGTTGCTCTGCTCGATGAGAATGTCATCACGCGACAGTCCGAGCGGATTGCCCGGCAGTTGCAGCACGATGTGATCATAGCTGCCGAGGGTGAGCTTCGATGCCGCGTCTAACGTGCGTTTCGGAATGTCGGGCGCGAACTTGATCGCGCCTGAGGTCAGCACGTTGGTCGAGACCGTGATGATGGCGGCGCGGGCGGCAATCTTGCCGCTCGGGGTCTCCACGCCGACGTCGCGATTGCTCCAGACGATCCGGCTCGCCGGCGTCGACAGCGCCACCGGCGCCTGCTCGCCGAGTTTCGCGATCAGCGTCCCCAGACCCTGGCGGCAGGCGATCGCGCCATTGCGGTCCTGCGCGCGGGTCTTGTCGATCGCCGAAAGCTCCTTCAGATCCTTGCCCGCAAAGCCCGCGCCAAGCATGAACTCGGCCGCGCCGGCCCAGTCGCCGAGATCCTTCGGCAGCGCGGAGGCGCAGGAAGTATCCAGCTTGCCGCGCGCGGCGTCGTCGATGGCGCGGTTGGCGCGGACCAGCGCGGCCAGGAACTCCTCGGTCTCGCCGGCGCGCGCATTGCGGCGGCCGATGCGCATCTTCTGACCTGACGGGGCCGGCAGCACGTCGAGCCCGGCGCTGCGCGCCAGCCGGATCATCGGATTGGTCTCGGGATTGTGCATCCAGCGCGCGCCGCGGTCGAACGGCGTGCCGAAAGTCGTGCTATCCGTGATGCAACGGCCGCCGATCTGGGCCGCCGCTTCCAGCACCACAACCTTGCGGTTGGCGGCCATGATGCGCCGCGCTGCGGCAATTCCCGCGACCCCCGCGCCGATCACGACGATGTCAGCCTCCCGCGGCGGGGTCGCGGCGGTTGCGCGCAGCACCGGCATCGCGGCAAGGGCCGCCGACGCCGAAAGGAAACCGCGGCGCGTGATTGTCATGTCATGGTTTCCGGGGACTTGCGGCGAACGGGAACAGCCCGCGAACCTTGCCGTATCTGATGTTGCGCAGCAACCATCATGGTGAATCAATCGTGCTTGATCTCACAGAGTGATGAACCGAATTGCAACACGTTTCGACCATGATAGAGAAGGGAAAAAGACGGCCGGAAAAGGCCGTGGGGGGGAGTTCGAAATGGGGACGGTCCTGGACTCAGTCGGCAAGCTGATTGCCGCGTACCTCTCGAAGGAGGTGCCGGGCTACGAGCCGTTCACGCCGAGCGACCCCGAGCACCTGCGCGGCGTCATCGAGCCCGGCGACGTGCTGCTGGTCGAGGGCAACAACCGCATCTCCGGCATCATCAAATACCTGACGCAGTCGACCTGGTCGCATGCTGCGCTCTATGTCGGTCCGATCGAGGGCGCGGAAGAGGCGGACGGCGAACCGCATGTGCTGATCGAGGCCAATATCGGCGAGGGCGTCACCTCTGCGCCTTTGTCGAAATATTTCCCGTATCACACTCGCGTCTGCCGCCCGGTCGGGCTGTCCTATGAGGACCGCACCACCGTCTGCCGCTATGCGATCAACCGCATCGGCTTCGGCTACGATACCAAGAATATTGTCGACCTCATGCGCTTCCTGTTCCCGCTGCCAGTGCCACAGCGCTGGCGGCGGCGCATGATCGCGCTGGGATCGGGCGATCCGACCAAGATCATCTGCTCGGCGCTGATCGCGCAGGCGTTCGACGCCGTGCGCTACCCGATCCTGCCAAAGATCACCAAGGCCGGCAGCCGCGCTGCTCGCCGCGAGATCCTGCACATCCGCGATTCCTCGCTCTACATGCCTCGCGACTTCGACATCTCGCCCTATTTCGAAGTCGTCAAACCCACCATCGTGCACGGCTTCGACTACACGGCCTTGCACTGGGCCGACAAGCAGAAGCCGCTCGAGGAGGTGGCGGGCACATTCAGTGTGTTTCCAGAAACGCTCCGTGCGCCGCCGCTCGTTCCTGAAGCGATTGACCAAGAGACGCCGGCTGAGATTTCGGCTGAGGAAGTGAGCAAGCCACCTGCCGAGATCGCCGGCCATGTCCCGCTGCTGAAGAGGCTGGCGATGTACCGCCCGCGGCGGCGAGGCCGGGCAAGAGAGAGGGCGGCGTAGCTCCACTGTCGTCCCGGCGAAGGCCGGGACCCATTACCGCGTGATCTATCGATTGCGTGCGGTGAGAGTACCGAATGACGAGTCTTCGCCAAACCCCTCCCTGAGGTTATGGGTCCCGGCCTTCGCCCTAGGGCATGCACATATCTCTGAGGCTCCATCCTGCTGCGACGGCGTGGAAGTATTCGAGGCCGTTCTTGAAGGTGATCGGGCCCGGCGGCTTGGACGATGGGTAGCCGTCCCAGCCGCCGAGGCGACCAATGATCCAGGCGGCCCAAGCGAGGCTATCGGGCGGATGTGGGTTCTTTAATCGCTTGCTCCCGGCTTCGAGTTGACGGTTGAGGGCGGTGAGCACGTTAATTTGGCCGTTGTCGAAGGCAGCGAGAATGGGTTGGCGACTGCCATTGCGGGCCTGCAGAAGTTGGATTGTGATGACGGCCGCCTTAGCGGCAATCGCGACCAGCTTGAGAAGGCGATCGGCGGTTCCGATCTGGCTGTCTTCGAGCTTGAAGCCTTGTGTCTTCAGGATGCGGAAGAACTGCTCGATGATCCAGCGTTGCTTGTACCATTGGACGATGCGCCAGGCGTCCTCGATGCCGGTAACCTCGTGAGAGGTGAGAAGCCGCCAGTGCAGCGGCTCTACCCCGGTTTCGGCATTGATCTCGCGCACATCGACCACCGCCAATGGCAAGCTTTCCGGCAGATGGCGCAGGAACTTACTCTGTGGGCGGGCGAGCTCGATTGCGCCAAAGCGAAGTTCGAGGTGAGCCAGGCGGGCGGGCCGCGCGGCGCGCGCAGGCAATTGGATCGCACGCCGATCCACCGCGGCCATGGCATCGCTGACCTCATACAAGCCGCTGCGGTCGGCAAGCTTGCGATCATGCATGCTGCGCGCGATGACGTGGAAGTGTTGCTCGGCCGAGCTGGCATAAAGGGCAAAAATATCGCTCTCGCGGTCACCCAGCACCGTCACCGCTGTGGCCTTGGTGAGGAGCGGCTTGGCCGCCATGGCAGTGGATATCCAGCGCTGCGATTCCTTGTCCGATAACTCCCGATCGTCGTGCGAGGTCGTGCGGCGACCTGTGCGCGTCCATATCTGCCCGCTCAAAAGTCCAAGACAGTTGCCGTCATCGGCATCCACAGCCAGCAGCGGATGCAGCAGCACGCCGTGGTTATTGCCTTTGCCGATTTCTCCGAGCCCGCGCCGGCGTTGCGGTGTGGTGTTGAAGTGGATCTCGCTGGTGTCCTGGATGGCCAGCACGTGGCGGCCCTCTACCGCAGCGACCGTGCTTTCGCTCCAGCTTTCGATGATCCGCTCCACCGTCACCTTGTCATGGCCAAGAAAGCGGTTGAACCGCACTTCCAGCGCGCGGTTCCCCCTGGAGAGCTGCCGAAGGCAGACAGTTTTGCCCACAACCATGCGTTCGACGAACGCCGCCCCCCTTTATCGAGACGACGATCCCCGAACCGGCCCAGCGTCCAGTCAATCCGTGACAACATCGCGGCACCCCGTCCAAATCATGGAGTGCCGCAATACGAATCACACAGAACTCTGATTCTGGAATCCTCCCAGGCCGATCCGAGTCAATCCGCCGCACCAGATATGTGCATGCCCTAGGGCCTTCGCCGGGACGACAGTGGAGGAGATGTGGTGTTTCTCTTTCCGCGTCATTGCGAGCGCAGCGAAGCAATCCAGACTGTCACCGCGTCGACAGTCTGGATTGCTTCGTCGCAAGGGCTCCTCGCAATGACGGTGAGAGCCTACCGCTCCGCCCGTCCGATCACCGCCATCAGCTCCGCGATCTTCTCGCGCTGATCGGCCTTGTCGCCGCTGGCGATGGCGTGCTCGACGCAATGGGCGACGTGATCCTTCAGGATCTCCTCCTCGACCCGGCGCAGCGCGGCGCGCACCGCCGAGATCTGCGTGACGATGTCGATGCAGTAGCGGTCTTCCTCTACCATTTTCGAGAGGCCGCGAACCTGGCCCTCGATCCGGCCGAGACGTTTTCCGACAGATGCCTTGATGTCCTTGCGCATGCGGCCTATATACCCCTACCGGGTATAGGTTGCAAGGCCGGAGCATGGAAATGAATAACAGCGAACACGAGCATCATCACGACGCCACAGATGGACATCCGGGATGCGGTTGTTCCGCCAAGGCCACGCCCGCAGCGGCCAATCCGGCGTCCTCCTGCTGCGGCGGACACGGCGATCAGGCCGGCCACGCCCATCATCACACGCATGACCATGGCGATGCCGCGACGAAGGTTCTTGATCCCGTCTGCGGCATGACGGTCGATCCCGCGACGTCGAAGCACCACCTCACACATCACGGCGAGACCTTCCATTTCTGCTCGGCCGGCTGCCGCACCAAATTCGCCGCCGACCCCGCCAAGTATCTCGCCAAGGACAAGGCACCCGAGCCCGAGATGCCCGCGGGCACGATCTACACCTGCCCAATGCACCCCGAGATCCGCCAGGTCGGCCCCGGCACCTGCCCGATCTGCGGCATGGCGCTGGAGCCGGAAGTCGCGAGCCTCGAGACCGGGCCCAATCCGGAGCTTGCCGACATGACGCGGCGGTTCTGGATCGGCGGCGCGCTGGCGCTGCCGGCCGTGGTGCTGGAGATGGGCGGCCACCTCGCGGGCCCGCACAACTGGATCGACCAGACATTGTCGAACTGGATCCAGCTCGTCTTCGCCACGCCCGTGGTGCTGTGGGCCGGCTGGCCGTTCTTCGTCCGCGGCTGGCAGTCGCTGCTGACGCGCAACCTCAACATGTTCACGCTGATCGCGATGGGCACCGGCGTCGCCTATGTCTACAGCATCATCGGCACCGTCGCGCCGCAGATGTTCCCTGCCACCTTCCGTGGCCATGAGGGGGCGGTCGCCGTCTATTTCGAGGCGGCTGCCGTCATCACCGTGCTGGTTCTGCTCGGCCAGGTGCTGGAGCTGCGCGCCCGCGATGCGACCTCGGGCGCAATCAAGACGCTGCTCCAGCTCGCCCCGAAGACCGCGCGCCGCGTCGATGCCGATGGCAGCGAGCATGAAGTCGAGATCGATACGCTGCATGCCGGCGACCGCTTGCGCGTTCGTCCCGGCGAGAAGGTGCCGGTCGACGGCGTGATCCTCGAAGGCCGTTCCTCGCTCGATGAATCGCTGGTCACGGGCGAATCCATGCCGGTCACCAAGGAGAGCGGAGCCAAGGTGATCGCCGGCACGCTCAACCAGTCCGGCAGCTTCATCATGCGCGCCGACAAGGTGGGACGCGAGACGCTGCTGTCGCAGATCGTGCAGATGGTCGCCGACGCGCAGCGCTCGCGCGCGCCGATCCAGCGGCTGGCCGATCAGGTCGCCGGCTGGTTCGTGCCGGCGGTGATCGTCGTCGCCATCGCCGCCTTTGCGGCCTGGTCGTGGTTCGGACCGGAGCCGCGGCTCGCCTTCGGCCTCGTCGCTGCGGTCAGCGTACTGATCATCGCCTGCCCCTGTGCGCTCGGACTTGCGACCCCGATGTCGATCATGGTCGGTGTCGGCCGCGGCGCACAAGCGGGCGTGCTGATCAAGAACGCCGAGGCGCTGGAACGGATGGAGAAGATCGACACGCTGGTGGTCGACAAGACCGGCACGCTGACCGAGGGCAAGCCCAAGGTGGTGGCGATCGTGCCGGCTGCCGGCTTTGCCGAGGATGACGTCCTTCGCCTCGCCGCCAGCGTCGAGCGTGCCAGCGAGCATCCCCTGGCCGATGCGATCGTGCGCGCGGCAAAGGAGAAGCAGCTCACTCTTGGCCAAGTCGAGCATTTTGACTCGCCGACCGGCAAGGGCGCGACCGGCAAGGTCGACGGCAAGACCATCGTACTCGGCAATGCCAGATATCTGACGTCGATCGGCATCGACACCAAGCTGCTCGACGCCGAAGCCGAGCGGCTGCGCGGCGACGGCGCCACCGTGATCAACATGGCCGTGGACGGCCGGCTTGCCGGCCTGTTCGCGATCGCCGATCCGGTCAAGGCCTCGACCCCGGAGGCGCTGAAGGCCCTCGCGGCCGAAGGCATCAAAGTCATCATGCTGACCGGCGACAACCGCACGACGGCGCAAGCGGTGGCGCGCCGGCTCGGCATCGCCGAAGTCGAGGCCGAGGTGTTGCCGGACCAGAAGAGCGCGGTGGTGACCAGGCTGCAAAAGGCCGGCCGCAGCGTCGCGATGGCCGGCGACGGCGTCAACGACGCGCCGGCGCTGGCGGCGGCCGAAGTCGGCATCGCCATGGGCACGGGCACCGATGTGGCGATGGAGAGCGCCGGCGTGACCCTGCTCAAGGGCGATCTCGTCGGCATCGTGCGGGCGCGAAAGCTGTCCCAGGCGACGATGAGCAATATCCGCCAAAACCTGTTCTTCGCCTTCATCTACAACGCCGCCGGCATCCCGATCGCGGCCGGCATCCTCTACCCGGCCTTCGGCGTGCTGCTGTCGCCGATCATCGCCGCGGCGGCGATGGCGCTGTCCTCGGTGAGCGTGGTCGGCAACGCGTTGCGCTTGCGCGCGACGCGACTGTGATGGTGTACTCCCTCTCCCCGTTCTTACGGGGAGAGGGTTGGGGTGAGGGGCATCTCCACACAGGCGGTAACAACTGCATTCGCGGAATGCTCCCCCTCACCCGTAATTCAAGCTACGCTTGAATTACGACCTCTCCCCGCAGGCGGGGCGAGGTAAGAAGGCGCCGCGCGAGGGAGCATCTGATGCAGCGAATTACGATCACGATCGAGGATGATCTGCTGGCGGAGATCGACGCGGCGGCGGAAGCGCGCGGCTATCAGAACCGCAGCGAGATCATCCGCGATCTCGCCCGCGCCGGCCTGCAACAGAGCAGCGAGGACACAGCGCAGACCGGCCCCTGCGTCGCCGGCCTCGTCTATGTCTACGACCACGCCGCGCGCGATCTCTCAAAACGCCTGGTGCAGGAATTCCACGGCCATCACGACCTCGCGCTCGCGACCCTGCACGTCCATCTCGACGACAACAATTGCATGGAGATGACCGCGCTGCGCGGCGCGGCCTCCGAGGTCAAGCATTTCGCCGATCACATCATCGCCGAACGCGGCGTGCGCTACGGCCGCGTGGTGATGATTCCGACCGGCGAGGGCAAGCACGTGAAGGCGCGGAAGCACGGGCACCGGCACGAGTAGGAAATCAAGCTGCGCAGGTGGTGCGGATCCCTCTCCCCTTGTGGGAGAGGGTGGCTCGCCGCAAAAGCGGCGAGACGGGTGAGGGGTCTCTCTCCGCGCGTCCAACTCTCATTTGAGATTTCGGAGACAACCCCTCATCCGGCGCTTCGCGCCACCTTCTCCCACAAGGGGAGAAGGCAAAGAAGCCGCCCTTGCCGAAGCCGCATCGGGTGTCTACCTCTCGCGGGTGGTTTCGGGAGAGGGTGCCCCATGCTGGATGCCGCCGTGAAGGCGTTGTCGCAAATGATCTCGCCGCCGATGCGCTCGATCCTGTGGCGATCGATCGGGCTGGCGCTGGTGCTGATCACCGTGCTGGCGATCGGCCTGCAGCGGCTCCTCAGCTGGTTTGCAACCTCTGGCGAGGTCTGGCTGGAGGGCCTGCTCGGGCCGGGCTGGCACTCATCGCTCGAGGTCCTCTCGTGGATCGTCTCGATCGCGGCCGGCCTCGGCGTCGTGTTCGGCGGCATCTTCCTGATGCCCGCCATCACCTCGCTGGTGGCGAGCCTGTTCGTCGACGACGTCGCCGACATCGTCGAGCGTGAGCACTATCCCGCCGAACGGCCCGGTGTCGCGCTGCCGTTCAGCCAGGCAATCCTCGAGGGCGTCAAGACCGCATTGCTGACGATCCTGGTCTATCTCGCCGCTCTGCCGCTGGTGCTATTCGCCGGCGCCGGCTTCCTGATCTTCTTCATCGCCGCCGCCTGGCTGCTCGGCCGGGAATATTTCGAGCTCGCGGCCATGCGCTTCCGCCCGCCAGAGGAAGCCAAGGCAATGCGGCGCGACAACGCCGCGATCATCTTCACTGCCGGCCTCTTCATCGCCGCCTTCGTCTCGATTCCGATCGTGAATCTGGCGACGCCGATCTTCGGCATGGCCTTCATGGTCCACATGCACAAGCGGCTGTCCGGCTCGCGGCCCGAGCTGATCGAGCCGGCGCGGCAGATGCGGTGACGCGCCCGACGCGGCACTGTCTCAGACCGTCTTCTCCGGCCATCGGCAGAGATCATTGATCAGGCAGACCTCGCAGCGCGGCTTGCGCGCGAGGCAAGTATAGCGGCCGTGCAGGATCAGCCAGTGATGGGCGTGCCGCATGAACTCGGCCGGGATCACCTTTTCGAGACCGAGCTCGACCTCGAGCGGTGTCTTGCCCGGCGCAAGCCCGGTGCGGTTGCCAACGCGGAAGACATGCGTGTCGACCGCCATGGTGTGCTCGCCAAAGGCCATGTTGAGCACGACGTTCGCAGTCTTGCGCCCGGCGCCGGGCAGCGACTCGATCCCGGCGCGCGTGCGCGGCACCTCGCCGCCGAACTCGCTGAGCACTTTTGCCGATAGCGCAATGACGTTCTTGGCCTTGGTGCGATAGAGGCCGATGCTCTTGATGTACTCGCGCAGGCGCTCCTCGCCGAGATCGAGCATCTTCTGCGGGGTGTCGGCCACCTCGAACAATGCGCGCGTCGCCTTGTTGACGCCGGCGTCGGTCGCCTGCGCCGACAGCACCACGGCGACCAGCAGCGTGAACGGATTGATGTGCTCAAGCTCGCCCTTCGGCTCCGGATTGGCCTTGCGGAAACGGCTGAAGGCCTCGTGAATTTCGGCGGGCGTCCAGGGTTTTGCGGCTTTGCGCGACTTTTTCGCGGGCGGTTTCGACTTTGCCGCGGCCGGTTTTGCCTTCTTCTTCACGGCCGCTTTGCGCGGAGCCGGCTTGCGGGTGATTTTCGCCATGATCGGGATATACTGAGGGACGATGAGCACAGGCAACGAAATTGAGCACAAGGACTCCGAAGATCAGCGCGAAGTGCAGATCTTCTCCGCGCTGCTGACGCCACACCGTTCGCTGAACCGCACCGGCTTCCTCGCCGTGATGCTGTTCCTGAGCGTTGTCAG
Source organism: Bradyrhizobium sp. BR14999 (assembly GCF_056106085.1). NCBI lineage: Bacteria > Pseudomonadati > Pseudomonadota > Alphaproteobacteria > Hyphomicrobiales > Nitrobacteraceae > Bradyrhizobium > Bradyrhizobium sp. BR14999. Next base: position 1,022,822 of record NZ_CM148536.1, read on the forward strand.
CTTCGTCACGGGCCTTGCCTTCCTGATGATGGGGGCCTGGCCGGTATTGGGCTTCTTCGGGCTCGACGTTCTCGTGATCTGGTGGGCCTTCAAGGCCAATTTCCGCGCCGCACGGGCCAGCGAGGAGATCGTGGTCACTCCTTCCGAATTGCGCGTGCGCCGCGTCAGTGATCGCGGCCAGGTCGTCGAATGGACGTTCAATCCGCTCTGGGTCCGGCTCGACATGGAAATCGACGAGGATTTTGGCATCGAGCATCTCTATCTGATCTCGCGCGGGCACCAGATCCAGATCGCCCGCTTCCTGGGACCGGACGAAAAATCAAGCTTTTACAAAGGCTTGGTTGAGGCGCTGAACGCCGCCAAGCGCGGCCCGACCTACAATCCGATCACCTGATTTCAGATCAGAAATCGGGTGGTTTCATACCCTTCCCTCTCCTACATTTCCGGTCATGATGACACTCGCCATACATGACCAGCGCCTGGCCAAGCCGGGCCCCCAGAACGCCGCGCTGCGCGACTATGATTCCGTGCGCCGGGCGATCGCGTTCATCTCGGAAAACTGGCGCGCGCAGCCAACCATCGAGGCGATGGCGGATGCGGCCGGCGTCACGCCCGATGAGCTGCACCATCTGTTCCGCCGCTGGGCCTCGATCACACCGAAGGCTTTCATGCAGGCGCTCACCCTCGACCACGCCAAGGGGCTGCTCAGGGACTCCGCGAGCATCCTCGATGCGGCGCTCGACTCCGGTCTGTCGGGCCCCGGCCGGCTGCACGATCTCTTCGTCACCCATGAAGCGATGTCGCCGGGCGAATGGAAGAATGGCGGCGCGGGATTGACGCTGCGCTACGGCTTCCATCCCTCGCCGTTCGGCACCGCGATCGTGATCGCGACCGACCGCGGCCTGTCGGGCCTCGCCTTCGCCGATCACGGTGAGGAGAAGGTCGCGCTCGCCGACATGACGCGGCGCTGGCCGAAGGCCACTTATGTGGAAGATCACGACGGCACCGCGCCGCTCGCAGCGCGCATCTTCGACCCCAAGCTGTGGCGGCCGGATCAGCCGCTGCGCGTGGTCCTGATCGGCACCGATTTCGAGGTGCGGGTATGGGAGACGCTGCTGAAGATCCCGATGGGCCGCGCGGTGTCCTATTCCGACATCGCCTGCAACATCAACAGCCCGAAGGCCTCGCGCGCCGTCGGCGCTGCGGTCGGCAAGAACCCGGTCTCGTTCGTGGTCCCCTGCCACCGCGCCCTCGGCAAGAGCGGCACGCTCACCGGCTACCACTGGGGCATCACCCGCAAGCAGGCGATGCTGGGCTGGGAAGCGGGGCGGGTGGGGATGCAGTAGATCGCCGTCCCGGCGAAGCTGCCGTAGGGTGGACAAAGCGAAGCGTGCCCACCATGCATCAGCGATTGCGGAAGAATGGTGGGCACGGCGCTGTGCGCCTTTGCCCACCCTACGGGATCGTCATTACCCGGCCAGATCCAACTTCGAGGCCACGGTCGAATCCGCATTGAGGCGATAGATGATCGGCACACCGGTCGCCAGCTCGCGTTTCAAGATGCCTTCGGGCGAGAGCTTTTCCAGCACCATGATGAGCGCGCGCAAGGAGTTGCCGTGGGCGGCGACCAGCGTGCGCTTGCCGTTGAGGACGGCGGGCAGGATCTCCTGCACGTAGTAGGGCAGCGCCCGTGCCAGCGTATCCTTCAGGCTTTCGCCACCGGGCGGCGGCACGTCGTAGGAGCGGCGCCAGATCAGCACCTGGTCCTCGCCCCACTTCTTGCGGGCGTCGTCCTTGTTGAGGCCGGAGAGATCGCCATAGTCGCGCTCGTTCAGCGCGAGGTTCTTCGCGGTCGGCAGGCCTTCCTGCCCGAGCTCGCCGAGGATGAGATCCAGCGTGTGCTGCGCGCGCGTCAAGACCGAGGTGTAGGCGACGTCGAACACGAGACCCTGTGCCTTCAGCTTGCGGCCGGCTTCCTTGGCTTCGCTCACGCCGAGCTCGGTGAGGTCAGGATCCTTCCACCCCGTGAACAGGTTCTTCAGATTCCATTCGCTCTGGCCATGCCGCACGAGCACGAGAAGACGTTCGCTCATCAACTGCTTTCCATCTAGTTTATTGCTCTGAGCATGACCTTGTCGGAAAACCGCTTCGCACTTTGCGCTAACGCGGCCCTTCGGGTCCGGATCATGCTCTGGTTCAGATGTCGGACAGGCCGAGCACGTCGGCCATGGAGTAATGCCCCGGCGCTTTGCCGTGCGCCCACAGCGCCGCCTTGAGCGCGCCATGGGCGAACAGCATGCGGTCCTCGGCGTGATGCGACAGCGTCAGGCGTTCGAACTGGCCGAGGAAGCTGACACTGTGATCGCCGGCCACGGTGCCGCCGCGCAAGGAGGCAAAGCCGATGTCGCCGGGCCGGCGTGCGCCGGTGATGCCGTCGCGGCCGCGCGCGGAGTGTTCGTCGAGCTGAATGCCGCGCCCGCTAGCTGCTGCCTGGCCCAGCATCAGCGCGGTGCCCGAGGGCGCGTCGACCTTCATGCGATGATGGGTCTCGACGATCTCGATATCAAAACTCTGGTCGAGCGCCTTGGCGACGCGCTTGACCACGGCGGCAAGCAGGTTGACGCCCAGACTCATATTGCCGGATTGCACCACGACGGCCCGGTTGGTCACGCTCTTGATCACGGCGTTATCGGAGGCCGACAGCCCGGTGGTGCCGATGACATGGACGAGGCCGCGCTGGGCGGCGATCGCGACATTGGCGATAGTCGCCGCCGGCACGGTGAAATCGAGGATGCCATCGGCATCCTTGGACATCGCCCAGAGGTCGGCGGAGAGCGTGATGCCGTTGGCCGGCAGGCCTGCGAGCACGCCGGCATCCTTGCCGAGCAAGTCCGAGCCCGGCGCCTCCAGCGCGCCGGCCAGCACCGCGCCTTTGCTCTCGGCAATCGCCCGCGTCAGCGCACGGCCCATCCGGCCGCCAGCCCCAGCAACAATCAAGCGCATGTCGGACATGGTGTGATCCTCTCTGGGGCCGTTGTAGCGGGGGGAGGCAGTTCCGGCAACCGAGGCCACGAGCGCGCGGCGTGCTCCCACCCTCCCCTGGAGGGGCAGGGTCGGCACGCGATCGAGCAAAGCGAGATTGCGTGACGGGGGGGTGACGGTCTCTCCGCAACCAACCGTGCCCGAGCGGAGAGATCACCCCACCCCGCTGCGCCAGCCGCTTCGCGACATGCTCAGCGACCCTCCCCCTCCAGGGGAGGGTAAGACGAGATCGTGCCTCAGCCGTCCGACGGCTGCGGGCCGTCATAGCCCTCGATGATGATGAGCTCGGCGATGGAGTGCGGCTGGCGCACCTTGATGTTGGCCTGGTATTCCGGCGAGTTGTAGCAGGCGAGCGCGGTCTCGTAGTCTGGGAATTCGATCACGACGTTGCGGTTGCGGCTGGCGCCTTCGACGGTGGTGAACTTGCCACCGCGAACGACGAAGCGACCAGCCCATTTCTTGAAGATTGGACCGTTGGCGACGGCATAGGGCTTGTAGCCCTCGTCATTGCTCACATCGACGCGCCCGATCCAGTAGCCTTTTGCCATTGTTCTTCTCTCCCTGGTTGTTGCTCAGCCGAGCGCCTGCGCGATCTCGGCCTGGATGGCGTCGGCCGCGGCCCTGGGGTCGGCGGCTTCGAGGATCGGACGTCCGACGACGAGATAGTCGGCACCTGCGGCGATCGCACGCCCCGGCGTCATGATCCGCTTCTGGTCGCCACTCGGCGCGCCCGCCGGCCGGATGCCTGGCGTGACGAGGCTCATCTGGTGACCGACGATCTTTCGCAGGGCGCCCACTTCCTCGGGCGAGGACACGAGACCATCGACACCGAGCACCTGCGCCTGTTGGGCGCGGGCCTCGACCAGCTCGGAGACGCCGAGCCGATATCCGGCCGCGTGCAGATCGTCGTCGTTGTAGGAGGTCAGCACGGTGACCGCGAGAATCTTCAAGCCCGAGCCGCCACGTCCCTCGACGGCCGCCATCATGGTCTGCGGATAAGCGTGGACGGTGAGGAAAGTCGCCCCCAACTTGGCGACACTCTCGACACCGCGCATCACCGTGTTGCCGATGTCGTGCATCTTGAGATCGGCAAATACCTTCTTGCCCTTGTCGGCGAGCTTGCCGATCAGCGGGAGGCCGCCGGCATAGGCGAGTTGGTAGCCGATCTTGTAGAAGGTGACGCTGTCGCCAAGCTTTGCGACCATCGCCTCGGCAGCCTCCGGGCTCGACAGGTCGAGCGGGACGATCAGGCGGTCTTTCGGGGCGATCTCGGCTGGCGTCATGTCACCTCACATCATGCGTTGGGAAATGTCGATCAACTGCCGCACCAACTCCTTCAACGCGGCGATATCGCCCTCGTTCTTCAGCCTGTCCATATCGTCATAGGCCTGATCGGCAAAGGCAAGCGTGAGCTGGCTGGCAATCACATGGGCGTGGCAGGAGGTCAGGATCAGCCGCAACGCCTGCAGCGCACGGGCCGCGCCCAGCCGGCTCTGCGAGGCGCCGGCGAGCGCGAAGACGCGGTTGCGGAACACGTCGCCGCGCGCCTCGTGCAGATCGTGCACGAGGCTGACCCAGTCGATCGCGTTCTTCAGTAGCGGCGGCACCGATGCATTGTATTCGGGCGTGACGATCAGCACGCCGTGATGCGCGCCGATCATGCGCTTGAGATTGATAGCGTGCTTGGGCACGCCGGATTTGGCCTGGAGATCGCCGTCATAGATCGGCAGCGGAAAATCAGCGAGCGAGATGCGGGTGACGTCGACGCCGGCCTGGTCGAATTCATAGGCTGCGAGCGCCGCCAGCTTCGCATTATGCGAGCCGGTGCGCAGCGAGCCGGGAATGACCAGGATCTTGGGAGCTGACATCCGGGCGGCGAACTCCGTTCACCTCTCCCGCTTGCGGGGGAGGTCGACGCGCGAAGCGCGGCGGGAGGGGGCTTTCTCGACTGGGGGATCCCACCGTAGAGACACCCCCACCCCAGCCCTCCCCCGCAAGCGGGAGAGGGAGCGCACCGCGTTTGTGGCGACAGGTTAGTCCTTGCGATACACCCAGACGCGGGCCGGCGGAAGGTTCATCCAGATCCGTTCCGAGGCCTCTGTGGACACGCCGGGCAGCGATTTCGGGATCGGCGGCACCACCGCATAGGTGAACTGGATGAACGGCGCGCCGGGCGCCAGCGCCGTGAAGGCATCGCGGATGAGCCGCAGCCGCGTCAGCATCGGTTTTGTGACGAGCGGCAGGCCGGAGACGACCGCGGAAGCCGGCGCGCTCAAGACATTCCAGAGCGTGTCGCGCAGGCGATAGGCATCACCCTGCACCACCTTGGCTTGCGGGTAGCGGTCGCGCAGCAGGGCGCAGAAGCCGGGATTGTATTCCACAAGGACGAGACGCTTCTGGTCGATGCCACGCTCGATCAGAGCCGAGGTGATGGCGCCGGTGCCGGGCCCGAGCTCGACCACCGGAGCGTCGGAATCGATATCGACGTAATGGGCCATGGTCCGGGCCAGCAGCTTGCCCGACGGCATCACCGCGCCCATGTGCAGCGGCTTTTCGATCCAAGATCTGAGAAAGCGCACCTCGTCATCAAGACGAGGCTTCTTCAACGCACGCGCGGACGATGGCAATGGCATGTCAGGACCGGACGGGACCGCGGGACGCGGCGTGTCAGAAAATGGTCATAAAGACGTATAGGCCGAAGGCGGCACGGTCAAGACACGTCAACTCGCCCGGTTGCCGAAGAAATCCTTGACCTTGGCGAAGAATCCCTCGGATTCCGGCTGGGTGTTGCCGGAGGAGAGCTTTTCGAACTCGGCCAGCAATTCCTGCTGCTTCTTGGTGAGGTTCTGCGGGGTCTCGACCACGACCTGGACGTACATGTCGCCCATCTGACGCGAGCGCAGCACCGGCATGCCCTTTGATGCAATGCGGAACCGGCGGCCCGACTGGGTTCCGGCGGGCACCTTCACCTTGGCCTTGCTCTTCTCGATCGTCGGCACCTCGAATTCGCCGCCGAGGGCGGCCGTCACCATCGAGATCGGCACGCGGCAATGCAGATCGGCGCCGTCGCGCTGGAAGAACTGGTGCTGGGCCAGCGACAGGAAGATGTAAAGGTCGCCGGGCGGGCCGCCGCGGACCCCGGCCTCGCCCTCGCCGGCGAGCCTGATCCTCGTGCCGTCCTCGACCCCTTGCGGAATGTTGACTGACAACGTGCGCTCGCGGGTGACCCGGCCCTGGCCCGAGCAGGACGGGCAGGCATCCTCGATCATCTGGCCGCGGCCCTGACAGCCGGGACAGGTGCGCTCGAGCGTGAAGAAGCCCTGCGACTGCCGCACGCGGCCGGCGCCGCCGCAGGCCGAGCAGGTCTTCGGCTTGGTGCCGGCCTTGGCGCCGATGCCCGAGCAGGCCTCGCAGGTGACCGAGACCGGAATCTCGATCTGCGCGGTCTTGCCGCCAAAGGCTTCCTCGAGCGTGATCTCCATGTTGTAGCGCAGGTCGGCGCCACGTTCGCGGCCGCCGCGGCTGCGCTGTCCGGCCATGCCGAACAGGTCTTCGAAAATGTCGGAGAAGGAGGAGGCGAAGCCCGCGCCGAAACCGGCACCGCCGCCGCCGAAGCCGCCGCCCTGCTCGAACGCGGCGTGGCCGTAACGGTCGTAGGCGGCGCGCTTGTCCTTGTCCTTGAGGATCTCGTAGGCCTCGTTGATTTCCTTGAACTTGACCTCGCTGGTTTCATCCCCGGGATTGCGGTCGGGATGGAATTTCATCGCCAGCTTGCGGAACGACGATTTCAGCTTGGATTCGTCGGCGTCGCGTTCGACTTCGAGGGTCTCGTAGTAGCAGCGCTTGGTGGACGTGGACATGTCGGACTCGGTCTATCCAATCGCGAATCAAGTCGGGGCGAAACGACGCCGCTGCGCAACGACATAGGCAGCCTTGATATAGGCGGCCTTGCGCGTCGCGGCAGAGGGCAGCGTAGCAACATTGAGCATAACGGCTGGGAATTGATTGATCGTAACGGGCATCTGTCTCGCCCGTCCCGACACGTTGGCCTCCCCCGCGAGGGAGGAGGCCTTTAGCGCGTCTGGGGTCCAAGCCGTCCGCATCGTCACCCTCTTGGGGTTTAAGCGGACTTCTTGTTGTTCTTGTCGTCGTCGACCTCGGTGAATTCCGCGTCGACGACGTCGTCCTTGGCCGCATCCTTCTTGGCGTCGGCCTCGGCCTGCTGCTTGTACATGGCCTCGCCGAGCTTCATCGACGCCTGGGCCAGCGTTTGGGTCTTGGCCTTGATCGCCTCGGCATCGTCGCCCTTCAGCGCTTCCTTGAGGTCGCTGACGGCATCCTCGATGGCGCGGCGCTCGCTCTCGGCGACCTTCGAACCGTGCTCGGCCAGCGCCTTCTCGGTCGAATGCACCAGGCCATCCGCCTCGTTCTTGGCGGTCACGGCCTCGCGGCGCTTCTTGTCCGCCTCGGCATTGGCCTCGGCGTCCTTGACCATCTTCTCGATGTCGGCTTCCGACAGGCCGCCCGAGGCCTGGATGCGGATCTGCTGCTCCTTACCGGTGGCCTTGTCCTTGGCCGAGACGTTGACGATGCCGTTGGCGTCGATGTCGAAGGTCACCTCGATCTGCGGCATGCCGCGCGGGGCCGGCGGAATGCCCATCAGGTCGAACTGGCCGAGCATCTTGTTGTCGGCCGCCATTTCACGCTCGCCCTGGAAGACGCGAATGGTGACGGCGTTCTGGTTGTCCTCGGCGGTCGAGAACACCTGGCTCTTCTTGGTCGGGATCGTGGTGTTGCGGTCGATGATGCGGGTGAACACGCCACCCAGCGTCTCGATGCCCAGCGACAGCGGGGTCACGTCGAGCAGCAGCACGTCCTTGACGTCGCCCTGGAGCACGCCGGCCTGGATCGCGGCGCCGATCGCCACGACTTCGTCCGGGTTGACGCCCTTGTGCGGCTCCTTGCCGAACAGCTGCTTCACGACTTCCTGGACCTTCGGCATGCGCGACATGCCGCCGACCAGCACGACTTCGCCGATCTCACCGGCGGTGACGCCGGCATCCTTCAGCGCCTTGCGGCAGGGTTCGACCGTTTTCTGGATGAGGTCGTCGACCAGCGCCTCGAACTTGGCGCGGGTGAGCTTCATCGTCAGATGCTTCGGCCCGGTCTGGTCCGCGGTGATGAAGGGCAGGTTGATCTCGGTCTGCGTCGTCGAGGACAGCTCGATCTTGGCCTTTTCAGCGGCTTCCTTCAGGCGCTGCAAGGCGAGCTTGTCGTTGCGCAGGTTGATGCCCTGCTCCTTCTGGAACTCGTCGGCGAGATAGCCGACCAGGCGCATGTCGAAATCTTCGCCGCCGAGGAAGGTGTCGCCGTTGGTCGACTTCACCTCGAACACGCCGTCGCCGATTTCGAGAATGGAGATATCGAAGGTGCCGCCGCCGAGGTCGTACACCGCGATGGTGCCGGCCTTGGTCTTGTCGAGGCCATAGGCAAGCGCGGCCGCGGTCGGCTCGTTGATGATGCGCAGCACTTCGAGGCCCGCGATCTTGCCGGCGTCCTTGGTCGCTTGGCGCTGGGCGTCGTTGAAGTAGGCGGGAACGGTGATGACGGCCTGGTCGACCTTCTGGCCGAGATGGGCTTCCGCGGTCTCCTTCATCTTCTGCAAGATGAACGCCGAGACCTGCGAGGGCGAGTAGGTCTGGCCGTCGGCCTCGACCCAGGCGTCGCCGTTGGAAGCCTTCACGATCTTGTACGGAACGAGCTTCTTGTCCTTCTCGACCATCGGGTCGTCGTAGCGGCGGCCAATGAGGCGCTTCACTGCGAAGAAGGTGCGCTCGGGATTGGTGACGGCCTGGCGCTTGGCCGGCTGGCCGACGAGGCGCTCGCCGTCATCCGTGACGGCGACGATCGAAGGCGTCGTCCGCATGCCTTCGGAATTCTCGATGACTTTGGCGTTCTTGCCATCCATTACGGCGACGCACGAGTTCGTGGTGCCGAGGTCGATCCCAATGACCTTTCCCATGGTCCTGATATCCTTCTTTTTGCGGCAGGTTGGCTGGGCCCAGAAGGCACCCGACCGAAACCCCCTAAGATCAAACATCCGCGATATTGCGATGATTGAGGCTCATATAGGAGGGGGGGAGGGGCCCGCAAGGACCGAACGCAAGTTTCGGCCGCGAAAACATCGGGTTTTGGAAGATCATATCCGGGCTCAACCACCCTTGCGGGTGAGGAAATATTAACAGGTTCAGGCCTCGGCAAGCCCCCGCTATGGCAGTCCGCCCCACCCTGTTGCGGCAAGGCCAAACCCGCTAAAAGGCGGTCCGGCCGGCAACCGCAGCGCAGCTGCTCCGCGCGACAAAGCGGCCCAATGGCCGACCATCGAACGGCCTCAATGTGAACCAATCAGAGTGCCCATGAAGCTGATCCGCCCCCTCGTCGCGCTCATCCTCCTCGTCGCCTCGGCGCTTCCGACCCTTGCTGCCGACGCCGTTTACCCGCCTGGCCTGCGCCTCGGCATGGTGCCGCTGATCGGGCTGAGCACGGCCAAGTCCTTTCCGGGCTTCGAGAGCGAGGACGGCAGCGTCAAGGTGCTGATTACCGAGCTGCCGCCTGCGGCCTATGGCGAGGTCGTGAGCGCCTTCAATTCCAATCCGGCCGGTGCGAACGGCGTCAAGCAGGACAAGATCGAGACCCCCGCGGGCCTTGCCTATTTCACCACCGAAAGCGGCAAGGCCGGCGACACTCCGGTGAGGCGTTATTCGATGATCGTGCCGGGCGCAGGCTTCTCCGGCTATGTCGCGGTGCAGATCCCGGAGAATGCGACCAAGATCTACACCGATGAAGCGGTGCGCCAGATGTTTGCGAGCGCCACCACCCGCAAGCAGGTCTCGGCCGAAGAGCAGATCGCGCTGATGCCGTTCAAGATCACCGAGCTCGCCGACTTCAAGGACATCCGCACGCTGGCGCCGGGCTCGAGCATCATCCTGGCCGACGGCAACGAGAGCGCAGGCTATGAGTCGAAGCCGTTCATGATCCTCGGCCTGATCGGCGCCACCCCGCAGCAGGCCGACGACCGCGCCCGCTTTGCGCAGGAGGCGGCGCTCCAGATTCCCGGCGTGCGCGAGTCGCGCGTCACCATGTCCGAGCCGATCCGCATCAACGGCCAGCAGGGTTTCGAGACCCGGATCGACGGCGTCAGCGGCAAGGACAAGACGCCGGTGACCGTGGTGCAGTGGATCCGCTTCTCGACCGGCGGCGCCTCGCTGCGCATCATCGCCAGCGCCCCGCGCGACCAGTGGCAAGCCGCCTTCACCCGCTTCCGCGCCGTGCGCGACGGCATCCAGCCGAAGGGTTAGTCGCATCCACAAACTGGATGCGCTCCCTCCCCCGCTCGCGGGGGAGGGTTGGGGAGAGGGTATCTCCGCAAGGGGACATTCCCGACGTGGAGAGAGCCCTCACCCGCCGCGCTCTGTGAGCGCAGCGACCTCTCCCGCAAGCGGGAGGGGTTAAGCGAACCCGCCGACCAAGCCCAACCACTCACCAATGTCGGCTGCATTTTCGGGCTTCTGTTCGTATGCGAACGGAACTAGGCTTTCTTCCCGTGGATCATCCTGGAGGGGAGACGAACGATGCTGGATCGGCGACACATGTTGGCGACGCTTGCGACCACGGCGCTCGCGGGCCTCGCTCCAACCGCGCTGTTTGCGGCCGCGTCAATCAAGCCGGACGAGGCCTCCGCGCTGCTCGTGATCGACGTGCAGAACTGCTTCCTGCCCGGCGGCAGCCTTGCGGTGAAGGAAGGCGAGCAGGTGGTGCCTGTCATCAACAAGATCGCGAAAGCGTTTGCGAACGTGGTGATGACGCAGGACTGGCATACGCCCGGCCACATCTCGTTCGCGTCGGTGCATTCCGGCAAGAAGCCGTTCGAGACCGTCGATCTTCGCTACGGCAAGCAGGTGCTGTGGCCGGACCATTGCGTGCAGGGCACCGAAGGTGCCGCGCTGTCGAAGGACCTTGCGATCCCGCACGCCGAACTCATCATCCGCAAGGGTTTTCACAGGGACGTCGACAGCTATTCGGCCTTCCTCGAAGCCGACGGCAAGACCTCGACGGGCCTTGCCGGCTATCTGAAGGGCCGCAAGATCAAGCGCGTCTTCGTCGCTGGCCTCGCGACCGATTTCTGCGTCGCCTGGACGGCGCTCGATGCGCGCAAGGCGGGCTTCGAGGTCTATGTGGTGGAGGACGCCTGCCGCGGCATCGACACGCAGGGCTCGCTGGCAAAGGCCTGGGCCGATATGGCCAAGGCCGGCGTGAAGCGGATTCAATCTGCGGATATCGCGGTGAGTGCGTAAGAGTTTCGCACCGTCATTCCGGGGCGATGCGAAGCGTCGAACCCGGAATGACGGCGAAGCCGTGAGACTCAGTTCGCCGCGCCGCTCGACTCATTGTTGTTGTTGGCCGCGGGCGCAGCCTTCGCGCCGCCCTTGGCGACACCGACCAGGGCGGGACGCAGCACACGCTCGCCGATGGTGTAGCCGGCCTGCACGACTTGCACCACGGTGCCCGACGGCACCGACGCATCCGGGACCTCGAACATCGCCTGCTGGAAATTCGGGTCGAACTTCTGGCCCTGCGGATCGAACTTCTTCACGCCATGCTTTTCCAGCGCGTTGAGCAGCGAGCGCTCGGTGAGCTCGACGCCCTCGATCAGCGAGGTCAGGCCGGGATCGGCCGCCGCACGGGCCTCGGCCGGAACGGCATCGAGCGCGCGCTGGAGGTTGTCGGCGATCTCCAGCACGTCGCGGGCAAAGCCGGTGATGCCGTAGAGGCGGGCGTCGGCGACCTCCTTGGTGGTGCGCTTGCGCAAGTTCTCCATCTCGGCCAGCGTCCGCAGCATGCGGTCGCGCGCCTCGGCGGATTCCTTCTGCAACGTCTCGACCGAGCCCGGCTCGGGATCGTCGGGCATGATGTAGGGCTTCGAGACCACGGGCTCGCCGGTGGGCGCGGTCGTGTCTTCGGGTTGCCGGTCTTGATCGGTCATCGGCTCTATTCTCGAACTCGTCTCAGGGGATTGTTGGCCCGGATATCGTGCCTAAGCTTACGAAAATCAAGCGCCTGTGATCGGAGGAAACGCCGGTCAGCCCCCCAAAAGGCGACTGACGATGCGGGCGGCGTAGTCCACGGTCGGGATCACGCGGGCATAATTCAGTCGCGTCGGGCCGATCACGCCGAGCACGCCGACAATATGGCCGGCGGCATCCCGATAGGGCGAGATGATGGTGGAGGAACCCGACAGTGAGAACAGCTTGTTCTCGCTTCCGATGAAAATTCGCACGCCTTCGGCGGTCTCGGCCCGGCCGAGCAGGTCGATGACGCCACGCTTGGTCTCGAGATCGTCGAACAACAGGCGCACCCGCTCCAAATCCTCCAGCGCGTGCAGATCTTCCAGCAGATTGGCGTGACCGCGGACGATGAGCTGGCGGTCCTCGTTCTCCCCGCCGGACCAGCTTGCGATGCCAGCCGAGATCACCTTTTGCGTCAGCTGATCGAGCTCGGCGCGGGCCTCGCCGAGTGCGGTCTCCAGCTCGAGCCGCGCCTCGGCCAGCGTGCGGCCGCGGATCCGCGCATTGAGGAAATTACCGGCTTCGGTGAGCGCCGAGGAGGGAACTCCGGGCGGCAGCGTCAGGACGCGGTTTTCGACTTGGCCATCCTCGCCGACCAGGATCACCAGCGCCTTCTCCGGTTCCAGGCGGACGAATTCGATGTGCTTGAGCCGCGCATTGGATTTCGGCGTCAGCACGACTGCGGCGGCACGGGTCAGCCCCGACAGCCGCATCAAGGCCTGGTCCAGCGCCGCCTCGACCGATTGCGCCTCGCCGACGGAAGAGAGCTGGCTCTGAATGGATTGCCGTTCGGCCTCGTTGAGGTCGCCGACCTGCATCAAGGCATCGACGAAGAAGCGCAGACCGAGTTCCGTCGGCAGCCGGCCAGCGGAGGTATGGGGCGCATAGATCAGGCCGAGCTGTTCCAGATCGGCCATGACGTTGCGCACGGAGGCCGGCGACAGCGGCATCGCGATCAGGCGCGAGATGTTGCGCGAGCCCACCGGCTCGCCGGTCGCGAGGTAGCTTTCGACAATTTGACGAAAGATGTCGCGGGAACGCTCGTTGAGCTGGGCGAGGCCTGCGCGCGGCGCGATCAGATGGATCGGATCGTGATGGGCCACAGACGGTAACTCCTCTCAGATACTCATAATTTGTCCATCCCGGGCGCTTCTGACAAGCGTGGCGTTTACAGGCTCGAAATCAGGGGGTGAAAAAACCTTGCCGCCCACCCTCGCCCCTCCTACAAGCACCGCGAACAGCCTTTTCCCGTGAGTTTTGGAGGATTTCCCATGCGGCCAAGCCGCCGTGCGCCCGACGAATTGCGCCCCGTGACGCTGGAGCGCGGCGTGGTCAAATATGCGGAAGGCTCGTGCCTGGTGAAATTCGGCGACACCCATGTGCTGGTCACCGCCACGCTGGAAGACCGCCTGCCGCCGTGGCTGAAGGGCCAGGGCCGCGGCTGGGTCACCGCCGAATACGGGATGCTGCCGCGCGCAACCTCCGAACGCACCCGCCGCGAGGCCTCCGCCGGCAAGCAGAGCGGCCGCACCGTCGAGATCCAGCGCCTGATCGGCCGCTCGCTTCGCACCATCGTCGACCTCGAAGCGCTCGGTGAGCGCCAGATCACGGTCGATTGCGACGTGCTCCAGGCCGACGGCGGCACCCGCACGGCCTCGATCACCGGCGCTTGGGTCGCGCTCGCCGATTGCATCAACTGGATGAAGGCGCGCAACATGATCAAGACCAACGTGCTGCGCGACAACGTCGCCGCGATCTCCTGCGGCATCTACAATAGCACGCCGGTGCTCGATCTCGACTACGCCGAGGATTCGGAAGCCGAGACCGACGCCAATTTCGTCATGACCGGCGATGGCCGCCTCATCGAAGTGCAGGGCACCGCGGAACGCGAGCCGTTCACCGAAACCGAGTTCCTGGCGCTGATGGCGCTGGCGCGCAAGGGCGTCGCGCGTCTGGTAGACTTGCAGAAACTGGCTGTGGCGTAGTCAATAGGCCATGCACCGCCGAATCACGGACAAGCTCGTCATCGCCACCCACAATCCCGGCAAGCTCGCCGAGATGCGGGAGCTGCTTGCACCGTACGGCATCGAGGCGGTGTCGGCCGGTGAGCTCGACCTGGGCGAGCCCGAAGAGACCGGCAACGATTTCCGCAGCAATGCCGCGATCAAGGCGATCGCGGCGGCGCGGGCGTCCAAGCTCCCGTCCTTCGCCGATGATTCCGGCATCGTGGTCGACGCGCTCGACGGCGCGCCCGGCATTTTCTCCGCGCGCTGGGCCGGGCCAAACAAAGACTTCGCAGTGGCGATGGCGCAGATCGAGCGCCTGCTCCAGGAGCGCGGCGCGACGATTCCGGCGAAGCGCACCGCGCATTTCGTCTCCGCGCTCTGCGTCGCCTGGCCCGACGATCATCTCGAAGAGGTCGAGGCGCGGGTCGACGGCACGCTGGTCTGGCCGCCGCGCGGTACTGCCGGCTTCGGCTACGATCCGATGTTCCTGCCCGATGGCCACAGCCGCACCTTCGGCGAGATGGAGAGTATCGAGAAGCACGGCCTGCCGCCGCTCGGCCTCGGCCTCTCGCACCGCGCCCGCGCCTTCGTGAAACTGGCGGAGATCTGCCTTGAGCCGCGCTAAGGAAGCCTTCGGCGTCTACGTGCACTGGCCGTTCTGCCTGTCGAAATGCCCCTATTGCGACTTCAACAGCCATGTCCGCCACGCACCAATCGACGAAGCGCGCTTCGCCTCGGCCTTCGCCCGCGAGATCGCAGCGACCGCCGAGCGCGCGCCCGGCCGCGAGGTCACCTCGATCTTCCTCGGCGGCGGCACGCCGTCATTGATGCAGCCCGCAACCGTCGGCGCAGTGCTCGATGCGATCGGCAAGCACTGGCATGTTGCTGACGATGTCGAGGTGACGCTGGAGGCAAACCCGACCAGCGTCGAGGCCACACGCTTCGCCGGCTATCGCGCCGCCGGCGTCAACCGCGTCTCGCTCGGCGTGCAGGCGCTCGACGATGCCTCGTTGAAGGCACTCGGCCGCATGCACAGTGCGCGCGAGGCCCTCGATGCCGTCGCCATCGCGCGCCGCTCGTTCGACCGTTATTCGTTCGACCTGATCTACGCCCGTCCTGACCAGACGCCGGCGATGTGGGCCGAGGAGCTGCGTCTCGCGATCGATGAAGCGGCCGAGCATCTGTCGCTCTATCAATTGACGATCGAGCAAGGCACGCCGTTCTTTGGCCTGCACCAGGCCGGCAAATTGAAGACGCCGGACGAAGCCGTCGCGCGTGCGCTTTACGACGTCACGCAGGAAACCTGCGACAAGCTCGGCCTGCCCGCCTACGAGATCTCCAACCACGCGCGGCGCGGCGCCGAGTGCCGGCACAATCTGGTCTATTGGCGCGGCGAGGAATATGCCGGCATCGGCCCCGGCGCCCATGGCCGGCTCGACATCGACGGCGTGCGCCATGCCACCGCCACCGAGAAGCGCCCCGAAGCCTGGCTGATGCGGGTCGAGACCAACGGCGACGGTGTCGTCACCGACGAGCTCCTCAACAGCGAGGAACGCGCCGACGAATTCTTGCTGATGGGATTGCGTCTCGCCGAAGGCATCGACCCCGAGCGTTACAGAGCACTCTCCGGCCGCCCGCTCGACCCCGGCCGCATTGCGCTGCTCCGCGAGGAAGGCGCGATCACGGTCGACGCGACGGGCCGCCTGCGCGTGACCAGCAGCGGTTTTCCGGTGCTGGATGCTGTGGTCGCGGATTTGGCGGCGTAACGAGATGCCGTAGGGTGGGCAAAGCGAAGCGTGCCCACCACACTCATGCGATCTTGCGGAGAGATGGTGGGCACGGCGCGAAGCGCGCCTTTGCCCACCCTACGGCATCTCGTTACGCCCCAAAACTCTTCGGCGAGCCCGCGACCGCAACGCCGCCTCCCTGCGTCACCTTCATCACCGCAAGCCCGCGCTCGTTGGTGCCATCCGCGCGGAAGCGGAACAGGCCGTCGATGCCGGCAAAGCCCGAGGGGTTGGTGAGCACATCAGGTGAGAAGCGCGTGGTGCCTTGCGTGCGCGCGAGCGCGGCGACGAGGGCGACGGCATCGTAGGCGAGCGTCGCGGTGCGTATCGGGTCGGCGCCGTATTTGGTGCGGTAGCGGCCGGAGAAGGCGCGGAAGCCGGCCGGGTCCGGCGCGGCATAGAGGCCGCCTTGCAACGCAGCGCTGGTATAGACGCGCGGATTGTCCCACAGGCCGGTGCCGAGCAGCTGGATGTTACGCAAATTGGCGCCCGCCGCAGTCATCGCATCCGCGACTGAGACGACGGCATCGCCGTCATCGGCAATGAACAGCGCGTCCGCGCTGCCGAGTTGCTGCGCCACGGTCCGCGCCGGGGTGGCGCGATCGGCGCCGTATTTCTCGAAGGCGACGATGCGCCCGCCGCGCCGCGGCACCGCCGCCTTCACGGCGGCTTCGACGACGTTGCCATAGGCATTGTCGGGCACGAGCACGGCGACCGAGCGCTTTCCGATGCTGGCGGAATATTCGACGATGCGGTTGACGTCGGACTCCGGCAGGAAGCTGAGCAGATAGACGCCGCGGCCGGCGATGCTGGAATCGGTCGAGAACGCGATCACCGAAATGCCGCGCGTGCGCGCGACCTGCGCCACCGCAGGCACCGACTGCGCGAACAGCGGTCCCAGGATGATCTCGGCGCCCTCATCGACCGCCTGCTGAGCACCCGCTTGCGCGCCTTGCGGGCTGCCATTGTCGTCCTTGATCAGGAGCTGGATGTTCGGGTTCTGGAACTCGGCCAGCGCCATCTCCGCGGCGTTGCGCATGGATTGCGCCGCGAGGCCCGCATTGCCGGCGGCCGAAAGCGGTAGGATCACGGCGACCTTCACCCCGCCGGTGCCCGCGGTCGCGGCCTGTTGCGGCGGGCCAGCCGGCTGAGCCGGGGGCGCCGAGCTGGAAAACGGGTTGGAGAACTGGCTGAGACTTTGCTGCACGCCGGCACAGGCCGACAGCAAGGGCGCGCCGAGCAGAAGGCCGAGCGCACTCCGCCGGGTCGCCGCCGACGATCGGGGCCCGGGAGCGGAAAGACTCCTCCAAAGAGGAAGATCTGGGATGACGCGGGCCCACCATGGCAACTTCTCTTCCGACCGGCCGTCGGCAGCCGGTCACTCTTTCCACGACACAAGCCGGGGATTCAGGCATATTGTCGACGAATAGTTAACCAAAACAAAAGGATAATAGCCACTTCACCCGGCCGCCTTCCCGTCCTGGCCAACTGCTCACGCACTCACGCAGCATCAAGGCGGCGTTTCGGTCGCGAATATGGCGCGAGGACCCTCACTCCCTCGCAACGCGATCCCGGATCGATCACATTCCCGTCCGCCCTCACCTCGGCACGATCTTTTTCGAAGAGCCGGTTCCCAGCCCTGCGGATCGTGCCTAAGTTGACTTCATTATGCGCGCAAAGCCGGCCCCGATAAATACGCCTGAAGCTCAAGATGCCGCCTCGCGCGGCTTCTCCATCGACGCCCATCGGCTTACGGCGCCGAAGGCGGCGCCGGGCCTTCATCTGGTGGCGACGCCCATCGGTAATCTCGGCGACATCACGCTGCGGGCGCTTCAGACACTCGCCGGCGTCGACGTCATCGCCTGCGAGGACACCCGCATCACCCGGCGCCTGACCGAGCGCTACGCCATCGCCGCACAACTCAAGCCCTACCACGAGCACAACGCGGAAGCCGCACGCCCAAAAATCCTGGAGGCGCTTGCGGCAGGCGGCTCGGTCGCGCTGGTCTCCGACGCCGGCACGCCGCTGATCTCCGATCCCGGCTTCAAGCTGGTGCGCGAGGTCTGCGCCGCCGGTCATGCGGTGTATGCGCTGCCCGGCCCGTCGTCGGTGCTGGCGGCGCTGTCCGTCGCCGCGCTTCCGACCGACCGCTTCTTCTTCGAAGGCTTTTTGCCGGCGAAATCGGCCGCGCGGCGGTCGCGCCTTGCCGAGCTCGCCCGCATCGACGCGACACTGGTGATGTTCGAATCGGGCAATCGGATGCAGGCCACATTGACCGATCTCGCCGAGATCATGGGTGAGCGAGAGGCCGCGGTCTGCCGCGAGCTGACGAAGTTGCACGAGGAGGTCAGGCGCGCGCCCCTCGCCGAGTTCGCGCGGCAAGCCGACGCGCCGGAGACGCGCGGTGAATTCGTTCTGGTGATCGGTCCGCCTGCAGCAAACGCCGACGTGCTGGCACCGGATGCGCTCGACGGTCTCTTGCGCGAGCAGCTGGCCGCGCACAGCGTCAAGGATGCCGTGGCGCATGCGGTCGCACTCTCGGGCCGGCCGCGCCGCGAGGTCTATGCCCGCGCGCTCGAGCTCGCAAAAGACTTGCACAAGGATTTGCGGGGCGGCGATGGCGAAGACTGAGGTCCCGGCGGAACCGAAAGTCCCCTCGCCCGAGCGCATCGCCGCGTTCCGCACCGGCATCTCGGCCGAGAGCCGCGCCGCCGCCTTTCTCATGGCCAAGGGCTACCGCATCCTCGCCAAGCGTTATCGCACCCCGCACGGCGAGATCGACATCGTGGCGCGCCGCCGCAATCTGATCGCCTTCGTCGAGGTCAAGGCGCGGGCGACGCTGGATGATGCCGCCTTCGCGGTGACGCCGCGCCAGCAGCAGCGCATCATCGATGCCGCACAAGGCTGGCTCGTGGCGCATCCCGAGCATGCCGAATTCGAATTGCGATTCGACGCCATGCTGATTGCGCCGCGATCACTTCCGCGCCATGTGTTGGCGGCATTCGACGCCTCGACCTGAAAGGCAGACCATGAAACTGAACGTCGCCGTCCAGATGGACCCCATCGCCCGCATCAACATCAAGGGCGATTCCACCTTTGCACTGCTCCTGGAGGCGCAGAAGCGCGGCCACGGCCTGTCCTATTACACGCCGGACAAGCTCTCGATGGTCGGCGACGAGCTCGTCGCTCCGGTTCAGCTCCTCACCGTGCGCGACGAGCCCGGCGACCATTTCACCCTCGGGGAGCCGAAGCGCGAGGCGCTCAACGGCTTTGACGTGGTGCTGCTGCGCCAGGACCCGCCGTTCGACCTCGCCTACATCACTTCGACGCATTTCCTGGAGCGGATCCATCCGAAGACGCTGGTCGTCAACGATCCCGCCTCGGTGCGGAACGCGCCGGAAAAGCTGTTCGTGATGAACTTTCCGCAGCTGATGCCGCCGACCCTGATCTCGCGCGACCTCGACGAGATCAACGCCTTTCGCGACAAGCATGGTGCCGTCGTCATGAAGCCGCTGCACGGCCATGGCGGCGCCGCGGTGTTCCGCGTGATGCCGCAGGACATGAATTTCGGCTCGCTGTTCGACATGTTCTCGGTGACGTTCAAAGAGGCGTGGGTGATCCAGCAGTTCATCCCCGAGGTGAAGCACGGCGACAAGCGCATCATCCTCGTCAACGGCGAGTTCGCCGGTGCGGTGAACCGCGTGCCGGCCGCGGACGACCTCCGCTCCAACATGGTGCGCGGCGGCGCGGCGCAGGAGACCGAGCTGACCCCGCGCGAGCGCGAGATCTGCGCCACCGTCGGCCCGGCGCTGCGCGAGCGCGGCCTTCTGTTCGTCGGCCTCGACGTCATCAACGGCAACCTCACCGAGATCAACGTCACCTCGCCGACCGGCATCCGCGCCATTACGCGGCTCGGCGGCCCTGATGTTGCGGCGAAGATCTGGGACGCGATCGAGCAGAAGCGGAAGAAGTAGCATTCTGCAATGATTTGGCTGGGGAGTGCGCGATCTCTCCTCAACGTCGTCCCGGCGAAGGCCCTAGGGCATGCACATATCTCTGAGGCTCCATCCTGCTGCGACGGCGTGGAAGTATTCGAGGCCGTTCTTGAAGGTGATCGGGCCCGGCGGCTTGGACGATGGGTAGCCGTCCCAGCCGCCGAGGCGACCAATGATCCAGGCGGCCCAAGCGAGGCTATCGGGCGGATGTGGGTTCTTTAATCGCTTGCTCCCGGCTTCGAGTTGACGGTTGAGGGCGGTGAGCACGTTAATTTGGCCGTTGTCGAAGGCAGCGAGAATGGGTTGGCGACTGCCATTGCGGGCCTGCAGAAGTTGGATTGTGATGACGGCCGCCTTAGCGGCAATCGCGACCAGCTTGAGAAGGCGATCGGCGGTTCCGATCTGGCTGTCTTCGAGCTTGAAGCCTTGTGTCTTCAGGATGCGGAAGAACTGCTCGATGATCCAGCGTTGCTTGTACCATTGGACGATGCGCCAGGCGTCCTCGATGCCGGTAACCTCGTGAGAGGTGAGAAGCCGCCAGTGCAGCGGCTCTACCCCGGTTTCGGCATTGATCTCGCGCACATCGACCACCGCCAATGGCAAGCTTTCCGGCAGATGGCGCAGGAACTTACTCTGTGGGCGGGCGAGCTCGATTGCGCCAAAGCGAAGTTCGAGGTGAGCCAGGCGGGCGGGCCGCGCGGCGCGCGCAGGCAATTGGATCGCACGCCGATCCACCGCGGCCATGGCATCGCTGACCTCATACAAGCCGCTGCGGTCGGCAAGCTTGCGATCATGCATGCTGCGCGCGATGACGTGGAAGTGTTGCTCGGCCGAGCTGGCATAAAGGGCAAAAATATCGCTCTCGCGGTCACCCAGCACCGTCACCGCTGTGGCCTTGGTGAGGAGCGGCTTGGCCGCCATGGCAGTGGATATCCAGCGCTGCGATTCCTTGTCCGATAACTCCCGATCGTCGTGCGAGGTCGTGCGGCGACCTGTGCGCGTCCATATCTGCCCGCTCAAAAGTCCAAGACAGTTGCCGTCATCGGCATCCACAGCCAGCAGCGGATGCAGCAGCACGCCGTGGTTATTGCCTTTGCCGATTTCTCCGAGCCCGCGCCGGCGTTGCGGTGTGGTGTTGAAGTGGATCTCGCTGGTGTCCTGGATGGCCAGCACGTGGCGGCCCTCTACCGCAGCGACCGTGCTTTCGCTCCAGCTTTCGATGATCCGCTCCACCGTCACCTTGTCATGGCCAAGAAAGCGGTTGAACCGCACTTCCAGCGCGCGGTTCCCCCTGGAGAGCTGCCGAAGGCAGACAGTTTTGCCCACAACCATGCGTTCGACGAACGCCGCCCCCCTTTATCGAGACGACGATCCCCGAACCGGCCCAGCGTCCAGTCAATCCGTGACAACATCGCGGCACCCCGTCCAAATCATGGAGTGCCGCAATACGAATCACACAGAACTCTGATTCTGGAATCCTCCCAGGCCGATCCGAGTCAATCCGCCGCACCAGATATGTGCATGCCCTAGGGCGAAGGCCGGGACCCATACCGCGGAATCTATCTGTGGAGTTGGATGGTAGTACCGGCCACCATTTCCTCGCCAAACTCCTCCCTGGGAGTATGGGTCCCGGCCTTCGCCGGGACGACACCTTTGGTGTTGCGCGGTGCTTCCATCTCATTGGCAGGCCGCTCTGACCCCGCCCATCACTAACCACCCATTCACCATGACGCCGCGCGCTGCATCTGCACGCGTCTCACGCGCTACGTGAATCTACGGGGCCGCTGGCCGACCGAATAACGCTGCGTTCACCATCTGCCGAAAACCCGCAGCGTGATCGGCCATCACGTTCGACCTCGCAACACCCCTTATACTTTTACTCCCTACTCATCGACGCGGGGGAACCCGCCACGTGCGGTTCGAGTGCCCCGCGTAAGAGTAGAAGCGTATGAATACCGCACGCATTGTCGTTCTCGTCATCGCACTGGGCGCCGGCGGCGTCGCTGCGTATCTGGCGAGCAGCTATCAGAGTGCGCCCGCGCCCGTTCTGCCCGTCGCCGAGAAGCTGCCGACGGTCGAGGTTCTGGTCGCGAAGAACGACATTGGGCTCGGCCAGGCCGTGAAGCCCGAGGACCTGCTATGGCAAGCCTGGCCGGCGGCGACCGCGAGCAACGCCTTCATCCGCCGCGACAGTAGGCCCGAGGCGCAGACCCAGATCGCCGGCTCGATCGCGCGCGTGCCGTTGATGCAGGGCGAGCCGATCCGCGAGCAGAACTGGTCAGGGCCGAAGGCTCCGGCTTCATGGCTGCGATCCTGCCCTCCGGCATGCGGGCCGTCTCCACCGAAATTTCAGCCGAGACCGGCGCCGGCGGCTTCATCCTGCCGAACGACCGCGTCGACATCGTGCTGACCCGCCGCCTGAAGAATCCCGAGACCAACGGACCGACCGGCGGCAATGACCTGATCGTGTCCGAGGTCATCCTGACCAACATCCGCGTGCTCGCGATCGACCAGGCGCCGAAGGAAAAGGACGGCCAGACCGCCGTGATCGGCAAGACCGTCACGCTCGAGCTCAAGCCTGACCAGGTCGCCACGCTGTCGGCTGCGCGCCAGGGCGGCACGCTCCAGCTCGCGCTGCGGAGCATCGTCGATGCCAACGCAGTCGATGGCACGCCCGAGGACCAGGCGGTCAAGCGCCCCGCCGGCGTGAATGTAATTCGTTACGGCGTGCAGGCGCGGCAACTGACGTCACAGAAGTGATGATGGGGATAGCATGAACTACGGGGATGATCGGACGGGCGTGCGCATTCGGGGGAAGCGCGCGCGCTCGTTCTTGGCGGGGACGATGCTGATGCTGGGGCTGCTCGCAGCCCCCGACCGGCTCAGTGCCGCGGACGCGCCGGTCGGCGACCAGACACCGATGCAAGCGCCTGATCTCGGTGTGTCGCCAGTCGCGACGATCGCGCCGGCACGGACACGCTTCCTGTCACTCGGCGTCGGCAAGTCCGTCGTCATCGACCTGCCGCGCGAGGTCAAGGACGTGCTGGTGGCCGATCCCAAGATCGCCAACGCGGTGATCCGCTCGGCGCAGCGCGCCTATATCATCGGCGGCCAGGTCGGCCAGACCAACGTGGTGTTCTTCACCGCCGACGGCCAGCAGGTCGCCTCCTACGACATCGCGGTGAAGCGCGACCTCAACGGCATGCGCGCCGCGCTGCGCCAGTCGCTGCCGGGCGTGCAGATCGAAGGCGTCGGCGACAGCGTGATGCTGACCGGCTCGGTCTCGAGCCCGGTCGAGGCCCAGCAGGCCGGCGACGTCGCCGCCAAGCTCGTCGGCGGCAGCGACAAGGTCGTCAACAACATCGTCGTGCGCGGCCGCGACCAGGTGATGCTCAAGGTCGTCGTCGGCGAAGTCCGCCGCGATATCGTCAAGCAGCTGGGCGTCGATCTCAGCGCCAGCCTGAACGCCGGCACCGCGGTGGTGAACTTCAACAACTCCAATCCGTTCTCGGTCTCTGGTGGACCGATCGTCGCCAACAACGGGCTCGGCGTCGCCGGCCTCGCCAAGGGCGTCGCCACCGTCAGCGCCACGATGCGCGCAATGGAAAGCGCTGGCGTCATGCGCACCCTGGCCGAGCCGAGCCTGACCGCGATCTCGGGCGAATCTGCAACCTTCATCGCCGGCGGCGAATTCCCGATTCCGGCGGGCTATTCCTGCGATCCGGTCACCCACGTCTGTACCACCCAGGTCACCTACAAGAAGTTCGGCATCTCCTTGAATTTCACCCCGGTCGTGCTCAGCGAAGGCCGCATCAGCCTGCGCGTCATGACCGAGGTCTCGGAGCTGTCGAATACGAACGCGATCACGCTGACGCAGGCGGTGTCCTCGACCTCGAGCAACTCCATCACGATCCCCTCGGTTCAGACCCGCCGCGCCGAAACGACGCTGGAAATTCCCTCGGGCGGCTCGATGGCGATGGCCGGCCTGATCCAGCAGCACACCAAGCAGGCGATCAACGGCCTGCCCGGCGTCGACCAGGTGCCGATCATCGGCGCGCTGTTCCGCAGCCAGGACTTCGTCAACAACGAGACCGAGCTGATGGTGATCGTGACGCCCTATGTGGTGCGCGCCGTCGCCCAGAAGGAATTGTCGCGGCCCGACGACGGTTTCGCGCCGGCCTCCGACGCGCAGACGGCGCTGCTCGGCCGCATGAACCGCCTTTATGGCATCGCGCGCCGCGTCGATCCGATCAACGGCACGCCCGGCGATTTCGGTTTCATCATCGACTGACGACGAGCGGACGGCCTGGGGAACGGGGCAAGAAACTGGGCAGGAAACGGGGCAAGAGGGGATCAAGCGATGGCGATGACGAGGACGATAGCCGACCGACGCCGCCACTTCAGCGTCGCGCTGGCGCTGACGGGACTGTCCGTCATGCTGGGCGCGTGCAACACCACCGGTGAAATCGTCACTCAGACAGTGCCGACCGACTATCGCCAGCGCCACCCGATCGCGGTGCAGGAGGGCAAGCGCTCGATCGTGATCTTCGTCGGCAAGGCGCGCGGCGGCCTCTCGGCCGCGCAGCACGCGGATGTCGCCGGCATTGCCCGGGACTGGGTGCGCGAAGGCACCGGCTCCGTCGTCGTCGACGTGCCCACCGACACCGCGAATTCGCGCGCGGCGGCGGCGACCTATCAGGAAATCCGCTCCGTGCTCACATCCGGCGGCGTGCCCTCGCGCGCCATCGTCCAGCATCCCTATCGTCCCGAGGATCCTGGCCTCTTGCCGACGATCCGGCTGAGCTATTCCAAAATCAGCGCGGTGGCCGGACCTTGCGGATTGTGGCCGGAAGACGTTGGTCCGAACATCCTCGACCCCGGCTACAACGAGAACCGGCCGTATTTCAATCTGGGCTGCGCCAGCCAGCGCAACCTCGCCGCCATGATCGACAACCCCGCCGACCTCGAACAGCCGCGCGCCGAGACGCCCGCCTACACCGCTCGGCGCGACATCGCCTTCGACCGCTATCGCAAGGGCTCGCCCACTGCGACCGCCTATCCCGAGGCCGACAAGGCCAAACTCAGCGACACCGGCAAATGATTGGCATCCACGACGAAGACGCGGACGATCCGCGGCACCCCGACGAACACATTGCGCCGGTTCCCCGCATCTCGGTGCAGGCCTTTTGCGAGACCGAGCAGACGCTCGCCGCGGTGACAGCGGCGGGGGAGGATCGCCGGCTCGCCAAGGCGCATCTCACTGCCAGGGACGGTGGCCTTGCTGCGGCGATCGAAGTCTATGAATCGATGCCGACGCCGAACGTGATCGTGATCGAATCCGATGGCACGCGCGACATCCTGGAGGGGCTCGACGACCTCGCCGGCGTCTGCGATCCCGGCACCCGCGTCGTCGTGATCGGCAATCCCAACGACACTGCGCCCTATCGCGAGCTGGTCCGTCGCGGCGTCAACGATTACGTGGTCGGACCGGTCGAAACCCTCGACGTGGTCCGCTCGATCTGCAGCCTGTTCTCGGCGTCGGAAGCCATCATCACCGGCCGTGTCATCGCGGTGGTCGGCGCCAAGGGCGGCGTCGGCGCGTCCACCGTCGCGCACAACGTGGCCTGGACCATCGCCCGCGATCTCGCGCTCGATTCCGTCGTGATCGATCTCGACCTCGCCTTCGGCACCGCGAGCCTCGACTACAATCAGGATCCGGTGCAGGGCATTGCCAACGCGGTGCTGTCGCAGGACCGGCCGGACACGGCGCTGATGGAGCGCCTGCTCGCCAAATGCACCGAGCGCCTCAGCCTGCTGGCCGCGCCCGCGACGCTCGACCGGGTCTATGATTTCGGCGCCGAAGCCTTCGACGCGGTGTTCGACACGCTGCGCATGACCACGCCCTGCATCGTGCTCGATGTTCCCCACCAATGGTCGGGCTGGACCCGGCGCGCGCTGGTCAACGCCGACGACATCGTGATCGTGGCCGAGCCCGATCTCGCCAATCTGCGCAACACCAAGAACATGCTGAGCGTGCTCAAGGCGGCGCGGCCGAACGACCGGCCGCCGCTGTACTGCCTCAACCAGGTCGGCATGCACAAGCGCGCGGAGATCGAGGTCAAAGCCTTCGCCAAGACCATGGAGAGCCAGCCGCTCGCCGTGATCCCGTTCGATTCGAAGCTGTTCTCGACCGCCGCCAACAACGGCCAGATGATCGCGGAGGTCTCCAAGAGTCATCGCACCACCCTTCTGTTCCAGAGCATGGCGAACCGCCTTGCCGGCCGCGGCGAGGTGAAGAAGCCAAAGCGTTCGCTGCTCGGGCCGCTGCTGAAAAAGCTGAAGGGCAGGTCGGGCCGCGGATCCGCCCCGCATCGCAAGGCGTCGTAAGGCTAGAAGCGTCTTCGAGCGAACTGGCTACCGGTTCGCGTCAAGACAACGCGTCAAAACGAGAATCTACCAAGAGCGCGGGCTATCTGTCCGCCCGCTGCTGCTTCTTCGCCAGCAATTGCCGCAGCGCCGTGACCTTTGCCGCCGCCTGATCCGGCGGCAGATCGGCCTTCACGATGGCCTCGGCCTCGGCCTGCTTTCCTTCCAGCCCCAGCACGAGCGCGAGATTGGCGCGCACGCGCGGGTCAGTGGGATTGCGCTCGTGCGCGCGGCGCATCGTTTCCTCCGCCCGCGGCAGATTGTTCTGGAGCATGTAGGACAGGCCGAGATTGGACAAAACCTGCGGCTCGTCGGGCACGATCTTCAAGGCGGTCGCGTAATATTGCTGCGCCTCCTCATTGCGGCCGAGCTGATCGAGTGCCGCGCCCTGCGCCGACAGGATGCGCCAGTCCGGATCCTCGGGCGTATGCGCACGGCCGAGAACGTCGAAGGCCTGCTGGAAATTACCGTTGTCGGCGAGCGCGCGGCCATAGCCGGCGAGCAATGCCTTGTTGCTGGGATGGGCGAGCACGGCCTGCTCCATCACCGCGACGGCCTGCGCCCGCTGGCCGCTCTCGCGCAACGCCTTGCCGTAGGCGAGCGCAACGCTGGGATCGCCGGGCTTGGCGCGATAGCGCTCACGCAAGGCGTCGATGTCCGGCTTGGCGTCGACATTGACGGCGGCTTCAGATCTGACGCCGAGCGCGCCGGTCACATCCTCGATGCCATTGGTCTGGCAGCCGCCGAGGACGAGCACCATGAACGCGGGAAGCAGGAATTTCGCCGAAGGAAAGGCGGCGGACGGACGCTTGGGCATACTCTGATCACTCGGCGACTGATCAGAGATGCTTACCCATTAACGCTAAAGCCCCGTTAAGGAGGCGCGTCCATTGAGGCCTAATCGACGAACTCCGCGCCGAACTCGCAGCCGATGCGCCAGCGCAGGCGGCATTGGCGGGAATAATCGGGCGCGAAGATGATGGTGAATTGCGGCGGCACTTCGAGGAATTCCGCCACCACTTTCACGCCACCATCCGAAATATCCGTGATCGTGCAGTCGCGCGGCAGCGAGCCCGCGCCAAAATGGATCTTGGCCAGCCGGCTGCACACCCGGCGTTCGCTTCTCCGGCGATTTGCAAGCATTTGAATTCTTCACCCGTTAGATCACGGCCCATCCCGCAGCCCCAGGAGTAGCGGACATTCGTTGGAATGTGCTGAGAAGAGCCGCTCGCATTCGAGGCGTAGTGTCCGCGTCACGTTTATGATTGGTTAGGGCTGGCGTGGCTCTCGGGCGTGTTCCCGTATTGTTCTTGCGAAAGGCGCCAGGCTCTGCTACCCCTAATTGCGCGAGAGGCAGGCTGGTTCGAGCATGGTTCAGCGGGTTTCTACCGTCGCCTTTGAGGGGATCGAGGCCCGTGCGGTCGACGTGCAGGTGCAGGTCGCCCCGGGCCTGCCGGCCTTCGCAATGGTATGGACTATTAACCTACATTGGATCAGTGGGGCTGATGTGCTCGGATATTGGTGCCTTCTGCGGTAGGTGCCGGACGTCGCGCAAGGTAGCGTCCAAGCTCGTGGATCCGAACTTGCGGCGGGTACCTAACCTAGATCGCAGTCCCAGCACATCAGGTCCAAGAAGGGGATGGAGCCCTAGCCCCATCCCCAAATTTTGACCGTGGCGTTTGCCTACTCCTCGTCGAGTTCGTCTGGTCCTGCTGCCTTCCCAATCAAGTAGACCAGATCGAGACCAGGCTCCCGAACCTCGCAAACGGCAAGCTCGTTCGAAATGCTGGCAAAAGCGTCTCGAGCCACTCTGTCGATCGAATCTATGGGCAGGTGCAACGGAGCCTCGAGCAATATTGAGTAGCTTTGCATTAGGTTCGGCTGTGGCTCAAGCCGGACACCACTTCGTCATCGGCTTCAAGGCAGCGGCCGCTACCCTCTTGTTCTTCCATGCGGCAGAAAGTCGCAGGCTCTTCGTCTGGGACTCCTCGTGTGCCCTGCTCATGATCACGAGGGACATGATTAGGTCACCCAGATCAGTCTTCCCAGCTCGGTAGACCCGATTATCCGCGAGGGTAACGAGGTTGATCCCGGCCTGAATGATGCTGAGGAAGAGCGACTGTGCGGCGAGGACCTGCTCCCTGCTCAGGCGGTCGAGAGATTCGACGATCAGGTACGAACCCGGCTGAACGCGTCGGGACCGAACCGCCTCAAGAAACTGACCGAGAGCACCTTCCCGAACGTTTGCTCCCTTGAATGCGGAGACGCCGATGTCCTCAAGCTCACCGCCTTCGGCAAACTCAAGTCCGTTCGCCTCGGCATATGCCCGGGACGCTTCCAGCTGCCTCTTACGACCGTGCCCCTTTAGTTGCAGGTCAGTCGAGATTCTCAGGTACGAATAAGCTAATGGTTTCAATGTCTTGGTCGTTGTCAAAAAATTCGGCAACGACGGTCGATATCAGACTTGGGTTAATAGTCAACACCTTTGCCATCGTCGGCCTGCCGGACAAGGCGGTGTCGGAGGCGCGCGAGCGGGTCCGTTCGGCCCTGATCGCCTCGGGGCTGGCGCTGCCGGCGCGGCGGATTATCGTCAATCTGGCGCCGGCCGACCTCCCCAAGGAGGGCAGCCATTACGATCTGCCGATCGCGCTCGGGCTGATGGCGGCGATCGGCGCGATCCCGCCGGATGCGCTGACGGGTTTCACGGTTCTGGGCGAGCTCGGCCTCGACGGGTCGATCGCGCCGGTCGCAGGCGTCCTGCCCGCCGCGATCGGCGCCAATGGACGCGAGGAGGGCCTGATCTGCCCCGCCGCCTGCGGCTCGGAGGCGGCCTGGGCGAGCCCGGACATCCAGATCATCGCCGCACAATCGCTCATTCAGATCGCCAACCATTTCAAGGGCACGCAGGTGCTGTCGCGGCCCTCACCGAAGGTGCATGAAGCCGCCGCCTCGTCCCTCGACCTGCGCGATATCAAAGGCCAGGAGAGCGCCAAGCGGGCTCTGGAGATCGCGGCCGCCGGCGGACATCACCTCTTAAAATGATGGCCTTTTGATCCGACAATTGCTGCAAGTCGCGTTGATGGGACAGGCAGAATTGTAAGATGTTCAGAGACTTACGTAGTAGTAAAAGTCAGGTATGGGATAACTGGTATAACTTTTACTATTCCCGCCATCTTTTACTGGTGGCCTGGGTCCGATTGACGAAGGGGCATGATCGGCCGATGGCTTCTTGCAACCTGATGGCGTCGTGGCGGGGTGATGCCAATATTTCGAGTTCGTTAAATCCCGGAAACCGCCCCTTAAGGCTCGCCACGACTTTCCGGACCGCCTTGGTTGGTGGCGTCGTATTCCTCGTGAACGGTGCGTTGGCCTTGGCCGCGTTCGTGACGTCACTGACTTTGACCGGTTCGCCAACAGCAAGAAAGCCTGTCTCGCTCAGCGCCGCCGCAAATTCCTTGGCTGTCATGTCCTGATAAGCAGCGAAACCTGCCAAGCCCCTGTTGAATGCTCGGCACACGTCGCGTTTTAGCCGCCTGATGTCGCCGTTCTGGCTCTTCATGTACCGCTGCAAGCCAGGGGTAAGCGACGAGACCATGTCAAAGAAATCGGCGAATTCGGTGAAATCGCCGGTCGTTTTCAGACAGATCTTGTTCTTCAGGTAGAAATCGTTCCACACCGACCTCACCTGCTTGAATTCTGAGACGGATTGCCAAGGTTCCGTGCTGAAGACCAAATGCGGCTTTGGGCCAGTCGACATTGGCTTCACGCCATCGACCTCAGTCATCCCTGTTGCATACGGCTTCCGCTTGAAATCATACTCCATGCTGATGTGCTTCTTAGACCCCTTCTTCACGAGATCCGCGTTGAAGAGAAGCATTTCGCGGATGCTGGTGAAATACTCCAACTCGATCTTGTGCTCAGCACTACGACGAAAGAATAGCTCGGTGATGTAGTCGTTCTGCTCGTGAGTTTCCGTGCAATGGACTGGCGCCTTTATGCCCGCTTTGGCCAGCACGTATCGTTTGTCGGGATCAACCGACTCATCACCCGGCTTGATCGTCGCTTGGCCGCGCGTCCGCCAACCCAACACTTGGCGAATACTATGCTTGTCGGAAAGAACCTCCGGATCGCCTTTGATGGCATCGCGCGCTTCCGAGAATCGCTTAGAGATAGGACCGCTCTTGGCGATCTCCATCTCCTCCTCACTCGCATTCGTGATAAAGCCGTCGGTCGTTACGCTAAACACCATTTTATCAGCTGGAATTCGGTTCATGATCTCTCCTACGACAGCTCGAACGAATGACGTGATGTACGCCGCATAAAATGGATTGCTGATCGCGCTCTCGCCAATCCGTTCGCCGCGTCGCTTGCGTAAACTGAAGACGCGTTTATCCCGCAACCCCTGGGCCGTCTTGCCGTAGCAAGAATTGGTCAGCTCCTTCCAGAAGGCGTTCTCGATCCTTGTCGGCGCCTCGTCGCGCTTTCGAATTGTTTCCCTCACAAAATCAAAGAAGACTTTGTCCGTCTGATCTTCAGGTACCGCAACGCCGTGCTTCAACGTCAATTCGCAACCAAGTTGGCCTGCCAACTCGATCTCTGGACGTGCACAATAACTGCGACCAGTTAGTGGAAAGATGATTCCGTTCTGGCTTCGAACCGGCAATGTCGGATAGCGCGTACCATCAGGAAACTTGAAATCTACGCAAACGAAGGCGGTGTCGTTGTCGCGAAGATCGCTGAGCGAAGCCAACGGACGGATTGCCCGCCAGTCAAGCCGACCGATCGTAGCCATCGCCGTGGGGTATGCGCCTGTCAGGTCGTAGTCACGCCAATCGTCCTCGAAGCTCGGCCCAAACCAGAGCTGCTCGTTACGCCCGCCGTGATAGCACTCCGTCGCAAAATCGACGAACCAGCTCAGTTCCTCAAGATAGGGCCTGTGTTTCCATTTCCTGAATTCCTGCTTCTTCTCGTCCCAAACTACCTCTTCGATCCTCTCCTTGCCGACCATTTCGTCCGGATTGATCGGCCGTTCGCGCTCCTGCCACCCTTTGACGAGCAGCTTCATTCCGATATTTGACAGCGCGCTTGGTACGAAGGTTTCCCCCGTGACATCCTGGTATAGCTTAGTCAGTCGCAGGAGGTATTTTGCGCTGATCTCGGCATCGATGAGCGCATACTCGCGGAAAAGCTCCCAATCCGTATTGCGAAGCACCTTCATGTTCTTCTTAAGCGCGAGCTCTTCATCATCGTCGTCGGAGAGGCGTGTTTTCTCGCGTTCGATCAGCCGTCCGATCTCCGCCAAGCTCTTGCGACCTGCTGGAGCCAGGAGGATCGTGTCGCGCACATACACGCTGACTTCGGCAACATCTTCGTCCTTGTCACCGAAGGAAATCTTCAATCGGATCGGCGCCGACGCTGAGATTAAGGAATTTCGAACGTTCTCGAACCGCCAAAGGAGTTTTGGGCGATCCTGAAACGCTGGGAGGTCGGCCCTGTTATAATGCGCGACCATGACGATCGTCTTTGGAATTCGTTGACCCCTGTGCGCACCGAGGGCCATTGCATAGATGATGAAGTCCGTGAATGCTATTCGTTCGCCATCGTCGGGGATCGCGATGCCATTCCATTCGAATCCGTTGCTGTTGATCGCGTGAAATTGGTACGAGAGGAGTTCATACTTCGCCGTCCCAGCCTCGATTTCATCCTGGGTGAACGTCTCTTTCGGCGACTGGTATTCCGTATCAAATCCGAGAACCAGGAATTCCTCTGATCGCTTCACGTCCTCTTTGATGTACGAGCGGGCGAAAGAATATTCGAGCTTCCTGCCTCTTGGCTTGTTGCGAAGCTTCACGACGTTTCGTGCCTCAAGATAGGCTTCGCGGTTGAATGTCGTTTTCTCCGCCTCGACCTCTACCGGCTCGATCTCCTCCTGCTCAAGCTCGATAAAGTCTTCGTTGTCCATAGCACCCGCCCACAATTTCCGGCGAGTGTAGGGATTCCGTCGCCTGCTTGCCTCTGCTAAACGATGCTACCCACAGAGGAGTTATGCATGTCGTTCGAGGAGCGCTTCAAGAAGGATGTTCTGGCGAGACTGGATCGTGCGGAGGCTATGATTCCAGGCTACGAGTTCACCGCCATGCGCGACCTAATCGAAAAGCAAGGTGCAGTGATCACGGCGAAGCGAGTCCTCGACATCAATCATGTCGAGCAGCTTCAATCCGGTTTGGAGAAGCTGGCGCAGCACGACTTGTTGGACTGCTCGATTGAACAAGCCGCTATTGACCATGAATCGACTGGAGCGTTTACGTTAGAAGAAATTGACGTTGCGAAGACTCGGCTCATGATCATGCGTCGAAAGACGAAGAAGAAGAACTAGGTGGCGCAGCAGCTAGTTGACACTTTAGTCCGTCGCTGTTCAGAAAGAATAGAGGGTAAACTTCGTCATCGCTGAATGCTGCCGCCGTAGCGGTTGACCGAAGCAAGCTCCAGTATCAAGATTGATGCGGTTGGCTCGCGCATCCGGTGCTCCGGTGGCTGTCGGCGTGTGTCCATGCACGACGAGAGCACCATGCCAAGCGTCTGAAGACAAGAAGGGCTCGCGAATCCAAACCATGTCGTGTTCGGATTGAGCCTCAAGTGGCACGGCGGGTCGCACGCCAGCATGAACGAAGAACCTACCGCTTTCTTGCACACAGAATGGCAACGATCCGAGCCATTTTAGGTGATCCGGTGGTAAGTCCGAAGGATCTCTCACCCCGTAAGCGTCCAGAGTCGCCTCTCCGCCGTTCGCCCACCACTGCATCAACTCGGTATCGGAGCGCATGCGATCTGCCGCCAGCAAAAGCATGTCGTCGTGGTTTCCGCGCAGGCAACGAAGCCTTAACTGCCCCCTGCTCTGTTCACGCATGAGGTATTCAATCACTTCGTGGGAAGCAGGTCCTCGATCGACATAGTCGCCCAGGAGAATGAATTCGCTCTCAACCTTCTCCGCGCTTCTCCGGCAAAGGCCAATGAGAATCCTGAGCTCGTCAAAGCAACCGTGGATGTCGCCTATCGCGAAAGTGAGACGTCTTAGCATTCTGCCCTCCGATCGTCTCTGCAAGTGGGCATGACCGGGCTAACCCGCCAGATCAAAATATTTCTTCGGAATATTCCATAACGTGTAAATTTCTCGGGCCCTGAATTGAATATAGAAGATTGGACAGCGAGGTTTGAGCAGGAATGAGATTGCGAATTCATCGGGGCACCCGCGAAATTGGTGGCACATGCGTCGAACTTGAGTACGAGCAAAAACGCATCCTGTTGGACCTCGGTCTGCCGCTGAGCGTGCCAGACCTCGAAGGGGCGAAGCTTCCCGAAGTAGATGGACTGGAAACCGGCTCCGCTGACCTTCTGGCGATAGTGCTATCCCACGGCCACCGCGATCATTGGGGTCTTGTGCCGAAGGCTCACCGCGGTGTTCCGCTCGTTATGGGCGCTGCTACTGAGGCCGTGATGAGCGCTGCCGCCAAATTCGTGCCAGATGGCGTCGCCTTGAAGGCCTCGTACCATCTTGTTTCGGGCCAGCCTTTGGAGATCGGCCCATTCAAGATTGTGCCTCATCTTGTGGACCATTCGGGCTTTGACGCATACGCCCTTGATGTCGAGGCTGGCGGGAAACGATTATTCTATTCGGGCGACCTTCGCGCGCACGGGCGCAAAGGAGCTCTGTTCGAGCGTCTGGTCCAAAACCCACCCAGGGCAATCGACGTGATGCTGATGGAGGGCTCAAGCCTCGGCAGGCTTGCAAACGATCAGCGATTTCCGAACGAAGAGGACCTTGAGCAGCAATTTCTCGATCGATTCAACCAGACTAGCGGCATAGCTCTGGTCGCTTGCTCCGCTCAAAATATCGATCGAGTGGTGACGGTCTATCGGGCAGCAAAGCGAGCAGGCCGCACGTTACTGATTGATGCTTACGCTGCCGAAGTCCTGGCAGCGACCGGCTATACCACCATTCCGAAAGCCGAAAGAGGCTGGTCGAACATCGCCGTTTACATACCGCAGGCACAACGGATCCATCTCGTCAGGAACGGCGTGGCTACTTTGGTCGACAAGTATCGGAACTTCCGTTTGTGGCCCGAGCATCTTAAGGATCGTGCGGCTCAAATGGTGATGCTGTTTCGCGGCTGGATGATGCGGGACCTTGAGCGTGCTGACGCACTTTCCGGTGCACGAGTGATCTGGTCGCAGTGGGAGGGCTATTTGGCTGACGGTGCTGGAGCAAAGCTGAAGGATGAGTGCGGAAAGCGCGGAATTCCTTTCGAGACTATCCACACTTCGGGTCATGCGAGTGTGCCGGACCTAAAGAGACTAGCCGCGTCGGTCGGGCCAAGCCGGCTGATTCCAATCCATACTTTTGGACGGGACGCTTTTCCAACTTTGTTTGATAACGTTGTACTTGCCGATGACGGTGAGTGGATCGATCTCTGAAGAATGGAAGCAAAAAAGCTGATGAGCGTTTTGACCGTCCAACTTGAAACGCTTCTCGAGAATGCGAAGCGTGCTAAATCTGAAGAATTCCAAAATGCGATCCATGATTACCAAGACGTGTTCGATCGGCACTCCTTTCGATTACGACCGTCCGTTAGTTCGATAAGCCTTGTTAGCTGCGCGAACTGGACACCTCAGCTCGGATTTTCGAACATGACAAGCGGCTCTGCACTGCGGACCACGCTCGCTGCTTTGAAGGATGGGTCGGTGAGGATGAAGGCTCCTGATCGTCCTACACCAGAGAAGTCCGTGCAGTCATGGCTGATAGCACAGGCTATGAACAACGGAGGGCGGGTTCCCTCGATCGAACGAGCTACAGATGATGGTCACTCCTATTGGTTCGTTTCAGACGAGATTGCACTCACTACCTCCGAGGGCAATGAAGACTGTAAGCCAAAGAGAGTGGTCGCCGATTTGCTCATGATCCGCACTGACGATAACGGCACCAGTGAGCTTGTTAATGTCGAACTGAAGTCCCAACGAACCACCGAGACTCACGACCAAACTCAAACGTTCTGGCAATTCATGGGGCCAGGCCAGATGACGCTGTGGCGAGAATTGGTTGACGTTATGCTTGGAGGTCCCGATCGAACTTGGAAGACCGACGGCGAGAGCAGGGGAATAGTAATATGGCCGGCTGCAGCCAATCCCTCAAAGGCCACCGCTCAACTCACCGCTAGATACAAGGCCGACCGCATCGACACGATCTGCTACTCGGGTCCGTACTATGATTTTGGTCCGGAGCCGCTGAGTTAGTCCACCCAAGCAGAAAAAGAATTGCAGACGGTGATAAGATCACGACAATTCTGTCACTTCTTCTCGGGAAATTCCCTTGTGAAGGTCGCCGAACCGAGATTTGAGTTGTTGGGCCCAAATGCCGTGACAGTGATTTGATACGAATGGCTGCCGCTCGGAGGACTTGGCGGCGAATAGTTGTTCAGCGCTCCACAAGCGACCGTAGCCTGCCCCTTGTACGGCACCGTTCCGCCACCATGATTGTAGCTGGGGACCTGAAGATCGACCATATGGATTTGTAGTGTGGCCGTCCCTTTTGGTACACCGCTCAACGTGAACACCGGAGAGCTGAGACCGCACCATCGAAAGCTCATCGAGAATGCCGATGCATTCGCAGTACTCAGAGCCAAGATGGCCATTGCATAGACAATCAGGCGAACACGCATCCCACTATTCCTCGACCTTTTACGGGATCATCAGAATTGATTCGCCGCCTGCGTGCAACTACGCAACTCATGGCCTCAGCGCTGGTGCCCGAGACCGATTCCGAGCGAAAGTGCCTTCTGCCTCAACGATCCTTCGCTACGCTTCATCAACTTAGAGAGCTTTGATACCGGCGTACGGGATTTGGAATGCGCTTTGAGCAGTTTGATATCCGCCGCGAATAAGCTTTTCGAGATATCTTTACGCTCTTTGCCTTCTTAGCCATTTGCGGCCTCCATTATTATGAAGGCGTTTCGTTAGCATCGTTGGATTTTATTTCAAGCTCAGCGGCTATCAACTCTCGCTAACTCATGGTTGGCTCGACTTAACGATCAGCTTGCTGTCTGCGACTTCGCCTTCGGCACTCTGCGCATTTGCTTCCATTGGAGTACAGTTAGCTATTAAAGCGCCTCCACATGAGACGCTCTTTGCACTTCAGCGAACGATCGGTTGCCTGAGAGGAGACTTCACTCAGCAATCAATTGGCAATTGGTCCAATCTATAGAATCGAACAGCGACCGCTTCTGGCGCCGCTTGAGGAGGTAATCTGTCCAGCCTTCGTCCGGCTGGTCTTGGATATCGACCTGGCGATACCCGAAGTCTGTCTTCGTCCATTCGTCACGCACGACGGCATCAAACTGGCTGAATGAACAGTGGTAAGGACGGTCTATGATACAGTGATAGTGCAGCCGGTGATCGGCGCTCGTTTCCAGCACTACGATCATCAGCAGGTACTTGCCATACCGCTTGGCCGCACTCCCGAGTAACGAGTGCTCAAGTCTGTTGCGGAAATGCCTGAAATTCTCCGATGCGACTATGTCATCTACCGGACGTGCGCCATGTCGCTTCTTCATCGTAAGCGTCACTGCGGCGGGCGCTACAAACGGCATCGCATTTATTAGTCGAGCCAATTGCTCTCGACATGCCTGCTCGGGTGGCATCATCGATATCGGATCGGTTGCCAACGACGAGCCCTGCGAAGCCGACACAGCGTGCGAAGAAGGAAGTGGCGAGCCTTGTCACTAAGGATCAGGACAGCACTGGCTGGGCCGGTTAACAACATTTTCTGCTCGCCAACCGATGTGAGGCCAGCAAGTCTGATCCGATACTTGCCCTTCGTGCGACGCGCATAGAGAGACTTGCGCAGGTCCATCAGCTCGGCGAAATCGGCTGGCTCGTTCTGCTTCAACCATTCGAGAACGTCGGTTGGAAAGCCATTCCGGTATCGATCGCGATATTCTGGCTTGCGCTTGAAAGTCGCCTCGGAGGCGGAAGATGAAGAATTGGAAAGGGGCTCTGAGTCCCAGAGAGGTGGCGCTATTGTCATGAAGGAAATATCTCCGTTTTCGTTGTGAATAGGGATTGCAGACCGACAATCGATGTCAGTCCCAACGGAGATATTTACAGTTCGAGCAGTACTGGGCGCGAAGGTCTGGGAGAAATAAACTCGATCTCGTCGGATCGCCAATCAGAGCCTAGCTTTGAAGCTCGCCGATAAGCCTTAGCATCTTGAGCAAAGTCTGCTTGGAA
Source organism: Bradyrhizobium sp. BR14999 (assembly GCF_056106085.1). NCBI lineage: Bacteria > Pseudomonadati > Pseudomonadota > Alphaproteobacteria > Hyphomicrobiales > Nitrobacteraceae > Bradyrhizobium > Bradyrhizobium sp. BR14999. Next base: position 1,060,483 of record NZ_CM148536.1, read on the forward strand.
TCACCGAGCTTCTTGGCAAGGATCAGATCGCTTCGCCCAGACATCCGCAATACGGCCTCGAGAACTTCGTCCGAAGTACGAACGAGATCCACGAGATGCCGGCCGGTCGGACCGTTCTTGGCCGAAAACCAATTCTTGACGGCCCGCTCGTTGGCTTTAGTGAGCGCCACCACGGTCTTAACGGCGGCGTGGGTATCGCCGAATTCTTTGTGAAGAGCTTGCGCTATAGCCCGCGTAAACTCGGCGCTGCCGATCTCGTTCACTTGGAGCGGATAAGAGTTTACTGGAACAGGCTGAATCTTTCGGTCCTTTTTTGGAGGCGACATTCCAGCTCTCCCTTGGGTACGCTTTAGTATCCCGATGCTCAACCTGAATTTGGGTTGATCAATGACCGAGTAGTTCTTCCGTGCGACGTGCAAGACAAGCAAACGCCGAAGAGCCAGCCAACGACCCGACACGGGCTGCGCAATACGTGCGCATGTCCACGGACCATCAGAAGTATTCGACCGAGAACCAGAAAGATGCGATTGCGGCCTATGCCTCACGCCACAATCTCACAATCGTTCGAACCTACGAGGATGCGGGACGGAGCGGACTGCGCATCGAAGGTCGCGATGCTCTCAAGCAACTTATTGACGACGTTAGGCAACGTCGGGCGGACTACAGCGTCGTAATCGTCTACGACGTGAGCCGCTGGGGACGATTCCCGGACGCGGACGAGAGCGCTTACTACGAGTACACATGCAAGGAGGCAGGCATCAGGGTTCAGTATTGCGCCGAGCAGTTCGAAAATGACGGAAGCCTGTCGTCCACCATCATCAAGAGCATGAAGCGGGCCATGGCGGGCGAGTATAGCCGTGAGCTCTCGGCCAAGGTTTTCGCCGGCCAATGCCGTCTAATCGGTCTCGGCTTTAGGCAAGGCGGCTCCCCGGGTTACGGGCTACGGCGTCAGTTGATCGACGAACATCGCGTTCCCAAAGCCGATCTTTCGCGCGGCGAATACAAGAGCCTGCAGACCGATCGGGTCATCTTGAAACCCGGCCCGCCCCACGAAGTAAGTGTGGTGCAACGCGTATACCGCTGCTTCGTCCTTCAGCTTAAAACGGAAACCGAGATTGCGGCCATGCTGAATGCGGAAGGCATCGCCAATGAGTTCGGTCGTCCCTGGACGCGAGGAACGATCCACCAGTTACTCACGAACGAGAAATACGTTGGAAACAACGTCTACAATCGGGTTTCATTTAAGCTGAAACAGAAGCGGGTCATAAACCCGCCAGAGATGTGGATTCGCGCCGATCGCGTCTTCAATGCGGTGATCGATATCGACTTCTTCCTTGCCGCCAAACGAATTATCGAGGAGCGCAGCAAGCGGCTGACCGATGAAGAAATGTTGGAGCGGCTGACGGCGCTGCTGAGACAGGAAGGACACCTTTCAGGCCTCGTGATCGACGAGGTCGACGAGATGCCCTCAAGCTCCGTGTATCGAACGCGATTTGGAAGCCTCGTTCGAGCCTATCAGCTTGTCGGCTACGATCCCGGCCGCGATTACCGGTATATCGAGACGAACCGGGCGCTGCGAACGATGTTTCCGGGAGTGCTTGAGAAAACACTAGCTGGGATAAGGGAAGGCGGCGGGACTGTCGAATTCGATGAACTGACGGATATTTTGACGATCAATGGCGAGTTTACGGCTTCGATTGTCATCGCGCGTTGCCTGCATACTCAGGCTGGGTTTCTACGCTGGAAGCTGAGGCTCGATACTAGCCTGCGCCCTGATATCACGATTGCCATCCGCATGGATGGACAGAACACCGGAATTCTCGACTACTACCTTCTCCCCAGTATCGACATTTCAAAGGATCGGCTGAGGCTCGCTGAAGAGAACGGAATCTATCTGGATGCGTATCGTTTCGACGATCTCGATATGTTTTTCGGCCTCAGCGCACGAAACGAGCTAGGGGTTGCCGCATGACTGACGAAACCGCTCCCGAAATCGTTAAGGTTCCTGTTGCCGACATTAAGGTCATCAATCCGCGATCTCGCAACAAGCGGATATTCGGTGAGCTTGTGACAAGTATTGCTCATCTTGGTCTCAAAAAGCCCATCACCGTCAGTCGCCGCAACGGTCATGGATATGACCTTGTCTGCGGTCAGGGGCGATTGGAAGCTTTTATCGCGCTCGGCCAAAAGGAAATACCGGCGATTGTTGTCGAGGCCTCCGTAGAGGACTGCTTCGTTATGAGCTTAGTAGAGAACCTCGCGCGGCGGCATCATTCTTCGCTGGAGCTGGTCTCGGAGATTGGAAATCTCAAGAAGCGCGGCTATTCGAACGCGCAGATCGCTCTCAAAGTCGATTTCAGCACCGAATATGTCTATGCGATCTGCTGTCTGTTGGACAACGGAGAACAACGGCTATTGGCCGCGGTGGATAAGGGACTTATTCCTCACACAATCGCTATGGAGATTGCGAAAGCAAAGGACGGCGACGTTCAAAAAGCCCTGGCGGAGGCGTATGAAGCCAACGCCATTCCAGGCAATCAGGTACTAGCGATCCGGAAAATAATCGAACAGCGCAACCTGCTCGGCAAGGCGAAACACCCGACAGGTCCACGGCAGCAAGCGAAACGCGTAACATCAGGCGCGCTTGTGCGAGCTTTCAGGAAAGAGGCCGATCGGCAGAGATTACTCGTTAAGAAGGCCGGTCTTGCTCAAGGCCGCCTGCTGTTCGTCGTCAATGCCCTGCGAATGTTGATGGGAGAGGTCCCGTTCCTCCAGTTGCTGCGGGCGGAGGAGCTGCATACACTTCCCCGTCCCATCGCTGAGCGGCTCCATAGCACGGGAGGCTAGAGCCATGGAAAATGCCGAGGTTAAGATCGCTTTTGAGGAAGACATTGTCGTCGTCCCGTTTGAATCGATTTTGCCGCTCAAGCAGGTATCCGACGAGGCGAAGAAGCTTGTCCGATATAAGCGGGTCGCCCAGTCAATTGCCGAGATTGGATTGATAGAGCCCTTGGTTGTCTCACAACAACCCGACCAGAATGGAAAATACCTGCTGCTGGACGGTCATTGGCGTCGTGCGGCGCTTCTAGATCGCGGCGAAACGAGCGCCCGCTGCATCTTGGCCCATGACGATGAAACGTTCACCTACAACAAGCGCGTCAACCATCTTGCGACGATCCAGGAATATTTCATGATCGTGCGTGCGCTCGCGCGTGGCGTGTCGGAAGAGAAGCTTGCGAAGGCGCTGGACGTCAATATCGGTCACATCAAGCGGCGGCGAACCATGCTTGACGGTATAAGCCCGGAGGCGGTCGAAATGCTAAAAGACAAGATGGTCAGCACAGTGACTTTCGACGTGCTCCGCAGGATGGGTTCGATGCGTCAGGTCGAGGTCGCCGAGTTGATGCTGTCGGCCTCGAATTTCACTGTTGGGTATGCGCGAGCTCTTTTAGCTGCGACCAAACAGAGCGATTTGGCTAAGCCTGAACGAGTAAAAAAGATCGATGGTATGACGACCGAGCAGATTGCCCGCATGGAGCGCGAAATGAGCGTGCTTCAACAGGACTTTAAGGCGGTCGAAAGCTCATACGGTGAGGACGTTCTGCATCTTGTGATTGCCTGCGGATACATCTCCAAGCTACTCGGCAACAAGAAGGTGGAGCGCTATCTCGACCAAAACCATCCGGAGATTCTTGAGGAGTTTAGGTCAATCGTGTCTGTAACCTCGCTGGAAAAGCCGGTACCGGATGCCATGGCTGGTTAAGGACCGCAATTCATGAAAAGCTGCGCTCCTGCGGGCCATGCAGTCTCGGGCAAGTCTTGAGGGGTAAAGTTCGACGGAGAGAACGTGACAACTGGACAGGTCCGCCACTCGCGACGTTAACAACGAAAGCCACCACTGCACGAGGATGCAAACATCCATCAAGCGTAAGAGCGGCTCTAATGTAGATGGAGCCCGGCGTCGTTGCGACACTCGTACAAGATGCCAAGGGCTCGCCGCGCAGATCTCCCGATCTGGAACACACCGCTAATCTCTCATTCTAAAAGCTAAGGAGCGCCCAAGCACGCGTTTGCTCATATTTTTGGCTTAAAGCTGGTTTGCCCGTTGCCCAAGTGCCGAATTCAGAGGACGGCGGCTCCATCGACAACGAGGAGCCCATCATGGCACGAGCGACTATCTCTCTGGTTTCCGTACAGAAGCCGACCGCTAACACTCCGGTCCTTCAACGGCGCAACAAGCTTACGTCCAGCATCGATCAGCAGATCACGAAGATCGGGCTCTTTCGCGAGGGAAAGCGGATCTCTCGGGAGCAGTTCTGGGTCGACGCGAATGGCGGAATCTTCTTCCAGCTTCGTTACGGAAAGCAGCCTTTGGAGCTGGAGAAGGGGAAGAGTACCCTCAAGGCCGTCGGCACCGCAAATGCTGCATGGGATGATTTGGTCGAACAGTTGGAGCAGATCAAAACGCTCGCGGTTGCCGGCGGCCTGGACGACGCCTTGTCCTCCTGCGCAAGCGCGGTCAAGGCCAACTTCAGGGCGAAGGATAAGAAGGCGGGCAAGAATTAGCGCCGCTGTTGGCCATCTTCGGATTTTGGTCAGACCCTCCTTCGGTTAATTCCGAGGAGGGTTTACCACGCGGCGGTCTGGACTAGAAACGATCTCGCCTGAACGTCGACAACCGCCCTTAGACCCTCTTAGCGCCCCTACGGGGCGGACGCTCAAGGAAGTCGGCTGGCTCGGCCTGGAGCACCTTTGAGATCTTCACGAGAACCTCCAGGCCTACCCAGGTGGACCCCTTCTCCAGCTTGCTGATGTAGGTTCGGTTGACGTCGGCCTCATAGGCAAGCGTCTCCTGCGAGAAGCCTCGCTCTCGTCGAATCCTCCGCAGGTTAACTGCAACCACTTGGCGCCAGTCCATGGGCCAAAATGATCAGTCTGTCGCTTATTGACCCACCGCTTTAAATCGACAAAATGGAAGCTTTAAACGAGGAATTGTCGGATGGTTCGAGGGGTCTGGAGGCGCGAGAACAAACCGGGTGTTGAGTTCGACCAGGCATGGAAGTGGCTTTTGCTTCCCGGCGTCGTCGCTCAGTGGTTTCTCTACACGTTTCCCACTGGCAACTTTTCAAAGGTCGTTACGGACACGCGCGTCGCCCGAAGCCCCCTGATGACCTACGTCATCAGCGGCATCTTCTACCTTCTTACGCTGCCACTTTTCGTCTTGTTTCTTTTGGCCAAAGTATTTGCCCGGTGACGCATGGCCAAGAAGCCGCCACAGGAGCCGCTGGGCTGTACGATCGCTACCATCGTTGTGGTGGGCCTCGCATACTCACTGCCGTACCTTTTCACCCTCAGCGTCTACGCTTTCCCGCTCTTTCTTGGATTTCTCTTGTTGTTTGCGCGCTGGAGCGGACCGCCAGCCCCGGAGCATATAGACGAGGCGCAAATCGGCGCTGCCTTGCGCGATCTTGAAATCACGAGGAAATCGCTGCTCGATGAAATAACTTGGTTAAGAGATCGAGGCGTCAGGGAAGGTGTGCGATACCTCAAAGTAGAGGATCGCTTTGAGATGAGATCTCGCAGAGGGCAGGAATTAAACCAAGCGCTGGCGAACGCGACGGCAGCTCTGGCCGATGTCGTTACTCGAATTGAGGTGGCGCAACATCCTCAACGTCGAACCGATCATGCTTGGCGGTTGTCGATGCGATCTTGGAGACGGGGAAGAGCGTATCGTCTCTCGTTTATCGCTGCGCTATTGAGCGTTGCTTCCTCCGCTGTGTTCCTTGAAATCTACGTCTATCAAGGCCTTGGCGCTGACTTGCTTGTATGGAATCCGCTTCCCAATTTTATTGGTCGTTCCGTCGAAATGGCGACTGTTTTCGGATGGGTGCTTGGCTTGGCGACGTTCTCGGCCACTCGACGTAGCAACCGACTGGCCGCTGAGCGTGAAAACGGTGCTTCGGAACGTCACGCTGACGTGTTGGATGATACTATCGGACCACAATCAGGCGATGGCGGTGAGAGTAATGAAGAGATCGACGACCCCTATTTGATCTTGAACGTCTCGCCGCAGGCGACGATACCTGAGATAAAAGCGGCCTATCGGCTCGCAATCGTCAAGTGCCATCCCGACACAGTGGCAGACCGCAGCAAATCAATCCGCGAGGCTGCTGAGGCAGAGGCTCAACGCGTGAACGCAGCATACGACGCTATCCGGAACGAACAGGGCTTCAATTAGTGCGTTGTGGCTAGGGAACGTTGTCTCGCGCTCCTCCAATGCTGTGTGGCCAATTGAGCGCCAACCCTCTCGCGTAGCCAAGTGGCGGAGGGCACGGTTTGGCAACACTAACGGGTGGACGAACAGGCTTTAGACAATGGGTGGACGATCAGAATGATCGAGTTAGGGGCCAGCGCTGCTGACACATATTTGCAGCGGACTACAAGCTGACGCCATTGTTGGGGCAGGTGAGTAGAGCCGATCCGGGGAACGTAAAGAATCCGGGGCGCCTAGTCGAGCCTCGATCGAGCCTCGAACGGACCGTAAGCCCTTCTCTTCCAAACTTAGCTAAAGCGTGGTTCAATCGCGATACAACCGTATCGCGGGAATAAGCCATGGCTCGCGCTCTTTCAGTCAGTCTAATGGTTGTCGGCTTTGTCTTAGTCTGGTTGAAGCCGGCGCCGGCAGCCGAGTACGTTGGACGCATTGGGGACATGCGCGTGCAAGTATCCGCTGTTTCAACTAACAGCAAGCTTTCCGGATATTTGTGTCTTGAAACCGAATTGCTGTCCTTACGAAAACGCGTACTAAAATTGGAAGGCGAAACTTCCGCTAATTCAATGCGGGCCGTTCTGTCGAGCGAATCCAAGAAAATCGGTGAGATACGCGGACGAATCGAGCGCGACGGTTGGTCTGGAACCGCTGTGATAGACGGCAAGACGCGCCGGCTGAGCATTTCGAGCACGGAGGGTCACGGTATCGAAGAAAGTACGCACGAGTTCGAAGAGACCGATATCTATTCTGGGCTAATACGCGCTCGAGCATTTGCAGATCGATATGAAGAAGCCATCGGTTTGCTTAAGAGCCTTCACAGCATATCAGATATCAGGATTGATTCTACGGCCAAGCAGGACGTTGCATTCTTGTACGACACGTTCATCGACGAATGCACCCGACGCACAAAGGAATTCATTCCATTGGAATTGGCGGTAGATCAAGCTTCGGTACGAGATGTCTACGACGCTCTAACATCATCTCCTTTTTTCCGAGGGGTGCAAACCGTGCCTGCACCACAGGGACAACTAACCATTCCATTGGCGCTCCTTGGCGATAGGCAGATGTCAGAGTCTGAGACCGCGAAGGTCGCCCCGTTGCTTGTTCATGCCTATTTCAAGAAATTCTTGCCGTCTGGCACTTGCCCATTGCACAAGACCGAAAATATCCTTGCAGAACTGGCCGCAATTCCCGATTCGAACGACCACGTAACCATTCACGAGTCCTCGACAGGTCGGCAATATTGGCAACGATTCACAGTTAGCGGACGAAGTCGTTACTTGCTTCTTCATCAGACGGATCACTGGGAGCGGTATCAACTCGATGTCATGGTGCGTCCGTCCGACAGAAAAGGATCGGGCTATGAAGTTCACTTGTCTGTTCAAGGCTCGGAAATCGCCCCGCATGACGGAATCGATGAACCACCATCGGCCCTGTTTCGTGTCATTGAAGGCACGCAAGCTCGCGACGAAGACAAGCCAGGAGAAATCGAACGTAGCATTGCGGGTTGCTTAGCCAAGTTTGTTTCAGGGGCCTGTCCCGAGGAACGTTTAGCTTGGAAGAGTAGTAGATATTGCGAATATGCGAGCGCTTACACAGAACGCGGTATCGAGAAAAGGTATCATAACGATTCCAAGGGGGCGATTGCCGACTTTAGCGAGGCGATACGGTTAGAGCCAAACTACGTACAGGCATACTCCAATCGTGCAGAACTATGGCAGGAGATGGGTAAGGATGATCTGGCGCTTGCCGACTACAACACATCGATCAAGATCAATCCGAAGGATGCCTCAAGCTACAAGATGCGCGGGACCATTCTTGGCTCAAGAGGTGACACAATTGGAGCGACTGCAGATTTCACCGAAATGCTCAGACTCGATCCAGCAAATGACGAAGCCTATCGATTGCGCGCCGGTGCAAAAGCTGCAGCTGGCGATTTTGATGGAAGCATAGCCGATTACAACGAAGCTCTTCGGATTCGACCTGATTCCCCTTGGACTCTGACTTCTCGTGGACTTGTGGAGTTTGCTAAAGGCGACCAAGACCAATCCTTGAAGACCTTCTCTGAAGCCATAAAGCTATTTAACCGGATCAAGTCATTAACTGGTACTTCCGCTTATCTTGCGCGGGGCAGACTCTATTTCTATCGGGAGGCATTTTCGAACGCACTGGCGGACTTTGAACAAGCAGGCAAGCTCGCGCCTTCCAATGCCTATATTGCGCTTTGGTCAGAAATCGTAAGAAGACGCATCAAGAGTCCGAGCCGCCTCTTGGATTACAAGAAAAGGTTGAACATGGCGGCGTGGCCAGCTCCAGTTGTTCAAATGTTTATGGGCGAACTGACTTCAGACTCTCTATTCGCCGCGGCAGACGATCCTGATCCCTCGAAGAAAGCCGAGCAGCTTTGCGAAGCCAATTTCTACAGCGGGGAACTAGCGTTTGTCGGAGGCCGACAGGCAGATGCGGAACGCTATTGGCAAAGTGCCGTCTACTCATGTCCAAAGGACTTGGTCGCATTCGAAGCCGCTAAAATGGAGCTCAAGGCTCACGGGGTAGCTCGATAGTTCGTTCATTCCGATGTTTGAGGGGACAATGACGTTCGTTCCTAACTCCGCCGCCTTGAGCGGCTTCGCTTTGAGTTTATTCCTGTTCGTCTCCTCGATGCAGGTGCGGGCCGCGGAGTTTTCCGGCACGCTGGGAAGTACTCCGGTCGAGGCACGCTTAACGTGGGTAAAAGATCGAGTGTCCGGCTTCTTGTGCGTGGGTTCGCGATCTTCGCTACCCATTGTTCTATACAAAGTGCAAGGCGGGGGCCCCGATTCTGGCCTTCGTGCTGATCTTATGTCTGGCGACGATACCGTCGGCACGCTTTCGGCTACGGTCCAGGAAGACGGAACGAAACGAGTCTTACACGGCAGCGCCTCGATTCGACAGCAGACCAATGTAATCGAACTGACCAATGATAAGGACGACAGCACGAGGTATCACGGAAACACCTTCAATACGGGTGGCGATGCTGGAATAGAGCCCGATACACTGAAGGTCGCAATCGCTGTAGGAGATTTCGAAAAAGCGATTCAGTTCATAAATCAGCTGAAGACGGTATCGAAGATCTACACGAACCCAAATTTGTTTCTCTATGACAATAAGCTCGACGAATGCGCACGGCACGTTAAGGAATTCGTTGAGGTTTGGCTTACTGTGGACGAGTTCAAGCTTAAAGAGACATATGAAAGACTGACAAAGTCAAAGCTATTTTCTGCCGTGTCCACCGAAGGCCGCCCCGCAGGGCCGGATTCAGTAGAAGTTCCTGTCCCGCGCACCATCTTCGGAAAAGAAGGGCCGACGGATGTCCGCATCGCTAATTTTCTCGATATGATCGTCGAAAGATACTTTCGACATTTGCGGGACACTCCTAATGCTTGCAAAAGAAGCGATGGCAAGAACGTGTTCGCTGCATTTCAATCACTGAAGGCCAGTACGCCTGATAACGTGGTAATAAGCCCACTCGAGACGAACAAATTCTATGTCCGTCGCTTTAGTATAAGCGGTTTGAGCCGCAACCTTGTATTTGGCCTCGCTGATCATTGGGAGCGCTACAAGATCGAATTAAAGTTATATCCTGCCTATCTGGACCCGAATACTTTCAATCTTGAGGTGACCCTAAACACAGGGGAAATGGCTCCATTCCAAGAATCAGCCAATCCTCCATCAGAGCGATACAAGCCGATCGACGATGCTCGTCTATCTGAGTTTGTACAGAAGTTTACGGCTTGCCTCTCAAGATACGTCACGGGATCATGTCCCGATTTGGGAGGAATGTGGGACGTCAATCCATATTGCGGAGGCGACAATCGATGACAGGTGTTCGTCAAAGCCTAGTTCGTGCCACTGCAGGCTGGATGTTACTGCTAACTCATTTGATTGCAATTTCTCTCGCACCCTTTTTGCTGATCGACTTTTCTGATGCAATGGACGTAATTCTCATTATGTGTCCCCTGACCGGAGCGTTCGTCCTGATCGTGGTTCAGCACTACGCGGAGCAGTTTGAAGTCTCTTCTGCAAAAGCGACGTTTCTGAATACTAACGCAGCAGTCATGACCGTTTTCTTGTGCGTCGTATTAGGGTTGGCGGTGATCGGTGTTCAGTATCTTTATTGGGCCGGAAGAATCCCTAGCATTGAGACGCTGAAGCGAGCTGTTGGCCTAATCGATACCGTTATTGGTGGTTACACAGCGATACTAATCAAGCGTCTATTTGGCGGAGCAGTAGAAAAATAGTTTTCACCATCAAGCACCGTCAAACATAATCGCTGGTTTATGTTTTAAGCCCGTGCTTCTCCGCCCGTCCAAGCCTGCTCTGCCGACCGCGCGCCGCGAGATGGAGCGAGTCGTCGGCAGGCAAGTTCATGATAGGCAGTCTTTTGTAATCAGCCCCTTCATTCCTTTTTCCGTCGGCGGAATACCTGGGCCGACGATCGATTTGCCATCTGACTCCGCGGCCGCCAGGTTCTGGTTGAGTTCGAGTAACGTGCTTAGCACGTCGGCCTTTTTCGTCATCCCATAGGCGGCTCGCACCGCTTCATCGAGCTTTGCCTGGGCATTCTTGAGCGGATGAGAGCCCGGTCCTTCGAGAGCGCGGTAAAGCTCTCGCAGTGAGACCTTGTGTTCTTTCTTGAGCTTGGTTCGTAGGGCTCGCAACTCCACCGCTCGCTTGGCAACGAGTTTTACATCCCCGAGCTTCGGCTTTTGAGGCCACGGAAAACTGTCGTAAACAGTGTCGGACGTGTATCGGAAGTCTGCCTTGAGGGTCGAGCAGCGATTAACGAACCATTCCCAATGAACGCTCGATTGAAGAATGCCAAACGAGTAGTCATCTTCCAACGCAAAAACGTTCAGAGCGGCGTTCGGGTGAATAGTCGTGGATATGAACTCAAAAATTGGGCGGTGAGTCACCTGCGAGCAAACGATGTAGCGAGATAGGGGAGCTATCGCCTTCATCAGCTCCTCCCTTGGATACGACATCAACCACCACTTTTTCAAAAAGTTAGCGTGGTGCCGATTGACCTTCGCTTCCGGATTGGCCTCTCTCGCCTCTTCGTTTCGCTCCTCTTCTTCCTTTGCCGCTTTTTGGCGATCAGGCAGCACGGTCTTCTTTACGCGATCAAACGGCTCTTTGTATTGTTGCGCCTTGAGTAGATCGCGTGGGTGAAAGTCAATCACATATCGATACTTTAGTTTCCCAACCGCACCAAGAAGGTCGTCGGCTATTAAGAAGGGGAAGATCACCTCTTTGTTGATCTTCCGCTTGCTGAGCATCTCGACTGCCTGTTCCGGGTCGAGCAGGAATCCCTTGTGTCCGTGCGTTTGCCCCTGATAGCACCCGCCGCGTTCAGCGTTCGCCTTCAGTCGCTCTGCCTGACTTACATCCGTAGAGAAAGAGAGCGCCGTGTTGATCGTGTCCAGGTCCTTATGGTCCCATCCCCCATCCGGATCGTTCCCCTCCTGGATATAGAGACGTTTCTTTCCCGACTTTGTGCCTTTGATCCAATTCACCACCGACACATGGACAACGGCGTCTCCAGACCATGGCATCGTGGAAACGGCTTCAGTAATCGTACCGCCGGTTTTCGCGATGTAATCTAGCCCGCTGATCCTGGAGTAATTTTGGCGGATTGTATTGGTGCCGACCAAACCTGCTCGCTGGCCAGGCTCCAGCAACTCGTGCGCCTTGCGGAACCAATAAACGCAATAGTCAGAGCGTCCATCGACTCCCGGAAAACGGGCCCGGATGTCATTGAGATAGGCCCGTCCGAACTCTTGCTGCGCCTTGTTTTTGCTTTGATAAGGAGGATTGCCGACGATGGCGTCGACCTTTGGCCATGGCGACGTGAGAGCGTCCCTACACAAGATATTGTCGTCGAGATTGTCGAGTGGAAGCGCGTCCTCATCCGCGAGCGGTAGATCAATCTGATCGCGCTCAAGTACTTCCGCTGCTTCATCAACAGCGAGTTTTTTCGCCAACATCAGTGTGACCTTGGCAAGCTCCACGCCAAACGAATCTCGGTCAATGCCGTAGAACTGCTTGGGGCTGATAAGCGACGTCGCTTGTGAATTCTTCTGGACCTTCTTCCAGCTGAACTCTTTATCGAGCCTCGCCATCAGGCGAATCTCTAGGCGAACCAGTTCTCGGTATGCCATGTAGAGGAAGTTACCGCTGCCGCACGCTGGGTCGAGCACTTTGAACGCCAAAAGTGCCTTCCGCAGATCAAGAAGCTCGGTCATTGTTTTGGCGGCGTCGATGCGTTCGCGCCACGGTCTCTCAATCGTTGGCCCAATGATCCGCTGAATATCCGCCTCATGCGTGTAGTGAGCGCCCCAAGCGTGGCGTTCATCCTTGTCCATGCTTTGTTGGAAGATCGTTCCGAAGATGGCCGGGTTTATCTTCGCCCAGTTTTGCCAGGCCGCGCCTTTCTCCTCTTCTCCCAACAGCTCAAGCTCCCCTTTGGTGAGCTCAATGGGAGCAATAGTCGCGAAGAGACCACCGTTAAAGTAAGGGACGCCTTTGTAGCGTCCGCCTGCGGCCGGCTTGGGATTGTTCATTTGCTGGAACAGGCCACTAAACACGTCGTAGGAGTTCTGGTGATGATGCAGGCAGTCATTCACCAGACGCAGCACAGTTCCTGATGGCATCATGTCGATGTCCTCCGCAAACATCGCCACGACGGATTGCAAAACGAAGCGCTGAGCTGCTTCTCGCGGAACGCCGCGCCCAGTAAGCGACCGAAACAGCTGCGCTACTCTGGCTGCCGCGGCTCGAGACACGACTTCACGATCGTTGCCGAACAGGGGCGCAGGGTTGCTCGGCAGCAGGAAGTTGAGGGCGGTGTAGCGCGTCGGAAGCTCGGCGAGCCCTACGACATCGACAGGCTCGTTGAGCTGCTTGTCGAAGTCATAGACCCAAAACTCTTGAAAATTGCAGAGAACGACGTAACGGGGCCGATTAGGAACCGCATTTTCCCAATAATTGAACGCCTGCTTATAGTGGAAGTGGAGCTTCTCGCCGGCCCGCTTCATTTCCAGCAAAAGGCGCGGCTTCCATACGAGGTCGGCGAAGTTGACCCCTTTGCCCGAGGCCTTCTTGATACGTTCCTCCAGGGTAGCTCCTGCCTCCTTGTACCCCTCGTGCCCGAACGCTTTGAACAACCGGTCGCAGAAGACCTGGGCTTCGCCCTTTTCATCACCCGCGAGGGTGTTGGCATAAGCCACAAACTTTTCGAGTTCTTTGACAAGATCGCTCAAGTACACCCCCTTCAATCCTCACATCGATTGCAAAATCAGGGGTTGCAGACAAGATAGGAATGTCGAAATCTGCACAATTCCTTGGCCTTATCTCCAGGTAGCGCGGGCTTATTCCGACGCCGAGACCCAAACACCGTCCCTCTCGTTCACCGCGCCCCCAAAGATCCTAAGCACCCGATGCTGTCCGGACCGCCTCCTTAGGACGAGGATCAACGGTGAGCGAATCCGTAACAGTAATGCTACTGGCTGTTGTCTTGATCGTGCGTTTCGTTGATGGCGCCGCCCACCGTCTTTGTTTTGGGCACCTCGTGACGAAATTCATTGCATACTTCCGAGTTTCCACTGAACGGCAGGGAAAGTCAGGCCTCGGTCTGGCTGCTCAGCATCGCAAGATTTCCGACTTCGTTGCGGGAGCAGGAACGTTGATCGCGGACTTCTGCGACGTCCAGTCAGGCAAAGACGATTCACGGGCCGAGTTGCAAAAGGCTATTCAGCTGGCAAAGCGCGAGAACGCCAAGATCGTCATCGCACGTCTCGACCGCTTCTCCCGTCGCGTCAGCTTCATCGCGAGCATCCTTGAGCAGGGCATCGGCTTGGTCTGCGCTGAGATGCCCAACGCTACGGATTTTCAGCTTCACATCTTTGCTGCGCTTGCGCAAGAAGAGCGCCGGCTGATCTCCGAACGAACGAGGGCGGCTTTGGCTGAGGCGAAACGTCGAGGCAAAATTCTCGGATCAAATGGAAGGAATTTGGCCGCAAAGAATCGCAAGGCCGCTGACGAATTTGCATCCCAACTCAGGGAGAAACTGGATGCGGATCTATTGCGGCGATCATACAGCGAGATTGCACGGCACCTGAACGATGCGGGAATCACGACGACGACCGGGCGAAGATTCTTCCCACAAACTGTCAAGAACTACCTACTTCGCCCTTAGGTTTCTGAGCCACGGTCCAGGGCTTATCCTTCCTTCCCGACAACCGGACCTGCTCCCGAGCGACCATCCCCGCAGCCACTCTTGCCACCATCACTGATGTTTTAGCAGCTTGATCCTAAGAAAACGGCCCGTGCGTGATTCTGGCATTAACGGCAGGACACCACTTCGCAAAAGCAGCCGCCATAATCTCTTTGACTCTACCCACATTCGCGTTTGTATCTTCATCGGTCTTGAACTGCATGAGTACTGCGTCATGCATGGGTAGGAGAATGGCGTCAGGACCGAAGGTTGATGCCAAATTGATGAGGGCCGTTTTGAATATCAAAGATGCGGTCCCCTGTACCCGTTGGCTAGTGGCCCAACGGCGCTCGCGGGAGTTTAATGCCGACCCCGAACTGCTCCGCTTGCGTCGATTTCCCATTGGAGTCGAAATGCGGCCATCCTTCAACAAGAGTAGTTCGAGCGCAGACTTAAATTCGTTCAAGCGCTTAAATCGACTGAAGAATGTAGTCACCTTGAACTCTATCGCTAATCTATCCGCAGCGCTTGAGTCGTCACCTGCTAGCAACTTGGCAATGCCGTGCTCATTCATGCCGTAGCTGAAAGCGAGAAAGATCTTCTTGCATTGATCCCTATGATCGGCATTGCCGTACAATGCCATGCTGAACGCGGCATAGATATCGCCGTCGTTGTACATTTGGATAAGCTCATCATCGTTGGCTAATGATGCCATTATTCCGGGCTCAAACTGTGAATAATCGAAGTACACTAGATGGCGTCCCTGATCGGCGGAGAACACCTTCCGATATCGTCTTCGCAATTCCTGCAAGTAGGGATCAGACACCAAAATTCGGGAGCTTATAGTCCCAAACGAATGGAAAGTAGGAAACGTCCGGCCATGCGAATTTGTTAATCGGGTGAGAATGTCTACGTCCCGAGACGCATCCATGAGATTTGTAAAAGCCTTCGCAAATTTGGAAACATCCGCCGAAATTCTTAGCTGATCTCGAAGTGCGTATCCTTTGACGACTTCTTGAAGCACGCTCGATTCTGCTAGTGGCAAATGGCGTGAAACATTCCAATAATTTAGCCCTGTCGGGCTAATCCCCAGCTGGTCAGCAACATCTCGATAAGCTTCATACTTTTCGTTTGACGCACTCTTTAGGCTTCCCTCCACTGCGCTCGCATCAATGCTCACTCCCTTAAACTGACGGGCATGGAAAATTCTGGCGACGGGAATCTCTACCTGAAAAAATCTGTCTGATTCATTCGCTTCCTCAAGTTCAGTCTTCAACTGAGACCATAGGCTCGCTGTTGCATTAGCGAATGCAGAAAAGAGCTCAAATTCGTTTGGAGATTCTGGAATTTCACGCGACTCGTGCATCGCACGTATGGCTAGCCAGTTGCTTTCGTCATTAAAGGCCGTTCTGATGCGCCGCCAGAAATTCCATTTTGGCTCTCCGCCGTCCGCACGAGACAATCCGGTAAGAAGACGGATTGCCTCGCTCATGTCGATCATCTTGGGCGGAAGCTGAGCGCCGTTCCTTCGCAGATCGTCAATTAACGTTGCTGCTTCATAAGTTATGATTTCGTCCTGAATGTTGCCTACCTGTTCCGCGCGAATATAATCGGCACCTTCCGCGCTGGCCCGGAAATAACGCGAGCCCCCAACACCAAACGGATCAGGCTTGTACAAAAGAAAGACGTCACCCATCGTAGTCACGCTCCAAGTCAACAAATCGAGCTATGGAAAGCGGCTCCAATTGCGATACGTAAAGCCCGGCTCGATTAAGTGCACGATACGCTCCCTTCAAATCCGTGCGGAGATGGGGTCTGACATGAGTGTCGATACTGGGACCACCAGCCGAGGTCGGACGAAAGTGAAGCTCTTGCACTGCGATTACAGCACTTCGTTGACCTAGGAACGTATTCAAATTCTTAAAGTGCTCCGCTATGCGGGCTCTGTCGGAAGTATCCCCTAGGGCGCCTAGGTAAATTGTTGCCCCGGCCCTCGTCGGATCATCTTCTCGTTCTGAAACTAGCAGCCGAGCGTAATCAAGCGCGGCGACTGTTTTAAAACCCTTCTGCGTCAGAAGAATCCACAGGAGGTAGTTCTTCCAATTGTAAAACGACCGAGAGCTGTCAGTTAAATGGTTGAAGACGGTCTGAAGGTCAGCTTGGCTCAAATCTACAGCGCGTAAATATTTGCAAATCTGGTCCGTTGCGACCGGCGCATCATCTAGGCCCGCTAGCACAAGTGGGGTGAGGTCCTCGAAATACTTTGCCGGAACATGAAATTCGCTGCAACGAGCCAATGTTTCGAGCCGATTGATGCAAAAGCGAAATTCTCTACTGTCATAGCCACCTGATTTCAGAACGCTGAGAGCTAACTCCTTCAAGGGAACGAACGAGCGTGAAATTTCCTTAAGCGACTTAGATTGCCACGCCGCATTTATCCTTTTCATTTCCACATTTCCCGACGCCAGACATTTTTGGATTCCCTCTTCGTCGGCTGAATAGACAAAATGCGTTT
This sequence comes from Bradyrhizobium sp. BR14999, assembly GCF_056106085.1. Classification (NCBI taxonomy): domain Bacteria; kingdom Pseudomonadati; phylum Pseudomonadota; class Alphaproteobacteria; order Hyphomicrobiales; family Nitrobacteraceae; genus Bradyrhizobium; species Bradyrhizobium sp. BR14999. The sequence goes on from NZ_CM148536.1 coordinate 1,077,523, forward strand.
TACCGGAATTGACTACCTGACCAATCGGTCGCAGCGCTAAAATAAGGTCTTTCAAAGCCCGCCGAGCTGATGGAATGTCGCCACAGACGATTTTGATGTCGTCCATGTATCGGAAATAGTCATACCCCTTCTCAATCATAATGCGATCAACGCTACACATGTAGACGTTCGCCAAGAACGATGAAGCATCTCGGTTTTGGGGTAAGCCCTTATCTTTGGAGAAAGTCCACGCAGACAGATAGTTGAATAGATGACTGACATGCGCGCGGACTTTGGCCTTCTCGTCTCCCGAAATCTTCAGTTCAGGAATCAGACTGAGCATCACCTCTTTTAGCTTCGGGACATTGATATTCTCGAAGTAATTCGCCAGGTCGGTCGACAGCAGAACAGTTTGCGGCTTCAATGCAGATTTCACGCAGCCCAAAAAGTCATTCCAGGCAGAAATACCGTTGCGAAACGTATATCTTTTGGAGTCTCGAGTGTCATCGTCATTCGCGGTGCTCGTGCTGGTTCGGTGACTGAAAACTCGCCAAGACAGAATGTCATCATAGACCGGGAGTAGGTACGACGCGAGCGCGTGATACACGGTTCGGTCCGACATACTCGTCTCTAGTGCGTACCGCAGCGTAAAATTGGCCTTGGGTATGTTTAGCAACAACGCCTGCGACGGAACGTAGGCGCCGTGATTTCTATCAAAGTTCTCTGTGATAATCTTGGATAGTAGTCCCTCTTCAATGAAATCGGTAAAGCCAATCGGATCGGGAAACCAATCATCGCGAAAGTCGTTTTTCAGCTTCCGAACGACGATCTCCTCATCAAATGAAATTTCACCCAGAGAAATGACCATGTAAGCCTGAGGCGAATTTGCTGAGTTGCAGTCAATCTATCCTGCTACCCGACTCAGTTGGAGGTCAAGCCCCTACAAATGAGCCCGTCGGACTAAGATCGTGTCGGACGAGGCTCCCACCGAATCCGCTGAAGTTGCTGCGGCGCATGTCCATTTGACTGGACCATCTTTGGGCCGAGTGTGATCGTCTCAGCAGATTCAGAAACTCAAGGACATTGTCGGTCAGACCAAGACGGACTTTATCCGAACCCGATAGCGGGACTTTTCCGTTGGGGGAATGTAAGTTCTCTCAGTGACCTGTTTGGAAATCTTTATTTCCCAGGCGTGGATTGCCCAGCTTGCGATCGAACGCCCCCATCAGCCGGAACCTCTCTAAGGCTCCGAGCGTCTAAAGAGGTCAACGAGTTTCTACGAAGCAACGTGCGAGCTTCTCCATCATCTCGTTGGTTTGGTTCAAGGGAATACGCAGTTTTACCGAGCCACGCTCGGTTAGTTTCAGCGACGGGCTCTCCAAAAATGCGCGCGACAATGCAGCATCAAAAGGGGCGACAACGCCGGGGGATCCTCGATATCCGTAGGGACTTAGCTCGCCCCTCCTCCAGTTTCCGAGAACAAGCTCCACATCTTGAACGGAAGGTTCGGCGTCCAGACTTCCATCAAATAGCCGTCTTGCAGCTTCAACAACGATAGACAGCTGGTCCGCTTTCGTACCACCGATGAAAATGCTGGAGGCGTCTTCATAATTGTACACCGCGACGCACCCCACGCCATATCGAGCGGTAAGAATCTTCCAAACTCCGGCTGCGTCGAACGGCCGATCGGGCTCGACGAGTGCTCGCTTAACCGTGGGAGGGTTGCTGGTGGCCGAACTCGTCGAATTGGTTGGGCCAGCGGATTTCGTCTGCTGCTCTTTGGGCTCCGAAGCGCATCGCGTGAACTGTGAGCTTGGATACCTACCTTCCCTCATCTCGATCGTATCGGGCCCAAGCACCCGAAGCTTGTATGATCGACGCTTTAACCTCGGTCGGCCGCCTTCTTCACCATCATCATAGTAGCTATCAACCACTTGGAATTCATCTTGTCCAAGTTTTCGCAAGGATAGGTTGTTGACCGTCTCCTCTTGGAGATAACCCCCATTAAACTCGGTCTTTTTCGAGCCCCCAAAGACAATAATATTGCCTCTCGGTGCTTTAGGGTTCTTGACGTACGACGCGCACGATGCAGTTACATCAATCGCCGAAGGATCGTGAGCGTTAGCCCACACTCCAGAAATTGGGTAATCGGCTGCTTGGAGGTTGGATGCTGATCCCAACGCAAAAATTGCTATCAAAAGCCCTTTCGCCCGCATTCACCGCCCCGCTGAATCACACATATTGTGTTAGCTATACCACTCTGACTGATTGCATGAAGGTCCGATTGAATATCGCTATCAGATCCGAGCCTGCTCCTCTACTTTCCGTCCAGAGCTGGTTCGTCGGCCGGTAATTGGACGAGGACGCCATCAGCGGAAAGCACGTCGAAAACCGGTGCCTTCCCGCTGACCTTCTGGACGAGCTTTGCCGGGGCTTCAGGATCGACGAACAGTGTCATGCCTTGACCATCTCGGAAGACCACCTCAAAGCGCTGAGTGTCAGGGTCCACGGTCAGGCGCAGCTCGCTGATCAAAGATTGCAGCCTCGATGCAATCTGAGCCGCTTTCGTCCATAAAAGACTTGCAAAAGCCGGCTAGGACCTGAGCACGAAATGAAGCATCGACGTTGCGGGCCGGCGTTACAAGTGCCGCTCGATGGCGAACACGGTTTGACTCGCCTGAATTGAATCTCTGTTAGAGACTACACAGAGAGACGCTAGGTCATTCGTCACTCTACTCAAAAAATGACGATGTATCGACCTGCACATCTTCGATCGTCACTTTGTTAGCAGTTCGGTCAAATGATCCGATAATGCGCACTGGAAAGGAGTCAGGCATCGAAGCCGCATCTCGCTTGCCGCCATAATTCAGGGTGACATAGGCAGTTCCTACGGCCTCAAATTTTCCAGCGGGAGTGTTGAAAATTCCATCCGGGTTTGCTTCCAAACCTTCGAGTACTGTTTGCGAGGACAGTTCATCGAGAGCATCCCACCAAGGTGAGGACGCCAGATCAAACTTCTCGATGGCGCCGAGAATTGCGCTTGCTTCGCGAGGGTCCTCAATCGGCTGAAGATTCGTGGGAAAAACCTTCGGATTCTTCATCTAACTGCACCCAGACCAATGCCGGCGGCGTACTGCCAGGCGAGCCGTGACCCTACTCCATCCAAGCCACTCATAATCCTTTGCGGCTCGATACCCAGATAGAAAAGGCGCTGCTGGAAGTACCTCCGCAAGTCGCCCGGCACATCAAAGATATGCTTTGTCGGTTGCAGGGGTTCCTCCCAAGCTATCGATGGAGTTGGGTGGCAACTGAAGAGGCCCCCTTGAGTAACTATGCGAGTGGCTACAGACCGCGGCAGAACAAATCCAACCTCCTGACGGGCGAATGGATCTTCATCGGTTGCCGGATTCACGATAGCGCTCGACCGAACCCTGAACGCGACAATCCGGGCGCTTACTGATTCAAGCGAGGGAACTGCCTTGAACGGCTTTGCTCTGGAGCCTGCTTTTCTGACATCCAATGCCATTGGATTCGATGTGGTGGCAAAATAAGCAGCCACAAGCGGGTTAGTTGACCAATCCAGGAGCCGCGTGGGGAGTCCATGATGCTGAGCGAGCGCCATTTTGTCCCATGCACTCATCTGCGTAAGGTCGAGGAATTCCGTCGCTCTCCGTTCGAAAATCTCCAGGATTGTTCGCTCTTTCGCCAAATCGTAGTGCCCACGTCCAATACCAGGCATCAAACCGAAGCGGGTGTCGCCTAGGCCACGGAAGACCCAGCTAGAGTCCGCATGGATGTCTAGCCAGGCAAGAAATCTCTTCCAATGACGTGCTCGCCTCGTTGCTCGGGCACGGACGGCCTCCTGCGACGATTTCCCGCCGGACGTCTTTTTTGATCGGAGTTGCAGAGTACTTCCCCCATGCCGACTACTCAAACAGAGTCCTATATTACCTCAAGATTGCGATCAGACGAAATCGCAGAGTATTGGCTCGTTTGATTGGCGTGCGCCGTGGCTTCTGTCGGGCCATTCCCCTAGCCCCTGCAGGACAATTTTCGATGGGCGAACTTAAGATCTCTGAGTGACCTTTTTGGGAATCTTTATTTCCCATCCAGGGCTGGTTCGTCGGCCGGCAGTGGAATGACTGTGCCATCGTCGGAAATCAGCTCAAAAACTGGCGCTGTCCCACTGACCTTCTGAACGAACTTTGTCGGATTCTCTGGATCGACAAACAGCGTCATCGCATGCCCATCGTGGAATGCGACCTCAAAGCGCTGATTGTCCGAGAACACCGTCAGACGAAGCTCCTTGATCAAGGATTGGAGCTTCGAAGCAATCTGCGCTCGGAGTTTGTAGACGTCGCCGCCCCTGTTCGTTCGCACACGTTCGATTAACCGTGCGACTTGGTCAGGATGCTTGTAGTACGTCAATTCGGTCTGTTCGAGGACTGCGATTTGATTGCGAAGCTGCTTCACGAGTGCCTTCGCTTCAGCCAGCTCCTGTTCGCGCTTTTTGATCCTATCAGCCAGAAGCTCGCTGTCGAAATCGACCATCTTCTGGACAAGATCAAGCAAACGGCGAAGCTCCTCCTCAAGAAGCTTGATCCTCCCTTCCGTCGCATCAAGCTGCGAAGCTAATTCGGTCTTCTTGCTGGCGTGCTCAGTTGACGAGATCAATGAAGCCAAGTCGAGCTTCTCCACGAAGCGCAAGAACATTGTCTCGAACTGGTCGTACCGCCAACGGCCCGTCATTTCGCAGCCGAGATTTCGGACGGCATTCGAGCACACGAGGTAAGCCTGTCCCTTGGGAGGTTGGCCCTTGTTTTGATAGTGCATCGGCGACTTGCAGTAGTCACAAACCGCCAGTTTCGAGAATAGATTGGTGAAGTGCTTGCCCTTCGGTCCGCCGCTACCCTTCTTTCCGTTGTCGGGCTTGGTCTTGCGCGTAAGTCGATCGCGCTGCGCGGTATCAAAGAGTTGCTGTGAAATTACACGGGGGAAGTAGTTCCGGATTGGCTCGCCGTCGGGCGTCCGCTTGCCTCCTTCCATACGATTGGGCTGGAACGTCCCAATTGCCGCGGTGCCGCTCAAAATCTTGTTGACCGTCGAGTTTTGCCAACCCCCTCTGCCGGTAAAGGTCGGGACACCTTCTTCGTTCAAGCGGCGAACGATCGTGAACGTACCCATGCCGGATGCAGCCTCATCGAAAATCCGGCGGACCACGGCTGCACGGTCCTCGACCACCTCAAAGCCCATCCGGTCCGGGGTAAGGCGCAGCCAGCTCGGACACCGTGCCGTCAGCTTCTTTTGACCGATGACAGCCCGTTTTGCCTTCCAGGCCTGGGACAAACGATCGCTCTTGCGGGCCAATTCCTCATTCGCTCGGCTCATCTTGGCAATCGAGATAATCAGGTCTTCGAAGCTGATTTTGCCCTTGAAGACGCGTTCATCATCGAGGGTGACCAAGATCAAGCCTGCTTCAACGATCTCCATGAACGGTTTCAGAGCGACCATCGGCTCTTGGCGGCTCATGCGGTCGAATGATTCGACGAGCAAGTATGAGCCCTTGGCTATCTTCCCTCCGCGAACTGCCTCCAGGAATCGGCCGAACGCTCCGGACGCGAGATTTTTGCCCTTGTAGGCGGATACCCCGATGTCATGGAGATCGACGTCCTCGACCAGCTCAAGGGCGTGAATTTCGGCGTACTTCCGAGAGACCTCACGCTGACGGCGAAGACTGTCGCCCTTCAGCTGGAGGTCTGTGGACATTCTGACGTATGAGAAGGCCTTCGGCCGGTCCGGTGGCGGGGTTATAACCATCCATTTTCATTAACATTTCTTCATTTAATTGTCCACCACATCCTTAAGTGATGTCCTTTTGATCTCAAATTAATTGGCCACCTGGTCTTGATGATCGGCGCGCCCGGCGCGGGCAAATCGATGCTGGCGGCGCGCCTGCCCTCGATCCTGCCGCCGTTGTCGCCGAGCGAATTGCTCGAAGTCTCCATGATCGCGTCCGTCGCCGGCGAGATCGAGGGCGGCGCGCTGACCGCGCGGCGGCCGTTCCGCTCGCCGCATCATTCCGCCAGCATGGCCGCGCTCACCGGTGGCGGTATGCGCGCCAAGCCCGGCGAGATCTCGCTGGCGCATCAGGGCGTGCTGTTCCTCGACGAGCTGCCGGAGTTCGATCCGCGCGTGCTGGATTCGCTGCGCCAGCCCTTGGAGAATGGCGAGGTCGCGGTGTCGCGCGCCAATCACCGCGTCACCTACCCTGCCCGCTTCATGCTGGTGGCCGCAATGAATCCCTGCCGCTGCGGCAATGCGTTCGAGCCCGGCTATGCCTGCAAGCGCGGTCGCATCGACCGCTGCACCGGCGACTACCAGGCGCGCATCTCCGGTCCCCTGATGGATCGCATCGATCTGCGCATCGAGGTGCCGGCGGTGACGGCCGCCGATCTGATCCTGCCGCCGCCGGCGGAAGGCTCCGCCGAGGTCGCCGCGCGCGTCGCAGCCGCACGCGACATCCAGCTCGCGCGTTATGCGGAGGCCGGCCTGCCCCACGTCCGCACCAATGCCGAGGCGCCGGCCTCGGTCCTGGAAGAGATCGCAAAGCCCGACGCGCAAGGCCAGAAGCTATTGCGCGACGCCGCCGAGACCATGCGGCTGTCGGCGCGCGGCTATCATCGCGTGCTGCGGGTCGCGCGCACGCTGGCCGATCTCGACAACGCCGACAAGATCGGCCGCTTGCACCTCGCCGAGGCCCTGTCCTACCGCGCACTCGCGGAGGATGTGCGGCAGTTGGCCTGATCATTCCGCGCATCAACCCGGCGGTAACGAGTTTCCTTTACGCTCTGCAAACCATAAGGCCCAACGAGTTCTCCAAAGGGCCCGGCGAGTAGAGTGTCATGTTGCGTTTCAAGATCCTGGCCTCGGTTGTCCCCCTGTTGGCAGCGGCGGTGTTCGCCCGCGCCGAGATCGGATCGGTCTCGCATCCCTGCATCGCCCTGGGCGAGACCTCGGTCGAGCTCACAACTCTATTCTGGACCGCCGGCGTGCACGTCGCCTTCACCGAGGATCCCGCGCAGGCCACGGTGCGGGTTCAGGTCACCGACGATGCGGACGCCGCCGATTTCGCGGTCGTGGACGACGGCCTCGGTTCGGAATCGGAAACCTGCCAGGCCACTCCGTCGACGCGTCTGGTCTCGATCGCAGCGCAGCCCGTCGATGGCGCTCAGGTGATCTATCTCTCTACCGAAGGGCCGGCCGATTACCGCATCTATGTGCGCTCGAAGACGTTCTCGCAGCGCGAGGCAGCGGCACTGATCGTCGGCGCCCGCGGCGGCCACCGCCAGCTCCAGGCCGCCTCGCTCTAAAGCGCGATGATATCAGGATCGCGCTTTAGCCTTTTGTTTGAGCATGATCTTTTCGGAAAACCGCTACACACTTTTCCGGATCATGCTCTGAAGCATTAACGCCTCGTCAACCCTGTTTGGAGGCGGCGCCGAAGCCTCAAACTGTTCGCAAGGTCGAGGCGACATCGTCGCACACGGCGAGCGCGGGGTTTCGGACAAGAGTCGGGGTCGGTGGTGATGGGTCGGACGTTCCGGATCAAGGTGCATATGCGCCGCTTCAGGCGACAGCATCCCCGTATCACTTTCGCGATCCGCTCCTTCATGATCTTCTCGGCGACGTTCGGTGCCGCCTATGGTTTCGTCTCCGGCAGCCGATCCGAGAATTCCGGCTACGATCCGAATGCGTTCGCGATCGGCGCGAGCTTCCTGTTCGCCCTCGCCTGTCTCGGCCTTGCGACGCTGAGCATGCGGCTGCGCTTCGTCAACAAGCGACTGCGTACGCTCGCCGCCCACAACGAGGCGCTGATCGACCGCAATTGGGAGCTGAAGGAAGCCGAAGAGCGCGCCCGCAGCCTGTTCGAACAGCAGGGCGACCTGATCGTGCTGCGCGACACAAACGGCCGCATCACCTTTGCCAATGACGCCTATTGCGCGCTGGCCGGACAGACGCGGAGCGCGCTGGTCGGCACCCGCTTCGATTTCGACGTGCTGGAGCAGGGCGACAGCGCGCGCGAGAGCAGCGGCACACGCGTTCACGACCAGAAGATCGCAACCCCGCTCGGCGCGCGCTGGATCGCCTGGCGCGAGGGCTATGTCCGCCGCGATGCCGGACAGCCCGCCGAATTGCAGAGCGTCGGACGTGACGTCACCGACCGCACCGAGACCGAACGCGCTTTGTCCGACGCGCGCGACCAGGCCGATGCCGCCAACCGCGCGAAATCGCGCTTCCTCGCGATGGCCTCGCACGAGATCCGCACGCCCCTCAACGGCATCATCGGCATGGGCGGCCTTCTGCTCGATACCACGCTGACGCCGGAGCAGGCGACTTATGCCAAGGCGGTGAAAACCTCCGGCGAAGCCTTGATGACGCTGATCGAGGAGCTGCTCGATTATTCCAAGATCGAAGCCGGCAAGCTCGATCTCGAGCAACGTCCCTTCGCCTTGTCCACGCTGATCGAGGAGATCACCGAGCTTCTGGCGCCGCGGGCACAGGCAAAAACTCTCGAGATCGCATCCTATGTCGACGAGCGCCTGCCGCTCGAGGTGGTGGGCGACGCCGCGCGGCTGCGTCAGGTGCTGCTCAATCTTGCGGGCAACGCCATCAAGTTCACCGCGAGCGGAGGCGTCGCGCTGATCGTCGAGCCCGGCATCTGGCCGCACGAGATCAGCTTCCTGGTCCGCGACACCGGCATTGGCATCGCGCCGGAAGCGCAGTCGCGCATCTTTCGGGAGTTCGAGCAGGCGGACGAGCGCGTCGCGCGCACCTATGGCGGCACCGGGCTCGGCCTTTCCATCAGCGAGCGCATCGTCAAGCGCATGGGCGGCCGGATCACGCTCACGAGCGAGCCGGGCAAGGGCTCGACCTTCGAGGTCGCGGTGCCGCTTGCCCCGTCACAAGCCGGCGCCGGACAGACGGCATTCCCCAGCCCCGATCTCGCCGGCAAGTCGCTACTCCTCGTCGCCGAGGGCATCGAGGCTTCGCTGATCGCGCGGCGCCTGGAACGCTGGGGCGGCCAGACCTGCATGGTTGCGGATGCGGCGGTCGCCGAGGCGCTGCTGCCGGAGCGTTCATGGCACGCCATGCTGGTCGATCGCGCGATCGGTCCTGCCGCTGCCGACCATCTCGGCGAAGCGGCGCGGGCGCATGCGATGCAGCGGCTCGTGCTGCTGACGTCGAGCTCGCGCCACGAGAAATTCTCCCCGGCCCTCACCGGATTCCTGGTGAAGCCGCTGCGCGCGGCCTCGCTCGCCGCACGCCTCGCGCTGACGCCGGAGGTCGCCTCGCCCGATCTCGCGCCGGAGCCGGTGGCAGAATCCACCAGCGCAACGCAGGCGAGGGGCTTCTCGATTCTCGTTGCCGAGGACAACGAGATCAACGCATTGTTGATGCGCTCGCTGCTCACGAAACTCGGCCATCGCGTCGTCATCGCCGTCCATGGCGAGGCGGCGCTGGAATCCTGGCTCGCCGCTTCATCGGCCGGCACGCCCTATGACCTCGTGCTGATGGACATCCAGATGCCGCAGCTCGACGGCATCGAGACGACAAAACGTATCCGCGCACATGAGGCAGCCACGGGTCGCCAGCACACGCCGATCCTGGCACTCACCGCCAATACGCTGGTCGAGGACCGCTACGCCTGTTTCGAGGCAGGCATGAACGGATTCCTGATCAAGCCGCTCGACCGGGAGAAGCTGGACGAGGCGCTGGCCGGGCTGGCCGCGTCCCGGCACCTGGCAGTCTGATCGCGAATCTCATGGGAACCTGAGCCCGGCCGGCGCCAGCTATGGTGCGGGACAGGTCGGGAGCCGAGCATGCCCCGTGCCGTCCGGCGAGACGATCGTTCCTTCATGAGCAGTAAAACGCGGCGCAGCGAGCTTATCAGGCGGCGTTTGGGTGCCTTTGAATATGGTGTCCGTCTTTATCGCGCGCTTACAATGTGGGCACACGAAGAGATGCGCGATGATCGGGGTCGGCTCGTCCGCGAGCAGTTCGGAGCGGAACCACTTCATCTCGATATGACAGTCCGGGCAGATCGGCGCTTCAAGCTGCTCTGCTGCGCTTCTGAGACGATCAACCATGCTGCCTCCCAGCCGTTTTTGAAGGCATAGCGGAATACCGATTGTCGGTCAGCAACAAAAGACACTCAGCCCGGACCAGCCAGGGACCCATGTTCACCGGCGCGATTACAGCCGTCTGAGCGCCACGCTCTCCACCGTGTGGTCGGCGCCCTTTTTCAGGATCAGCGTCGCGCGGGGGCGGGTCGGCAAAATGTTGTCCTCGAGATTGGCAAGGTTGGTGCGTTCCCAGATCGCGATCGCAGTGGCGGTCGCTTCCTCGTCCGACAACAGGGCGTAGCGGTTGAAGTAGGATTTTGGATTGGTGAAGGCGGTGTCGCGCAGCGCCAGGAAGCGCTTGATGTACCATTGCCGCAGCGCCGCCTCGTCGGCGTCGATATAGACCGAGAAGTCGAAGAAGTCGGAGACCACAGGCACCGCCTTGCCGTCACGCGGCAGCTTTCCGGTCTGCAGCACGTTGACGCCTTCGACGATCAGAATGTCGGGCCGATCGATCTCGGCCCACTCGTTTGGCACAATGTCGTAGGTCAAATGCGAATAGACCGGCGCGCGGACGTGACGACGGCCGGACTTGATGTCGGAGAGGAAGCTGAGCAGCAGCGGCAGGTCATAGCTGTCCGGAAAACCCTTCTTCTGCATGATGCCCTGCCGCTCGAGCACCGCGTTGGGATACAGAAATCCGTCGGTCGTGATCAGTTCGACCTTCGGCCGCGGCGACCAGCGCGCCAACAGCGCCTGAAGCACGCGGGCCGTGGTGGATTTTCCGACGGCGACCGAGCCGGCGACGCCGATGATGTAGGGCACTTTTCGGTCGCGGATATTGAGGAACTGGCGCTCGGCGTAATACAGGCGCTGCATGGCGTCGACATAGATCGACAACAGGCGCGACAGCGGCAGGTAGATGTCCTCGACCTCCTGCAAGTCCAGGCGATCGTGCAGCGAGCGCAGCCGGTCGAACTCGCCCGGCTCCAGCGTCATCGGCGTGTCGTCGCGCAGCCTGGACCACTGCTCACGCGTATAGACGCGGTACGGATTATACTGCTGCTCGGGTGCGCGGATATCCATGACGCGATCTTTCCACCTCGGCTAGTTGCCGCTCTTGCGCGACGCCTTTTCTTCCAACCCTGACATCGACGTCCGCTTGTCCAGCGCGGCCTCGACCTCCTCCAGCTTTACGCCGCGAGCCTTGAGCAGCACAAGGAAATGGTAGAGCAGGTCGGCGCTTTCGGCGATCAGATGCGCGCGATCGTTTTCGACTGCTGCGATTACGGTTTCGACTGCTTCCTCGCCGAACTTCTTGGCGCAATGCTCGGCGCCCTTGTCCAGAAGTTTGCGGGTATAGGAGGCCTCGCCACCGGATGCCGCGCGGGCATCGATGGTCTCGGCCAGATCGTGGATCGTGAAACGCGGCATGCAGACTACTCGGAAAACGCGATCCGGCCGAACGAGCCGGTCTCTACCGGCTCGTGTACCACTTTTATGAACGGGAGTCGTCAGGCATCGAGGCGCATGGGCAGTCCGCAGCGGGCCATGTGCTCCTTGGCTTCGCGGATGGTGAATTCCCCGAAGTGGAAGATCGAGGCGGCCAGCACGGCGGTTGCGTGCCCGTCGCGGATACCGTCGACGAGGTGGTCGAGATTGCCGACGCCGCCGGAGGCGATCACCGGGACGGAGACGCTGTCGGCGATCGCCCGGGTCAGCGGAATGTCAAAACCCTGCCGGGTGCCGTCGCGGTCCATCGAGGTGAGCAGGATTTCACCGGCGCCGAGCGAGACCACTTCCTGGGCATATTCGATGGCGTCGATGCCGGTCGAATTGCGTCCGCCATGGGTGAAGATCTCCCAGCGGTCGCCGCCCGGACGCTTGACGCGTTTGGCGTCGATCGCCACCACCACACACTGCTCGCCGAACTTTTCGGCGGCTTCCTTGACGAACTCGCGCCGCGACACCGCGGCGCTGTTGATCGAGACCTTGTCGGCGCCGGCGCGCAGCAGCGTCTTGATGTCGTTGACCTCACGCACGCCGCCGCCGACGGTGACGGGCATGAAGCAGGCTTCCGCCGTGCGCCGGACCACGTCAAGCATGATGCCGCGGTTCTCATGGGTCGCGGTGATGTCGAGGAAGGTGAGCTCGTCGGCCCCGGCGGCATCATAGGCGATCGCGGCTTCGACAGGGTCGCCGGCATCGCGCAAATCGACGAAGTTGACGCCCTTGACGACCCTTCCGTCCTTGACGTCGAGGCAGGGGATCACGCGCACCTTGAACATTGGATGTCTCCTAGTACGCGTTGCGGATCAGGGTGAGGGCGGCGGCGGGATCGAGCCGGCCGTCGTAGAGCGCGCGGCCGGCGATCGCGCCAGCGAGCTTCTTGGCGCGCGGCGTCAGCATCGCCTTGACGTCCTCGATCGAGGCGAGGCCGCCTGAGGCGATCACGGGAATGGAGATCGCGTCCGCCAGCGCAATGGTCGCGTCTAAGTTCAGGCCCTTGAGCAGCCCGTCGCGCGCGATGTCGGTGAAGATGATGGCGGCAACGCCGGCATCCTCGAAACGCTTTGCGATCTCCAGCACCGTGACCTGCGAGGTCTCGGCCCAGCCTTCGACCGCGACCTTGCCGTCGCGGGCATCGAGACCGACCGCGACGCGGCCGGGGAATTTCTTCGCCGCAGCCTTCACCAGCTGGGGATCGCGCACCGCGGCGGTGCCGATGATGACGCGGGTGATGCCCTTGTCGAGCCAGGCTTCGACGGTCGCGAGATCGCGAATGCCGCCGCCGAGCTGCACCGGGATCCTGATCGTCTTCAGCATCGCCTCGACGGCCTCGGCATTCACCGGCTTGCCGGCAAAGGCACCGTCGAGGTCGACGACATGGAGATACTCAAAACCCTGCTCGGCAAAGCTCTGCGCTTGCGCCGCGGGATCGAGGTTGAACACGGTCGCGCGCGCCATGTCGCCTTGCTCGAGGCGCACGCATTGGCCGTTCTTGAGGTCGATCGCGGGGAAGAGGATCACGGTTTCCATCGCAAAAAGTTCGAGATCAGGGCCAGGCCGAAACGCTGGCTCTTCTCGGGGTGAAATTGCGTGCCGATCGCGGTGTCCTTCGCGACGATCGCGGTGACAGGGCCGCCGTAATCGGCGCGCGCCAGCACGTCCGCCTCGTTGGCGGGATTAAGGTGATAGGAGTGCACGAAATAGGCGTGCTGGCCCTTAGGGCCAAGCGGCAGCTTGTTCAGCACCGGATGCTCGCGCAAAACCTCCAGCGTATTCCAGCCCATGTGCGGGATCTTCAGGTTCTCGTCGCGCGGCGTGATCTTCTCGACATCGCCGCCGATCCAATTCAGGCCGTCCGTCGTGACATGCTCCTTGCCGCGGCTTGCCATCAACTGCATGCCGACGCAGATGCCGAAGAAGGGCCGCGCCTTGACGCGCACCGCTTCGGTGATCGCCTCGACCATGCCGTTGACGGCATCAAGTCCGCGCCGGCAATCGGCAAAGGCGCCGACGCCCGGCAGCACCAGACGGTCGGCGCTGTAGGCCTGGTCCGGATCGCTGGTAACGAACACCTTTTGAGGGTTGTCCAGGCTGCGCGCGGCGCGCTCGAAGGCTTTCGCGGCGGAATGCAGGTTGCCGGAACCGTAATCGATGATGGCGACGCTCATCTTGACCCTCCCGGTTCTGGAAACAACCCAATGATGCCGCCCGCCGGCAATGGCGGCGGGTTCGAGAATTGCTGACCCGGTACGCTGCGGGTCGGCGGCGGGCCGCCGCGATCGACGGCCCATTGATCGTTGACGATGCCGTGCTGCTTCTGGCTCCAGCGCTCGAAGAAGCGGTGCTCGGCGGTGTCCTCTTTGTCGGCAATCACGACGTCGAGCTGCCGCCACCTGCCGCGTGAAAGAGTCCAGCGGCGCAGGCTCGAGGCCTCAAAGCCCATCAGCAGGGCGACAATGAGATTCGCGTAGAAGATCGACGAGCGCCCGAGACCGAGGCTGGACAGCCCCGCATTGAACGCGGCCATAAAGATCAGCCAGCCGATCAGCGCCAGCCACAGCCGATTCCACAGCAGCCAGACCGGGCCGAAGATCATCGCCCAGAAGTGGAAGCCGTCGCGCACGAAGACGAACTTGTCGGTGGCACGCAGATCGGCTCCGGCAGGAGAGGGAGCATGAACCGTGTAGACAGGCATGGTGATGCCCCGTTCTCTGAATTCAGTGATACCGGAGGCGGCGCCCGCCGCCGGACCGAGACGTCAGCCGCCGAGCGAGCCCTTGGTGGACGGGATTTCGCCCACAGCCTTCGGATCGATCGCGACCGCAGTGCGCAGCGCCCGCGCCAGACCCTTGAAGCAGGACTCGGCGATATGGTGGCTGTTATCGCCATATAGGGTCTCGACGTGAAGAGTCACGCCGGCGTTGATGGCGAAGGCCTGGAACCACTCGCGCACCAGCTCGGTGTCGAACTCGCCGATCTTGTCGCGGGGGAAGTCGGCCTTGAACACCAGGAACGGGCGACCCGAGATGTCGATGACCACGCGCGACAGCGTCTCGTCCATGGGCATGTGCACGCCGGCGTAGCGGGTGATGCCCGCCATGTTACCGAGCGCCTGCTTGACCGCCTGGCCGAGCGCAATGCCGGTGTCTTCGGTGGTATGGTGATGATCAATGTGCAGGTCGCCCACCGCCTTGACCGTGAGGTCGATGCGGGAATGGCGGGCGAGGAGATCGAGCATATGGTCGAAAAAGCCGATGCCGGTCGCGATATTGGCCACGCCGGTGCCATCGAGGTTCACAGTGACCTCGATGTCGGTCTCCTTGGTCTTGCGCTTGATCGTCGCGGTGCGCATCAAAACTAGCTTTCATCCTAGTTCGGGGCCGAAAACGCCGGTCTTTTAACAGCCAAATGACGCCTTCGCTACTGCGGGAACGGGTAGCCGGGCCTCTACTTCTGCCTATGGTGAGCGAATTAGGCCCGGAGCGGCCCGTTGTGCGCCGGTTGTCCGCCTGTTGTCCGCTGGTTGTCCCTTCGGCCCCGACCGCCTAAATCAGGCCCGACAACGAGGGTCATTCATGCAGGTTTCCCAGAACAGCTCGCCGGGCTGGCACGGCACCACGATTTTGACGGTCCGCAAGGGCGGCAAGGTGGTCGTCGGCGGCGACGGCCAGGTCTCGATCGGCCAGACCGTGATCAAGTCCAACGCCAAGAAGGTCCGCAAGCTCGGCAAGGGCGACGTCATCGGCGGCTTTGCCGGCGCCACCGCCGACGCCTTCACGCTCTTTGAGCGGCTGGAGAGCAAGCTCGAGCAATATCCGGGGCAGCTGACCCGCGCAGCGGTCGAACTGGCCAAGGACTGGCGCACCGACCGCTATCTGCGGCGGCTGGAGGCCATGATGATCGTGGCCGACAAGGACGTCTCGCTGGTCCTGACCGGCACCGGGGACGTGCTTGAGCCCGAGGCCGGCGTGATGGCGATCGGCTCCGGCGGCAATTATGCGCTCGCCGCGGCCCGCGCCCTGCTCGATACCGACAAGGACGCCGAGACCATCGTCCGCCGCTCCCTCGACATCGCCGCCGACATCTGCGTCTACACCAACCGGAATGTGACCATCGAGAGCCTGGCGACAGGGTAGGGCCTGCGGCTGAGCTCCGGACTGGCTGCAACCTCTCCCGCTTGCGGGAGAGGTCGCGCCGAGGGCGCGGGTGAGGGCTCTCTCCTCGTCGGGACTATCCCATTGCGGAAACACCCTCTCCCCAACCCTCTCTCGCAAGCGGGAGAGGGGGCGCAGCATCGCCGCGGCCAGCTAATGGCCATAACCTACATCTTCCGCCCGATGACCGCGGCCGATTTGCCGCTGATCCGGCGGTGGCTGGCCGAGACCCATGTGCGGGAATGGTGGGGCGATCCCGATGAGCAGCTTGCGCTGGTCAGCGGCGACCTCGCTGAACCCGCAATGGACCAGTTCATCGTGTTGGCCGGCAACAGGCCCTTCGGCTATCTTCAATGCTACCGCCTGACCGCCTGGAATACGGGATCCGGGCCGCAACCGGAGGGCACGCGTGGAATCGACCAGTTCATCGGCGAAAGCGACATGATCGCGTGCGGCCATGGCTCGGCGTTCATTCGCCAGTTCGTCGAGGCGCAGCTGCGGAACGGGGTGCCGCGGATCGTCACCGATCCTGATCCGCTCAACGCGCGCGCGATACGCGCCTACGAGAAGGCGGGCTTCGTCCGCGACCGCATGGTCGAGACGCCGGATGGACCGGCGGTGTTGATGGTGCGTGAATCGTGACGCTGACGAGCACGCAGCAGAGCAAGGTCGCGGTACCGCCGCTCGCCTGGGTCGGCATCGCGCTGCTGCTGCTGGCGCTGCAGGCCTCGATCCTGTTCGCGATGGGACGCGTGCCGATCTGCACCTGCGGCACGATCAAGCTGTGGCATGGCGTGGTGAACAGCTCGGAGAATTCCCAGCAGATCGCCGACTGGTACAGCTTCTCGCACGTCCTGCACGGCTTTCTGTTCTACGGTTTGAGCTGGCTGCTGTTCGCGCGACTGCCCGCGCTGCCTTTGTCATGGCCGGCGCGGCTGATCATCGCCATGCTGATCGAAGGCACCTGGGAGATCGTCGAGAACTCGCCGTTCATCATCGAACGCTACCGCGCCGGTACGATCTCGCTGGACTATTACGGCGACAGCATCGTCAACTCGGTCTCGGACACGGTCTTCATGGTGCTGGGGTTCCTCGTTGCCCGTGTGCTGCCGGTGTCAGTAACCATTCTGGTCGGGCTCGCCTTCGAAATCATGCTGGCGCTCCACATTCGCGACAATCTGACACTCAATATCCTGATGCTGATCCATCCGGTGGACGCCGTGAAGCAATGGCAATCCGGTCCGCCGATCATCTGATGGCCGAAAAAAGCGGCTTGTCCCAGGGCGCATCTGACCCTAGCTAAGGTGCCATGACAGACTTCTCCCCCCGCGAAATCGTTTCCGAACTCGACCGTTTCATCGTCGGCCAGGCCGATGCCAAGCGCGCCGTCTCGATCGCGCTGCGCAACCGCTGGCGGCGGCAGCAGCTCGAAGGCTCCTTGCGCGAGGAGGTGCTGCCGAAAAACATCCTGATGATCGGCCCCACCGGCGTCGGCAAGACCGAGATCGCGCGACGGCTCGCCAAGCTCGCAAATGCACCGTTCCTGAAGGTGGAAGCCACCAAGTTCACCGAGGTCGGCTATGTCGGCCGCGATGTCGAGCAGATCGTGCGCGATCTCGTCGAGGTCGCGATCGTCCAGGTGCGTGAACGCAAGCGCAAGGACGTGCAGGCGCGGGCGCAGCTAGCGGCCGAGGAGCGTGTGCTCGATGCGCTGGTCGGCGCCAATGCCTCTTCCGCAACCCGCGAATCCTTCCGCAAGAAGCTGCGCGCCGGCGAGCTCAACGACAAGGAAATCGAGATCGAGACGCAGTCGTCCGGCGGTGGCATGCCGATGTTCGAGATCCCGGGCATGCCGGGCGCGCAGATGGGTGCGATCTCGATCGGCGACATCTTCGGCAAGCTGGGCGGCCGCAGCAAGACGCGGCGGCTGACCGTCGAGGGCTCGCACGAGATCCTCGTCAACGAGGAATCCGACAAGCTCTTGGACACCGAGCAGCTCACGCTGGAGGCGATCAGCGCGGTCGAGAACAACGGCATCGTGTTCCTGGACGAGATCGACAAGATCTGTGCCCGCGACGGCCGCGTCGGCGGCGATGTCTCGCGCGAGGGCGTGCAGCGCGATCTCTTGCCGCTGATCGAGGGCACCTCGGTCTCGACCAAGCACGGCGCGGTCAAGACCGACCACATCCTGTTCATCGCCTCCGGCGCCTTCCACGTCGCAAAGCCGTCCGACCTGCTGCCGGAATTGCAGGGGCGCCTGCCGATCCGCGTCGAATTGCAGGCACTGACCCGCGACGACATGCGCCGCATCCTGACCGAGCCCGAAGCCTCGCTGATCAAGCAATATGTCGCCTTGATGCAGACTGAGGGCGTGACGCTCGACATCACCGATGGCGCGGTCGATGCGCTGGCAGACGTCGCCGTGGCCGTCAATTCCGCCGTCGAGAACATCGGCGCGCGGCGGCTCCAGACCGTGATGGAGCGGGTGCTGGACGAGATCTCCTTCACCGCCCCCGACCGCAATGGCGAGACGGTCCGGGTCGATGCCGACTACGTGCAGAAGCACGTTGGCGACCTCGCCAAGAATGCCGATCTGAGCCGGTTTATTTTGTAATTTTGCCCCGGCGCTGTATCTATTCCGCCGTCGTCCTGGCGAAAGCCAGGACCCATTACCCCCGGCGGTCCTTGTTGAAACAGATGGCGACTCCGATCTCGGCTCAAACGACCTTCTGTGGTTATGGGTCCCGGATCAGCGCTCGCTATGCTCGCTTGTCCGGGACGACGGCTGAGTTGGCCGCCAATGCGCAGGTGCGGCGTGCCCGCTAGCCTCCGGCAAAACCCCTGGCGCCTGCTGCTCGCGATCAACGCCGCCGTCCTCGTCGGTGTCTTCGTCCACAAGATTCAGCTGCCGCCTTACGTCCCCTATATCCATCTCATCGTCGACTACCATTTCGGCTTCATCAAGCGCGCGCTGATCGGGGCGGTCGTCGCGCTGTTCACGGCGAAGGTGCCGGTATGGCTGGTGTTCGCGCTCGGCGGCGTGACGTGGCTGGCGACGCTGGGGCTGTACGCAAGGCTGTTCCAGAAGACGTTCGGCTTCACCGCGAAGACGCTGCCACTGTTCGTCTTCACCGCGGGCTCGCCGTTCTTCCTCAAGAACTTCATGCATACGCTCGGCCATTTCGACATCTATGGCTGCGCGCTGGCGATCGTCCTCTTGCTGATGCCGGCGGGCTCGCTGCTCTTCGTGGCGACGGCTGCGTCGTTCTCGATCGTGCTCGTGTTGATCCATCACATCCATCTCTTGATGTATGTGCCGACGATCATCACCATCGTCGTGATCAGGCATTACCTGGCTTGCGGCTGCAATCGCACCAACATCACGTTCGGTGTCGCCGCTTTTGCCATCGTCTCCGCGCTGTTCTTCGCGGCGCAGTTTCTGGGAACGATGCCGATCCCGGAAGCGGATTTCGTCGCGTATCTCAAGAGCCGGATGGCCGATCCATCCCGCACCGATCTGCTGCAGTTCAGCTACATCTGGTATCAGCCGCTGGCGAAGGAGGTTGCCGACACCTGGGGCCGGCTGCCGCACAACATCCTCGGCGTGCCCGTGTTTGCGCTACTGATCTGGCTGCACACGCCGTTGTGGCGCTATCTTGCGAGCCTGATCGACGCGCTTGCGAAGGATATGCACCGGCGCCTCGTCCTCACGGCGTTGATCGGCATCAGCCTCGCCTATCTCGTGATGTTCGCGATGGTGTTCGACTATTCGCGCTGGATCTCGAACTGGGCGGTCTGCATGTTCCTGATCCTGCATGCGGTGAAGATGCTTCCCGCCACACACGAGACGCCGCCGATTCCGGCCGAGGATCGGAAGACGAACACCTTCGGCCTGATCATCACGCTGATCCCGCGCGTCGGAATCATCCGGCCGTTTTAGGCAGTGTGCTCCCTCTCCCGCTTGCGGGAGAGGTTGCAGCGAGTCCGCGGTTAATGCCTCGCCCGCCGAATCCGCACATATAGCGCACCTTCGCCGCCGTGCCCGATATGGGCCTCCTCGAAGCCGACGACGAAGGCGCGGAATTCCGGCAGGCTGAGCCATTCCGGAACCTGGCGGCGCAGCACGCCGCTTTCGCCGCCGCTGCGGCCCTTGCCCGTGATGACCAGGACGAAGGTCAGGCCGTCGTGCTGGGCGCGGTGCAGGAAGCCGGTCAACGCACGATGGGCGCGCGTCTGGGTCATGCCATGCAGGTCGAGCCGCGCTTCGATCTCGCTGCGCCCGCGCGACAGCTTTGCGCGCTCGCGCTTGCCGATCGGCGCCAATGGCGGGACGGACGGTTTTGCGACGCGCGGCACCGGCGCAGCGGCGACCGGCCTTGCGGTCGGCGCGGGTCTTGCGGACGGGATCGTCGGTGATGGCTCACCGCGCGGCGCGGCCGGCGCCTTCGTCACGCGAGACTTCCTCAGCGGCTTGACCTGTTTCGCAACATTGTCCCACAGTGCGCGCTCCTCCTCGCTCAGCGCACGGCGGCGCGGTGAAGTACGCGGCTCCAGCACGGGCGGACGGGATGATCGCTTCATTGCTGCGGGTGGGGACGACGATTCACGCGCTTGCGCTGTTCGCGGTCGGGCTTGATGTTGGGACGCGGCTCCGGCAGCGGCACCGGGCTCGCCACCGCAACGGTGGCGTCCTTGGCTTGTGGCACGGCAGGCGAGGGCGCGCCAGCCTTGGTTGATTCAGCAGCTTGCGCCGACGACGCCGCGTTCTTCGGATCCTTCGCCGGGTCGGTCTGCGGAAACAGCTTTGCGATCTTCTCCGAGGGACGCGGGTCCGGCACCGGTAGCCTCGCGCCGCGCGCGCTGGGATCGAGGCCCTTCGGCACCAGCATCACGAAATGCATGGGATGGCGCAGCCGCCCGGAGACGCGGCCGGCGTCCGCGCCCGCGCCGAAATAAAGATCGGCGCGCGCAGGTCCGATGATGGCCGAGCCGGTGTCCTGCGCGATCATCAGCCGGTGGAACGGTGTCTTGGCGCGTTCGGAATCGATCGGCAACTCGCCCTCGATGAAGAATGGCGTGCCGTAGACGTGCAGCGACTTGTCGACCGCGATCGAGCGGCCGGCCGTCAGCGGAATGCCCTGCGCGCCCACCGCCTCCTCCTTGTCGGAGAGATTGACCTCGCGGAAGAAGATGTAGGCGCGGTTCTGGCGGCGCAGCTCCTTGGCGCCGTCGGGATTCTGCGTCATCCATTCCCTGATCTTCTGCATCGACATCTCTTCCTTCGGAATGATGCCGCGCTCGATCAGAATGCGACCTACCGCCGTGTAGGGATAGCCGTTATAGGCGTCGTAATTGAGCCGGACCGTGCCGCCGTCGTCGAACTTGATCCGCGCCGAGCCCTGGATCTGCGCGAACAAGAGATCGGTGGGGTCCTTGAGCCAGGCGATCTCCAGCCCGCGGCCGGCGATCTTGCCGTCCTCGATCTCGCCGCGATCGTAATAGGGCACCAGCTTGCGGCGGCCGATCTTGCGATAGACCGGGCCCTTGTTGGGCAGGCTGACCGAGTCCTGCTTGTAGCCGCGCACGAACAGGTTGGACGGCCGGCGATAGACCGGAACGTTGTAGACGTCGGTCTGGGTCCGCGATCCCTCGAGCACCGGCTCGTAATAGCCGGTGACGAAGCCGTCGGGCTCGCCGAGGCGCGAGATGCGCAAGGGCGCAAAATTCTGCTCGAAGAAGGTTTTGGCTTTGGCGTCGTCGGTGAGCGCGAGCGATTTGGCGGCCCGGCAGGGCTCGCTCAGCGAGGCGCCAAGTGCTTTGGACTCAGCTTTGGATTCGGCCTTCGGCTCGGATACGCCGGTCTGCGCGTTGATCGACCGGCAGCTCGCACGGAACGTCTTGTAGGCGGCGAGATGATTGTCCTCGCTCCAGCCCTTCACGTCCGCCCAGGCCAGCGGCAGATATTGCGCGCCGGAAATCTCGAACGGCAGGGGAAGCTGCGGATAGGGCAAGGCCCGCGGCGGGGCGGCAGGCAATGTCGGAGGATGATGGTGGTGGCTGCGGTAGTGGCGCCGCGCCGCCTCAGCGCCGAGCGAAAACGACGACAGCACGACGACACCTGCGCAAAGCGCCGTCGCGCTGTTCTTCAAGAATATCTTAATTCGCGCTTCCGGTGCCAACCAGCTTCCAGTTCGGATCGCGAGAGGAGGTGTCGCGGGCGAAAGTCCAGATGTCGGTGATGTCGGCGACCGTGTCGGCGCTGCCGTCGACGATGTTGCCGGCCTTGTCGCGGGTGACCGAGATCATCTGCGAGACGAAGCGCACGGTGAGCTGAGCGGTGCGGTCGCGCAGCTCGGCGCCGACGAGCTCAGCCTTGTCGATCGAGACGAAACGCGTCTCGGTCTTCTGCTCGTTCTTCTCGCGCTCCTTGATTGCGGCATCGAAGCTCTCATAGACCTCCGACGACAACAGGTCGCGCAGCGCGCGGCGGTCGCCATTGGCGAAGGCCAGCACGATCATCTCATAGGCGCCACGGGCACCCGAGATGAAATGGCGCGGGTCGAAAGTGGAATCCTTGTCGACGATGGCGTCGAGACCTTGCGCGAGCGGGGTGCCCGGCTCGGCCAGGCCCTTCCAGCGGTCGGCGGGCGGGGCCGGCTCGGCCGTCGGCGCCAGCGGGGCCTGGTCGATCACCTTGCCCGGCATGGTCACGACGTTCTTGTCCTGGGCACCCTGGAGCGCATTGCGGTCGAACGGCGGCCGTTCGCTGCCGGTGCGCTGTCCCAGCACGCTGCGCAGCCGCAGAAAGATAAAGACCGCCAGCGCCAGGAAAATGATAGTGTAGATGTCCACGTCGTATTCGCTTTCTGGTCTTTGCTTTGGGTCTTCGATTTGAGGTCGTCGCCGGGAAAATCAATCCGGCCAGTAGACCGTTCCATACCGAAACGGCAAGTCTACATCACCATTTAGGTCCGCGCGTCTGGTCCCTGGGATGTAGGCACGAAATCTTGCCCGGCCAATGGCGCCTTTTGGCACAGCGCTGAGTGTAGCGCGTTTTATGCTTAAGGGGAAACCCGATCGTGCCCGGAAATCGCGCTTGTTCAATCGTTTAGGGCGCAATTTCGCGCAAAAGACCGGGGTGAAGGGCACAGGTGCGGGCGCGGCTCCGATATCTCACCCGGGGTCGTTCGTCCTTGTGGAATGAGGCGGCCCTATGTTAGCCAACCGCCGCGAAATTCAGCCCAAATCGGGTAAGGAGAGACTTTCATGACCAACGGTAACGGCACCCCTCCCGAGGCGGCCCAGGCTCCCCAGCTCAACGTGCTGGCGCAATATACCAAGGACCTCTCGTTCGAAAATCCGAACGCGCCGAGCTCGCTCCAGCAGCAGAGCCAGCCGCCCCAGATCAACATCCAGATCAACGTCAGCGCCAACAACCTCAGCGAACAGGAGTTCGAGGTGACGTTGTCGGTCGAGGGCAAGGCCGAGGCGGCGAGCAAGGTGATGTTCTCGTTCGAGCTCGCCTATGCCGGCGTGTTCCGGATCGCCAATGTGCCGAAGGAGAATTTGCATCCGCTGGTCATGATCGAGTGCCCGCGCCTGCTGTTCCCGTTCGCGCGCGAGATCATCGCGACCGCCGTCCGCGACGGCGGGTTCCCGCCGCTGATGCTGGATCCGGTCGACTTCGTCGGTCTCTATCGTCAGAACATGGAGCGGCAAATGGCCGCTCAGGGCCAAGCCGGTCAGGCCTAACCGGCCGCCACGGCAGCTGGAGCGGGCAGGTACTCGTTCCAGATCGCCTTGTCGCCAAACGTTGCGATGAAGGCCCGGTGGGCCTCGCGTTCGGCATCGGAAACCCGCGGCGCAAGCGGCACCAGGCGCTGTCGCCGCGGCGCTTCGCCGGTCGCACTGACGCGAATCTCCTCGGTATCCGAGGCCAGCAGCAACTGCGACTGCCGCGCCCCGACCAGATCGACATAGACCTCGGCCAGGAGCTCGGCGTCGAGCAACGCGCCGTGCTTGGTGCGGTGTGAATTGTCGATCGCATACCGCGAGCAGAGATCGTCGAGCCGGTTCGACACGCCGGGATGCTTGCGCCGCGCCAGCAGCAGCGTATCGACCAGCCGCTCGCGCGGGATCGCCGCGCGCTTGATCCGATCGAGCTCGGCATTGATGAAGCTGATGTCGAACGAGGCGTTGTGGATCACCAGCGGCGCATCGCCGATGAATTCCAGAAACTCGTCGACGACCTCGTGGAACAGCGGCTTGGTCGACAGGAATTCGGCCGATAGCCCGTGCACTGCGAAGGCCTCCGCGGGCATGTCCCTTTCGGGGTTCATGTAGCGGTGGAAGGTTTGTCCGGTCGGCATGCGGTTAAATATCTCGACACAGCCGATTTCGACCAGGCGATCGCCGCGGAGCGGATCGAGGCCGGTGGTTTCGGTATCGAGAACGATTTCGCGCATGATTGAGATGGCCGTGCAAAAATCGGCGAATCAGGCTCGCCGCTGCGGCATCTTAACGACCTCGGCCAGGATGTGCTTGATTTGAGCACGCACCGGGTCCAGCCCGTTTGAGGTATCCACCACGAAATCGGCGCGCTTGCGCTTTTCGGCGTCGGGCATCTGCTTGGCGATGATGGCGTCGAGCTTTGCCTCGTCCATCGTGCCGCGCGCCAGCACCCGCGCGCGCTGAAGTTCCGGCGAGGTCGAGACCACGACCACGGCGTCGACCCGTTTCTCGCCGCCGGTTTCGAACAGGAGGGGAATGTCCAGGACCACGACGGGGACCTTGGCCGCTTCGGCCTCGGCGAAGAATTTTTTGCGGGACTCGCCCAGCATTGGATGGACGATCTGCTCGAGCTGCTTGATCGCGGCGGGATCGTGCACGACGCGCGCGGACAGTTTGGAGCGGTCGACCTTGCCGTTGATGGTCGTGCCGGGGAAGGCAGCCTCGATCGCGGGAGCCGCTTCGCCCTCATACAAGTGATGAACAGCGGAATCGGCGTCGTAGACGGGAACACCAGCCTCCGCGAACAATTTCGCGGTGGTGGATTTGCCCATCCCGATCGAGCCGGTCAGTCCCAGGATCCGCATCAGCGCCCAGCCATGTCTGTCGTTCACACCGCAACTAGCCGCTCGCGGCGCAGGAACGCAAGCAGCGGCAGCAGCGGCAGGCCGAGAATGGTGAAATGGTCGCCCTCGATGCGCTCGAACAGATGAATACCCAGCCCTTCGAGCTGATAAGCGCCGACACTGGTCGTGACGGCGTCACCGGCGGCATCGAGATAGGCTGAAAGCTGGGCCTCGGTCATTTGCCGCATGGTCATGCGGGCTACCGAAACATCCTCGAAAACAATCTTTCCATCATGCGCTACCGCCACCGCTGAATTCAGCTCGTGGCTGTTGCCGGCGAGATCGCGCAACTGCGCCATCGCCTCGGGACGACCGGCGGGCTTGTTGAAGAGGCGCTCGCCAAGAGCCAGGGTCTGGTCGGCGCCGATCACATAGCTTCCGGGATGAAGAGCCGAGACTGCCTTGGCTTTCTCACATGCCAGCAGCAGAGCAATTTCGCGCGGGTTTGAACGTTTCGACGCAGCCTGAAGGCCGCGCTCGTCGATGTCAGCCGTCACGCTCTCGAATTCGAAGCCAGCATTCGCCAGCAGCATTTTCCGCGCGCTGCTTTGCGAGGCCAGGATCAACGGAGATGTGCCGCGCCACAGACCCATCGCGAGAACTATTCCGAGGGCCGGTTGCGCTGGCGATCGGTGTAGAGCTTCATGATCGCCGCGGCGGTTTCCTCGATCGAGCGTCTTGTGACATCGAGCAGCGGCCAATCATGCTTGGCGCTGAGCTTGCGCGCGAACGCGACCTCCTCGGTGACCGATTGCTTGTCGGTGTAGGTGTCGCTGCCGGACTCGGCTCCCATAGAGAGCAGGCGATTCTGACGGATCTGGATCAGCCGTTCCGGCGTCGCATGCAGGCTGACGACCAGCGGCCGCGTCAGCGTTTCCAATTGCGAGGGCACCGGAATGCCCGGAACCAGCGGCACGTTGGCGGTGCGGATGCCGCGATTGGCGAGATAGATCGACGTCGGCGTCTTCGAGGTGCGGGACACACCCACCAGCACCACGTCGGCCTCGTCGAGACCTTCGACATGCTGGCCGTCGTCGTGGATCATGGTGTAGTTCAGCGCATCGATGCGCTTGAAATATTCCGCATTGAGCACGTGCTGGGCGCCGACGCGACCCGTGGTCGCAGCGCCGAGATACGCTTCAAACAGCTGCATCACCGGGCCGATGATGGACAGGCTCGGAACGTTGATCTCCTTGCACTTGTTCTCGAGCCTGAAGACCAGATCCTTCTCCAGCAGCGTGAACAGCACGATTCCCGGCGCCTCCTCGATCTCGTCGAGCACGCGATCGAGCTGCTTCTGGCTGCGCACCAGCGGATAGACATGCTCGACCGGCGTCACGTTGGCATATTGAGCCGCGACCGCGCGCGCCACGGTGATGAGCGTCTCGCCCGTGGAGTCGGAGACCAGGTGCAGATGGAAATAGTTGTTCGAGGTCGGCACAAAAACTCTTTGAATTTTGGTGGGGCAGTTTGTGGATTTCTGTGGAGCTTAACCTCTCGGAAAGGGATGTGCGACACCAGGGACGGGACAACGGCCAATTTTCTTCACACCGCTGCCTGTCAGAACAAGTTTGCCGGCCGTCCGGCGCGGAAACAGGATTGCGCGGACAACCCTCTTGATAAGCTGCCGACAAGCGGGCGCAAGCCCCTGAGCTCGGGTCACTTATTTCGACGGCCCAGATCGGCACAGGATATGTTGATGGATGTGAACAAGCGCGCGTGAAGCGGCGGACCGAATTGTGTGAGTCCAATCCACGGTCACAAAGACTCAAACCTTAAGATTCTAAAATTTTTAGGTTTAGAAGAGCCGAGCACGCGGATATGTGTGTGCGCCCAAATCTATGAATGAATTCTTACCGGACACCTTCCATCCACTGTTCGGTGAGCAGAAAGCGGTTTCGAGCAGAATGGATCCCGGTTCGCGTCGGCAAAGCGGGTCGAAAACAAGAATGGAAGGCTGCCGGCATGTATGAGTGGATCAAGGCGCTGCACGTGATCGCCGTCATCTCCTGGATGGCGGGCATGCTCTATCTGCCGCGGCTGTTCGTCTATCACTCCGAGGCCGAAATCGGATCGAAGCAGTCGGAAACATTCAAGGTCATGGAGCGCCGGCTGCTCAAGGCGATCATCAATCCTGCCATGATGGTCACCTGGCTCGCCGGGCTCTATCTCGCCTGGTCCGGCCATTGGTTCAGCTCCGGCTGGTTGCACGTAAAACTGGCACTGGTCCTGGCAATGTCCGCGGTCCACGGCTTTTTTTCCCGCTGGCTGAAGGATTTCGCCGCCGACCGGCGCCCGCGGACCCAGAAATTCTATCGAATTATCAATGAGGTGCCGACCGTCCTGATGATTTTCATCGTGATCATGGTGATCGTGAAGCCGTTCTAGGCAAGGCGCGCGACGAATCGCTCAGCGCTTCGGCTTGCGGAGCAGGAAGCGATTTTCTATATTATCGATATCCCACCCAACGCAGGCGGATGTGGTTGTGTCCGAGCTTTCCAGAGGCCGGACACCGCATCAGGTTTGAAGCCTCACCGGCACTCACCTTGCCAGACCTGCGGACCTTACCTGCACCTGCTCGCGTCCGCATTTCAGAGCCACCTCGCACCCCCTTCCAAGGTTACCCCACAGGACCACCCCAATGCGGGAAATTAAACTCCAGGACCTCAAGTCGAAAACCCCGGCCGAGCTCGTCTCGTTCGCGGAAGAGAAAGGGGTCGAGAACGCCAGCACCCTGCGCAAGCAGGAGCTGCTGTTCGCCATCCTAAAGCAGCTCTCGATTCAGGAAACCGACATCGTCGGTGAGGGCGTTGTCGAGGTGCTCTCCGACGGCTTCGGCTTTCTTCGCTCGCCCGATGCGAATTACTTGCCAGGCCCTGACGACATCTATGTTTCGCCCTCGCAGATCCGCCGTTTTGGCTTGCGCACCGGCGACACCATCGAGGGCCATATTCGCAGCCCGAAAGAGGGCGAGCGCTATTTCGCGTTGCTGAAGGTCAACACGCTCAATTTCGAGGATCCGGAAAAGGCCAAGCACAAGGTCAATTTCGACAACCTCACGCCGCTGTTTCCGAATCAGCGCTTCCGCATGGAGATCGACGATCCCACGCGCAAGGATCTCTCCGCACGTGTGATCGACATCGTCGCGCCCATCGGCAAGGGTCAGCGCGCGCTGATCGTCGCGCCGCCGCGCACCGGTAAGACCGTGCTGATGCAGAACATCGCGCATTCGATCACCGCGAATCACCCGGACTGCTATCTGATCGTGCTCCTGATCGACGAGCGTCCGGAAGAAGTCACGGACATGCAGCGTTCGGTGAAGGGCGAGGTGGTGTCCTCGACCTTCGACGAGCCGGCGGTGCGCCACGTTCAGGTCGCCGAGATGGTGATCGAGAAGGCCAAGCGCCTGGTCGAGCATGGCCGCGACGTCGTGATCCTGCTCGATTCGATCACCCGACTGGGGCGCGCCTACAACACCGTGGTGCCGTCATCCGGCAAGGTGCTGACCGGCGGTGTCGACGCCAACGCGCTGCAGCGCCCGAAGCGCTTCTTCGGTGCCGCCCGCAACATCGAGGAGGGCGGCTCGCTGACAATCATCGCGACCGCGCTGGTCGATACCGGCAGCCGCATGGACGAAGTCATCTTCGAAGAGTTCAAGGGCACCGGTAACTCGGAGTTGATCCTGGACCGCAAGGTCTCGGACAAGCGCACCTTCCCGGCGATCGACATCTCGCGCTCCGGCACCCGCAAGGAGGAGCTCATCACCGATCCGCAGGTGCTCAAGAAAATGTACGTGCTCCGCCGCATCCTCAACCCGATGGGCACCATGGATGCGATCGACTTCCTGCTCGACAAGCTGCGCTCGACCAAGAGCAATTCGGAGTTCTTCGACTCGATGAATACTTGAATGCAGTGCAGCGAAAAGTGGAGGGCGCCTTCGGGCGCCCTTTTTCATTGTGCAGCTTTGCTGCGGCGAATTGCAGCAGATTAGCGGCCCTCTCGCTCGACCCCGATTTTCGGTTAAGCCTTTGACAGAATACAATAAGATTGAATCTGGTTGAGCCTGCTGGGCCTGAGCGGCTGGATCCTGCAGCAAAATTGCCGCAGTTTTATTGCATCGCAATATAATCCTTTGCTGCGGGACTTGGCGCAGCAAAACTAGGCCACTTGGCGTTCGAAATGGTGGATTTGCCTTTTCTTCCGCAGCCGGACAAATAGGCCATGCATCCGCAAGACCAGACCATCTTTGCGCTGTCGTCCGGCCGTCCGCCGAGCGCGATTGCGATGGTGCGCGTCTCCGGGCCGCAGGCCGGCGTGGTGTTGACGACGCTGACGGGTACGCTGCCTGCGCCGCGGCAGGCCAGCCGCCGATTGCTCCGTGACGGTATGGGCCAACCGATCGACGACGCAGTCGTGCTCTGGTTTCCGGGACCGGCAAGCGCGACCGGCGAGGACGTCGCCGAATTCCACGTCCATGGCGGACGTGCGGTGCTCTCGGCGCTTCTCGCATCTATTTCTGATATACCGAATGCGCGGGCGGCCGAGCCTGGTGAGTTCACGCGGCGCGCGTTCGAGAACGGCAAGCTCGACCTCACCGAGGCCGAGGGCCTCGACGATCTCATCCACGCCGACACCGACCGCCAGCGGCGTCAGGCGCTGCGCCAATTGCAAGGCCTGCTCGGCCATCGCGCGCGCGATTGGCGTGAGCGCATCATCGAGGCTTCTGCCCTGATCGAAGCCGGCATCGATTTCTCGGACGAGGGCGATGTGCCTGCCGAGCTCCTGGCGCCGGCCATCAAGGCGATCCGAGCGCTGCATGGTGAAATTGCGGAAGTCCTTGCGGCACAGGGACAAGCTGAACGTCTGCGCGATGGCCTAGTGGTTGCGATCGCCGGCGAGCCGAATGTCGGCAAGTCGACGCTGATGAATCAACTCGCCCGCCGCGAGGTCGCGATCGTCTCGCCGCACGCCGGCACCACACGCGATGTGATCGAGGTGCAGCTCGATCTCGACGGATACCCCGTGACGGTGATCGACACCGCCGGCATTCGCGAGACCGATGACCCGGTCGAGCAAGAGGGCGTGCGCCGGGCACGGGCTAGGGCCGAAGACGCAGATCTCGTACTGTGGCTGGTGGAGGGATCGCAGGCCATCGATCCCGACGCGGCGCGGTCGCTGTGGAAGGCCGGCGAAGGCGATCGGACCGGTGGCTCGATCTGGATCGTGCGCAACAAGATCGATCTCGGTGGGGTGGGGGAAGCCGGGCGGCGCAGCGAGTTCGATATCTCGGCGAGCCGGGGCGATGGCATTCCTCAGCTGGTCGACGCGATGGTGACATTTGCCTCTGAATTCTTTGGGACCAGCGAGGGCGCATTGGTGACCCGGGCGCGCCAACGCGACCTGTTGCGCCAAGCGGCAGACAGCTTGCGCCGAAGCTTGGAGCTTGTAGAAGAGGGCGAAGAACTCGCCGCCGAGGAACTACGGGCCGCCGCCTATGCCCTGGGTCGGCTGCTGGGCCGGGTGGATGTCGAAGACGTCCTTGGGGCCATCTTCCAGAAATTCTGTATCGGAAAGTAGTGCTAGTTCTTCATTGTAGGACTAGCGCTTGTTCCATTTCTTGCGTTTCACGTGAAACGGCGGGGACCGTTTATTCCACGTGAAACAGGTTTCGGCCTTAGCCCTCTTCAATTAAGCCCGAAGACAATGACGGCCGGGAGCCGGAAAAACCTAGCGCTCAATCTCGCCAATGCTTCGATCCCCGGGCATTTAAACAGGGAGCAAGAGCAACGCCCCGCCCGTCATTGCGAGCGCAGCGAAGCAATCCAGCGTCTCTCCGCGGAGGCAGACTGGATTGCTTCGTCGCAAGGGCTCCTCGCAATGACGGCTTTGCAATCCCCAACCCCATCGAAGCGCTCTCGTTTCACGTGAAACAACTGTCGTTCAACGCCCTTTCTACTGTGCATGGGGTTGTTTTCACGAAATCGCTTTCGCCTTCCCGCCCCCACCGTTTCACGTGAAACATCCGCCCTCGCCAGTTTCCGCTTCCGGCTTCTCCGCCTCTGAGCTAGAAGTCCGCTCATGCGAACAGAGCGAGAGAGTTTCGACGTCATCGTCATTGGCGGCGGTCACGCCGGCTGTGAAGCCGCGGCTGCTGCTGCGCGGATGAGTGCAACGACAGCTCTGGTGACGCACCGTTTCTCCACCGTCGGCGCCATGTCCTGCAACCCCGCCATTGGCGGCCTCGGCAAGGGCCATCTGGTCCGCGAAGTCGATGCTCTCGATGGTCTGATGGGCCGGGTCAGCGACGCCGGCGGCATCCAATTTCGCGTCCTCAATCGCCGCAAGGGTCCGGCTGTCCGTGGTCCTCGCGCTCAGGCCGACCGGAAGCTCTATGCGGCCGCGATGCAGGCCGCGATCAGGGAAACCGAGGGTCTTTCCGTCATCGAGGGTGAGGCTGACGAGCTGATCGTGGTGGAAGGCCGGGTCACCGGTCTGCGCCTGGCTGATGGCCGGCAGCTTCGGGCAGGGGCGATTGTCGTCACCACCGGCACCTTCCTGCGCGGTCTGATCCATCTCGGCGAGAAGAATTGGCCCGCCGGTCGCGTCGGGGAGGCACCGGCGATGGGGCTTTCCGGCTCCTTTGAGCGCGCTGGCTTTACCCTCGGGCGGCTGAAGACGGGGACTCCGCCCCGTCTGGACGGCACCACGATCGATTGGTCGGCGGTGGAAATGCAGCCCGGAGACGAACCACCGGAGCCGTTCTCAGTGATGACGGAGCGGATCACGACCCCGCAGATCCAGTGCGGGATCACCCGGACCACCTCGGCGACCCATGAGGTGATCCGCGCCAATGTCCATCGCTCCCCGATGTACTCCGGCCAGATCAAGAGCTCCGGTCCGCGCTATTGTCCGTCGATCGAGGACAAGATCGTCCGCTTCGGCGACCGTGATGGCCATCAGATCTTCCTGGAGCCGGAAGGGCTCGACGACACGACCGTCTATCCCAACGGCATCTCGACCTCGCTCCCCGAAGAGGTCCAGCTCGCGATCCTCGCCAGCATTCCGGGCCTGGAGCGGGTGAAGATGGTCCGTCCGGGCTATGCCATCGAATACGACCACATCGATCCCCGCGAACTCGATCCGACCCTCCAGACCAAGCGTTTGCGCGGTCTGTTCCTGGCAGGGCAGATCAACGGCACTACCGGATACGAAGAGGCCGCCGGGCAGGGCATCGTGGCCGGGTTGAACGCCGCGCTCTCGGCGAGCGGGGCCGCGCTGATCGTGTTCGACCGGGCGGATGGCTATCTCGGTGTGATGATCGACGACCTCGTCACGCGCGGGATTAGCGAGCCCTATCGGATGTTCACCTCCCGGGCCGAATACCGGCTGACGCTGCGGGCCGACAACGCCGACCAGCGTCTGACCGAGAAGGGCATCGCCTTGGGGTGTGTCGGCACTGCCAGGATGCAGCACCATCGCGCCAAGATGGATGCCCTGAACGCAGCCCGGACGCTCTCGAAGTCGCTCGCGATTACCCCGAACGAGGCGATCAAGCACGGACTGTCCCTGAACCGCGATGGCCAGCGCCGGTCCGCCTTCGAGCTGATGGCGTATCCAGATATTGGCTGGAGCCAGGTCCGCGCGATCTGGCCGGAGCTGTCGGCGATCGACCCTGTCATCGCCACCCACCTCGAGATCGACGCCAAATACGACGTCTATCTGGAGCGACAGAGCGCTGATGTC
Organism: Bradyrhizobium sp. BR14999; assembly: GCF_056106085.1. Lineage (NCBI taxonomy): Bacteria > Pseudomonadati > Pseudomonadota > Alphaproteobacteria > Hyphomicrobiales > Nitrobacteraceae > Bradyrhizobium > Bradyrhizobium sp. BR14999. The sequence goes on from NZ_CM148536.1 coordinate 1,110,166, forward strand.
GAAGCCTTCCGGCGCGACGAGGGGATGGTGTTGGCTGAGGTCGACTACCAGCAGGTCCCCGGTCTCTCCAATGAGGTGCGGGCCAAGCTGGAAAAGGCCCGGCCGTTCACGGTCGGCCAGGCCGGCCGGATCGATGGGATGACGCCGGCGGCGCTTGGCATTCTCGCTGCCTATCTGCGGCGCGAGGCACGGAAGACCTCAAAGGCGATCGCATAGGCGTTTCACGTGAAACAGCGCGGGCCGAGAGGCGGCAGATCGTCATCAAGAAAATCCGCGGCGGGTGAGGGCGCCGGTGGTCGACCCGAACCGAGGCCGACCAGACCGAAGGTCGACAAGGCCAGCGCCACAGATCAATCACTGGACGCGGTCATCGCTGCCGACAAGATCGCGGCGCTCGAGCTCGCGCCCGTTTCACATGAAACGGAAGACCGGCTCGATCGCTACATCGCCTTGCTCCGGGAGTGGCAGGCCAAGACCAACCTGGTGGCGCCCTCGACGCTGCCCCATCTTTGGACCCGGCACATCGCCGACTCGCTTCAGCTCGTTGATCTCGCGCCGGCGGCAAAACGCTGGGCCGATCTTGGCAGCGGCGGTGGCTTTCCGGGCGTCGTGCTCGCCTGCGCCATGGCCGGGACGCCGGATGCCCGCGTCCATCTCGTCGAGCGAATCGCCAAGAAGGCCGCATTCCTGCGCGAGGCGATTCGCGTCACCACATCTCCGGGGCTCGTACATCTCGCTGAGATCGGGGATAATGTGGATAGAATCACCGGCCCCGTCGATTGCGTCACCGCGCGCGCGTTGGCTCCGTTACATCAACTTATCGGCTTTGCGGAGCCGCTGATGCGCCAGGGCGCAAAGGCGTTGTTTCTCAAGGGTCAAGATGTAGAGGCTGAATTGACCGAAGCCGCTAAATATTGGAATATTCAGACTCAGCTCCATCCAAGCCGCACCGGTGACGGGTGGATCGTGGAACTGACGTCCGTCGAACGGCGCGGGTGAGGCGTTCAGGGGCCTGAGTGGGGGAATTTGCGATGAGCGTGATTGACGAGCCGCAGCAAGAACAGGACGCCCAAGAGACCAATGAGGTGCCGCATGGCCACCCGCGCATCCTGGCGCTGGCGAATCAGAAGGGCGGCGTGGGAAAAACAACCACAGCGATCAACCTCGGCACGGCGCTCGCGGCGATCGGTGAACGTGTCCTGATCGTCGATCTCGACCCGCAGGGCAACGCCTCGACCGGCCTCGGCATCGATCGTCGCAACCGTTCCTGCTCCACGTATGACGTGCTGGTCGGCGAAGCCGCCTTGCGCGAGGCGGTGGTCTCGACCGCGGTGCCCCGGCTGCACATCGCGCCCTCGACCATGGACCTCTCCGGCCTCGAGCTCGAGCTCGGCACCACGCCCGGCCGCGCCTTCAAGCTGCGCGACGCCATCGGCGCGCTCAACAACAACGTCTCGCCGGACGCCGACTACACCTATGTGCTGATCGACTGCCCGCCCTCGCTCAACCTGCTCACGGTGAATGCGATGGCGGCGTCCGATGCGATCCTGGTGCCGTTGCAATGCGAGTTCTTCGCGCTCGAAGGTCTGTCGCAATTGCTGCAGACGGTCGAGCAGGTGCGCTCGACGCTCAATCCGAACCTGTCGATCCACGGCATCGTGCTGACCATGTTCGACTCGCGCAACAACCTCTCGAACCAGGTCGTTGCCGACGTCCGCCAGTTCATGGGCGAGAAAGTCTACAAGACCATGATCCCGCGCAACGTGCGCATCTCGGAAGCGCCGTCCTACGGCAAGCCGGTGCTGGTCTACGATCTCAAATGCGTCGGCAGCGAAGCTTACTTGCGGCTCGCCACCGAAGTGATCCAGCGCGAGCGCGAGCTGCGCATGACGCATTGACGCTGCCGTAAGGTGGGCAAAGCGAAGCGTGCCCACCAAAACCATTCGATTGAAAGATGGTGGGCACGGCGCGAAGACGCGCCTTTGCCCACCCTACGATCGAGAGTCTGAAATTCAGTTCTGGAGTGCTGCACCGTGAATCCAAGGGAGCTGGCGATGGCCGACGAAGCGCGTTCGCGACTGGGCCGAGGTCTTGCGAGTCTGATCGGTGATGTCGGCGGCGAGGCTCAGCATGTCGATCGTCCGCGCGCGCAGCGCAAGGTGCCGATCGAATTCATCAAGGCCAATCCGCGCAACCCGCGCCGTACCTTTTCAGAGGCCGAGCTCAAGGAGCTCTCCGACTCCATCAAGCAGCATGGCGTGATCCAGCCGATCGTGGTGCGACCGGTGAAGGGCGCACAGGACCGCTATGAGATCATCGCCGGCGAACGGCGCTGGCGCGCCTCGCAAATGGCTGGCCTGCACGAGGTGCCGATCGTGCCGGTCGACATCAGCGATAGCGATGCGCTGGAGTTCGCGATCGTCGAGAATGTGCAGCGCGAAGACCTCAACCCGATGGAAGAGGCGCAGGGCTATCACGCGCTCGCCAACGAGTTCAAACGCAGCCAGGACGACATCGCAAGAGTCGTTGGCAAGAGCCGCAGCCACGTCGCCAACATGATGCGGCTGACGAAGCTGCCGGCCGAGGTGCAGGCCTTCATCGCGACCGGCGAACTGACGGCCGGCCATGCCCGCGCGCTGATCGGCGTGCCCGATCCGCTCGCGGCCGCCAAGCGCATCGTCGAGGAGGGCCTCAATGTCCGTCAGGCCGAGGCGCTCGCGCACGAGGAGGGCGTGCCCGAGCGCAAGCCGCAGAAGGCGCGCGCTGGGACGAAGGAAAAGGACCCTGATACGATCGATCTCGAAAAGCGCGTCAGCGACGCACTCGGGCTCAAGGTCACCGTCAATCACCGCGATCCCGGCGGCTCCGTGCAGATCAACTATCGCAACCTCGATCAGCTCGACGAGGTGATGAAGCGGCTGGCGAAGGGCGGGATTTAATCGCCCTCGCTGTCGTCCCGGCGCAGGCCGGGACCCATACCGCGTGATCTATCGATAGGATATCAAGGCCAATACCGCCCACCAAATTACTCGCGGTGGCAATGGGTCCTGGCCTTCGCCAGGACGATGCTGGAAAGGCAGCAGCCGTTTCTCTCCACCGTCATTGCGAGCGAAGCGAAGCAATCCAGAATCTTTCCGCGGAAGGATTCTGGATTGCTTCGTCGCAAGTGCTCCTCGCAATGACGGTGCTGAGAGAGCTGCGCTTGCAATGACGTGGTGAGAGCCGCACTCACCCCCGCCGCTTCGCATTCGCGGCGATCGCCATCAGCGTGCGCTGGGCGATGGCGGCGGCGAGGGTGGATTGTTTGCGGGTCTCGAGCGCGGCCGTCGCGAGCTGCTCGATGATGGCGGCAAGCCGGACCGGGCTGAAATTGCGCAGCGCTGTTTCGACCGCGGGCTTTCGCGAGAAGTGCAGCCGTGGAAAGCCGCCGTCGAGCACGGCGGAGGCGGGCGTGCCGTCGGCAATCGCGAGCGCCGATTTGTGCAGCCACGCGGCCTGACGCTGCGCGGCGGAGATGATCACACCGGGATAGGTGCCGGCGATCATGGCCTTGGCGAATTCGGTCTCGACGATGTCGGGCCGGCCGGCGAAGGCGCCGTCGACGATGGGATCGAGCTTCAGCTCGGAGGCGTCGGCGACCACGGACATCACGTCATCCAACGTGATCTCGCCTTTGCCATGGGCATAGAGGGTGAGCTTGCGCAGCTCGTTGCGCGAGGCCTGACGGTCGCCGCCGAGGAACGACATCAGCGCGGCCCGGGCATCCTGCGCGATGCGCAAATTGGCGGTGCGGAGCTCGTCCTCCATCAGCTTGGCGAGGTCGCGCTCGGTGTCGGGGTAGCAGCCGATTGCGACCGCCGTCTTGGCGCGCTCACAGGCTTTGCGCAGCGGCGATTCCGGACGCAGCTCGCCGGCCTCGATCACGATGCGGCAATCTTTCACGCTCATCTCGGCCAGGGTGTCGATGCCGCTGGCAAAGCTGCGCGAGCCGGCGCGGACGCGGATGGCGCGGCGGCCGCCGAACAGCGGCACGGTCATGGCCTCGTCGACGAGGCGCGACGGCTCGGCGGAGAGCTCGTCGCCATCGAGCCTCACGAGTGAGAATGGATCGTTGGGATCGTCGACGGCGGATGCGATCAGCGCATCGGCGCGCTCGCGCACGAGGCCCGCATCAGGACCGTAGAGCAGGATGATCGGACGGCCCGCATCGGGGCGGGCGAGGAAGGCATCGATCTCTTTTCCGCGCAGCGCGACCATGGCCTAGATCGTCATTCCGGAGCGCGCGTAGCGCGAACTACGGTGCACAATTGCGCACCAGAGAAACCAGAGGTTGGGAACCGAGATTCCGGGTTCTCGCTTCGCGAGCCCCGGAATGACTGGAATGAATCAGGTGCCCGCGGTGAAGAACGAGGCGAGCCGGGTCGTGATGTTCTCGGCTATCTCGTTGGCGGCACGATCCTCGGCGTCGCGATAGGCCCGGTTGCGCGCGAAGCGCTGGTAGGAGCCGGGCATGTCGTAGGACACACGCGAGAAGGTGGTGCCGGTCATCACCGATTTGCCGGTGACGACCTCGATCAGATTGTACTGGGCGTCGATGCCGTAATTCTCGCTGGTCGGCAGTCCGGTCGCGGCGCTGACGATCAGCGAGGAGCGGGTGGATGTGAAGCGGATCTCCAGGCGGTGCGTCGGTGGCATGCCTGTCGCCGTGCCGTAGAGCTTGAAGGCCAGAGCATTGCGGACCTCGACGCCAACGCGCGCCTCGCGCGAGGCGTTCGGCTTGGCGATCGGCGGCAGCTCGACCCCCATCAGCTTCTCGCGCAGGCCGGGAGTCCCGTCGTTACGCTCGGCATACATCGGCTGGAAGCAGCCGGCCGTCAGAGCCGCCAGGGCGGCGACCGCCAGCAAGCGGGCTGCGATGCGGATCCTAGCCGACAACATTCACGATCCTCTTGGGGACGATGATCACCTTGCGGACGGGCTTGCCGTCCAGGGCCAGCTTTACCGCATCGAGGGCCAAAACGGCAGCCTCGATTTCCGGATTCTGGGCCACTGTTGCAACCGTGACCTCACCCCGCTTCTTGCCGTTGACCTGGACCACCAGGGTCACGCTGTCTTCAACCAGCAAATCGCGTTCGATTTGGGGCCAATTGGCCTCTGAAACCAGCCCGCTCTGGCCCAAAGCCTGCCAGCACTCCTCGGCCAGATGCGGCATCATCGGGGAGAACAGCTGGACCAGGATCTGGCCGGCCTCCCGGATCGCCCAGGCGAGGTCCGGGGCGGGCTGGCCGGGGCGCTGGAGCACCTCGGACAGGGCATTGGCGAATTCGCGGATATGGGCGAGGCAGACGTTGAAGTGCAGCCGCTCGATGCCGGTCGTGACCTTGTCCAGGGCGCCATGGGCGGCCTTGCGCAAGGCGGTCGCATCCGTCCCGAACGAAGCCGGCCGGGCCGCCGGCGCCTCCTTGCCGAGTTCCTTTGCATCGTTCACCAGCCGCCATAGCCGCTGCACGAAGCGCGATGCGCCCTGGACGCGCTCGTCGCTCCAGATCACGTCGCGGTCGGGCGGGGAGTCCGACAGCATGAACCAGCGTGCGACGTCGGCACCATAGGTCTCGATGATGTCGTCGGGATCGACCGTGTTCTTCTTCGACTTCGACATCTTCTCGATCGGGCCGATCCGGATGTCTTCGCCGGTCGCGAGCAGCGTGGCGCGGCGACCATTGCCGCCGACCTCGACCTTGACCTCGGCCGGCTGCACATAGGTGCCGTCGGCCTTCTGGTAGGTCTCGTGCACCACCATGCCCTGGGTGAACTGGCCGGCGAACGGCTCGTCCAGCGCAATGTGCCCGGTCGCCTTCATCGCGCGGGTGAAGAAGCGCGCGTAGAGCAAATGCAGGATCGCATGCTCGACACCGCCAATATACCAATCGACCGGCATCAGCCGATCGACCACCGACCGCGTGGTCGGCGCCTTCTCGTTCCAGGGATCGGTGAAGCGCGCAAAGTACCAGGACGAATCCACGAAGGTGTCCATGGTGTCGGTTTCGCGGCTAGCCTTGCCGCCGCATTTCGGGCAGGCGACGTGCTTCCAGGTCGGGTGATGATCGAGCGCGTTGCCCGGCCGATCGAAGGTCGCATCGTCCGGCAGCGTCACCGGCAAATCGGCATCCGGCACCGGCACCACATCGCATTTCGGGCAATGAATGACGGGAATCGGGCAGCCCCAATAGCGCTGGCGCGAAATGCCCCAGTCGCGCAGGCGGAAATTGACCTGCCGCTCGCCGACCGCCGCATTGCCGCGCAGCTCGCCTTCCAGCCGCTTCGCCACCTCTTCCTTGGCCTGATCGATCGTCATGCCGTCGAGGAAGCGCGAATTGATGATGCGGCCGTCACCGTCATAGGCGGTGTCGGTGATGACGAATGTCTTCGGATCCTGCCCTTCGGGGCAGACCACCGGCGTGTTGCCGAGATTGTACTTGTTGACGAAGTCGAGGTCGCGCTGGTCATGCGCCGGGCAGCCGAAGATCGCGCCGGTGCCATATTCCATCAGCACGAAATTGGCGACATAGACCGGCAGCTTCCAGGAGGGATCGAACGGGTGCACCGCGCGGATGCCGGTGTCAAAGCCCTGCTTCTCCGCGGTGTCGATGACCTCCTGCGCGGTGCCGATCTTCTTGATCTCGGTGATGAACTCCGCAAGCTCAGGGTTCTTCGCGGCGGCCGCCTGCGCCAACGGATGATCCGCCGAGATCGCCATGAACTTCGCGCCGAACAGCGTGTCGGGCCGTGTCGTGAAAATCTTCAGCTCGTTCTCGCCGGCCGGCGTCGTTGCCGCATCCAGCGCGAAGCGGATCAACAGGCCTTCGGAGCGGCCGATCCAGTTGCGCTGCATCAGCCGCACCTTGTCGGGCCAGCGGTCGAGCCCATCCAGCGCGGACAGCAGCTCCTGCGAGTACTTCGTGATCTTGAAGACCCACTGGTTCATCTCGCGCTGCTCGACGACAGCGCCGGAACGCCAGCCGCGGCCGTCGATCACCTGCTCGTTGGCGAGCACGGTCATGTCGACGGGATCCCAGTTCACCTTGCGCTTCTCGCGCTCGGCAAGCCCTCCGCGCAGGAAGTCCAGAAACATCTTCTGCTGGTGCTTGTAGTAGGAGGGATCGCAGGTCGCGATCTCTCTGGACCAGTCCAGCGACAGCCCGATCGAGCGGAGCTGCTTCTTCATCGCGGCGATGTTGTCGTAGGTCCAGGCTTTCGGCGCGACCTTGCGTTCGATCGCGGCGTTCTCGGCCGGCAGGCCGAAGGCGTCCCAGCCCATCGGATGCAGCACGTTGAACCCCTTGGCGCGCTTGAAGCGGGCCAGCACGTCGCCGAGCGTGTAATTGCGGACATGGCCGATATGGATGCGCCCGGACGGGTAGGGGAACATCTCGAGGACGTAGTATTTCGGCCGCGAATCGTCGTTTCGGGAGACGAAGATCGCCTGTTCGTCCCAGAGGCGTTGCCAGCGCGGTTCGGCGTCGCGGGCGTTGTAGCGTTCGGAGGTCATGGAATCGTTGGCTTTTCGTGGTTCGGCCGGCTTAAAGACGGCGGACTAGGCCATAGAAGTCCGCAAGGGGTCAATGGGTTGCCGCAATCTGGGGAACCTTCCGAGCTGCTCCGCAAAAATACCGAGGCCGCCGTTGGGGTGTGATTAAGGGGTCGATGCGAAGTTGCGCCCGCCAAGGACCCCCAATACTTGCGATGGATTCCAGCTTCGACGATCCCGATTACGACTATGCCGCGTCCATTGCCGGACGGGCGATGCGGAGCATGGCCGAGCAGCGGATTGCGCCGACCCCGGCCAATTTTGCCGTCTGGTTCCAATATCTCGCCGGCAGCCAAGACGATCTGCGCGACGCGATCGATCTCCTGATCGACCACAACCGTCCTTTCGACAGCAGAACCAATCAGGATCTGTTCGAGACCTACATCGCGCCGCAGGTCAGTGCCATCGTCGTCCGCACCTCCGAGCGGCTGCATGCCCTCATGGGTGCGGCAAAGGAGTTTCTGACGACGGCCATCGCCGACAACCATTCGCAGATGCAGGCGATCAGCGAGGTCGCGGACCAAGGCAAGGCCGGCGTCGATCCGAAGGCACTGGTCGCCCAGCTCATGAACGAGCTGGCCCGCGCCGCCACCCGCGCGACGCGGCTCGAGGCAGGCTTTGCGGAAAAGACCCGCGAGCTCGACGTGATCCGTGATTCGCTGTCGAGGTCCGAGCAGCGCGCCCGGACCGACACCTTAACGGGGCTGGCGAATCGGCGGGCGCTCGACGAATTCCTGCGCAAGGCGCAGGCGACCGCGGAATGGGGCGAGCCGCTCAGCGTGCTCTTGCTCGACATCGACCACTTCAAGACCTTCAACGACAATTTCGGCCATGGCATCGGCGACCAAGTGTTGCGCCTGATCGCCAAGGTGTTGCGCGAGAAGGTCCGCGAGCAGGATCTGCCCGCCCGCTATGGCGGCGAGGAGCTGATCGCGGTGCTGCCGGATGCCGACCTTGCCGCCTCTGCCGAGACCGCCGAGCGCATCAGGCGCGCGATCGCCGAATGCAGGATCACGCGTCGTTCGACAGGTGAGATCCTGCCCAATATCAGCGTGTCGATCGGTGTCGCGCAATACCGGACCGGCGAAGCGATCACCGATCTCATCGAGCGCTGTGACCGCGCGCTCTATCTCGCCAAGGGCGGCGGCCGCAATCGCGTGGTGACCGAGATCGAGCTCGAGCGCGCCGGAGCTGCGGGCTAGAGCATTATCGGTTCTGATTGAGTCAGAACCGAAGCTCTAGATTCTTGTTTTGACGCGTTTTCTTCACGCGAACCGGTATCCACTTCGCTCGAAAACGCTCTAGCCGTTAGCCGCCATCATCATGTCAGTCGCGCCGGTCTCGATCGCCTGCACGCCGTGCTCGACGACGTTGTTGCGGCCGCGATGCTTGGCGGCATAGAGCGCGGCGTCGGCGGCTTCGATGAGATCACCGGGGCGCAGTGTCTCGTTTGGCTTCGTCGCAGCAACGCCGATCGAGACGGTGACGATCATATGCGCGGAGGTGATGTGCGGCAGGCAGAGTTTCAGCACGGCCGCGCGCACCAATTCGCCGATTTCGACGGCGCGGGGCACGTCGGTGTTCGGCAGCAGCAGGCAGAATTCCTCGCCGCCATAGCGTGCCGCAAAGCCCATCGTGTCGGCGGCAATGCCGGACAGCGATTCGCCGAGCCGGGTCAGGCAGGAATCGCCTTCGAGATGGCCATAGGTATCGTTGAAGAGCTTGAAGTGGTCGACGTCGATCATCAGAAGCGCGAGCTCGCTGCCATATTGCTGCGCGCGCATCCATTCGAAATCGAGCCGGCTCTGGAAGCCGCGGCGGTTGGCGAGGCCGGACAGCATGTCGATCGAGGCCATCACCGTCAGGCGGTCGTTGCTGGCGATCAGCTCGCGCTCGCGCTGGCTCAATTGCGCGGCCATCGCGTTGAACGCGCGGGCCAGCGGCACGAACTCGGCGGGCAGGCGACTGCGCGCCGCCCGTGCCGACAGATCGCCTTCGCCGAGACGCTTGGCCATGTCGGCCAGCATCTCGATCGGCTTGATCACCAGTTTCTCGGCGGCGATCAGCGCGCCGAGCAGGACGAACACGACGACGAAGGCGAATTGGAGATAGGCAGTGCGGATGTCGCGGCTCACGGCCGCAGACACCTTGTCCTCGTCGATGCTGGCGATCAGGCGGGCGTTGGTGCCAGCGATGCGGATGTAGCTGACGGCGCGGCGGGAGCCGTCGGCAGCAAGAAAGGACAGCGAACCTTCGTCCTGGTCCGACCGCAGTGCCCTGTCGGCGATCGCCGACATCAGCGGCATGTTGTCGAGGGGACGGCCGACCGCGCTGTGCTGGTCGGCCGGCGCGGCCAGCACGGTGCCGGCGCTGTCGACCAGCACGGCGGTAATGCCGGCGCGGCCGCCGAGATTGCTCATGACCTTCGACATCCAGTCGAGATTGACGGTGGCGAGCACGACGGCATCCGGTACGCCGCTGAACGCGGACACCGGATAAACCGCCATGACGGTCGGCGTCGGCGCGGGCCGGGACAGGATGAAGTCGCTCAACACGAAGCGGCCGGTTTGCTGCGCCTGCAGGAAGTAAGGCCGGTCACTGAGGTCGAGGCCGACATACATGTTGTTGGTGGCGCACTGGATGCGACCGTCCTGGCCGGCGATCAGAAGCGTGCGGATCCAGGGCAGGCTCGACGGCAGGCTCGCGCGCAGCACGTCGCAGCTCTTGCTGATGCCGCCGGCGGACGCCCGGATGAAGGCCTCCGATTTCAGGATGGTCTCGACCGACGAGATCACTTCGCGCTGCGCATCGGCGCTGTGCCTTGCGACGGTGGTGAATTCGGCCGCGGCCTGCGCGATCTGTCGCGCGCGCGTGCCTTCGAGCGAACGGATGCGCTCGAGCATCAAGGGGGCCACCAGAATCACCGCGAGCAACGCCAGCCGCGCCCGGATTCCGAGAACCTGCTTGAGTTTCGCTCGTTTGCGGTTGAGACTGACGCTTGCCATTTCGCTACCCACCCCATGGGCCAAGGTAAAGCGAAGGGTTCAAAAACTCTTTCTTGAACTCGGTAAAATTGGACTTACCTCGGTTACGACCACAACCAATCGACGTCATGACAGAAGCCAATGCCACGCCGGTAACCGGCCATTCACCAAACGCGCTCGCCGCAGTCGAAGCCGAAATTGCACGCGCCTGCAAGGATGCGCAGCGTGATCGCGCCTCCGTGACGTTGATCGCGGTGTCCAAGACTTTCGCCGCGGATGCGATTACCCCGGTCATCGCCGCCGGACAGCGCGTATTCGGCGAGAATCGGGTGCAGGAGGCCAAAGCCAAGTGGCCTGCGTTAACGTCTGTTTACTCCGACATCGCGCTGCATCTGATCGGCCCGCTGCAATCCAACAAGGCGAAAGAGGCGGTCGCGCTGTTCGATGCCATCCATTCGGTCGACCGTCCGAGCATTTGCCAAGCGTTAGCCAAGGAAATCGAATCCCAGAACAAGCACCCTCAGCTCTTCGTCCAGATCAACACCGGCGAAGAGCCGCAGAAGGCCGGCGTCGCGCCCGGCGAGGCCGATGCCTTCCTCGCGAGCTGCCGCGACACCTATGGGCTGACGATTTCCGGCCTGATGTGCATCCCGCCCGTCGACGAACCGCCGGCGGCGCACTTTGCTCTCACGGCCAAGATCGCGGCTCGCAATGGATTGAAGAACCTGTCGATGGGTATGAGCGCGGATTTTGCGACCGCGATCATGCTCGGCGCCACCCATGTCCGCGTGGGGAGCGCGATCTTCGGGCACAGGTGAGAGCCGTTAGCGAGGAACGCACCCAGCAACCGTCATCGATTTCGTCATTGCGAACGAAGCGAAGCAATCCAGAATCTTTCCGCGGAGGGATTCTGGGTTGCTTCGTCGCATCAGCGCAAAATTGCTTCGCAATTTTGTCGCGAGCTCCTCGCAATGACAGCGGAGCGTGTGCGCCTACACAAACCCCACCGACACCTTCCCCAACCCACCGAAATCCACCGCAAAATGATCGCCGGCCTTAATCGGCAGCGGCGGATGGCATGTGCCTGTGGTCACCACCTCCCCTGCCCGCAAGGTGATGCCGAGCCCGCGCAGCTCGTTGGCGAGCCAGGCGAGGGCCGCGCGGGGATCGCCGAGCACGTTCTTGCCGTGGCCATTATAGCGCTGGCCACGTAGCGTGATTTGTGGCCGCTCCTCGACGAGATCCAGCGCGCGCCAATCCGCAGTCGTCGGCGCGCCCAGCACGAACAGATGCGCACAGGCATTGTCGGCGATGAGCTGCGCCTCGCCGGCGCTGGCGAAATCGGTAAAGCGCGAATCGGGAATTTCGATTGCGGGATGGAAGGTGCCTACGGCGGCGAGGACCTCGTCGACAGTGTACGGCACCGCGCGCGGCGGTAGATCGCGCCCCATGCGGAAGGCGAATTCCGGCTCGCCGACGCGCATCTCGTTGCCCTTCATCGACGCGGTGCCGCCATCGGCGATTACGCTGTCGCTCATGATGCGGCCGGCCAGCGGTCCCGTGACGTTGATGTGCTTCTGTCCGGACTCGCTCGTTGCCGCGATCTTCCAGCCGAATAATTTTCCGCTCGATTGCGTTTCGAGCGCAGCCTGGATGGCATAGCCATCAGCGCGGCTCTGCGGCCGCAATCGGACATCCAGCGCGTCAAGCTTGGTGCCGTCGCGCCAATGCTTCACCAGGACTTGCGATGCGGCGGCGATCTGATCCTTGTCGAGCATCCGTCCTCACCCGATGATGATTCTTGTTCTTGGCCCCAGTCGTCGCAGCAATTGCAGCATCGCAGATTTCGTCATGGAGACGCAGCCTGCGGTCGGGCCGAAATTGTCGCGGGCGAGGTGCAAGAACACCGCGCTGCCGCGGCCGGCGATCCGCGGCCTGGTGTTGTGGTCGATCTCGATGATGAAATCGTAGAGGTGGTCGGCGCGCTTGAGCCGGTCCCCGCCCTGCCCCTCGCCGAGCCGGATACCTTGGTTGTAATGACGGTCTTTGGGGTCCTCGCACCAGGCGTCCTCGCCGCTGATGATCCGGGCCGGCAAGAACGTCTGCGGGCGGCTGTGCCGGTCGCCCCGCCACCACAACCGCCTGGGACGGAAGCTGCCGCGCGGGGTGCCGCCGTCGCCCTCGCGCTTGTTGGCGAGAATGCCGCCTCGCCCCAGCGCCACCGGTATCGTCAGTGCTCCGGCCGTCAGCCAGCCCCGGCGCGGATTACCGGCAGCAGGTTTAACACGGATCGCGGACAGCGGCCCGGCCCTTCGATTCTGGGTGTAACTAGCTGACGCAGCTTTGTTTTTCATGTGAACACGCGATGTCGAATTCATTACAGGACATTCATCAAAACGCCCTGCTATTCTGGGTTAGAGTGGTTCTGGCTTGTGAATCGGTAACAGCCCACTACTTCAACACGAACAACAATAACAACGGCGACCCTAACTTTCCCTCGCGGCTGGGTGCGGCATGGATGCGCGCCGAGCCGGACCCAAAAGGATGACCCCCCATGGCCAATGCCCGCAAGATCCTGATCGTGGATGACGATACCGATCTGCGCGATACGTTGGTGGAGCAATTATCGCTGCACGAAGAATTCGAAGCGTCCGCCGTCGATACCGGCGCCAAGGGCGCGAGCGCCGCAAAGGCCAATGCTCCCGATCTCGTTCTGATGGATGTCGGCCTGCCCGACACCGACGGCCGCGAGGTGGTCCGCTCCCTGCGCAAGGGCGGCTTCAAGGCCCCGATCATCATGCTGACCGGCCACGACACCGATTCCGACACGATTTTGGGGCTGGAATCCGGCGCCAACGACTATGTGGCAAAGCCCTTCCGCTTCGCCGTGCTGCTCGCCCGCATCCGCGCCCAGCTCCGCCAGCACGAGGCCAGCGAGGACGCGGTGTTCTCGGTCGGCCCCTACTCCTTCCGCCCGGGCTCGAAGATGCTGACTGCGGCGAACGCGCGCAAGGTCCGCCTCACCGAGAAGGAGACCGCCATCCTCCGTTTCCTTTACCGGGCCGGCCAGATGCCGGTCTCGCGCGAGACCCTGCTCCAGGAGGTCTGGGGCTATAATTCCGGCGTTACCACCCACACGTTGGAAACCCACATCTACCGCCTTCGCCAGAAGATCGAGAAGGATGCCGCCAACCCGGAAATCCTGGTCACGGAAGCCGGTGGCTACAAGCTGGTGCCGTGATACGCTTCGGGGGCCCGCGAATCGTTTGAGATCGCGCGCCTTTGAGCCTCGGACCTGAATGTCAATCGACGACGATGTAGCGCTTCTCGAGCGAGTCCCGACACTGCGCCTGTTGGGAGACGCATCGTTGCGCATGCTGGCGATCGGCTCCGAGCAGCGGAACTTCGTCCGCGGCGACGTCCTGTTCAATCTCGGCGACGAGGCCGATGCCGGCTTCGTGGTCCAGCGCGGCGCCTTCCGGGTCGAGGACGGCGCCGGCGCCGAAATGATCGCCAGTCCCGGCGCGCTGATCGGCGAGCTCGCGCTGGTGGTGCCGATGAAGCGGCCGTCGAGCGCGGTTGCGCTGGAGCACGCCTCCGTCATCCGCATCGCGCGCAGCCTGTTCCAGCGCGTGCTCGAAAGCGACCCCGCCGCCGCGGTTCGCCTGCGCGACGAATTCGCGGTGCGCTCCAGCCAGATCGCCAGCGATATCCTGATGGCCGGTGCGAAGCTGACGAGCTGAGCTGTCGTAGCCCGGATGGAGCGAAGCGTAATCCGGGACAGCCTTTCCGTATGCAAGAACCCCGGATTGCGCTGCGCTCCATCCAGGCTACGGGCTTCCCGAGAGGCTACACCTCCAGCGTCACCGTCACCGGGACGTGGTCCGACGGCCGCTCCCAGCTCCGGGCATCGCGAAGAATCTTGAAATCACTGACGGTATCCTTCAGCGCGCGCGAGACCCAGATATGGTCGAGCCTGCGGCCGCGATCGCCGACGGTCCAGTCGGCGGAGCGGTAGCTCCACCATGTATAGACTTTCTCCGACATCGGAATGCGCTCGCGCGCGACGTCGATCCATTCGCCGGCCGCCAGCGCTGCCTTCAGCTTCTCGGTTTCGACAGGCGTGTGCGACACCACCTTCAGCAGCTGCTTGTGCGACCATACGTCGTTCTCGTGCGGGGCGACGTTGAGATCGCCAACCAGGATGTGACGGTCCTCGCCGCGCGGATGCAGCGGTTCGCAGGCCTTCATCTCGTCGAGAAAGCGGAGCTTATGATCGAACTTCTCGTTCAGGGCGGGATCGGGAATGTCGCCGCCGGCGGGCACGTAGAAATTATGCAGCACCAGCGGCTTTGCGATGTTGGCCTTCTCGCCGAACGATACCGAGATGTGGCGCGAATCGATCTTGTCGCAGAAGGTGCGGATGTCCTTCGACTCGAACGGGATCTTCGAGACGATGGCGACGCCGTGATAGCCTTTCTGTCCGTTCAGCGCGACGTGCTCATAGCCGAGCCGCTTGAAGCGCTTCAACGGAAAGGCGTCATCGATGCATTTTGTCTCCTGCAGGCACAGCACGTCCGGCCGCGCGCTCTTGAGGAATTTCGCGACCAGATCGATGCGCAGCCGCACCGAATTGATGTTCCAGGTTGTCAGGGAGAGACGCATGAGGGATGCGTCTTAGCAAGCTCTCGTAGGGTGGGCAAAGGCGCAAAGCGCCGTGCCCACCGTCTTTTCGGGTGCGAGATGTGAGGATCTGGGCGTGCTTTCGTAGGGTGGGCAAAGCGACTTGTCCGCCGTAGCTCGAAGAGCGAAGGCGGAAGCGTGCCCACGTGTCGATCGCGAGGAGGAAAGATGGTGGGCACGGCGCAAACGCGCCTTTGCCCACCCTACGGCAGCGGAGCGCTCAACCCGGCGATGGGCCGTAATTGGTGAAATCGATCTTGAACATGCCCGGATCGAGTTTCTTGCTCGAATCCAGATTGTAAACCGCGATCGTGGTGTCGTAGCCCTGCGGGTCGGTGACGGTCCACTGCTTCAACTGGCCGTCCTTGGCGCCGAACATCAAGAGGAGGCGGCTGGTGCCGACCAGCGCCTGCTTCTCCTCGATGGTGACGCTGGTGAAGACGTCGTCGGCCGAGACGTTGACGACGTTGGTGTCCTTCATCAGGTCGATGCGATCGGACAGCAGGAAACGCAGCGGCGTCTGCGACAGCGGATAAATGTCCTGGGTCGCGAGCTTGCGATCACGCACCACCAGCGAGGATCCATCGGCGACGATGTCGATCGGGCTCGGCGCGTCATATTCGAAGCGCACCTTGCCCGGTTTCTGGATGTAGAAATCGCCCTGCGTCTTGCTGCCGTCGGGGCCGACCTGGACGAAATTCCCGACCAGGGTCTGGAGCGAGGAGAGATAGGCGCTGATCTTGGCGGCCTGCGCCTTCTGGTTGGCATCGAAGGTCTGGAAGATACTGCTCGGTACGTTGCGGCGCGGATCCGGGATGACCGGATTCGGCGGCGCCTGCGTCGCACCGGTGACGGCGGGCCCTCCCCCCGCCGCACCGCCATCGCGGCCCTTCGGCGCTGGCTTCGGCACGGGCACGGTCTGCGCGAACGATGTAGCGGTCACCATCGCGGCGGTGACGAGAAGCACGCCGGCCACGCGCGCGCTTCGCGCAGCGATGGTGGCAGCGAATCGAATGTCCGGATGTCTGATCAACGCGTCGTCCTAACGTGGCTGGGCGCCTTTTAGCGTGATTTCGGGCAAAAGCAGATATCGATTTTGCGTGAAATGATGTGTTGAGGCTCCTCGCCTCACATATGGCTGTCTTCTTCCTCGACCAGAATCTCGCGCTTGCCGGCGTGGTTGGCGGGCCCGACGATGCCTTCCAGTTCCATGCGCTCCATCAGCGATGCGGCGCGGTTATAGCCGATTTGCAGGCGGCGCTGGATGTAGCTGGTTGAAGCCTTGCGGTCGCGTTTGACGATGGCAACGGCCTGCGCGAACAAATCGCCGCCGCCGTCGGCACCCATGCCTGTCGCGTCGAACACCGCGCCGTCCTCGTCCTCGGTGGGCTCTTCGGCCGTGACCGCTTCGAGATATTCGGGCTGGCCCTGCGTCTTGAGGTGACGCACCACCTTCTCGACCTCCTCGTCGGAGGCAAAAGGTCCGTGCACGCGGCTGATGCGGCCGCCGCCGGCCATGTAGAGCATGTCGCCCTGGCCGAGCAGCTGCTCGGCGCCCATCTCGCCGAGAATGGTGCGACTGTCGATCTTGGACGTCACCTGGAAGGCGATGCGGGTCGGGAAGTTCGCCTTGATGGTGCCGGTGATGACGTCGACCGACGGCCGCTGCGTGGCGAGGATCACGTGCAGGCCGGCTGCGCGCGCCATCTGCGCCAGACGCTGCACCGCGCCTTCGATGTCCTTGCCGGCGACCATCATCAGGTCCGCCATTTCGTCGACGATGATGACGATGTAGGGCAGCGGGTCGAGCGAGAGCTTCTCTTCCTCGTAGATCGCCTTGCCGGTCTCCTTGTCGAAGCCGGTATGCACCGTGCGCGTCGGCTCCTCGCCCTTGGCCTTCAGTTCGAGCAGTCGCGTGTTGTAGCCGTCGATGTTGCGCACACCGAGCTTGGCCATGTTCTTGTAGCGCTCTTCCATCTCGCGCACGGCCCATTTCAGCGCGACCACCGCCTTCTTCGGATCGGTCACAACAGGCGTGAGCAGATGGGGGATGCCGTCATAGACGGAGAGTTCGAGCATCTTCGGATCGACCATGATCAGCCGGCACTGGTCGGGGCGCAGCCGATAGACCAGGCTGAGGATCATGGTGTTGATGGCGACCGATTTGCCGGAGCCCGTGGTGCCGGCGATCAGCATGTGCGGCGTGCGCGCGAGGTCGATGATCACGGGGTCGCCGCCGATGGTCTTGCCGAGGCAGAGCGGCAGCTTTGCCACCGTGTCGGTCGCCTCTTTCGCCACCAGCAGTTCGCGCAGGTAAACTTTTTCGCGATGCGCGTTCGGCAGCTCGATGCCGATCGCGTTGCGGCCGGGCACGACGGCGACGCGTGCCGACAGCGCGCTCATCGAGCGAGCGATGTCGTCGGCAAGCCCGATCACGCGCGACGACTTGATGCCGGGCGCCGGCTCCAGCTCGTACAGCGTGACCACGGGACCCGGATTGGCCTTCACGATCTCGCCGCGCACGCCGAAATCCTGGAGCACGCCTTCGAGCGAACGGGAATTGGTCTCCAGCTCGGCCTTGCTGAGCGGCTGGCGGTCGCCGGCCTTTGGTGCGGCCAGCATGGAGACGGACGGAAGATCGAACTTGTCGGAGGATTTCTTCGCAGAACTCTTCGGCGCGGCCTTCTTGCGCGGCGCGCGCGCGGCAGGCTCCTCCTCTTCCTCTTCCTCCTCCTCTTCTTCGTACTCGTCCTCGTGCTCCTCGTCTTCGGACTGCGGTGAGATCGAGGGCGCGGCGCGTCCGCCGCCGAGATTGGGCTCCTGACGGCTGAACTGAGCGGCCTTGGTCTTCGGCCCGCTCGAGACCAGCGAGCGGTAAGCGGCACCGAAGAGCCAGATCAGTCGCGCTTTGGTGCTCATCAAGGCGTGGAACAGCCAGCCCAGCGACACCGAACCGCGATCGCTCTCCTCGTCTTCGTCGAGCGGTTTGTCGTCATCCTCGATCTCCGCGAGCTCGTCGTCATGCTCGCGTGCGCCGAGACCGCAGGCGATCAGGAATGTCACGGCCATCGCGGCGAACAGGATCGTGCCCAGCACAATGCGATAGATCGTGCCGGCAGGCCCGAAGATCACGGCGGGCGCGCGCACCAGGGCATCGCCGACGACACCGCCGAGGCCGGTCGGCAGCGGCCAGGCGCCGCCATGTGGCCAGCAGCTGACAAAGCCCGCGGCGATCACCGTGCAGAGAATCCATGAGCCGAGCCGCAGCGCTTCGCGGTCGAACGGGCGATGCGTCATCATGCGCCAGCCCCAGACCGCGACGGTCAGGACCAGCATGATCGCGCCAAGGCCGAGGATCTGCATCGAGAGGTCGGCACCGATCGCACCGGCATAGCCGAGGATGTTGCGGATCGGCCGTGAGGTGGCGTGGCTGAGGCTGGGATCCTGCACCGACCAGGTCATCAGCGCCGCCGAGGCGACGCCCGCCAGCGCGATCAGGCCGAGGCCGGTCAGCTCGCGCAGGCGTCGCGCCAGCCCCTCTCGGATCGAGGGCGGCAGATGGCCGACCAGTGGAATGACACGTTCGATTGCCGACATGCTCATGGGCCCCGCCTAACCCAGAGTCTCGACCAGGCGGTGCAGCGCTTGCGCCGTGGTCTCGCCATCCTGCACCAGCGCGAGGCGAATATAGCCCGCGCCGGGATTGAAGCCGTCAGGCTGGAGCCGCGCCAGATAGCTGCCGGGCACCACGCGCACGCCTGCTTCCTTGAAGAGTCTCAGCGTCACCGACACGTCGTCGCCGAGCGCGGACGTGTTGAGCCAGACGCAGAAGCCGGCATCGGGCCGGCGATAGCCGTAACGATTGCCGATGATCTGGTCGGCGAGATCGAACTTGATCCGGTAGAGCCTGCGGTTCTCCTCGACATGCGCCTCGTCGCCGTAAGCAACGGTCGCGACATGCTGGAGCGGTACCGGCACCTGCGGCGCGGCGATGTTGCGCAGCTCGAGGAAGATGCCGATGAATTTCTTGTCGCCGGCGGCGAAGCCGACGCGCAGGCCGGGCAGGTTGGAGCGCTTCGACAGCGACTGGAACGCAACCACGCGGGTGAAATCGGGGCCGGCGCATTCGAGCGCGCTGCCCGGTGCCTCGCGGGTGTAGATCTCGGAATAGCACTCGTCGCTGAGGATCACGAAGCCGTAGCGGTCGGCGAGCTGCTTCAACCGCTTGAAATAATCGGGCTTGGCGACCGAGCCTTGCGGATTGGCGGGCGAGGCCAGATAGAACGCCACGGTGCGCGCCAGCGTCGCTTCGTCGATGGCGTCGAGATCGGGCAGGAAGCCGTTTTCGACGGTGGTCGGCAGATAGACCGGCTCGCAGGCCGCGGCGCGAGCGCCGGCGCCATAGACCGGATAGAACGGGTTCGGCATCAGGATGGCAGGCTTGCCGGGGCGCGGGCCGACATAGCGCGCCGCCGCGAGCGCGGCGAGGAACAGCCCCTCGCGGCTGCCATTGAGGACGAGAATCTCGTTCTCGGGGTCGAGCGGCCGCGGCAGCTTGAAGCGCGATGACAGCCAGGCGCCCGCCGCGTTGCGGAAGGGGTCGGTGCCCTTGTTCGCCGGGTAACGGCCGAACTCGGCGATGTGCTTGGCCAGCACCGGGCCCACGAAGTCAGGCACGGGATGCTGGGGCTCGCCGACTGCAAGCGTAATCAAGGGCTTACCCGGTTGATGCGGGCCCAAGAGCTCGTTCAGCCGGACGAAGGGCGAGCGTTCGCTGTCGGAGCTTCCACTGGCCTGCGGCGCACGGGATGAAGCGGTCATGACCATTCTGGGCGCCAGCACTCTTGGAACAGCCGGTCGCACCAAGGCGCCGGCGGGAAGCGGTTCAGTTCACCATAGATAGGGCGAGGTTAAGACGCGATTAACCATCGGCCGCCGCCCCCGTCCAGAGCGGGAATAATGAGGCCGGATAACAACGGGATGCATGACTACAGGGCGGGGCTGGTTCTTCCACCTCTCCCGCTTGCGGGAGAGGTCGCGCCGAAGGCGCGGGTGAGGGTTCTCTCCAAATAGGGACTGTCCCGATGTTGAGACATCCTCTCCCATGGCCGATGCTTCGGCGTTCCTCGTAAGAAAGGCGGCCATAGGCCGCCTCTGCCTCGTCATTGCGGCTTCAGCGCCCCGGCAGCTTCTCGAATGCCGGCATACCTGACGGGACCGCGTGAAACTCCTGCTTGTCGCAGGTGTAGATCGCCATCTGCGGATGGAACTGGCCGGGCTCGTCCAGCGTGCCGACCTTTACGACCGCGGCCGGCAGGCCTGGAACCTTGGTCACCAGATGGGTACCGCATTCGGCGCAGAATTCGCGCGTGACGGCGCGTGCGAGGTCCTTGCGCGTGAACTGCTTGGGTTGGCCGCTGATGTAGCTGAAGCCGGCCGCCGGCATTGCGATGAAGGTGTTGGGCGCGCCGCCGGTGATGTACTGGCATTCGCGGCAATGACACTGGGCCTGCATCATCGGATCACCTTCGGCCTTGTAGCGCACTGCGCCGCAATAGCATCCGCCTTCCAAACGCATGACGACCTCCCGATTGTTGTTCTTGAGGTCGATATTTCTGCGCCGGCGGTGCGCAATGGCAATGTTTTTCTTCGACCCTCCGACCAAAAGAAAGGGGCTCCAGCTTGCGCTGGAGCCCCTCAACGGTCGGGGCATTGCCGGGTATGTGCCCAAACCGTAGGTCTGGCCGCGATCCCCGAGGAGATCGCGGCCGGGAGGAGAGTTACATATTGTAAGCGCGCTCGGTGTGCTCGGTGATGTCGAGGCCTTCACGCTCGCTCTCGACATTGGTGCGAAGGCCAACGATCACATCGACGACCTTGTAGAGGATCGCCGAACCGATGCCCGACCACACCAGCGTGGTGCAGACGCCCCAGAGCTGGGCGATCATCTGCGTGGCGAAGTCGTAATCGGCAACCTTGGGCGGGATCGCGGTGTAGTCCATGATGCCGGCACCACCGAGCGCCGGGTTGACCAGGATGCCGGTGCCGAGCGCGCCGACGATGCCGCCGATGCAGTGCACGCCGAACACGTCGAGAGAGTCGTCATAGCCCAGCGCGTTCTTCACGACGGTGCAGAAGAACAGGCAGACCACGCCGACCACGAGGCCGAGGACGATCGCACCCATGACGCCGGAGAAGCCGGCGGCAGGCGTGACGGCCACGAGACCTGCGACAGCGCCGGAGATGACGCCGAGCACCGACGGATGGCCCTTGATGATCCACTCCGCGAACATCCACGACAGCGCGGCGGCAGCGGTGGCGACGAAGGAGTTGGTCATGGCGAGCGCAGCGCCGCCGTTGGCTTCCAGGTTGGAGCCGGCGTTGAAGCCGAACCAGCCGACCCAGAGCAGCGAGGCGCCGATCATCGACATGGTCAGCGAGTGCGGAGCCATCAGCTCCTTGCCGTAGCCGACGCGCTTGCCGATCAGGAGAGCGCCGACGAGACCCGCGATACCGGCGTTGATATGCACCACGGTGCCGCCCGCGAAGTCGATGGCGCCCTTCTTGAAGATCCAGCCGGCGTCGGCGTTGATCTCGTCGAGCTTGGCCTGCGCCGCGGTCTTGGCTGCCGCATCACCCGCCGCAGCGAGCGCCTTGGCCGCATCCTGGATCATGTCCGGGCCGGGCCAGTACCAGACCATGTGCGCGATCGGGAAGTAGATCAGCGTGACCCAGAGCGGGATGAACAGAGCGATCGCCGAGAACTTCATGCGCTCGGCAAAGGCGCCGACGATGAGGGCGGGCGTGATCGCCGCGAAGGTCATCTGGAAGCACACGTAGATGAGCTCCGAGATGTTGGCGTCGACTGAGAAGGTCGCCGCCTTCGAATCGGTGGTGACGCCCATCATGAAGGCCTTCGAGAAGCCGCCGATGAAGTCGGAGCCGCCGGTGAAGGCGAGGCTGTAGCCGTACACGGCCCAGATCACGGTGACGACGCAGACGGTGTAGAACACCTGCATCAGGACCGAGAGCATGTTCTTGGAACGGACGAGACCGCCGTAGAACAGTGCGAGGCCGGGGATCGTCATCAGCAGCACCAGCACTGTCGATGTCAGCATCCAGGCGTTGTCTCCCTTGTTGACCGTTGGCTCGGCATAGGCTGCGGTCGCAGCGAACAGGCCGACTGCGAGAGCCGCCAGTCCCGCGCCATAGGGACGCTTAAACGTCATTGTATTCACTCCTGATTGGATAAAGGTTGAGCGCGAAATCAAAGGGCCGCGGCGTCGGCCTCGCCGGTGCGGATGCGCACCGCATGGTCGAGGTTGATGACGAAGATCTTGCCGTCGCCGATCTGGCCGGTTTTCGCGGCGGACGTGATGGCGTCGATGGTCTTGTCGACCTGGTCGGAGGCGACAGCGACCTCGATCTTGATCTTGGGCAGGAAGCTCACGGCATATTCGGCGCCGCGGTAGATTTCCGTATGGCCCTTCTGGCGGCCATATCCCTTGACTTCCGTCACCGTGAGACCGTGAACGCCGATGGCGGTCAGGGCGTCACGGACTTCTTCCAGCTTGAATGGCTTGATAATCGCCATAACGATTTTCATGGGTCCTATCCCCGCTTGGCCCGGTCCGGACATGGCCGGGCGTTCTCGACTGGTTCGCCACGAGGGAGAAGTTCACTACGCGGGCTCAGCCGAGACCCGTAGAATCAAATGCCGTGCCAGATCAGGCGCGTTGCCTAACGGATTATGAAAACGCGTGTTTTCGCGTCTAACGCGCATTGCCGTGCGGTGCGATATTACGTCGCGCTCAAAACGTGGTCACGCCTGCTCAAAACGCAGGCAGGACAGGCTGCCGACACAATGTTGCCCATGTGCCGGGCAGTCAAAAGGTATTTTGATACGGGAGGGGACTTGAGAAATATAGAGACCACTGCGCCCGCTGCTTACGGGATACGCTCATCGCGGCGGTCGCGGGTCGAGCAGACGAGCACTCGCCGAGGGGATCCCGCTGAGGGCCGCTGTCGCGCCATCAGATGGCGTCGCGCTCAGCAAAAACCCGGTCGACCAATCCCCATTCGACTCCCTGCTGCGCGGTCATGAAGTGGTCGCGGTCCAGGGTCCGTTCCACCTCCTCTTCAGTCCGTCCGCAATGCTGCGCATAGAGCCTGATGATGCGCCGCTTGGTTTCCTGCATTTCGTTGGCGTGGATCAGGATGTCTGACGCCTGGCCTTGGAAGCCGCCGAGCGGCTGATGCACGTGAAGGCTCGCATTGGGCAGCGCGGCGCGGTGACCGGGTTCGCCGGCCATCAGCAGGAACGAACCCATGGAGCGCGCAGTGCCCATGCACAGCGTATGAACCGGCGCCTTGATGAACTGCATTGTGTCGTACATCGCGAGCCCGCTGGTAACCACGCCGCCATAGGAATTGATGTAGAGATTGATCGGCCGGCTCGGATTCTCCGCCTCCAGGAATAGCAGCTGCGCGCAAACCAGCCCGGACATCGCATCATTGACCTCGCCGTTGAGGAAGATGATGCGTTCGCGCAGCAGCCGCGAGTAGATGTCGAAGGATCGTTCACCGCGAGCGGATTGTTCGACGACCATAGGGACGAGCTGAAGCATGTCGCGCATCGGCGACCTCCATGTCTGCAGGTGATGACGTCGTGTTGTTGCTAGGCCGCCGCGCGCATCAGGCAGCAATTGCTATTGGCCGGCTGCGGCAGCCTTGTTCGCTCGTCGCAGGCTTGCTGGATAATGCGAAAGCGGGTGCCGCCGTCTTCGTTCGGCTCGATCCGGAAGATGACGTGGCTCTCGCGAAATGGCGGTTTGGAATCGCGAAGCCGGTAGCGCACCTCTTCACCTGCGATCGTTGATTCCGGCTCGGCGCCGGCAAGGTCGCAATCCGGCAGCCAGCGCTCGCGCAATGCAGGAATGGTCACGGCGCGCCAGACTTTTGCCGGCGGTGCATCGAAATCATATTCGAGCACGAGGGCTTCGTCGGGACGATCAGGCTTGACGGTGTCGCTCATTGATCCATGTCCTTCAGGAGGTCAGCGAGTGCTTCCATGCGCTTCGGCCAATAGGCGCGGTAGCGCGCAAGCCATGCCCCGATGGCGACAATTCCGTCCGGGTCGACTTCGTAATTCACAAAGCGGCCCTGCCGCTGTTCGCGCACGAGGCCTGCCGCGCGCAGCACCGAAAGATGCTGCGACATCGCAGGTTGGCTGATCTCCAATCCGTCGCGCAAGGCGCTGGCATTCAGGCTTCCGCCAGCGAGCTTTTCAAAGACCTTGCGGCGCGTCGGGTCGGCCAGCGCCTTGAAGATGTCGGCTTCGATCATAACAACACATAAGCATGTACTTATGTGTTGCACAAGCCCCTGTTACTGAAGCGCCTCGCCATGCTGCGAGATGTCGAGCCCCTCGAGTTCGTGCTCACGGGATACGCGCAAGGGCACGAACAGGCCGACCAGCTTGAGCAGGACGAAGCTCACCCCTGCCGACCACACGAAGGTGACGGCGACGCCATAGAGCTGGATCAACACTTGCTGCGGGTGGCCCTCGATCAGGCCGGCGGTGCCGCCGATGGCGCTGGTTGCGAACACGCCGCCGAGCAGGGTGCCGGTCAGGCCGCCGACGCCGTGGACGCCGAACACGTCGAGCGAATCGTCATAGTTAAAGCGGTGCTTCAGCCATGTGCAGGCCCAGTAGCAAACCGCACCGGCAATGATGCCGATGACGATGCCATGCCAGGGCGCCACGAACCCGGAGGCCGGTGTGATGGTGCCGAGGCCTGCGACCGCGCCGGAGATCATGCCGAGCACCGAGGGCTTGCGCCGCGTCGACCATTCGATCGCGCCCCATGTCAGGGCGCCGGCGCAAGCGGCGAGATGCGTTGCAATGATCGCCATCACCGCGCGCGAATTGGCCGCGCCGGCCGAGCCGCCGTTGAAGCCGAACCAGCCGACCCACAACAGGCCGGTGCCCATCACCGCGAGCGAGAGATCGAACGGCGAAAGATTCTCGGTGCCGTAGCCGTGACGGCGCCCCATCACCTTCGCGGCGACGAGGCCGCCGGTGCCGGCGGACAAATGCACCACGAGGCCGCCGGCGAAATCCAAAACGCCCGTGCTGGCGAGGAAACCGCCGCCCCACACCCAATGCGCCAGCGGAATGTAGACGAAGATGAACCAGGCGACGGAGAACAAGAGATAGGCGGAGAACCGCATGCGATCGGCGACCGAGCCTGCGACCAGCGCCACCGTGATGATCGCAAACGTCATCTGGTACAGCATGAACAGCGATTCCGGGATCGTCTTGGCCGCCGGGTTGACGCTGTCCATGGTCATGCCCGCGAGGAACCAGCGGTCGAGCGTGCCGATCCACGGGCCGTCGCCGACGAAGCACAGCGAATAGCCGAACGCGACCCAGAGAATCGAAATCAGCGTCACCGCGGCGAGGCTCTGCGCCATGGTGGCAAGCACGTTCTTCTTGCGCACCATGCCGGAGTAGAACAGCGCAAGTCCGGGGATCGTCATCATCAGCACCAGCGCGGTGGCGACGATCATCCAGGCAGTGTCGGCGGTGTTGATCTCGGCGCCCGCGGCGTACGCGGGCGAGGCAATAAATCCGATCAGCGCAGCCATAGCAGCTGCGCGGCGCAAATATCCCGCCATGTCGTTCCCCCCGGCATTAACTGACGTCGCACGCTGTGGCGTCGTTGCCCGGTGCAATCGAAGAAGACGTATTAGATTAGATCAGAGCGCGTCGCTGTCGGTTTCGCCGGTGCGGATACGCAGCGCGTGGTCGATCGGCGTGACGAAGATCTTGCCGTCGCCGATCTGGCCGGTGCGCGCGGTCGCGGTGATCACGCTGACCGCCTTGTCGGCAACGTCGGACGCGACCGCGATCTCGATGCGTAGCTTGGGCAGGAAGTTCACGACATATTCGGCGCCGCGATAAATCTCGGTGTGGCCCTTCTGGCGGCCATAGCCCTTCACCTCGGTCACGGTCATGCCGTGGACGCCGATCGCCGTCAGGGCCTGGCGGACCTCATCGAGCTTGAAGGGTTTGATGATCGCGACGACGAGTTTCATGGCAGGCCTATTCCCCGGGATGCGCCGCGCCGTATGTCCCCGGCGCTGCGTCAATCTGGCATCTTTCCGGGCAAATGGCACAAAAAAGTTGCAGATTGAAGCGGAAAAACAGTTTGGCCATGTGAACGGCCGCCTCTGTACAGGGCAGCCGTCCATCCTTCACAATGCATTTTCGGCATGGATCGGGTGAACCTGCCGGTCCCGGGCGGTACATAAGTATTTTGGGGGGACGCTACATGGCGAGTTGGTTCTACGCATCCGAGGGCAAGCAGCAGGGGCCCTTTCCGGAGGGGCAATTTCGCGATCTCATCGCCCAAGGCGTCGTGCGCCCGGACACGCTGGTCTGGACCGAAGGCATGGCCGGCTGGCAGAAGGCCGCCGAAATCCCCGGCTTGATCGGAGGCGGCGGCGCGCCGCCGATGATGCCGGCCGGCGGCCCGCCGATGATGGGTGCCGGTGCGTATGCCAGCGCCAGCGCCGGCGGCTATGGTGGCGTAGGTGGAGGATCGCTGGCGGTCGATTTTGGCATCCTCGAGTTCACCTGGCGCAGCATCGTCTTGCTGATCGGAATGATCTTCGTCCTGCCGGCGCCGTGGGTGTTCGTCTGGTACACGCAATGGATCGTGTCCTGCGTGAAGGTCCCGGGTCGTCCGAATCTCAGCTTCACCGGCAATGCGATGACGTTGGTGCCCTGGTATTTCGGCTTCATCGTCCTGGCGATCGCCATCTCCTTCATCGGAAGCCAGCTGCTCAGCAACCTGCTGTTCATCGTGCAGATCGTCCTCTACTGGCTGCTGATCAAATGGATGGTCGCGAACCTCGCCTCCAACGGGCAGCCGCTGGGCCTGAGCTTCACCGGCTCGATCTGGGCCTATATCGGCTGGAGCCTGCTGTTCGCGATCTCGATCATCACCATCATCGGCTGGGCCTGGGTCGCCGCGGCGCAGATGCGCTGGTTCTGCCGCAGCGTCGAAGGCACACGGCGCGAAATCGTGTTCAAGGGCAGCGGACTTGAGATCTTGTGGCGCGGAATCGTGGCCGCGATCCTGTGCAGCTTCATCATCCCGATCCCGTGGGTGTATCGCTGGATCATGAATTGGTTTGCGTCGCAGACCGAACTCGCTCCGCGCGGCTCGCTCTAAGCGATCACGCCCTCCGCTCGCGCACGGAGCCTTCCTGCGCGACGGAGGCGACCAGCGTGCCGTCGGGCTTGAAGATCGAGCCGCGGGTCAAGCCGCGGCCGCCTTGTGCGCTCGGCGAATCCTGGGCGTAGAGCAGCCATTCGTCGGCGCGGAACGGGCGGTGAAACCACATGGCATGGTCGAGGCTCGCCGGCATCATGCGCTTGTCGAACAGCGTGCGTCCATAGCGGGCCATGATCGCGTCCAGCAGCGAGAAGTCCGAGGCGTAGGCGAGCGCGCACATGTGCAGCGCCGGATCGTCCGGCAGCTTCGCGGCGGTCTTGATCCAGACGTGAATGCGGCCGTCGTCGATCTTCTGGCCGAAATAACGACCGAGCTCGACCGGGCGCAGCTCGATCGGACGATCGGATTCGTAGTAGCGGCGGATGAACTCCGGCATCTCCTTGAACATCGGCTGCTTCGCCACCTCCTCCGCCGTGAGCTTTTCCGGTGGCGGGACGTCCGGCATCTTGTCCTGATGGTCGAACGCGCTCTCCTCCTCGGCGTGGAACGACACCATGATCGAGAAGATCGCATTGCCGTGCTGGATCGCGGTGACGCGGCGCGTCGAATAGCTCTTGCCGTCGCGCAGGCGCTCGACCTGGTAGATGATCGGGATCTGCGGGTCGCCCGGCAGGATGAAATAGCAATGCAGCGAATGCGGCAGCCGGCCCTCGACGGTGCGGCAGGCCGCCACCATCGCCTGCCCGATCACCTGGCCGCCGAACACCCGCTGCCAGCTCGTCTTTGGGCTGTTGCCGCGGAACAGGTTCACCTCGAGCTGTTCGAGGTCGAGGATCGAAATGAGGTCGATCAGGCTTTTGGACATGCGTGAGCTTTCTTGCCGTCATTTCCGGATTGAAGCTCCGGAATGACATTCGGGCCGTTCCGCCCTTGTTTCACCGCACTGTTTCGCCCACCTCAAGTCTGCTAGCAAGTCCAGGAATTGGCCGGGAAAGTCGGGTATGTCGGTACAGGGTAGCATTGTCATTGGCGGCGGCGCGTTTGCAGGGCTGGCGCTGGCGCTGGCGCTGCGCCAGGGGCTCGGGCCCGAGATTCCCGTCATCGTCGCCGATCCCACGCTCAGCATGCGTCCGAGCCGCGACCCGCGCGCCACCGCGATCGTGGCCGCCTGCCGCCGCCTGTTCGAGGCGATCGACGCCTGGGACGATGTCCGGGGCGAGGCGCAGCCGATCCTGGATATGGTCGTCACCGATTCCAAGCTGGAGGACGCTACGCGCCCGGTGTTCCTGAATTTCGCCGGCGATGTCGCGCCGGGCGAGCCCTTCGCCCATATGGTCGAGAACCGCCGCCTGATCGATGCGCTGGTGGGGCGCGCCGAGGCCGAGGGCATCGATCTCCGCGCCACCACTGTCGCGTCCTACGACGCGCGTTCCGAGGGCATCGACGTGACGCTCGGCGATGGCAGCGTGATCGCGGCGAGCCTGCTGGTCGCCGCCGATGGCGCCAGATCCAAGCTGCGTGAGCGCGCCGGCATCGCCACCCACGGCTGGGAGTACGATCAGTCCGGCATCGTCGTTACCGTCGGCCACGAGCGCGATCACGAGGGCCGCGCCGAAGAGCACTTTCTGCCCGCCGGCCCATTCGCGATTCTGCCGCTATCCGGTAAGCGGTCGTCGCTGGTGTGGACCGAGCGCCGCAGCGAGGCCGCGCGCATCATCGCGCTCAGTGACGAGGAGTTCCACGCTGAACTCGAGCAGCGCTTTGGCTTGCATCTCGGCGAGGTCAAGGCGCTCGACAAGCCGCGCGCATTCCCACTGTCCTATTTCGTCGCGCGCTCCTTCATCGCCGAGCGCCTGGCGCTGGTCGGCGATGCCGCCCATGTCATCCATCCGATCGCGGGCCAGGGCCTCAACATGGGACTGAAGGATGTCGCCGCGCTGGCCGAGGTCGTCGTCGATGCCGCACGGCTCGGCATGGATCTCGGCGGCGCCGACGTGCTGGACCGTTACCAGCGCTGGCGCCGGTTCGACACCATGGCGATGGGCGTTGCCACCAACTCGCTGAACTTCCTGTTCTCCAACCAGTCGACGCTGCTGCGCACGGTGCGCGACATCGGCCTCGGCCTCGTCGACCGCGCTCCGCCGCTGAAGAATCTCTTCATCCGCCAGGCGGCTGGTTTGACTGGTGAAGTGCCGCGCTTGTTGAAGGGCGAGGCGCTGTAGGCAGACGTTTCAAGAGCGCTCGCGCCCCGCTCTCTCCTCGTCGTCCCGGACAAGCGCGCTCTCAAGCGCGCGCAGATCCGGGACCCATACGCCGCAGCAATCGTTTTGCGAAGGCTCGGGGTTACCAGCATCGCGCCAAACCTCTCCCTGTGGTTATGGGTCCCGGCTTTCGCCGGGACGACAGGGTGTGGCGTGGGCATCGCTCCAAAGGACGAACGGGCTACAAAACGTCAATCGATCTTGCGCGCCTCTTCCGGCAGCATGATCGGGATGCCGTCGCGGATCGGATAAGCGAGCTTGGCGCTGCGCGAGATCAGCTCCTGCCGCGCGGCGTCGAACTCCAGCGGGCCCTTGGTCAGCGGGCAGACCAGAATCTCCAGCAGTTTCGGATCGACGCTGGCTTCGGGACGTTCGGTGGGCGCGTTCATTGATGGTCTCCGGCAGTCGGCTGCCTCTAGCACAGAAATTCGCATCCGCCCATCGCGGCTGCCAAAGCGTTTTCCAGCGAAGTGGGTACCGGTTCGCGGAACGAAAACGCGTCAAAATAAGAATCTACGCGGAGACCATCGTTAAGACCTCGTCGAGCAGGGCCTGGAGCCGTGCTGCCGGCACCGGCGTGCCCGACAGGGCAAAGCCGAGAAATGTCCAGTACAGGATCTGGGCCCGGGCCTGCGCGGTTGCCGGGGTGAGCCCGCGTTTTTCCAGCAGCCCTTCGATATAGTCGAGCCTGCGGTGGTCGATCGCGCGCACTGCCCCTTGCGCCGCCGCATCGAAGGCCGCCCAATTGCGTACCGCGCGTTCGAGGTCGAGCCGCGCGCCGAACGACCTGCGCAGCAACGCCTTCAATGGCTCGTCGCTGGCGGCCTCGACGTCGGCAATGATCTGCTCCGCCGCGATCTCGCGCCAGCGCTTCAGCACGGCGGCCTGGAATGCTGCGAGATCGGCGAAATGCCAATAGAAGCTGCCGCGCGACACGCCCATGGCCTTGGCGAGCGGATCGGCTTTCAGCGCCGTAAAACCGCTTCTGGCGAGCGCCTTGAGCCCCCCCTTGATCCAGTCGTCGGCGGAGAGCTGTTCGGTCATGTCGGGTTCCCAGGGTCTGACCATACACTAGTGTATTGACGGGCGGCAGGCCAGCGCCTACCTTTCCATACAGTGTTGTATGGACGAAATAGGCGAGAGTCCGCCGATGCGTGATCTGCTGCTGCAATGTGCCGGCGCCGCCGGAATCGTGGTCGCCCTGATCCATGGCGTGCTGGGCGAAACCAAGGTGTTCGCCAAAGCGACCATCGCCCCGGAAAGCCTGCGCACGCTGATCCGGTTGGTCTGGCAGGCCGGTACGGTAGCCTGGATCGGCGGCGGCGTGCTCCTGCTTGCGGCACCAATGTTGGGATCGGACAGCGCGCGGCACTGGATCGTGGCGACGATCGTCGCCGTCTACGGCTTTGCGGCCGTCGCCAACGCCTGGTGGTCGCGCGGCCGCGGCTTTGGCTGGAAGGCTCTCGCCACCGTGGTCGCGCTGGCGGTCGCCGGATACTGAACCTGCCGATGCAGGCCAAAGGAGAAACACGATGACCGATCGTGTCCGTCTGACCATCGACGATGCCGTGGCCCATGTTCGGCTGAACCGTCCGGACAAGATGAATGCGCTCGACCCCGCGATGTTCAAGGCGGTCATCGAGGTCGGCACGCAGCTTGGTGCGCGCAAGGACATCCGCGCCGTCGTTCTCTCCGGCGAAGGGCGCGCATTCTGCGCAGGCCTCGATCTGGACCGCCTTCTCGCCACGGCGAAGGGCGAACCGTTGCTCCCGTCCGTGGACCTGACGCGGCGAACCCACGGCATCGCGAACTATGCCCAGCGCCTCGTCTGGCTCTGGCGCGAGCTGCCGGTGCCCGTGGTTGCAGCGGTGCACGGCGTTGCCTTCGGCGGCGGCTTCCAGCTCGCGCTCGGTGCCGACATGCGCTATCTCGCACCCGATACGAAGCTCGCGGTCATCGAGACGAAATGGGGGCTGGTGCCTGATATGTGCGGCACGCAATTGATGCGTCATCTCGCGCGCGAGGATGTGGTGCGTGAGCTGACCTATACCGGGCGCGTTTTTTCGGCCGACGAAGCGCTTGCCTATGGCTTTGCGACGCGACTCGTCGATGACCCCGTGGCCGCCGCGCTGGTAACGGCGCGTGACATTGCGGGCCGCAGCCCCGGTGCGATCCGTGCCGCCAAGCGACTGCTCAACCTGTCCGCAACTTGCGACGCGGCGGTCGGTCTCGCCGCGGAGACCGCCGAACAGGCGGCGTTGCTCGGCTCCGTCAATCATGTCGAAGCGGTCAGGAGCAATCTCGAACATCGCGCACCGAGACGGAGCCTCGCATGGCGCTGACACTCGTCACCGGAGGCACAGGTCATCTCGGCAGGGATATCGTCGATCGCCTGGTTCGCGACGGACGTCGCGTCCGGGTGTTTGCGCGATCGCCGGGCATGCGATCGGGCGTCGAGTGGGCTGCAGGCGATCTCGCCACAGGCGCAGGGTTGCGGGAAGCGCTGCATGACGTCGATACGGTCATCAATGCGGCGACCTGTTCGCCGATCGCGCGGCGCGGCGGCATTCGTCCGATCGATTTCTTCAGATCGCCCTCCGCCGTGGACGTCGAGGGAACGGAGCGGCTGCTGTCGCTCTGCGGGGACGCCGAGGTGCAGCACGTCCTGCATGTCTCGATCGTCG
This sequence comes from Bradyrhizobium sp. BR14999, assembly GCF_056106085.1. NCBI lineage: Bacteria > Pseudomonadati > Pseudomonadota > Alphaproteobacteria > Hyphomicrobiales > Nitrobacteraceae > Bradyrhizobium > Bradyrhizobium sp. BR14999. The sequence continues at coordinate 1,142,611 of NZ_CM148536.1, forward strand.
GTCTCGACCAGGCGACCCTGCCCTACGCGCGGGTCAAGCTCGCCGGCGAACGGCTGGTGCGTGCGTCAGCTCTGTCCTGGTCCATCGTTCGCGCGATGCCGTTCTATTACCTGCTCGACAGGTTGCTCTCGAGCCTCGCCTGGCTTCCGGTGTGGCCGGTGCCAACGACGCTGTTCAATCCTGTCGATACGTCGGATGTCGCCGATCACGTTCTGACTTGCGCGTTCGACGGGCAGCGCGGCGTGCGTGCGGAGATCGGCGGCCCCGAAGATCTCGATCTCGTTGCGTTCGCCCGCCAATACCAGGATGCAAGGAGACTGCATCGGAAAATCCTGCCGATCGGCCTGTCCGAGGCGAAGGCGCGTGGCATGGGCTTTGTCGTCAGCCAGGGTGTGCGCGGACGTCTCCGCTGGACGGACTGGCTGCAGCGCAACGATCCGGGAATGCGGAGCGCGGCCTAGCGCAACTGGCGAGGCCAGCAGTTCATCCGGCCCGTGAGGCGTAAGGCCGCAGCGGCGCTTCAAATGCGCGCGCCGCATACGGAGAGCGCTGATCTTTTGACGACCGTTAGAATGAATCTAAGATTGGTCACCCCCGAACCGGATTGACTTCACCTTCACCTTTGCTTCCTTCGGCTGCGCTTCGCGCTGAGCACACAGCGCACAGAGAAGGAGACGTTCGTGAAGGTCATTCGTGTTGTTGCCATTGCGCTGACGATCGGGATTGGTATGGGATCGGCGGCCATGGCCGACGGTTTCAAGGACTGCACCAAGCTCGACAAGGCGTCGTGGAAGCCGGCCAGCGAAGCCGAAGCCAAGGCCAAGGCGCTGGGCTACGAGGTGCGGCGCTCCAAGATCGAAGGCTCGTGCTATGAGGTCTACGGCGTCAAGGAAGGCAAGCTCTACGAGCTGTTCTACAGCCCCGAAGACCTCAGCCTGAAGCACACGATTGCCAAGTAAGCTGAGCAAGTAAACTGCGGCAAGTGAGCCCCAAAGCGAAACGGGCTTGATGGAAGAAGCGGCGCGACAAACGCGCGGGGCGTCCGACAGGACCCCCGCGAATCGAATCGTTTCGCGGACGGTCGCGGTCTGGGATCTCCCGCTGCGCCTCTGGCACTGGCTTCTTGCGATCTCAGTTCTGATGGCGTGGTTCACGCCGACCGTCTATCACGGCCTTCACCGCATCGTCGGCTATGCGGTCATCGGCCTCCTCGTCTTTCGTCTGCTCTGGGGCTTGATGGGAAGCCGCTATTCGCGCTTCCGGATGGTCGGCGTCAGGCTGCGCGCCGCACCACACTATCTCTGGAATCTGCGCCGCGGCATCACGGGTCGCTATATCGGGCTCAACCCCGCCGGCACCTTGATGCTGGTGGCGCTGCTGGTCTCGCTGGCGGTGTCGACGATCACGGGCGCGATGTCGGTGACCGTCACCTTTTTCGGCGTCTGGTGGGTCGAGGATACCCACCACTATTCGTCGGACGCGGTCATCGTCCTGGTCGTGCTGCACGTGCTCGGCGTGCTGCTGATGGGGATTCTCCAGCGCGAGAACCTGATCCGCGCGATGTTCACCGGACGCAAGCACATTCGCAATCGCCTCTAGGATTACGTTGCCGGTCGTTGCAAGCGTTGTTCCCTCAGCTTGGGCGCGATTGCGGTAAGACATGCGCAATGCGCGGCAAAATCGAATTGCGCCCGAAGCATTAACGCGTTGGTAAGCATGCAATCAGGCGTTGCACAAAATTAACGCGAACGACGTTTAGCCCGACCACCATCGACACTATTGGCGATGGAGCGATATTGGATGTTCCGCGTTTTGTCTTGCCTTACCGTCGAGCATGATTTCCGGCTCGTCGTGCTTGCTGGCCTGGTCTGCTTCGTCGCGAGCATTGTTGCAGTCAGTATCTTCCATCGTGCGATCGCGGCGCGCGCAAGAACGCGGCTGATCTGGATCGCGATTGCCGGCGCCGCCATCGGATACGGAATCTGGGCGACGCATTTCGTCGCCATGCTCGCCTACGAGCCCGGCGTTACGACCGGCTACGGAATCGTGCTGACGGCACTTTCGCTTGCGACGGCAATGCTTCTGACCTCGGGGGGCTTCGGCGTTGCGGTCGGCGATTCCGGCCGGTGGCGCGCGGCGGCCGGCGGCGTCATCATCGGCGGCGGCATTGCCAGCATGCATTATCTCGGAATGTGGGCACTCGAAGTGCCGGGTCGCGTCGCCTGGTCGCTGGACCTCGTCTTCGTCTCGATCATTCTGGGCATGTGCCTCGGCTATGCCGCCCTGGCCGTCGCGATCAGGTATCAGAACTACCGGGGTACGCTCGCAGCGGCGGTCCTGCTGACACTCGCCATCGTATCGCACCACTTCACGGCCATGGGCGCCGTGCAGATCACGCCGGATCCAACGCGTGCGACGGGCGCCCTGTCGCTTTCTCCGGCTGTGCTCGCGCTTGCTATCGCCGGTGTGGCGCTATCTGTGCTGGGCATGAGCCTGATCGGCGTGCTGGCCGATCGTCGCCTGGCAAGCAGAACCGCCAAGTTCGAGGAGATCATCAGCCAGCTTTCGGACGCCCGGCAGCAGCTCGAAGACTCGCAGCAGGAACTACAGGACCAGACGGTCCGGCTGGACACGGCGATCAACCACATGGTCGAGGGCCTTTGCATGTTCGATGCCGAAAAGCGGCTTGTCGTCTGCAACGAGCGTTATGCCCGACTGTATCGGTTGCCGCCGGAACTGCTGCGGACGGGGACATTGCACACCGACATCATCAGGCATCGTATTGTGAAGGGAATCCTCAAGGGCGATTCCAGCGAGGGTGCTGCCGAGCAATTCATCTCGAAATTGGCGGCCCTGCCGTTCGATGCAGTCTCGAGCAGGATCGACGAGTTTGCGGATGGTCGGCTGATCCGCGTGACGCGGCAGCCGATGGCCGGTGGCGGATGGGTGGCCACGCATCTCGATGTGACCGAGCAACGCCGGTCCGAGGCCAAGATCACACATATGGCGCAGCACGACGCGCTGACCGATCTGCCAAATCGCGTGCTGCTCAGGGAACGGATGGAGCATGCCATTGCGGTTACGCGCAACGGCGGCCTCGATCTGGCCGTGCTCATGCTCGACCTCGATCGCTTCAAGGAAGTCAACGACACGCTTGGACATCCGGCGGGCGATTCCCTGCTGCGCGCCGTCGCTGCGCGTCTGCGCGAATGCACCACGGAAACCGCGTTGATTGCCCGACTGGGCGGCGACGAGTTCGCGGTGATCGACTACGTGACCAACCCGGCCCTGGAGGCCGCCGCTCTTGCCGAGAACATCAGAAAGGCGCTTTGCGAACCCTTCGATCTCGGCGATCACCGGGTCACGGTGGGCACCAGCATCGGCATTGCCATCGCGCCGCGCGATGGCAATGATTCCGACGTGATCATGAAGAGTGCGGATCTCGCGCTCTACTCGGCCAAGAGTGGCGGACGTGGTGCATTCCGTTTCTTCGAGCCGGAGCTCGACGAGCTCATGCATGCGCGACGCAATCTGGAGCGCGACATGCGGGATGCGCTTGCCGGCCGTCAATTCGAGCTTCACTACCAGCCGTTCGTCAGCACTGCCACCGGCAAGACCATCGGCTTCGAGGCCTTGCTACGTTGGCATCACCCGCAGCGAGGCCTGGTCCTGCCGAGCGAATTCATTCCGCTTGCGGAGGAAACCGGCTTGATCGTGCCGCTGGGAGAATGGGTCTTGCGGACCGCCTGCGCGGAAGCTGCCAAATGGCCTGCCTATGTCAGGATCGCAGTCAACCTGTCTCCCGCTCAATTCAGGAGCACGGAGCTTGTTCCGGTCGTTGTCGGCGCGCTGGCGAGTTCAGGAATTGCGCCGCACAGGCTCGAGCTCGAGGTCACCGAGACCGTGATCATGCATGACAGCGAAGCTGTTTTTGCAGTCCTCGCTCAGCTGCGCGAGCTCGGCGTGCGAATCGCCCTGGACGATTTCGGCACTGGTTATTCATCGCTGAGCTTTCTGCAAAGATTCCCGTTCGACAAGGTCAAGATCGACCGCAGTTTTGTGGGCGAACTATCCAGCGCGAGGGCAGAGGCGCACCATCTCGCGCGAGCAGTGGTTCGTTTCGCCGTCAGCCTCGGCAAGACGACGACCGCCGAAGGCGTCGAAACGAAGGCGCAGCTGGATATCCTCCGCGAAGAGGGGTGCGCCGAAACGCAAGGCTACTATTTCAGCCGGCCGATGCCTGCATCCGACGTCGCTACAATGCTGCGGGAAGGTTCCGGAGCGGCCATCCGCGCTGCGTGAGGATTCAGGCCGTCACTGCAGCGGTGGATCGCCGCTGGTGCGCTTCTTGGCGAGGTCCATCTCGGTGACCGCGATCAGGATCTCGGCGCGGGTCTTCAAGTCGGGCGCCTCTAGCATGGCCTGCTTCTCAGCGGGTCCATAGGGCGACATCATTGCCAGCGCGTTGACCAGCGCCTCGTTGGGGGCGCTCTCGACGCCCTCCCAATCGACCTTGAGGTTGTTGGCCTTCAGGAAGTCCGCCAGCACCGCCAGCAGCGCTTCGCGATCGACCTGGTCCTCGCCCATGCGCGCGGTGAAATCGTCGATGAAGGCGAAGAAATCCACCTTGCACTGCCGGTAGGCGGTCAGCACGTCGAGCTCCTCGACCACCTTGAAGCGCGAGACGCCGGTGAGCTCGAGGATGTAGCGGCCATCGCCGGATTCTGCGAGCTGGGTGATGCGGCCGACGCAGCCGACGCGGAATAGCGCCGGCTTGTCGGAATCCTTCGGCGAGTGCGCCACATCGGGCTGGATCATGCCGATCAGACGATGGCCGTCGCGGAAGGCATCGTCGACCATCGAAAGGTAACGCGGCTCGAAGATGTTCAGCGGCATCTGGCCGCGGGGCAGCAGCAGCGCGCCCGGCAGCGGAAATACCGGAATGATCTCCGGAAGGTCGGCGGGCCCGCGATATTCGATGTTGATCGGCATCTGCCCGGTCCCCCTGGCGTTGCCAGCACGTCCTACGAAAACAGGATCGTCGACAAACGCTTGCGTCCCTCGACGGTTGCATCATCCGTGCCGCCCCAGGCCTCGAAGAACTGCACCAGCTGCTTGCGGGCGCCGTCGTCGTTCCACTTGCGGTCGCGCTTGATGATCTCGAGCAACTGCTCGGTGGCGGCCGCGCGGTTGCCTTGCGCGTTGAGCGCGGTGGCGAGATCGAATCGTGCCTGATGATCGAGCGGGTTTGCGGCGACTTTCTGTTCCAGCTCGGCCACCGGCCCCAGCGCTTCCGCCTGCTCGGCGAGGTCGATCGTGGTCTGCACGGCTTTCACAGCGGGATCGTTGCGCTTGGATTCCGGCACCATGGCCAGCGTCTGCTTGGCCTGCTCCATCGCGCCGGACACCGCGTAACACTTCGCAAGGCCCGCAAGCGCCGCGATGTTGGTCGAATCATGCTGGAGCGCCTCGGCATAGATCTGCGCGGCCGCAGCCGTGTCGCCCTCGGCGAGCACGGCCTCGGCCTCCTGCACGATCTCGGCGACGTTGACCTCGCCCGGCGCGGTCATGCCCTTGGTCAGCTTTTCGATGAAGGCGTTGAGCTGGCTCTCCGGTACCGCGCCCATGAAGCCGTCGGCCGGCTGGCCGTTGACGAAGGCGATCACGGCCGGGATCGACTGGATGCCCATCTGGCCCGGAATCGCCGGGTGCTGGTCGATGTTCATCTTGACCAGCTTGACCTTACCCTTGGCCGCCTTGACCGCCTTTTCCAGGACCGGGGTGAGCTGCTTGCACGGGCCGCACCACTCCGCCCAGAAATCGATCAGCACCGGCTGGCGCTTCGATTCCTCGATGACGTCCTTCACGAAGGTCTGGGTGGTGGTGTCCTTGATCAGATCGGCGGCGGCCGGGCCCGCCGCTCCGTTACCCTGGTCGATGATCGTCACGGGATCCCCTCGTCATGTCTGGAATGGCGGCTGTTTAGCACGTCGTCGATGTAGATGCGCGTCGTCGGCTCCTAAATTGGGCCGGGACGGCCGAATTTCAATCCATTGCGGCCGATTCGCCGGTTCCGGGGCAGTTTCGGGCGATTTGGTCGCATTCAGGGTCCATATGGGGCCTCCGATTGCGAATCTATGCCGCCGGTAGCTGTTGCATTCCCCTCCCGCTTTTGGCATACGACAGCCGTTGCCGGCGCGTCACGCGACCGACACAGGATGCGGGTGTAGCTCAGTGGTAGAGCACGACCTTGCCAAGGTCGGGGTCGAGGGTTCGAGCCCCTTCGCCCGCTCCAATTTTTCCCAGAGCATCCAGCCAAACCGGGTCGGGCCGTGGTTTTCCACGCCACTGGCGGCTGTATGGGGTCTCACATGACAATTCTGGTCACGGGCAGCGCAGGTCACCTCGGGGAGGCCATCCTGCGGACACTCCGGGCGCGCCGCTCACCTGCGCGCGGGATCGATCTGAAGCCATCGCCCTTCACCGATGCCGTCGGCTCGATCGTCGACCCAGGCTTCGTCCGGCGCCAGATGGCGGGCGTCACCACGGTGATCCACACTGCGACGCTGCACAAGCCGCATGTGGCGACCCACGGCAAGCAGGATTTCGTCGACACCAACGTCACCGGCACGCTCAATCTGCTCGAGGCGGCCGCGGCCGCCGGCGTGAAGAGTTTTGTCTTCACCAGCACCACCAGCGCGTTCGGCTCGCAGCTCAGGCCGGAGGCGGGACAGGCTGTCGTCTGGGTCAGCGAGGACCTGCCGCCGGTGCCGAAGAACATCTACGGCACGACCAAGCTGATGGCCGAGAACCTCTGCGAGCTGTTCTTTCGCGAGCGTACCCTGCCGGTCGTCATCTTGCGGACCTCGCGCTTCTTTCCGGAAGCCGATGACGATCCGGCGATGCGGTTGGCTTACACAACCGAGAACGCGCAGGCCAACGAGCTGCTCTATCGCCGGCTGGATATCGCGGATGCGGTGAGCGCCCACCTGCTCGCCGCCGAGCGCGCGCCCAGAATTGGGTATGCCCGCTACATCGTCTCGGCCACGAGCCCGTTCGAGCAACGCCATCTCGCCGCGCTCGCGCGCGATGCCGCCAATGTCGTGCGCGAGCTCTATCCGGAATGTGTGCAGCTGTATGCGGCGCGCGGCTGGCGCCTCTTCCCTGAGATCGATCGCGTCTATGTCAACGAACGCGCGCGGCGCGAGCTGGGCTGGCGGCCCGAATTCGACTTCGCGCATGTGCTGCGCAGCCTGCATGGTGACCGCGATTTTCGCAGCGCGCTGGCGCGCGAGATCGGGTCGAAAGGCTATCATGACACGGTGTTCGACGACGGACCCTATCCCGTCGTCTCGTAAGCGTCGCGATTGCTATTTTGCTCGACGCTTCAAATGTCTGTCCGGTGTCACCGAGAACAACCCGGCCTGAGCCGTTCTACTGTGCATGGGGTTGTTTTCGCATTTTTTGTTGATCCCACCCCTCGAGCCGCCTGCAAACGATCCGCGCGCCAACTTGATTCCGCGCTGCAGCGAGAGCGTTGTCGCCGCGCCGTTCGCTGCGCATTGACGTTCCGTCTCAATTTTCTCGGAGCGCAATCGCGGTGCACGCGGCGCGCTTCTCACCGTTCGCAGATGTGCTAACCTTTTTGCGTCTGTCGTCCTGACCGACCCAAAACTTCGCCTCTCGACTAGCAAAATAAAATAACGTGCAGCCCTGACGGCTGCCTTAGGGGAGTGACGCGATGAAATTCCATAAATCCGTCTTTCAATCCGTTCTGGCGCTTGCAGCGGTTGCCCTTCTCGCGGGGACCAGCGCTGGCAATGCGCAACAGCAGGACAAGAACCGGGCGCTGAAGAAATACGAATCCGGCACCAAGGAGTTCTGGACCCATCCGCCAGACGACTGGTTCCTCGGCGACGAGACCGAGGCGCAGAAGGGCCTCGCACCGCCCTCAGGTCCGCCGACCGGCGCGTCGGAGGCCGAGCTCGCGGCGATGATGAAGAAGATCAAGCTGCCGCCGGGCTTCAAGATCGAGGTCTACGCGCCCGGCGTGCTCGCCGCGCGGCAAATGGCCTGGGGCGACAAGGGCACGCTGTTCGTCGGCTCGTTCGGCCTCGGCAACGTCTATGCCATCAAGGACAACAACGGAAAGAAGGAGGTCAAGACCGTCCTCAAGGGGCTGAACATGCCCACCGGTCTCGCCTTCAAGGATGGCGCGCTCTACGTCATCGCCGTCGACAAGCTGATCCGCTACGACGACGCCGAAGCCAATCTCGACAAGCTCGGCGACGGCAAGGTCGTCTACGACGACATGCCGTCCTATGCCGCGCATGGCTGGAAATACATCTCGGTCGACAAGGATGGCTGGTTCTTCCTGCCGTTCGGGCCGCCCTTCAATATCGGCATGCCGCCGACCAGCGTCGCGCAGATCCGGCGCGTCGATCCCAAGACCGGCAATGCCGAGATCTGGGCGCTCGGCGTCCGCAACTCCGTCGGCGGCGACGTCGATCCGCGCACCGGCAAGTACTGGTTCACCGAGAATGCCCGCGACTGGATCAGCGACGATCTGCCGTCAGACAAGCTGAACATGATCAACAAGATCGGCGAGCATTTCGGCTATCCCTATTGCCACCAGGGCAATCTGCCCGACGACAAGTTCGCGATGGGCCACAAGTGCTCGGAGTTCACGCCGCCGGTGCTGAATCTCGGCGCGCATGTCGCTCCGCTCGGCATGAAGTTCTATACCGGCGACCAATTCCCCGCCGAGTACAAGAACAACATCCTGATCGCCGAGCACGGCTCCTGGAATCGCCACAAGTATCAGGGCGCGCGCATCGTGCGCGTGATCGTCGGGCCCGACGGCAAGAACCCCAAGCAGGAGATCTTCGCCTCCGGCTGGCTCGAGGGTGACCAGGGCTATCTCGGCCGTCCCGCCGACATCATTCTCGCCAAGGACGGCTCGATCCTCGTCGCCGACGACTGGGCCGGTGCGATCTACCGCATCAGTTACATCAAGAAGTAGCGCGACGTAACGGGAAGGCTGCGACCGGGCGACGGTCGCAGCCTCTTTCATTCTCAAAGTCCCATGCCGTCGTTCCGGATTGCGCGCGACTTGCGCGCAAGTCCGGAACCCATACCCACGAGCGGGGGTTATGGATTATCCGATGCGCAATTGCGCATCATAGCTCGTGCCCCAGAATGACGAACTTGACAGATCGGAATTCCCATCATGCGCCGGAAGTTCATCTCGCACGCAATCAGCGCGGTTGCGCTCCTGACGCTCGGCGCCCTTTCCGTAAGCGCCGCCGATGATTCCGCGATCAAGGAGAAGGCGGCTGCCTGCGCCGGCTGCCACGGCGAGAACGGCATCTCGCAGACCGAGAACATTCCCTCGCTGGCCGGTCAGCCCGATCAATTCCTGCAATGGCAGCTGGTGTTCTTCCGCGCCGGCTCGCGCAAGAACGAGCAGATGCAGCCGATCGTCGAGGAGATCAACAACGAGGACATCCGCAATTTCGGCGCCTATTTCTCGCAGCTGGCGCCGCCGAAGGGACCGGAGGACGGGAATCCGGACCTGTCGAAAAAGGGGGCGCAGGTGGCTGCCGGCCGCCGCTGCGCCTCATGCCATACGGACAGCTATGCTGGTACCAAGGCTGTGGCGCGGCTCGCGGGTCAACGCGAGGAATATCTGGTCAAGGCGCTGCACGACTATAAAGCGGGCCAGCGCGTCGGCGGCGGCGTCGCCGCCATGGCCGATGTCGCCTATCACATGAGCGATGAGGAAATCACCGCCGTCTCGCACTATCTGGCGTATTTCAAATAGCGCTGGGCGTCGCCGCAATCTCCACTGTCGTCCCGGACAAGCGCGCCTCAAGCGCGCGTAGATCCGGGACCCATAACCACAGGATTGTATTTGGCGAAGACTCGTGGTGACCAGCCTGCCCACAATCACGTCCTGTGGTTATGGGTCCCGGATCTGCGCTCCGCTTCGCTGCGCTTGTCCGGGACGACAGCTGAGAGTGTAGCTGCTGCCCCTACCCCGCCAGCTGCTTCTCATACGCCTTCAGATGCGTATAGGCGATGCGCAGCTTCGGCACCGGCACCTTGGCAGCATCGCCGCGTGCGATGAGATCGCCGATGACGTGATCGGCTTCGACCGGCAGGCCCGCCTTGATGTCGCGGAACATGGATGCCGTCATCGGCGAGCCCTCGGTGGTCAAATTGCCCTTCACGCGTTCGAAGAATGGTCCGCCCGGTGCGTAGCCCGACGCAGAGGCGATCGCGCTGGTCTCGTCCAACATGCCGAGCAGAAAGTCCCTGCCGCCCGGGGCGGCGAGGATGTTGCCGACGGAGGTGCGCATCAGGCTGGTGGATGCCGCGAGCGTCGAGAGGAACACCCACTTCTCCCACATGTCCTGCATGATGTTCTGGCTGGCGGAGGCGCCATTGATGCCGCTCCTGAAGGCCTCGTCGATCGCCTTGACGCGGTCCGACAGCTTGCCGTCGCGCTCGCCGTAATTGATCGATTGCATCGGCTGCAGCTGCACCACCTCGCGCTTCTCGTTCAGCGTCGCGGCGATGGCGCAGAGCCCGCCCAGCACCCGCCCGGCGCCGAATTTCTGGTCGAGGACGTCGAGATGCTTCATGCCGTTGAGCATGGGGATGATCGCGGTGTTCGGCCCGACGGCGGCCGCGAACGACTTGATGGCGTCGTCGAGGTCGAACGCCTTGCAACTGAGCAGCACGACGTCGAATTTTTCCGCGAGCTTGTCCGCTTGCACGGTCGGCGGGTCCTTCAGCGTCACATCGCCATTCGGGCTCTTGATAACGAGGCCGGCGCTCGCGAGCTCGCTGGCGCGGCGCGGCCGGACTAGGAAGGTGACGTCGCGGCCGGCCTGCAACAGCCTGCCACCAAAATAGCCGCCGATGGCGCCGGCGCCGACCACGAGGATACGCATGAGGATTGTCCTTGTTGTTTCTTCTTTGCCGTCGTCCTGACGAACGCCAGGACGACGCGAGGAGCTTGCCAGCTTTCAAAGCAATACGGAAATCACTTCCCCAGCACCATCTCCTCGACCTCGCGCAGCTGCTCCTTGCCGAAGAACATCTCGTTGCCGACGAAGAAGGTCGGCGAGCCGAACGCGCCGCGCGCCACCGCCTCCTCGGTGTTTTTGATCAGTCTGCCTTTCACCTCGGGTTCCTGCGCGCGGGCGAACAGCTTTTGCGCATCGAGGCCGGATGACGCCAGCGCCTTCGCGGCGATCTCGGGATCGTCCATCTTCTTCGGCTCGCGCCACATGTGGTGGAACGCCGCCTCGACATAGGCCTCGAACACACCCTCGAGCTGCGCCGCGATCGCCGCACGCATCAGGCTCAGCGTGTTGACAGGGAAGAACGGATTCATGACGTAGGGCTGCACCTTGAAGCGCTTGATGAAGCGCTCGGTCTCGATCGCGTGGAATTCGCGCTTGTTCTTGATGCCGGCGAGCGTCTCGGCCGGCGACTTGTTGTTGGTCGCCTTGAAGATGCCGCCGAGCAGGATCGGCACATATTCGAACTTGACGCCGATGCGTTGCTCGATCGCCGGGATCGCCAGATGGCTGAGATAGGCGTTCGGGCTGCCGAAATCGAACAGGAATTGCGGGGCTGTGCGGGTCAAATTCGATCTCCTTGGCGGCGATTTTCATCCATTTTGGCGTAGGCTGCGCCACAGGTCCACCGTTTAATGATGATCATAATACCTTGATGATTCCGTCAGATCAGACGCCGGATCGTTTGCTTGCGCCACACCACGAGGTAATAGCCCATCTGCAAAACGAGCATGGCGCAGAACACGATCGGATAGGCGGCCCATACGCCCTTAACGCCGATCGTGCGGCTCAGGATCACTGCAGACGGCAACTCGATCGCGACAATGGCGAAGATCGCCAGCAGCATCGGCGTCAAGGCGACGCCGGCGGCGCGCATGGCGCCGGAAAACACCGTGGCGAGGCCAAACGGCACCGAGCTCCACAAGGCGATGTAAAGCAGTTCCTTCGCCAGATCGAGCACGGCGCCGTCGGTGATGAAGATGCCGAGCACGGCGCGCGGTACGAGATAGATCAGCGCCACCAGCCCGCCGGTCAGCACGAGGTTGAACGCAAGGCCGGTGCGCACGATGCCGTCGAGCCGCGCCCTGTCGCCGCCGCCGATCGCCTGCGCACCGAGGATCGAGACCGCGATCGAAATCGACATCGCCGTGAACTGGGTGTAGCCCATCACCTGATTGACGGCGCCGTACGCGGCCGTGGCGTTTGAGCCGAAGCCGTTGACGAGCCCAAGCAGCACCAGCTCGGCAATCGCCATCACCACCATGCCAATCGCGCTCGGCAGTCCAATGCCGAGGATTTTTCCGAGCACGGCGCCGTTGAGCCGCAGATGACGCAGCAGTGCAGCGTCCGGTGCCAGCGCGTGCTTGTTCCGGAGCAGATAGACGGCCAGCACGATCAGCGTCAGCGCGTTGGCAATCGCAGCTGACCATGCCGGACTGGTGATGCCCGCCGCCGGCAATCCGAAGGCGCCGCGGATCAGCAGCGGCGTCAGGATCAGGGCGATCGCGGTCGACAGCGCCAGCGCGAGGAGCGGCGTCACGGTGTCGCCGACGCCGCGGATCATCGCCGTCATCAGCAGGAAGACGAAGCCAAGCGGCATGGTCAGCAGCATGATGCGGGCATAGGCGCTGGCCTGGTCGAGGATATCAGGGGGCGTCGCGAGCATGACCATCAATTGCCGGCTGAAGATCCCGCCAGCGAGTGCAACCGTTGCCGAAAGCGTTAGGCCGATCGCGAGCGTCGTGCCGACGACGAGCTTGATCCGGCCGTGCTCGCCCGCGCCAAAGGCTTGGCCGATCAGCACGGTGGCGCCGGTGCTGAGTCCCATGACGAAGGCGAACAGGAAGAACATCACCGGGAAGAAGGCCGAGACCGCGGCGAGCGCGTCGATGCCGATCATCTGGCCGAGATAGACGTTGCTGACGGTGCCGAACAGCGATTGCAGCGCGTTGCTCAGCATCAAGGGTGCGAGGAAGCGAAGAAACGTCGTCCAGAGAGGCGCGGGTGCGGACATGGATTTGTCTTTCATCAGGGCGTGCGAAGCCGTTGCCGCGCGATGCGCGGCTCGGCCGTTGATGGAGGTGAATGCTGCGCGCGCCTTAAGCGCGGTCGCTGTAGGCGAGCTTGACGATGTGATCGCGGATGTCAGTGGGCCAGTCGGCGATCAGCCCGGTGAAGCGCCGCTGGTCATCCGCGAACAGCGCGCGCGAGGCTTCCTCGAACTGCGGCAGGTTGCCGGCCATGGTCGACATGAAGTGATAGGCCGCATCGCGCGCCTTCCGCTCGCGGTCCTTGTCGCCGCTGGCGCGTCTGGCCTCGTCGACCAGCTTGCGCAGCGCGACCGAGGCGCCGCCGGCTTGCGCGTTGAGCCACTCCCAGTGCCGCGGCAGCAAAGTCACCTCGCGCGCGACCACGCCGAGCTTGGGACGGCCGCGGCCGCGCGGCTCGCTCGGCGATTCGGTCACTTCGGTTGACGGTGGCGGCGGCATGAGCTTGGTCAGCCGCGCCAGCACCTCGTGATCCTCGCCGCGCAGGTCGAAGTCGATCGACCGGCCCGTCCCGTCGTCGAAAATGATGATCGGCTGGTCCGGCTGCGACCCCGCCCGCTTGACCGCGAGTGCGACGTCGCCCGCCGCTCCCGAGGCCAGCCGGTGCTGGCCGATGAAGGCTGTGAAGGTGGCTTGCATTGGAATCATTGCCAGATTGATCGCGTCGGCAATTTTAATACCCGGGTAAATTACTGGCGTCAATATACCCGGGTGAAAATATCCGCGCCGATGGCTCGACATTGTGTCCCCAGGCTGGCACCAACGGCGCGACCGACCAAGCCAAGCTGGGGACCCGCGCGATGCTGACCGTTCACCACCTCAACAATTCCCGCTCGCAGCGCGTGCTGTGGCTGCTCGAGGAGTTGGGCGTGCCCTACGAGATCGTGCGCTATCAGCGCCAGCCGGATATGCGCGCGCCGAAGGAGCTGCGCGCCATCCATCCGCTCGGCAAGTCGCCGGTCATCACCGACAACGGCAACACCATCGCCGAGTCTGGCGCGATCATCGAGTATCTCATCGCCACCTACGGCAATGGCCGGCTGATCCCGCCGCTGAACACGCCGGAACGTCTGCGATACACCTATTGGCTGCACTATGCGGAAGGGTCGGCGATGCAGCCGCTGCTCTTGAAGCTGCTGTTCACGCTGATGCCGAAGCGCGCGCCGGCGCTGCTCCGCCCGCTGGTGCGCAAGGTCTGCAACCAGGCGCTGACCGCGCTGGTCAATCCGCAGCTCAAGCAGCACATGGATTACTGGGAAGGCGAGCTCGGCAAGAGCGAGTGGTTCGCGGGCAGCGAATTCACCGCCGCCGACATCCAGATGAGCTTTCCGCTGGAAGCAGCCCAAGCGCGCGGCGGGCTGGAGCAGGGCCACCCCAAGGCGATGGCGTTCCTGGAGCGCATCCACGAGCGGCCAGCGTATGCGCGCGCGCTCGAAAAGGGCGGGCCGTATCAGGTCGGGCGGTAAGGTACTTTCAGCGAGATCCCGGGTTCGGCTCTGCGAGCCGCCCAGCCCGCGCTGCCGCGCCATGCAAACGACGTGGTTACTGGCCCGCAGCTTCCGCACCGCGGGTGCGTGGGTCTGGCGCGCCGAGCGGCCCGTTCGCCGTGACCAGAATCGAATTAGCCGATGTCTGTCCCATCGGCTCGACGGTGAGATGGCCCATCGCCTTCAGCTCGGACAGGACATCGCTGGGAAAGCCGCTCTCGACGCGCACCTCATCCGGTAGCCATTGGTGATGCAGCCGCGGTGTAGCAACGGCAGCAGCCACGTCCATCTTGTAGTCGAGGACGTTCACGATCACCTGGAGCACGGTCGAGATGATGCGGCTGCCACCAGGCGAACCCGTCACCAGCACCGGCTTGCCGCCTCGCAGCACGATGGTCGGCGACATCGAGGACAGCGGGCGTTTTCCAGGCCCAGGCAGATTGGCCTCGAAGCCGACGAGGCCATAGGCATTGGAAGCGCCCACCGCCGCGGTGAAGTCGTCGAGCTCGTTGTTGAGCAGCACGCCGGTGCCGTCGGCAACGAGACCGACGCCATAGCTGAAGTTCAGCGTATAGGTGTTGCTGACGGCGTTGCCGCGGCCGTCGACGACGGAAAAGTGCGTGGTGTTGCTGCCTTCGCGCGGCGCGGCAGCAGCGGAAACGAGCTCTTTCGAAGGCGTGGCGCGATCGGCGGAGATCCCCGCGCGCAGCTTGGCGGCGTAGTCCTTCGCGATCAGCGTCTCGATCGGTGCGTTGACGAAGGCGGGATCGCCGAGATAGCGCGCCCGGTCCGCATAGGCGCGCTTCATGGCCTCGATCAGCAGATGCAGCGATGCCGGCGATCCCTGCTTGAGATCGGCGAGCTGAAAGCCTTCGAGGATGTTGAGCGTCTCCACCAGCACCACGCCGCCGGATGAGGGCAGCGGCATCGAGACGATATCGTAGCCGCGATAGGTGCCGCGCACCGGCGCACGGATCACCGCCTGATAGGCTTTCAGGTCGGCAGGCGTCATGATGCCGCCGGCTTCAGAGACGGCTTTGGCCAGCTTTTCCGCAACTGGCCCCTCATAGAAGCCGCGCGGCCCCTGTGCGGCGACGGCCGACAGCGTTGCGGCGAGATCGGCTTGCACCAGCCTGTCGCCCTCGCCAAGCGGCGCGCCGTCGGGACGCGAGAAGACTTTGGCCGAGGAAGGCCAGCGCGCCAGCCGCCGGTGCCAACTCGGCAGCGTATCGGCCATGTCGTCGCTGACGACAAAGCCGTCGCGGGCGAGTGCGATCGCCGGCTCGAGCAGTTGCGCCAGCGTGAACTGGCCGGAGCCGTATTTTTCCAATGCGAGCGTGAGACCTGCGACGGTGCCGGGCACGCCGACGCCGAGCGCGGAATCGCGTGACTTCGTCGCGTCAGGCTTGCCGTCCGGTCCGAGGAAGATCTGCGGCGTGGTCGCAGCTGGCGCGGTCTCGCGATAGTCGATCGTGATGTCTTCATTGCGATCGGCGGAATGGATCACCATGAAGCCGCCACCGCCGATATTGCCGGCGCGCGGATAGGTCACGGCCATCGCAAAGCCGGTCGCGACCGCGGCATCGACGGCATTGCCGCCACGTCGCAGGATGTCGGCACCGACCTGCGCCGAGATCTTCTCCTGCGCCACCACCATGCCGTGCTCGGCAGCGACGGCACGCACGGTGTCGCGCGCGGGCGGGACATAGCCCCGCCGCGCATCCTGGGCAGTCGCGGGGGCGAGACCGAGCGCCAAAGTGGCTATGACGGCGAAAAATGCCCGCCGCGTCGAATATGTCGACATCATCAAAATTTCCGTCGTGCCCCCGGGCCAGTTCACACGCGTCACGGTAATGCTATACGGTTTGCCCCGAGAGAGGCAAAACTGTTCGTGATGAGGACTGCGTGATGACGACGATTGCCCCGGATGTGCGCATGGCCGGCGTGCCGCGGACCTATCCGCCGCGCGCCGCCGTCGTCAGCTGGATCTTCTTCGATTGGGCCGCGCAGCCTTATTTCACGCTGATCACGACCTTCGTGTTCGCGCCTTATTTCGCGACCGGCATTGCGCCAAATCCCGCCACCGGCCAATCGCTGTGGGGCTTTGCGATGGCGGCCGCGGGTCTTGCGATCGCGTTGTTGTCGCCTGTGCTCGGGGCGATCGCGGATGCTTCGGGCCGCAGGAAACCATGGATTGCAGGTTTCGGCACTGTGCTGGTGTTGGCGTCCTGCACGCTGTGGATAGGCAAGCCAGGCGATTACGCCATCATTCCGCCGCTGCTCACCGCCGTCGCGCTCGCCAGCGTCGGTGCGGAATTCGCCACCGTCTTCAACAACGCGATGATGCCGACCCTGGTGCCGCCGGAGCGCATCGGGCGGCTGTCCGGCACCGGCTGGGCAACAGGTTACATTGGCGGCATCGTCAGCCTGATCATCGTGCTCGGCCTGCTCGCCGCCAATCCCGAGACCGGCCGCACGCTGCTCGGCTTCACGCCGCTATTCGGGCTCGATCCCGTCACTCATCAGGGCGACCGTGCCGCCGGGCCGTTGACCGGGCTTTGGTTCATCATCTTCGTGACGCCAATGTTCCTGTTCACGCCGGATTATCCCGCGAAGCTTCCGGTGCGCGAGGCGCTGCGCGAAGGATTGTCGGAGCTGAAGCAATCGATCAAGAGTCTGCCGCACCAGAAATCTCTTGCGGCGTTCCTGCTCGCCAACATGATCTATACCGATGGTCTGGTGTCGCTGTTTGCGTTCGGCGGCATCTATGCCGCCGGCACCTTCGGCTGGCACACGATTCAGATCGGCACGTTCGGCATCATGCTCGCGATCGCCGGTGCGTTCGGCGCATGGTTTGGCGGCAAGCTCGACGATCATCTCGGGCCGAAGCGCGTGATCGCCGGCAGCCTGCTGATCCTGCTGCTGTCGGTGGCGGCGATCTTGCTGGTCGACAAGGACAGTGTGTTGTTCGTCAAGGTCGCGCCGCCCGAGCCGGGCGCGGCGCTGTTCTCGAGCGCCGCGGAGCGAGCCTATCTGGTGCTGGGCTGTCTCATCGGCGCCGCCGGCGGCCCGCTGCAAGCCGCTTCACGCACGCTGCTGATCCGTCTCGCGCCGAAGGATCGCATCGCGCAGTACTTCGGCCTGTTCGCATTGACCGGGAAGGTGACGTCCTTCATCGGCCCGCTGTTGATCGGCATGATCACCGCCGCGACGGCGAGCCAGAAAGCCGGCATGGCCGTGCTGGTGGTGTTCTTCGTCGCGGGGTTGGGATTGTTGATGCGGGTGAGGAAGTAGCCGCAGCTCGCCGTCATTCCGGGGCGCGCGGGGCGCGAGCCCGGAATCTATCGTGCAGCGTGTCATGCGGAGAAATGGATTCCGGGCTCGCGCCAAGTGGCGCGCCCCGGAATGACGGCGACCTCAGTGCCTGAAGTGCCGCGTTCCCGTGAACACCATGGCGATGCCGTGCTCGTCGGCGGCCTTGATGACCTCGTCGTCTCGCATCGAGCCGCCGGGTTGCACCACGGCGGTGGCGCCGGCCTCGATGCAGGCGAGCATGCCGTCGGCGAACGGGAAGAAGGCGTCCGACGCGACCACCGAGCCCTTGGTGAGCGGCTCGGCGAGCTTGAGCTCACTCGCCGCGTCCTGGGCCTTGCGCGCCGCAATCCGCGCTGAATCCACCCGGCTCATCTGGCCCGCGCCGATGCCGACAGTGGCGAGATCCTTGGCGTAGATGATGGTGTTGGACTTGACGTGCTTGGCCACACGGAACGCGAATTTCAGGTCGCGCATCTCGGCCTCGGTCGGCGCACGCTTGGTCACGACCTTGAACGTCATGTCGTCGACCACGGCGTTGTCGCGGCTCTGCACCAGAAGACCGCCCGCCACCGTCTTGGCGGTCAGGCCCGGTGCCCGCGGATCGGGCAGGCTGCCGGCCAGCAGCAGGCGTAGATTCTTGCGGGCGCCGATGATGGAGATCGCCTCTTCGCTGGCGTCGGGGGCGATAATCACCTCGGTGAAGATTTTCGTGATCTCGCGCGCAGTGTCGGCGTCGAGCGGTCGGTTCATCGCGATGATGCCGCCGAACGCCGAGGTGGAATCGCAGGCCAGCGCCTTGCGATAGGCGTCGACGAGGTTCGCGCCCTCCGCGACGCCGCAGGGATTGGCGTGCTTGACGATGACGCAGGCCGCGGTGCGCTTGGCGTCGAACTCGCCGATGCATTCATAGGCCGCGTCGGTGTCGTTGATGTTGTTGTAGGAGAGCTCCTTGCCCTGCAGCTGCCGCGCCGTCGAGACGCCCGGGCGCTTGTCGGGCGTTGCGTAGAACGCGGCAGTCTGGTGCGGGTTCTCGCCATAGCGCAGCGACTGGATCAGCCTGCCGCCGAAGGCGCGGAAGTCGGGCGCGCCGATCTCGAGCTGACGGTTGAACCAGTTCGAGATCGCGGCATCATAGGCCGCAGTGCGGGCATAGGCCTTTGCGGCAAGGCGGCGGCGCAGCTTCAATGTAGTCGCGCCGTTGTTGGCGGCGAGCTCGTCGAGCACGGCCTTGTAGTCGTCGGCCTCGACCACGACGGCGACGTCATCATGGTTCTTGGCGGCGGCGCGGATCATCGCGGGGCCGCCGATGTCGATGTTCTCGATGCAATCCTCGAAGCCGGCACCCTTGTCGACCGTCGCTTCGAATGGATAGAGATTGACGACGAGGAGATCGATCGGAGCGATGCCGTGGGTCTTCATCGCCGACGCGTGCTCGGCGTTGTCGCGGATCGCGAGCAGGCCGCCATGCACCTTCGGATGCAACGTCTTGACCCGGCCGTCCATCATCTCGGGGAAGCCGGTCAGCTCGGAGACGTCCTTCACCTTGAGGCCGGCAGCGGCGATCGCCTTGGCGGTGCCGCCGGTCGAGACCAGCTCGACATTGTGTGCCGCAAGCGCCTTTGCGAACTCGATCAGGCCGGTCTTGTCGGAAACGGAGAGCAGGGCGCGGGTGACGCGGCGGGGATGGTCAGTCATGAGCAAGATCCTCTGTCTTAAGGAGTGTCTATGCCCAGGCGCGCGGCAGGTGTATCTCGCGCTTCCCGATGGTGCTCCATCCAAGGTCGCCAGTCGCGCGAGCGCGTGCTGGTTAGCAGTTTTCGACGCCCTTCACAACGATCAGATAGGGCTGAAATACGGGCATCTATAGCGGTAGTTCCGGCTCCCGCCGCGCATTTCTCCGTGCATTGGTCACCGCCGGCGAGGCGGTGGAACGCACAAAGCTCCAGCGGATCGAGGGGGCCTGCCGCGCATCCTGCCGGATCACGATCTGAGCGGTGCGGCGCGGCCCCTCATTGCCGGCCAGGAACACGCTGTCCTCGAGGTCGACCTTGTCGTCCAATGCTTCAAAGGTCCAGACGTCGCGGTTCGGCAGCACCAGCATGACGCCGCGGGCATCCGACAGGCGGCTCGCCTTCACCGCCGGATGCAGATGGAAGCGCAGCGCGAAATCGGCATCCGCGCCCTTGAAGCGTCCGCCCTGCGGCGGCGACAGCGTGTCCTCGCCGTCGATGCGCGCGCCGTCATTGGCGATCATCAGCACACGGCGGTGGATCGCGCCGAATTTAGAGAGATAGCCGTCATGCGAGGTCGTCAGCAGCGTGCCGTTCGGCACGATTTCGCGATAGCTCTCGACCTCCACCGGGCCGCTTGTCACGGGCGCGCCGTGCAGCAGCCGCTTCATCGCCGACATCTCCACGAACTGGCATGAGGAGGTGTCATGATAGGCCAGTGTCGAATGTGCCACCGTGCCGCGGGCGAACGGCCGCCAATTGTCGCGGCCCGTGGTCGGCATGCCGCAATTGGTGACGATGCGGCTGATGCCGGAGGACAGTTCGAACGAGAGGCAGCCGGCATGGGCGTCGTGGCTGACGCCGGCCGGCGGCGGCGGGCCGGTGTCGATGATCAGCGTGGTCTGGCCGGCATCGAGACGCTGGAAGCCGGTATGCGGCATGTTCGCCATCGGTGCGCCGTGGGTGTCATCATAGGCGAGCAGCGTGGCGAGCAGGTCGGACGGTGTCGCGCTCATGCCGTTGAACAGCGCGAAATTGCCGTCACCGTGACGGAAGAAGCGCAGCATCGGCATCATACGGTCGATCGCGTTGAGCAGCGCCGGCGGCGGCGCGATGTTGCGCGCCGCGAAGGTCTGCCGCAGCGGCAACAGGTCGATCAGGAGGTCGATCAGGGCGCCCGGGTTGCGGGAGATGTGTCCACCATCGGGCAGGATCTGCCGCTGCAATTCGTCGGAGAGCTTTTTCGAAGTGCTGCGGATATGGCGCGCCTGATTGGCAAGGCACAGCGCCGCGTAGCATAGTGCGATCAGCACCTGGAGCTTCGGCACCCCGTCGGGAATGTCGAGCATGGTGTAGCGCAGCAAGCGGATCTCGCGTGCGAGGGCGCGCAAGTAGCGGCGGTAGAACTTGTTGTCGGTGTCATTGAGCACCAGCGGCGCCTGCGACAACAGCGAGATCACGCGCCGTGCCAGCACGTCGGCGCGCCGCGCGACCGGACGGCGCTTGTTGGCGGGGTTCGAGATCCAGTCCTCGACCAGCGCACGCGCATTCGCGCGCGTCAGCGCGGTGTCGGCGGCGCGCAAGTGCCGCAGCCAGCCGAAGCCGAGCAGCGCGACCTCCCAATCCTCTGACGGCGGTTCGAGATCGAAGATCGAGCGGCCGTGGCAATTGACGATCTTGCCGGCGAAGACGAAGCGGCCGGCATAGATCTCAGCGGCGCGGGTCGCATCCGCGGTGCGCAGGTCATGCGGCGCGATGATCAGCCGGTCGGTGCGACTGGGCCAGACCCGCGACACCGCCACGGGCCCGCCGCTCGCGCGCGCGAGCATGTTCCGGGCGAAGCGGTTCATCACCAGCGTCGAGATACGTCTGCGTTGAGCGACCGACACGCCTTGCCTTGAAGGGGAGAGGAGGATTCCGACGAATCCTTATTAATCCCAAAATCGGACGGCTGACACCACCTTGAACGGCGCGAATCAGCATCGAGGTTGCAAAATCCGGTGCAAAATCAGGATTTAACGAGCCGGGCTGCGTAAAATCCGTCGAGCCCGCCGAGCTTGGGATCGGCGTTCGGCAGATGGCTCGGCAGGGTGCGCAGATCGCCTTCCGCGGTAAGGATTTCGTCGAGACCTGCGACCTCCGACGCCTCGATCGGAACGCGGCGAAGCGCGGGCTCTGCGGCCAGCAGCGCGGCGATGGCCTGCTCGCCCTCTTCGGGTTCCAACGAACAGGTGCAGTAGATCAGCGTCCCGCCGGATTTGAGCAGTGACAGCGATTTGCGCAGCAGCCGCTGCTGGAGCGCGGTCAGGGCGGTGATGTCGGATTCCTGCCGGAGCCATGCCACATCGGGATGACGGCGGATCGTGCCAGTCGAGGTGCAGGGCGCATCGATCAAGATGCCGTCGAAGGCCTCGGTGGGGCCGGCCCATTCCACGGCGTCAGCGACGACGGTCTCGGCCTGCAGCGACAACCGCCCGAGGTTTTCGCGCAGTCGCGCCACGCGGGCGGGTGAGCGGTCGATGGCCGTGACATGGGCGCCGGCAAGTGCCAGCTGCGCGGTCTTGCCGCCCGGGGCGGCGCAGAGATCGGCGATGGACTTGCCCTTGATGTCGCCGAACAGCCGGGCCGGCAGCGCAGCGGCGGCGTCCTGCACCCACCATTGTCCCTCGGCAAAGCCTGGCAGCATGGTCACCGAGCCATGCAGCAGCATCCGCACCGTCCCGGTCGGCAGCGTTTCGCCATGCAGGCGGCTTGCCCATTGCGCGGCATCCGACTTCACGGTCAGATCGAGCGACGGTTCGTGGCCGAGCGCGAGCGCCATGTCTCTCGCGGTCGCCTCGCCATAATGTGCGCTCCAGCGCGCGAGCAGCCAGGGCGGCAGATCCAGCGATTGCGTGGCAACTTCCTCGACCAGGGCCTTGCCCTCGCGCGCGCAGCGGCGCAGCACGGCATTGACGAGGCCGGCATACCGCGCGGCGCGCCGGTCGGATTGCACGAGGCGAACGGAGAGATCGACGGCAGCGTGGTCGGGTACATCCATCCAGAGGATCTGCGCGGCGCCGATCAACAGCGCGCTCTGCGCGCGAGGCGCATCGGAGGGAATGCCCTTGTCGAGCAGCCGGGACAGCACATGGCCGAGCGTGCCGAGCCGGCGCAGCACGGTGGCGACCAGGCGCCGCATCAGCGCGCGGTCGCGGTCGGCCAGCGTCTTCAGTCCGGGATGGGCGCCGCCGCCGTCGAGTTGGTCGTCAAGCGTGCGGTGCTTGTGCAGAACGCCGTCGACGATGTCGGCGGCAATCCGCCGCGCCGCAAGACCGGGCACTTCGGACGGAGGAACGAAACGTTGAGATGGCATGCGGAAGCAAGGTTCTGAGCGAGCGGCAGTTCCGCCGCGATGGGCGCATGCCTTAACCAACTCATCTGTGGCACGCGAATATGCCAAATGTAAGAATCGCTTCCGGCTTTTTCAGCCCTTTAGGCCCGATTTCAGGAATGCGTTATTGGACGTCGCGCTGCGGGCCGTCCTGCGCTAATAAGCCGGACCATGAGTGACCAGCCTCCCGTTCCCGATCGCAAGCCGCTGCCGCCCGCAGCCCAGCGTGCGCTGGCTGAAGCCGAGGCGCGGCGGCAGGCCGCGGCAGCCGAAGCCGAAGCGCGGCCTAGGGAGCTTCAGGGACCGAAGGGACCCGAGCCCACCCGCTATGGCGATTGGGAAAGAAAGGGCATCGCCTCCGACTTCTGAGGCTTGCTGCACGGTCGCTAGAGATAGTGATTGTCTCTGAGATAGCGGATGATGCGTTCGCAGGCCGCCTCGCTGGACAGTTCCGAGGTGTCGATGCTGATCTCCGGCGCTTGCGGTGCCTCGTAGGGATCATCGATCCCGGTGAAGCCTGTCAGCTCGCCCGCGCGCGCCTTGCGATAGAGGCCCTTGGGGTCGCGACGCTCGCATTCGGCAAGCGGGGTCGCGACATGGATTTCGATGAACTCGCTCGTCTCGACCCGCTGCCGCGCCAGTGCGCGCTCGCTGCGGAACGGCGAAATCAGCGCGACCAGCGCGATCATGCCGGCATCGACGAACAGCGCCGCGATCTCCGCGACACGCCGGACGTTTTCCATTCTCTCCGCGCTGGAGAAGCCGAGATCGCGATTGATGCCGTGGCGGAGATTGTCGCCGTCGAGCAGCGCGGCGTGGCGTCCGAGCGCGGCAAGGCGCCGGTCGACGAGATCTGCGATCGTCGATTTGCCGGCTCCACTGAAGCCCGTGAACCAGAGCACGCAGGGCCGCTGCTGCTTGAGCCGCGCACGCACCGACTTGTCGACTGCGAGTCGATGGCGGTGAATGTTGGTTGCGCGGCTCAGCGAGAGATCGATCATCCCGGCGGCAGCCGTGCGATGGCTGATCGGATCGATGAGGATGAAGCTGCCCATGTCGCGGTCGTCGCGATAGGCCTCGAATACCAGCGGGCGGTCGAGGCGGAGATGGACGTGACCGATCTGGTTGGCATCGAGCGTCGTGGCGCTTTCCTGCGCCATGGTGTCGATGGCGATGCGGTGCTCGAGCGACGTGATCACCGCGCCCGTCGAAGCCGTGCCGCATTTGAGCACGTAGCGCCGGCCCGCGACCATGGTCTGGTCATCGAACCAGACGAGATGGGCCGCCAATTGGTCCGAGATCTGTGCTGTGGACCCCGCCGTCAGCACGTCACCGCGACTGACGTCGATCTCGTCCGTCAATGTGAGCGTCACCGATTCGCCCGCCGCAGCCCGATCACGCTCGCCGCCGGGCGTGAGAATGCGCGCGACCTGGGTTTGACGGCCCGAGGGCTGCACGGTAACGGCGTCGCCTGCCCGGATCGTTCCGCTGGCGATTCGGCCGCAGAAGCCGCGAAAATCCGCATGTGGCCGGTTGACCCATTGCACCGGCAGCCGGAACGGCCGCTGCGAGACGTCGCCGGACACGTCGACCGATTCCAGATAGGCCGTGACGGTTGGCCCGGTGTACCAGGGCATCCGCGTGCTCGCGGCGACGATGTTGTCGCCGTCGGGCGCCACCACCGGGATGCATTGCACCTGGAAAATGCCGAGCTGCCCGGCCAGCGTCAGATATTCGGCGGTGATGGCCGCGAAGCGGCCGCCGTCGAATCCGATCAGATCCATCTTGTTCACGGCGAGGACGACGTGGCGGACGCCGAGCAGCGACAGGATGTGGCTGTGACGTCGCGTCTGCGTGATCACGCCCCTGCGGGCGTCGACCAATACCACGGCGAGATCGGCATTGGAGGCGCCGGTCGCCATGTTGCGGGTATATTGCGCATGTCCCGGCGTGTCGGCGACGATGAAGCGGCGCAACGGCGTGGCGAAGAACCGGTAGGCGACGTCGATCGTGATGCCCTGCTCGCGCTCGGCCTGCAAGCCGTCGACCAGCAGCGCGAAATCGAGATCGCCGCCGGTCGTGCCAACGGTCCGGCTCTCGGAGGCGAGCGCGTCGAGCTGGTCGTCGAGCAGCGTCTTGGAATCATAGAGCAGGCGGCCGACCAGCGTGCTCTTGCCGTCATCGACGCTGCCGCAGGTGACGAAGCGCAGCGTCGGGCGGTCGTGCTGGTCCAGCCGCGGCGCATCGGAGGCGGCGATCGCGGGGGCCTCGTGATAGGACATCAGAAGTAGCCTTCCGCTTTCTTGCGCTCCATCGATGCGGGACTGTCCCGGTCGATCATGCGTCCCTGCCGCTCGGAGGTGCGCGAGGCCATCATCTCCCGAACGATCTCCGGCAGGGTCGCCGCCGTCGAGGTGGTCGCGCCGGTGAGGGGATAGCAGCCGAGCGTGCGAAACCTGACGGAGCGCCAGCGCGGCTCCTCGTACGGACGCAGCGGCATCCGTTCGTCATCCACCATGATCAGCGCACCGTCGCGCTCGACCACCGGACGCGGCGCCGCCAGATAGAGCGGAACGATCGGGATGTCCTCGAGCAGGATGTAGTCCCAGACGTCGAGCTCGGTCCAGTTCGACAGCGGAAACACCCGCATGCTTTCGTCGGGCGCGAGCATCGTGTTGTACAGGCTCCACAGCTCCGGCCGCTGGTTCTTCGGGTCCCAGCGATGCGCCGCACTGCGATGCGAGAAGATGCGCTCCTTGGCGCGCGACTTCTCCTCGTCGCGCCGCGCTCCTCCGATCGCGGCGTCGAAACCGTGGAGGTCCAGCGCCTGTCGCAACGCCTGCGTCTTCATGACGTCGGTGTAACGGGCCGACCCGTGGGTGAAGGGGTCAATGCCCTGGCTCAATCCGTCATTGTTGGTGTGGACGATCAGATCGAGGCCGAGCTCGCGCGCGCGCATATCGCGAAATGCGATCATCTCCCGGAACTTCCACGTCGTGTCGACATGCAGCATGGGAAACGGCGGCTTGCCGGGATGAAACGCCTTCATCGCCAGATGCAGCAGCACCGAAGAGTCTTTCCCGATCGAATACAGCATGACCGGCTTGCGGAACTCGGCCGCCGTCTCCCGCAGGATGTGGATGCTTTCCGCCTCCAGGCGTCGAAGATGGCTGGCGGTCGCGCGGGTCGGCTTGTCGTCAACCGTTCCAGGGAGGGCTGGCTCGGCGGTCGCGGGAACGTCGAGCATGGTGATCACGCGGCCGTAGCGAGCCATTCGCCGAACAGGCGCGCCGACGTTGCTGCATTCAGGTCGAGATCGCGAACGCATGCCGCAACCGAGGCACGATAGGCATCGTTGACGCCGCAGCGCTCCAAGACGTCCAGCTGGGCCTGGCTCAGCGAGGTCGTTACGCGGCGCTGGTAGCGATAGGCGCTATCCGAGGTGTGCAGATTGGGCACCTTGTAGATCGCCGCTTCGCTCGGGAAGATGACGCGCGCGTTGTTTGCCTGCTCTTGTCCCGGCTCCCGCCATGAGGTCACGGCATTTTCGGTAAAGCTGCCCGAAATGCCGAGGCGGTCGAACAGGACTCGAACCGACGATACCGCCTCCTTGCTCACCTCGTAGACGTAATGCGTGACCGGAACGCCCTGTTGCCTGGCGTAGCCAGCGACCCGGACTGCGCTGAGTGCGGCGACGACATAGTGCGCCAGCAGCGTACTTTCAGGAGCGCGCGAGATCAGCTTCTCGAGCCAGGACGCCAGCGCGCTGGCCGGCTCGCGGTCGAGCGCGATGAGGTGCAGCCGGTGCCGCGGGTAGCCTGCGTCGATCAGCAGCTTGAGCGGATTGAACAGGCTCTCGGCGAGCACGTAGGGCCCGATCGTCTCCTTGCTGAAGATATTCGGCTCATCGGCCGCCGACGGCACGATCCACGGTGTCAGGGCCTCGCCGACGAGCGAATCGCGCAGCATGGCCTTCAGCGGTTGATAATACGAGGGCATCCCGGTCATGCCGAACAAATTGCTCAGGGCCGTCGATCCGACCCGCGCCTTGCCGCATGCAAAATAAAGCATGGGAAAATCCTGCGCCGGGCGATGCCGGAAGCTCTCGGCAAGACATTCCGTCACTTCGCGCATCAGCGTTTCGAGCGCGACGGTCCGGGTCTGGAATCCATCCACCGGCGAAAGCAGCGTGGTGTCGAGGGAACTATGTTGCTGGCGCACCAGATCGGCGATTCGTTCGAGCGAATCGTGTGAAGTCATGTCGATGTTCATGTTGGGGGACTCGCTGAACAGGTTCCGCAAGCGAGTTGCTTACGGCTTCATGTTCAACCTATCGTTGCTCATGGTGCCGGTCAAACCCGGGAAATCCCGGGGGTGTCATGAATGTCCGGCGAGCACAGAAACTGTGCTCGCCGCTTCGTTGCCGATCTAGGCGGCGCGCACAGTATTGAGGAATTTCTCGACCTCGGCCTTCAACAGACCGCTTTCGTTGGACAGCGAGCGCGCCGATGCGAGCACCTGTCCAGATGCCGCGCCGGTGGCGCTTGCACCGTGACTGACCTGCGCGATCTTGTCGGCGACCTCGACCGTGCCCTTGGCGGCTTCGCTGACGTTGCGTGCGATCTCCGACGTCGCGGCTCCCTGCTCCTCGATGGTCGCGGCGATGGTGGTCGAGATGTCCGAGATCCTGGCGATGGTCGCGCCGATCTCCTTGATCGCGCCGACGGAATCTTCCGTCGCGGCCTGCATGCCGGCGATCTGCGTGCCTATTTCCTCGGTCGCTCTCGCGGTCTGGGCGGCGAGCGCCTTGACCTCGCTCGCCACCACGGCGAATCCGCGGCCGGATTCACCGGCGCGTGCCGCTTCGATCGTGGCGTTCAGCGCCAGGAGGTTGGTCTGTTCGGCAATCGCAGTGATCAGCTTGACGACGTCGCCGATCCGGCCCGCTGCCTTGAGCAGTTCATTGATGCGAATGTCGGTGCGCTCGGCCTGCTTCACCGCCTCGCCGGCGATGCGGCTGGAATCGTGGACCTGACGGCTGATCTCGACCACCGACGTGCTCATTTCTTCGGCGGCCGACGCCACGGCGCCGACATTGGTGGATGCCTCCTCGGAGGCTGCTGCCACCATTCCGGAGAGCTGCTGGGTCTCCTCCGCGGTGCCCGACAACGTGCCGGCGGCGGATTCGAGCTGCTGGGAAGCGGCCGACACCGAATTGATGATGCCGCCGACTGCCGCTTCGAACGCGCCGGCGAGCCGGATCATCTCTTCCTTGCGCTGCGCGGCCACAGCGGCTTCCTGCTGCTTCTGCTCGGCTTCCATCTGCTCGATGCGGATCAGGTTGTCCTTGAAGGTCTGCGCCGCGCGGGCGTTGTCGCCCACTTCGTCGCCGCGGGCCGTATAGGGAATTTCGACGGCCTTGCTGCCGCCGGCGAGTTGCAGGAGCACATCGCCGATGCGCCGGATCGGACGGGCGATGCTCGACACCGAAAAGACCGCGGAGCCGATCAGCATCAGCATCACGAAGACGCCGACGATCACCGCGAAGTTGGCGACACGATCAAGTTCGACCAGCAATTCGCCTTTGCGCCGCGCCGCGAATTCATTGGCGACGCCCACCAGGTCATCGACGCGTTTGCCGACTTCCTTAGCCGCCGGGCGCATATGCTCTGCAAGAATGCCCGCCCTTGCTGTTTCCGCTGCGGACTTGGCGCCGCCGGCGGGGGCATTGATGACGGCCCTCTGCGCCGCCGCCAGCTCGACGGCACTGGCAAGATAAGTATCCACGAACTTCCTCGCCTCGCGATAGGCATCCTGCGTGACCTTTCGCGTCGCCCGCTCCCTTGCGGCGTCGATTTCCGTACCGGCCTCGGTTGCATGGCTGCGGAGAGTTTCGAGGAGCTTGTCGACCTCACCGACCGACGGCGCGGAACCGAGCTCGAGGGCGGCGAGCTGCGCGCGCGCCATCGCCGTCTGTGCCGCCTGCGCATTGCCTTTGTTGAGGTAGTTGATGATGACCAGCCGGTTGGACTCCGCGATCGACTGGTTGCCGAGCATCTGGTTGGTCAGGATACCGCCGACCAGCAGAACGTTGATGCCCGTGATGATGCCGAGCTTTGTTCCAATGCGAAGCTTGAATAATCCCACCGCTCTCTCCTCAATTCCGTCCCGCATCAGGTATGCGCAACCAAAGATTGAGATTTTGGTAATATTCACCGATGGCCGTAGAAGTACGGCCGATGCGCCGCAGGCCCGTCCGGCAGAACCATGAAGTGGCGGTATCTCGGGATGCAGACCGCGCGCGATGCGACCACGCAGGCGCTAAACGGAATGTGAAGATCGCTCTCCGTGCAACTACAGGCAGTAACCGCTAGAAAGCTTGGAACGCGGCTTGCCGGTTCTGCCGACTCAGCTCTAGCGTGAGACAATGCGTTCCCGCGATCGTCTCAATCCGTATCGGTCATCCTTCAGCGGCTCTCCGTTCCATCGCCGATTCTCCGGACTGTTGCCCTGGATGTTCGTGGTCGGCGTCGTGACGGCTGTCGTGCTTGCCTTCCGGCACGGCACGAACTGGCCCGTCCCGCATGGGGCCGACGGCCAGTCGCAGGCGACCGACATCGTCCTCGAGCAGGCCGGAGATGCCGGCGCTCGCCAGCCGATCGAAGTCATCCGCACCATCGACGGCGACACCTTTCTGGCGCGCGTGCATCCGCGCAACGGCGGTCATCTCGTCGTGCGGGTTCGCCTGCGCGGCATCGATGCACCTGAACTGAAAGCATCCTGCCAGGATGAGCTGAACAAGGCTGAAGCCGCCACCGACGCGCTGCGCAATCTGCTCGGCCAGGGGGACGTGACGATCTCCAATCTCGGGCCCGACAAATACGGACGCATTCTCGCTGACGTCGCGACCCGGCGCACCGCCAACGTCTCGGCCACGCTGCTCGCAGGCGGTTACGTGCGCAGTTACAATGGCGGCCATCGCGACGGCTGGTGTGCGCGCAGCTGGCGTTTTTGGTAATAAAAAAGCCGCGTCCCTAGACGCGGCTTCTCGCAATCCTCTCCCGATCTCCTCGATCAGCGCGTCACGACCACCGTCGTGCCCACGGAGACGCGGCCATAGAGATCGGTGATGTCGTCGTTGAGCATGCGGATGCAGCCATAGGAGACGAAGCCGCCGATCGAGGCCGGCACGTTGGTGCCGTGGATCGCATATTCGCCGCCGGCCAAGGTCATCGCCGCGACGCCCATCGGGTTGCGCGGCGAGCCGCCCGGAATGACGTCGGGAATACTGGGCTTGTCGCGCTTCACCTCGGCAGGCGGTGCCCAGGCTGGATTGAGATACTTGCCGTCGATCTTCGTCGTGCCGGCCCATTGCTTGCCGGCCTTGCCGACGCCAACCGGATAGCGCACAGCGTGGCCGTTATCGAGGATGAGATAGAGCCGCCGCTCGCTGGTTTTGACCACGATGGTGCCCGGCGAATAGTCGGCCAGGTGCGTCCCGACCATTTCCGGCCGCGCCTCGGCCGCCGTCGACATCAAAACCCCAGCCCCGATGGTGGCGGCCAGCACCACCGCAATCCTCATCGACATCGATGCTTCCCCTTGCCCCAAACGGATCGTCCAGAAATTTACGCAGAACCCGGCAATCGCGGCTTGCCCAGATATTCTTAACCGCGCTCGTTAACCGGATGGTTTCCACGCGCGGCCGCCAAGGGCCAGCCGGCACGGGAACAAAGGAAATGTTCGAAATAAAGTAAATGACCTGAAAACAACACTCGGCGGGAAAGACGCGCAGGTCCCGGGGCGCACCCTGACGAATGCGTGAGGATGTGAACGCCTATTATTTCAGGAGGCGTTGGCGAACCCGCAGCGCAGCTTGGTCTCGTGTCCCGGACAAGGCGCGGCGCGCAGCTCCGCGACGCTGAGCCGGGACCCAGTTCTGGTGCGGAGAGATGGGCCCCGGCTCTGCAGCGCACCGCTGAAGAGCGCGCTGCGCTGCGTCCAGGGCACGGAGCCGCTTCTTACACCGACTTCCGGTTCTGCCGGTTCTTGACGAGGTCGTCGACCACGGCCGGATCGGCCAGTGTCGAGGTGTCGCCTAAGCTGCCCGGCTCGTCCTCGGCGATCTTGCGCAGGATGCGGCGCATGATTTTGCCGGAGCGGGTTTTGGGCAGGCTAGGGGCGAACTGGATCTGGTCGGGCGAGGCGATCGGGCCGATCTCCTTGCGCACCCAGGTGATGAGTTCCTTGCGCAGGTCCTCGGTCGGCTGGACGCCCGCCATCAGGGTGACATAGGCGTAGATGCCCTGGCCCTTGATGTCGTGCGGGAAGCCGACCACGGCCGCCTCCGACACCTTCTCGTGCGCGACCAACGCGCTCTCGACTTCAGCGGTGCCCATGCGATGGCCGGAAACGTTGATGACGTCGTCGACGCGGCCGGTGATCCAGTAATAGCCGTCGGCGTCGCGCCGGCAGCCATCGCCGGTGAAGTATTTGCCCTTGTAGGTCGAGAAGTAGGTCTGCTCGAACCGGGCGTGGTCGCCATAGACCGTACGCATCATGCCCGGCCATGACCGCGTGAGACAGAGGTTGCCCGTCGTCTCGCCTTCGAGCGTCTTGCCGTCGGCATCGACGATCTCCGGCACCACGCCGAAGAACGGCAGCGTCGCCGAACCCGGCTTGAGCTTGATCGCGCCCGGCAGCGGCGTGATCAAGATGCCGCCAGTCTCGGTCTGCCACCAGGTGTCGACGATCGGGCAGCGGTCGTCGCCGACGACGCGGTGATACCACTCCCAGGCTTCCGGATTGATGGGCTCGCCGACCGAGCCGAGCAGGCGCAGCGAGGCGCGCGAGGTCTTCTTCACCGGCTCGTCGCCGCCCTGCATCAGCGCGCGGATCGCGGTCGGCGCGGTGTAGAAGGTGTTGACCTTGTGTTTGTCGATGACGTTCCAGAACCTGGAATTGTCGGGGTAGTTCGGCACGCCTTCGAACATCAGCGTGGTCGCGCCGTTACAGAGCGGTCCGTAGAGAATGTAACTGTGGCCGGTGACCCAGCCGACGTCGGCGGTGCACCAGTAGACGTCGCCGTCGTGATAGTCGAACACGTATTGATGCGTCATCGCGGCATAGACGAGATAGCCGGCGGAGGTGTGCAGCACGCCCTTGGGCTGGCCGGTCGAGCCCGAGGTGTAGAGGATGAATAGCGGATCCTCGGCGTGCATGTGCTCGGCCGGGCACTCCGTCGTCACCATCTTGGCGGCGTCGTGGTACCAGAGGTCGCGCGTCGGGTTCATGTCGATCTTGCCGCCGGTGCGCTTGACCACGACGACCCAGTCGACGCCGTCCGCTTTGGCGAGCGCCGCGTCGACATTGGCCTTCAGCGGCACCTTCTTGCCGCCGCGCAAGCCCTCGTCCGCAGTGATGATCACCTTGGATTGGCAGTCGTTGATGCGCTGGGCGAGGCTGTCGGGGGAGAAGCCCGCGAATACCACGGAGTGGATCGCGCCGATCCGCGCGCAGGCCATCATCGCATAAGCCGCTTCCGGAATCATCGGCAGGTAGATGGTGACGCGGTCGCCCTTCTTGACGTTGCGGGTGCGCAGGATGTTGGCCATCCGGCAGACCTCGTCGTGCAGCTCCTTGTAGGTGATGTGCCGGGACTGCGAGGGATCGTCGCCTTCCCAGATGATCGCGGTCTGATTGGCGCGCTTGGCCAAATGCCGGTCGATGCAATTGTGGGCGACGTTGAGGACGCCGTCCTCGAACCATTTGATCGAGATGTTGCCGGGCGTGAACGAGACGTTCTCGATTTTCGTCGGCGCCTTCATCCAGTCGATGCGCTTGGCCTGCTCCGCCCAGAAACCGTTCGGGTCCGAGATCGAGCGCGCGTACATGTCCTTGTACTTGGCCTGGTCGACCCAGGCGCGCTTTGCCCACTCTGCCGGTACGTCGTAGATCTTCTCGGACATGCTTTCCCTCCACATACGGCAGGCCGAACGCTAGCGACTGGCGAGCCGACTTGATCATTGAATGATTATGCGTCGGGCTAACCGGACCCGACAAGGAGCACAAGCTGGACCTTCGGCGGGCCGCCGGCCATGCGGAGGATCAAGCCCGCTCGGGCGACTGTCGCAGATCTGAAACAAGCCGGCGACCGGCTTTCGGGCCTTTACCCAACTCTCCGGAACAGGCCTGGAGGTATTTAGAAACCTTTCCTCACTGATTCGGGACTCGCATTACGGTTCGGAACACCCTAAATGGCCAACCCGGGATCCCAACGAGGCTCCTGGAACAAAAATCAGAATAATCGCATTGATCGATAACAGGCAGGGTTAAGGCATAAGACTATGATGGATCAGCAGAATCTCGGCGCGATGCGGCCTGCTTCCGCCGATCCTGCGGCCGTTGCCCTCGCCAAAGCCCTCGGACAATGGCCGAAACCGGCCGGTTTCAGGCGTCTCAGCCCCAAAAAGACCTTCGACACGACGTCGGCGGCGACGGTCGAGGCGCTCGCCAGGGGACTGGGCCTGCGGCTCGGCGATCAGAACGAACTGACCATTCGGCGCATCAAGCGCGGCAAGGGCTATTCCTTCGTCCGCCCGAATGGTGCGCATATTCGCGACGCCCGCACCATCCGCCGGCTGCACGCCATGGCGGTGCCGCCGGCCTATCGCGAGGTGCGCTACTCCGCCGATCCGAGCTCGCATCTCCAGGCCGTGGGACGCGATGCCGCGGGCCGGCTGCAATATCGCTATCACGCCGACTGGGAGAAAGTCCGCGAGCACCGCAAGGCGCATCGCCTGGAGAAGCTCGTCGGCGCGCTGCCAAAAATCCGGCGCAAGGTCTCGGCGTTCCTGTCGGGCGACGAGCCGACGCGTGAATTCGCACTCTCGGCTGTCATCGAACTGATCGCCCGCACCGCGATCCGCCCCGGCAACGAATCCTATGCCCGTCTCAACGGCACTCGCGGCGCCACCACGCTGCTCAAGTCCAACGTCACGCTGGAAGATGATTGCTTCGTGCTGACCTTCAAGGCGAAGGGCGGCAAGGCGGTGCGGAAAGAGTGCGACGCGGCCAAGCTGGTGCGCGCCATCGGCATTTTGCAGGGCGTCCCGGGTAAGCGCATGTTCCAGTATCGCGACGCCTACGGCATCGTGCGCGCGGTCAATACCACGCAGGTGAATGCGTTTCTGCGCGAGATCGCCGGCATCAAGATCTCGCTGAAGGATTTTCGCACGCTGATGGCATCCGCCGTCGTCGTGGAATCCTTGTCACGGATCACGCCGGCGACCAGCCAGCACGGCCGCAAGAAGCAGGTGCTGGACGCGATCCGCGCCGCCGCCGACCAGCTCTCCAACACGCCGGCGATTTGCCGCAAGAGCTACGTCCACGATACCATCGTCACCGCCTTCGAGGATGGCATCCTCGAACGCTTCGCCGCGACCATGAAGGGTCAGCGCTCGCAGGCGAGGCGCGAGCAGCTTCTGGCCCAGGTGGTGGCGACCGCGGCGGTTTAGCGTCGCGCTCCCGTAGGGTGGGCAAAGCGGAGCGTGCCCACCATTTCTGCTGCGGTGTTGGGATAGATGGTGGGCGCGGCGCAAGTGCGCCTTTGCCCACCCTACAGTCC
Source organism: Bradyrhizobium sp. BR14999 (assembly GCF_056106085.1). Taxonomy (NCBI): domain Bacteria; kingdom Pseudomonadati; phylum Pseudomonadota; class Alphaproteobacteria; order Hyphomicrobiales; family Nitrobacteraceae; genus Bradyrhizobium; species Bradyrhizobium sp. BR14999. The sequence goes on from NZ_CM148536.1 coordinate 1,177,280, forward strand.
CTACGACTTCTCGGACACGCCTTTGTCGGGACCGGGATCGTTGCCAGCCGCTGCGATCGTGAGCCGTTCCAGATAATGCGCCCAGCCCTTTGCATGCGCGGCTGCCTGCTCTTCCGTCGGCAGCCCGCTATGGGTCATCCGCATCAAAGTGCCGCCGTCGTGCTCAATCAGGTCGATCTCAATCAGGCTCGAGCCGGGCGGCACCTCCTGTCCGCCCTCCCAGCCGAACGTGTAGGCGAGACGATGCACCGGCACGACCTCGCGGAAGGCGCCGCGGGCGACGCCACCGCGCGGGCCGACGCCCTTCAGCAGATAGAGCCCGCCGGGATGCGGCTCCGTGGTCGCGTCGGAACCCATCCAGCTCAAAATCTTCTCAGGGTCGGTCAGATAGGCGAAAACAGTGGCGCGTGGGGCGGCGATCTGGGTCTCGCGTCGCACTATGAACGGTTCGGTCATCGGCGATCATTCCTGGGCTGACACTCGGACATGGCGGCGCCAGAGCGGTCCGTCAAGGATTGCCCGTGACAAAGACGGCGTGCCTTCGTCATGATCGCGCCATGCAGCTCTCTCCGACGCTCGCCTGGCTTGTCGATGCCGCCTCAGACAGTCCCGGGGCGGACCGCCTGCTTGCGGAACTCGGCGCCCATCTGGTTGCTGATGGCGTGCCGCTTGCGGCTGGCGCCCTGACGCTGGAGGTGCCGCACCCGCTGATCGCGAAGCGAACCTGGTTGTGGCGTGCCGACAGCGGTCGGGTGATCGAAGCGCTCGGCTTTGCCCCGGGCGGGCTGGCACCGGACCCGCCCAACGATGCCGGCCGCCGCTGGCTGCGCGACATCGCGGGCGGTGAGGTGCATGAAGACATCGTCGGACGAGTCGATGGGCCGTTGCTCGGCTGGATCGGGCCGCGTCCGTTCACGGCCGAGGAGATCGAGCAGCTGCGCCAAGCTGCACGTTTTGCCGCGACGCCGCTCGCCGTGCTCGCCGCGCGCGCCACGCTGCGGGCGACGCTGGACGCCTATCTCGGCAAGCGCAGTGCGGAGCGGGTGCTGGCGGCGCCGCTGCGACGCGATCTCGGCGAGACCATTCAGGCCGCATTGCTCTATGCCGATTTGCGCAACTTCACCAGCTTGTCGGAGACCAGTCCGCCGGCTGGTGTCATCGCGGCGCTCGATGCATGGTTCGACAGGATCGCCGGCGCCGTTCACGCCTTCGGCGGCGAGGTGCTGAAATTCATCGGCGACGGCGTGCTCGCGATCTTTCCCGTGATCGAGGCGTCGCCGCGCCGCGCCTGCGATGCCGCTCTGCGCGCGGCAGGCGCGGCCGAAGCCGGGATGGTGTATCTCAACGCGGAGCGCCGCGGCCAGGGCTTGCCGCCGCTCGCGTTCGGTGCCGCACTTCATCTCGGCGAGATGCTCTGGGGCAATATCGGCGCTGCCAACCGGCTCGATTTCACGGCGATCGGTCCCGCCGTCAATCTCGCCAGTCGGCTCGAAGGGCTATGCAAGCCGTTGGGGCGGACCGTGCTCGTGTCGGGCGCGCTCGCCGCAGAGACGGATACGCCCCTCATCGCGCTCGGATCGCATTCGCTGCGCGGCATTGCCGCGCCATGCGAGGTCTTTGCGCTGCCGGAGACGCAAGCGCGGACATCGTAGCCCGCATCAGCGCAGCGATATGCGGGCTGCAGCGCTCCCGGATATCGCTTCGCTCATCCGGGCTACAGCCCCTGCTCCTAAACCCCACCCATCTTGCAGACGAGCTTCCACTCCTCCGCCGTCACCGGCTGCACCGACAGGCGCGAATATTTCACCAGCGCCATGTCTGCGAGCTTCTTCTCGGCCTTGATCGCGGCCATCGTCACCGGTGTCTTTAGCGGCTTGTCGGCCTTGATGTCGACGCAGACGAATTTCTCCGTCTTGTCGGTCGGGTCCGGATAGGCCTCCTTGATGATCTCCGCGATGCCGACGATCTCCTTGCCCTCGTTGGAATGATAGAAGAACGCCTTGTCGCCCTTCTTCATGGCAACGAGGTTCTGGCGTGCGGTGAAGTTGCGCACGCCGGTCCAGGCCTCGCCCTTGGCGCCCTTCGCCACCTGCTGGTCCCAGGACCACACCGACGGTTCGGATTTCACCAGCCAGTACGCCATGTTCATTCCTCTGCCTTGAAGGGGCGTGTCAACAGCCCCGAGATCGCGGCGTCAATCGTGCTCCGGCCGCTCAGGATCGAAGCGACCGCTTCTGATACCGGCATCTCGATGTTTTGCGAAGCCGCAAGCTCGATCAGCACCGGCGCGGTGGACTCGCCCTCGGCGAGCTTGCCCGCGGGCGGGTTCTCGCCGCGGCCCAGCGCGAGGCCCAGCGCGAAATTGCGTGATTGCGGACTCGAGCAGGTCAGAATGAGATCACCGAGCCCGGACAGGCCCGTGAGCGTCTCGCTGCGCGCACCAAGCGCGCGACCAAGGCGAGTGAGCTCGGCGAAGCCGCGGGTCGTGAGCGCGGCCTGGGCCGAGGCGCCGAGCTTGCGCCCGACCGCGATGCCGATCGCGATCGCCAGCACGTTCTTGGCCGCGCCGCCGATCTCGACACCTCGGATATCGGTGGAATGATAGGGACGGAATGTCGCCGAGCCCAGCGCCTGCACCAGGCTGCTGGCCAGCGCTTCTTCCTTCGCGGCCAGCGTCACAGCGGTCGGCAGGCCGCGCGCGACGTCGTCGGCAAAGCTCGGGCCGGACAGGATCGCCGGCTGCGCGCTCGGTGCGGCTTCGGCGATCACCTCGGTCATGAATTTGTGGGTGCCGTGCTCGATGCCCTTGGCGCAGGCGACGACGGGGACCGGCCTTGCAATGCGCGAGGCCAGCAGGTTGACCGCGCCGCGCAAGTGCTGCGCGGGCGCTGCGATCAGCAGCATGTCGGCACGCGCGGCGAGCGCCAGATCGCTCGTCACGACAATCTCCGGAGCGATCCGTACGCCGGGCAGCCGCGGATTGTCGCGCGTCGCGGCAATCCGCGTCGCGTGTTCGGCATTGCGCGCCCACAGCGTCACATTCCGCCCTGCCCGCGCCGCCACGGTTGCCAGCGCCGTGCCCCAGGCGCCTGCTCCGATCACGGTGACGGAGTCGAACGCGGTCATTACTAGAATCCCGCCCGCGTGTTGCCGTAGCCGGCCGGTGCCGTCGCGTTGGCGTCGAGCAACCAGCGTGCGCGGGGCTGCGCTTCCATCGTGTCTGTCATGCCGAGCGCGAGGCGCTCGGCGCCGGCCCAGGCGATCATCGCGCCGTTGTCGGTGCAGAGCGCGGGCGGCGGCATGATCAGCTGGGTCCCGGCTTGCTGCGCGACATCGAGCAGGGCGCCGCGGATGGCCTGATTGGCGGCAACGCCGCCGGCGGCCACGAGTGCGCGTGGCGCGCCGAACTGCTCGCGGAAAAGTCTTAGGCCGACGCTCAGCCGGTCCGCCGTCGAATCCAGCACGGCGGCTTGAAAGCTCGCGCAGAGGTCGCTGATGTCCTGCGGCGTGAGCTCGGCGATGCGGCTTGCTTCGTTGCGGACCGCCGTCTTCAAGCCCGACAGCGAGAAATTGGCATCGGGACGCCCCTGCATCGGGCGCGGGAAGGCGAAGCGCATCGCATCGCCGCTTGCCGCCGCGCGCTCGACCTGCGGACCGCCGGGATAGGGCAGGCCCAGCATCTTCGCGACCTTGTCGAAGGCCTCGCCAATGGCGTCGTCGACCGTGGTGCCGAGCCGCACATACTGGCCGACGCCAGTGACCGCGACGATCTGGGTATGTCCGCCCGAGGCGAGGAACAGGCAATAGGGGAATTCGATCCCGTCGGTGAGACGCGGCGTCAGCGCATGCGCCTCAAGATGATTCACCGCGATCAGTGGGGTGTCGTGCACCATCGCGATCGCCTTGGCGGTGGTGAGCCCGACGATGACGCCGCCGATCAGCCCCGGCCCCGCCGCCGCGGCGACACCGCCCAGCTGGGCGAAGCCGACGCCGGCCTCGCTCATGGCGCGGTCGATGATGCCGTCGAGCAGATCGACATGGGCGCGGGCGGCGATCTCCGGCACCACGCCGCCGAAGCGTGCGTGCTCCTCGACCTGCGACCGCACGATGTTGGACAGGATCTTGCCGCTGCCGTCAGGCGCACGCTCGATCACGGCCGCGGCGGTTTCGTCGCAGGTGGTTTCGATGCCCAATACCAGCATTGGCGAATTGTTATCCAATTTGCGCCCTTGCGCTCATCCGTAAAGCAGAGTTCTGGTACGTCCGGTAGCATTCCGGGGATGGCTTGCGCAATCGTCACGCACGGCCGTCCTCGTAAATGCGCCACCGCCACGTGGTTCGGGAACACCAGCGATGTCCATTCTTGTCACACGACCGCATCCCGACAATGAGGCGACGGCGGAGAGTTTGCGCGCGCGGGGGCATGTGGTGCTGCTTGCGCCGGTGCTCAAGTTCGAGCCGGTCGCCTTTCATGACGAGAGCGAGACGAACTATAACGGCGTCATCGTTACATCGGCCAATGCAATCCGTGGCGTCACAGCGCAATTGCGGGACCTTGGTTTGTTGGAGCTGCCGCTGTTTGCGGTCGGCGAGCACACGGCTACTGCGGCGCGCGACGCCGGCTTTGCCGAGGTGATCGTCGCCGGTGGCGACGCTGCGGCCTTGCGCAACAAGGTGGTGCAGAGCGCGCGCGACAAGGTGCTGAAGAAAAAGAGCACGCTGCTTTACCTCGCGGGTGCGGATCTGTCGCGTGACCTCGGCAACGAGCTCGGCGCCGAAGGATTCAATGTGGTCACGCAGACCACCTATCGCATGGCTCCGGTCAAGTTGCTGCCACGCGAAGTTTGCGACGGCTTTGCCGCCCATGGGATCGAGGCGGTGCTGCACTATTCGCGGCGCAGCGCGCGGGCGTTTCTGGACGCGGCGCGGGACGAAGGTGTCGAAATCTCGGCACTGGCGATACCGCAATGCTGCCTGTCCGAGACGGTTGCAGGCGTGCTGCGCGAAGCTGGCGCGTCGCAGGTTCTGGTGGCGGCGACGCCGGACGAAAATGCCTTATTCGACACCTTGGAGCGTGCTTTGCGCACCCGTTTGGCGTAAGAGGTCGGGCCGAATCCGACGCAATCGGATCCGAAGGATCTGTGCAAGGTATGGATGTGAGGAACCGTCACGATGGTCGATGACAAGCCTGAAGACGCAGGATTGGCCCCCGACAGCGGTCGTGCCAAGCGCACCCCGCCCACCATCGACCTCGAGGCGACCGAAGTCTCGACCCAGCCGCAGCAGGCGGCGGGCGAGCCCGAGGCTCAGGCGGCGCCGGAGCGCGCCGAGACCGAGTCGTCACAATCCGAGCAGGTCAAGTCCGAACATGCTGATGCTGAGCCGGAGCGTGATAAGGGGCCGGCCGCCGTTGCATCCGCGCCCGTCTCTCCGCCGATTTCACCCTGGGTCGTTGCTCCGCTCTCCGGCGCTGTCGCAGCGGCAGTCGTGATCGCGGTCGGCTGGATGCTGGGCTGGCCCGCCGTGCAGGCGCCGCCTGCCGCACCGCAAGTCACGAGTGCGACGATCGATGCGCTCAGCGGCCGCGTTGCCGCGGTCGAAGCCAAGGCTGGCAAGCCCGTGGCCGATCCGGCGATGGCGGCGCGGATCGACGCACTGGAGAAGTCCGCCAGCAGCCTGCGCGGCGACATCGCCAATTTGCGCGCGCAGTCCGACAAGGCGGCGAGTGCACTGAACGACGTGAAATCCGCTTCAGGTGCTGCCGCGCCCGATCTTAGCGCTCTCAACGACCGCATCGCGCAGCTCGAGCGCGCCGGCAGGACCGAACGGGCCGAGCTGGCGCAGCAGGGCGAGAAGATCGCCGACGCCAAGACGGTGGACGACAAGCCGCTGCGCCATGTCGTGGCGGCGGCCCTGCTCGACGTCGCCGTTCGCCATGGCGATCCCTATCAACAGCAACTGGCCGCGGCGCGGTCACTGGCGGCGAAACCCGAAATGCTGAAGCCGCTCGACAACTTTGCATCGTCAGGCATCCCGACGCCGGTCGCGCTGAGCCGCGAGCTTCTCAACATCGTGCCGAAACTGTCGCCGCCGGCGGAAACCCAGACCGGCGGCAGCGGTATCGTCGACCGCCTCCAGGCCGGCGCATCGAAGCTCGTCCGCATCGAACGCACCGACGGCGTCGGCAATGATCGCGGTGCGATCGTGACGCGCGTCACCGCGGCGGCGCTACGCAACGATTTCGCGGAGGCACGTCGCGAGCTGAAGTCGCTGCCGGAGGCCGATCGCACCGCGGCGCAAGCCTGGCTCGACAAGGCCGATGCCCGCGACGCCGCGCTCGCCGCGTCCCGCAAATTCGCCGACGATGCCATGGCGGATCTCGCCAAATCTGATCCGGTCAAGCCTGTTCAATAAGGTTCGCGCAACAATCAGCGCGTATAGAGATCACCATGCTTCGCATCGTCCTCTTTCTCATTCTGATCGCGCTGGCGGCGGCCGGCGGAGCCTGGGTTGCCGATCAGCCCGGCGATTTGGTCCTGACCTGGGGCGGTCTCCGTGCCACGACGACGTTTCCCGGGTTCGTGCTCGGGCTCGGCATCTTCGCAGCCGCGATCGTGCTGGTCTGGAGCATCCTGACCATGATCTGGCGCACGCCGGGGCGTCTGCGCCGCCGTCGTCATGAGAAGCGCCATGCCCGCGGCCGCCACGCCATCACCCACGGCCTGCTCGCGATCGGTCATGGCGACACCGCGCTCGCCCGTCGGCATGCGGAAGCGGCGCGGCGGCATGCGCCGAACGATCCGCTCGCGCTGCTCTTGCACGCGCAGTCGGCGCAGCTCGAAGGCAATCGCGATGAAGCGCAGCGCGTCTTCCGCGCCATGGCCGAGCGTGATGACACGCGGCTGCTCGGCCTGCGCGGCCTGTTCATCGAGGCGCAGCGCGCCGACGATGCGGTCGGCGCCGTGATGATCGCCGAGGAAGCCATCAAATTGTCGCCGTCCTCGACCTGGGCCTCGCAGGCGGTGCTCGGCTTCCGCTGCGCGCGCGGCGACTGGAGCGGCGCGCTCGCGATCCTCGATTCGAATCTGTCAGCTGGCCTGATCGACAAGCAGACCTATCGCCGGCAGCGTGGCGTACTGCTCACCGCGCGCGCGCTGGAATTGGAGACCATGGACCGCGACGTCGCGCGCGAGAGCGTGATGGAGGCGGTCAAGCTCGCACCGACTCTCGTGCCGGCCGCGGTGCTCGCCGCGAAATTCGAGAGCGAGGCGCATCAGGTGCGCCGTGCCATGAAGCTGGTCGAGGCCGCCTGGCTCGCCAATCCGCATCCCGATCTCGCGGATGCCTATGCCCATGTGAAGCTCGGCGATTCCGCGCGGCAGCGCTTGCAGCGGGTCGAGACGCTCGCGGCCAAGACGCCTGCCGACAACCCCGGCCATGTCGAGGGCCAGCTCGCGATCGCGCGCGCTGCGATCGATGCCTCCGAGTTCGCCCGCGCGCGCGAGGCGCTCGCGCCTTACGTCAACGATCCGACCCAGCGCGTCGCGCTGCTGATGGCCGAGATCGAACGCACCGAGCATGGCGACGGCGGCCGTGCCCGCGCCTGGACCTTGCGCGCGGTGCGGGCCCGCCACGATCCGGCCTGGACTGCAGACGGCTATGTCAGCGACCGCTGGCGTCCGGTCTCCCCGGTCACCGGCCGTCTCGATGCGTTCCAGTGGCAGACACCGGTCGCGAGCCTTCCTTCCGACAAGGGCGCCACGATCGAATCCTCGGCCTTCGAGGAGGCCATGCTGGCGGCCCCACCGCCGAAGCGGGTGACGGCGGCGGCCAGCGAAGCTCCGGTGGAACCGCCGGTGGCGGCCCCAGTGCCGGCGCCGGCCGCCCAGGACAATTCGCCCCCTCAGGCCAAGGAACCTGCCAAGGAAGCTGTCAAGGAAGAGCCGACCGTCACCCCCGCCGAGCCGACTGATCCCGCCCCCGCGCCCGTCGAATCATCGCCGCCGGCGGCAACGCCGGTGTTCCGGAGCCGGGCCGACCTCGGCAAACCCGGACCGGCCCCCATCCCTGCCGTGATCCCGATCGTCCGCGCGCCTGACGATCCCGGGATCGACGACGAGGGCCCGAGCGATGAATTTACGGAACAAATCGGCACGCCGAAGGCCCAGGCCGGCGGCTGGCGCGGATTCTGGTCCCGCTGGGGCGCGTGAGACGCATTTCAAACGCCGCTTGTCCTTGCCAATTCGGGCCATGCCCGATATCAGGGGCGCGCGTATCGGGGCCGGCATCGTCCTGGCTCCGGCAGGGTTCGCCGCAATAGCTCAGTCGGTAGAGCACGTCATTCGTAATGACGGGGTCGGGGGTTCGAATCCCTCTTGCGGCACCAGCGCCTCAGTTCATCCGATCTCCGCAAGCCCGGCGTTTTGACCAGCACATCCAGCCTGCTTGAGCACACGGTTCAAGACTGCACGGCAGCCTGCGTGATCATGATCACGTAACCTCAGGCGCGCTTCCCGTAACGTCCAGCCACGCCAACACGGGGAGACTTCATATGCGCAAGATCATTCTGGTTGCCGCCATGCTCCTGGCTTCCGCGCCGGCCCAAGCAGGCGGGTCCCGTAGTCTGTCGCTGGCCGCAGCAGGCGAGCAGACCTCCGCGCCGCAAACCACGACGTCGGCGACCGCCACCGCGACGACGCAGCTGAGCGAAGTCGCGCCAACCACGGAGGCTCCGAAATATTCCGATCGTCCGCCGGCAGTGTCGCTTTCTGCGCCGGCTGCGGCGACCGCTCCGGCCGTGACGACGCCCACGACGACCTCTGTGCCGGTCACGACGACCAAGCCTGCCACCAAGACGACGGCAAGGGCGGACAAGCCGAAGCACAAGCGCAGCTGGACCGAACGCCGCATCATCAGCGAGCTGCACCGTCACGGCATCTACTGGTAAGCCGCTCGCCCAAAGCAAATGGCCGGGCGAAGGCCCGGCCATGCGCATATTGAAGCGGTGGTCGCGGTTATTGCGAAACCGTCTGCACCACGCTTCCGATCGGACGTGCGCTCGAGGTCGGCACCTTCAGGTCCTTCAGCAACGCCTCGTCATATTCCGGCAGCGTCTGGAAGCTCGTCTTGGCCTTCATCTGCACCACCTTGTAACCGCCGGCCTTGAGCCGCGCGAGCAGGGCCGGCAAGGCTTCGCCGGTGTGCTTCTGGAAATCGTGCATCAGGATGATGCCCTTGCCGAGCTTGTCCAGCCTGGTCATCACGGTCTCGACGATCTTCTCCGGCGTGGCGCCCTTCCTGAAGTCGAAGGAGTCGATGTCGGTCGAGAACATCGCGACGTTGCGGGTGCCGAAATAGGTCACCATCGCCGGATTGTGCTGAAGCTGTGGGAAGCGGAAGAACGGCGCCGGGTTGGTGCCGAGCGCGAATCTCACTGCGCTGAAGCCCTTCTCGACCTCGTCCTTGACCTGTTGCTCGGTCATCTTCTTGCTGTTCAGGTTGACATGCGACCAGGTGTGCGTGCCGACCGTGTGGCCCTGGGCCAGCACCTGGCGCAGGATCTCCGGATGATAGGTCGCGTGCTTGCCGACCGAGAAGAACAGGCCTTTCGTGCATTCATCCGCGAGCGCCTTCAGCACCGCGGGCGTGTTGACCGGCCACGGACCGTCGTCGAAGGTCAGCACGACCTCCTTCTCGGTGAGAAAGTCGAACTGCTTGAAGTGCTCGAAGCCGAAGCCGGGACCCCCTGTGGTGTCGATCTCGACCACCCGGGCAACGCCCAGCGCGTTCGGATTGGCGCAGGCCTGTTTCTGCTGCACCAGCATGGCGGCGGCGGGCGCAGGTGCCGGAGCAGCTGCCGCCGGCTTGGCCGCGATCGCCGCGGTGGTCTCGACGTCATCCTTGGCGGCGAGCTTCGCTGGTGCCGGCAATGGATCGGCGGCACGGGCGGCAACTGTCTTGGGGGCGCCCTGATCGGCGCGCGCGGAATAATAAAACCAACCGCCGGCGGCAATCACGACCGCCGCAACTACACTGGCCAGCATCAGGCCCAACGCATTACGCATCGCTATTCTTTCCAATTACGCAACCAAACCGGCGGAATTTCCCGCGCGACGAGCCATTAATGCGAAGGAACAGTTAACGTGACACCAACGCGACAGCGGTTACGGAGGAATTTCAGCGAGGTGCGCCAAAGTGACTGAGGTCACAGAGGCTGTGTCTGCCGTGACTGTCATCACAGTGGAAACCGTTTTGCCGGAGCATCGTAGTTCTCATCAACAACGGGCGCCGTTCCGACGGCACCAATGGGAGCTTCAAATGACCAAGTCTTCTTCTGCCAAGTCTCTTTCTGGCAAATCTCTTTCTACCAAGTCCCTGACGACCAAGATCCGCGACACCAGCCTGGCCCTGAGCTTTACCGCCATCGTGTCGATTGTCTCGACGACCTCGAGCTTCGCCTTCACGGCCGAGGCGCAGCAGATGTGCACCGGCGATGCATTCCGCCTCTGCTCGGCGGACATCCCCAACATCCCGAAGATCACGGCGTGCATGATTAAGCATCGTTCTGACCTAAGCGCCGGCTGCCGCGCGGTGATGGACAAGGACCTCGCCAAGGGCGCCTCGCGCAAGGTCGCTGACGCGCAGGACAAGCAGTAAGCAACGCGGCGATCGTTGCGTCCCTTAGCTCCCCTCGCGACTGCGCCCCGGCGTTAAGCCGGGACCATGCGGCGGCACGTTGCAGCCAATCAACAAAGCCGTTGCGGCCTCGGGATCATCGCACTAGCTTCGCCCGCACATTTCTTCCGGGTAAGAGGCATTGCGCGATGACCAGATTTCTTTTCATTATTCCCTTGCTGCTGTGCGCATCGAGCGCGTTCGCGCAGCAGCAGCCCGGCCACGATGCCTGCGCGCGTGATGTCAGCCGCTTCTGCCGGCCCGTGATGAACAATGGCGATGGCGCCGTGCTCGCCTGCCTGAAGCAGAACCGCACCCGGCTGAGCAAAGGCTGCGACAAGGTGCTGACGGATCACGGGCAGTAGTGGTTTTCGTAGCCCGGATGGAGCGGAGCGTAATCCGGGGTTCTGTTTCCGCGGTGAGACCGTCCCGGATTGCGCTTCGCTCCATCCGGGCTACAGGTTGACAGACTTACGTGCTGCTCCCCGCTGCAGTCGCGACCACCGGCAGCACCTCGCTATTGGCGCGGTCCGGCGTATCCTCTTTCCAGCGCACTGAGCCGAACGGACGTTCAAGCATGCGCCTGATCCGCACTGGTTCGGGACCGATGTGGAAATCGATCGCCTGCTGATGCAGCGCGCGTTCGGATTGGGTCGAGCGGTTGCGCTGGCGTAGATAGTCGAGCCAGGTCGGACAATGATAGCGCTCGGTCCATAATTCCGGATCGGCGATGTCGCGCGCGATCGACCAGCCATAGGCACCATTGCGTTGCCTGGAGAGCTGCACGTCCTGCATCACATTGTGGAAGGCGCGGGCATTCTCCTGGCTCACCCGGTATTCGATCTCGACCACCAGTGGCCCACTGCGGCCCGTCAGCGACAGCTTCACCTCGGGATCGGCCAGCACCTCGGCATCCTCGTTGCGCGCGCCGACGCGCGGCATCGCCAGCCAGATGCCGAGCAGCGGCGAGATCAGCATCAGGCCGGCCGCGACCAGGAGCGCGACCTCGACCCCGGCATAGTCGGTGAGATGGCCCCAACCCCAGGCGCCGATCGCGATGCCGCCCGAAATCGAGGCCTGGAACGCCGCAAGCGAGCGACCGGCGACCCAGCGCGGCGCCGAGAGCTGCACGCCGATATTGAACAGCGCCACCGCGGCCATCCAGACCGCACCGGCCAGCACCAGCGCGGTCGCGGTCAGCACCGGCTCCGTGCTCAAGGCGAGGGCGGCCATCGCGAGCGCCATCGAGATGGTGCAGGCGCGGATCGCCGCCTCGCCGCTCATGCGCTTGCGCAATTCATGGATGTTGAGCGCGCCGACCACCGCGCCCATGCCGAAGGCGCCGAGCATGATGCCGTAGGTCTGCGCGCCGCCATGCAAGAGGTCGCGCGCGACCAGCGGCATCAGCGCCATCACGGCGCCGCCGATCAGGCCCATCACCAGCGTGCGCAGCAGCACGATCTTGATCGGCGGCGAGTTGGTGATGTAGCGGAAGCCGGAGACCATGGCGCGGTTGAGCTTTTCCCGCGGCAGGCGCGAGGGCTCGGTACTGCGTCGCCACAGCAGCAGCACCACCAGCAACGGCAGATAGAGGACCGCGTTGCAGGCAAACGCGGCGACTGCGCCGGCCGCGGCGACGATGACGCCGCCGACCGCAGGACCGAAGCTGCGCGCGATGTTGTAGCTGATGCCGTTCAGCGCCACCGCGGACGGCAGCGCATCGGGCGGCACCTGCTCGCTGACCGAGGACTGCCAGGCAGGTCCGAACAATGCATTGCCGCTGCCGACGACGAAGCAGAACGCCAGCAGCGTTTCCGGCGTGATCAGCTTGAGCCCGGCCAGGATCGTGAGCGCGGTGGCGCCGGTCAGCGCGATCGACAGTGAGACCAGGGTGACGATGCGGCGGTCATACATGTCGGCGATGGCGCCGGCCGGCATCGAAATCAGCATGATCGGCAACATCAGCGCGGTCTGCACCAGCGCCACCTTGTCGGCCGAGGCCGCCATCTGCGTCATCGCCCAGGCGGCACCGACGCCCTGGATCAGGAGGCCGAGATTGGAGAGCAGGCTGGCGAGCCAGATGCGCCGGAATACGGTGTACCGCAGGGGTGCGGTGATGCCCTCGGCGGCAATTCTCTGGCGGTTCGTCTGCTCGGTCATATCCCCTTCCATATCGGGTGTCAGAAGTGGTCGTGGTGATTCCGGCCAATTCAGTGATGCCTGCGAAAGTCCTTCGCTGTCCAGTGGTTAGGTCGGTATAAGCGGTGCAAAGAGGCATTTGCCGGGGGAGGGAACAGATGAAGCTGTCGCGACGGACGATCCTGCAAGCAGTAGGCAGCTTGCCTTTCGCAGTTGCGAGCTTGCGGGCAGGCGCGATGGCGCAAACCGCACCTGCCGCCACGCCAAGCACTGAGCTGCCGCCGATCCTGTTCGTCCACGGCAATGGCGACTACGACGCGCTCTGGATCACGACCTTGTGGCGGATGGAATCCAACGGCGTCGCGCGCGATCGCATGGCGGCGATCAACTTCACTGATCCGCTGGCGCGGAGCGACGACAAGGTCGAGCAGGCGAACCGGTCCTCGACCGAGGACCAGCGCCGCGAGCTCACGGCCGCCATCGCTGACTTGAAGCGCCGTACCGGCGCGTCCCGCGTGGCGCTGGTCGGCAGCTCGCGCGGCGGCTATGCCATCCGCAACGTCATCAAAAATGGCGGTGCCGGGGATGTCAGTCACGCCATCTTGTGCGGCACGCCCAATCACGGCGTGTTTGCGACCGACGATACGCCCAACAACGAGTTCAACGGCCGCGGCGCATTCCTGCGCGGCTTGAACGAGGGCGAGAGCGAGGTGACGCCGGGCACAGCTTTTCTCACCTTGCGCAGTGACGGCCTGGACAAATATGCCCAAGCCGACGGGCGTTTCATCGGAAAGCCCGGCGTCCCGACCGGTGTTACCGCCGAAGGGCCGGAGCTGAAGGGCGCCACCAACCTCGTGCTTGGTGCGCTCGATCATCGAGAGGTTGCGTTTCATCCGCGCGCTTTTCGGGAGATCTACAAGTTCATCGCCGGCCGCGAGCCCACGCGCATCGCGATTGTGCCGGAGCCAACCGTGAAATTGAGCGGTTTGGTCACGGGCACGCCGGGCGGCGTATCGACCAACCGTCCGGTGGCGGGCGCAACCGTCGATGTCTTCCGCGTCGATCCTGATACCGGTGAGCGCAAGGGCGGCGCGCTGCACAGCGCAAAGACCGGTGCCGACGGCCGCTGGGGACCGGCGCAGGTCGATCCGGCCTGGTCGCTCGAATTCGTCCTGGTCTCGCCCGACGCGCCGACGACGCACATCTACCGCTCGTCATTCCCGCGCTCGTCCGACGTCGTGCACCTGCGTCCCGCGCGTCCGCTCGGGCCGGCTGACAAGGACGCAGGAGCTGTCGTGATCATGTCGCGGCCGCGCGGCTATTTCGGCCTGCCGCGGGACGTGGTGCTGCTCGACGGCAAGGAGCCGGCCGACGTCAAACCGGGCGTGCCCACGGATGCGGCAGCAACCCTGCGGCTTCCGGCGAGCGAGATCGGACGTAACATCGTGGCCCAATTTGGCGAAGAACGGATTGTGGCACGCGCCTGGCCCGCCGCCGAGAACAGGATTGCGATCGCCGAGCTGACTTACTAGCTATTGACCTGCGTCACTTCTGCGGGAGCGAGCCATGAACATCGCAAGCCTGCGTCGGCCCCTCATCCCTCCGACCCCGCCGCGTGCGCCGGATGACATGTCGTTCTTTGGCAAGCTCGCGGTGATCCGCCAGAACATGATCGCGACCTGGGGACAGCGTGCCTATGAGGAAGACGTCCTCCCGGGCCGCTTTTTTTTCCGCAACAGTTTCATCCTCAACCAGCCGGACGCGATCCGGCACGTCCTGCTCAGCAATTACGAGAACTATACGCGCACGCCGGCGGGCATCCGCATGCTGCGCCCCGTGCTCGGTGACGGCCTCCTGATTGCGGAAGGTCATTCCTGGACGTTTCAGCGCCGCACGCTCGCGCCGGCCTTTACGCCGCGCGCCACCGCAAATCTCGTCCCGCACATGACGGCGGTGCTCGACGAGACCATCACAAAGCTCGATACGCGAGTAGGCGAGCCGGTCGATCTGCGCGAGGTCATGCAGCGCATGACGCTCGAGATCGCCGGACGCACGATGTTCTCGTTCGGCATGGACCGGCATGGCGCGACCTTGCGCAATTTCATCATGGAATATGCCGCACGGCTGGGACGAGCTTATTTCCTCGACATGGTGCTGCCCGTGTCCTGGCCGAGCCCGATGGATTTTGCACGGGCGCGGTTTCGCAAGCGCTGGACCGAATTCGTTGCCATGCTGATCGCCCAACGGCGCGCGGCCGGCAAGAAGGACGGCGCGCCACCGCGCGACCTGTTCGACCTCATGGACGAGGCGCGGGATCCTGAAACGGGCAAGGGCTTTTCCGACGAACAGCTCGTCGACGAGGTCGCGACCATGATCCTGGCAGGTCACGAGACCACAGCGACGGCGCTGTTCTGGGCGCTCTATCTGCTGTCGCTCGATCCTGACACGCAGGAGGAGGTCGCCACTGAGACCCGCGGCGAACATCTCGACAGCATCGCCGACATCGATCGGCAGAAGTTCACCCGTGCCGTGATCGAGGAGACGATGCGGCTCTATCCGCCCGCCTTCCTGGTCGCGCGTGCCGCGCGCGATAAGGACAACGCGGCCGGCATCGAGATCGGCAAGGGCGATATCATCATGATCGCGCCGTGGCTTTTGCACCGGCACGAGAAACTGTGGGATCAGCCGAACGCGTTCATTCCAAAGCGCTTCATGTCGGCGGAGCCCGATCGCTTCGCATATCTGCCGTTCGGCGCGGGGCCACGCGTCTGTATCGGCGCGCCGTTTGCGCAAGCCGAATCGGTGCTGGCGCTGGCCCGGCTGATCGGTGCGTTCCGCGTCGAGCTTGCCGATACCGTTCCCGTGATCCCGCATGGCGTCGTCACGACCCAGCCGGACCACTCACCCATGTTCCGCATCACCCGTCGGTAACGGACCCTCGTCTGGCCGATGGCGTGATCCAGCTTAGACAGAGCCCCGCCATGAGCGACATCCAGGCCCAGTTTTCCGTTCTGAAGCAGACCGCCGATGCAAAGGTGGTCGATGCGATTGCGCGCCTCATCGAGGACGGCGAGGATCACGAGCTCAACCGCGTCAATGTCCTCGATTTCTCCAGGCATCACGGCCTCGACGAAGAGCGCGTCATCTCGGCTTTCCTGCATTCGGCCAGGCTCGGTCTGTTCGATCTCGGCTGGAACGTGCTGTGTCCGGGCTGCGGCGGCGTGCTGGGCGCTCACTCGACGCTGAAGGCGCTCAAGCCCGACGACTATCACTGCGCGCTCTGCGCCTGCGGCTACAAGGCGTCCGTCGACGACCAGGTCGAGGTCTCTTTCACCGTGAATCCGCGCGTCCGGCGCATCGCGGCGCACGATCCCGATACGCTTCCGGTGTGGGAGTATTTCAAGCAGGTGTTCTGGAGCTCCGGCGTCGACTTCAACAAGGAATCGTTTGCGACGCTGGCCAACGAGGTGACGCTGGATACGATGGAGCTGCCGGCCGGCGAGAAGGCGACGATGTCGCTGCAATTGCCGAGCGATTTCGTCATCATCTTCGAGCCGGTGACGCACGCCGCTCATTTCATCGATGTCCAGGGCGAGCCGACCAAGGACCGTCAGCAGCTCGCCATCATGTACAACAAGGTGCAGGCCCCGACGGGAACGACGACCATGCGGCCGGGTCCGCTGCGGCTATCGCTGGAAAACCAGGCCGGTGTGCGCGTGCTGCCGTCGGTGTTCATCGCGGCCGAGGCGCTTCATCATCTCATCGGCAAGCGTAAGCCGTTCCTCACCGCCAAGCGGATGCTGTCGAACCAGACCTTCCGCGACGTCTTCAAGGCGGACAATCTCAGTCTCGACCAGCGGCTCCAGATCACCTCGCTGACGTTCCTGTTCACCGACCTGAAGGGATCGACCGCGCTTTATGAGCGGGTCGGCGATCTCGCCGCCTTCGATCTCGTGCGCGCGCATTTCCACGCGCTGCTCGAGATCATCTCATCCGAGAAGGGCGCGGTGGTGAAAACGATCGGCGATGCCGTGATGGCGACCTTCGTCCGTCCCGAGCACGCCATCGTCGCGGGCCTGCGGATGCGGGCGGCGATGGACGAACTCAACAAGCGGCGCGGCGCCAACGATCTCATTCTCAAGATCGGCATCCATGAAGGTCCATGTCTTGCGGTGATGCTGAACGAGCGCCAGGATTATTTCGGCCAGACCGTCAACATCGCCTCGCGCGTGCAAAGCCTGTCGACCGCGCAGGAAATTCACATCACCGGCCCGGTGCTTGATGTGCCGGCGGTTGCTGAAATCCTTCAGCAGCGCGAGATCAAGCCGATCCAGAAGCAGGCCGCGCTGCGCGGCATCGCCGACAAGATGGTGGTGTATGAGATACCGTGAGGACATTCACTGTCGTCCCGGCGAAGGCCGGGACCCATACCGCGTGACCTCTCGGTTGCGAATGGACACAGTAAAAAACGACCAATCTTCACCGAACTACACCCTGTGGTTATGGGTCCCGGCCTCCGCCGGGACGACCCCTGAGGGGTGCTTCAAATCACGACAACAGATTGCCGAAACGTAATGCAGCGCGCGGAACTGACGTACATTGCGCCGGTTGAGTTTGCTGCTCATATAGTGCTGGTAACAGCCGCCTCTCGCGGCTTCATCGATCTCGGTAGGACTTTATGCTCGACGGCCTGCGCCAATTCATCGCCGACATTGTTACTCCCCATGACCAGGACCGCGCATTTGGCGACAGCGACTATCGGCTGGCGGCCACGGCGCTGCTGATTCACGTGATCTCGCTGGACGGCCAGCCGAGCCCAGCCGAGCAGCGCAAGCTGCACAGCCTGATCGAAAGCCATTTTGGGCTCGATCGCGGCACTGCGGATCGGCTGATCGCCGACGCCACCCAGGTCGAGGGCGAGGCGGTCGATCTCTATCATTTCACCAGCGTCATCATGCGCTCGCTCGACGAGGAGGGTCGCAAACGCATCGTGCAGATGATGTGGGAGCTGGTCTATGCCGACGGTCAGGTCAGCGAATTCGAAGACAACGTCGTCTGGCGCGCCTCCGACCTGCTCGGGATATCGCAGCGCGACCGGATCGACCTGAAGCACGCCGTCGCGGACCGTGTCGGCGGCCAAGTCAAGGACAGCGCTGTCGGCGGCTGACGGCTTTCGACACGACTGATCGCGGCCTACCCGGGCACATGACGAAACTTTAATTTATCCGCCGCCTGCGCTGAATCCGCCTGCAAATCAACGGTTTTTCAGCGCGGCCTGTCGTTCTGCTCAAGCGGCCATGCTGGCGGCGCAGCTTGCATGTCGCGCGCGGCCTGTGCTCTCGTTCCGCCATTGCGGGGCCAAAAACTTGAATTCAAGAGTCTTCGATCGTGACTGAGCGGGTGACGCTGATCACCGGTGCCTCGGCGGGCATCGGCACGGAGCTGGCGCGTGTGTTTGCTGCCAATGGGCATCGCCTCGCATTGACGGCGCGCCGGACGGATCGGCTGGAGGCGCTCGCGAACGAGCTTGCCGCCAACGGCGGCAAGAAGCCGATCGTGATCGCCTGCGATCTCGAGCAAGCGGATGCCGGCAAGACCATCGCGGCAGCACTTGCCGCCGAAGGCGTCGAGCTCGATCATCTCGTCAACAATGCCGGCTTCGGCGTGTTCGGTGATGCGATCGAGCGCGATCGCGTTGAGCAGCTCGGCATCGTCGATGTCAACGTCCGGGCCCTGACGGACCTGTCGCTGCGCTTTGCCGATCAGCTCATCAGGAACAAGGGCGGTCTTCTCAATGTTGGATCGGTCGCCGGCTTCCTGCCTGGCCCCGGCATGGCCGTCTACTACGCCTCCAAGGCCTATGTGATTTCGTTCACCGAAGCCTTGCGGGCGGAGCTCGCGCCGCGCGGCGTTCGCGTCACCGTACTTTGCCCGGGTCCGGTGCCCACCGAATTCCAGGCGCGCGCCGGCGTCGGCTCCCAACATGATACCGCCGTTCTCAACGTCTCCGCCGCCGAAGTTGCACGCGATGCATATCGTGGCCTGATGGCCAACAAACGGGCAGTGCTGCCTGGTCTGGGCATCAAGATTGTGCCGTTGGCGCTGCGTTTCTTCCCGCGCGGCTTCATCCTGGCCGCTACCAGCCGGTTTCAGAGGCGCCGGCACTAGAGAAAACTTTGAAGCACCGTAGTGGCCCGGAGCTTGCTTCAGTCGGGTGTGTGTGCGCGAACTCACACGATGTTAACCATCGCTTAGCTATGCTGGCGGTCTGAACCGATAGCACTCGCAGAGGCCATGTCGTTCCGGACGGACAGGTTTGGTGGCGCAGAATTGGTGCCCTTCCGAAGGAGGACGCCGGGCGCGGCCGCCTCCGCCTCCGCCTCCGAAGCCCGGTTGCCGGTTCTGATCGTCATGCATCAGGAATCCTCGACGCCCGGCCGCGTCGGCAATGCGCTGCGCGCGCTCGGCCATCGCCTCGACATTCGCCGTCCCCGCTTCGGCGATCCCCTGCCCGAGACGCTCGATCGGCATGCCGGCGCCGTGTTCTTCGGCGGCCCGATGAGCGCCAATGATTCCGACGACTACATCCGCCGCGAGATCGACTGGATCGAAATTCCGCTCCGTGAGCAGCGTCCGTTCCTTGGCATCTGCCTCGGCGCGCAGATGCTCGCGATGCAGCTGGGGGCCCGCGTCGCGCCGCATGCGGATGCGCTGACCCAGATCGGCTATTACCCGATCAGGCCGACCGCTGCGGGCCACGCGCTCTGCCCGGAGTGGCCTGCGCAGGTCTATCATTGGCATCGCGAGGGATTTGAGCTGCCGGTCGGTGCCGAGCTGCTCGCGGAAGGTGATGATTTTCCGGTGCAGGCGTTCCGAGTCGGCAACGCCTTCGGTGTGCAGTTTCATCCAGACGTGACCTACGCGATGATGCATTGCTGGACCACGCGCGGCTATGACGGCTTCAGCGCGCCCGGAGCGCGGCAGCGGCATCACCATTTCGCGGATCGTGCCGTCTACGACCTCGCGGAGCGCGCCTGGCTCGATCACTTCATAAATGGCTGGCTGGCGCGCCGGCCGGTGCTGGCGCAAGCCGCCGAGTGAATCGCGCCTCCGCGCAAGCCCTTGCCTCATCCCTTTATATGCTAGGCTCGTTCGCAACGCGCGCACGCGAGATTGCGCCGGCAAGCAAAGGGAGAGCGCCATGGCCTATGAACACATTCTCTATGAGGTGAGCGACAGGATCGCGACCATCACGCTCAATCGCCCGGACCGCATGAATGCGTGGACGCCGACGATGGAGCGCGACGTGCGTCACGCGATGGAAGCCTCAAGCGCCGACGACAATGTCCGCGTCATCGTGCTCACCGGCGCGGGCCGCGCCTTCTGCGCCGGCGCCGACATGGATGCGCTGAAAGGGCTCGATCCCGATGACGTCAGGCGCGCATCGAACCTGCCGCCGTTCGACATGAACCGCCGGCCGGATTGGCAGACGCGCTACGGCTTCTATCCGTCGATCGCAAAGCCCGTCATCGCCATGCTCAACGGCGCGACCGCCGGTATCGGCCTAGTCCACGCGCTCTATTGCGACCTGCGCTTTGCCGCCGACAATACGGTGTTCACGACCGCCTTCGCGCGGCGCGGCCTGATCGCCGAGCACGGCATCAGCTGGATGTTGCCGCGCATCGTCGGCCATGCCCATGCGCTGGATCTGTTGCTCTCGGCGAGGCGCGTGTCGAGCGACGAAGCGTTGCGGATCGGGCTGGTGAACCGGCTCTACTCGCCGGAAAAACTCCGCGAGGAGACCTATGCCTATGCGCGCGATCTCGCCGATTTCGTCTCACCGAGCGCGATGGCCGTGATCAAGCGGCAGCTTTACGAGGTGCCGTTCCAGACCCTGGCGGAGGCGACGATCGAGGCCAACCGCGAGATGATGGTGGCGCTGAACGGCAGCGATTTCCGGGAGGGCGTGGCGAGTTTTATGGAGAAGCGGCCGCCGAGGTTTACGGGGAGGTAGGGGACTCGAACCGTCCGTCTTCGCCCTGCGGGCTTCGCCGGACACCACGCTTCGCCCTTCGGGCTTCGCGCGGCTGCGCCACGCGTAGCCCGAAGGGCGAAGCGTGGTGGAGCCAGGCGGGATCGAACCGCCGACCTCGTCATTGCGAACGACGCGCTCTCCCAGCTGAGCTATGGCCCCTTTGCTGGCCGCTCTGGTGAACGCGGCCGACAACCGGGCGCCATTTAAGTCCCCGCCAAGGTCAAGTCAAGGACGGGTATAACCCGGTTTTGGCCATCCGGGCGCCGACTTCCCTTGTTTGGGTCGGGGGGAACCGATATCAAGCGAACGCCGTCAATCCCGACCGGAGCCAGAGTTCTCAAAAGCCATGCGTGCCGTTCTCGACATCGTCATCATCGTGCTCGATCTCTACGTCTGGCTGCTGATCGCGGCCGCGATCCTGTCCTGGCTGATCGCCTTCAACGTGGTGAACACCCGCAACCAGTTCGTCTCGGCGGTGGCGGAGTTCCTGTACCGGATCACCGAGCCCCTGCTGGCACCGATTCGCAATTTCCTGCCCAGTCTCGGCGGCCTCGACATCTCGCCGATCATCCTGATTCTGCTGATCATGTTCATCGAGCGGGTGATCCTGTACTACATCTACCCGAACGTGATCTAAGCGGGCTGGAGCGCCTTGGTTGCCAAAGAACCCTGGCGCATCTCTGCCGCAGGCGTCAGCATCGCGCTGCGGGTGACGCCGCGCGGCGGCCGCGACGACATCGACGGGATCGAGCAGCTCTCCGACGGCCGCAGCGTGCTCAAGGTGCGGGTACGCGCCATTGCCGATGGTGGCGAGGCCAACAAGGCTGTCTTGGTCCTGCTGGCGAAATCGCTTGGCGTGCCCAAGGCCAGCGTAAAATTGCTATCGGGAGCTACCTCGCGGTTGAAGCAGATCGCGGTCGACGGCGACCCGGTGCGGCTCGGAGAAGCCCTGCGCCAGCTCGTGTCGGCTAAATCGAAAGACTGAGGGAACTGACATGACCGCCAAAATCATCGATGGAAAAGTCATTGCCGCGGAGCTTCGCGGCCGCGTCGCCGAGGAGGTCGCCCGCGTCAAGCGCGAGCACAATCTGGTCCCCGGCCTCGCGGTGGTGCTGGTCGGCAACGACCCCGCCAGCGAGGTCTATGTCCGCTCCAAGCACACCCAGACGCAAGGCGCCGGCATGGCCTCGTTCGAGCACAAGCTGCCCGCCGACGTCTCGCAAGCGGATCTCCTGGCGCTCGTCGCAAAGCTCAACCGCGATCCGGCCGTGCACGGCATTCTGGTGCAACTGCCGCTGCCGAAGGGGCTGAACACCGAGGCCGTCATCAACGCCATCGATCCCGCCAAGGATGTCGATGGCCTGCATCCGAGCAATGCCGGCCGGCTCGCCGGTGGTTTTGAGGCGCTGTCGCCCTGCACGCCGCTCGGCTGCATCATCCTGACCAAAAGCGTGCACGCTTCGCTCGAAGGCATGAACGCCATCGTCATCGGCCGCTCCAACCTGGTCGGCCGTCCGCTGGTGCAATTGCTGCTGAACGAGAACACAACGGTCACGATCGCGCATTCGCGCTCGCGCGACCTGCCCGGCCTCGTGAAGCGCGCCGACCTCGTTTACGCCGCGGTCGGCAAGCCGGAGATGGTGCGCGGCGACTGGCTGAAGCCGGGCGCGACCGTGATCGACGTCGGCATCAACCGCATCCCCAAAGAAGACGGCAAGGCGCGCCTCGTCGGCGACGTCGCCTATCAGGAAGCGATTGGGGTTGCCGGTGCGATCACGCCGGTGCCGGGCGGCGTCGGCCAGATGACGGTCGCCTGCCTGCTGGTGAACACGCTGCGCGCCGCCTGCGCGATCGCAGGGCTGCCGAAGCCGGCGGTGTAGTTTTTCTTCACCTCTCCCCGCTTGCGGGGACAGGTCGGAATTCGCGCGAAGCGCGGATTCCGGGTGAGGGGGACTCTCCGCGGGTCCAACTCTGACCGTCTTTGTGGAGGTAGCCCCTCACCTCAACCCTCTCCCCGTAAGAACGCTAGGGCATGCACATATCTCTGAGGCTCCATCCTGCTGCGACGGCGTGGAAGTATTCGAGGCCGTTCTTGAAGGTGATCGGGCCCGGCGGCTTGGACGATGGGTAGCCGTCCCAGCCGCCGAGGCGACCAATGATCCAGGCGGCCCAAGCGAGGCTATCGGGCGGATGTGGGTTCTTTAATCGCTTGCTCCCGGCTTCGAGTTGACGGTTGAGGGCGGTGAGCACGTTAATTTGGCCGTTGTCGAAGGCAGCGAGAATGGGTTGGCGACTGCCATTGCGGGCCTGCAGAAGTTGGATTGTGATGACGGCCGCCTTAGCGGCAATCGCGACCAGCTTGAGAAGGCGATCGGCGGTTCCGATCTGGCTGTCTTCGAGCTTGAAGCCTTGTGTCTTCAGGATGCGGAAGAACTGCTCGATGATCCAGCGTTGCTTGTACCATTGGACGATGCGCCAGGCGTCCTCGATGCCGGTAACCTCGTGAGAGGTGAGAAGCCGCCAGTGCAGCGGCTCTACCCCGGTTTCGGCATTGATCTCGCGCACATCGACCACCGCCAATGGCAAGCTTTCCGGCAGATGGCGCAGGAACTTACTCTGTGGGCGGGCGA
This sequence comes from Bradyrhizobium sp. BR14999, assembly GCF_056106085.1. Lineage (NCBI taxonomy): Bacteria > Pseudomonadati > Pseudomonadota > Alphaproteobacteria > Hyphomicrobiales > Nitrobacteraceae > Bradyrhizobium > Bradyrhizobium sp. BR14999. The sequence continues at coordinate 1,200,758 of NZ_CM148536.1, forward strand.
GCTCGATTGCGCCAAAGCGAAGTTCGAGGTGAGCCAGGCGGGCGGGCCGCGCGGCGCGCGCAGGCAATTGGATCGCACGCCGATCCACCGCGGCCATGGCATCGCTGACCTCATACAAGCCGCTGCGGTCGGCAAGCTTGCGATCATGCATGCTGCGCGCGATGACGTGGAAGTGTTGCTCGGCCGAGCTGGCATAAAGGGCAAAAATATCGCTCTCGCGGTCACCCAGCACCGTCACCGCTGTGGCCTTGGTGAGGAGCGGCTTGGCCGCCATGGCAGTGGATATCCAGCGCTGCGATTCCTTGTCCGATAACTCCCGATCGTCGTGCGAGGTCGTGCGGCGACCTGTGCGCGTCCATATCTGCCCGCTCAAAAGTCCAAGACAGTTGCCGTCATCGGCATCCACAGCCAGCAGCGGATGCAGCAGCACGCCGTGGTTATTGCCTTTGCCGATTTCTCCGAGCCCGCGCCGGCGTTGCGGTGTGGTGTTGAAGTGGATCTCGCTGGTGTCCTGGATGGCCAGCACGTGGCGGCCCTCTACCGCAGCGACCGTGCTTTCGCTCCAGCTTTCGATGATCCGCTCCACCGTCACCTTGTCATGGCCAAGAAAGCGGTTGAACCGCACTTCCAGCGCGCGGTTCCCCCTGGAGAGCTGCCGAAGGCAGACAGTTTTGCCCACAACCATGCGTTCGACGAACGCCGCCCCCCTTTATCGAGACGACGATCCCCGAACCGGCCCAGCGTCCAGTCAATCCGTGACAACATCGCGGCACCCCGTCCAAATCATGGAGTGCCGCAATACGAATCACACAGAACTCTGATTCTGGAATCCTCCCAGGCCGATCCGAGTCAATCCGCCGCACCAGATATGTGCATGCCCTAGCGTAAGAACGGGGCGAGGGAGCACACCTTATTGTCCGGGATACCGAAGACTCAGGCCTTCTTTTTCTTCTCGCGATCCATGCCTTCGAGGATCAGCTTGTGCGCGTCCTCCGGGCCGCCCCAGCGCAGGATCTTCACCCACTTGCCCTTCTCGAGATCCTTGTAGTGCTCGAAGAAGTGCTGGATCTGCTGGAGCGTGATGTCCGGCAGGTCGGAATAGCTCTTCACCTTGTCGTAGCGCTGCGTCAGCTTCGATGACGGCACCGCCAAGATCTTCTCGTCGCCGCCGGCTTCGTCTTCCATGAACAGCACGCCGACCGGGCGCACGCTCATGACGGCACCGGGAATGATGGCGCGGGTGTTGATGATCAGGACGTCGCAGGGATCGCCGTCATCCGACAGCGTGTGCGGGATGAAGCCGTAGTTCCCGGGGTAACGCATCGGCGTGTAGAGGAAGCGATCGACGACGAGCGTGCCGGCCTCCTTGTCCATCTCGTATTTGATCGGTTCGCCGCCCACGGGGACTTCGATGATGACATTGACGTCGTGGGGTACGTTCTTCCCGATCGAGACCGCATCGATACGCATTCAAGGCTCCGTTGTTGCCGAGGTGAAATCGCGCCCGGCAGCGATTTTGGCGCTGTCATACGCGGGCTTGGCCCGCTGATCCATCGCGTTTTTGTGAAATAATGAATCCGGCGATCACCGACGCAAAAGGCGGGCGGTATCAACGGATGGAAAACGCTGCCGATGCAGGTTTCAGCAGCTCAATTGGTCCAAGCGAAGGCAACCTTGTCGAGCGACTTCGGCCCGAACCGCTCCGAGGAGCGCGCCACCATGCGGCCGCCCAGGGCACGGTAGAACTCGGTGGCCGGATCGTTGTCCGAGAGCGCCCACACCACCATGCTCTTCAGGCCGCTCTGCATCAGGTCGCGGCGGGCGGCGGCGAACAGGCGGCGGCCAAAGCCGAGGCCCTGGAATTCCGGCCGCAGATAGAGCTCATAGATCTCGCCGTCGAAATGCAGGCTGCGGGCGCGGTTGCGGCCGTAATTGGCGTAGCCCGCGATCTTGTCGCCGAACACCAGCACGCTGACGCGGCTGCCCTTGCGAATCGCGCTGTCCCACCACTGTGGACCGCGGCGGTTGATCAGCTTTTCCAGCTCCGCGCCGGGGATGATGCCCTGATAGGCCGAGCGCCAGGCTTCGTCATGGGTCGACGCCACCGCAGTTGCATCTGCGGCTTTGGCCGGCCGGACCTCGATCAGGGTTGTGCTCATGGAGGCGATCAAATCAAGTCGCCGCGCCGGCGGCAAGACCTATCGTTAATTATCGGTTAACGTGTGGACTTTCTGCATCAGTATTTCAAGCCCGTTGTCCCGAAAGAGGACACGCCGGCGTCTCGAATGGCAGTGGCCTGCCATGTGTCGGTGCAAAACTCGCTGCGGCAATGAATGAATGGTAATGGCAGCGCAGAAAGTCTGCCCGGAGTGATTCGTTCCTATTAGTGTGGCCATCGCTGTTCGCGTCCGCCTCCTTTGGCAATTCATGCGGCTCCTCGTCACTCCTGCGCTTTTGTCTTTGCTGGCCGTGCTGGCTGCGTCACCTCTGTGCGCTCAGGTCACGTTTGGCCCATTGGGAGAGGAGGGCGAACCGTTTCGCCGGCAAGAGTGGCGCGTGCCATCGCCGGATACCGGCATGGCCGCGCATGCGCTGCTGTTTCGCCCCCTCGGTGCCGGCCCGTTCCGGCTCGCGGTCATCGCCCACGCCTCGACGCAGAATGGCTTGCGTCGCGCGCAAATGCCGCGGCCGGAATATCGCGCGCTCATGGCGTATCTCGTCGCGCGCGGCTTTGCCGTGCTGGTGCCGGAACGGCTCGGCCATGGCGCGACCGGTGGCCGCTATGTCGAAGACCAGGGTGGCTGCGACGAGGCGGATTACGCACGATCGGCCGGCGCAACGGCCGACCAAATCTCGCTCGCGCTGGACTATTTGCGAAAGCAGGAATTTATCCGCAAAGACGCCGCGATCGTGCTCGGCCATTCCGCCGGCGGCTGGGGCGCGCTGGCGCTCGCCAATGCCGATCCGAAGGCGATCTCCGCCATCATTGCATTCGCACCGGGGCGCGGCGGCCATGCCAATGACGAGCCGAACAGGGTCTGCGCGCCGCACACGCTGCTTGCGGCCGCAGCCGAGTTCGGCAAGGCCGCGCGCATTCCCGTCACGTGGCTCGTTGCGGCCAATGACAGTTACTTCGCGCCCGCGTTTTCGCAAAACCTGGTCGATGCGTTTCGCGGCACTGGCGGCAAAGCCGACTTCCGCACCCTGCCGGCCGTCGGCAGCGAGGGTCATTGGATGATCGAAACCGAGGCCGGCGTCAAAGCCGCAAGCGGTGGTCTCGCGCGTGCGCTGAACCAGCTCAAGCCAATGGCGACCAAGAAGCCATGACGCTGTATTTCCCGGTCAAATTCCTGCATGTGCTCGGCGCCATCGTCATCCTCGGCACTGGAACCGGCATCGCCTTCTTCATGCTGATGGCGCATCGCACGCAGGACGTGGCATTCATCGCGCGCACTGCCGCTGTGGTCGTGATCGCGGATGCGATCTTCACGCTGTCGGCCGTGATCCTGCAGCCGGTCACGGGCGGCCTGCTGATGATGCTCTCGGCGACGTCGCTCACCGAGCGCTGGTTGCTGACTTCGCTCGCGCTGTATGCCGTCGCAGGCCTGTTCTGGGTCCCCGTCGTCTTCATGCAGATCGAGATGCGCGACCTCGCGCGCAAGGCGGCCGAACAGTGCAACGCGCTTCCGGAGCGCTATTTCGTTCTGTTCCGTCGCTGGTTCGCATTCGGTTTCCCCGGCTTCGGCGCGACGATGCTGATCCTCTGGCTGATGATCGCAAAACCGTAGTGAGAGGCGCAATGAGTAAGCGAACCATCTTGCTGTTCGGCGCCTCCGGCCTGATCGGCCGCTTCGTCACCGACGATCTGCGCGCGCGTGGCTTTCGCGTTGTCGGCGTGGCACGCAACCTGTCGCCGGCGCAGCAGATGAGCGCGCTGGACATCGAGCTGCCGATCCTCATCCTGGATGCGGCTGCGCTGGCGCGTCTCCTCAGCGAGCATGCCGTCGATGTCGTCGTGAACTGCCTCGGCGTGCTCCAGGACGGGCCCGGCAGCGACACAAATGCCGTGCATCGTGATTTCGTCGCGCGCCTGCTTCAGGCAATTGGCGCTGGCGGCCGTGCGATCCGTCTGGTGCACATCTCGATCCCCGGGATGGTGGAGGCGGATCGCACCGCCTTCGCAACGACCAAACGCGACGCCGAACGTTTGATCGCGACCTCCGGCATTCCCCATGCCATCCTGCGGCCGGGCTTCGTGGTTGCGCCGTCAGCCTATGGCGGCAGCGCCATGCTGCGTGCGCTTGCCGCTTTTCCGCTCGACCTGCCGGACAAGGAAATGGCGACGCTCTTCCAGCCCGTCGCGGTCGAGGACATCGCCGCCACCATCGCCTGGCTCGCCGCGCGTGATATCGACGACGCCTCCGTGAAAGCCGTGAGCTGGGACCTGATGCAGGCAGAGCCGGTGACGATGGCCGGCGTCATCAAGCAGTTTCGCCACGCGTTCGGCACGGCCACCTGGCAACTCATCGCGATGCCGTCATCCCTGCTAGATCTCGGCGCCAAAGTCGGCGATTTAGCCTGTCATCTCGGCTGGATGCCGCCGCTGCGTTCCACCGCCATTGCCGAGCTGCGCCGTGGCGTGACCGGCGATCCCTCGGCGTGGATCGCAGCCACGGGCATCGCACCAAAGACATTGGCTGAGACGATCGGTCGCCATCCGGCAAGTATCCAGGACAAATGGTTCGCGCGGCTGTTCCTGGCCAAGGCGCTGATCTTCGTAAGCCTTGCTGTGTTCTGGCTCGTCTCTGGTTTCATCGCACTGTTCGTGTCCTATCGTGGCGCCGCCGACATCCTGACCGCGCATGACTTTCCGCCAGCGCTGGTCGATCCCATCACCATCGGCACCAGCCTGATGGATATGAGCATCGGCGTGCTGATCGCCTTCCGCCGCACCGCGGCGATCGGACTCGCTGCCGGCATCATCGCCTCGCTGGGCTACATGGTGGGTGCAGCCATCCTCACGCCCGATCTCTGGATCGAGCCATTAGGTGCTTTGGTGAAGACCGGGCCGGCGATCGTGCTGATGCTGGTGGCTCTCCTGACGCTGGATAATCGCTGATGAGCAAATGGCCCGACGACGACGTGATCCTTTATGACGGCGTCTGCATCTTCTGCTCGCGCTGGGTCCGCTTCGTGGCGACCCGCGACAAAGCAAGGCGGTTCCGTTTCACGCCGATCCAATCGGACTACGGGACCCGGCTCGCGCATACGTTCGGCATCGATCCAGATGATCCCGATACCAACGCCGTAGTCCACGGCGGCGAGGTGTTCATGAAGTCGGACGCCGCGCTGACCGTGTTGTCGCTGCTCCCCGGCTGGGGCTGGGTGCGCGCGTTGTTCGCCGTGCCGAGGCTGTTAAGGGACCCCGTCTACAGCCTTGTCGCACGCAACCGCTATCGCATCTTCGGCAAGTATGACACCTGCTTCGTGCCCGATGCCGATTTGCGGGCGCGGGTGATTGAGTGAGTCGTCAGTTCAATTGGATGGCGGCACCGCACATTCGGTGTCGTCCCGGCGAAGGCCGGGACCCATAACCACAGGAAGAGGTTTGGCGAAGACTGGCAGTTAAGGTGCCAGCCCGCGGTACAAATACCGAAGATCACCGATGGATCACGCGGTATGGGTCCCGGCCTCCGCCGGGACGACCCCTAGTTAGCGCTTCCCCGGCGCCGCCAGCACTTCGTTAGTCGCGCGCTCCCCGCTGTCCCGCGCTCCATGCGCCGTCGTGAAGAAATTCGGCGACGTCGCTTCTCCCGCGAAGAACAACCGTCCGTCCACTGGCTCCGCGAGCACAGCACGATCTCCCGCGTGCCCCGGCAGCGCATGCGAATAGGAGCCCCTCGCGAAGGGATCGCGCGCCCAGCGCGATTCATACAGCGGCCTCAGCTTGCGCCTGATGTCGTTGCCGAGAAGGCCCGCGATCTCGTCGATGCTCTGCGCGGCAATGGCGCCTTCGCCCGCGTCTTCCAGCTCGCGCGCAAAGCTGCCACCGAAGAAGCCTTCGATGCAGGGCTGGCCGAACGGACGGATGTGGTAGGTGCCCATCTTGGTGCGCATGGTGGCGCCGCGCAGATTACCTTCGGTCGGGAAGGCTTCGGCGCCATCGAGCGCCAGCGTCACCTTGTCGTCGACGCCGAGCGGCAGGCCGGCGGCGGCATCGACCTTGGCCGGCAACGGTGGTGAAAAGCGAATCGTCTCATTGGCGATCAGATTGGTCGGGACGGTGACGATCACCTTGTCCGCGGTCAGCGTGCCCCGCGATGTTTCGAGCCGGATGCGCTGACCAGAATGATCGACCAACGTGACGTTGCAGCTCAGGGCCACCGTGACAGGCGCGCCATAGGCTGCGATCAGCGTGCCATAGCCGCGGCGGACGCGCCAGTTGAGGTCACTGTCCTCATAGGCGTCCCAGTCCAGCGTCGACATGTCCTTCAATTCGCAGCCATTGACGTAGGTCGAGACCGCGTCGATCATCGGATTCCAGCGGTTGCCCGGCTCGAGGCTCAGGCTCGCGGGTTCGTCCTTGCCCTTTTGCGCGGCCTGCCAGAGGCGCTCATAGAACGCCTCCGTCGCGCGCATGAAATCGTCGCGCTCGGTTTGCGGAAAGGCGTTGCCGAAGGCGCGCTCGCGCCAGGGAGGCAGGGCCGTGTTGAGCTCGAATCCGAGCTGCTTCGCGATCGGAGCGAAGGAGTTCTTGTCGGCCGAGTGCAGCCAGCCGCAGCCGACGTCGAAGATCACCTCGGGCGAGGCCTGCACCGTCCAGGCGCGGCCACCGAGCCGGTCACGCGCCTCCAGCACGACCACGGAAAGGCCGGAGCCCGCCAGCGCGTGCGCGGCACCGAGGCCGGCGGCACCGGCGCCGATGATCGCGACGTCGACGAAGGAGGGAAGGGGGGTCATAGGCGGGCTCTAGCACGTCTGTGATACGCGCTAAAGCCATCACAAACCGAGCTGTCATCGCCCGCGCAGGCGGGCGATCCAGTATTCCAGAGAAGCTAGTGATTTGCGGAGAAGCCGCGGCGTACTGGATTCCCCCGCCTTCGCGGAGAATGACAGTTTCGTAGGGTGGGCAAAGGCGCATAGCGCCGTGCCCACCATCGCTCGCCAGTCGCAGTAGAAGTGGTGGGCACGCTTCGCTTTGCCCACCCTACGGCACTACGGCTGCGGTGTCCTTACGCCACCGCTTCCTTGGCCTTCTCCGCGCGCTTGCGCTCGTTCGGGTCGAGGTGCTTCTTGCGCAGGCGGATCGACTTCGGCGTGACCTCGACGAGCTCGTCGTCCTCGATATAGGCGAGCGCCTTTTCCAAGGTCATGCGGATCGGCGGGGTCAGGCGCACCGCTTCGTCCTTGGACGTCGTGCGGATGTTGGTGAGCTGCTTGCCCTTGAGCACGTTGATCTCGAGATCGTTGTCGCGGGTGTGCTCGCCGACGATCATGCCGCGATAGACCTTCCAGCCCGGCTCGATCATCATCGGGCCGCGGTCTTCCAGCTTGAACATGGCGTAGGCCACGGCGTCGCCCTGGTCGTTGGAGATCAGGACGCCGTTGCGGCGGCCCTGGATCTCGCCCTTGTAGGGCGCATAGCCGTGGAACAGGCGGTTCATGATCGCGGTGCCGCGGGTGTCGGTCAGAAGTTCGCCCTGATAGCCGATCAGGCCGCGGGTCGGCGCGTAGAACACCAGGCGCTGGCGGTTGCCGCCCGACGGCTTCATCTCGATCAACTCAGCCTTGCGCTCGCTCATCTTCTGCACGACGACGCCGGAATGCTCCTCGTCGACGTCGATCACGACCTCCTCGATCGGCTCCATGGTGGCGCCGGTCGCTTCATCCTTCTGGAACACGACGCGCGGGCGCGACACCGAGAGCTCAAAGCCCTCGCGGCGCATGGTCTCGATCAGGATCGCAAGCTGCAATTCGCCGCGGCCCGACACTTCCATGGCGTCCTTGTCGGCGGCTTCGACGACGCGCAGCGCGACATTGCCCTCCGCTTCGCGCAAGAGACGGTCGCGGATCATGCGGCTCGTCACCTTGTCGCCTTCGGTGCCGGCGAGCGGAGAGTTGTTGACGATGAAGGACATCGACACGGTCGGCGGATCGATCGGCTGTGCCGGCAGCGGCACTTCCACGGTCGGATCGCAGAATGTGTCGGCAACGGTGCCCTTGGTCAGGCCCGCAATCGCGACGATGTCGCCGGCTTCGGCTTCATCGAGCGGGGTACGCTCCAGGCCACGGAACGCCAGGATCTTGGTGATGCGCCCGGATTCGACCAGCTTGCCGTCGGCGTTGAGCACCTTGACCTGCTGGTTCGGCTTCAGCACGCCGGAAGAAATGCGGCCGGTGATGATGCGGCCGAGATAGGGGTTGGCCTCCAGGATGGTGCCGATCATCTTGAACGGACCTTCCTCGACCTTCGGCGGCGCGACGTGGCGCAGGATCAGATCGAACAGCGGCTCCATGCCCTTGTCCTTCGGACCCTCGGGGCTCTCGGCCATCCAGCCCTGCTTGGCCGAGCCGTAGAGGATCGGGAAGTCGAGCTGCTCCTCGCTGGCATCTAACGCCGCGAACAGGTCGAACACCTCGTTGATGACTTCGGTCGGACGCGCGTCGGGACGGTCGACCTTGTTGATGACGACGATCGGCTTCAGGCCGACCTTGAGCGCCTTGGAGACCACGAACTTGGTCTGCGGCAGCGGGCCTTCGGCGGCGTCCACCAGCACCAGCGCGCCGTCCACCATGTTCAGGATGCGTTCGACCTCACCGCCGAAATCGGCGTGGCCGGGGGTGTCGACGATGTTGACCCGGGTGTCCTTCCACTGCACCGAGGCCGCCTTGGCCAGGATGGTGATGCCGCGCTCGCGCTCCAGATCGTTGGAGTCCATGGCGCGCTCGGTCACTTTCTGGTTCTCGCGGAACGTGCCGGACTGCTGCAGGAGGCGGTCGACCAGGGTCGTCTTGCCGTGGTCGACGTGGGCGATGATGGCGACGTTGCGGAGGTTCATGAGTGAGCTTCTTTGCGTTCGAACAATGGGTTAAGCGCGATCTCGCCGGTCGGACCGGGACCTCTTCTCGAAACAACGCTGGAAGACTGGAAACGGGCGCTCGCCGCCCAAAAAGGAAGCCCGGCCATATCAGACCGGGCGCCCTACGCGTTGCGGCGCAATATATGCAAAAAACGCCAAAAAACAATGTGTTCTTTGGCCGTTGGTTGACTGAATTTTGTCCGGGAATCTCCGGGGGTTAGGGCTGGGTTCCGGGATGGGCGGGAGCCTTTCGCCCCTTGATGGCCGCCCAGATCAGGACGACGCCTCCGATGCCGACGACCAGTCCCAGGAAGACCAGCGGCGCGATGTCCGAGTCGATCTTGCCCCCGTCGATCACCGAAGCTCCGCCGAAGAGCAGGGCGCAGAGACCCGGAAGCAGCAGGATCACCCCCGAAATCACCAAGAACGCGGTGAGGCAGCCGCTGCGTGGTTCAACGGGCGTCGGGACGGGCGGCAGAACCGGTGGTGGCGTATCGCTCATCGTGGTGCCTCCTCGCCCTGCCTTGCCTCGCGATAAGTCTGCCCTTCGAGCGCGGCGCGGATACGGCCGATTGCGCCGTTGCGGTAGAACAGATTGTAGGTGTCGAACGGAATGATCGCCCCCTGCTCCGTCACGAAATGGATGCAGCTGCGCTTGACGTTGCCGACGCAGAAATTGAAACGGTCGAGGAATTGCACGATGGTGACGCGGAAGACGTTCTCGTAAGAGAGCCCTTGCGGCACCTCGAAGCTCGGCAGGCAGCACAAGAGTTCGCAGACCCGCTCGTTGGTGTTCAGCGGCCCCGAGGACAGCGAGAACAGATCGACGAATTTCTCCCGCAGCACCGGATATTTCTCCGGGCTGATCGTGTTGGGCATCACGGCGACGAGCTGCTCCTGCTGTAACAGCGAGGTCAGCGGCAGCACCTTCTCGCCGTTGCGGAGGCCATAGCCGATCGAGATGCTCTCAGGGTTGCAGGGCAACGGGATCATGTCCTTGTCGCCGAACACGCCGGTCTCAATCACGCGCTTGCGTATCTCCGACAGCATGATGCGATCGGTGTTCTTGTCGAAATCCTCGTTGCGGCCGGCGTCTTGCACCGGCTGCAGCGTGACGCCACGCACGCATCTCCAGGTGAGCGCATGGCGGACGATGTCGCCGATCTCGGCGTCGTTGACGCCGCGCTTGATGGTCGCGACCAGCGTGGTCGAGACGCCGTAATGCTCGAGATTCTCCAGCGCCTGCTGGCGGATTTTGCGCAGGTCCGCGCCGCGCAGATTGATCAGCGCATCGCGCTGCAGTGAATCGAACTGGAGATAGACCTCCAGCCCGCGCTTGTTCTCGGCGAGCCGCGCCACGAAATCCTTTTCGCGGGCAATGCGCAGGCCGTTGGTGTTGATCATGACGTGGCGGATCGGGCGGGCACGGACGGCGTCCAGGATTTCGAAGAAATCCGGATGCAGCGTCGGCTCGCCGCCGGAAATCTGCACCAGGTCGGGCTCGCCTTCGCTCGCGACCAGCGCGTCCAGCATCTTCTCGACCGTCGCGAGCGGCGTGAATTTCGTCCGCGCGGGCGAGGAGTCGGCGAAGCACACCGGGCAGGTGAGATTGCAGTGCTCTGTGATCTCGATCAGCGCCAGGCAGGAATGCTGCTCGTGGTCGGCGCACAGGCCGCAATCGTAGGGGCAGCCGAATTCCGTGCGCTGCTGGAATTGCAGCGGCCGATCGCCGGGCTTGATGAAATCCTTGCACAGGCGCCAATAGGCCGCGTCCGTCGACACCAGCGTCGACTGGACGCCGTGCTGCTTGCAGCGTTTTTCGTACCAGACCTCGTTGCCGAGAATCTGGATCTTGGTCGGCACCAAATCCAGGCAGGTCTCGCAGAGAGACTGAGTCTGGCCCCAGAAGATATAGGGACGCGACTTACGCAACGGCGCGTTCATGCAGGGATCTCGCTTTGGGCGCCGTCGCCAGCATGAATGCGGCGTAGAGCAGAATGGATAGCGACAGCAGGTGAAACAGCGTGAAGGGGCCGATCAGCGTGCCATAGGGCTTGAGGAATTCCCACAGGAAGCGCTGCGCTCCGTAATAGATGAGGACGAGGTAGAAACCATTGGTGACCACAAAGCCGTTTCGGTTCAAGACCGCCAGCACATAGAGAAGCGCGAACACGCCCATGGCGGCGCACTCATAGAGCTGCACCGGGTGCCGAAGGATGCCATCGCCGAAATCATGCCCGAAGGGCAGCCCCGTCGGCGTGCCGTAAGTGAAATCGTCGAGTCCCGCGAAGTAGCAGCCGAGCCGCCCGACCGCGATCCCGAGCGCCAGCGGCAAGGCAAAACGGGCGCCGGTTCGTACAGCGATGCCCGCGGACCATTTGTAGAGCTCGATCGCCACGATGCCGCCGGCGAGCGCTCCCTCGACCGAGCGCGCAATGCCGCTCTGGCCCGACAGCCACAGATTGACTGACCCGAACAAATAGGCACCGAGGCCCGCACCGAACACCAGCGCGGCGATGTAGGGCAGCGCGAAGGATTGCGCCGGAAATTCCAGGCGCCGTCGCGACAGCCAGTAGACGGCAGCTGTCGCCGCCAGCCACGCCGCGATGTCAAAGACGGTGTGAAGGAAAGCCCCGCTCATGCAGGGGAGAGCATAGCACGATCACGTTCAAAATAGTGCGCCGCGCATTTTCGTGCCCTCTCCCTACGGAGAGCTGGACCGAGTCCTGAGCGCGCATCGACTCAACCGAATTCATCCTGCTCTAGCCATCAGGCCAACTTCGGGTCGAGCGTGATCGACCACAGCGCGACGTCGGCGCGGTCGCGCAGTGTCACCGTCATCTGGCCGGAAGCGCCGTCGATCTTGACGTGACCGAAGAACTGCATGCCGGCTGACGGCGGCAGATTCTGGTTGTCCTTGCCCGGTGCCTTGACGAAGCGCACCTCCGGCCCAAAGGTGTTGTCGAGCGCGTTCGGACCGAACGTGCCCGCGTGCAGCGGACCCGAGACGAATTCCCAGAACGGCTCGAAATCCTGGAATTGCGCCTTGTTCGGATCGTAATAATGCGCGGCGGCGTAGTGCACGTCCGCGGTCAGCCACACCGTGTTGCTGATCGGCGCCATCTTGATGAAGCGCAGGATGTCGGCGATCTCGAGCTCGCGGCCGCGCACCGGACCGTCGCCTTGCGCGATTGCCTCCGAGCCACCCTTTGGTGTGTCCGATACGATCAGGCTGAGCGGCATGTCGGAGGCGATCACCTTCCAGGTCGCACGCGAATTCAAAAGACTGCGCTTGAGCCAGGCGATCTGGTCGGGTCCGAGGAAGTAGCTGGCCGGTCCGTAAGTGGTCTCGAGATTGGCGCCGTTCGGGCCGCGATAACTGCGCTCGTCGAGCACGAACACGTCGAGATGCGGGCCGTAAGCGATCTGGCGATAGACCCGGCCCGGCTCATTGATGCTCTCGCGCATCGGATACATCTCGTGGAAGGCGCGACCCGCGCGGGCCGCGAGCAGCGCGATGTTGCGCTCCTTGTAGGTCGCCGGTAGCTCCTTCGAGAGCGACCAGTTGTTGGTCACCTCGTGGTCATCCCACTGCACGAAGATCGGTACCTCGGCATTGAAGGCGCGGAGATTGTCGTCGGTCAGATTGTATTTGTGCGCGGCGCGGAGCTCGTCCAGCGTTTCCGCGACCTTGGTCTTTTCGGGGATAGTGACGTTCTTCCAGATCTTGCCGTCGGTGAGCTTCACCTCGGATTGGATCGGACTGTCGGCGTAGATCGTATCGCCCGAGTGCAGGAAGAAATCCGGACGGTGCTTGCGCATCGCGCCGAAAGTGAACATGCCGCCGTCTTCGGGGTTGATGCCCCAGCCTTGGCCGGCGACATCGCCACCCCAGACGAAACTGACGTCGCGGCGGTCGGCGGGCGCGGTGCGGAAGCGGCCGGTCACCGGCTCGCCCTCGACCGCGCTGTGCGAGAGATCGCGGAAGCGGACGCGATAAAAGATGTCCTGTCCGCCCGGCAGGTTCTCGATCAGCATTTTTGCGGTGAAGTCGCTCTCGGGCAGCGCCGCGATCGGCGGCAGCGTGCGGGCATCCCTGAACGACTCCGTCGTCGCCACCTCGACCAGCATCTGCGCCGGTCGGTCGGTGCGCGCCCAGACCACGCCGCCGTCGACGGTGACGTCGCCCGATTGCACGCCGTGGGTGACCGCAGGTCGGTCGGCCGCGCGCGACAGGTAAGGCATCGCGACCGCGCCAAGCGCGCCGGCGCTGGTCGTGAGGAAACGGCGGCGGGAGAATTTGATGTTCATGGGGAGATGATTTCGAAGCTGGGGTCGCGGGAAGGCTCGTCATTCCGGAGCGTGCCATCAGGCGCGAATCCATTTCCCGTCGCGGATGCGGCGCGATGGATTCCGGGCTCACGCGTTGCGCGCCCCGGAACGACGGTGAACGTATATTGAGACAATGTGACGCAGCAATAACGCGCAGGCGCTACGCGTTGCCGGCGGCTCTGAACTGCGCGCCCGCGCGTTGCAGGTTCTGCGGCAGGCTGAACAGCACCGCCTTGCGGTCGGCAACGGCGGCGTGGAACTGGTCGAGTGCGATGTTGAACGCGGTGAGCGCAGCCTCCTCGATCGCGCCGTGATCGAAGCAGCGCAGCGTGTCGCGCAAAATCTCGTCGGCCTCGGTTTGCATCTGATCGAGCTCTTCGGTGGTCTCGCTCTTGCGTGCGGCGGCGATCATGTCGAGCAGGCGGTCGCGCAGATGGCTGTTGTTGTCGCGCTCGTCCTTCTTCAGATAGCCCGCAAACCAGGCGCCGATCGAGCCCATGGCGGAGAGCGCCATCAGGCTCCACCAGATGTAATCGCTGTATTTGTCGAGAAAGGTTTTTTCCTCGCCGTCGACGAAGGCGGCGGCGCCGGGATGCACGGGGATCACCGCATCCTTGTCGGTGTCGGGCGTCTCGATCTTCGCTGCCAGCGGGAATTCCGCCACCAGTTGCTGGCGCACGGCGAAGAGCTGGCGCGTGAACGCCGCGATGGTGGTTTCTGACACACCTTTGCGCGCCACGATGTGGTGCGCGAAGCTGATCGTCTTGACCTCTTCGTCCGGACGATCGGGTGAGCCGCCGTAAGTGCCTGCGGGAATCTCCGAGGATTCGTAGACCGGATGGTTCTGCGCGATCGCGTCGGCGGAATCGATGGCGAGGAAGGTCGGCGTGCCGCCCTCCCTGACCGATGCCGCGATCGCGTCCCCCGTGATCTTGCTGTTGACGGGACCGGCCGCGAGATAGATGTCGGCCTTCTGCGCCTTGATCGCCTCGGCAACCTCGTTGGCCGGGAATTGCACGATCTCGACCTTGGCGGGATCGACGCCATATTGCTGGAGGATCACCTTGAGCAGGTTGACATTGGCCTGGGTGCGGCCGATGACGCCGATGCGATGGCCGGCGAGCTGTGCGATCTTGGTGATCTTCGCGCCCTTCTTCTTGCCCTTGCCCGGGACGGACCACAGCACCACGACGTTCTTGCGCAGCGTCGCGACCGCCTGTGCGTTCTTCGGCACATCGAGGTCGCCGCGCACGATGGCAAGATCGACCTTGCCTTCCGCGAGGGCATTGGCGCTGGCGGTGGCGCCGTCGGTCTGGATCGGGCGTAGCCGCACCTGGCTCTTGTTCTGCGTGAAAGCCTGGGTCAGCGCCTGCACGACCTTGACGTCATCGCTGTTGGCGGGACCAACCGCGATCTTCAGCGTCACCGGCCGCATCGCGAAGTAATAGCCGCCTGCGAGCGCACCGACGATCGCAAGCACGAGCGCCAGAGACACGAGCGCGGTCTTCCGCGCCGCGGATCGCGGCGAAGGCGGAGAGGGCGTTTCGGCCAGGTTCAATCCCCCGGTCATCGATCTCCCAAACAGGCGCTTCAGGCTCAGTTTCATCTTGGCCGGCGATTTACGCCGGCAATTGTAGCAAATTTCTTGTCCGGAGGGGTTACATCTCCGTCATGGTTAGCGGATCGACGAAATCTCCCATGAACCGGGCCGCCGGCACGGTGTTAGGGTAAAGTTCCCCTGAATGACGGAGGCGATCATGGCAGAGCGGCTATCGACGGAGGCGCGCAAGCAGGCGCTCGGCGGAATAACGGGCTGGGGCGAGATTTCCGGCCGCGACGCCATCGGGAAGACCTTTGTCTTCAAGGATTTCAACCAGGCCTTCGGCTTCATGACCCGCGCGGCGCTGGTCGCCGAGAAGATGGATCACCATCCCGAATGGCGCAACGTCTACAAGACGGTGGAGGTGGTGCTGTCGACCCATGACGCCGGCGGCGTCACCGCGCGCGATATCGAGCTGGCCAAGGCGATGAATGCCATCGCCGGCTGACAGCTAGCTGACACTTGGCTGACGTCTTGCAGGCCGCAGCCTCATCCCCATCTTGTGATCAGCAGGTGATGTGGCGATCCGCCGCTCCGCCTGAACGGGGAGTTTTCGAGCATGGCTGCCGAACACAGCGTCGGCTTCGAGCCCGCCGATCGGCTCGCGCAAGACCGGGAGGGCGTTCGCCGCCGCTTCTGGCGCAAGCTGAAGCGCGTCGCCGCGCAACTGCCGTTCGCCGAAGACCTGCTTGCCGCCTATTACTGCGCGTTCGATCGGCAGACGCCGCGCCATGTTCAGGCCTCGCTGCTCGGGGCGATCGCCTATTTCATTCTGCCGTTTGACTTCGTCGCTGATGTGATGCCGATCCTCGGTTTCGCCGATGACGCCGCCGTGCTCGCCACCGCCATCCGCATGGTCGCCGGCCACATCACGAACGAGCACCGCGACGCCGCCCGTGCCGCACTGAGGCGCGGGGGTGATGAGGCGGAGGCGGAAGTAGAGGTGGCGCAATAGCTTTCGCCATGCATTCCGCTGTCATTCCCCGCGACCCGGCTACGCCAAGGCTTCGCCGGGGTTGAGGTCCAGGGGCGCCGAAGCTTTAGCGAAGGCGGCAGGCGGGGAATCCAGTACGCCGCGGCCTTTAGGTTCAATCACTGCTGTTTCGGAGTACTGGATCGCCCGGTCAAGCCGGGCGATGACAGCGAATGTGCGGAGACGAGACGCGTCCTTTACTTCTTCTCGACCCCCGCCTGCGCCCGCGCGTTCGCCGCGTCCCATGCCTGGAATTGCTTGAACAGCGCTTCCTTGTCCGCATCGGATACCTGCGCGGCCGCCGGACTCTGCTTCAGAAACGCTTCGAAGCGCTGGCGCGTCACCGGTTCGACGCCGTGCTTGTCGAGCCATTGCTGCGCCACCGGCAATCTGTTCCAGCCCGACAGCGGCGCCGCGAGCGAGACCTCCTTCCACTTGGGATGGAAGGGCGGGTTCTGCAGCGTCGGAAATTTCGTGAAGAACGCGTCCACGAACAACGCAAGCTTGCGATAGCGCTCGGTGTTGGGCGCCCAATTATACGCTGCAAGCACCGCAGGAACTGCAATGGTGTCCACGCTGTCGCCCTCCTTGATCAGGTTCGGATAGTCCTTGGCGGTCAGCGTTGCCGGCAGATAGTCGCTCTGGAGCGGCTTTGCATAGTCGACCTTCGCGAGATGGAAGCGGCCGTCATTGCCGAAGGTCGAGACCGACTTGTACGGCTTGCCGCCGACCACGATGACGGCGTCGATCTCGCCGGCCTTCAGCTTCTCCATCGCGATGCGCTGCTCGACATAGACGAATTTCGCCTTGATCCCGAGCCGCTCGAACACGGTGAGCGCCGTGACGAAGGTACCGCCGTTCGGCAGGTCCACGCTCACCGTCTTGCCTTCGAGGTCTTTGAGCGTCGCGACCGATCTCGGCGCGATTACCTGCATCTCCTCATTGTAGAGCTTCGTGACGTAGGTGAACTGCTTCTTGATGTCCTTGGCAAAACCCTTGCGCTCGAGATAGTCGAGCGTGTCGGCGCGCACGATGCCGAGATCGACACCTTGCAGGAACAGGATGTCGGCGACGCTCTGCACCGAGCCGCGGCCGACGATCGGCAGCACGCGGATCTTGTTGCCGTCGTCGAGCACGGAAGCGAGGTCGGCGCCGAAT
This sequence comes from Bradyrhizobium sp. BR14999, assembly GCF_056106085.1. Taxonomy (NCBI): domain Bacteria; kingdom Pseudomonadati; phylum Pseudomonadota; class Alphaproteobacteria; order Hyphomicrobiales; family Nitrobacteraceae; genus Bradyrhizobium; species Bradyrhizobium sp. BR14999. The sequence continues at coordinate 1,217,901 of NZ_CM148536.1, forward strand.
TGCACATAGGTGCCGCCGATCGTGCCGGTGATCAGCGTGACCGTGTTGGCGTTCAACGCCTGCTTGGTCGAGGTCGAGCCGAACTGGAAGATGGCCTTCAGGCCGTCCGAGACCTTGGCCGGATCGTACTCAGTCTGGTCGGCGCGTGCCGCAAAGGCACAGATCGTCATGATGGCGGCAAGCGCCATTCCCAAAGCGTTACGCATGATGTCCTCTAAAAATTAAATTACTAGTTCTGAAGCTGGACAAGGCGCTGCCGCGCCTCCGTCGATCCGAGTGCCGCGGCCTTCTGGTACCACTCGCGCGCGGCGGTCGCGTCGGCGGCGATGCGCCGCGCGTCGCTGGTGCCCAGCACGGCCGGGTCATAGGTTTGCGCCAGCAGGAACGCCGCCGTGGCATCCTGTGCATTGGCCGCGCGTTCGAGCAGCAGGCGGGCTGCAGAAATGTCGCCAACCCCCAACAGGCTCTTCGCGCGCGTCATCAGCCCGGCCAGCGTGTCGGCGTCGAGCGTCTTGGCGGGCAGAGGAGGCGCAGGCGGCGGCGCCACCGGCGCGGGCTGAGGCACAGGCGTCTGGGCTTGCAGCGCGGTCTGATAGGCGGTCGCGATCGCTTCGCGGCTCGGCGTTGACGGTGCAGGGAGATCCTGCGCGTCAGCGCTCGCCAGCCTTGCGTCGGTCACGTGCGCCGGATCGTTGCGCGGGCTCTGGGGTACGGCCAGCGCGTTGGCCGAGGCCACCACCTGCTCCAGCGCGACACCCACTGAGCCACCGGCATCGAAGATGCCGCGAAGATCGGACTGAAACAGCGCAGCCAGAATTGCCAGGGTGGATGTCACGAGAGCCGTTGCCAGAACGCCCGCAAGAACACGCGGGACAATTCTGACCCGGGGACGCAATTCCAGCGGGGTATATTCGTCCGGGTCCGGGGCACCGAGCGGATCGGACAGGAACAGTGGTATTGGATCGTCCGGTGACAGATCGAGCCGTGCGGCGCGCGCACGGATGTAGGACGCGGTGGACGGATGTGATGCGGCTTGATCGGAATCGAATGCCCTCGATTCCCTGGACGGACGAAAGGCCGTCGTCTCCATGGTGATGCTCCCCAAGACTGACACGACGCGGGGCATACCGGTTTCAGTTTTTTTGTTGTTGTCCAGGAGCGCCCAGCAAACTGGAACCGGTAAATCGCAGTTTGAATCAGTCCAAAAAGCGACGGCGATTGGGGCGAATCGGGAAAAATTTGGGTTTGATTCGGGCGAGGTTGCGGAATGCACCGCAATTTTGCCAGCGGTGGTTGAGGAGACCTTACCAAGTGGCGGTGTGCGAGCGGAGTGCCATCAACTCAGCTGTCATGCCCAAGCGTGACCGTTGCATCCAGTACGCTGCGGCCTGTCGATCAATCGCAATCGTCTCGGAGTGCTGGATCGCCCGGCTCAAGCCGGGCGAGGACGGTTGAGTGTGTTGAAACAGCCTCGTGATGACACGGTCATCACGGATGCAGAATCACCTTCCCCATCGCCTGACGCCCTGCGAGCACCTTCAACGCGTCCGCGGTCTGGGCCAGCGGGAAGGTACGGTCGACATGCGATGAGATCTTGCCTTCCGCCGTCCACTTCACGAGCTTCTCCAGATTGGCACGGTTCTTGGCCGGGTTGAGCCGGGTCCAGGCGCCCCAGAACACGCCGCGGATGTCGCAACCCTTCAGCAGTGCGAGGTTCAGCGGCATCTTCGGAATGTCGCCGGCGGCAAAGCCGATCACGAGGAAGCGGCCTTCCCAGGCGATCGAGCGCAGCGCCTGCTCGGCATAGGCGCCGCCCACGGGATCGAAGATGATGTCGACGCCTTTGCCATCGGTGAGCTTGCGCAAGCCTTCCTTCAAATCTTCCTTGGCGTAGTTGAGCGTCAGCTCTGCGCCGTGCGCCCTGGCGAATTCGAGCTTCTCGTCCGACGAAGCGCAGGCGATCACCTTCAGGCCCATCAGCTTGCCGAGCTCGCAGGCAGCAAGGCCGGTGCCGCCGGCTGCGCCCAGCACCGCGAGCGTCTCGCCCGGCTTCGGGCTCGCGCGATCCTCCAGCGCATGCAGCGCAGTGCCGTAGATGATGATGATGCCGGCCGCGCGATCATAGTCGAGATTGTCGGGGATCTTCACGATCGATGCCGCCGGCAGTGCGATCTTCTCGCGTGCGCCGTTGTGGCCGCAGGAGGCGACGACGCGATCGCCAACCTTCAGGTCAGTGACGCCAGCGCCGATGCTCTCGATCACGCCGGCGACCTCGGCGGCCGGCGAGAACGGGAACGGCGGCTTGATCTGATACTTGCCCTGGATCATCAGGATATCGAAGAAGTTCAGCGCCGCCGCCTTGATCGCGATCACGGCTTCGCCGGGCCCTGCCACCGGATCCGGCACGTCAGCCAGAACGAGATCGTCGGGCTGGCAATATTGCGAGCAGAGGATGGCTTTCATGGCGGCACCTGGGGCGTTTCGAGTGGAATTATAATTGGCCCGGTTTTGCCGGATTTGGGCGCGGGCGACAATCCGGATTCTTTGCCAAAGCGACGCGCCGGCCTATCCTCACGTCATTGCGAGCGCAGCGAAGCAATCCAGAGTCCGTGCGGCGGAAATAGTCTGGATTGTTTCGCGGCGCTCGCAATGACGGAGCGAGAAGGAAAGAGGATTCAAACGATGTTTGAAACAAGCCTGCTCAAGAACAAGCGCATCCTCGTCACCGGCGGCGGCTCGGGCCTCGGCGCTGCGATGGGCCGTCGCTTCCTCGCGCTCGGCGCCGAGCTCGTGATTTGCGGTCGCAAGCTCGATCGGCTCGAGGCGACGGCGAGTGAGATGCGCGCACAGACCGGCGGCAAGGTTACGACCATCGCCTGCGATATCCGCGAGGGTGCCGCCGTCGACAATATGATGGACACCATCTGGCGCGAGGCGCCGCTCGATATCCTCGTCAACAACGCCGCCGCGACCTTCATCGCGCAGAGCGAGCATCTCTCCTTCCGCGCGGCGGACGCGATCCTCGCGCCCACGCTGCACGGCGCGATGTATTGCACGCTCGCCGCCGGCAGGCGCTGGATCGAGAGCAAGCATGGCGGCGTCGTGCTCTCGATCCTCTCGACCTCCACCATCACCGGCCGCGCCTTCACCGTGCCGTCGGCGATGGCGAAGTCGGCGGTGCTGGCGATGACCAAAAGTCTCGCCGTGGAATGGGGCCCGAAGGGCATCCGCACCGTCGCCATCGCGCCCGGACCGTTCCCGACCGCCGGCGCATCGGGGCAGCTCCGCCCCGAGGGCCCCGACGAAGGCTGGACCGCGCGCAACCCCCTCGGCCGCACCGGCGAGCACGGCGAACTTGCCGATCTCGCCAGCTTCCTGGTCTCGGACCGTGCCGGCTATATCAATGGCGAGATGGTGGTGATCGACGGCGGCGCGCATTTGCGCAGTTCCGGCGCCGAGGCTCTGCTCGGCTGGAGCGAGGCGCAATGGGCTGCGCAGCGCGCCGCGCGATCCAGGGCCTAGTGCTGACAAACCCGCTAACTGCCTTCCCAAATTGGACTTTCCCGGTTATCCCTGCCCGGGGACAAAACGCGGCCGGGCCATCTTCCAGTCACAATATTGAGGGAACCACTCCAGCATGTGGCGGGTGCTATCTTTCGTTTTGATGATCGGCATGATGACGTGCGGGATCGCCGATCTTGCGCGGGCGCAGACGGCGCAACCGGCGCCGAAGGCGACACCGAAGCCGGCCGCGCCGGCGGCCAGTACGACCGCCAACACCCACGCAAAGACGGCTGCAAAGCCCGAGAGCAAACCGGCCGCCCCGACCGCGGCGGTTGCGGGCGGCGCGGAGCCGACCCTGATCGGCCAGTTCGGCACCTGGGGCGCCTATTCGGCGACGCCCAACGGCAAGAAGGTCTGCTTCGCGCTGGCCAAGCCCTCGTCGTCGAAGACCAATCCGCCGAACCGGCCGCGCGATCCCGCCTATGCGTTCGTGTCGACCCGGCCGGCGGAGAAGGTCAATAACGAAGTCTCGGTCATGATCGGCTATGCGCTGAAACCGGGCTCGGAATCGACGGTCGAGGTCGGCGGCGCTGCTTTCGCCATGTATACGCAGGGCGACGGCCTCTGGATCAAGAACGCGGCCGAGGAGGAGCGGATGGTCGAAGCCATGCGCAAATCCGCCGATCTCGTGGTCAAGGGCGTCTCGGCCAAGGGCACCGAGACGACCGACACGTTTTCGCTGAAGGGCCTCGCCCAGGCGCTCGATAAGATCGCCCAGGACTGCAGGCGGTAAGCCGGCGGCGTAAAGGCTGCGGGCGATAAGGTCGCAATCGGCTGTTCCGGTTGCTATATAGGGGTTATCCCAAAGGTGCTGCCGCCATGGCCGGGCTTGTCCCGGCCATCCACGCGCTGGCTCCGGGCGGGAAAGAACGTGGATGCCCGGGACAAGCCCGGCCATGACGAGACAGCAGCAATCTCAGGCAACCGATGACCGAGCCGCACAACGCAACATTGGTGGAGAAGACTCCGCTCGAAACCTATGTGCCGCCGGCAAAACCGTCGCTGATCGGCCTGTCGCGCACCGAGCTTGCCGATCGCCTCGGCGAGATCGGCGTCGCGCCGGCACAGCGCAAGATGCGCGTGCAGCAGCTGTGGCACTGGCTCTATTTTCGCGGCGCCCAGAGCTTTGACGAGATGACCTCGATCTCGAAAGGCATTCGCGCCGAGCTCGCGCAGCATTTCACCGTCGACCGCCCCGAGGTCGTGGCCGAACAGATCTCCAATGACGGCACCCGCAAATGGCTGCTGCGGCTGCCGAGCGGCGACAATGTCGAGAAGGCGCACGAGGTCGAGTGCGTTTACATCCCAGAGACCGATCGCGGCACGCTCTGCGTCTCCTCGCAGGTCGGCTGCACCCTGAACTGCGCCTTCTGCCACACCGGCACGCAGCGCCTCGTGCGCAACCTCACCGCCGGCGAGATCGTGGGACAGGTGATGGTCGCGCGGGATCGCCTGAATGATTGGGCCGATCGCGAGGACGGCACGCGCCGCGTCACCAACATCGTGATGATGGGCATGGGCGAGCCGCTCTACAATTTCGACGCGGTGCGCGATGCGCTGCTGATCGTCGGCGACAATGAAGGCATCGGCATCTCCCGCCGCCGCATCACGCTGTCGACCTCGGGCGTGGTGCCGAACATCGTGCGCGCCGGCGAGGAGATCGGCGTCATGCTGGCGATCTCGCTGCACGCGGTGCGCGACGAGCTGCGCAACGAGCTCGTGCCGCTCAACCGCAAATATCCGATCAAGGAGCTGCTGCAGGCCTGCCGCGATTATCCCGGTGCCTCGAACGCGCGCCGCATCACCTTCGAATATGTGATGCTCAAAGGCGTCAACGATTCACTCGATGACGCGAAGCTGCTGGTGAAGCTGCTCAAGGGCATTCCGGCCAAGATCAATCTGATCCCGTTCAATCCTTGGCCCGGCACGGCCTATGAGTGCTCGGATTGGGATCAGATCGAAAAATTCTCCGAATACATCTTCAATGCCGGCTATTCCTCGCCGGTGCGCACCCCGCGCGGCCGCGACATTCTCGCCGCCTGCGGCCAGCTCAAGTCGGAGACGGAAAAGCTCTCGGCGCGCGAGCGCCAGGCACTGCGCGCCATGGCGATGACGGACTAGCGGATCATGCTCGCGCTCTCGCATCCTCGTCATTGCGAGGAGCGTAGCGACGAAGCAATCCAGACTGTCTCCGCGGACGCATCTCTGGATTGCTTCGCTTCGCTCGCAATGACGGTCACGATGGCTTTCCGCGCATGTCCCTGATCGGCCGCCTCGTCGTCATCTTCATCGGCTTCCTCGCCGCCTGTTTCGTTGGCGGCATGATCGTCGTCGTCGCGCTGCTATTTCCGGAATTCGCCGATCTCGGCGCCGGTCCCGTCGATCAGGGCACGATCGACATCCTGCTCGGCTTCGGCTTCATCTTCGTCTCGGGCTTTGCCTTGGTGCCGGCGGCGGTGATCGTCGCGATCACCGAAGCGCTCTACATCCGCAGCGCGCTCGCTTACGCCGTCGGCGGCGGCCTCGTCGGACTCGCCTGCTATCTCGGCCTCGTTCCCTTTCATGCCGACACGTTGCAGTTCGAGGGCATCGTGCGGCGGCATCTGGAGATCATGACCGGCGCCGGCATCGTCGCCGGCGTGGTCTACTGGTTGATCGCCGGCCGCAACGCCGGCGCCTGGCGCGATCCGCCGCCCCCGCGCCGGCCGCCCCCGCCGCTGCCGTCGAATTCAAGGCCTGGTGCGCGGTAGCGAATGGGTTGCCCTGCTGAGACGCGACGGAAAGCGCCGCACACTCGGTGTCGTCCCGGCGTAGGCCCTAGGGCATGCACATATCTCTGAGGCTCCATCCTGCTGCGACGGCGTGGAAGTATTCGAGGCCGTTCTTGAAGGTGATCGGGCCCGGCGGCTTGGACGATGGGTAGCCGTCCCAGCCGCCGAGGCGACCAATGATCCAGGCGGCCCAAGCGAGGCTATCGGGCGGATGTGGGTTCTTTAATCGCTTGCTCCCGGCTTCGAGTTGACGGTTGAGGGCGGTGAGCACGTTAATTTGGCCGTTGTCGAAGGCAGCGAGAATGGGTTGGCGACTGCCATTGCGGGCCTGCAGAAGTTGGATTGTGATGACGGCCGCCTTAGCGGCAATCGCGACCAGCTTGAGAAGGCGATCGGCGGTTCCGATCTGGCTGTCTTCGAGCTTGAAGCCTTGTGTCTTCAGGATGCGGAAGAACTGCTCGATGATCCAGCGTTGCTTGTACCATTGGACGATGCGCCAGGCGTCCTCGATGCCGGTAACCTCGTGAGAGGTGAGAAGCCGCCAGTGCAGCGGCTCTACCCCGGTTTCGGCATTGATCTCGCGCACATCGACCACCGCCAATGGCAAGCTTTCCGGCAGATGGCGCAGGAACTTACTCTGTGGGCGGGCGAGCTCGATTGCGCCAAAGCGAAGTTCGAGGTGAGCCAGGCGGGCGGGCCGCGCGGCGCGCGCAGGCAATTGGATCGCACGCCGATCCACCGCGGCCATGGCATCGCTGACCTCATACAAGCCGCTGCGGTCGGCAAGCTTGCGATCATGCATGCTGCGCGCGATGACGTGGAAGTGTTGCTCGGCCGAGCTGGCATAAAGGGCAAAAATATCGCTCTCGCGGTCACCCAGCACCGTCACCGCTGTGGCCTTGGTGAGGAGCGGCTTGGCCGCCATGGCAGTGGATATCCAGCGCTGCGATTCCTTGTCCGATAACTCCCGATCGTCGTGCGAGGTCGTGCGGCGACCTGTGCGCGTCCATATCTGCCCGCTCAAAAGTCCAAGACAGTTGCCGTCATCGGCATCCACAGCCAGCAGCGGATGCAGCAGCACGCCGTGGTTATTGCCTTTGCCGATTTCTCCGAGCCCGCGCCGGCGTTGCGGTGTGGTGTTGAAGTGGATCTCGCTGGTGTCCTGGATGGCCAGCACGTGGCGGCCCTCTACCGCAGCGACCGTGCTTTCGCTCCAGCTTTCGATGATCCGCTCCACCGTCACCTTGTCATGGCCAAGAAAGCGGTTGAACCGCACTTCCAGCGCGCGGTTCCCCCTGGAGAGCTGCCGAAGGCAGACAGTTTTGCCCACAACCATGCGTTCGACGAACGCCGCCCCCCTTTATCGAGACGACGATCCCCGAACCGGCCCAGCGTCCAGTCAATCCGTGACAACATCGCGGCACCCCGTCCAAATCATGGAGTGCCGCAATACGAATCACACAGAACTCTGATTCTGGAATCCTCCCAGGCCGATCCGAGTCAATCCGCCGCACCAGATATGTGCATGCCCTAGGGCGTAGGCCGGGACCCATACCGCGAGGTCCATCCATGGAGGCTCGGTAGCGGTACCGGGCGACGAGTCTTCGCCAAACTTCTCCCTGTGGTTATGGGTCCCGGCCTTCGCCGGGACGACACCGTGGAGGCATAGCGCTCGGACAAAATCGTGCTCGCTTGCGGCCCCGACTCCGGGGTTTTCATCCTCGCCCCACTCCGCTAAACCGCGCGCCATGAACCGGACTGGACTCTTCATCGCCCTGGCGCTGTGGCTCGTGATCGGCCTCGTCTTCGGCCTCTATCCCGAGCTCGATCTCAAGCTCGCCTCGCTGTTCTTTGATCCCCAGACCAAGACCTTCCCGCTCAAGCTGAACGGCTGGGCCAGCTTCGCGCGTGACGCGGCGATGTGGGTCGCCTGGGCCTTCGCATTGCCGTCACTCGTCGCGCTCGTGGTCAAAATGGTCCGGCCCGACCGGCCGCTGATGGTGTCGGGGCGCGCGATCATTTTCCTGCTGGTGACGCTGACCATGTCGGCCGGCATTCTGACCAACCTGACCTTCAAGACTTATTGGGGACGTCCGCGTCCGGTGGTGGTGACGCAATTTGCCGGCGACCAGCAGTTCGTGCCGTGGTGGGATCCGCGCGGCGGCTGCGTGCGCAACTGCTCGTTCTTCTCGGGCGAGGGCGCGACCGCATTCTGGACCCTGGCGCCGGCCGCGCTAGCCCCGCCGGCTTGGCGGCCGCTCGCCTATGCCGGAGCGGTTATCTTCGGCGTTGTGACCAGCGGGCTGCGTATGGCCTTCGGCGGACATTTCTTCACCGATGTGGCGATTGCCGGGCTCGTCAGTTTCGTGGTGATCTGGTTTGCCTACGCGCTGATTTACCGCTGGCCGCGGACGCGGTTTTCGGACGAGGCGGTCGACGCCGCGCTGACCCGGCTGAACTGGCCCGCCTACCAGCTCCGCCAGCGCCTGTTCGGCCGCAAGACGGGTCCCGAGCCGTCGATTTGAGTCATGATTTGAGCCATTAAATGGGTGCCGAGGCGTGCGAAATTTGATATTCGCGCGGTCGAGTTCGCCCTGACATCAGCCCCTTGTGACCCGATTGGAAGCGCCATGACCACGATCCTGAAAAGCCTGCCCAAGGGAGAGAAAGTCGGCATCGCTTTTTCGGGCGGGCTCGACACCAGCGCGGCGCTGCTCTGGATGAAGCAGAAGGGCGCGCGCTGCTACGCCTACACCGCCAACCTCGGCCAGCCGGATGAGGCCGACTACAACGAGATCCCGCGCAAGGCGCAGGAATTCGGTGCCGAGAAGGCCCGGCTCGTCGATTGCCGCACGCAGCTCGTCCACGAAGGCATCGCCGCGATCCAGTCGGGCGCCTTCCACATCTCCACCGGCGGCATCACCTATTTCAACACCACCCCGCTCGGCCGCGCCGTCACCGGCACGATGCTGGTCGCGGCGATGAAGGAAGACGGCGTCAACATCTGGGGCGACGGCTCGACCTTCAAGGGCAACGACATCGAGCGCTTCTACCGCTACGGCCTGCTCACCAATCCCGGTCTGAAGATCTACAAGCCCTGGCTCGACCAGCAGTTCATCGACGAGCTCGGCGGCCGCGCCGAGATGTCGGCGTTCATGACGGCTCAAGGCTTCGCCTACAAGATGAGCGCCGAGAAGGCGTATTCGACCGACAGCAATCTGCTCGGCGCCACGCACGAAGCCAAGGATCTCGAGAGCCTCGACAGCGGCATCAAGATCGTCAACCCGATCATGGGCGTGCCGTTCTGGCGCGACGACTGTGCCGTCAAGGCCGAGAAAGTCGTGGTGCGTTTCGAGGAAGGCCAGCCGGTTGCGCTCAATGGCCAGACCTTCTCTGATCCCGTTGCGCTGTTCCTCGAAGCCAATGCGATCGGCGGGCGCCACGGCCTCGGCATGAGCGATCAGATCGAGAACCGCATCATCGAAGCGAAGAGCCGCGGCATCTATGAGGCGCCCGGCATGGCGCTGCTGCACATCGCCTATGAGCGCCTCGTCACCGGCATCCACAACGAGGACACCATCGAGCAGTACCGCATCAGCGGCATGCGCCTCGGCCGTTTGCTGTATCAGGGCCGCTGGTTCGACTCGCAGGCCCTGATGCTACGCGAGACCGCGCAGCGCTGGGTCGCGCGCGCCGTCACCGGCGAGGTCACGCTGGAGCTGCGACGCGGCAACGACTATTCGATCCTCAACACGGAAAGCCCCAACCTCACCTATGCGCCGGAGCGGCTCAGCATGGAAAAGGTCGAGGACGCCGCCTTCACGCCAGCCGACCGCATCGGCCAGCTCACCATGCGCAATCTCGACATCGCCGACACGCGCACCAAGCTGAAGCTCTACAGCGACACCGGCCTGCTCTCGGGCAGCGAAGGCTCGCAGATCTTCCGGCTCGAGAGCGACAAGGGCTGAGATTCTCGTAGCCTGGATGGAGTGCAGCGAAATCCAGGAATCTTGCCGCTCGTCGAGAACCCCGGATTACGCTGCGCTCCATCCAGGCTTCGATCTATCCCGGGAGGCGGTTGCTTCATTCGTCATTGCGAGCCAACGGGTCCGCGCGAAGCGCGGCCCGATGACAGGCTCCGCGAAGCAATCCAGACTTCATCCGCGGCGGCATTCTGGATTGCTTCGTCGCAAGAGCTCCTCGCAATGACAGAAACAAAAATGGCCGGGATCGCTCCCGGCCATTTGCTTTGTGGTCCCGTCTCAGCGCGGCGGCGCGGTGCCGGGCGGGGGCGGCGGCAGCGAGGCCTGGCCGCCATTGAGCAGCGGCGTGATGCGGCGGATGGTGACGCGCCGGTTGATCAGGCTCGGCCCCTGCGTCTGCTCCTTCAGGTACTGCTCGCCGTAACCCTGCGACGTCAGGTTCTCCGCGGGTACGTTGAACTGCTGCGTCAGCAATTCGGCCGCAGACTGCGCACGGCGGTCCGACAGCGACAGATTGTCGACGTCGTTGCCGACCGCGTCGGTGTGTCCCTCGATCAGGAACACCTCGCGCGGGTTGCGCTGGATCGCCTGGTTGAGGCCGTCGGCGATCACCTGCAGCCGGGCCGCCTGGTCCGGCGGGATGGTCCACGATCCCGTCTCGAAGTTGATCGTGTTGACGTCGATGCTCGGCATCTGCATGCGAACATTGGGGCTGTAGCGGATCTCGTCGAGCGAGTAACGCCGTTCGATCCGCTGCACCGGCGGTGCCTGCATGGTCGCGTAGATCACGTCCGGCGACGCCTCCTCGGCATCGACGATGTAGCGATCATAGGGAATGTTCACGACCGGCGGCGGCACGTCGACATAGAAGCCGCCGACCGCGCGCGGATCGCGGTAGCTGTTGTCGATGATGACGATCTCGCGCCCGCCGGGGTCCCTGCGGATTCGCCGCAGCAGCGAACCGTCTGCACCGACCACAGTGATCACCTCGCTGCCGTCGGGACGGACCACGACAGTGCGGGTCTCGCCGCCGACAGTGTCGGTGCGGATGTCGCGGGCGCCGTAGCGGAAGCGATAGAGATCGTTGCCGCGGACATAGGCCTGCCCACCCGGATCGCGGATGATGATGCGGTCCGGCTCGGTGTAGACCGTGCGGCCACCTTCGATGACCTCGCGCCGCTGGTTGTGGAGGTCGGCGATGGTGGCGCCGATCACCGCGCCGGCCACCACGCCTGCACCAACCGCGAGCGGCGTCAGGTCACGCTGCGGCGGACGCGGCGGTGGCGGCAAGGGTGCTGCGACCGTCGGCGCGGCCCGGAAGGCCGGCGCAACCGTGGGTGGAGCGTACTGCGCCCGGTTCGGCGGCGGCGCTGCGGCCGGCGTGCCGGGCACGACGGTCGGTGCTGCTGCGCCGGCTGGAGCCGGAGGCCGAGGCGGGAGGCCGCCGGCCTGGGGCGGCGCAGCCGGAGTTCCGGCAGCGGGCGCGCCCGCAGGCGGCGTCCCACCCTGAGGGCCAGGGGTCGGCGTCGCGCCCGGGGTTGCGCCGGGAGCAGGCGTCGGTGCCGCACCGGGACGTCCGGGCGGCGGCGTCGGCGTGCCGCCACCTGGTGCCGGCGTGGCCGTTGGAGCCGGCGACGGTGATCCTGCAGCCGGAGGCGTGCCGGGACGTCCGCCGGGCGGCGGCGCGCCTGGGCGGCCCGGCGGCGGAGCCGCGGGCGTGCCGCCGGGCGCCGGGGTCGCAGTCGGCGCGGGAGTCGGTGTCGGTGTGGTCGCCGGGGCAGGTGCGCCCGGGCGAGCCGTGGGCGCTGCTGCCGGTGCAGGGGGCGTCGCCGTGGGCGCAGGCCGTCCCGCGGGACCCGCTGCAGGTGGCGGCGGCGTCGGAGTCGGGCGAGCCGCAGGCGGCGGTGGCGTGGGCGCGTGCTGCTGCGGAGCCGCGGCCGGCGGCGGCGAAGGCTGCTTCGCGGCAGGCGGCGGGGGTGGTGGCGGCGTGGGAGACGGACGCGCTGCAGGCGGTGCCGGAGGAGGCGGTGTCGGCGCATGCTGCTGCGGCGCCGCGGCCGGCGGCGGTGCAGGCTGCTTCGGTGCGGCAGGCGGCGGGGGTGGTGGCGGCGGAGCCGGACGGGCCGCAGGTGGAGGCGACGGCGGTGGCGGCGTTGCCGGGCGCGGCGGTGCGGCCGCCGGCGGAGGCGCGGCGGGCGGATGGGGCGGTGCAGCCGCAGGCGGCGGTGTGGCCGGGCGCGCGGGCGGCGCGGCCGCAGGCGGTCCCTTCGGCGGCTGCTTCGGTTTTCCGTCAGGGCCCGTCTCTTGTGGCTGGGCCTGTGCGACGACGAGCGGCGGCGCACTTTGCGCATGCGATGCGGAGCTTGCGAATTGCATCGCGGTCAGAGCCGTCGTTGCAAGCAGCACGAAACGAAGGTTGGTCATGGTGGTGAACTTCCCCGGGAAGGTTCTTTGACGAAGTGTTGGGATGAACAGCTACGCGTTAGGCCGGAATGTGGCGGGCCAAGCAGTCGCGGCCCGATTTATTTCTGCACGCAAATCACCTCACTATGACGACGTTCATTGCGCATTCAGACGCAGGTTGCAATCGCCCCACATATGATCGCTCGCCTCATGTGTGATCCCGCGGCGAAGGTGCGTCCGTCGCAGGATTGGGCGTGAGCGGTCCGTTCGGTCCGCGTCGTGGAATCTCTTCGGGAACGTGCGGCGGCAATTCATCCGGCCGCGGTGTTTCGCCAGGCTCGTGCATCGGCGGCGTGATGTCGGGTTGCGGATTGCCCGGTGGAATTCCAGGAGGCGGCTCGGTCGGAGTCCCCGGTGTTGTCGGCGGAATCTCTGGCGGCTCGATCGGCATCGGCACCTTCGTGAATCAATTGTCCAGAGGACGATAACGATGATGCCGTGCCGATGTTCCCTTTTCGCGTGGTGTGGAACGCGGCTTATTCCGGTGCGTGACAGACCGCCTCGATGTTGTGCCCGTCGGGATCGAGCACGAACGCTCCGTAGTAGTTCGCATGATAATGCGGGCGGATGCCGGGCGGGCCGTTGTCGCGTCCGCCCGCCGCGATCGCCGCCTTGTAGAATGCGTCCACCGTGGCGCGGTCCTTGGCGTGAATGGCGACGTGCACCGGCTTATTCATCGCGCCTTCGCCGCCGATCCAGAAATCGGGCTTGCCGTCGGCGCCAAAGCCTGCGGCCGCGGCGTGCCCGGTCTGCTCTGCCGTCACTTCCATGATCAGGCTGTAGCCGAGCGGCGCCAGCGCCTTGGCGTAGAACGCCTTGGCGCGCTCATAGTCGGAGACGGAGAAACCCATGTGATCAATCATCGCAACCTCCGCTGTTCCTCCCTGTCAGCGCGACAGGAACGTATTGCTCCGCGTCTTGCGCGCGATGGCAAAGCCGCGCGCAAGCATGTCGGCAATACAATCCTGCTGCCATTCGTTTTGTGACAGGTGCTCGATGACGACCGCGCGCGGCCACAGCGATTTCGGCGCGTCGCGGAAGAAGCCGATCAGCACGCGGTCCTCAAAACCCTCGACGTCGATCTTGAGCGAATCGACTTGCGTGACGCCGGCTTCGTCGAGAATGCGCGTCAGCCGCAGTGACGGGACCTTGATGGCCTCGGCGCTCACGGCGCCGGTGACGACGTGGGTAGCACCGAGATTGCCGCCGCCGCTTTCGATCATCAGCTCGCCGTCGCTGTCGCCTGCCGCGGCCTGCACCAGGCGCACCTGCGTCGCTTTCGATGCGGCGTGATTGAACGCGAGTCGCGCAAATGTCGTCGGATGCGGTTCGATCGCAACGACCTTGCCTTTGGTGCCGACCTGCCGCGCCATCACCAGCGCAAACGTGCCGACATTGGCGCCGACGTCGACGAACGTGCCGCCCGCCGGGGTGTGCTGACGCAGGAAATCGAGCTCGTCGAGATTGTAGTCGGGATTGAACAGTGCACCGCGCTCGGTCGCACTGCCCTGGTGATAGAAGCGGAACGAGGCGCCCTGATACTGCACGTCGACCGGACCGCCGCGCAGCAGGTTGACCAGTCGCGACATCCAGGGCCGGAATGCGCCGCGCTTCAGCCCAGACTGTCGGGCGAGGCGAATGAGCGCGGCCTGCGCCGCATTCGGCGCAAACGCGCCGAACGGCGCGGACGAAGGGGCGTTGTCGGTCAAGCCAGAAGGTCCTCGTTGCAGGCGGCGCATGCATAGCCGGTTTTGATGAGGACTCCAACGGCGGGTTGTAGCCTGGATGGAGCGTAGCGTAATCCAGGATTCTCGCGTCTGGGGGACCTGTCCCGGATTGCGCTGCGCTCCATCCGGGCTACGGCCCTCACGCCGCCTTCTTCGGCGAGGCCATGCGCTGGCGCAGGATGCGGCCGAGCAGCTTGCGCTTGCCTTTGCGCGGGATCAGGTCGACGTCGCTGACGAGCTTGGCGCCGCTCTTGCGGCGCTCCAGCACGATCTTGCGGCTGTGGAAGGCCTCGAGCTCGGCGCGATGCGCGACGCTGACGATGGTCGCCTTCGGCAGCTCGTCGGTGACCATCTTCATCATCTTGTCCTGGCTCTTCTCGTCGAGCGCGGATGTGGCCTCGTCGAGCACGACGATGTCGGGGCTGTGCAGCAACAGCCGCGCAAAGGCGAGGCGCTGCTTCTCGCCGCCTGATAGCGTCTGGTCCCACGGCGCCTCCTCCTCAATCTTCTCCTTGAGGTGAGCGAGACCGACCTTGCGCAGGACCTGGCCGATCTCCTCGATCGTCCAGTCGTCGGCGGCGCCGGGATAGGCGACCGCGCGGCGCAGCGATCCCGAGGGCACGTAGGGCCGCTGCGGCAGCATGAACAGCCGCCGGTCGGGATGGAAATTGACGCTGCCGCCGCCCCACGGCCAGAGGCCGGCGATGGCGCGCACCAGCGTGCTCTTGCCGGTGCCGGATTCGCCCGCGACCAGAAGCCGCTCGCCCGGTTCGATCACCACTTCGGTCTCGCCGACCACCGCGGTGCCGTCGTCGAGCGTGACGGAAAGGTCTTTCAACTCCAGCATGGCGTCATTGCTGGTCTCGCCGCGCTGGATGCGGCCAAGGCCATCGCCCTGCTCGGCGCGCTCGAGGCCGTCGAGCGACATCATCAACGAGGCGATGCGGCGCGCGCAGGCGTTCCAGTCGGCAAGCCGCGGATAATTGTCGACCAGCCAGCCGAACGCGCTCTGCACGATGGTGAAGGCGGAGGCCGCCTGCATCACCTGTCCCAGCGTCATGCTGCCGTCGAGGAATTTTGGCGCACAGAGCAGGAGAGGGACCACGGGCGCAACGAGGCTGGAGCCCTGCGAGACAAGCGTCGTGCGCATGTGTTGTCCGGCCAGGCGCGCCCATTGCCGAAGTACGCTGGTGAAATTGCGGTCGATGCCATCGCGTTCCTCCTCTTCGCCGCCGAGCAGCGCGATGCTCTCGCCGTGCTCGCGCACGCGCGTCAGCGTGTAGCGGAAATCGGCTTCGGCCTGGTTCTTGTCTTCGGAGATCTGCACGAAGCGGCGGCCGATCACCACGATCGAGCTGGACGCGATCGCGGCGTAGAGGATCGCGGCGATCACCAGGAATCCGGGAATGGTGATGCTTGAGCCGCCGAGCGTGACGGTGAGCGCGCCGCCGATGGTCCAGAGCACGATGATGAAGGTCACGGCCGATAGCAGCGCCGACGTCACGCCGGCGAGGAAATCGACCGGCGAGTCGGTCGCAATGCGTAAGTCCTCGGCGATGCGGTATTCGGGATTATTGTGGTCGCCGCCGACGAGGTTGAGCTGATAATAGCGGCCGTTGGCGAGCCAGCGTGTCAGCACGCTTGCCGTGAGCCAAGCGCGCCAGCGCCGCTGAATGCTCATGCGCGCGAACACCTGCGCGACGCCGAGCGCGATGCTGCCGATCGCAAGTGGGAAGAACATTGCGCTGAGATGGAAGACACTCGTCGCATCGCGCTGCTCGATGGCGTCGAAGATGGCGCGATTCCAGACGTTGATGCCGTACTGGAAGCCGACGGTCAGGATGATCAGCACGCCGAGGCCGATCGAGAGCGGCCAGGCCAGGCGGTCGCCGTTACGGCCCCAGAAGTCGCGCGCGCTGATCCAGAAGCGCGTCAGCAGATAATCTTTGCGGACCTGTTCGGCTTCCTCGGGTGATAGTTCGGGGTCGGGTTCGAGCAGCTCGGGAGGCGGCGGCGGTGCCACTTCATCGCCGTTCTCGCCTTTGATCTCTCCAATGGGCGGCTTCTCGCCCTGTTCGCGCTTCACCGCGGGCTTGTGCATGGGCGGACAACGCGAAGGAAATCAACCGGTTCCCTTCGGTTCCCAGCCGAATCATTCGGCGGCGCCATCCCGCACACGCCGCAGCCGTGCGGCCCGGTGCAGAATGCGCGACAGCTCTTCGATCGAATAGGGCTTCTGCACGAGATCGAAGCCGGCAGCGCCATCCTGCGACAGGGCCTGGCTGTAGCCCGTGGTCAGCACCACCGGCACGCCGATGCCGCGGTCGCGGACCGCCTGCGCCAGATCGAGCCCGGTCATCCCGGGCATCACCACGTCCGAGAACACGACGTCGAAACGATTGGCGTCCACGATGAGCTCAGCAAGTGCATCGGTCGCATTGTCGACCAGCGTGATGCTGTAGCCGAGCTCGGTGAGGCCGTCGGCGGCAAAATTGGCGAGCTCGATGTTGTCCTCGACCACCAGCACCGACATGCCACTGCCGGCCACCGCCGGCGCCGTGTTCGGCGCCAGCCGCTGCGACCGCAGGTCCGGCGGCACGCGCGGCAGATAGAGCGAGAAGGTGCTGCCTTGCCCCACCTCGCTCGCGACCGTCACCTCGCCGCCGGATTGCCGAGCGAAGCCGAACACCTGGGACAGACCGAGACCGGTGCCGTGGCCGACTTGCTTGGTGGTGAAGAACGGCTCGAAGATGCGCCCGAGTCGCGCCGCAGGAATGCCGATCCCGGTGTCGCTGACGGTGACGCGGACGAAGCCATGGTTGCCGGAGACCGGGGCCGGCGTGTCCGGAATGGTCGTCGCGGCCTCGACCTCGAAGATGATCCTGCCCTTGCCCTGCATGGCATCGCGCGCGTTGGTCGCCATGTTGATCAGTGCGGTCTCGAACTGGCCGGCATCGGCATTGACGAGACAGGGCTCGGCCGGCAGCCGTGTGACGATCTCGATGGCGGGCCCGAGCAGCGTTGCCAGCATGTCGTGCAGCGACTGCATGCGCTGGCCGACGTCGAACACCTCTGGCTTCAGGGTCTGGCGCCGCGCAAAGGCGAGCAGCTGCGAGGTCAGCTTGGCGGCGCGTGCGACTGCGTCCGCGATGGCCGTGATGTAGCGCTGCCGCCGCTCCTCCGTCAGTTGCGGGCGATTCAGCAGGTCGACCGAGGCGCGGATCACCGTCAGCAGATTGTTGAAGTCGTGCGCGACGCCGCCGGTGAGCTGCCCGAGCGCCTCCAGGCGCTGGCTGTGCTTGAGCGCGTCCTCGGCTTCGCGCCGCGCTGCGGCCTCGGCCTGAAGATGCTGGGTGCGGCGGAATGCGAAGGCGAGCAGCAGGAACAGCAGCGCGGTGGCGGGAATGCCGAACACCAGATGCTGGCCCATGGTGGCGAACCAGCGTGCCCGGATCGCCGAGGTTTCGAGCCCGGCGCTGACATAGATCGGATATTCGGCAACGCGCCGGTAGCCAATGCGGCGCTCGATCCCGTCCGATGGCCAGGCGATGGTCATCAGGCCACGCTCGGGCTGGCCGGCAATCTGCTGGCCAACCGGGCCGCCCGGGTCGAGCCGCAGGTCGTGGTTGAGCCGTGGGAAATGCGCGAGCACGGCGCCGTCGGCACGCCCCATTGCGAAGAAGCTGCCGGGATCGGAGCCGATCCTGGCATAGAAGCTTTCGAAATATTCCGGCAGGACGGAGGCCTGGATCACACCGATGAAGTTGCCGTCGTCGGAATCGCGGCGGCGACTGACGCTGAAGAAGCGCGCGCCCTGATAGGGCGGGCGTGGCGTCAGCGGCATGCCGATGAACGTGCCGATGCTCTGGTCGATGTGGGAATAGAAGTAATCGCGGTCCGTAAAGCTCAGCGCCGGTGGCGGCGAGGCGAGGCTGTTGACCAGCGCTTTTCCGTCCGCATCGAAGATCCAGGCCGATTTGAGCTGCGGCAGCGAATCGGTCAGCCGCTTCAGGCGACGGTGCAAAGCCGGCTCGCGCGCGCGGATGGTATCGTCGGAAAGGCTGCGCACGACCTCGTTGAGCTCGGCAAGGCTGCGATCGATGGTCTCGAACACCTTCAGCGCATGCTCATGCGCGACGTCGAGGGTGCGCTCGATCTCGCGGTCGGCAATGTCATTCGTCGATGTGTAGGAGATCGTGGCCGCAATGACGAATAGCGCAATCGGCAGCGCCAGGGATGCCGCCATCATCCACTGCAACAGCCTCAGCGAGTTGCGTTGCGCCCTCTGCACAGTCGCTCCGGTCCCTGGCGCGAGCTTAACTGAATCTCGCGCAGGGAAGGAAGCAGCTTATGCGAAAACCGCTGGTTGTGGACCTAAAACTTGCGCGCGCAGCGGGTTGGAGAAAATTCTGCTCAAATTGACTGCGATCGCAGAATACCCCGGCCGGCCGTGTCCCCCCACAACATAGTTCTTCTATTTTTGCTGAAAAGGTGAAGAACTTCGGCGCGGTTTAAAATGGGGGCCGGGCCAAAGTTCTTTCACATCCTCCCCAAGGGTCGATTCGAGCCTACAAAATTGTTCTTTCAGACCGTCCATCGCGCGCAACGTTTTGCATTGGGTCGGCGGTCCCGACGGGCCGACCAATGTGCCCCGGGGCCAGCGCTCGCCGCGCTGCACCGTCCGATAGATCAACATTCGCCCTCGATCCGCGCGAAATGAAAAGCCCCGCCGTCGCTGGCGGAACTTTCTGTGTTTCTTAGGGGACCTACTTTGCCCCGACCAGGGACCAACTTTGCCCACGGCTGCTACACAGAGGCGGTGTTCACAAACTTCGACTAGGCTTTTCAGGAATCCTTGTTTTTCGGCGGTTTTCGCGTATCCCCGGCATCGGGAAAGAGAGTCCCCGCTCTCTCCGCCACGAACCTACTCGGAGAGATTTTCCGAGAGCGGATACAGCCGTTTGTGGGTTTATCAACCAAATTGCTAGGCCATCGGAAGCGACCTGATTTCGTCATTCCTCGCCGCGCATACCACGGCGACGCTCAAGCATGACGCGTGAGATAACACCGGGAAATATTCTCAGGGTTGTACAAGAGGTATTTACCACCCAAGAATCATGCCCTTCCTCCGCGCAAAACGCCTGCAGTCTACTTCTCGGATGTGATTGAAAGGGCTGGCGAACGCGTTCTACCCAGCGCGCTCCTGCTTCGAGGTTTACTCCTCGCACAGTGCCCCGTGACGTTGACAGCCTGATCGTCAAATACCTAAACTCATCCCCAACTACTCGACCAGGGGCAAGTATCTGGTGTGGGTCAAGGTCCTGAATATCTAGTGGACGCGGTCCCGGATTTCGAGAGACAGCACAGAGCTGTCCTCGTTACCGATGTTGTTGGCTATACCCGACTCATGGAGGCCGACGAAGTCGGAACCCACGCACGATATCGACGACTTCGCGTGGGTGTGATTGATCCGACAATCGTCTCTCATCGGGGTGAGCTGATAAAGAATACTGGAGACGGTTTTGTCGCTGTGTTTGAGAGTCCGCGTGATGCGATCAGATGCACGACCGAACTTCAGCAACAGATTGGCAATCTAGAGGGCAGCCAACCGCCCGAGCGTCGAATAACATTTCGCACCGGAGTCAGTTGGGAACCGGTCATCTTCGATATGGATGATGTCTACGGGCACGGCGTTAATATGGCGGCGCGTCTTCAGTCCGTCGCATCTCCCGGCGGCATCGTAGTTTCATCTTCGCTACTTGGCGCGCTGGGAGACGTACGTGGCCTGCAACTCGATGACCTTGGCGAGCTTCGGCTAAAAAATCTATCGCGACCGATACACGCCTTTGCCTTCATTCTGCCAGGAGTAGATCGCGGCGCAACGGTAGGACTTTCAGGCACGTCCGCGGGGTGGGCCAAATTGCCTTCCATCGCGGTCCTGCCATTCAAGAACTTTTCATCGGAGCCTCAGGACGCGTATTTTGCCGAGGGCTTTGCAGATGACATTATCAGCTCGCTAAGCAACATCCCGGAGCTCCTGGTTGTGTCTCGCGGGTCAACGATGGCGTTCCGTCAGCGAACCATTGATCCCATCGAGATCGGCGAGAGGCTTGGTGTCCAGTATTTCGCTGCCGGATCAGTACGCCGGATGAACTCCAGCGTGCGGCTTTCGGTTGAGCTTGTGGATGTCTCAACCGCTTGCGTCTTATGGAGCGAGAAGTACGATCTAGGAATTGAAGAGGTCTTCAGCGCCCAAGATGATATCGCGATCAACATTATGGGAAAGATCGCCAATCATGTCCGCCGCGCAGAAGTTAAGCGGGCACTTCGGAAGGCGCCCCACAGTTTAAACGCCTATGATTATTTGCTCCGGGCATTGGATGCTCTCTACAAACTGGACTTTGCCAACTTCTCGCGTGCGCGGACTCTGTTGGAGAAAGCTCGAACGGAAGACGATTCATATGCCGCTCCCTACGCGTTTGGCGCCCACTGGCACATGTTTAATATCGCTGAGGGCTGGTCCTCTGATGCCGACGCAGATGCAGCCGAAGTCATCCGGCTCTCGGAGTGCGCCATCGAGAGAGACCCCTCCAATTCACTTGCTTTAGCGATACAGGGTCACGGCAGAGGCATGTTCTTTCGTGATTATGATAGCGCTATAGATTTGGTTGAGCGGGCGATCGTTGTGTCGCCGAGCAACTCCTGGGCATGGATATTCAGCAGTGGGCCATTTGGCTTCATCGGCGAGACAGAATCGGCGATTGCCCGTGCCGAGCGAGCAATTCGTCTATCACCGATTGATCAGCAGGCTTTCTTCAATTATTGTCTTCTTGGCCAAAACCATTATTTGAACGGTAATTACAATGATGCTGTTCGATGGAGCCGGAAGGCGTTGAGCCTCAATCCACGTTTCGGCAACGCCGCCCGGGTTCTGGCGAGTAGCTTGGTTGCAATCGGTCGGGTCGATGATGCGCTCCGCATTGGGAAGCACCATGCCCGCATTTTGCCGAGCTTTCGAGTCTCTGACTACGAACGGCGATGTCCATTCAAACAACCTCAGGCATCGCTATATGTTGATCGCTTGCGAGCAGCTGGCATACCTACGTAACCATTAGAAGACTGTTTTCGCTCGAAGTAGAGGAGAACGTCATGCCCTTTACACCCCTTATACTTTCCGGAGGTGGATCCGGGGGAGGTTCTGGTGGGGGATCTGGCGGTGGCTCGGGAGGTGGAGGGTATGTTGGAGGTGGGTCGCCTCCAATGCCTTTCCCGATCTCGAAGCCGCTCATCCCCCTTCGAACGCAAGATTTGAATTACGAAGTCAAGTTCCCACTGATAGCGTGGCGACCAGACTTTTTTGCTCAGATCGCGCTTGCCGAGTTTTGCCAGACTGACTGGCAAACCATTCCCGTCGCCGATCCGCCAACCGCGCATGCCGACATATTCTCTGAGATTGACTACCTGCAGGGTCCGGCGATGGACAGGCGCGCGGACCTAGCGGCAGAGATCACTGATCAGGATGTCAGGCTCGTTGCCTACTTCGCCCAGACCTTGATGCTCTCGCCGTCGGCGCACCCCAATGCGATCAGGGTCCTTGAGATAGCCAACCAGGTTGGTCTCCTCGTGGCAATGTTCTTCAAGTTCAGATTCCGAAGGGGCCGACCGCAACAGGTTTGGCCAGGTCTCGTTCCTCTGGTGCCATCGCCCTGGCACCCATCCTATCCGAGTGGTCATTCCCTCCAGAGCCATCTGATCGCGCTGGCCTTGGGAGAGGTTGCCCCGAAAGCGAAGGAAGCTCTTCTGGCATTGGCCAAACGCATCGGTACGAATCGTGAGGTTGCGGGAGTTCACTTCCCGACTGACACCATTGCGGGCCGAGACATCGCTTATTCCATATTTCCTCGCCTGGAAAGATGCAGCACTTTTCGCCGTGCGGTTGACGATGCGATTGCCGAGCGTACCGCTGCGGAGGGCCCATATTGATCAAATAGGCGAGGAGCGATCTGGGCAAGCGGGCGATTAAACGTGCCGTCAATATCAATCTGAGGATGGTCGCAGACTCATGACGAGAATTGAAAGCGCGCTCCCGGCGTCGGTTGTCCTGACCTCGCTAATTCCGCTCAATGCCGACCACAGGTTGGATGCGGTATCACCGGCGGAGTCGGAGCAGCCAGCATTGATCCCCAATTTCACTATGCAATGCCAATGTCACTCCAATTGGTGTTGGGCCGCTGTTGCTACGAGTGTCTCGGCCTATTACGACCCAGGAAGCGAATTCACCCAGTGCAAATTGGCAAACATTGAGCTCCATCGTAACGATTGCTGCGATGTTCCTTGTCATACCGACGATGTGGAATTCAACGTGCTGAACACGCTGGCGTCCCCGCTCAATCGAGTCGGCTGTCTTCTCGAGATGAGGCAGAATCAGCGGGCAACTCCAGCAGAAGTTCAACAGGAGACCGAGGCCGGGCGACCGCTTTGCGTACGTGTCGTTTGGCGTGGAGGAGGCGGGCATTTCCTGGCGATTGCTGGTTACGTCCGGGAAAGTCGCAGGCTTGTCATCAAGGACCCATTCTTTCAGTCAACCGAAATTGATTATGATCAATTTTGTACTCAGTACCAGAACGGGAGCGGGGTCTGGACGGACACATACTATACGACAGCCGCCAGTTAGAACCTATCTCGCGTACGCGGGGGCAATGAGATGCCAATCGAGTTGTGCGATATTCCTCCGAGCGCGTTGGAGGTAGTGAAGCAAGCGCTGTTGAATCCTGACGCCAGACCAAGATTGCCCAATCTTTCGCGCGCAGACATGGGGAAGGTTTCGCTGTCGATGCCGCACAAAATTGCTTTTCTCCAGCTAGACAGCCTTCGTCTTGGGGGACTCCTCCTCCGAGAGGCGGCGCACATCACCGGTTGGCGCTTTCTTGTGTATGAGTCCCGGAATGGGGACAAAGCCGCTAATGGCGTCCCTACCAGAACATCGGTGCCAATCGCGGTGGCAACGGCGATCAAAGACGGGGAAATGCAATACAAACTGGGCGAGTTGAACGAGGGGCCGCTGATAGAGCAAACCGCGGAGGGGATTCGGTATGCCGAAAATCTAGTGGTGGTCCAGAGAGGCACCTTTGAGATTCTCTTTCTCATGGCGCCGGCAGTCTACGTGGCAGCTCTGTGGCTGAAGAATCGCGAAGGCAATGCTGATCTCGTGATGGCGTTGCCGTGCTCGAATCCGCGCCTGCGCCCTTACGATCCGATCACGGCAGGTCGCTTCACAGAGATACTGAGAGAATTGGCCAGAGAAGTGACTATCTAACTGCTCGCATGTTTGGACGCTGCTCGCAGAAGGGAGGCGCGAGCAGTCGAAAAGGTGCGGATACCTGGTGACAGCCCTGGGACCCGGCACCGGCGCCCCTTCAGGCGGTCCGGAGAGATGGCCGAGTGGCTTAAGGGGCACGCTTGGAAAGGGTGTGCGGGAAGCCGCCCGTCCCCTGACGACCGAGGATCTCAGGACGGTCGTCGTCGGCGGCGGCGAAATGTCGCCCGAACTGCGCCGGCGGGTCGCAATCCACGAAGGCTCACATATTCTCATGGATGTCGTCCCCCACGGCGGTCAGAATATCGTCGCCACCATGACGCCATCCGGCGCGCGGGCAGGCGCCTCGTTCCGCTACGGCACGGCTTCGGGGCAGGGAACCGACCGCGATCTTGCGAAGCGGTTGGATGTCCTCCTTGCCGGGCGAGCCGGCGAGTGCTCATGCTCGGTGAGGCTTGCGACGGAGCGGGGGGACAGAAGGGCTCCGACTTGGCTATCGCGACCGCCACGGCAGCCACCATGGTCGGGTCCTTCGGACTGGCTGGCGACACGCCGCTCCTCTACCTCGATGCCGCGACCGACACCTCGCACCTTCTCTCGTTCGAGAGCGTGCGTGGTCAGGTGAACACGGAATTGGAGAAATCTCTCGCGCGGAGCACGCGCATTCTCCGTCGGCACAGGAACGCACTCGCCGCCATCGCCGGTCGGCTCATGCGCGATGGACGCATCGAAGGGCGGGAGGTCGAGGCCTTCATCGACAACCCGCCGACGCCGGAATGATATCCGGGTTCCAAACATTGATCGCTCCACTCGCGCGGACTTCATCGCATCCGCGAGGGCAAGGGAGCCGCCAGCCCGACTTCGGAACGTTGAATGACTTCTCTCCAAATGGACGACGCGGCCGGGGCTCCTCAGTGGTCTACCGGTGCGGTCTTCAGCACATCGACCCAAGTACACATGCCGGAGTCGTCCTTATAGCACACGGAGATATAGCCCGGTTTCGAGGATGGAGCATGTCCGCAAACCGAACCCGCGCGGGCACCGTGCTGCGCAAACTGCACGAAGTTCTCCTCCACATCGGAGAACTTGACCCGACGCTTCTTGTAGCCGAGTGCGAGCGCCGTCTTGAGGGTCCGCGGGATGCCGCGGTGCCGAACGGGAATATCGTCTTCCTTCATGAAATCTGCTCCTTGCAAAAGGCTTCGGTCAAGGCGTGCGTCCGCTGATCGCGTTGGCAACGGCGATGCCGATCGCGGCGGCGAGATCCTGGTTCTGTTGGTGCACAGCCGCGGCAGCCGCGGCGTCGTTAGGCGCAGGTCCAAGAGTCAGAACGAGATCCTGCGTGCGCGTGCGTTGCGCGTTGAAGAAGTTGCTACCCTGGTTGGCCGAAACGCGCACCAGCTTCCAGCCCGGCGTGGCGTTCCCACTGTACGACACCACGAAGGTAATCTGATTTTGCAGTACGTCCTTCTTGGCGACCTTTATTTCGTTCTGAAGGTTCTTGGCGAAGTCGCCCGTCACGCCGTTGTCGACGAAAGCAGTGCGCAATGACATGATCAGCCACTGTCGTATTTTCAGGTCGCCCTCGATGAGAACGCCGCCGGGATACTTGCATATCGACGGCAGCGTATCGCTTCCCGCAGCGACCGCCTGTCTCTGGAGCTCATCGTAGGTCCTCTTCGCCACGGCGAGTTCTGGAGTCAACTTCCTCAGAAGATCGGTGACTGGCTTCGCGGGCGGCTTCGCTCCTGTCCGGGCCAAGAAGGACGGCTTTTCGACGTCCACCTTCGTGAACTCTCTAAAGTCGACGAACCAGGAGACTACGGCCTTCCGCGTGGCGTCCGCGGAGCCAGTGGCGCCCAAGGAAACCGGAAAGCACGCATGCAAGTCCGATCGTTGCAGCTGCAACCTGCAATCTCCCCATAGCTCCGCTCCCCCGCAGTTGGCGGATTAAAGCCGTAAAACTCTACGTTGTGAAGTGGCGTCCGACAATTTATCTTCGGGAGCCGCTTTCATTGCCGACGAACTCGAGCTTCTTTGAAGGGAAGCCGAGCGGGCTTCGGGAGTGATGGCGACGTTGGCTTGCAGACTGGAGGGCAGGATGACCTCAAACATTTGCTCGCAGTATCAAAAAGCTGCAATGGCGATGGGCTATAGGGTAGGCATCGCAAAACTCAAGACAAACAAGTTGGCGAAGGAATTTGTCGGATTTTACGGAACTGCTTTTCTCGAGAAACTTGGCTGCCACTTATCAGAACGATCGATAAGCCTTCAGCGGGCTTTCTATCCAGCGGGCACACACCATCCACTGGTCCACATTCTGATCCAAATATTTCTCGAAAGCAAAATGGTGTCATCTCGATCGGTAGTGACGTCTCCGGGAATAGACCACGTACCTCGACGAGATTGGAAATGCCCTAACACTTACGCGAGGCACCACGAGAGCTTCAGAATCCCGAACATCTCCCTCCGGAAGAGTAGAGAAGGTACGACTTACTATCACGGAAGATGCACTTGCGGTTTCAATTTTGCTTTCGCGGAAAGCCAAAAAGGCGATCCCAGCAGACCGAAGGTCAAAAAGATTAGTGGCTATGGGATAGCCATGGAGAATGAAGCTAGACGCCTCTACAAGAGAAGGCGGTCAGTTAGGTATGTGGCAGACACCATGGGACTCTCTCACAGAGTTGCGGACCGACTCGTCAAGCGCCAAAAAAGCGGAAACGAACTCAACCGAGCGCGGATCGGCCGCATGCGAGCCGAATGGAGCAAAACAAAGTCAAGATCCGCCTATCAAGCGTTGATGAAATGGGATCGCGATTGGATACGGGCGTCCAGGCAAAAGACCAGCGGGCGGTCCATTAGAGCAGTCAAAACGACTGCCGAAGGCGCGTAAGGCAATCCAATGGCGTACCTTTCTCTTCCGCGCCCTTAAGGGCTGCAGATAGAGCCGGGTCCGATCCCGTGGATGCTCTTGGGTCCGCCGGACTGATCGACGTTTTTGCTGCGGTAGCTTTATGAACCTTGCCCTGCCCAAGCCCTATCCAGACGAATTGATCTACTCGGTTATTGCGAGACATTTTGCATACGTTCAACCGGAGATGCGATCTACAGCCCGGAAGTCAATCGACGGCTCCGCATGGTTCTCGACTAGGTATGTCAGGAATGCGGCCGAACTTTCTGAACGCACACGCCTGACTTGGCGGATGTCCGCCATGGAAATCCTTGATCGACACACGTTGCTTCCCTTCAACGGTGCCTACCTTAAACCAGACGTCCACCTGAGATGCATCGAATGTTTCGGGTCACTAAATCCGCACGGAGGTTCGGTTGCCCTCGGTATGGGAAACTCGAATGTGGACGAGCCAAAGTTCTTTCGGTTTTGCGTTTCCTGCCTCAATGAGGATCTACAGGAATTCGGGGAGACCTACTGGCGCCGAAAGCACCAACTTTCGGGCACGCTTTTTTGCGTCAAGCATGAAGAGATATTGCGTGACTCAACTGCTTTGATGTCGCCGCTTGATTTATCGACGCAGGATGCGACCCTGCATTGCAGCGTAGACGCTCAACCTGTTGCTTCGCTCACCAACGACGAAGCAGCCATCGCATACAAGATCGCGGCGCGCGCTGCCGAGATACTCGACGGAGGTCTTTCGCCATGGCTCAGTCCAAACACAGGAGATCGGTATCTTAAGGCTGCTGTCGAAGCGGGATATGGCTCAGGCGTCTGTAAACTTCAGACGCGGGTGATCGGCAGCGACTTCATAAAATACTTTGGCGATCCACTACTGAAGAAGCTCGGGTGCTTGGTGAACGAGCGCTCACGGCCCTTCCGCAAGATATTCTATAAGGATGGATGCAACCATCCACTGTTGCATATCTTACTCCAGATCTTTCTGAAGGAGGGACCGTCAACAACTCGCTCAAGGCCAAGCCGCGATGGTTTAGACGGTTCGTTCCGAAGAGCGTGGAAATGTCCAAATCCCTATGCCAAGCACGAAGAAGGGTTTCGAATTCCGGATGTCTATCTGAGGCGCTCCAAAGCGGATGACCAATACTTCCACGCAAGATGCCCTTGCGGGCACGTGTTCAACTTTTGGCAGGCACGGGAAGATGATCCGGCGATGCCGCTCGTTAAAAGAGTGAGTCTGTATGGCCCAGCCTTTGAAGCCGAAATGCTGAGGCTTTATCAACGTCATGGTACGATTGACCAAGTTTGCAAAGATCTGAATGTACACTGGAGGGTTGTCAGGCGCGTCATCGATGGCGTGCAATCGAAGTATCATCCCTCACCAGAGAAGATCGCTACTCTGCGGAAACGTTGGATTGAGGAGCAGAAGCAGAGAAAGGCGGGAGGGGTTTACCAAGCTCTGCTGAAGTATGACCGCGCCTGGGTGACCGATCGCCCCAGCCTTCGGGGAAAACGAGGATCACCACAAAAGCGCTCAGCGCGAGCGCAGGACTTCAGCTTAGCGAAGCGTATCAAGGCCGCCGCGCAACAACTTCGCAAGAGTGGCCAACGCGTGACAGTCTTGGGTCTTAGCCGGCAGTTGGATCAAAAGCTTAACGTGCGCGGCCTAAGATTGATGCCCAAGACGGCCGCGACTTTGGCGACGGTACTTGACGTCCACAGTCGAGCTTTGGAGCGCGAACGCAGGCAGGTCCTGGCTAACGGAACTCTGATCCAATAACCGACCCGCGGTCGGCGATAAACTGTGAGCCAATCAGGGAGCATCTTTGAGAGCCATTCTGGGTGGGTCTCTGGAAAGCACGGCATGAAGGGCGCCGATGCGCCGAGAGGGGGATCGAAAGAAGCGTTCTGCCGCCCGCAACGCCGGGGCCATCGCAAAGTTTGAATGGCACCGCAATCCCGTCGAACGGACAGACCGAAGGTCAGATTACGCGCCTCAAGATTGTTCGACGTCAAATGTACGGTCGCGGGAAAATCGATCTGCTTCAAGCCAGGTTGATCGGCTCAGAATTGTCGGCGCTGCACCAAACTTGCGTCAGAGCCCTTATTCCACGCCGAAACACACCTCGCCCCCCGCATCGACGGGCCGGACGAGCGGCCAAGGACTCTGACGTTTCGCCGACACGACCGAGCGGGACGATGTCGCCGTCGTCGGACGTGCTGCTTCAATGACGTGACCTCAAGAGTGTAGTGCATGACCCTGAGCTTTCGACGTTTCGTTCGGCCGCAGATCGGTCGTCCTATCCTCAAGATCCGTCGAAACGAGTTCTACGCCTTAATTGGCGCTACTTGTCCAACGGCAACGTGGTGGGTCTAGAGCACCGGCCAGGAAAGTAGCGACCCTTTCGCCGTCTCAGGGGAGCCTTCCGTGTTCACGAGGTCGGGGTCTTTGGCATGACGACCCCTCTTTTCGGCAATCGCGTCATTGTCGGCTTTCTTCTGCAAACCGACTGTCAGGTACATCGAATAACCAGCATACCAGCACATGAGCGCACCCAAGACGCACGTTGCGATCGACCAGAAGTTCCAGCCCCACGGATCGAGACCGCTCGAAACAGACCAGAAACGGTATCCCCGAAACACTTCGTGGAGCAGCAGAGACAGGACGACGATCTGCGCAAGGCCTCCGAAGAGGGTAACAGCGCATGAGAGTAGGAACGTCCAGAGGTAGCCGTGGTATCCGACGGAGTAGACTTTCGACGCGACGTCCTTTTCGAAGCTACCCCTCCTTAGAGCGACGTAGATGAACGGGGCAACCACGACGACCAACGAAAGCAAAAGGGCCGCGGCCGAATAGCCTGACCTGCTCGCATATAGAGTAAGATCCGGAAGGGCGCTCAAGCTAAGCGCGGTCGCAAGGACCCCACCTACGAGGGTCGTGGTCGATGTCCAGCTTTTGGCAAATTCCCACGCGGGGGAGCCCAGTTTGAACCACGGTGGTATCCAGGCGACGAAGAGGCCGATTGCGATTCCGGCAAAAATCGCGGTGCCGATGGAAAGCCAAAAACAGTACCACAGCGGAGTGACCACGGCCGATGTCACGTAACGCTGAACGAGCTTCAACTGTTTGAGTACGGTGTCGCCACCGTCGGTGCGCAGTTCGAGATAGCACGTCGCCGGCAGCATCACGTCGGCAACAGACAGGTGAACCACGGACATATTTCCCTGCGGAAGCTTGGCGATCGCCTGGGGCGGGACCTTGCCGCATCCGTTGTCCTTCTCGTCCAGAAGCTTCAACGAACCCGCTGCATCCACGCTTGCGGCGCTTCTGATCGGAATGTCGAATTCAAACCCGCCTGAACTGTTCGGCGACAGCGTGGCTGCGGCTCCGTCCACGAATACGAGGCTCGGCTTCGGGGTATCGCCGTATGCAGGGCACCTCCCGGCGACCAACATCAGCAGAATGACGGCAAGGGCCCTGCCTGGAATCGACACGGCGTGGTCGAAGGCGCTCGTTCTCACGTCCAGCCAAGAGGTGGGCGTGCCGGTCAATACAACAGCCGCTCGCTGAGCTATCAATCGCGCGAGATGAAATTCGTTTGCGCTCAACAAAACGTGCGGCCCAAACGCGGGGGTGCAATGTGCGGTCGCATCCAGCATGGTCGTTTCGTTTCTTTTTCCAAATCGGGCAGTCGAGTCTCTCAACAATTCACCATGGCGGATGCAAATAAGTGTTCCACTGAGTTGATGTTCTCGTCTCCAATAGGTTTCCCCAAGGCTCTCGATATCTTCACGCAAGCAAGAGGGACAAAATCTCAGAAATTGAGGTTGAGACACATTGGAATTACTCAGCCCAAGCGTAGTCGCCCCACCACGAGGGCTTTCGGCCATAAAACACAGGGTGCATCGCAAGTATGTTTCCGGATCGAGAAATGCTCCATAGAAGGGAAGCATTGTATGGCGCTCGATGATTTCCAGCCCCGACAACCCCCAACTGAGACGTGTCTTTTCAGCGAGGTTCGCAGCACCTCTCACGTATCGTGTTGAGAACCGCCTGTGACCGTCAATGGACCGATGCGCAGAAGCTATCTTCGTCGGCTGCAGATACGCGAAGTGCCGAGCGAACACCGAATAAATCAACTCATCGGGATAGGGCCGAGGCAGACCGAGATTCATACTGCCTCCTCTTCAAAGTCTGCAAAATAGCCTGCGGAAGACAACGCTTCGATCGGGTCGTGATTCTCTGCCTGTGCTTCTTGGAAAATCGCGACAAGCTTACTCGCTGTCGACGGTGACCGAGCCTTCCTATTAAGCGCCTCCAATTGTCTAGAGGCTATGTTGTCGATCTGAGGGCTCGAGAACAGTTTCTCGACAAGAGCCCCTACACATTTGGGGTCTTGGCCGACATGAAGCAGGTTGGACGTCAAACGCTTTCGCTCATCGTTGAAACGCTTCTCGGCCATCGTCGGTTTCCCTGATCAGCATACGCTCGACCAGTGCAGGTCCGTTATCCCGCGTGGATGTCACGCCAATTCTCCACGATAGAGAAAGTGCGAAGCGGGAAGATCCGCCAAACTTCCGACGCTAAGATCCACCCGGAAGGCTTTTTGGCTAAGCATCCGTCGGGCTGTGCTTAATGTCCGACCAGCCCGCAGCGCGAAGCGGCCGTCGATGACGCTACAAACGGTGCGCAGCGGAAAATTGCCGAAATCTGGAATCGCGCCGATCAAATATCCGCTGATTAGTCGTTCTTCATTGCGGTCAGTCCCGTCGTCGGGCAGGCAATCAAACATCCATTCGAGATTTGCGCTTACCTTGTTACGAACGCTTGATGCGGGAATGATGGACCACGGTACGCCCCTTTTTTCCCAATAGACCCTCTCAATGTCGAGCTTCTCCAGCGTTCGTCTGTCCACCAGTGCATCGTCGGGCTTAACCGCGTAGGCACACTCCATCGGTCCTGAGCCAGTCGACGACTTGACCAGCAGATCAGTCGTCATGACGATGCAGACGCCATTGGCTCTCGGATGCCTCACGCCGAGGTCGGCGGCGATCCTCAGCGTTTCCTGCCGCGGCAGCGGGAACTGCTCCCTGATGTCCAAGGTACTATCGTCGTAGCACATACGGAGAAACGCGTAGTACTCGTTGTCGGACAGCAGATGATGTTGGCGACCAGTTACCGACCAAAAGACGCGGTGGCTTTTGCCAAGGACCTTGTCGACTTGGGGAGTCCGTCGCCTGATGATCATGTGAAGATCACCCGTCCTCGGTGGCCCGGGTTTTCTGAGCGGCACAACTAGACGTCGGCGAATCGAGGAAGCGGCGCCAAACTTCCGTTCCGATTTTAGGTAGTATTCGAATTCTCGCGATCTTGTCGACGCTTAGTGCGGTGCGGACAGAAATGACGTTTTCGCGCAAGCGACACAGAACACCGGTGCGAGGGATGGAAACCGGATCCCGCTTAGCGATCTGAGGGGGCCCGGTTCGCGACAGCTGGTCCGGCAGAGCCAAGCGCGCCAAAAGGCTACCTTGCTGTATTTGTTGTTTTTATTCACACTCGCCCTCATAGGTTGCGGGAATAATCCTTCGCGTCTGCCCGCGGATGTGCGTAATCGGGGACGGTCCATGACCGGGGAAGAAGCCTACGAAGCGCGCTCTCGAATATTTGGCGGTTTTCGGTCGGACGGCAAGCCAGCCATTCAACGTATTGAAGACGCGCTTCGACTGATCGAATGCTGTGCTCCGCTTCACTATCGGCGGGTCAAGAACCACCTTTCAAGAATTTGGGTGCACCTCGTTCCGCACGGCGCAGGCTGCTATTTGCATTCCTTGAACGCTTGTATGCTGGATGAGCGTACCGTTACTTCTGAGACGACGACAGTTGAGTGGATCGCATCCGCTATTGTTCACGAGGCGACCCATGCGAGACTCGATAAGTTGGGCATCCGCTACGAAGTGGCGATCCGCCAGCGGATCGAACGAATCTGCGCTCTAAGAGAGCTCGATTTCGCTCGACATCTGTCGGGCGTCGATGCCTTGCAAGAAGAGATCATGTGGAGGATCGACCGGTGCAATGAAGAAAATGTGCTCTTCACCGACCAAAACATGTGGAAGACAATGGATGAAGGCAAGGCAGAGATACTCCGACATCTGGGAACGCCAGAATGGCTCATCACCCTGGTGTTTAGGGCGAGAGATCTAATTGGTGGAATCCGTCGCTTCACCCGACGCATAGCCGGGATTTTTGTTCTGCAATCAAATAGCCCGAAATGACCGCTATTGGCCGATTCCGTTGAAAAAGGCCGGCAGTATTTCGTTGTAATAGCTCCGTCGCGACGTGGCCGGAACTGCTCTTACTGACCCTATGCGAGCGTCGGGGTGGGCATCGGGATCAGCTTGGCCATCTTTCGAAGGTTTTGGGCGGTGGCTGCGAGGATGAACTCGTCGCGCGCGCCGTTTGGACCTCGTAAACGCAAACGGTCGAGCTTGAGAATGCGCTTGAGGTGCGCGAACAACATCTCGATTTTCTTGCGGAGCCGGCGCGAGGTGCCTCCCTCCCACGATCTCGCGATCTGGCGCGCCATGTCGCGAGCGCCCTCGTAGATCGAGCGGGGCACTCTCCGTGAAGCCTGCTTGGGGCAGCATCGGGGCTTCAATGCGCATCGATCACAATCGCGCTTGCTGGCGAGGTAAAGCATGGTAGCACCATCATTCACCAACGTTCCGGTCGTGGTAAGAATGTTGCCACCAGGGCAACGATAGATGTCCCCAGCATGGTCATAGGTGAAGTCGTCGCGCGAGAAGATCCCGTCTGTGCGGGCCGACTTGTCGAAGACTGTAACGTGCGGCTCGATCCCGTGCTCATAGACCAGCCAGGCGAGCATCTCGGCCGAGCCATAGCCGCTGTCACCGAGCAGCCGGCTCGGATAGAGATCAAACCGCTCCAGCGAGCGCTCAATCATGCGCTTGGCGGCCAATACCTCCGCCTGCCGGATTGCCGTCGTTGCCTCAACATCGACGATGATCGCGTTCTCGATGTCGACCAGATAGTTCGTCGAATAGGCGAAAAACGCTTGGCCGCCGTGCGCCCCCGTCCAGCGCGCCGCCGGATCGGAAGGCGATACGAACTTCGGGGTAACCTCGGTCGCGGCTCCGAAAGCGGCATCATCAAGGCCGGCCAGATACTCATCGATTGCTCGGCTGGCAGCCTCCGGCGGAAGTCCCTTATCGCCTTCGATCCCCTTCTGCCGATTGGCATCGGCCTTGATTAGGCTCGCATCGACTGCAAATCCCTCACCGCCGACCAGTCGTTCCTCGATGCAGCGGCGCAGCACGCTCTCGAACACGCGACGGAAGAGGTCGCTCTGCCGGAAGCGGCCGTGCCTGTTCTTGGAGAATGTCGAATGATCCGGCACCGTCCCGTCCAGACCGAGCCGGCAAAACCACCGGTAGGCCAAATTGAGGTGAACCTCATCGCACAGGCGCCGCTCCGATCGGATGCCGAAGCAGTAACCGATCAGGAGCATCCGGATCATCAACTCGGGATCGATCGAAGGCCGACCGATGCTGCTGTAGAAAGGCGCCAGGTCCCGCCGGACCTGTTCAAGATCGACAAACCTGTCAATCAACCGCAGCAAGTGATCAGTCGGGATATGTCTTTCGAGCGAGAACTCATAGAACAACGCGGTCTGTTCGACTTGCCGATGCCCCATCATGATCTTCAGTCCTGCCAATTAGACAGACTGAATCACTGATATCTCTGCGTCGCAACAGCCGTCTTTTTCAACAGAATCGGCCCGAAGCCGTCCGCGAGGGCAGAGCAGATCGCGTCCGCTCTGCCCCCGAACTCAGACGTCTACCTGTTCTGCTATCGCCAGGGCATCGTCAACTTCGATGCCGAGATAGCGGACGGTACTTTCAATTTTCGTATGCCCCAGAAGGAGTTGCACGGCCCGCAGGTTGCCGGTTCGGCGATAGATCAAGGTCGCCTTGGTCCGGCGAAGGGAATGGGTCCCGAACAGATGCGGGTCCAGTCCAATGTCAGCGATCCAGTGAGATAGGAGTCGGGCGTACTGGCGGGTCGTCATATGTCCACTCCGGCACCGGCCAGTGAACAGGTACTCTCCTGACTTTTTGCCAGTGACGTGTAGGTAATCATCGATTGCCTGCCGGGTCAATTCCGTCAGTTCAAATTTGACTGGCCGGCCGGTCTTCTTTTGTCGAACGTTCGC
Organism: Bradyrhizobium sp. BR14999; assembly: GCF_056106085.1. Taxonomy (NCBI): domain Bacteria; kingdom Pseudomonadati; phylum Pseudomonadota; class Alphaproteobacteria; order Hyphomicrobiales; family Nitrobacteraceae; genus Bradyrhizobium; species Bradyrhizobium sp. BR14999. Next base: position 1,252,864 of record NZ_CM148536.1, read on the forward strand.
GCGGTCGGCCGCATATCCGCCCGGCGCGAGGTCATCGACTTTCAAGGCTACGACGTCACAGCCGCGGAGCTTGCTGTCGATGGCGACGTTGAACAGCGCCAGATCGCGCATTCGGCCTTCGACCTGGAGCTTGGTTCGGATTGACCAGACGTGTTTCGGACGGAGCGGCGGCTTTGCCCCGACGATCTTCCCCTTGTTCCAAGGAGCGTGTTTCGAGACGGCAGGGATGGTGCTTGGGATATCAGTCATGTTGACCTCCTCAGCTGGTGAGGCTGGCCATTTTCAGCTTGAAGCCCGTCCAATTCTCGCGTCCGCTTCGAGACGATTGGAGACTTACTTGCGTCCAATTCGAACGAGGAAGGGGCCGATGCTGACCCAGACCGGACAACCGGCACACTTTGATGTTTGGGGAAGGGCTGTTACTTTCCGCGGCCACCCGCCCTTGTCTGACTGATCCAAGTGCCGCGTGGAGAGGGCATCATGGCGGCTGGGGACAGGTCCAGAATGAGCTTTTCAATACGATCTTCTCTTTGGGCGGCATTCGGGATCGGAGTTTTTGGTCTGGCACCCGCTTGTGAGGCTGTTTTAGCTGCGCCCGACGACTGGGAGAGATTGCCCGACGGCCGGGTGATAATCCAAATAAAGGACGTTCGGCTCGCTCTTCCATCTGAAGGAGACGAAACCCAACTAATCCGGTTTACCGATCGCCTGCACATTAAGAACGAAATGACTCTGGCAGATGTCATACAAGCGCCCGAGGCAGCCCGCCGGATGTTTGCGAACGCCAGTTTGATGAATGTGAGTCTTCCAAACAAGTCGGATCGGAGCGGCCTGTTCTTGGGCAAGTATTCTCGTGCTGACTTCCGGTCGTTTGGTGCAGGCTTCGCCATCGGGAAAGGGGCACTGGCAGATTGCGCCCGTTGGGCTGCAACGTATGCGCGGCTCGCCGGTAGTCTTGCTCCGGGAGATCCCCGTTTCGAGTCCTCTGGTTGGGCGGAATTCAAAGTCGGTGATCGTCCACTTTTGATGGCCTATGTTCGCGCCTCACCGAACGAAGGGCACACATTCTCGTTGGGAATTTCGTGCAACTCTTTCAAATTCTGCGGTTCAACGAAATGCCTAGGTCCTGACATTGAGTTTTCGTATCATTTCTCGGGCAATGTCATTGCGCAACCCGACTGGCTTGCGGTCGATCAGAAGGTCCGTAACCTGCTGGACTACGTGCTTGTCGATCCGGTGAATTAGGCGACCGCAGATCGGATCTGCTCAACAGCGTCAGCTTGCAGCACCTGACAAGCTGCTCGTATGTCTGTTTGTGGCCGATTCTGTTGAAAAAGACGGCTGTTGCGACGCAGAGATATCAGTGATTCAGTCTGTCTAATTGGCAGGACTGAAGATCATGATGGGGCATCGGCAAGTCGAACAGACCGCGTTGTTCTATGAGTTCTCGCTCGAAAGACATATCCCGACTGATCACTTGCTGCGGTTGATTGACAGGTTTGTCGATCTTGAACAGGTCCGGCGGGACCTGGCGCCTTTCTACAGCAGCATCGGTCGGCCTTCGATCGATCCCGAGTTGATGATCCGGATGCTCCTGATCGGTTACTGCTTCGGCATCCGATCGGAGCGGCGCCTGTGCGATGAGGTTCACCTCAATTTGGCCTACCGGTGGTTTTGCCGGCTCGGTCTGGACGGGACGGTGCCGGATCATTCGACATTCTCCAAGAACAGGCACGGCCGCTTCCGGCAGAGCGACCTCTTCCGTCGCGTGTTCGAGAGCGTGCTGCGCCGCTGCATCGAGGAACGACTGGTCGGCGGTGAGGGATTTGCAGTCGATGCGAGCCTAATCAAGGCCGATGCCAATCGGCAGAAGGGGATCGAAGGCGATAAGGGACTTCCGCCGGAGGCTGCCAGCCGAGCAATCGATGAGTATCTGGCCGGCCTTGATGATGCCGCTTTCGGAGCCGCGACCGAGGTTACCCCGAAGTTCGTATCGCCTTCCGATCCGGCGGCGCGCTGGACGGGGGCGCACGGCGGCCAAGCGTTTTTCGCCTATTCGACGAACTATCTGGTCGACATCGAGAACGCGATCATCGTCGATGTTGAGGCAACGACGGCAATCCGGCAGGCGGAGGTATTGGCCGCCAAGCGCATGATTGAGCGCTCGCTGGAGCGGTTTGATCTCTATCCGAGCCGGCTGCTCGGTGACAGCGGCTATGGCTCGGCCGAGATGCTCGCCTGGCTGGTCTATGAGCACGGGATCGAGCCGCACGTTACAGTCTTCGACAAGTCGGCCCGCACAGACGGGATCTTCTCGCGCGACGACTTCACCTATGACCATGCTGGGGACATCTATCGTTGCCCTGGTGGCAACATTCTTACCACGACCGGAACGTTGGTGAATGATGGTGCTACCATGCTTTACCTCGCCAGCAAGCGCGATTGTGATCGATGCGCATTGAAGCCCCGATGCTGCCCCAAGCAGGCTTCACGGAGAGTGCCCCGCTCGATCTACGAGGGCGCTCGCGACATGGCGCGCCAGATCGCGAGATCGTGGGAGGGAGGCACCTCGCGCCGGCTCCGCAAGAAAATCGAGATGTTGTTCGCGCACCTCAAGCGCATTCTCAAGCTCGACCGTTTGCGTTTACGAGGTCCAAACGGCGCGCGCGACGAGTTCATCCTCGCAGCCACCGCCCAAAACCTTCGAAAGATGGCCAAGCTGATCCCGATGCCCACCCCGACGCTCGCATAGGGTCAGTAAGAGCAGTTCCGGCCACGTCGCGACGGAGCTATTACAACGAAATACTGCCGGCCTTTTTCAACGGAATCGACCCGTGGCTGACCTCAGCCCTGAGCGCGCCGGCGTCCGCTTCCGAGAGATGACCGACCAAGGGCATTCTGGCTGCTGAGGGCAGCCTTTGACCCGAAGCAGTCGTCGCTGGAAATCAACAGGATTGAATGCTCCACCAAGAGGGCGGCAATGCCGGGGCAGCCGGGACTTCGTCAGAGTGCGATTGTTTCCTCGACTACATGTTTCAGCGGCGTCCCCTCAGCGGACAGGGTCATTCGCAGTTTGAGCTTGCCACCTTTCACCGCCCCACTACGCACCAGGTTCTCAATTTCACGCTGCGATGTAACTCCGACATGCTTCAGAAATTTACGGATAGCCATATTGAAGCGGTCTTCATCGAACTCGGCGGTCATGGCTGTTCTCCCTAGTCGGGCAGGCGAAGTCTAACACGAGACGAGTAAAGACCAAACATCGAGGTCCAACTCGCGTCGCCGCCGGTTTTCCTCCTCAACCTGATTGCCTACAACGTCGGCCCGGAGCGAAGACTACACCGGAGGCTGCAAGGTCCGCCGTTTGAGGTGGTACCGGACACGGCTGGCGCTGTCCCCGACCGCCGCTTGGGACCCATCTGCGACATGGGCAGGTTCAGCCGACCAGCTGGCAGTGCCCGCTGATGACAGTACCGTCGCGTTTATGCGCCTTAAGCGTGCCGTCGACGCGGTTGATGAAACCTTGCCAGACAGCGGTCGGGTCGAACAGATGTTGCCAAATGTTGCCGAGTGTAAGCGCCGTCTCAAAGAACAAGTGCGTATCCGTGACGTGGACGGCCAAATTGCTTCCGAATGTCCGAGAGTGCATCGTCCCCTCGTCCAGATTAACGGTGATTTGCTCTCCGTTTATGTAGACCGAGTTGCGCTCGTCACCCGTAAGGCCTCGCGCCCAACATTTCAGATCGATCGTCTCGGCATGTGCAGCTAGTGCAGCTAGCAGCGCTGCGACGATGATGGTTGCTTTCAGCTTCACAGTTAGGTCGTCGCTTTGTGACGGCCCTGCCGGGGGGCGGACACGGCAGGGCATTCGATGACTTTGCCGAAATTTCGGTGTCGCCTTCGAAGGATGTGCAGAGGACTCAGTCGTTCAGAGATGAGCACGCGGCAATAGCCATCCCATGATCTTCTGATACGGATCGCGACGACTGCGGACGAATGCGTTCTCGTTCTGCTGAGCTGAGGTCCTGGCGAATTCAGAAATCCCCTCCATAGACTGCCGTTTATCCTTCGGAAGCTTCGCCCATTGGCGAATGATCTTTCGGCGGGCTTCGCGTTGCTTTTCCCTTACGTCAGGCATCGGGACGCTCCTTGAAGAGGATTATTCCGGTCGACCTAGTGTTGTTTGGGCTCACTGGAACTTCAACGTCCAATCAAGAACTCTTAGCCCTCTGATCGTGCAGCGTTACACACGGGAGCGAATCTCATGTTGGCTTTGCAGGCCCGACGCCCTAGAATCGCGGCAATCGCAGGACGAGCGAAATGCAGTATGTTTGCGATGCGCCGAAGGGTAAGACCTGGTTCCGTATCGAGACGGAAGGTGAAGCGGCGCATGAGTCGCGCCTGATGAACCACACAGTCGAGAAATATTTCCGCCACGAGCGGGAGAAGGCAGTCCAGTCCTGGCGTCCCGAGCGGCCCAACGCGATCGAGCGCGACATCGGCCTTGAGGCCCATGTACGGCGAGAGATGCCGCTTTTCCTCACGTTGCGCGACAGGGAGGGCAATGCACTGGCTACAGCGATGCTGCCACCCGGTGGCCAGGATCGCGGCAGGTTCCGGATCATTATCGTTGCCGCATCCAATGCCGATCCTTATCCTGAGCAGGACGCGGCCATCGCTGCACTGGGAGCGCATTTCGGTCTCACACTCGATCGCAACCGCTGCTTCCCCTACGGCCGCTAAGGAGCCTGACAAGTATCTGATTGGAGCGATGTCGGCTCATGGCCGATTCTGTTGAAAAAGGCCGGCAGTATTTCGTTGTAATAGGTCGTCGCGACGTGGCCGAACTGCTTTACCGACCCTATGCGAGCCTCGGGGTAGGCATCGGGATCAGCTTGGCCATCTTTCGAAGGTTCTGGGCGGTGGCTGCGAGGATGAACTCGTCGCGCGCGCCGTTTGGACCTCGTAAACGCAAACGATCGAGCTTGAGAATGCGCTTGAGGTGCGCGAACAACATCTCGATTTTCTTGCGGAGCCGGCGCGAGGTGCCTCCCTCCCACGATCTCGCGATCTGGCGGGCCATGTCGCGAGCGCCCTCGTAGATCGAGCGCGGCACTCTCCGTGAAGCCTGCTTGGGGCAACACCGAGCCTTCAGTGCGCATCGATCACAATCGCGCTTGCTGGCGAGGTAAAGCATGGTGGCACCATCATTCACCAACGTTCCGGTCGTGGTAAGAACTTTGCCACTAGGGCAACGATAGATGTCCCCAGCATGGTCATAGGTGAAGTCGTCGCGCGAGAAGATCCCGTCTGTGCGGGCCGACTTGTCGAAGACTGTAACGTGCGGCTCGATCCCGTGCTCATAGACCAGCCAGGCGAGCATCTCGGCCGAGCCATAGCCGCTGTCACCGAGCAGCCGGCTCGGATAGAGATCAAACCGCTCCAGCGAGCGCTCAATCATGCGCTTGGCGGCCAATACCTCCGCCTGCCGGATTGCCGTCGTTGCCTCAACATCGACGATGATCGCGTTCTCGATGTCGACCAGATAGTTCGTCGAATAGGCGAAAAATGCTTGGCCGCCGTGCGCCCCCGTCCAGCGCGCCGCCGGATCGGAAGGTGATACGAACTTCGGGGTAACCTCGGTCGCGGCTCCGAAAGCGGCATCATCAAGGACAGCCAGATACTCATCGATTGCTCGGCCGGCAGCCTCCGGCGGAAGTCCCTTGTCGCCTTCGATCCCCTTCTGCCGATTGGCATCGGCCTTGATTAGGCTCGCGTCGACGGCAAATCCTTCACCCCCGACCAGTCGCTCCTCGATGCAGCGGCTCAAGACGCTCTCGAACACACGGCGGAAGAGGTCGCTCTGCCGGAAGCGGCCATGCCTGTTCTTGGAGAATGTCGAATGATCCGGCACCGCTCCATCCAGACCGAGCCGGCAAAACCACCGGTAGGCCAAATTGAGGTGAACCTCATCGCACAAGCGCCGCTCCGATCGGATGCCGAAGCAGTAACCGATCAGGAGCATCCGGATCATCAGCTCGGGATCGATCGAAGGCCGACCGATGCTGCTGTAGAAAGGCGCCAGGTCCCGCCGGACCTGTTCAAGATCGACAAACCTGTCAATCAACCGCAGCAAGTGATCAGTCGGGACATGTCTTTCGAGCGAGAACTCATAGAACAACGCGACCTGTTCGACTTGCCGATGCCCCATCATGATCTTCAGTCCTGCCAATTAGACAGACTGAATCACCGATATCTCTGCGTCGCAACAGCTGCCTTTTTCAACAGAATCTGCCCTCGATCGACATCAGCATTTCCTTCTGGCCGGCTGCCGCCTTTCGCGGCTTCTTAGCGGGCTTTGCGGCCTTCGCCGGCGCGGCCTCCTTCCCGACGGATCGGCGCAGAGCCTCCATCAGGTCGACGACGTTGGTCGAGGCCGGCCGCTCCTTCGGCGTGATCGGCTTGCCGGCGCGCTTCTTGTTGATCAGGTCGATCAGCGCGGTCTCGTAGTGGTCCTCGAACTTCTCGGGATCGAACCGCCCCGCCTTCTGGTTCACGATGTGCTTGGCGAGATCGAGCATGTCCTTCGTGACCTTCACGTCCTGGATCTCGTCGAAATATTCCTGTTCGCTGCGCACCTCGTAGGGATAGCGCAGCAGCGTGCCGACCAGGCCCTTGTCCATCGGCTCCAGCCCGATGATGTGCTCGCGGTTGGTCAGCACGACCCGGCCGATCGCGACCTTGTTCATCTCGCGGATGGTTTCGCGGATCACCGCGAAGGCGTCGTGCCCGACCTTGCCGTCGGGGCGGATGTAGTAGGGGCGGATCAGGTAGCGCGGGTCGATGTCGGCCTTGTCGACGAACTCGTCGATCTCGATGGTCCGCGTGGATTCCAGCGCGATCTCCTCGAGCTCCTCTTTGGTGACCTCGATGAACTGGTCCTTCTCGAGCTGGTAGCCCTTGACGATGTCCTCGTTGGGCACCTCGTCGCCGGTGTCGGCATCGACCTTCAGGTACTTGATGCGATGGCCGGTCTGCCGGTTGAGCTGGTTGAACGAGATCTTCTCTGACTCGGAGGTGGCCGGATAGAGCGCGACCGGACAGGTCACCAGGGACAGACGCAGGAAGCCTTTCCAGTTGGCGCGCGGGGCCATGTTACGCTGAACTCCATGGGGGCGGGGCTTTGGATTCAAGACGAACGGCAGGCGCCAGTTCCGACATCCGCCGCGGCGCTGCGCAGATTTCTTGCATCATTCGCGATCCGTTTCTTAGGCCTATTTTCTTGAGGTTTCACAAGGTCCCCAGGGGGACGCCGATACCGCGACAAAATTCGCAATCGTGGCTTCGCGAGCGGGCCACTTGATCCGAGAGGAACGAACAGGGAACATACGAAATGCCTGCCGCACCCGACCTGTCGCGCCCGTCGAGGGCGACCTTGAACTCTCCGCCGACCAGGCCATCGAAGCTTGCGGCGGGGACGCGCGGGAGCAAGGCGGATCATCATAGGACCCGCCTTGCTTCGGCTCATTTTGGAAGTCCCCGAACTCGAAAGGACTATTTTGTCTAAGAAGAACTTTGTTGTCTAAGAAGAACTATTTTGTCTCCAGACAGGCCCGGCCGGGGCGGGAATATCCGTCTCAGATCTGGCGCTCGACCATCTTGAGCTTGAGCTCGGCGATGGCTTCGGCCGGGTTGAGGCCCTTCGGGCAGGCCTTGGCGCAGTTCATGATGGTGTGGCAGCGATAGAGGCGGAAGGGGTCCTCGAGATTGTCGAGCCGTTCGCCGGTCGCTTCATCCCGCGAATCGGACACCCAGCGGTTGGCCTGCAGCAGCGCGGCGGGGCCGAGATAGCGCTCGCTGTTCCACCAATAGCTCGGGCAGGAGGTCGAGCAGCAGGCACACAGGATGCATTCGTAGAGGCCGTCGAGCTTTTCGCGGTCCTCGTGGCTCTGGCGCCATTCCTTCTGCGGCGTCGGCGAGGTCGTCTTCAGCCACGGCTCGACCGAGGCGTACTGCGCGTAGAAATTGGTGAGGTCGGGGACGAGGTCCTTCACGACGGGCTGATGCGGCAGCGGATTGATCTTCACCGCGCCGTCCTTCACGTCGTGCATCGAGCGGGTGCAGGCCAGCGTGTTCTGGCCATCGATGTTCATGGCGCAGGAGCCGCAGACGCCTTCGCGGCAGGAGCGGCGGAAGGTCAGCGACGGGTCGATGTGGTTCTTGATCCAGATCAGGCCGTCCAGCACCATCGGACCGCAATCATTGGTGTCGACGTAATAGGTGTCGACGCTCGGATTCTTGCCGTCGTCCGGATTCCAGCGATAGACCTTGAACTCGCGGAGCTCGGTCGCGCCCGCAGGCTTCGGCCAGGTCTTGCCGCCGCTGATCTTGGAGTTCTTCGGAAGTGCGAATTCAACCATTTCGATAGGGCCTTCGCTGTTCGATCAATACACCCGCGCCTTCGGCGGAATGTACTGCACGTCGTTGGTCATGGTGTAGTCGTGAACCGGGCGGTAGTCGATCTTGACCTTGCCGGAATCGTCCAGCCAGGCCAGCGTGTGCTTCATCCAGTTCTTGTCGTCGCGCTCGGAGAAATCCTCGCGCGCATGGGCGCCGCGGCTCTCGGTCCGGTTGGCGGCCGAGTTCATGGTCACCACCGCCTGCGAGATCAGATTGTCGAATTCGAGCGTCTCGACGAGATCCGAATTCCACACCAGCGAGCGGTCGGACACCGCAATGTCGGTGATGCCGCTGTGGACCTTCGCGATCAGGTTCTGGCCTTCGCTCAAAACCTCACCGGTGCGGAACACCGCGCAGTTGTTCTGCATCACGTGCTGCATGCCCTCGCGCAGCTTCGCCGTCGGCGTGCCGCCGGAAGCGTAGCGGTAATGGTCGAGGCGGCCGAGCGCCATCTCGGCCGAGTTCGCCGGCAGCTCCGGCTGCTCGGCGTTGGGCGTCAGCTTCTCGGCGCAGCGCAGCGCCGCAGCGCGGCCGAACACGACGAGGTCGATCAGCGAGTTGGAGCCAAGGCGGTTGGCGCCGTGCACGGAAACGCAGGCGGCTTCGCCGAGCGCCATCAGGCCGGGGACCACAGCATTGTCGTCGCCGTCCTTCTTGGTCAGCACTTCGCCGTGATAATTGGTGGGAATGCCGCCCATGTTGTAGTGCGTGGTCGGCACGATCGGGATCGGCTCCCGCGTCACGTCGACATTGGCGAAGATCTTTGCGGATTCGGAGATGCCGGGCAGCCGCTCGGCCAGCACCGCGGGATCGAGGTGGTCGAGATGCAGGAAGATGTGGTCCTTCTTCTTGCCGACGCCGCGGCCCTCGCGGATCTCGATCGTCATCGCGCGCGAGACGACGTCGCGCGAGGCGAGGTCCTTCGCCGACGGCGCATAGCGCTCCATGAAGCGCTCGCCCTCGGAGTTGACGAGATAGCCGCCTTCGCCGCGCGCGCCTTCGGTGACGAGGCAGCCCGCGCCATAGATGCCGGTCGGGTGGAACTGCACGAACTCCATGTCCTGCAGCGGCAGGCCGGCGCGCAGCACCATGCCGCCGCCGTCGCCGGTGCAGGTGTGCGCCGAGGTGCAGGAGGCATAGGCGCGGCCATAGCCGCCGGTCGCCAGGATCGTGGTCTGGGCGCGGAAGCGATGCAGCGTGCCGTCGTCGAGCTTGAGCGCAATCACGCCGCGGCAGGCGCCCTGGTCGTCCATGATCAGGTCGATGGCGAAGAACTCGATGAAGAACTCGGCCGCATGGCGCAGCGACTGGCCGTACATCGTGTGCAGCATCGCGTGACCGGTACGGTCGGCGGCCGCGCAGGTGCGCTGCGCCTGACCCTTGCCGAAGTCCATGGTCATGCCGCCGAACGGGCGCTGATAGATCTTGCCGTCCTCGGTGCGCGAGAACGGCACGCCCCAATGCTCGAGCTCATAGACGGCTTCCGGCGCGTTACGCACCATGTATTCGATCGCGTCCTGGTCGCCGAGCCAGTCCGACCCCTTCACGGTGTCGTACATGTGCCAGCGCCAGTCGTCCCGGTGCATGTTGCCGAGCGCGGCCGAGATGCCGCCCTGCGCTGCAACCGTATGCGAGCGGGTCGGGAACACTTTTGTAATGCAGGCGGTGCGGAGGCCGGCTTCGCTGCAGCCGACCACGGCGCGCAGGCCCGCGCCGCCGGCGCCGACCACGACGACGTCATAGGTGTGGTCTTCGATCGGATAGGCTTTGCCGTTGGTGGCGGGAGCGCCGTTGCCCGAGCCATTCGTTGTGGTGGCCATGGGTTACACTCCGGATGACAGTTTCAGGATCGCGTAGGTCGAGGCGAGCGCCACGGCGACCGAGAAGAAGTTGTTGAGCATGATGGAGATGAGCTTCAGCTTCTCGTTATGGACGTAGTCCTCGATCACCACTTGCATGCCGATTTTCATGTGCCAGGCGCTGGCGAAGATGAAGAGGAGCAGGATCACCGCGACGGGAATGGAGCTGAGAATCTGCGCAGCGCCGATCTGGTTGCGGCCGAGCAGCATCATGATGATCACCAGCACCGGGATCATCAGCAGCGTCATGGCGACGCCGGTGATGCGCTGGCGCCAGAAATCGGACGTGCCTGAATGCGCGGCGCCGAGATTGCGGACGCGGCCAAGCGGGGTGCGCATGCTGCGCTTCGGCGTATCGGTTGCGCTCATCGTCCACCTCCGATCGCATAGGCGATGATCCAGATCAGCACCGTCAGCGCGATGCCCCCGATCAGGGCGCCCCAGGTCAGCGCTTCCCGCTCATTGGCCTTGAAGCCGTAGCCGAGATCCCAGACGAAATGCCGGATGCCGCTGAGCATATGGTGCATCAGCGCCCAAGTGTAGCCGAACACGATCAGCCGTCCGATGATGCTGCCGGCGAAGGCCTGGACGTGCGCGTAGGCGGCGGGGCCGGAAGCCGCCGCGATCAGCCACCAGACCAGCAGCAGGGTTCCGACATAGAGGGCGATACCGGTGGCGCGGTGGATGATGGACAGCGCCATCGTCAACGTCCAACGGTACACTTGCATGTGTGGTGAGAGCGGTCGTTCGATCCGTGCGGTCATGGGCTTTGATGTTGTATTGCGGCCCAACAGAAGGGCGCGCGGGGATCGGAAAGGTCGGCTCTATTTACGGAGTCGATTTCGCTGGCGCAATCACCAAATCGCCATAAATCGAACGACGGTTCAGCTCTAGAGCGTTGATGAAACAAGGCCAATCAGTGGCTTGGTATACCAGAGCGTCGGTCCGCCAACCAAGTAAAGAATTATTATTCATTTCTTCTGAGGGGCCCGAGATGCGTTGAAATTGCTATTGGAACGCCTCTAAACGGACCATCCCGTCCAAATCGGCCAGAGGTGGCCCAGTCGTCGCGCAAAAATCGTCCGCACACGCGGACGGGCCTTCCCATTCCGCTTCCGTTCGACCCCCTCGGATATGCGCACTCTGCATTCCACCCCAGCCGCGAGGTTCGGTGTGTCGACCGCGCGAATCAGATCGCCTAATGCTCCCTACGCGGCGTTCCGAAGCGACATCTCGGCGCCGCAGCGACCAGTCGCCGGGGCAGGTCAGAGGTGATTGCAGGGCTCGACATCAAGGAGATCGTGGAGCTTGCGCTGTTGCTGATCGCAACCGGCGCGCTCTCGGGATTTTTGGCCGGCGTGTTCGGCATCGGCGGCGGCGCGATTCTCGTGCCGGTGTTCTACGAATGCTTTCGCATCGCCGGCGTGCCGCTGGAGGTGCGCATGCCGCTCTGCGTCGGCACCTCGCTCGCGGTGATCATCCCGACCTCGATCCGTTCGTTTCAGGCGCACTACAAACGCGGCGCCGTCGACATGGCGATCCTGCGCGTGTGGTGGCTGCCGATCGTGATCGGCGTCATCGCCGGTAGCGTGGTCGCGCGCTACGCGCCGGAACGGCTGTTCAAGATCGTGTTCGTCGCCGTCGCCTGGTCAGCCGCGGTCCGGCTCATCTTCGCGCGCGAGACCTGGAAGCTCGGCGATGATCTGCCGAAGGGCCCATTGATGCGCGCCTACGGCTTCTGTGTCGGCATCCTCTCGACCCTGATGGGCATCGGCGGCGGCCTGTTCTCCAACCTGCTGATGACGTTCTACAGCCGTCCGATTCATCAGGCGGTCGCGACCTCGTCGGCGCTCGCGGTCTTGATCTCGATCCCCGGCGCGCTCGGCTACATCTATGCCGGCTGGCCGGCGGCGGCGAACTATCCGGCCGTCACGGCCCTGCAAATCCCATTCGCGCTCGGCTACGTCTCCCTGATCGGCGCCGTGCTGGTGATGCCGATGAGCCTCGTCACCGCACCGCTCGGCGTGAAAGCCGCGCATGCGATGTCGAAGCGGACGCTGGAGGTGGCGTTCGGGTGCTATCTGCTTATTGTCGGCAGCAGGTTTGTGATGAGCCTGGTCGGCGGGCAGTGATGGGCCTGGGCCGAAGCACGCGCCACACACTCCGCTGTCATCGCCCGACTCGATCGGGCGATCCAGTATTCCAGAGACCGCAATGATTGAGCCGAGAGGCCGCGGCGTACTGGATGCCCCGGTCCCGGCTCCGCCAAGGCTACGCCGGGGCCACAAGGGTGCTCGGCCGCCGAAGCTTTAGCGAAGGCGGCAAGCCGGGGCATGACAGCGCGTTGTGTGGTGGGTAGCTCTTCCCGATTAGAACAGAGTCGAAAGGACCGTCGCGACGAGCCCACGCCTATTTCTTCGCGTAGATATCCTTATACGTCTCGCGCAAAATGTTCTTCTGCACCTTGCCCATGGTGTTGCGCGGCAGCTCGTCGACGACGAAGACGCGCTTGGGCATCTTGAATTTGGCCAGCCGTCCGTCGAGCGCCTTCAGCACCGAGGCTTCGCTGACCTCGGCGCCCTTGTTGCAGACGAGGACGGCCGTGACGCCTTCGCCGAAATCGGCGTGGGGCACGCCGATCACGGCGGATTCGACCACGCCCGGCATGGCGTCGATCTCGCTCTCGATTTCCTTCGGATAGACGTTGAAGCCGCCGGAGATCACGAGGTCCTTGCCGCGGCCGAGAATGTGGACGTAGCCCTTGCTGTCGATCTTGCCGAGATCGCCGGTGATGAAGAAGCCGTCAGGTCGGAATTCGGCCTTGGTCTTCTCCGGCATGCGCCAGTAACCCCTAAATACGTTCGGGCCCTTCACCTCGATCATGCCGATTTCTTCGCGCGGCAGTTCCTTCGCCGTCTCGGGGTCGGTGACGCGCAACGAGACGCCCGGCAGCGGGAAGCCAACTGCGCCGGGCACGCGCTCGCCGTCATAGGGGTTCGACGTGTTCATGTTGGTCTCGGTCATGCCATAGCGCTCGAGCACCGCATGGCCTGTGCGCGCCGACCATTCACGGTGGGTCTCCGCCAGCAGCGGGGCCGAGCCCGAGATGAACAGGCGCATGTGCTTCGCGGTCTCGCGCGACAGCGCGGGGTTCTGCAGCAGCCGTGTGTAGAAGGTCGGAACGCCCATCAGCACGGTGGCCCGCGCCATCAGCTTGATGATCAAATCCGGATCGAGCTTCGGCAGGAAGATCATCGACGCGCGCGCGAACAGCGTCACGTTGGTCGCAACGAACAGGCCGTGGGTGTGGTAGATCGGCAGCGCGTGGATCAAGACGTCCTTGTCGGTGAAGCGCCAGTAGCCGACGAGGCTGAGCGAGTTCGACGCCAGATTGTCGTGGGTGAGCATCGCGCCCTTGGAGCGGCCCGTGGTGCCGGATGTGTAGAGGATCGCGGCGAGGTCGTCGCTTGCGCGCGGCACCGTTACGAATTCGCCGCTTGCCTTGTCGGCGGCGTCCGTCAGCGAGCCCTTGCCGTCAGGCCCGAGCGTTTCGACCTTGGCTTTTACCTTGGCGGCGATCGGGGCGAGGCCTTCCGCCTTGGAGGGATCGCAAACCACCAGCGACGGCTCGGCATCGCCGATGAAGTAGTCGAGCTCATTCAGCGTATAGGCGGTGTTCAGCGGCAGATAGACCGCGCCGGCCCGCACGGTGGCCAGATACAGCACGATGTTGGCGACCGATTTCTCCACCTGCACCGCGACGCGATCGCCGGGCTTCACGCCGCGTGCGACCAGCACATTCGCCATCTGCCCCGCGCGCGCGATCAGATCGCCATAGCTGATACGGGCGCCGTCATGCGTCTCGATCGCGAGGCGCTTGGGATCGTCCAGGCCGTCGAACAGGCGGGAAAACAGATTGGCGTTGGCAGCTTGGTTCATGCAACATTCCTCGCCGGCGAAGGCCGGTCAAAACCGAGGGCTGGATTAGCAAAAACCGCCCCGCAGAAGCAACGGAGACAGTTTGCATGACCAAAAACGGGAAACGCGTGGCCTGGGTTACGGGCGGCGGCAGCGGGATCGGCGAGGCCGGAGCTGAGACATTAGCTGCCGACGGCTGGACGGTAGTGGTGTCGGGCCGGCGCCAGTCAGCCCTCGATGCCGTGGTTGCGAAGATCAACGGCGCAGGCGGGACGGCCGAGGCCATTGTGCTCGACGTGTCCAACGCCACTGAAGCCCAGAAGGCGGCCGATCGGATCGTCGCCAGGCACGGTCGGATCGATCTGCTGGTGAACAATGCCGGCATCAATGTTCCCAAGCGCAGCTGGCAGGACATGGAACTGGAAGGCTGGGATAAGCTCGTCCAGATCAATCTCAACGGCGTGCTCTATTGCATGCGCGCGGTGCTGCCGACGATGCGCAAGCAGCAGGACGGAGCGATCATCAACGTCTCGTCCTGGGCCGGCCGCCACGTCTCGAAGATGCCGGGCCCGGCCTACACCACGACCAAGCACGCGGTGCTGGCGCTGACCCATTCCTTCAACATGGACGAATGCGTCAATGGCCTGCGCGCCTGCTGCCTGATGCCGGGCGAGGTGGCAACGCCGATCCTGAAGCTGCGCCCGGTGGTGCCGAGCGAGGAGGAGCAGGCCAGGATGCTGCAATCCGAAGATCTCGGCCGCACCATCGCGTTTATCGCGTCGATGCCGGCGCGCGTCTGCATCAACGAGGTGCTGATCAGCCCGACGTATAACCGCGGTTTTATTCAGACGCCGCAGAGCAGGGATTGAGGTGGGGCGCAGCCGCGAGTTCGTCATTGCGAGCCACCGGGTCCGCGCAAAAGCGCGGCCCGATGACAGGCTCCGCGAAGCAATCCAGGAATGTGTCCGCTGAGACAGTCTGGATTGCTTCGTCGCAAGGGCTCCTCGCAATGACGGTGGATCGACCACACGAAATCCCTCCCCCATAGTTTCACGCATCACAAAGAATTTTTGTTCGAAACCGCCCCGTAGACACTCCCGTAGTTCGGTCCAACGACGGCTCTGCTGCATCAGCCCACACGGTCGCAGTCGCCGTTGTTGCCAACTCAAACGCCGGCCATCGCCGGTCTCAATTCAATCGGGAGATTCTCCATGTCGAAGCGCATTGCCTATCTCGCTGCAGCCGCCTTCAGCGCCCTCGCCATCACCGCGACCGTCGTCGCGCCCGTCAGCGCCGAGGAAAAGACCGTCATGGTCGGCGGCGCCGCGATGTTCCCGTCCAAGAACATCGTCCAGAACGCGGTCAACTCCAAGGACCACACCACGCTGGTCGCGGCGGTGAAGGCGGCGGGCCTGGTGCCGACGCTGGAAAGCAAGGGCCCGTTCACCGTGTTCGCGCCGACCAATGCCGCCTTCGGCAAGCTGCCGGCCGGCACCGTCGACAACCTGGTCAAGCCCGAGAACAAGGCGACGCTGACCAAGATCCTCACCTATCACGTCGTGCCCGGCAAGCTCGCGGCCTCCGACCTCACCGACGGCAAGAAGATGAAGACCGCCGAGGGCGAGGAACTGACGGTGAAGAAGATGGACGGCAAGACCTGGATCGTCGATGCCAAGGGCGGCACCTCGATGGTGACGATCTCCAACGTCAACCAGTCGAACGGCGTCATTCATGTGGTCGACACCGTGCTGATGCCGGCGACGTAAAACCGCCCACCCCTGTTTCATCCCCCGAACAGGAGGCCTCGAGACGGCGAGCCGGGGGTGCCCGGCTCGCTTTCTTGTGACCGTGATAGCCCGCCGGTATCGATTTGATGCCGGACGGGGCGTAACGAAAGCGGAAGCATCGGCGTATAATTGCTGTCAAACGACGTTCAGGACGGAACCATCATGGCGAGCCTCACAGTCACCGAAGAGCAGGTCAGGGCCACTCCGGCCAAAGTGATCCAGCCGGTCTGGGTCCGGGTCATGCATTGGGTCAACGCCCTCGCCATGATCCTGATGATTCTGTCGGGCTGGCAGATCTACAACGCCTCACCGCTGTTCGGCTTCAGCTTTCCGCGCGAGTACACGCTCGGCGGCTGGCTCGCCGGCGGCCTGCTCTGGCATTTTGCGGCGATGTGGCTGTTGATGATCAACGGCCTCGCCTATCTCATCACCGGTTTCGCCACCGGCCGCTTCGCTAAGAAGCTGCTGCCGATCACGGCGTCCGGCGTGCTTCACGACGTCAGGGCGGCGCTGACCTTCAAGCTCGGCCATGACGATCTCACCGTCTACAACTACGTGCAGCGCCTGCTCTATGCCGGCATCATCGTGGTCGGCGTGCTGATCGTGCTGTCGGGCCTCGCGATGTGGAAGCCGGTGCAGCTCTATTACCTGGTGATGCTGTTCGGCGATTATCCGACTGCGCGCTACGTGCACTTCTTCTGCATGGCCGCGATCTGCGCGTTTCTCGTCGTTCATGTCCTGCTCGCGCTGCTGGTGCCGAAGAGCCTGCGCGCGATGATCATCGGTCGCTGAGGAGGAGAACATGGCGAAGCGCTCATTCCTGATCCCCGGCGTCGACAAGCGGCTCTTGATCAAGGACTCCATCAAGGCGATGCCTGACGTCACCCGCCGCCGCTTCATCGCGGGCGGCGCCAGCTTCGGTGCGCTGACGCTGCTCACCGGCTGCGACGTCGTCGACTCGTCATCGGCCGAGGAGATGCTGAAACAGGTCTCGAAATTCAACGACGCGGTGCAGGCCTTCATCTTCAATCCCGATGCACTGGCGCCGACCTTCCCCGAGAGCGCGATCACAAAACCGTTCCCGTTCAATGCCTATTACGATCTCGACGACGCGCCTGATGTCGATGGCAACGACTGGAAGCTCGAGGTCCGCGGCCTCGTCGACAACAAGAAATCGTGGAGCCTTCCGGAGCTGTACAAACTTCCTCAGGTCACGCAGATCACCCGCCTCATCTGCGTCGAGGGCTGGAGCGCGATCGGTAGCTGGACCGGCACGCCTTTACGCGACTTCCTCAAGCTGATCGGCGCCGACACGCGTGCGAAATATGTCTGGTTCCAGTGCGCCGACAGGGACGGCTACAACTCGCCGCTCGACATGCGCAGCGCGCTGCATCCGCAGACCCAGATGACGTTCAAATACGCGAACGAGATTTTGCCGCGCGCTTACGGTTTTCCGATGAAGATCCGCGTGCCGACAAAACTCGGCTTCAAGAACCCGAAATACGTAGTCTCGATGGAGGTCACCAACGACTACAAGGGCGGCTATTGGGAAGACCAGGGGTATAATTCGTTTAGCGGCAGCTAGGCCCGCTGCCGTAGGGTGGGCAAAGGCGCGTAGCGCCGTGCCCACCATGATTGTCACGGCGGATAAAGCGTTGGTGGGCACGCTTCGCTTTGCCCACCCTACGGCACCGATGATTTCTTCGTCCCCACCTTGCGCTGGCACAACGCCGCCACCGCCCCGAGCGCCAGCAGCGCCGCCGAGACATTCAACGCGTAACTCAAGCTCCCCAGCGCATCCGTGATCGCACCGACCACGATCGGGCCGAGCGTCTGGCCGACGCCGAACGAGATCGTCATTGCCGCAATCGCGGTCGGCCACACCTCGGGCGGATAGTTGAAGCGGACGAAGGCGGTGGTCGAGCCGACCACCGCGAAGAAGGCGACGCCGAACACCACCGCAGAGACCGCGAGCCACGCCGGCGAATGTCCGAGCATCGGCAGGGCGGCACCGAGGGCGTTGGTGCCGAGGATGATGGCGGTGGCAAGTCCGCCGCGGTCGAGCGCCAGCACGCCGCGCCAGGCCCAGGGCGTCACGAAGGCGCTGAGCCCGATCAGGCTCCAGAACGCGGCCTGCGCTGCGGCCCCGCCGCCGCCGTCGCGCACATAGGCGATCATGAAGGTCATGTAGGCGATGTAGCCGGCGCCGAACAGGAAGTAGCCGGCGAGATAGATCAGCACGGGCAGAATCGCGAACGACGCGTGGCTGCCTTCCGAGAAGCGGACGCTGCTCTCGATGCGGATCAGGAACAGCGGAATCGTCATCGCGACGGACAGCAGTGTCAGCGCCCACCAGACGATCCACCACGAGCCCGGTCCGAAATATTGCAGCGTGAACGGGGCGATCAGCCCCGAGGCGAGAATGCCGATGCCGGGCCCGGCATAGAACAGGCTCAGCAGGAAATTGGCCCGCTCCGGGCGCAACTGCGCGATGGTCGCAGCCAGCGCGCCGCCGGCGACGAAGCCGGCTGCAGCCCCCAAGCCCAGCACGAGGCGCGCGAGGCTCAGCGCGATGAAATCGCCTGTCAGCGCGCAGGTGGCGAGCGCGGCGACGCAAGCCAGGGTTCCCAGGCGGATCGCCGCCGCCCAGCCGATACGCTGGATCAGGCGGGAGGCCACCAGCGCGCCCACGAGGTAGCCGACGGCGTTGATGGTGTTCATGAAACCGGCCGCCGAGTAGGACCAGCCGAGGGTCTCCCGCATATCCGGCAGCACCAGCGCATAGGCAAAGCGGCCGATGCCGAGCCCGACCGTCGCCGCCAGCGACAAGGTCAGGATCAGCCGTGCGGGATGCGGGATGGGGGGACGGTCAGGGGCGTGCAAAGGGTACTCCGGCTGTGGGAGTGTGGCAGGCTCCATCCGCTTTGCACAGCCGGCTCCCCGGCAATGGTGTCTTGCCAAGCGCGCAACGCCGCTCTAGCACTCCGGCCGAATTCGACCTGAGAGGAACGACCATGGCGACCCACAAACTGCTGCTGCTTCCCGGCGACGGTATCGGCCCCGAGGTGATGGGCGAGGTGAAGCGGCTGATCGACTGGCTCAATTCGGCCGGGATCGCCAAGTTCGAGACCGACACCGGCCTCGTCGGCGGCGCGGCCTATGACGCGCACAAGGTGTCGATCTCCGAGGGCGACATGGCCAAGGCCAAGGACGCCGACGCCGTGATCTTCGGCGCGGTCGGTGGCCCCAAGTGGGATGCGGTGCCCTATGAGGTGCGCCCCGAAGCCGGCCTGCTTCGTCTGCGCAAGGATCTCGCTCTGTTCGCCAACCTGCGTCCTGCCGTGTGCTACCCGGCGCTGGCGGATGCTTCGAGCCTGAAGCGCGAGGCGGTCGAGGGCCTCGACATCGTCATCGTGCGCGAGCTCACCGGCGGCGTCTATTTCGGCGAGCCCAAGACCATCACCGATCTCGGCAACGGCCAGAAGCGCGCCATCGATACCCAGGTCTACGACACCTATGAGATCGAGCGCATCGCCCGCGTCGCCTTCGAGCTTGCCAAAAAGCGCAAGAACAAGGTGACGTCGATGGAGAAGCGCAACGTCATGAAGTCGGGCGTGCTTTGGAACGAGGTCGTCACGCAAGTCCACAAGCGCGAATACCCCGACGTCACGCTCGAGCATCAGCTCGCCGATTCCGGCGGCATGATGCTGGTGAAATGGCCGAAGCAGTTCGACGTCATCGTCACCGACAATCTGTTTGGCGACATGCTGTCCGACATCGCGGCGATGCTGACGGGGTCGCTCGGCATGCTGCCCTCGGCCTCGCTCGGCGAGGTCGACGTCAAGAGCAAGAAGCGCAAGGCGCTGTACGAGCCGGTGCACGGCTCCGCCCCTGATATCGCCGGCAAGGGCCTCGCCAATCCGATCGCGATGATCTCGTCCTTCGGCATGGCGCTGCGCTACTCCTTCGACATGGGCGATCTCGCCGACAAGGTCGATGCCGCCATCGCCGCCGTGCTCGCCAGCGGCCTGCGCACCGCCGACATCAAGTCGGAAGGCACCACCGCCGCCTCGACCACGCAGATGGGCGAAGCGATTCTGAAGGAATTGCAGAAGCTGCACGGGTAGAGCCGTAGCCCGGATGGAGCGCAGCGAAATCTGGGGTTCTCGCCTCGTGGATAGACTTCCCGGATTGCGCTTCGCTCCATCCGGGCTACGCGACAAAAAATGGCCGGGCGTGAGCCCGGCCATTTTGATTCGATGCCTGCGTCCGATTCAGTACAGCGGGAAATTCTGCGGGTAGCCGCCGACATCAGCGGGCGGCGAGAGCGGCTGGCGATCGATCGGGCGGTTCAGGTTCTCGCGGGCGAAGGACGGATAGCCCACCGCCGGCGGGAAGGCGTAGTCGCTGAACTTGCGGTCGCCCGGATTGACCTCGGTGCCGCCGTCGAGCCAGGAGCGCTTGCTCACATAGATGCGGGTGCGGCCCTGCTGATAGACCGCGTTGGGGCCGCTCGGTCCGTAATAGGGCCGGCCGCGCTCGTCATAGCGCTTGGTCCTGGTGTCGGCCGAAGCCGGCGACGCGAGCGACAGGGCAATGACGGCGCCCGCCGCAAGCCAGGTCGCCAATGTGTTCGCCGCAGAGAATTTCAAGCTCATCACGTCCCCTTCAGGCGGCAGGCCGCCAGTCGATTTCACCCCATACTAGCCCGGCCGGGGCGGATGCAACTAGGTCAATTGGGTCACACCAGCCCGGAATAATCGTGCGCGCCGGCAAAAGTTGCATCAATACCAGCCA
Organism: Bradyrhizobium sp. BR14999; assembly: GCF_056106085.1. NCBI lineage: Bacteria > Pseudomonadati > Pseudomonadota > Alphaproteobacteria > Hyphomicrobiales > Nitrobacteraceae > Bradyrhizobium > Bradyrhizobium sp. BR14999. The sequence goes on from NZ_CM148536.1 coordinate 1,273,685, forward strand.
CTTGAGCTTGATGCGGCCTAGAGCGTCCCGCGCAATTGCGCGTTCGCGGCGCCCAGCATCCAGTCCGATGGTCCTGACGATCCCTGGGAATCGCAGGCGCGGCGCTTCAGCTCGGCATGGGCGAACAATTCCGCCAGCCTGGGTTCGTTGCCCGAGGTCAGCAGCGTCAGCCGGTTCAGCGTGCAGGCGATCGCCGCGCGCCAGGCGGGCAGGGTGTCGCCCTGGCAGGTGAAGCCGGAGATCTGGAGCGCCGGCTCCTCGCTGCGCTTGAGAAAGCCGAGGCAAGCCCGCGTCCCCTCCGCCGCGCCGACCGGCCGGAACAGGGCGACGGGGCCGAATTTGGTGTCGATCAGACCGGCCTGCTCGAGCGTGGTGGCCGCGCTCAAGCCCATCTGGACGGCCAGGTCCGCAGTCGCCGGACGGGCTACGTCGAACTCGCCGCCTTCCCGGTAGATTTCGAGCTGGGCCACGGGCTGGTCGGCCTCGCTCGCCCAGCGCAGCACGTCCCGGCGGCCTCCTTCGGGATGCCTTAGGATGATGTAAGAAGCTGTTTTCTCTGATGAATCGAGCCGGCTGACGACGAAGGCCGGATGCGAGCGGTCGGCCGCGCTCCAGCCCGGCTTGTCCGCCGGTTCATCGTCGCGCAAGTCAGGCAGCTGGCCGAGCGCCGCGAGCGCGAGGATGGCAAACAGGGCGAGCGCCCCCACATAGGCGATCAGGTGCGCCAGCGTGCCGATGACCTCGTCGGCAAAGGCTGCAAGCGCCAGATGGATCTGAGTAGGGCTAACGGCCGTGCTGGCCTCAGGCGATTGCATCCACGGCCTTCAGGCATGGTCCAACGTTGTCTTGAGGCCGGTTCTCGCATAGAAGCGCTGCTCTTCCTGTCTAAGCGTCAGCTTCGGGAACGGGCTTTTTCATCGGAGAGTGAACGATGGGTTACAAAGTCGCAGTCGTCGGCGCGACCGGCAATGTCGGACGGGAAATGCTCAACATCCTGGATGAGCGCAAATTCCCCGCGGACGAGGTCGTGGCCCTGGCGTCACGCCGCAGCGTCGGCGTCGAGGTCTCCTATGGCGACCGTACCCTGAAGGTCAAAGCGCTCGAGCATTACGACTTCTCCGACGTCGACATCTGCCTGATGTCGGCTGGCGGCTCGGTCTCGAAGGAATGGTCGCCGCAGATCGGCGCCGCCGGCGCGGTCGTGATCGACAATTCCTCGGCGTGGCGCATGGATCCGGACGTGCCGCTGATCGTGCCGGAGGTGAACGCGGGCGCGACCGAAGGCTTCAAGAAGAAGAACATCATCGCCAACCCGAACTGCTCGACCGCGCAGCTCGTCGTTGCGCTCAAGCCGCTGCACGACAAGGCGACGATCAAGCGCGTCGTGGTCTCGACCTATCAATCGGTGTCGGGTGCCGGCAAGGACGCGATGGACGAATTGTTCTCGCAGACCAAGGCCGTCTACACCAACGACGAGCTGATCGCGAAGAAATTCCCCAAGCGCATCGCCTTCAATGTCATCCCCCACATCGACGTGTTCATGGAGGACGGCTACACCAAGGAAGAGTGGAAGATGATGGCGGAGACCAAGAAGATCCTTGATCCCAAGATCAAGCTCTCCGCCACCTGCGTGCGCGTGCCGGTGTTCGTCGGCCACTCCGAGGCCGTCAACATCGAGTTCGAGACCCCGATCACAGCCGATGAAGCCCGCGAGATCTTGCGCAAGGCGCCGGGCTGCCTCGTCATCGACAAGCAGGAGCCCGGCGGCTACGCCACGCCTTACGAAGCGGCCGGCGAGGACGCCACCTATATCAGCCGCATCCGCGAGGACGCGACGGTCGAGAACGGCCTCGTGCTGTGGTGCGTGTCCGACAATTTGCGCAAGGGCGCCGCGCTGAACGCGATCCAGATCGCGGAAGTGCTGATCAACCGCAAGCTGATCAGCGCGAAAAAGAAGGCGGCCTAACGAGCTGCCGTAGGGTGGGCAAAGGCGCGCTCTTCGCGCGCCGTGCCCACCATTCTTTCCGATTCCGACAGGTGGTGGGCACGCGGAGCCTGTCATCGGGCGCGCGTACGCGCGACCCGGTGGCTTTGCCCACCCTACGAGAGCGGTGGCTTACGCCACGCTTCGCGCGTTCTTGAATTCCTTCGCGACCTTATCCAGCACGAACAGCGATCCCTCTGCGACGCCGAAATAGGCGCCGTGGGTCTGCATCTGGCCGCTCTCCACCGCCTTATGCACGAACGGGAACGTCATCAGGTTTTCGAGGCTGCGGAACACCGCGGCCTTCTCGATGCGCTCGACGAACTGCGCCATGGTCTCGTGGTTGCGCTGCTCGACCACCTCGCCGGGCTTGATGAACATCTGCATCCATTTGCCGATGAAGTCGCCCGGCGTCAGCGGCTCGATCTTGTCGACGAAGGCGCGGATGCCGCCGCATTGCGCGTGGCCGAGCACCACGATGTGCTTCACCTTCAGCACCGTCACCGCATATTCCAGCGCCGCCGAGACGCCATGTGCGTTCTCGTCGGGCTGGTAGGTCGGCACCAGATTGGCGATGTTACGAACGACGAACAATTCACCGGGGCCGACGTCGAAGATCACCTCGGGCGAGACGCGGCTGTCGCAGCAGCCGATTACCATCACTTCCGGCGACTGTCCCTTCACCGACAGCTCGCGGTAGCGGGTCTGCTCGGCCGGCAGCCGCTGGGTGGCGAACGCCTCGTAGCCTTCCAGCAAATGCTTCGGGAATGTCACCATACCCATGCCTAATCATAGACCGCAGGGGCGAACAAGCCTTTCGAATAGGCAGGCCAAATGCTATCGGCTTCGGTCAGAAGACTGACGAGGAAGGAACGCTTGCATGACCCGCCCGCGCCGCAGCCATCTGTTCATGCCCGGCTCCAATCCCCGCGCGCTGGAAAAGGCGCGCAATCTCGCCGCCGACGGCCTGATCCTCGATCTCGAGGATTCCGTCGCTCCTGATGCCAAAGCGGTGGCGCGCGACGGCATTGCCGCCGCGATCGCGGCCAAGGGTTTTGGCAAACGCGAGATCCTGATCCGGACCAACGGCCTCGACACGTCCTGGTGGGCCGACGACGTCGCGATGGCCGCCAAGGCTTCGCCGGACGGCATCCTGGTTCCAAAAGTTTCAAGCATCGAAGATCTCGGCGCGATCGACCGGAAGCTGGCCGAGCTTGGCGCCGCGCCGACCGTGAAAGTCTGGGCCATGATCGAGACCGCGCGCGCCGTGCTCCATGCCGAGGAGCTGGCCGCCGCCGGCCGCGATCCATCGAGCCGCCTTTCAGGCTTCGTGTTCGGCCCGAACGATATTTCGCGCGAGACCCGCATCAAGATGCTGCCGGGCCGCGCCGCGATGATCCCGATGATCACCCATTGCATCCTGGCAACGCGCGCCCACGGCCTCGAAATCCTCGACGGGCCCTATAGCGACATCGCCAATTCCGACGGCTTTGCCACCGAATGCGCGCAAGGGCGCGATCTCGGTTTCGACGGCAAGACGCTGATCCATCCCTCGCAGATCGATGCCTGCAACGCGATCTTCACCCCACCCGAAGAGGAAGTCGCGCGCGCGCGGAAAATCATCGCGGCGTTCGAATTGCCGGAGAACGTCTCGCGTGGCGCGATCCGGCTCGACGGCGCCATGGTGGAACGCCTGCACGCCGACATGGCTCGGCGCACGATCGAGATCGCAGACGCGATCGCGGTGATGGGGAAAGGCTAGGGCGCACGCTCAAAAAAGCGGCGTTGCTTCAGGGGACAACACGCAGCTCCGCAAGACTTCGCGCGTCCTCCCGAGGTCGGCGCGCAGCCTGTTGCGGGTATCCGCGTGTTCTAGGACTGCGGAGCAAAAAGCAGGTGCGGCGCCCCGTGACAGGCGCGCCACGTCTGTCGTTCTGCTATAATGTTACTATGACGATCGGGATTTCCGGACCCGAACGGAAGGCACCAGGGCGAAGCGCCGTGGTGGGATTCATCATCGCGGCCATCATCGCCGCGATCGGCCTGATCCTGCTCGCTCTCGTCGGCGACTTCCTGGTCGACTGGATGTGGTTCTCGTCGATCGGCTACGAACAGGTCTTCTGGACCACAATCGGCGCGAAAGCCGCCGTCTTCCTCGTCGTTTTCGCGGCGACCGCCGCCATCTTGTGGGCGAACGCGCGCCTTGCACTTGGCCTTGCCGGGCGCCGAACCCGGTTACCCGCGGCCTTCGACCCGAGGCTTGTGGCCGCTACGGCGCTGCCCGATCCGCTTGAATTCCTGCGCGAGCGGCTGCGGTGGCGCAGCATGATCGCCGCTAGTAGCGGCCTCGTCGCTCTGCTTGTCGGCTGGGGAGAAGCCGGCAACTGGAGCACTTTTCTGCGCTTCATCTATCAAGTGCCCTACGGCACCAATGATCCCTTGTACGATAAGGATATCGGATTCTACCTGTTTTCCCTGCCCGTCTTTGTGGCCATTAAGAATTGGGCGTTGCTGACACTCGTCATGAGCGCGCTGCTCGCCGGGCTTATCTACTGGGTGCACGGCGACATCGAGGACCGGGCGCAGCGAGTATCACCAGCGGCGATCTCGCACGGTTCGGCGCTTCTCGGCCTCTTCTTTGGCGTGAAGGCGTGGTCCTACAGTCTCGACCGCTATCTCCTGCTGTACGGCGACAACGGCGTGGTGGTCGGCGCAGGCTTCACCGACGTCAATGTGGAACTGCCGGTCCTGTGGCTGCTGATCGCACTTTCGATCGTCGCCGCTGTGGCGGCATGCGCGAACCTGTGGGTGCGTACCTACCGCCTCCCCACCGCCGCGATTGTGCTGCTGTTCGGCGGCGCTTTCCTGCTATCGGGCATCATCCCCGCAGTGTTTCAGCGCTTCTACGTCGGGCCGAACGAGTTGGCGTGGGAGCGGCCTTACATGGAACGCAACATTGCCCTGACGCGGGAGGCCTACAATCTCAATCGGATCGTGCCGAAGCCGTTCCCTGCGGAACAGAACCTGACCTTGAGGGCGCTCGAGGCCAACAAGGCTACCATTGAAAATATAAGGCTGTGGGATTGGCAACCATTGGCCGACACTTACGCTCAACTGCAGGAGATTCGCACCTATTACAAACTGCGCGACCTCGATGTCGATCGTTACTGGTTCGGCGATACCTACCAAAGCGTGATGATCTCAGGCCGCGAGTTGAATTCCGCGCTGCTGCCACCCAACGCGCAGACCTGGGTCAACCGCCACATCCTGTTCACCCACGGCAATGGTGCGGTGATGAGTCCGGTCACCCAGAAGAGCGGCGAAGGACTTCCGCTTCTCTATCTGGACGACATTCCTCCGGTCGCACATGGAGGTCCCGCGATTCGCGAGCCGCGCATCTATTACGGACTGCAGACTGAGGACTACGTCATCGTCAAGGGAACCGTGCCGGAATTCGATTATCCCAGGGGAAAGGACAATGCCTACGCGTCCTATGACGGCTCCGGCGGCGTGCCGCTGTCGGGCATGGTGCGGAGGCTGATCTTCGCCCACCATTTCAACGATGTGAACCTGCTGCTGTCAGACTACATCGGCGATGACAGCCGGATCATGATCCGGCGCAACATCCAGAAGCGGGTGGGCACGATCGCCCCGTTCCTCTCTCTCGATCGCGATCCCTATCTGGTCGTCAGCGAGGGCAGGATGTTCTGGATGCAGGACGCCTACACGACCAGCGATTATTTTCCCTACGCACAGCCTGCGCCCGGCTACAACCTCAATTATATCCGCAATTCAGTGAAGGTCGTGATCGACGCCTATAACGGCACCGTCGATTTTTACCTGATGGACCCAGCCGACCCGGTCGCCGCGACCTATCAGCGAATCTTCCCGGACCTGTTCAAGCCGTTCGCGGCCATGCCGTCCGATCTTCAGAAGCACATTCGTTATCCCGAAGACCTCTTCCTGATCCAGGCGCGACTTTTCCAGACCTACCACATGGAAGCTGCCGATGTTTTCTATAACCGGGAGGACCTCTGGCAATTTCCGCGTCAACCGGCCGGTGATGGCGTCTCTTCAATGGACGGCATCACCACCATGGCCCCCTATTACATCATCATGCGGCTGCCCGGAGAGGCGCAAGCCGAGTTCTTCATCATGATCCCGATGGTGCCGAGCCGCCGCGACAACATGATCGCTTGGCTTGCCGCGCGCTGCGACGAGCCCGGCTATGGCAAGCTGATCGTGTACGAATTTCCCAAAGAGAAGCTGGTCTACGGGCCGTTCCAGATCGAGGCGCGAATTCATCAGAACACGGAGATCTCCCAGCAGATATCGCTGTGGAACCAGATGGGGTCGCGGGTGATCCGGGGAAATCTGCTCGTGATCCCGATCGAGAATTCGATTCTCTACGTGTCGCCGCTGTATTTGCGGGCCGAGCAAGGACATTTGCCGGAGCTCAAGCGAGTGATTGCCGCCTATGGTGAGCATGTCGTCATGAAGGAAACGCTTGCCGAGGCCCTGTCGGCACTCTTCGTGGACAGCGGCCCTTCCCCGGCAGCGTCGGCTGTGACCGCGGAAACACCCGCCGAAGCCTCCACGGCAGCGCGCGCGCAGGAGGCGCTCACGCACTACGACCAGGCCATGGAGCGGTTGAAATCCGGTGATTGGGCAGGCTTCGGCAAAGAGATCGATGCGATGCGCGGTATTTTGGAAGATATCCGCCGGCAATCGGGTAGCCGCTGAGGTTCGCGAGAAACGCTATTTTCTGACTTGCCGGTGCAACTGCCCGCCCCGACGAGGCGATCGAATAGGATAGCGATGTCGGCCTTGAGCCCCAGCTCGGACCTCTGAACGAGGTCTGCTATAGGCTGCAGCAGAGCTCCACGCCCTCGATCTCGTAAGTACACACCCCAGCGAGATCTCCCGCGCTGGCGTCAGTGTGGCGCGACGTCGGCGCGGTCGAGCGACTCCAGCGTCGCGGCGTTGGCGCAGTAGCCGTGATAGTTCTCCGCGGCAGTGCCTTCAGCGAGATCGCGGTCGCACTGACCCTTCTGGTTGCAGAGCGAGCAGACCCGCTCCATGTCGCGCAGCAGCAGCGGCTGTGCGCGGCCGAGCCCTTCGGCGTTGATGCCGAGTTGCTCCAGCATCTTCGGCAATTCGTCGGCGGCGTGCTTGCCGTGGCGAACGAGCTCCTCCAGATCGTCAGGCGCGATCCTGAGATCGCTGGCGATCCGGTTGAAATCGGCGCGATCGAGCTGCCGCATCTCGTTCATCTCGCGGCGATGCTTCAGCCAGCCGGCAAAGGACTCGATGAGGTCCTGGACGATGGGATAGGGCCTGCTTGCGGTGCTCATGGAAAGCTCCGTTGGGGTCGTGGAGTTGGAGCAAGATTAGGCACAATGGTGCAGGAGCGCGTTGCGCTGGATCAAACTGGAAGCTCGGGGTGCTTAACCTCTCCCGCTTGCGGGAGTGGTCGGCGCGTCCCGGGCGATGCGAAGCATCGTCCGGCGCGCTTGTGGAGACACCCTCTCCCCAACCCTCTCCCGCAAGCGGGAGAGGGAGCGCACTGCCTCCGCGGCAACTACCCGAACCGCTCCGTCGCCCACGCATACAGGCTGCCCGGAATCGGCTTTTCGCCGCCGCGGCCCTTGGGCGAGATGTGCAGGCCGATGATCTCGGGGTTGGTGACGAGGCCGAGATAGCTCGAGGGGTCGAAGAACAGTTTTGGTTCGGCATGCACGGCGTAGAACGACTGCTTCGGCAACGCGCAAGCCAGCTCGCCGGTGCGGCGCGCGAGCGCGGTGAGCGCTGCCGGCCCGTAGATCGCAACGCGGATGTCGGAGAGGCGGTTCGAGCCGCCGCGCAGACGGCGCATCATGAAGGTGATGCGATGGCGCACGGACAGCCAGTTCGGCGTCAGCTCCTCCTGCTCCATCAGCTCCTCGAAGGCGGCGACGATGCCGTGCTCCGGCGGAAGGTAGATCACGGAATTGCCAAGCTGGCGCGGCCGCTCCCAGGCGAAATAGGGCTTTGCCGGATCGATCTCGACGGGCCTCAGCAGCAGCACGTCGGCGTCGAGCCACAGGCCGAGGCCTTTCGCCATCAGCTTCATGCGGAAGAAGTCGCTGAACTGCAGCGTGGTCCAGTCGCGCCAGCTGCCGTCCGGCTGCGGCGGCCGCAGCCTTTCAGAGAACGCGTGCGGCAGGATCGCCTCGGCATCCGCATTCGCGATGCCCGCGGGCAGACCGGGAATGGTGTCGAAGCTATAGACCGTGACCTTGTGGCCGGCAGCCAACTGCGAGCGCAGACAGGTCTGGCGCAGGGCGTCCATCGGGCCATGCCAGAAGGTGACGATGTCGGGCAGCATGCGCGAGCTATAAGGATAGTCAGAGCAAAGAAAAAGCCCCGGCGCCGTCAGCACCGGGGCTCGAACCAGAAACGCGATCTCAGGCCCAGGCGCGCTCGCGCTTGAGCTTGTCCTCGTAGGTGTCGATCGAGGCCTTCTTCTCCATGGTGAGGCCGATGTCGTCGAGGCCGTTGATCAAGCAGTGCTTGCGGAAGGGGTCGATCTCGAACTTGACCTTACCGCCGTCGGGGCCGCGGATCTCCTGGTTGGGCAGGTCGATCGTCAGCGTCGCATTGGCGCCGCGCTCGGCGTCGTCGAACAGCTTGTCGAGGTCTTCCTGGCTGACGCGGATCGGCAGAATGCCGTTCTTGAAGCAGTTGTTGTAGAAGATGTCGCCGAACGAGGTCGAGATCACGCAGCGGATGCCAAAGTCGAGCAGCGCCCAGGGCGCGTGCTCGCGGCTCGAGCCGCAGCCGAAATTGTCGCCGGCGACCAGCACCTTCGAATTGCGATAGGCGGGCTGGTTGAGGACGAAATCCGGATTCTCGCTGCCGTCGTCCTTGTAGCGCTGCTCGGAGAAGAGCCCCTTGCCAAGGCCGGTGCGCTTGATGGTCTTCAGGTACTGCTTCGGAATGATCATGTCGGTGTCGACATTGATGATCTTCAGCGGCGCCGCGACGCCTTCCAGCGTGGTGAACTTGTCCATGGTTGCGCTTTCCCGGATGGGTCTAGGGGAACAGGTGTTTATCGCGATCGGGGCCCGAATCCTAGGCCGAATTCGGCAGGGCTGCCTTACCTCTCCGGCTTGCGAGGGTTGAGGCTGGACTGGTGCGGGGTCGGGACTTCACCTCTCCCGCTTGCGGGAGAGGGTTCTCTCCTCTGGGGGAGTGTCCCGTTGAGGAGACACCCTCTCCCCGGCCCTCCCCCGCAAGCGGGGAGGGAGCGCACCGCCGCTGTGGTGACGCGATCAATCCGGCTCGCTCTAGTCCGCCCGAGCCTCAATCGCGGCCATATCGTCGTCCGACAGACCGAAATGGTGGCCGATCTCGTGGATCAGGACATGGCGGACGATGTGGCCGAGGGTCTCGTCGTGCTCGGCCCAATAGTCCAGGATCGGCCGGCGGTAGAGCCAGACCATGTTGGGCAGCCGCGCCACGTCGCCAAGGCTCTGCTGCGGCAGGCCGATGCCCTGGAACAGGCCGAGCAGGTCGAACTCGCTCTCGCACTCCATCTCGTCGAGGACCTCCTCGGTCGGGAAGTCGTCGACGCGGATGATGACGCCCTCGCAGAGCCTGCGAAACTCCGCCGGCAGGCGCTCGAAGATGTCATGCGCCGTCGCTTCCATCTCGGCCAGCGAGGGCGCTTTCAATTCCGTCCACATGGGCCTCTTCTAAAGCGTTTCCGAGCGACGTGGGTACGGTTCGCGTAAACTAGCGCGGGTTCCGCAGCGATGCATCCCGCTTTATAAGCGCGGCGAGGTTGACGAGCGCCGTCAAAACGGGGAGCGTGGGGCCTTAAATGGGAATGTTTCGGGTGGGCGGAAAAATGCGAGCGAAAACAGCGCTGACGCTACTGTGCATGGGGTTGTTTTTGCAGTTTTGCGTTGGCGCCCAAGCCCAAACTCAAGTCCAGACCGCTGGCCCCGAGATCCGTCTCGCCCAGGCGGCCTCACCGGACGACGTTCCCCCGCCACGCAGGCGGCCCCCGGCGCGCTTGCGCGTCACGCCCTATTACAGCCCGGACGGCGTCTATCCGCGCTACAATCCCGGTCCCGACGCAGTCCGCGTGTGCAACGCCACCTATGTGCAGGAGTACCGGCCGAGCGGCACGGTGATCGTGCCGCGTGTGAGCTGCTACTGGCGCCGCGGCTGAGGCCCGCGCCGGCGAACAACGCGGTGCCTTGTAGGATCGTCATGGCGAGATGGATCATATTCGTTGTTGCCGTTGCGCTCGCCGCCGGCCTGCCTCGCGCTTCCGCGGCGTCAAGGGCGACGATACCGGAGGCCTCGGCGGGGATCGCGGTTTTCGATGTGCGACAACAAGCGCGCGCCCATGACATTGCGCGGCCTGCTGCACGCCATGATCCACGCTATTACGCACGGCCGGTCTACTACCGTCCCTATCCCTACGGCGTGCCCGCCCCGTTCGTGTTCGGCTACGGGCCCTTCTGGTGACGCCGCCGCGTTAGCCAGCAGGCGCAAATCCCCTGACCAGCAGCACCGTCGCCTGCGCACCCGCTTTGCGATCGCGCGAGATGTCCTCGTAGTCGGGCGCATTCGAGAAGGCGAGGAACGCAGCCACATCGGGGAACGACATCATGACAAGCTTGTCATGCGGCCATACGCCTTCGAGCACGCGCGGCTGTTCGTCCGTCGCGAGCAGCTTGCCGCCATACTTCTTGAACACGTCGAAGAACCGCGCCTGATAGCGGTCATAGGCCGCGCGGTCCGTCATCTTCAATTGCGCAATCGCATAGACAGTCATTTCCAAAAACTCCTGACCTCGCGGCACTGCGTCGCATCGCGGAGCCCAGCGTCGTTCATTCATGGGGCGTTCACATCGCTCTCCTCAGTTTAATCTAGGGAGCGACCGCAATTGAACAGCGTTTGGCGCGGCCGAGACGTCGCGTCGCAATGCGCTGTCCAGATTCAGGGAGGATTCCATGCTGAGGATATTGGGTCTCAAGGCAAGCCCGATGCGCTTGCTCGGGATCGCGGCCGCCACGACATTGATGCTGTCGGCCGGCAGTGCGCGCCGTGCTGAAGCACTTACCTTGATCAATCCGGCGACGTCGCCTGGGACGAAGGCTGCGGCCGACGATCTCGTCACGCAGGTTCGCCACGGCGGCGGCGGGCACGGCGGACATGGTGGCGGTTTTCATGGCGGAGGTTTCCGCGGTGGCGGCGGACATTTTGGTGGCTTCCATGGCGGCGGCTTCCGCGCCGCGCCGGCCTTTCACGGCGGTGGCTATCGTTACGGCGGATTTCGTCACTATGGCGGCTATCATCGCTACGGGATCTATCGCCCCCATTACGGCTATCGTCACTTCCACCGGCGCTATTATTACGGCGGCTATTATCCCTACTATCACTATCCGCGCCGCTGCCGGATCATCTGGACCTATTACGGTCCGCGCCGCGTCTGCCGCTGGCCTCGCTGGCACTATCCGTACCGCTATTGGTGAGCACGATCGAAATGCAAAGGGCGCCTCAGCGGCGCCCTTTAAAGCCAATCCTTCAACTTCCACGACGCGGATTTCCACCGCATCAAATTCTCGAGCTTCCATTGCCTGAACATCGCCGGCGGCCAGCGGCTGAGCTTTGAGGCTTCCTCGACCTCGGGCTTGGCGACGACGCGCAGCGGCGTTGCGCGCCGGCGGTGCTGGCGCGTGGCCTCGCTGATCAGATCGACATATTCCGGCTTGTTGGCCATGGCTTGCGTCCTCGCGAAACCGTCGCGAGGACGAGAATGTGGGCGACGCGGATTAACGGCGGCTTGCCGTAATCGCTACAATTGCAGGGAGCAGCTTACCGCCAGTCCCTGACGTCGACGAAGTGACCGGCGATCGCGGCCGCCGCCGCCATTGCCGGCGACACCAGATGCGTGCGGCCCTTGAAACCCTGGCGGCCCTCGAAGTTGCGGTTCGAGGTCGAGGCGCAGCGCTCTTCCGGCTTCAGCTTGTCCGGGTTCATGGCAAGGCACATCGAGCAGCCCGGCTCGCGCCATTCGAAGCCGGCCTTGATGAAGATCTTGTCGAGACCCTCAGCTTCGGCCTGCTCCTTCACGATGCCGGAGCCCGGCACCACCATGGCGTTGACGTTCGCTGAAACGGTCTTGCCTTCAGCAATCTTCGCTGCCGCGCGCAAATCCTCGATGCGGCCGTTGGTGCAGGAGCCGATGAAGACGCGATCGAGCTTGATGTCGGTGATCTTCGTGCCCGCCGTCAGGCCCATATACTTCAGGGCGCGATGCTTGGAGATGCGCTTGGCTTCGTCCGCGATCTTGTCGGGGTCGGGCACGATGCCGGTCACGGAGATGACGTCCTCGGGGCTGGTGCCCCAGGTCACGATCGGCGGCAGCTTTGCGGCGTCGAGGCGCAGCTCGTGGTCGAAATGCGCGCCCTCGTCGGAGCGCAGTTTCTCCCAGTAGCGCATCGCCTCGTCCCAGGCCGCGCCCTTTGGCGCCTTCGGGCGCTCGCGCAGGAAGTCGTAGGCCTTCTGGTCGGGTGCGACGAGACCGGCCCGCGCGCCGCCTTCGATCGACATGTTGCAGACCGTCATGCGGCCTTCCATACTGAGCGCACGGATCGCGTCGCCCGCATATTCCAGGACGTAGCCGGTGCCGCCCGCGGTGCCGATCTCGCCGATGATGGCCAGGATGATGTCCTTGCCCGTCACGCCATCAGGCAATTTGCCATCGACAGTGACGCGCATGTTCTTGGCCTTCTTCTGGATCAGCGTCTGCGTCGCCAGCACGTGCTCGACCTCGGAAGTGCCGATGCCGTGCGCGAGCGCGCCGAACGCGCCATGCGTCGAGGTGTGGCTGTCACCACAGACGATGGTGGTGCCGGGCAGCGTAAAACCCTGCTCGGGGCCGATGACGTGGACGATGCCCTGGCGCTTGTCGAACTCGTTGTAATATTCGATGCCGAATTCCTTGGCGTTCTCGGCCAGCGCCTTGATCTGCTCGATGCTTTCAGGATCCGGGTTCGGCTTGGTGCGATCGGTGGTCGGCACGTTGTGGTCGACGACGGCGAGCGTCTTCTCGGGCGCGTGCACCTTGCGACCCGTCGCGCGCAGGCCTTCGAAAGCCTGCGGCGAGGTCACCTCGTGCACCAGGTGGCGATCGATATAAAGCAGGCAGGTGCCGTCCTCGGCTTCGTGCACCAGATGGTCGTTCCAGATCTTGTCATACAACGTGGTCGGCTTGGACATGAGCTTAAGCTCCGAAGAATGTGTAAGCGGATGTGCGCGCCTGGCGCGCGGGCAACAAATCGTCAGCGCAGCTTTTAGGCTGCGCGCGTAAGCTCTGACGTTGCCGAGGTCGCGAAGCGTCCGAAGAACCGGCCAGGCAGCCGCGAGCGATCGTCGATGACGATGCGCTTGACGGGGGCGAGGCTGGTCAGATCTGGAAACATTCTAGAAGCTATATAGCATGCAGCGGTAAAAGCGCGAGAGTTTCGAATTCGTCATTGCGAGCGCAGCGAAGCAATCCAGAAATGCATCTGCGGAGACAGTCTGGATTGCTTCGCTGCGCTCGCAATGACGAGGACAGACAGCCGGGCAAAACAAAAAAGCGCGGAGCCGAGCCCCGCGCTTTCTAGAACTTGCCTGGTGGCGATGCTTACTCGCCGACGGCAGCCTGGCGGTCCTGCTTCTCGACGATGCGGGCCGACTTGCCGCGAAGGTTGCGGAGGTAATAGAGCTTGGCGCGACGCACCTTGCCGCGGCGCACCACCTTGATCGAGTCGATCATCGGGGAGAGCAGCGGGAACACGCGCTCGACGCCCTCGCCATAGGAGATCTTGCGCACGGTGAAGCTCTCGTTGAGGCCACCGCCGGAACGGCCGATGCAGACGCCCTCATAGGCCTGCACGCGGGTGCGGTCGCCTTCGACGACCTTCACGTTGACGATCACGGTGTCGCCGGGGGCGAATTCCGGGATGTCCTTGCTGGCGGACAGCTTGTCGAATTGCTCCTGCTCGAGCTGCTTGATCAGGTTCATGGGTAAATCTCCATCGGCGCGCCCAGCCTTCGAAACGGGGGCTGCGCGAAATTCGTCTATCCAGCCATTGCGGATGTGGCCGCTCCTATAAGGCAAGCCGGAGCGTTTGTCACCCGTCTGTCTTGTTTTTTGGCGTTTTTTGGCGGCCGGCCCGATTCGGGGTCTTGCTCGGGATCTGGGCCCACAAATCGGGCCGCCGGGCCGCCGTCAGGGCCTCGGATTCAGCCCGCCGCCAGCTGGCGACCTTGGCGTGGTCGCCGGAGGTCAGGATCTCCGGGATCGGAGCCCCCTCGAACAGCTGCGGGCGAGTGTATTGGGGGTATTCGAGCAGGCCGTCCGAAAAACTTTCCTCGGTTCCAGAGGCCTCCTTGCCCATCACCCCCGGCAGCAGCCGGATGCAGGCGTCGATCAGGGCCATGGCCGCGATTTCGCCCCCGGATAGCACGTAATCGCCGATCGAGACCTCCTCCAGGCCGCGCCCGTCGATCACCCGCTGGTCCACCCCCTCGAACCGCCCGCAGACGATCAGGGGGCCGGGTCCCCTGGCCAGCTCCACAACCCGGGCCTGGGTCAATGGCCGACCGCGCGGGCTCATCAGCAAGCGCGGCCGCTGCGGGCTGATTTCAGCGGCATCGATGGCCGCGGCCAGAACATCCGCCCGCAGCACCATGCCCGGCCCGCCGCCAGCCGGGGTGTCGTCGACGCTGCGGTGGCGGTCGGTGGCGGAGGCCCGGATGTCCCGTGCCTCAAGCTGCCACAGCCCGCCCGTCAGCGCCCGGCCAGCCAGGCTCACGCCGAGCGGCCCCGGAAACATGTCCGGAAACAGCGTAAGCACCGTCGCGCGCCAGGGTGAGGGGGTGGTCATTCGATCTCAGTCGTTGTCGTCCCGGCGAAGGCCGGGACCCATAGCCACCGCACTCAGCTTTGCGACGGCTGGAGCTGCCAGCTTAGCCAAAAACCAAAGCCTGTGGTTATGGGTCCCGGCTCCCGTGCGCTTTGCGCACTAGGCCGGGACGACCCGGAGGATGGAGGTCGCTTTCGTCCTCGCCCTCAATCTCCTGCGGCAGCGCGATCACGACACGGCCGCCGGCAAGATCGACCTCCGGCACCACCGCGTTGGAGAACGGCAGCAGCAGCGTCGGGCCTTTGGGCGGGGCGATTTCGATGATGTCGCCGGCGCCGAAATTCTGGATCGCGACGACGCGGCCGAGCGGCTCGCCATCCGTGGTGACGGCGGCGAGCCCGATCAGGTCGGTGTGGTAATATTCGCCCTCGTCGGTCGCCGGCAGCTTGTCGCGCGGAACGTAGAGCTCGATGCCGTTGAGGCGCTCGGCCTCATCGCGGGTCGTGACGCCCTTGAACGTTGCGACCAGATGACCTTTGGCCTCGCGCGCCTGCGCGACTTCGAACTGGCGCTTGCCGTCCTTGGACAGCAGCGGACCGTAGCGTCTGATGGCAAAGGGATCTTCGGTGAAGGTCCACAATTTGACCGCACCACGCACCCCATGCGCGGCGCCGATCCGCGCGACGCAGACCAGCGCCGACATGGTCTGGCCTTACGCCTTCGCGGCGGCTTCGGCCTGCGCCTTGCGCTCCTTGCGCGGCACGGCCTTCTGCGGGTTGTTGCGCGCTTCGCGCTTCTTGACGCCGGCGGCGTCGAGGAAACGCGCCACGCGGTCCGACGGCTGCGCGCCCTTGGCGACCCAGGCCTTCACCTTCTCCATGTCGAGCTTGAGGCGCGCCTCGTTGTCCTTCGGCAGCAGCGGGTTGAAATAGCCGAGACGCTCGATGAAGCGGCCGTCGCGCGGAAAGCGCGAATCGGCGACGACGACGTGATAGACGGGACGCTTCTTGGTGCCTGCGCGGGCGAGGCGGATAACGACGGACATTCAGTTCTCCTTCAAAGTACGGTTTGTTCGGTTGATTGGTATTCCGCGTTGCGTGGGACCGATGCGGTCCCCCGCGACGAATTCCTCATTTCTTTTTGCCCGGGAAACCGCCGAGGCCCGGCAGCGTCGGCTTGCCGCTCAGTCCGGTCAGACCAGGAAGGTTCGGTAGGCCCTGGCGCAAGCCCGCAGGGAGATCCTTCGGCAGATTGGGCAGACCCTGTCCGCCGCCGCTCTGCATCTTTTCCTGAAGAGCCTTTATCTCTTCGGGAGACGGCATCTTCATGCCGCCGCCAAAGCCCATCGCCTGCGCGATGCCGGCGAGCGGACCGCGCTTGCCCGAGCCCATGGCCTTCATCACGTCGGCCATGTTCCGGTGCATCTTCAGGAGCTTGTTGACGTGCTCGACGCTCTGGCCAGAACCCGCGGCGATGCGCTTCTTGCGGCTTGCTTTCAGCAAGTCGGGATGACGACGCTCGTCGCGCGTCATGGAATCGATGATCGCGACCTGGCGCTTCAGGATCTTGTCGTCGATCCCAGCGGCCGCGATCTGGTTCTTCATCTTGGAGATGCCGGGCATCATGCCCATCAGCCCGCTGATGCCGCCCATGTTCGACATCTGCAACAGCTGCTCGCGCATGTCGTTGAGGTCGAACTGACCCTTGCGCATGCGTTCGGCGGTGCGCGCGGCCTTCTCGGCGTCGATGTTGGCGGCGGCGCGTTCGACCAGCGAGACCACGTCGCCCATGCCGAGGATACGGCCGGCGATACGATCGGGATGGAAGTCCTCCAGCGCGTCGGTCTTTTCACCGGTGCCGATCAGCTTGATCGGCTTGCCGGTGACCGCGCGCATCGACAGCGCGGCGCCGCCGCGGCCGTCGCCATCGACGCGGGTCAGCACGATGCCGGTGAGGCCGACGCGCTGATCGAACGAGCGCGCGAGATTCACGGCATCCTGGCCGGTGAGGCTGTCTGCGACCAGCAGCACTTCATGCGGGTTGGCCGCGGCTTTGATCGCGGCTGCCTCCGCCATCATCTCTTCGTCGAGCGTGGTGCGGCCGGCGGTATCGAGCAGCACGATGTCGTAGCCGCCGAGCTTGCCGGCTTCCAGCGCGCGCTTCGCGATCTGCGGCGGCTGCTGGCCCGTCACGATCGGCAGGGTCGGAATGTCGAGATCGCGGCCGAGCACGGCCAGCTGCTCCATCGCCGCCGGGCGGTAGACGTCGAGCGAGGCCATCAGCACCTTGCGCTTGTCGCGCTGGACCAGGCGGCGGGCGAGCTTGGCGGTGGTGGTGGTCTTACCCGAGCCTTGCAGGCCGACCATCATGATCGACACCGGCGGCACGGCATTGACGTCGATGGTCTGGCCTTCGGCGCCGAGCGTGTTGATCAGCTCGTCATGGACGATCTTGACCACCATCTGGCCGGGTGTGACCGACTTGACGACGGTGGCGCCGATCGCCTGCTCGCGCACGCGCTCGGTGAAGCTGCGCACCACCTCCAAGGCGACGTCGGCCTCCAGCAGCGCGCGGCGCACCTCGCGCATCGCGGCATCGACGTCCTTTTCGGTCAGCGCACCGCGCCCCGTCAGACGATCGAGAATTCCGCCAAGCCGTTCCGACAGATTGTCGAACAATGCCGTTGTCCTTTTTTACCTCTCCCCGCCTGCGGGGAGAGGTCGCCGCGTACTTGCGCGGCGGGTGAGGGGGTACGGGACCATCTACGCGCATCACACGCGGAGAGAGCCCCTCACCCCGACCCTCTCCCCGCAAGAGCGGGGCGAGGGAGAAGAAAGTCCAAACACCTTTGCGCCCGAGGGCGCACAGCGCTGTCGGGCGTTGACCTCCGGCCTCCAGGGCCAGTCGGCGGGTCGAAAAGAAAGCCTTTCCGAGAAAGTGGCGGGGTTAAACGCCGCTCACGCCCAAAAGTCAAGGAAAGTTAGGGTGCCGGGACGCTCCTGCCAGGGCAAGGTCCTGAAAATGTGACCCTTTTGCCGGCCGGTTCCTTTTCCCAGGGCTTCGCCCATATAGAAGGCGATGACCTTTCTCCGCTACCATCCCTAAAAGCCCGCCGTGCCGATCACCCGCCGCCGCGTGTTCGGACTGCTTGCCGGTGCCGGCGCGCTGGTCGGTGTTCCGTCCCTTTGGATGTCCCGCATGAAAACCTATGATGGTCCCGCCTCCGACCATTTCAACGGTCTGCACTTTTTCGATCCCGACGGTGCACCGCCGAAATCGCTTCGAGAGGTGCTGCGCTGGCAATTCGGCGGCAAGCGGCAGCGCGCGAGATGGCCGGATTGGGTTCCCAGTCCACACGCCGACACCCCGCCGGCGCGTGTCGACGGCGACAAGGTGCGGCTCTCTTTCGTCGGCCATGCCAGCTGGCTGATCCAGACCGGCGGCCTCAACATCCTGGTCGATCCCGTCTGGTCGGTGCGGGCCTCGCCCGTCGCCTGGGCCGGGCCGAAGCGGCACAACGATCCCGGCATTTCTTTCGATCATTTGCCGAAGATCGATGTCGTGCTGGTCTCGCACGGGCACTACGATCATCTGGACATCGCGACGCTGTCGCGGCTCGCCAAGAATTTTGCCCCGCGCGTCGTCACCCCGCTCGGCAACGACGTCACGATGCGCAGCTCCGATCCTGCGATCAAGGTGGAAGGGTTCGACTGGCACGACCGCGTCGAACTCGGTGGCGGCATCGCCGTGCATCTGGTCCCGACCCGGCACTGGACCGCGCGCGGCGTGTTCGATCGCAACAAGGCCCTATGGGCGAGCTTCGTGCTGGAGACGCCGGCCGGCAAGATCTACGTCGTCTGCGATTCCGGCTATGGCGATGGCAGGCATTTTCGACGCGTCGCGGAGAAGCATGGGCCGTTGCGGCTCGCGATCCTTCCCATCGGCGCCTACGAGCCGCGCTGGTTCATGCGTGACCAGCACATGAATCCGGAAGATGCCGTGAAGGCGCTCGCGGATTGCGGCGCGCAGCAAGCGCTCGGGCATCATCACGGCACGTTCCAGCTGACGGATGAGGCGATCGATGCGCCGGCAAAGGCGCTGGTCGAAGCGCTCGATGCCGCGAAGATCCCGCAACAGCGGTTCGTGGCGATGATGCCCGGGCAGGTGGTGGAGATTTAGCTCTTGCCACGCATAAAACTCGTCGTCCTGGACAAGCGAGCGGAGCGAGCGCTGATCCAGGACCCATTACCACAAAGAGTGGTTTGGCGAAGACTCGTTGTTACCAGCTCGCGCTGCAACTACGCCCTGGGGTAATGGGTCCTGGCTTTCGCCAGGACGACGAATGAAATTGCTGCGGCAGTGTGCCCTTTACGAAGCTCGCTACTGCCCCGGCTTGATCGCCCAGCTCACATTCACCGTCACCGACAGCGTCTCCTCGCCGGGCGCGACGGCTGCGGGTGCAGCCATCGGAGCCGCCGCCATGCGGCCCTTGAACAGCGGCACCGGGCCGCCGCCCTCGGTGACGCTGAGCGGCGCACCCAGCGTCACGCCAGCAGCCTTGGTGTAGATCTCCGCCTTGCGGCGGGCATCGGCGACCGCCTGCTCGCGCGCATCATCGAGTAGTTTTGAGGCCTGCGTCACCTCGAACGAGATATTACCGATGTCGTTGGCACCGGCGCTGACCAGCGTGTCGATAATGCCGGCGACCTTGGTCACGTCGCGAATTTTCACGGTGACACGGTTGGAGGCGCGGAAGCCGACCACGGGCGAGGCGCCGGTGGATTTGTTCTGGCCGTATTGCGGCTGCAGCGACAGGCGCGAGGTCTGATAATCCTTCTCGGCGATGCCGGCGCCCTTCAACGCCAGCAGCACCTTGCCCATCGCCGCGTTGTTGGCGTCGGAAGCCTCCTTCGCCGACTTGGCGTCATTGGCGACGCCGGCGTCGATCTGCGCGAGATCGGGCGCCGCGGAAATCCTGGCTTCGCCGCTCACCGAAATGACGGACGGAAAATCGTCGGCGCGTGCGGGGGCCAAAAGCAGCGTGGTGGTGAAGACGGCGACAAGGGGCGTCAAAAGGACGGCAGGCTTTTTCATCATTCTCACTTCAGCGGCACGAAAACATTGATCACGAGCTTGTCCTCGGCCGTCTTCAGCGGATCGGTGAGGTACTCCTCGATGAAGGTGTCCTTGGCTTCCAGCCTCTTGTCGTCGAGGTGGTTGGTGATCGCCTCATAGGTGTTGTCCATGTTGTCGTAGGAGCCGCGATGGACGAATTTCAGCGCCTTGCCCTCCGGCGATTTTCCGATGCTCATATCCTTGGGCAGGTTCTTCGGATCCTGCTCGACCGGGATCTCGGCGAGGAAGGTGAAGCCGGTGTCGTCGGTGGAGGTGTAGACGATCATCGAATTGCCTGATGGCTTGATGCCCTGCTTGTCCAGGAGCGCGTTCAGCGCCTTGAAGGCCTCGATCAGTGTGTCGAAGGCCGAGTCCCAATTGGCAGTGCCCTTGACCATCACGACCTTCTTGGGCTCGAGCACGGTCTCGAGGCCAAAGGGATCGGCGGTCTGCACCGGGGCGGGGGTGGCGGCTGCCGCGGGTGGGGGCGCCGCCGGGCTGGGTGAGGCACTGGCGGCAGGCGACGGTGTTGCCGCGGGCGCGGGTGAGGCGCTGGCCGCGGGGGAGGGGGTCGCAGCGGGTGCGGGCGAGGCGCTCGCGGCAGGGGAAGGCGAAGCCGATGGCGCCGGCGAGGGGCTTGCCGACGCCGCCGGCGCCGGGCTCGGTGTTTGCGCCAGAACTCCGGACAGGCCAAACGACAAGGCCGCTGCCGGGATCAACGCGGCCAAAGCGAGACGACGAAAACTGATCATTTTACTCTCCCCAAGACCTTGCGTCCCAAGGCCTAAATCCGTCCTGCACCCCCGCCGCGCCTCCCGGTCGCGCGAGCGGCGCAGTTCTAACACGCGAGCGCCAAATTCGTCCCATGACAGATGCGTCATGGGCGGCCTCCAGGGCGCTTCGCAGCAAACCGCTGGCCAAGCCGGCAAGGATCGCCATATAAGACGGGCGAAATTCGGGAATTTTCATGAGCGCGCTGGCCAACCACGCATTTGCCAAGATGAACGGCATCGGCAACGAGATCGTCGTTGTCGACATGCGCGATTCCGCAAGCCGGGTGACGCCGGACGACGCGCGGGCGGTGGCGTCCGCCAACGGCGGCGTGGCGTACGACCAGCTCATGGTGCTGCAGAAGCCGCGGCTGGCCGGCACCGAAGCCTTCATCCGCATCTACAATAATGACGGCTCCGAGGCCGGCGCCTGTGGCAACGGCATGCGCTGCGTGGTGCGCCGCATCTTCGAGAAGAGCGGACAGACCACCGCGACATTCGAGACGGCAGCGGGCTTGCTCAATTGCTGGCAGGGCCCCGCGCCCGACCTCTACACCGTCGACATGGGTGTGCCGAAGTTCGGCTGGCAGGACATTCCGCTGGCGGAAGAGTTTCGCGACACCCGCTACATCGAGTTGCAGATCGGGCCGATCGACAATCCGATCCTGCACTCGCCGTCCGTGGTGAGCATGGGCAATCCGCACGCGGTCTTCTGGGTCGAAGACGTCAACGCCTATGATCTCGAGCGTTTCGGTCCGCTGCTCGAAAACCATCCGATCTTCCCCGAGCGCGCCAACATCACGCTCGCCCATATCGTCGATCGCGACCACGTCACGATCCGCACCTGGGAGCGTGGCGCCGGCCTGACCAAGGCGTGCGGTTCGGCGGCCTGCGCCACGGCCGTCGCCGCGGCGCGGCTGAAGCGCGCCAATCGCAACGTCGAGATCACGCTGCCCGGCGGCAAGCTCGGCATCGAATGGCGCGAGCGCGACGACCATGTGTTGATGACGGGCACCGCGACCTTCGAATATGAAGGCAATTTCGATCCGGCGCTGTTCGCGCCGGTCGGCTGATGGCCGTCGACGTCGTCACTTTCGGCTGCCGCCTCAACGCCTTCGAGGCCGAGGTGATCCACCGCGAGGCGGAGAGCGCGGGCCTTTCCGACACCATCGTCATCAATAGCTGCGCCGTCACCAATGAGGCGGTGGCGCAGGCGCGCCAGTCGATCCGCAAATTGAAGCGCGAGCGGCCCGGTGCCCGCATCGTCGTCACCGGCTGCGCGGCGCAGACGCAAGCCGCGATGTTCGCCGCTATGGCCGAAGTCGATCGCGTCGTCGGCAATGACGACAAGCTGCGCTCGTCCGCATGGCGCGATGCGCGCGATGCATTCGACATCGGCGCCAGCGAGAAGATCGCCGTCAGCGACATCATGGCGGTTAAGGCGATGGCGCCGCATCTCGTTGACGGCTTTGCAACCGGCCTGCCGCGCGTCTTCGTGCAGGTGCAGAACGGCTGCGACCATCGCTGCACCTTCTGCATCATCCCGTTCGGCCGCGGCAACTCGCGCTCGGTGCCAATGGGCGCGGTGGTCGAACAGGTGCGGGCGCTGGCCCTGCGCGGCCATGCCGAGATCGTGCTCACCGGCGTCGACCTCACCAGTTACGGCGCTGACCTGCCGGGCGCGCCCAAGCTCGGCATGCTGACCAAGCAGATCCTGCGGCACGTGCCGGAATTGAAGCGCCTGCGCATCTCCTCGATCGATTCGATCGAGGCCGATGACGATCTGCTGGATGCCATCGCCGACGATGCGCGTCTGATGCCGCATCTGCACCTGTCGCTACAGTCAGGCGACGACATGATTTTGAAGCGGATGAAGCGGCGGCATTCGCGACAGGATGCGATCGCGTTCTGCGACCAGGTGCGCCGCCTGCGCCCGGACGTCATTTTCGGCGCCGACATCATCGCGGGCTTCCCGACCGAGACCGAGGACATGCTCTCGCGCTCGCTCGATCTCGTCGAGGAATGCGGCCTCACCTTCCTGCACGTCTTCCCCTACTCGCCACGCCCCGGCACGCCGGCCGCGCGAATGCCGCAGGTTGCAGGCGGCGCGATCAAGGAACGCGCGCGGCGACTGCGTGCAGTTGGCGAGGCGGCGTTGCGGCAGCGCCTGCAAGCCGAGATCGGCGCAACGCGCGAGGTGCTGATCGAGAGCGAGGGGCAGGGACGCACGGAGCATTATCTGCCGGTGGCGATTGCGGGCGAACGTGTGGGCAGCGTGGTGCCGCTGATGATTGCCGGCAGTGATGGCGAGCGGCTGACGGCGTAAACAGCTGTCGCGCGTCGCGTCGCGCTACATCCCCATCGTCGTCCCGGCGAAGGCCGGGACCCATACCGCGTCATCTATCGGTGATGCGCGATGCCTGTCCCGACAAAGCAGAGTAACTGCTAGCCCTCGCCAAACTGTTCCCTGTGGTTATGGGTCCCGGCCTGCGCCGGGACGACACTGGGAGTGTGGATGCGGGCCCCTAAAGCGCGCGCCTCTACAACGCCCGCACCTGCCAGAACCGCAGGGTGCGCCGCGCATTCTCCGGCGTCATTCTCGCAAAATGACCCTGCGCCCGCGCGAGATCAGCCGGCTTCATCGCGCCCGTCGCGTAACGGCTTTCGAGCACGGCGGCGGTGGTGTCCCAGCCGAGCTGCGCGGCCTTGCACGGCACCAGCAGCCCGTCGTCGCGCAGGCTCTGCATCAGCGGGCGAATCACCTCGACGGTTGATTCGGACAGCGCTGCAAGCGCCGCCACCGTCTCCTCATAGCGCCGCTGTCTGGCGAAGCTGAACAGCGTCGCTTCGTTGAGCCGGCCGTGCGCTTTCAGATTTGCGATGGCCCGCTTGGCGCCTTCGAAGTCGCGCACGCCAGACATCTCGCGTTCGACGCCGACGGTGACGGCGGCAATCGCGCTCTGGATTTCCTCGAACAGGTGCGGTGGCGCGCGTGACAACAGGCGGGTGCGCACGGCGTCGCTCGCCGAACGCAGCAATTGGCGGCGCAGCTCCGACGGCAAATCGACGCGGACGCCAACACTGATTGCGAGCTCCGGATCGCTTTCGGCCTGTCCGACGATGATGGCGAATCCACTGCCGGAGACGCGGGCGCCGGGATTGGTGGCGAGCCGCCGGCTGACGCTGGGATAGCGGCGTGCCAGCAGCGCGTCGGTGACGATCTCCTTCAGCCACCAGCGGCCGGCGACCGCGAGCAGATGCGGCTCGCCCTTGCTCGATGCGATCTTCATCAGCTCGCCATCGTCGAGGCGGGCGGATTCCTGGAGCACGGGTCCGGCGATACGGATCTCGTCATTGTTGGCGAGGCGGCGGATCACGGATGGCGGCGCCTGCGCGATCGGCGCAAGCTGCGCGCTGATCTCGGCGAGCGCAACACGGGCGCCGATGTCGGCGATGGCGCGCAGCTCGATGGTGCCGATCAGGCGCTCGAGCACGTCGTCGAACAGCGCGATCTGCTCGTCGTCAAAGCTGCCGGCGGAACCCAGGAACAGGTCGGTGACGCGCCGGGCCGTCTCCAACCCCTTTTCCGGCGAGCCCATCCGTATCGCGGATTCGACCTCGTCGACGATCGATAGCTCGGCCTTGGACATCACGCGCTGCTCGTCCTGAGCGGTTACGGAAGCTTGTTCTAAGCAACCGCTATCATTAGAGGCGAGCGCTGAACGTTTCGTAAACCATGGCCTGAGGCCGACTAGCTTTAGCGAGATGCCGCCGCAGCGTCAGTGCGCTCCCTCCAGAGGGACTCCCCAAGAGGAGAGAACCCTCACCCGGCGCTACGCGCCGACCTCTCCCGCAAGCGGGAGAGGTTCAGTCCCCGTTCCATCCGCAGGCACGGAGCCGCTCGTGCATGTGGGGCGGGGCCGGCGCCACGACGCGGATCGGGTCCTTGTTCCGGGAGATCGGCACCACGATTTCGCGGGAATGCAGGTGCAGGCGCGGCTCGCCGAAGCGCGGGCCGGTGCCGTAAATGTTATCGCCGACGATCGGCCAGCCGGTCGCGGCCGAATGCACCCGCAATTGATGGGTCCGTCCGGTCACCGGTTCCATGGCGAGCCAGGTCAGGCCCGCGCCGCGCCCCATCACCTTCCAATTGGTGATCGCCTTCTGCCCTTCCGGATCCGGTTTCTGCCACCAGCCGCGCTCGGCGTTGAGACGGCCGAGCGGCATGTCGATGCTGCCTTCGTCTTCAGCAGGGCCGCCCTCGACCACGGTCCAGTAGGTCTTGCCGATCTTGCCGTGCTTGAACAGGAGCCCGAGCGAGGCTGTCGCCTTGCGGTGGCGGCCAAGCACGAGGCAACCGGAGGTAGCCTTGTCGAGCCGGTGAGCCAACACCGGCGGTCGCGGCAGGCCGAAGCGGAGCGCGTCGAAGGAGGCTTCGAGGTTCGCCCCGCCCTTGGGGCCGCGATGGACCGGCAGGCCGGCCGGCTTGTCGATGACCAGCATCAAGCCGTCGCGATGGAGCACGCGGCCTAAGATTTCATCGGCGGTCAATTCGGGAACATCGAGCAATTGCAAGACTTTCGTTTAATCGTCGGAACGGCTAACACACCCCCGCCATGAACGATACCTCCGAGACCCCCAAGCTGAGCTGGTGGCGCCGCCTGTCCAACGGGCTGAAGCGCACGTCGTCCTCGCTCGGGACCGCGGTCGCCGACCTCGTCACCAAGCGCAAGCTCGACCGCGCCATGCTCGACGACATCGAGGACGTGCTGCTGCGCGCCGATCTCGGCACGCAAGTCGCGGTACGGATCGCGGACGCCGTCGGCGCGGGGCGCTACGACAAGGCGATCTCGGCGGACGAGGTCAAGGACGTGGTCGCGACCGAAGTCGAGAAGGTGCTCGTACCGGTCGCGAAGCCGCTCGAGATCGATGCAGCGAAAAAGCCGTTCGTCATCCTCGTGGTCGGCGTCAACGGCTCCGGCAAGACCACGACCATCGGAAAACTCTCGCAAAAGTTCGCGTCCGAAGGCCGCAAGGTGATGCTGGCCGCCGGCGACACGTTTCGCGCAGCGGCGATCGAGCAGCTCAAGATCTGGGGCGAGCGCACCAAGACGCCCGTCATTGCCGGCGCGCAAGGATCGGATTCGGCAAGCCTCGCCTTCAACGCACTGACGGCAGCGAAGGAGCAGAGCATCGACGTGCTCCTGATCGACACCGCGGGCCGGCTTCAGAACAAGGCCGAGCTGATGAACGAGCTCGAGAAGGTCGTGCGCGTCATTCGCAAGGTGGATGCCACCGCGCCGCATGCGGTGCTGCTGGTGCTCGATGCCACCGTCGGCCAGAACGCGCTGTCGCAGGTCGAGGCCTTTCATCGCACCGCCGGGGTCACCGGCCTCGTGATGACCAAGCTCGACGGCACCGCGCGCGGCGGCATCCTGGTGGCGCTGGCGGAGAAATTCAAACTGCCAGTGCATTTCATCGGCGTCGGCGAAGGCGTCGACGATCTCGCGCCCTTCACCGCGCGCGATTTCGCCCGCGCGATCGCCGGAATCGAAAGTTGAGAATGGACAAGACCCAGCCGCATCCGCTGTTCAAGCTTGCAACCGAGCTCGGTCCGCTGCTCGTGTTCTTCTTCGTCAATGCGAAGTTCAACCTTTTTGCCGCGACCGGCGCCTTCATGGTGGCGATCGTGGCGGCGATGGTCGCCTCCTATGTGGTGACGCGCCACATCCCGATCATGGCGATCGTGACGGGCGTCATCGTGCTGGTGTTCGGCACGCTGACGCTGGTGCTGCACGATGAGACCTTCATCAAGGTCAAGCCGACCATCATCTACGGCCTGTTCGCCGCGATCCTCGGCGGCGGCCTGCTGTTCGGCCGCTCCTTCATCGCTGTGATGTTCGACCAGGTGTTCAATCTGACGCCGCACGGCTGGCGCATCCTCACGCTGCGTTGGGCGCTGTTCTTCGCCGGCATGGCGGTGCTGAACGAGATCATCTGGCGCACCCAGAGCACGGACTTCTGGGTGAACTTCAAGGTCTTCGGCGTCCTTCCGCTGACCGCTATCTTCGGCATGATCCAGATGCCGCTGATCAAGCGCTATCACCTCGAGCCGGTGTCGCTGGAGGCGAGCGAGGCCGAGGCGGGAGATGTGAGCAAGGGGTGACCGGTGAGCGCTCGCCACACATTCGGTGTCATCGCCCGGCTTGACCGGGCGATCCAGTACTCCGAGCCGTCTGTGGCTGAATCGATAAGCCGCGGCGTACTGGATGCCCCGGTCAAGCCGGGGCATGACAGCTGTGTGTGGGGCGCCGGGTCTTTGATTCGCAATGACGGGCTTGGCTAAGATCCCGCCTTCAGCGCCTTCTCCAGCTCCGGCATCAGCACCGTCTTGAGGTTTTGCGGCGTGACCGGTCCGACCAACTTGTAGACGATGGTGCCCTCGCGCCCGACGACGAAGGTCTCGGGCACGCCATAGACGCCCCATTCGATCGAGGCGCGACCGTTGGCGTCCACGCCGACGCGGCCGAAGGGATTGCCGTAGCGTCCGAGGAAGCGCCGGGCGTTGTCGGCCGCATCCTTGTAGTTGATGCCGACGAGCTGGAAGCGCTTGTCCTTGGCGAGCTCGGTCAGGAGCGGCGCCTCGTCATGGCACGGCACGCACCAGGACGCCCAGACGTTGACGAGGCTGACCTTGCCTTTGAACGCGGCGGGATCGAGCCCCGGCACCGGCGCATTGTCAGCCTGCAATCCCTCGAGCGGCGGCAGCAGCGTTTGCGGCGCCGGTCGCCCGATCAGTGCGGACGGAATCCGCGAGGGATCGCCGCTGCCGAGCCGAAACCAGAACAACAGCGCAAGGCCGAGGAAGGCGATCAGCGGCAGCGCCATCAGGAAGGTGCGGCGCTGCGGCGTCGCCGGGCTCGATTGATTGCTCATGATCGATCCGTCGCGCTGCGGCCCGAGCGGCGGGTCACACCGCTGCGATCGAGCTCGCGCAGGCGCTGCGTCTGGTTGCGATAGTCGAGCACGACCCAGCCGATCAGGATCACGACCACGAGGGCCGCTGCGGCATATGAGGTCACGATGAACGACGCGTAAGGACCGAGCGCCATCATCACGCAGCTCCAGCTTCTTTTGACGCGTTTTCTTCACGCGAACCGGCGTCCACTTCGCTCGAAAACGCGACGCGGCTCGCCTGCATCATTTGCAGGGAGCGGACGCGGCGGCGCAGGATCTCGTTGCGCATCGCAGCCAAGTGCAGCGTGACGAACAGCAGCGTGAAGGCGATCGCCATCACCAGCAGCGGGAGCAGGAACGACTTGTCGAGCGTCGAGCCGCCCATGCGCATCACCGAGGCCGGCTGGTGCAGCGTGTTCCACCAGTCGACGGAGAACTTGATGATGGGCAGGTTGATGGCGCCAACCAGCGTCAGCACCGCCGCGGCGCGCGCCGCGCGCGAGGGATCGTCGACCGCGCGCCACAGCGCCATCAGGCCGAGATACATCAGGAACAGGATCAGCACCGAAGTCAGCCGCGCGTCCCACTCCCAGTAAGTGCCCCACATCGGCCGGCCCCACAGCGAGCCCGTGAGCAACGCGAGGAAGGTGAAGGCCGCGCCGATCGGAGCAGCCGCTTTCGCGGCGACGTCGGCGAGCGGATGCCGCCACACCAGCGTGCCCAATGAGGCGATGCTCATCACGCCCCACACGAACATCGAGAGCCAGGCATTGGGCACGTGGATGAACATGATCTTCACCGTCGCGCCCTGCTGGTAGTCGTCGGGCGCAAGCGCTGACTGGTACAGACCGATGGTGAGCAGGATGACGGTCGCAGCCGCAAGCCACGGCAGCAGACGCGCTGTCAGCGCGAGGAACCGCGTGGGATTGGCGAGGTCGATCAGCGTCATGGTATTCTGATAATCATCCGGAAGCGCTCAGGCAATCAGCACGAAAGCACGTCGCGAAAGTTGATGCGGGTCAAGGTCAGGCGGGCCCATCTCAGTCGGGTCCATCTCAGTCGAGTCCATGCCGCAGGCTCGCCGCCGCCGCGAAGGGTCCGATCAGGAGGCTGACCAGCGATAGCGCGCACAGGATCGAGAAAGGCGCGCCGAACGTCATCGGACCGACGATCACCGCCTGCGAGGCCGCGACCCCGAAAATCAGCACCGGAATCGACAGCGGCAGCACCAGCACGGCCATCAGCAGTCCGCCCCGATGTAGGGTCACCGCCAGTGCCGCGCCGATCATGCCGGTGAAGGTGAGCGCCGGGGTTCCTGCCAGCAGCGTCAGCGCCACCGCGCCGGTTGCGACCATGTCGAGGTTGAGCAAGAGGCCGAGCACGGGGGTTGCGACAATCAGCGGCAGGCCGGCCGCCAGCCAATGCGCCAGCGCCTTGGCGGCGCAGGCGAGTTCCAGCGGCGTCCGGCTCATCGTGATCAGGTCGAGCGAGCCGTCCTCATGGTCGGCCATGAACAGCCGGTCCAGGGTCAGCAGGCTCGCGAGCAAGGCCCCGAGCCAGAGAATGGCCGGCCCGAGCCGCGACAGCAGCGCCAGATCCGGCCCCACCGCGAACGGCATCAGCACCACCACGGTCAGGAAGAACAGCACGCCAATCAGCGCCCCGCCGCCGACGCGGAGCGCGATCCGGATGTCCCGGCGGATGAGGGCCGACAGGGCGGTCATGGAGCACCTCGCGCGGGCTGGCCGCCTGAAAAAAGCTGAGGGTCAGGCCGCATCACCCCACACCCCCGATCCGCAGCTCTCGCGCGTCGATCCCCAGCGGGGCGTGGGTGGCGGCGATGATCAGGCCGCCGCTTGCCAAGTGCTGTCGCATCAATCCGGCAAACATGTCCTGGCCGGCCACGTCCAGCGCCGTGGTCGGCTCGTCCAGCAGCCAGACCGGGCGGCGCACGGTCAATAGCCGCGCCAGTGACAGCCGGCGGCGCTGGCCGGCGGAGAGGAAGGCGGCGGGCAGGTGGGTGGCGTGGTCGAGGCCGACTTTGGTGAGGCTCTCGGCGGCATCGCGTCGCTCGCCGCCGAGAAATTCAGCCCAAAATGCCAGATTTTCCTTAACGCTCAGCGCCGGCTTCAGGGCATCGCGATGGCCGAGATAGTGGCATTGCTCCGGCAGTGTCAGCTCGCCATCACCCCCGTCCAGCGCGATCGTCCCGCCGGCCGGAATGAGCAGGCCGGCGATCAGCCGCAGCAGCGAGGTCTTGCCCGATCCGTTGCGACCCATCACCGCCAGGGCTTCGCCCGCGGCAGCCGCGAAATCCAGGCCGGCGAACACCTCGCGGCCACCCCGCACGCATCTGAGCCCGTGACCTGAAAGCCGCATCTCGCCTCGTTTCAACCCGCTCAAAGCCAGGCCTCAGGAAAACTTGGGGTAGCGCATGGGAATTTTTGGCTCGCGGATTGGCGCGGCACGATTGTGGCTGTGGCGGCGCGGTTAGAAAGCTTCTATAAGCCCGGAACTACTTGATGCAGCAACTCAACCTGCCCCTGCAAGCGGCCAAGCCTGATACGCTGACGGTGTTAAAATACCCTGCCGGGTATAACTAACAATTGGGATTCCTACATGACCTCGCTCGACAGCTTCAAATGCAAAAAGACCCTCAAGGTCGGCGCCAAGACCTATGTCTATTACAGCCTGCCCACGGCCGAGAAGAATGGTCTGAAGGGAATTTCGAAACTTCCCTATTCGATGAAGGTCCTGCTCGAGAACCTGCTGCGCAACGAGGACGGCCGTTCGGTCAAGAAGGAAGACATTGTCGCCGTCTCGAAATGGCTGCGCAAGAAGTCGCTGGAGCATGAGATCGCGTTCCGCCCGGCGCGTGTCTTGATGCAGGACTTCACCGGCGTGCCTGCAGTGGTCGACCTCGCCGCGATGCGCAACGCGATGCAGAAGCTCGGCGGCGATGCTGAGAAGATCAATCCGCTGGTCCCGGTCGACCTCGTCATCGACCACTCCGTGATCGTGAACTTCTTCGGCGACAACAAGGCCTTCGGCAAGAACGTCACCGAGGAATACAAGCAGAACCAGGAGCGCTACGAGTTCCTGAAGTGGGGCCAGAAGGCGTTCTCGAACTTCTCGGTCGTGCCGCCCGGCACCGGCATCTGCCACCAGGTGAATCTCGAATATCTGGCCCAGACGGTCTGGACCAAGAAGGAGAAGATGACGGTCGGCAAGAAGACCGGCACGTTCGAGGTCGCCTATCCCGACTCGCTGGTCGGCACCGATTCCCACACCACCATGGTCAATGGTCTGGCCGTGCTCGGCTGGGGCGTCGGCGGCATCGAGGCGGAAGCCTGCATGCTCGGCCAGCCGCTGTCGATGCTGCTGCCCAATGTCGTCGGCTTCAAGCTGAAGGGCGCGATGAAGGAAGGCGTCACCGCGACCGACCTCGTGCTGACCGTGACGCAGATGCTGCGCAAGCTTGGCGTCGTCGGCAAGTTCGTCGAATTCTTCGGCCCGGGCCTCGACCATCTCTCCGTCGCCGACAAGGCGACCATCGCCAACATGGCGCCCGAATATGGCGCGACCTGCGGCTTCTTCCCGGTCGACGCCGCCGCGCTCGACTATCTCAAGACCTCCGGCCGCGCCTCGGCGCGCGTTGCGCTGGTTCAGGCCTATGCCAAGGCGCAGGGCCTGTTCCGCACCGCCAAGTCGGCCGATCCGGTGTTCACGGAAACCCTGACGCTCGACCTCGCCGACGTCGTGCCCTCGATGGCCGGTCCGAAGCGTCCCGAAGGCCGTATCGCGCTCCCGTCGGTGGCCGAGGGCTTCTCGCTCGCGCTCAGCAGCGAGTACAAGAAGGCCGAGGAGCCGGAGAAGCGCTTTGCCGTCGAAGGCAAGGACTTCGAGATCGGTCACGGCGACGTCGTGATCGCGGCGATCACCTCCTGCACCAACACCTCGAATCCGAGCGTGCTGATCGGCGCCGGCCTGCTTGCGCGCAACGCGGCTGCGAAGGGCCTCAAGGCCAAACCGTGGGTGAAGACCTCGCTTGCCCCGGGCAGCCAGGTGGTCGCGGGCTATCTCGCCGATTCCGGTCTGCAGAAAGATCTCGACAAGGTCGGCTTCAACCTGGTCGGCTTCGGCTGCACCACCTGCATCGGCAATTCCGGTCCGCTGCCGGAAGAGATCTCGAAGTCGATCAACGACAACGGCATCGTCGCCGCTGCCGTGCTCTCAGGTAACCGCAATTTCGAAGGCCGCGTCTCGCCGGACGTGCAGGCGAACTATCTGGCCTCGCCGCCGCTGGTCGTCGCGCACGCGCTCGCGGGCAGCGTGACCAAGAATCTCGCCACGGAGCCGCTCGGCGAGGGCAAGGACGGCAAGCCGGTGTACCTGAAGGACATCTGGCCGACGACGAAGGAGATCAACGCCTTCATGAAGAAGTTCGTGACCGCGTCGATCTTCAAGAAGAAGTATGCCGACGTGTTCAAGGGCGACACCAACTGGCGCAAGATCAAGACGGTCGAGAGCGAGACCTATCGCTGGAACATGTCTTCGACCTATGTGCAGAACCCGCCCTATTTCGACGGCATGAAGAAGGAGCCGGAGCCGGTCACCGACATCGTCGAGGCGCGCATCCTCGCCATGTTCGGCGACAAGATCACCACCGATCACATCTCGCCGGCCGGCTCGATCAAGCTCACCTCGCCCGCCGGCAAATATCTCAGCGAGCACCAGGTGCGCCCCGCCGACTTCAATCAGTACGGCACGCGCCGCGGCAACCACGAAGTGATGATGCGTGGCACCTTCGCCAACATCCGCATCAAGAACTTCATGCTGAAGGGCGCCGACGGCAACATTCCGGAAGGCGGTCTGACCAAGCACTGGCCGGACGGCGAGCAGATGTCGATCTACGACGCCGCGATGAAGTACCAGGAAGAGAAGGTGCCGCTGGTGGTGTTCGCCGGCGCTGAATACGGCAACGGCTCCTCGCGCGACTGGGCCGCGAAGGGCACGCGCCTGCTCGGCGTTCGCGCCGTGATCTGCCAGAGCTTCGAGCGCATCCACCGTTCGAACCTGGTCGGCATGGGCGTGCTGCCGCTGACCTTCGAGGACGGCACTTCCTGGCAGTCGCTGGGTCTGAAGGGTGACGAGAAGGTCACGTTGCGCGGCCTCGTCGGCGACCTCAAGCCGCGCCAGAAGCTGACCGCGGAGATCGTCTCCGGCGACGGTTCGTTGCACCGCGTTTCGCTGCTTTGCCGCATCGATACGCTGGACGAGCTCGATTACTACCGCAATGGCGGCATCCTCCATTACGTCCTGCGCAAGCTCGCGGCGTAAGCGCGGATTTGTGAACGATGGCTCACTGCGAAGTGAGTAGAAGCCAGAACGAAGGCGGCCTATCAAAAGGCCGCCTTCGCGCGTTTTGCGGCACGTTTCGGATGGGCCCGGCCGGTGGAAAACCTCCTCCTGGACGGATGAATGTGCTGCGCCCCGTAAGATTACGGTGACCATCAGGCGATAAGATTCCCTCTCACGAGCAATGGTGTGCGGCGTTCGACATGACAACAATGACGGCTTCTCATCCGATTTCACGTTGGTCCAGTGCCCTCTGGTCGGGTGCTCTCGGCATCTGTGCGATCGTCGCCGTCATCCGCCCTGCCGGGGCTGATCCCCGCGCCGTTGTCGAATTGTTTACCTCGCAGGGCTGCTCGTCCTGCCCGCCCGCCGAC
Organism: Bradyrhizobium sp. BR14999; assembly: GCF_056106085.1. Classification (NCBI taxonomy): domain Bacteria; kingdom Pseudomonadati; phylum Pseudomonadota; class Alphaproteobacteria; order Hyphomicrobiales; family Nitrobacteraceae; genus Bradyrhizobium; species Bradyrhizobium sp. BR14999. The sequence goes on from NZ_CM148536.1 coordinate 1,307,157, forward strand.
AAGGTCATCGGCGATCTCTCCAAAGATCCCTCGGTCATCGCGCTGAGCATGCCGATCGACTATTGGGACTATCTCGGCTGGAAGGACACGCTGGCCGATTCGCGGTTCTCTGCGCGGCAGCGTGCCTACTCGCGCATGCGCGGCGACCGCGAGGTCTACACGCCGCAGGTCGTCGTCAATGGCTCGACCCATGTCATCGGGAGCGATCGCACCGGCATCGAGAATGCGATCGGCAAGACCGACAAGGGCATGGGCGTGATGAGCGTGCCGGTGACGATGTCGCTTGCGGGCAAGCAGATCAGCGTCTCCGTGGCCGCGAGCAACGAGCCCACGGTCTCGCATGGCGAGGTCTGGATCTGCTCGATCGCCAAGTCGGTGCCGATCACGATCACCCGCGGCGAAAATCGCGGACAGCAGATCACCTACCACAACGTGGTGCGCAACCTGCTCAAGGTCGGCGATTGGACCGGCCGTCCGGAAAGCTGGACGGTGCCGATCGAGAACCTCACGCGCGACGGCGTCGACGGCGCGGTGGTCTATGTTCAGGATGGCAACCGAGAGAAGCCGGGTGCAATGCTGGGCGCGGCGTACACGTCGCTGCACTGATTTCACTCGCTCACCCGCGTCGCGCTCGCTCTAACTCCTCATGGTGAGGAGCGCGCCCTTGCGCGCGTCACGAACCAAGCAGGCCCGGCGGATGCAGCTCGGCCTTTCATCCTTCGAGACGCCGCGCGAGCGCGGCCCTCAGGATGAGGGGGAGAGCCGGCGCATGAGGAGAGCGAAGGCTCGGCGAGTCGGAAACATCCCGACACAAACAAAAAAGGACCAACTTGCGTTGGCCCTCCTTGTCGCGCGTACAGACCCGATCCTGTCGACCCCGGGGGGCTGGGGGCTGAGGAATCCGGAACCGAAGGACCGGGCCAACGCACATGAGCCTTTTCGCAGTGCAGGGCGGCAGTCGCTAGGCGGAAAAGCGGCGACACTATGATTCCTGCTAACGATCCCGTGACGGTTTGCCGCGACAAAGTTCCACCATTGCGTGTGTCCCGATTCGATGAGTCGAACGGGGAGGCCCCTTGCGGTAGGGACCGGTTGGCGCAATCATGCAACTGTCATGATGCCAGAGGTTCCGGTTGTCGCGGACACGGGTCATGCCGTGCGATGAGGAGGCGCTTCCCATGAATCTGATGTCGGAGGATGCCGAGCCGAGCGAGCAGCGCGCGGCGGCGCGCCCCGCCGCTGCGACGACGCAGCCGAATCGGGTGACGTTCAACCGCCTCGAGCTGCACCGGATTCTCAATCTCTACGGCCGCATGGTCGCCGACGGCGAGTGGCGCGACTACGCCATCGACTTCCTGAAGGACCGCGCCGTGTTCTCGGTCTATCGCCGCGCCTCGGAAGTGCCGATCTATCGGATCGAAAAGGACCCGCGGCTTGCGCGCAAGCAGGGCATGTACAGCGTGATCTCGGCGACCGGCCTGATCCTGCGCCGCGGTCACGAGCTCGAGCGCGTGCTGCTGGTGATCGATCGGAAGCTGGCGGTGGTGTGAGGCTTTCGTAGCCCGGATGAGCGAAGCGACATCCGGGACTTTGCTTGCACCGTTCCCGGGTATCGCTTCGCTCACCCGGGCTACGGCATCTATTTCCCCGGCACCGTGCTCGCGCCCTCGCCGAGATCCCGCTGCATCATCACCGTATCCAGCCAGCGGCCGAATTTCAGCCCGACATTGGGATGCGTGCCGATCATCTTGAAGCCGCTCTTGGTGTGAACGCCGATCGAGCCGGCATTGGCGGAATCGCCGATCACGGCGATCATCTGGCGGAAGCCACGCGCCTCGCATTCGGTGATCAGCCGCTCCAGCAGCAGCGAGCCGACACCGCGGCGGTGGAACGAGGGATCGAGATAGATCGAGTTCTCGACCGTGAAGCGATAGGCCGGCCGCGGCCGGTAGGCCCCGGCATAGGCATAGCCGGCCACGCGACGATCGAGGATGGCGACGAAATAGGGATAGCCGCCGTCGGTCAGCGCGCGATAGCGCCGCGTCATCTCGGCAAGGTCGGGCGGCTCCAGCTCGAACGTCGCGGTGCCCTCGCGGACGGCCTGCTGATAGATGGCGGTGATGGCGGGAAGGTCGGCCTCGGTGGTGGGCCTGATTTCAGGTGCGGACATGGCGGGAAGGATAGAGGCTTCCCGCGGCGGCTGGAAGGGGCTCCGCTGCTTCTCCGGCGTCATTGCGAGCCACCGGGTCCGCGCAACGCGCGGCCCGATGACAGGCTCCGCGAAGCAATCCAGAAATGCATCCGTGAAGGCACTCTGGATTGCTTCGTCGCAAGAGCTCCTCGCAATGACGGTGCCTGTGGGTACAGCCCGGCCCAAACAAAAACCCCGGCCCTTCGGCCGGGGTTCATGTCGTTCCCTCGTCCTGGCGTTAGTCGCGCTGGCCGAGGAGCTGCAGCAGCAGCGTGAACAGGTTGATGAAGTTCAGGTACAGCGACAGCGCGCCGGTGATGGCCGCACGCTCTGCGATGTCACCGCCGGCCGAGGCGTAGCCGTAGATGTAGTCGTTCTTCAGCCGCTGGGTATCCCAGGCGGTGAGGCCCGCGAACACCAGCACGCCGACCACCGATACGATGAACTGCAGCATTGAGCTCGCCAGGAACAGGTTCACGAGGCTCGCGATGATGATGCCGATCAGGCCCATGAACAGGAACGAGCCCATTCCGGTCAGGTCACGCTTGGTGGTGTAGCCGTAGAGGCTGAGCGCACCGAAGGTCGCCGCGGTGATGAAGAACACCCGCACGATCGAGGTGTGCGTGAACACCAGGAAGATCGACGACAGCGAGATGCCCATCAGTGCCGAGAACACCCAGAACAGGATCTGGGCGGTCGAGGGTGCCAGGCGGTTGATGCCCGCCGAGATCACGAACACCATCGCGAGCGGCGCCAGCATGAACAGCCACTTGAGCGGACTCACGAACATCGCGTAGCCGAACGGCGTCAGGAACAGCTTGCCGACACGGACGGCTTCCGGCGTCGGGACGTCCGTCACGGCGGCCATGTAGACGCCGAGCGCGGCAAGGCCCGTGATGGCCAGGCCGATGCTCATGTAATTGTAGATGCGCAGCATATAGGCGCGCAGGCCGGCATCGACCGTCGCGGCGTCAACACGCCCGGCGGCCCTGCCGAAAGGAGAAGCGTAGTTACGGTCTAGGTCCGACATGGTCGAATTCCCGTTGGTTGGTCCGGTCCGGCATGAGGGTCGCCACGCCGCCGGTTCGTCAGTTCTATCTCGGATACCGATCCCAGCCGACTAAATTTTGGCTCACAATCGGGGCTCCGAACCCACTCGATATGTGGGAAACTAACACATTCGCTGCAACCGTCCACGCGCGGCCGAATGTCGCCCTCGGCCACAATCCTGACGGGCGGACGTGGTTAATCGCAGGAATCGTGCGATTCCGCTCCCGCGCCGCTACCTTTTGTCACAAATTCCGCAACACCGTCGCGGGCTTTTTGTTCAACGCGAGCAGCGTGCCGGCGAGCCCGAGCCCGACTGTGACGACGAGCGCGGCCGCGACCACGCCGGCGGCGCTGCCGGCCTGCCAAACGAAACTCAGCGTCATCAGCCGCGTCACGATCATCCAGGCCGCGATGCTGCCGGCGATCACGCCGAACATTGCGGTGGCGAGCCCGATCAGGAGGTATTCGAGCGCATAGGCGCCGAGCAGCCGCAGCCGCGTCGCGCCCAGCGTCTTCAGGATCACCGCATCATAGACCCGGTGGCGATGGCCGGCGGCGAGCGCCCCGCCGAGCACCAGGATCGCCGAGATCAGGGTCACCGCACTGGCGCCGCGGATCGCGAGCGCCAGGTTGGTCACCACCGAGCCGACCGTCTCCATCACCTCGCGCACGCGCACGCTCGTCACCATCGGATAGGCGTCGGCTACCTGCTTGATGATCTTGCCGTCGCCCGCAGCGTTGCTGCCGGCTTCGGTCAGCGTTGCGATATGGGTATGCGGCGCGCCCTTGAAGGCGTTCGGCGAGAAGACGAGGACGAAATTGATGCCGAGCCCCTGCCAGTCGATGGTGCGCAGATTGCCGATTCTAGCCGGGATGTCACGGCCAAGCACGTTGACCACGATCTCGTCGCCGAGCTTGAGGCCGAGTCCGTCGGCGATCTTCTTTTCGATCGAGACCAGCGGCGGCCCGGAATAGTCGGCGCTCCACCATTCGCCCTCGACCACCTTGGACCCCTTCGGCAGCTCGCCGGTGTAGGTCAGGCCACGGTCGCTTTGCAGCACCCATTCGGAATCGGTCGAGGGCTTGAGCTCCTCGGCGCGCAACCCGCGCGCGCCGACGATGCGGCCGCGCAGCATCGGCACGTCCTCGACCTTGGCGCCGGGGGCAATCTGGCGCAGATAGAGGTCGAACTGCTCGGCTTGCGCGCTCGGGATGTCGATGAAGAAGAACGATGGCGCCTGCTCGGGAAGCGACGCCAGGAACTGGCGGCGCAGATTGCCGTCGATCTGGGTGATGGTGACCAGCACGGCGAGCCCGAGCCCCAGCGACAGCACGACGGACGGCGTCAGCGCGCCCGGCCGGTGGATGTTGGCGATAGCCAGCCGCAGCATCGGCAGCCGCGTCCGCGGCAGGTGCCGTGCGATGGTCATCAGCAGCGCGGCGATGCCGCGCAGCAGGGCGAACACGACGACGGAGGAGGCGACGAACACCACGGCGATGCGCTTGTCGAAGGACAGGCCGATCACGACGGCGACGAGCAGGACGATCACGACGCCCATGAACACCAGATAGCCTAAGCGCGGCCGGTGCCATTCCGAGCTGATGGTGTCGCGAAACAGCGCGGCCACCGGCACGTCGTGGACGCGGCCGAGCGGCCGCAGGCCGAAAGCCAATGCGGTGAGCAGGCCATAGACGAAGGACAGCGCTAGCTCGTCGGCATGCACGGCCGGCACCACCGGCAGCGGCAACAGCTTGCCGAACAGGCCGACGATGGCGAAGGGCATCGCGGCGCCGAGCGCAAGGCCGATCACCGAGCCGATCGCGGCGAGCAGGATGACCTGCGCGAGATAGATGCCGAACACGTCGCGGCCGGTGGCGCCGACGGCCTTGAAAGCCGCGATCACCTCGAGCCGGCGGTCGATATGGCTCTTGACGGCATTGGCGACGCCGACGCCGCCGACCAGCAGCGCGGCGAGGCCGACCAGCGTCAGGAACTGAGTGAAACGGTTGATGTTGCGCTCGAGCTGCGGCGAGGCGTTGGAGCGGCTGCGGATCTCCCAACCGGCCTGCGGCGCCGCGTTGCGCGCATCAGTGATAAAGGTTTCGGTGGCGCGTTCGCTGTTGGCGGCGTCAGGCAGCTTCACCCGGTAGACCCAGCGCACCAGGCTGCCGGGCTGGATCAGGCCGGTGGCGCGCAGGCCCGCCTGGCTGATCAGGAAGCGCGGGCCGAAGCCGATGCCGCCGGCGAGCTTGTCGGGTTCGGCCTCGACGGTGCTGCGGATCTGGAACGTCGCCGAGCCGATGGTGACGCGATCGCCGGTCTTGAGCGAGAGCCGCGCCAGCAGCGTCGGATCGGCGGCGGCGCCAAACGCGCCGTCATGCTCGGCGAGGAGATCGGACATCGGCAGCGGCGGCGCCAGTTTCAGCTGGCCGAGCATCGGATAGCTGTCGTCGACCGCCTTCATCTCGACCAGCGCGAGCTTGCCATCAGTCGAGCGCGCCATGCCGCGCAAGGTCGCGGCGGTCGACACGGTGCCGCGCGAGCGCAGGAAGGCGACCTCTTCCGGCTTGGCCTCGCGCTGGAACAGCACGAACGAGACGTCGCCGCCGAGCAGCGTGCGGCCTTCGCGCGCAAGACCGTCGGAGAGGCTCGCCGAGACCGAGCCGACGCCGGCGATCGCCATCACGCCGAGCGCGATGCAGGCGATGAAGACGTAGAAGCCGCGCAGGCCTCCGCGCAATTCGCGCAGCGCGTAGCGCAGTGACAGCGCGACGGCACCAGGCCTCGCGAACGATTCGGCAGCCGTGCTCATGCGGGCGCGGACTGCGTGTCGATGCGCCCGGAGCGCAGGCGGATGACGCGATCGCAGCGATGCGCGAGCGAGGAATCGTGCGTGACCAGCACCAAGGTCATGCCGCGCTCGGCATGCTTGCTAAACAGGAGATCGATGATCTGCTTTCCGGTTGTCTCATCCAGATTGCCAGTCGGCTCGTCGGCGACGAGGATCGCCGGATCGGGCGCCAGCGCGCGCGCCAGCGCAACGCGCTGCTGCTCGCCGCCGGAGAGTTGCGTCGGATAGTGATGCAGGCGATCGCCGAGCCCGACCGATTGTAGCTCCTGCGCCGCGCGCGTTGCGGCATCGGGATTGCCGGCGAGCTCGAGCGGCACGGCGACGTTCTCAAGCGCCGTCATGGTCGGGATCAGATGGAAGGACTGAAAGACGATGCCGACCTGGCGGCCGCGGAAGCGGGCCAGCGCATCCTCATCGAGGGCATTGAAAGGCGTGCCGTTGACCACCACCTCTCCGCTATCAGGACGCTCCAGCCCCGCCATCACCATCAGCAGCGTGGATTTGCCCGAGCCTGACGGGCCGATCAGGCCGATCGTCTCGCTCCGGCCCACGCGCAGGCTGATATCCTTGAGGATGTGAACGCGTGCCGCGCCCGTGCCCAATGAGAGATTGACGTTGGAGATGGCGATGGTGTCCGCCGTGGTGGCGGCGAGCGAAGAGGTTTCGATGCGACTGTCCATGGTCCGGTCATATGGCAACTCCGCTGGCGCGGTCGAGAGGCGTTACGGATTGTTCATGCACATAGCCGTGTTGATGTTCGCTTTGATGACGGCCATCACGACGGCCTCGGCGCAGGGGCAGAAGCCGATCAAGCTTGTCGTTCTCGGCGATTCCCTGAGCGCCGGTCTCGGCCTGCCGGCCCAGGACGCATTCCCCCAAAAGCTCCAAAAGGCCTTGCAGACCAAGGGCATAGCGGTCGACATGATCAATGCCGGGGTGTCCGGCGACACATCCTCCGGCGGCCGCGACCGGCTCGATTGGTCGGTGCCTGAAGGAACCGAGGCCGTCATCGTCGAGCTCGGCGCCAACGACGCGTTGCGCGGCATCGATCCCGATTTGACGCGCGCCGCGCTGAGCGACATCGTTCAGCGGCTCAAGGCGCGCAAGATCGCGGTGCTGCTGTGCGGCATGCTGGCGCCGCCGAATTACGGCGCCGATTACGCCGCGCGCTTCAATTCGATTTATCCGGAGCTGGCGAAAAAATTCGACGTGCCGCTCTATCCGTTCTTCCTCGATGCCGTCGCAGCCGACGTCAAGCTCAACCAGGCCGACGGCATTCATCCGACCGCGGCCGGCGTCGACATCATCGTCGAAAGGATGATGCCCACCGTCGAGGCATTCCTTGGCACGATCGCTGAGCAACGGCGTTGAAAAGCAGGCAGCGCTAACCGTAATTCCCAGGGTTTTATCGGGGTGAGGCGGGCTAAGCTTCGCAGAGTCACACAACTGCGATAGGAATCAGGGTAGCGGTGATTCGTCGCCGGCTCTAATTTGGTTATGGTCCTGCTTCCCAGGGGCTGTACCCAAGCATCGGGAGTGCGAAACGATGCCGCGTTTGTTCACTGGTCTGGAAATTCCGGCCGAGATCGGCCAGTCGCTTTCCAACTTGAGGGGTGGCCTTCCCGGCGCCCGCTGGATCGATCCCGAAAATTATCACGTCACCTTGCGCTTCATCGGCGATATCGACGGTGTCTCCGCCAACGAGATCGCCTCGATGCTGTTTCGCGTCGACCGCAAGCCGTTCGAGGTGAAGGTGCAGGGCCTCACGAGTTTTGGCGGCCGCAAACCGCGGGCAGTCGTTGCGACGATCGCGCCGAGCAAGCCGCTGATGGAATTGCAGGCCGAGCTCGAACGCATGATGCAGCGGATCGGTCTCGATCCTGAAGGCCGCAAGTTCATCCCGCATGTCACGCTGGCCCGGCTGCACGACGCATCCGATCGCGACGTCGCCGACTATCTCTCGCTGCGCGGCTACTTCCCGAGCAAGGCGTTCATGGCGGAGCGCTTTGTTCTGTTCTCGTCCCGCGCTTCAACCGGCGGCGGCCCGTATGTCGTCGAGGACGCTTACGAGCTGTGCGCGTAGCTCGCTCTCGTGCCCCGGCCGTAGAGCCGGGGCCCAGCGCTCAGCGATGAACGAAATTTGGCGATGAACGAAACGGTGGGTCCCGGATCAGCGCGTCCGGGACACGAATCCGCATACCCCATCCACCAATTCACGGCTTGCAATTTCCGCCGGTCTCTGGCGGTAAGGGGCCATGCTCACGACCCCAAGTTCCCCGTTCAGCGAAGCCTATCAGGCCGAGATCGCGTCCGGCGCGATCGAGCCCGATGCCGCGCAGGCCGAAGTCGCCGAGGCCTATGCGGCGCTCGACCTGCGGCTCGCGACTTACAAGCCGCAGCGCAAGCAGGGCCTGCTCAGCCGCCTGTTCAGCAGTGACAAGGACGAGGCGCCGCGCGGGCTCTACATCCATGGCGAGGTCGGTCGCGGCAAGACCATGCTGATGGACCTGTTCTTCCAGTACAGTACCGTCGAGCACAAGCGCCGCGCGCATTTCCACGAGTTCATGGCGGAAGCGCATGAGCGCATCTATGACTATCGCCAGGGCATCGCGCGCGGCGAGATCGCCGACGGCGACGTCATCGCGCTGACCGCGAACGCGATCTTCGAAGAGAGCTGGCTGCTCTGCTTCGACGAATTCCATGTCACCGACATCGCGGACGCGATGATCCTCGGCCGTCTGTTCGCAAAGCTGTTCGAGCTCGGCACCGTCGTGGTCGCGACCTCCAACGTCGCGCCCGACGATCTCTATAAGGGCGGCCTGAACCGGTCGCTGTTCCTGCCTTTCATCAAGCAGATCACCGACCACATGGATGTCGCGCGGCTCGATGCGCGTACCGACTTCCGCCTGGAGAAGCTTCAGGGCGTGCCGATGTGGCTGACGCCGGCCGACGTTGATGCGCATGCCGCGCTCGACCGCGCCTGGTCGAAGATGAGCGGCGGCGCCCGATGCAAGCCGCACGACATTTCGATCAAAGGCCGCATCCTGCACGTGCCGTGCTCGGCCCATGGTGTGGCGCGGTTCTCGTTCGCCGATCTCTGCGAGAAGCCGCTTGGGGCATCGGACTACCTCAGGCTCGCGCACGACTATCACACCATCCTGGTCGACCATATTCCAGTGATGGACTTCTCCCAGCGCAACGCCGCCAAGCGCTTCATCACGCTGATCGACACGCTCTATGACAATGCGGTGAAGTTGATGGCCTCGGCCGATGCCAATCCGATCTCGCTGTACCTCGCCACCGAAGGCAACGAGGCCAACGAGTTCAAGCGGACCGCGTCACGCCTGATCGAGATGAGCTCGGAATCCTATCTGGCGCTGCCCCACGGCCGCAAGGATTCCACCGCCAGCGGCTCGACCAAGGGCCTGGTGGAGACTTAAGTCCTATTTGCCAGCGCTGTCATTCCGGGGCGCGCGTTAGCGCGACCCCGGAATCCATCGCGCCACCAACTCTGCAGCTCAATGGATTCCAGGCCTGCGCCTGTCGGCGCATCCCGGAATGACGGACCGGGTATGGCTGCTATCGCGGCAAGCCCGACAAATGGGCATCCACCGACTTGAACGGGGGAGACGAAAGGGATAACCACCCGTCTCAGTTTTCCCCTCCTTACGTGTCTAAAGGACAGGTTCACATGGCGCGCGACAAGATTGGTTTGATTGGCTCCGGCCAGATCGGCGGAACGCTGGCTCACCTCATCGGCCTGAAAGAATTGGGCGACGTCGTGATGTTCGACATCGCCGAGGGCGTGCCGCAGGGCAAGGCGCTCGACATCGCGCAGTCCTCGCCGGTCGACGGCTTTGACGCGCACTACAGCGGCGCGAACTCCTACGAAGCGCTCGACAACGCAAAAGTCTGCATCGTCACCGCCGGCGTGCCGCGCAAGCCCGGCATGAGCCGCGACGACCTCCTCTCCATCAACCTCAAGGTCATGGAGCAGGTCGGTGCCGGCATCAAGAAGTACGCCCCCGACGCTTTCGTCATCTGCATCACCAACCCGCTCGACGCGATGGTGTGGGCGCTTCAGAAGGCCTCGGGCCTGCCGCACAAGAAAGTCGTCGGCATGGCCGGCGTGCTGGATTCGGCGCGCTTCCGCTACTTCCTGGCCGACGAGTTCAACGTCTCGGTCGAGGACGTCACCGCCTTCGTGCTCGGCGGCCATGGCGACACCATGGTGCCGCTGGTGAAGTACTCCACCGTCGCCGGCATCCCGCTGCCCGACCTCGTCAAGATGGGCTGGACCTCGCAGGCGCGTCTCGATGAGATCGTCGACCGCACCCGCAACGGCGGCGCCGAGATCGTCAACCTGCTCAAGACCGGCTCGGCCTTCTATGCGCCGGCGGCGTCCGCGATCGCGATGGCCGAGAGCTATCTGCGGGACAAGAAGCGCGTGCTGCCCTGCGCCGCCTACCTCAACGGCGAGTACAGTGTGAAGGACATGTATGTCGGCGTGCCCGTCGTGATCGGCTCCAAGGGCGTCGAGCGCGTGGTCGAGATCGAGCTCGCCGGCAAGGACCGCGAGGCCTTCGACAAGTCGGTAGGCGCCGTGCAGGGCCTGGTCGACGCCTGCAAGAAGATCGCCCCCGATCTTCTCGGCCGCTAATCGCCAGCAATTCCCGCCGAAGCCCGAAAACCGGTCTTCGGCGGTTTCATTTCCGGGGCCCGGGTGTCCGGGCGGGCTCCGGACCAGAGATCTCGAAGTCAAAGAATCCGGGTTGCAGTTCCTGTGGTATATGGTATGCCAGCCACAAGACTGAGGTGGGCCCTTGAGGTCACCGCCCGCGGGTTCAGGGAGCGACCATATGAATATCCATGAGTACCAGGCCAAAGCGCTGCTGAGCGAGTTCGGCGTGCCGATTTCCAAGGGCGTGCCTGTCCTTAAGCCCGCTGACGCGGAAGCCGCCGCCAAGGCGCTGCCGGGTCCGGTCTGGGTGGTGAAGAGCCAGATCCACGCCGGCGGCCGCGGCAAGGGCAAGTTCAAGGAAGCCTCGGCCGGCGATAAGGGCGGCGTCCGCATCGCCAAGTCGGCCGCCGAGGTCTCCGAATTCGCCAAGCAGATGCTGGGCGCCACGCTCGTGACCGTGCAGACCGGTCCCGCCGGCAAGCAGGTCAACCGCCTCTACATCGAGGACGGCTCCGACATCGACAAGGAATTCTACCTCTCGATCCTGGTCGACCGCGAGACCTCGCGCGTCTCCTTCGTCGTCTCGACCGAGGGCGGCGTCAACATCGAGGAGGTCGCGCACAACACGCCTGAGAAGATCGTGACCTTCTCGGTCGATCCCGCGACCGGCGTCATGGGCCATCACGGCCGCACGGTTGCGAAGGCGCTGAACCTGTCAGGTGATCTCGCCAAGCAGGCCGAGAAGCTCACCGCGCAGCTCTACGCCGCCTTCGTCGCCAAGGACATGTCGATGCTGGAGATCAACCCGCTGGTCGTGACCAAGCAGGGTCAGCTCCGCGTGCTCGACGCCAAGGTCTCGTTCGACGACAACGCGCTGTTCCGTCACCCCGAGGTGCTCGCGCTGCGCGACGAGACCGAGGAAGACGCCAAGGAAATCGAGGCGTCGAAATACGATCTCAACTACGTCACGCTCGACGGCAATATCGGCTGCATGGTCAACGGCGCCGGTCTTGCCATGGCGACGATGGACATCATCAAGCTCTACGGCATGTCGCCGGCCAACTTCCTCGACGTCGGTGGCAGCGCCAGCAAGGAAAAGGTTGCGGCCGCCTTCAAGATCATCACCGCGGATCCCAACGTGAAGGGCATCCTGGTCAACATCTTCGGTGGCATCATGAAGTGCGACGTGATCGCCGAGGGCGTCACCGCCGCCGTGCGCGAGGTCGGCCTCAGCGTCCCGCTGGTGGTCCGCCTCGAAGGCACCAATGTCGAGCTCGGCAAGAAGATCATCCGTGAATCCGGCCTGAACGTGGTGCCGGCCGACAATCTCGACGACGCCGCGCAGAAGATCGTGAAGGCCGTCAAGGGAGGCTAAGGCCATGGCCCAGGACCATCTCGCCGCATCATCTCCGCTCCCCGAGCACACGCGCCTCGCCGCGTTCGCCGGCGAATGGAATGGCGAAGAGATGGTCTTTCCGTCGCGTTGGACGGAGGGCGGACCGGCCACCTCGCACGTCGTCGCGCGCATGGACCTCAACGGGTTCTATCTGATCCAGGACTCGGTCCAGATGCGCGACGGCAAGCAGATCTTCGCCACCCACGGCATCTTCACCTACGACCGCGACGATCGGACCTACAAATTGTTCTGGTACGACTCGCTCGGCTACACGCCGCCCTCGCCCGCCTCCGGCGGCTGGGTCGGCAAGACCCTGACGCTGGTGCGCGGCTCGCTCCGCGGCAATGCGCGCCACGTCTACGAGATCATCGACGACAATTCCTATTCGTTGAAGATCCAGTTCTCGCCGGACGCGGAAGGCTGGGCCGACGTGCTCACCGGCGTCTACCGCCGCATCCACTGACCTCTCACTCGTTAGTTCGCGAAAGCAGATCTCATGTCCATCCTGATCGACAAGAACACCAAGGTCATCTGCCAGGGCTTTACCGGCAAGAACGGCACCTTCCACTCGGAGGCCGCGCTTGCCTATGGCACCAAGATGGTCGGCGGCACCTCGCCGGGCAAAGGCGGCGCGACCCATCTGGGCCTGCCGGTGTTCGACACCGTGCGCGAGGCGCGTGAGAAGACCGGCGCCGATGCGTCGGTGATCTACGTGCCGCCGCCGGGTGCGGCGGACGCGATCTGCGAAGCCATCGATGCCGAGATCCCGCTGATCGTCTGCATCACCGAGGGCATTCCGGTCGTCGACATGGTGCGCGTGAAGCGCTCGCTGATCGGCTCCAAGTCGCGCCTGATCGGGCCGAACTGCCCGGGCGTCATGACCGCCGGCGAGTGCAAGATTGGCATCATGCCGGCCAACATCTTCAAGACCGGCAGCGTCGGCATCGTCTCCCGCTCCGGCACGCTGACCTATGAAGCCGTGTTCCAGACCTCCCAGGAAGGCCTCGGCCAGACCACCGCGGTCGGCATCGGCGGCGACCCGGTCAAGGGCACCGAGTTCATCGACGTGCTGGAGATGCTGCTCGCCGACCCCAAGACCGAATCGATCATCATGATCGGCGAGATCGGCGGTTCCGCCGAGGAAGACGCCGCCCAGTTCCTCAAGGACGAGGCCAAGCGCGGCCGCAAGAAGCCGATGGTCGGCTTCATCGCCGGTGTCACGGCACCTCCCGGCCGCCGCATGGGCCATGCCGGCGCGATCATCTCGGGCGGCAAGGGCGATGCCGGTTCCAAGACCGAAGCGATGAAATCGGCCGGAATCACCGTCTCTCCGTCGCCCGCGCGCCTCGGACATACGCTTGCCGAAAAGTTGAAAGGCTAATTCACTTCTTCGTGCTTTTCCGGGCGAAGTTTCGCAGCAAATAGGGTAAAGGGTGCCTGTCGCGCCGAGCCTCTGCCGGGAGCTCGGCGCCAGCGCCGTTTGTTATGCGCGAACCGAAATCGCCAGGAACTCCAGTATGTCTCGCCAGGACGCGAACGCAGCCTTTGCCCTCTCATCCTTTTTGCAGGGCACCAACGCCACCTACATCGACGAAATCTACGCCCGCTACGAGAAGGATCCGTCCTCGGTCGACGCCGAATGGCGGGAGTTCTTCAAGAGCCTGAACGACCAGCCCGGTGACATCAGCAAGAACGCCGAAGGCCCGTCCTGGGAGCGCGCCAACTGGCCGCTGACCCCACAGGACGACCTCACCTCGGCCCTCGACGGCAATTGGGCCGAAGTCGAGAAGGCGGTCGGCGGCAAGATCGCCGCCAAGGCGCAGGCCAAGGGGGCCGGCCTCTCGTCCGCCGACCTGCTCCAGGCCACGCGCGACTCCGTCCGCGCGCTGATGCTGATCCGCTCCTACCGCATGCGCGGTCATTTCCACGCCAAGCTCGATCCGCTCGGCATCGAAGCCCCGCGCAACCGCGAAGAGCTCGACCCGCGCACCTACGGCTTCAGCGAAGCCGATTTCGACCGCAAGATCTTCCTCGATCACGTGCTCGGTCTCGAATACGGCACCCTGCGCGAGATCACCGCGATCTGCGAGCGCACCTACTGTCAGACGCTCGGCGTCGAGTTCATGCATATCAGCAATGCCGCGCAGAAGGCCTGGATCCAGGAGCGCATCGAGGGGCCGGACAAGGAGATCTCGTTCACCCGCGAAGGTCGCAGAGCCATCCTGATGAAGCTGATCGAGACCGAAGGCTTCGAAAAATTCTGCGACACCAAGTTCACCGGCACCAAGCGCTTCGGTCTCGACGGCGGTGAATCGCTGATTCCCGCGCTGGAGCAGATCATCAAGCGCGGCGGCAATCTCGGCGTGAAGGAGATCGTGCTCGGCATGCCGCATCGCGGCCGCCTCAACGTGCTGACCCAGGTGATGGGCAAGTCGCACCGCGCGCTGTTTCACGAGTTCAAGGGCGGCTCCGCCAACCCGGAGGACGTCGAAGGCTCCGGCGACGTCAAGTATCACCTCGGCGCTTCCTCGGACCGCGAGTTCGACGGCAACCGCATCCATCTGTCGCTGACTGCGAACCCCTCGCATCTCGAGATCGTCGATCCCGTCGTGCTCGGCAAGGTCCGCGCCAAGCAGGACCAACACGGCGATCCGCCGGACATGCGCATCTCCGTCATGCCGCTGCTGATGCACGGCGACGCGGCGTTCGCCGGCCAGGGCGTGGTCGCGGAGTGCTTCGGCCTGTCCGACCTGAAGGGCTACCGCACCGGCGGCTCGGTGCACTTCATCGTCAACAACCAGATCGGCTTCACCACCTATCCGCGCTACTCGCGCTCCTCGCCCTATCCGTCTGACGTGGCGAAGATGATCGACGCGCCGATCTTCCACGTGAACGGCGACGATCCGGAAGCCGTCGTGTTCGCGGCCAAGGTTGCCACCGAGTTCCGGCAGAAGTTCCACAAGCCCGTCGTCATCGACATGTTCTGCTACCGCAGGCATGGCCATAACGAGGGCGACGAGCCGGCCTTCACCCAGCCGGTGATGTACAAGAGGATCGCGGCCCATCCCTCGACGCTGGAGCTCTACTCGCGGCGTCTGGTCAGCGAAGGCGTGATCACCGAGGGCGAGGTCGACAAGGCCAAGGCCGATTGGCGCGCGCGGCTCGATGCCGAGTTCGAGGCCGGCACGTCCTACAAGCCGAACAAGGCCGACTGGCTCGACGGCAAATGGGCGGGCTTCAAGATCGCCGATCAGGAGGAGGATGCGCGGCGCGGCGTCACCGGCGTCGATCTCCCGATCCTCAAGGACATCGGCCGCAAGATCACCAAGGTGCCGGACGGCTTCCGCGTCCACCGCACCATCCAGCGCTTCCTGGAAAACCGCGCCAAGGCGATCGACAGCGGCAATGGTATCGACTGGGCGACCGGCGAGGCGCTGGCGTTCTGCACGCTACTCCATGAAAACCATCACGTCCGTCTGTCGGGACAGGATTCGGAGCGCGGCACCTTCTCGCAGCGTCACTCGGTCCTGATCGACCAGGAGGACGAGAGCCGCTACACGCCGTTCAACCATCTCGGCAGCGAGCAGGGCCATTACGAGGTCATCAACTCGCTGCTGTCGGAAGAGGCCGTGCTCGGCTTCGAATACGGCTATTCGCTCGCCGAGCCGAACACGCTCACGCTGTGGGAAGCCCAGTTCGGCGACTTCGCCAACGGCGCGCAGGTCGTGTTCGACCAGTTCATCTCCTCGGGCGAACGCAAATGGCTGCGCATGTCCGGCCTCGTCTGCCTCTTGCCGCACGGCTATGAGGGCCAGGGACCGGAGCACTCCTCGGCGCGTCTCGAGCGTTACTTGCAGATGTGTGCGGAAGACAACATGCAGGTGGTCTACCCGACCACGCCGGCGAACTACTTCCATGTGCTGCGGCGCCAACTCCACCGCGAGATCCGCAAGCCGCTGATCATGATGACGCCGAAGTCGCTGCTGCGTCACAAGCGGGCGGTGTCGCGTCTCGAAGAGCTCGCGAAGGGCACGAGCTTCCACCGCATCCTCTATGATGACGCCCAGATGCAGCCGAACGAGGCGAGCAAGCTCGTCCCGGACGAGAAGATCCGCCGTATCGTGCTCTGCTCCGGCAAGGTCTATTACGACCTCTACGAGGAGCGCGAGAAGCGCGGCATCGACGACATCTATCTGATGCGCGTCGAGCAGCTCTATCCGGTGCCGCTGAAGGCGCTGGTGGTCGAGCTGTCCCGCTTCAAGAAGGCGGAAGTGGTGTGGTGCCAGGAAGAGCCCCGCAACATGGGTGCTTGGCACTTCATCGAGCCCTATCTGGAATGGGTGCTGAACCAGGTGCACGGCGCGAGCCGGCGTCCGCGTTATGTCGGACGCGCCGCTTCCGCCGCGACCGCCACGGGTCTGATGTCCAAGCATCAGGCGCAGCTGAAGGCGTTCCTGGACGAAGCACTGAGCTAGGCAATTTTAGACTGAATCATGCCCCGCCTTGTGCGCAGTTGCGTAACTAGGGCGGGGCATCCAGTACTCTGCGGCGTTCGTTCTGATCACCAACGTCGCGGCGTACTGGATCGTTCGCCCCCGTGCGGAATTGCGCACAAGGCGGGCGATGACACCCGAGAATTCATGACCGCATTGGCGATCCCCTTAAGGAAGAGACCATGACTGAAATTCGAGTGCCGACGCTCGGCGAATCCGTCACCGAGGCCACCATCGGCCGCTGGTTCAAGAAGGCCGGCGATCCCGTCGCCGTCGACGAGCCCTTGGTGGAGCTCGAGACCGACAAGGTCACCATCGAAGTCCCGGCGCCCTCCGCAGGCACGCTGAGTGAGATCATCGCCGCCGATGGCGTGACCGTCGCGGTCGGTGCGCTGCTCGGCCAGATCACGGAAGGCGCGGGTGCTGCAAAGCCCGCTGCTGCTCCCGCGAAGCCCGCCGCTGCTCCGGCTCCCGCTGCAGCCGCTGCTGCACCGGCCCCGGCCGCGAAGGCGCCGCCGGCCGATGCGCCGCTGGCCCCGTCGGTGCGCAAGCTGTCGGCCGAGACCGGCATCGACGCCTCAACCGTTCCGGGCTCCGGCAAGGACGGCCGCGTCACCAAGGGCGACATGCTCGCCGCGATCGAGCGTGCGGCGTCCGCGCCGACCCCGGTCAACCAGCCCGCCGCCGCCGTTCAGGTCCGCGCGCCGTCGCCGGCCGATGACGCCGCCCGCGAAGAGCGCGTCAAGATGACCCGCCTGCGCCAGACCATCGCGCGCCGGCTCAAGGACGTGCAGAATACCGCGGCCATGCTCACGACCTTCAACGAGGTCGATATGACCAACGTCATGGCGCTGCGTGCCCACTACAAGGACGCATTCGAGAAGAAGCATGGCGCTAAGCTTGGCTTCATGGGCTTCTTCACCAAGGCCGTCGTGCAGGCGCTGAAGGACATCCCGGCCGTCAACGCCGAGATCGACGGCAGCGACCTGATCTACAAGAACTATTACCACGTCGGCGTTGCCGTCGGCACCGACAAGGGCCTTGTCGTCCCCGTGGTGCGCGACTGCGACCACAAGTCGATTTCCGACATCGAGAAGAGCATCGCTGATTTCGGTCGCCGCGCCCGCGACGGCCAGCTCAAGATCGACGAGATGCAGGGCGGCACCTTCACCATCACCAATGGCGGCATCTACGGCTCGCTGATGTCGACCCCGATCCTGAACGCGCCGCAGTCCGGCATTTTGGGCATGCACAAGATCCAGGAGCGGCCGATGGTCGTCGGCGGCAAGATCGAGGTCCGCCCGATGATGTACCTCGCGCTGTCCTACGATCATCGCGTGATCGACGGCAAGGAAGCCGTGACCTTCCTGGTCCGCGTCAAGGAGAGCCTGGAAGATCCGGCGCGCCTGGTGCTGGACCTCTGATCCCTGATGCTCTGCGAGCGCCGTCGCAACGAAACGCGACGGCGCATGTCGAACCATGGAGGCGCGCATGACGGATAAAGTCGTTGTCATCACCGGCGGCAGCCGCGGCATCGGGCGGGCGACTGCGCTTGCGGCGGCCGCGCGCGGCTTCCGCGTCGTGGTCGGCTACGCCAGCAACAAGCAGGCTGCGGACGAGGTCGTGGCCGCGATCGAAGCTAGGAACGGCAAGGCCATCGCGGTGAAATGCGATGTCGCGGAGGAAAGCGACATCCTCGAACTGTTCAAGCAAGCCGACAAGTTCGGCACGCTGGGCGCGCTCGTCAACAATGGCGGCATCGTCGGCAAGAGCGGCGTGCGCGTCGACGAGATGTCGGCCGAGCGCATCCAGCGCGTGATGGCGGTGAACGTCACCGGCTCCATCCTCTGCGCGCGCGAGGCGGTGAAGCGGATGTCGACCAAGCATGGCGGCAAAGGCGGCGTCATCGTCAACCTGTCGTCGGTCGCGGCCAAGCTCGGCTCACCCAATACCTATGTCGATTATGCGGCCTCCAAGGGCGCGATCAATTCCTTCACCATTGGGCTCGGCTATGAGGTTGCGGGCGAAGGCATCCGCGTCGCAGGCATCCGCCCGGGCCTGATCGATACCGACATCCACGCCGCCGGCGGTGAGCCTGACCGCGCCCACCGTCTGGCCCATCTGGTGCCGATGAAGCGCGTCGGCACCGCCGACGAAATCGCCAACGCCATCGTCTGGCTGATCTCGGACGAGGCCTCCTACGTCACCTCAGCCATTCTCGATGTGTCCGGCGGACGCTGACGCGCCGCGCGGACGCTGACACATCCTCACGCTAAACCTACGGGACTTTCTCTCATGGCTACCTACGATCTCGTCGTCATCGGCACCGGACCGGGCGGATATGTCTGCGCGGTGCGCGCAGCCCAGCTCGGCATGAAAGTCGCCGTGGTCGAAAAGAACGCCACGCTCGGCGGCACCTGCCTCAATGTCGGTTGCATGCCGTCGAAGGCGCTGCTGCACGCGTCCGAAATGTTCGAGGAAGCCGGCCATTCGTTCGCCAAGATGGGCGTCAGCGTTTCCGCGCCGAAGCTCGATTTGCCCTCGATGATGAATTTCAAGCAGCAGGGCATCGACGGCAACGTCAAGGGCGTCGAGTTCCTGATGAAGAAGAACAAGATCGACGTGCTCAAGGGCACCGGCAAGATCTTGGGCACCGGCAAGGTCGGAGTCTCCGCCGACGGCAAGGCACAGATGGTCGAGACCAAGAACATCGTGATCGCAACCGGCTCGGACATCGCGCGTCTTAAGGGTATCGAGATCGACGAGAAGCGCATCGTCTCCTCGACCGGCGCGCTGTCGCTGGAGAAGGTGCCCGGCAGATTGCTGGTCATTGGTGCCGGCGTGATCGGGCTCGAACTGGGCTCTGTGTGGCGCCGGCTCGGATCCGAGGTCATGGTGGTCGAATTCCTCGATCGCATTCTGCCCGGCATGGACGGCGAGGTCGCACGGCAATTCCAGCGGATGCTCGAAAAGCAGGGATTTGCATTCAAGCTGGGTTCGAAGGTCACCGGCGTCGAAGCCAACAGCAAGGCGTTGCTCGCGAAAATCGAACCGGCTGCCGGCGGTGCCGCCGAGACCATTGAAGCCGACGTCGTTCTGGTCTGCATCGGCCGCACGCCCTACACCGACGGGCTCGGTCTGAAGGAGGCCGGCGTCGCGCTCGACGCGCGCGGCCGGGTCCAGATCGATCCGCATTTCGCCACCAGCCTGAAGGGCGTCTACGCCATCGGCGACGTCGTCGCAGGACCCATGCTCGCGCACAAGGCCGAGGATGAGGGCGTGGCGGTCGCCGAGATCATCGCCGGGCAAGCCGGCCACGTGAACTACGATGTCATTCCCGGCGTCGTGTATACCACGCCGGAAGTGTCCTCCGTCGGCAAGACCGAGGAGGAACTCAAGCAAGCCGGCGTCGCCTATACCGTCGGGAAGTTTCCCTTTACCGCCAACGGCCGTTCCAAGGTCAATCAGACCACCGACGGTTTTGTGAAGATTCTCGCAGATGCGAAGACCGATCGCGTGCTCGGCGTGCACATTATTGGCCGCGAAGCCGGCGAAATGATCCATGAAGCCTGCGTTCTCATGGAATTTGGCGGCAGTGCGGAGGATCTCGCCCGCACCTGCCACGCGCATCCGACCCGCTCGGAAGCGGTCAAGGAAGCCGCGCTTGCAGTCGGCAAGCGGGCCATCCATATGTAGCCACGGCCCGAGCCGAATCGGGCGGGACAACACATGCTGCGCCGCCTTCTTCAACCGGTCTGGGTCCTGCTTGCGATCGTCTTCCTGATCGAAGCCTGGCTGTGGGACCATCTCGAGCCGATCGTTGCAAAAGCCGTCGCAGCCATCCCGCTCGCGCGCTTCAAGCAATGGCTGACGGAGCGCGTCGATGCGCTGTCGCCGGCCATGACGCTGATCGTGTTCGCGGTCCCCATCATCCCGCTGTTTCCGCTCAAGCTGGTCGGCCTGTGGCTGCTCGCGCACGAATACTGGACCAGCGCGGTGTTCACGATCGTGTTCGCGAAGATGCTCGGCGTCGGCGTCACCGCCTTCGTATTCGACGTGACGCGCGACAAGCTTCTGGAGATGCACTGGTTCGAGCGGATCTATGAGCTCGTGCTGAAAGTGCGCGCCAAGGCCGCCGAGCTGGTCGATCCGATCAAGCGGCGCATCCGCGAGCTGATCACCGGCAACGGGGAGGGGTGGTCGTCACGGACGCTCCGCCTGATCCAGCGTTTCAGGAAGAGCGTGCACGAGGCGCGGTGACTCTCACCACGATGGCGTCGCGTAGCCCGGATGGAGCGCAAGCGTAATCCGGGACGGTCGCCCCGCATTCCGCTGCGCTCCATGCGGGCTACAAGCGCAGCCTCAGCCCCTCAATGCAAATGCAAGAGATGCGGCCACCACAGGCCGAGCGCAGTCATGATCAGGCCTGCGAGCGTCAGCACGCCGCTGACATAAGCGAGCGCGAACATGCCGGTGATGATGGTGGCTGACGCCAGCACGATGCCGATCTGGAACGCGGCCGAGGCCAGCTCGAAGTGATGGTACTTCGCGGTCGCCTCGTCGCGTTCGTGCTCGGCATGCTTGGCCTTCTCGGCGAGCTGCTCGGTGCCTTCGCCGGTCTCGGGCTCGGAGCGGTAGCGCTGCGCGGTCTTGGTCCAGTCGTCGACCTGTTTCTGCACCGTCGCCTTCATGGCGTCGTCGGTCGTGCCACCCAGCGTCAGCTTGCCCTGCTCGGCCGCGGTCGCCACCACGGTGCGGCGGATGCTCTTGGCCTGAAAGAACGCCCAGAGATTGGCGGCCTCGACGTTCTTGCTGATCGATTCGGTCTGGGCGCCCTTGCCGAGCGTCTCCGAGATCGCCAGGAACAGCGCCAGAACCGCGATCAGGAGCGCGATCTTCTTGTTCGAGCCGGACGCGTGTTCGGCGTGCTCGGCATGCTCCATGCTTTCATGTGCGCTCATATGTCCTCCTGCTCGGTTCCGCAACGATTGACCGAACCGCGTGCGCCGCGCAAGAGGCACGCGCGTTATGACATCAGTGTGTCACCGCCGCGGATGCGCGCTCGCATAGACTTCGAGCAGCCGCTCGGAATCGATGCCGGTATAGACCTGCGTGGTCGAGAGCGAGGAATGGCCGAGCAGTTCCTGGATGGCGCGTAAGTCGCCGCCGCGCGAGAGCAGATGCGTGGCGAAGGAATGGCGGAGCGCGTGCGGGGTGGCGCTGTCGGGCAGGCCGAGTGCGCCGCGCAGCCGTTCCATCGCGAGCTGGATGATGCGCGGGCTCAAGGGCCCTCCGCGCGCGCCGACGAAGATCGGCCCCTCGGCGGGCAGGGGATACGGGCACATCGCAACGTACTCTTGCACGAGCTCGAGCACGTTCTGCAGCACCGGCACCATGCGGGTCTTGTTGCCTTTGCCTGTCACGACGAGCACGTCGCCTTCGCCCGGACGCGGCACCTCGCGGCGCTTCAGACCGAGCGCCTCGGAGATGCGCAGGCCCGAGCCGTACAAGAGCGCCATCACCGCAGCATCGCGTGCCAAAATCCACGTCTCGCGTTCCTCGCCGGCGCGTTCGTCGGCATCGGCAAGCCGTTTGGCCGACGCCATCGGCAGCGGCTTGGGCAGGCTTTTCGCGACTTTTGGCGCGCGGATTGCGGAGAGCGCGCCGACCTTGCCCTTGCCTTCGCGCTCGAGAAAGCGGCCGAACGAGCGCAGGCCCGCCAGCGCGCGCATCAGCGAGCGGCCGGCAATGTCATCGGCCCGGCGCATCGCCATGAAGGCGCGCACGTCAGTGGCCTCCAGCGCAGCGAAGCGCGCCAGCGTGACGCGCTCGCCCCAATGAGAGCAGAGAAAATCCAGGCATTGCCGCAAGTCGCGGCCATAGGCCTCCAGCGTCTTCGGCGACAGCCGCCGCTCGGCGCCGAGATGCGACAGCCAGCGCGCCATCTCCTGCGCGATCGAGGGATCGGCGCTGGCGAGCTCGATGGGTGGGGCGGCCGCTTTGCTCATGCGCTCTGGACGTGGTGATTCCGCACAGTATATCGCATCACACTCGTTTATCGTTCGCTAAGGCCGCCCCACGGCGCTAGCCTCGAGGCCCCAGGTTCCGATTCTCCACCCATGGATCACACACCGCGCAGCCCCGCCACCGCCAACGCGACCCGCATGGTCGACGTGCTGGTGCCGGTCGCGCTCGACCAGACCTATTCCTACAAGGTGCCGCGCGGCATGGAGCTGAAGGCCGGCGATCTCGTCGGCGTGCCGCTCGGCCCGCGCGAGGTGCTGGCCGTGGTCTGGGCCGAAAACGCCAATCCCGATCCGCGCCTGCACAACCGTCTCAAGGAGGTCAGCGAAAAGCTCGACATCCCGGCTTTGAAGCCGGAGCTGCGCTCGGTCGTCGACTGGGTCGCCAATTACACGCTGAGCCCGCGCGGCATGGTGCTGCGCATGTGCCTGCGTATGGGCGAGAATCTCGGCCCGGAGCGGGCGCGCCCCGGCGTGCGCCTGGTCGGCGATCCCCCGAGGCGGCTGACGCCGGCGCGGCAGCGGCTGATCGCGGTGCTGGCGGACCGGCTGCTGCACGGCAAGTCCGAAGCCGCCAACGAGGCGGGCGTCTCGGCCGGCGTGATCGACGGCCTGGTCGACGAAGGCACGCTCACGGTCGAACCGATGCCGCCGCCGCCGCCGCCGCCCGCACCCGATCCGGATTTTGGCCGGCCGGATTTCACACCGCTCCAGCGCGCCGCGGTCGATACGATGCGCGCGCTCGCCGCCAACGGCACCTTCCACGTCGCGCTGCTCGACGGCGTCACCGGCTCGGGCAAGACCGAGGTCTATTTCGAGGCGGTCGCGGAAGCCATTCGTCGTGGCAGACAGTCGCTGATCCTGATGCCGGAGATCGCGCTCACCGGCCAATTCCTCGACCGCTTCGCGCAGCGCTTCGGCGTGCGGCCGATCGAATGGCATTCGGAGCTGACGCCGCGCACCCGCGCGCGCAATTGGGCGGCGATCTCCGCAGGCAGCGCGCCGGTCGTGGTCGGCGCGCGCTCGGCGCTGTTTCTGCCTTACGCCAATCTCGGCCTCATCGTCGTCGATGAGGAGCACGACCAGGCCTACAAGCAGGATGACGGCGTGCATTACCACGCCCGCGACATGGCGGTGGTGCGCGCGCATATCGCCAAAATTCCGGTCGTGCTGGCCTCCGCGACGCCGTCGGTCGAGTCCGAGGTCAATGCGCGCAAGAACCGCTACCAGCGCATCGCGCTGCCCTCGCGCTTCGGCGGCCAGCACATGCCGCATATCGAGGCGATCGATCTGCGCCGCGAGCCGCCCGCGCGCGGCCGCTTCATCTCGCCGCGGCTTGCGGGCGAGATCAAGATCGCAATCGAGCGGCGCGAGCAGGCGCTGTTGTTCCTCAATCGCCGCGGCTATGCGCCGCTGACGCTGTGCCGTGCCTGCGGCCATCGCTTCGCCTGCACCATCTGCGATGCCTGGCTGGTCGATCATCGCTTTCGTCAGCGCCTGGTCTGCCATCACTGCGGCTTCTCGATGCCGCGTCCGCACATCTGTCCGAACTGTTCGGCGGAAGAATCGCTTGTGGCGGTCGGGCCCGGCGTCGAGCGCTTGCAGGAGGAGGCGGCCGCGCTATTTCCGGACGCGCGCACCATGGTGCTGTCGAGCGATCTCATCACCTCGATCGAGACGATGCGCAGCGAGCTCGCCGAGATCGCGGAGGGGCGTGTCGACATCATCATCGGCACGCAGCTAGTGGCAAAAGGCCACAACTTCCCGCGACTCAATCTGGTCGGCGTGGTCGATGCGGATCTCGGCCTCTCCAACGGCGACCCGCGCGCGGCGGAACGTACCTGGCAATTGCTCAACCAGGTGATCGGCCGCGCCGGGCGCGAGCAGGGCCGCGGCGTCGGCTATCTCCAGACCCACCAGCCCGATCATCCCGTGATGAAGGCGCTGATCGCCTGCGACCGCGAGGCCTTTTACGACAGCGAGATCGACCTGCGCGAACGCACGCTCTATCCGCCGTTCGGCCGGCTCGCGAGCCTGATCATCTCCGCGGGCGACCGCCCGAGCGCGGAAGGTTTCGGCCGCCGGCTGGTGGCGCTGGCGCCGCGCGACGAGCGCGTGGTGGTGCTGGGGCCTGCGGAAGCGCCGCTCGCGGTCATCAAGGGCCGCTACCGCTTCCGCATCCTGGTGAAATCGGCCCGCGGCTTCGATCTGTCGGACTATTTGCGCAACTGGCTCGCCGTGTGCCCGAAGCCGAAGGGCAATCTGAAGCTCGAAGTGGATGTCGATCCGCAGAGCTTTTTATAGTCCTCGCGCTTTCGTAGGGTGGGCAAAGCGTGCGTCTTCGTTCGGAGAACGAAGGCGCAGGCGTGCCCACCAGGGGGTCTCGATTGCGGCAACGGAATTGGTGGGCACGCTCCCGCCGCCGCTCTGCGAGCGCCGGCGAATGCTTTGCCCACCCTACGGCTGCTTTAGGGTGGGCACACTCTCTCCACGTCATTGCGAGCCAACGGGTCCGCGCGAAGCGCGGCCCGATGACAGGCTCCGCGAAGCAATCCAGACTGTCTCCGCAGAGGCGCTCTGGATTGCTTCGTCGCAAGGGCTCCTCGCAATGACGGCGGAGGCCAACAAAAAAAGCCCGCGGTCCCCCAAGACCACGGGCTTGTTTCAGGCGCGCATCAAACTGATGAAAACTGCGCGTGCGAGGCGCTTGGAGCGCCTTAGGAGACGACTTCCGCGGTGACGCGGCCGACGCCGGCGCCGGTGAGGCCGATGGCGCGGGCTGCGCCCGTGGAGAGGTCGAGCACACGGCCGCGAATGAACGGGCCGCGGTCATTGATGGTGACGATGACGCTCTGGCCGCCATGGGTGACGCGCAGCTTGGTGCCGAACGGCAGCGAGCGGTGCGCGGCGGTCAAGGCGTTCTGGTTGAAGCGCTGGCCCGAGGCGGTCCGGCTGCCGGACTCGTTGCCGTAATAGGAGGCCATGCCTGAGAAGCTGCGGCCCGTGCCCGACGACGGCGTCATCGCGGCGTTGGCATTGCGCCAATCGGAGCTCGCGTTGGTATCGTTCTGGACGTGGTGGCGGTGATGGTGATGCCGGTGATGCCTGGATTTGGCGGAAGCTTCGGTGGCAGTTCCACCGATGACGAGAGTTGCGGCAACGAAAGCAATCGCCGTGCGCGGCCGGGTCACAAAGCCCAGCGTCTTCAAAGACAGCATATAGTGGTCCCTAAGCTAGTATTGCCACATATGTGGCTAGTGGAGCCCCTCTCAGTTTGTGAGCGGGATCGCGTTTCCTTTCGCAATGCGGCATGAATTGGGCAGTAAATCTGTTCTGTTTCGTCATGAAATATCTTGTTACCTGCCTCTGATATTCAGGCGATGTTCCGTAATCTTTTGCTTTAACAATTCATTAACCAGCCCATTACTTGCTAATACTGTAGAGTGAAGTCATCGCCGTCAGCGTTTAGAATTGGGTAAGTATTCCTCGAGTGGAACCGACATGACGGGACTCACGTCTCTGCGATCTGTGTTCATGGCGGCTATGCGCTGGGAGCAGGAACCAATGGGCGCCGGCCGGCTGCAAGGCTCGCGGCAATTCCGTGGCGCGGCAGGTCATCAGCGTCATTCGCGGCGTGCGACGAACTGGCAACAGAACCCCATGCCTTTAATTTGGCGTCATGTTGCACCTGCGCGCCTGCTATGTTAGCAAAGCCGCGATTTTAACGAGCCCGGCACCTCCCGTGCTGGTCGAAAATCGAAGTCCCGCTTGAATTCCAAGGGCTTGGATCGCTAGGCGCCGCTTCGTGGCGACGGTTTTTCCCTTGCGAGTTTGACAGCAAAAAGAGCGCGTCTGTGGCTGCAGAAGATACGTCCGTTTCAGGTGTGTCCGGCCGTTATGCAACGGCCTTGTTCGAACTGGCCCGCGACCAGAAAGTGGTCGACGAGGTCAAAGCCGATCTCGACAAATTCGATGCCTTGCTCAACGAAAGCGCCGATCTGAAGCGCCTCGTCCGCAGCCCGGTGTTCGCGGCCGACGCCCAGTCCAGGGCCCTGTCGGCCGTGCTGGCCAAGGCCGGCATCGCCGGTATCTCCGCCAATTTCCTGAAAGTGCTGACTGCCAACCGCCGCCTGTTCGCGGTGTCGGACGTCATCCGCGCCTACGGCGCCCTCGTCGCCAAGTTCAAGGGCGAGACGACGGCCGACGTCACCGTCGCGGAAGCGCTCTCGGACAAGAATCTCGACGCCCTCAAGGTTGCCCTGAAGTCGGTGACCGGCAAGGACGTCGCGCTGAACGTGAAAGTCGATCCCTCGATCATCGGTGGCCTCGTCGTCAAGCTGGGCAGCCGCATGGTGGATGGTTCGCTTCGCACCAAACTCAATTCGATCAAGCACGCGATGAAAGAGGCAGGCTGATGGACATCCGCGCCGCGGAAATTTCCGCGATCCTCAAGGACCAGATCAAGAATTTCGGCCAGGAAGCTGAAGTCTCCGAAGTCGGACAGGTGCTGTCCGTCGGCGACGGTATCGCCCGCGTCTATGGTCTGGACAACGTCCAGGCCGGTGAAATGGTCGAGTTCGAGAACGGCACTCGCGGCATGGCGCTGAACCTCGAAACCGACAACGTCGGTGTCGTTATTTTCGGTGCCGACCGCGAGATCAAGGAAGGCCAGACCGTC
The DNA here is from genome assembly GCF_056106085.1 of Bradyrhizobium sp. BR14999. Lineage (NCBI taxonomy): Bacteria > Pseudomonadati > Pseudomonadota > Alphaproteobacteria > Hyphomicrobiales > Nitrobacteraceae > Bradyrhizobium > Bradyrhizobium sp. BR14999. The sequence continues at coordinate 1,334,521 of NZ_CM148536.1, forward strand.
AAGCGCACCCGCGCCATCGTGGACGCGCCGGTCGGCAAGGGTCTGCTCGGCCGCGTCGTCGACGCGCTCGGCAATCCCATCGACGGCAAGGGGCCGATTCAGGCTGACAAGCGCATGCGCGTCGACGTCAAGGCGCCCGGCATCATTCCGCGCAAGTCGGTGAACGAGCCGATGGCGACCGGCCTCAAGGCGATCGACGCTCTGATCCCGATCGGCCGCGGCCAGCGCGAGCTGATCATCGGCGACCGTCAGACCGGCAAGACCGCGATCGCGCTCGACACCATCCTGAACCAGAAGCCGCTCAACGCGCAGCCGGACGAGAACATCAAGCTGTATTGCGTCTACGTCGCGGTCGGCCAGAAGCGTTCGACCGTCGCGCAGTTCGTGAAGGTGCTGGAAGAGCAGGGCGCGCTCGAATACTCGATCGTCGTCGCCGCCACCGCCTCGGATCCGGCGCCGATGCAGTACATCGCGCCGTTCACCGGCTGCACCATGGGCGAGTACTTCCGCGACAACGGCATGCACGCGGTCATCATCTATGACGATCTGTCCAAGCAGGCCGTCGCCTACCGCCAGATGTCGCTGCTGCTGCGCCGCCCGCCGGGCCGCGAAGCCTATCCGGGCGATGTGTTCTACCTGCACTCCCGCCTGCTCGAGCGCGCGGCGAAGCTGAACAAGGACCAGGGCTCGGGCTCGCTGACCGCGCTGCCGGTCATCGAAACCCAGGCAAACGACGTGTCGGCCTACATCCCGACCAACGTCATCTCGATCACCGACGGCCAGATCTTCCTGGAAACCGACCTGTTCTTCCAGGGCATCCGTCCCGCGGTCAACGTCGGTCTGTCGGTGTCGCGCGTCGGCTCCTCGGCGCAGACCAAGGCCACCAAGAAGGTCGCCGGCAAGATCAAGGGCGAGCTGGCGCAGTACCGCGAAATGGCGGCGTTCGCGCAGTTCGGCTCCGACTTGGACGCCTCGACTCAGCGCCTGCTCAACCGCGGATCGCGCCTCACTGAGCTGCTCAAACAGCCGCAGTTCGCGCCGCTGAAGATGGAAGAGCAGGTCTGCGTGATCTGGGCCGGCACCAACGGCTACCTCGATCCGCTCCCGCTCAACAAGATCAAGGCGTTCGAGGACGGTCTGTTGTCGCTGCTGCGCGGCAAGAACGTCGAGATCCTCAACTCGATCCGCGACACCCGCGATCTCAGCGACGACACCGCCGGCAAGCTGAAGTCGGTGGTCGAGGGCTTCGCGAAGTCCTTCGCATAAGGCCGTCGTGGCCGGGCTAAAGCGCGAAGCGCGTCTTCGCATCTGATGTCCCGGCCATCCACGCGTCACCGCGTGGAGCGAGAAGACGTGGATGCCCGGGACAAGCCCGGGCATGACGACTGGGATAGGCTAGCGGCTTGATCCAAGAGATCGAACCGCCGGGGTGAACGAAGAATGGCGTCACTTAAAGACATGCGGGTGCGCATCGCCTCCACCAAGGCGACGCAAAAGATCACCAAGGCCATGCAGATGGTCGCGGCCTCCAAGCTGCGCCGCGCACAGACCGCCGCGGAAGCGGCGCGTCCTTACGCCGACAAGATGAGCGCGGTGATCGGTAACATCGCCAGCGCCGCCGCCGGTTCGCCCGGCGCGCCCAAGCTGCTGGCCGGCACCGGCAGGGACCAGGTTCATCTTCTGCTGGTCTGCACCGGCGAACGAGGCCTGTCGGGCGCCTTCAACTCCTCGATCGTGCGTCTCGCGCGCGAGCACGCGCAGTCGCTGATCGCGCAGGGCAAGGAAGTCAAAATCTTCTGCGTCGGCCGCAAGGGCTACGAGCAGCTCCGCCGCCTGTTCGAAAAGCAGATCGTCGAGCATCTCGACCTGCGCAGCGTTCGCCAGCTCGGCTTCGTCAATGCCGAGGACATCGCCAAGAAGGTGCTGGCCCGTTTCGACGCCGGTGAGTTCGACGTCTGCACGCTGTTCTATTCGCGTTTCAAGTCGGTGATCGCACAGGTCCCGACCGCCCAGCAGATCATCCCGCTGGTGGTCGAGGAAAGCGCTGCCGCCACCACGACGGCTTACGAATACGAGCCGGAGGAGGACGAGATCCTCGCCCGCCTGCTGCCGCGCAATCTCGCGGTGCAGATCTTCCGTGCCCTGCTCGAGAACAACGCTTCGTTCTACGGTGCGCAGATGTCGGCGATGGACAACGCCACCCGCAACGCTGGCGAAATGATCCGCAAGCAGACGCTGGTCTACAACCGCACGCGTCAGGCTCAGATCACCAAGGAACTCATCGAAATCATCTCCGGCGCAGAAGCAGTCTGACCGGACACGAAATTCGGATCGAAGGAGACAGTAAATGGCTACAGCAGCCACCCAGATCGGTCGCGTCACCCAGGTCATGGGCGCCGTCGTCGACGTGCAGTTCGAAGGCCACCTGCCGGCCATTCTCAACTCGCTGGAGACCAAGAACGGCAACAACCGCCTGGTGCTCGAAGTCGCGCAGCACCTTGGCGAATCGACCGTCCGCACGATCGCGATGGACGCCACCGAAGGTCTGGTGCGCGGCCAGGAAGTGACCGACACCGGTCAGCCGATCTCGGTGCCCGTGGGTGACGGTACGCTGGGCCGCATCATGAACGTCATCGGCGAGCCGATCGACGAGGCTGGCCCGATCAAGTCGGAGGGCACTCGCGCCATCCACCAGGAAGCGCCGACCTATACCGACCAGTCGACCGAAGCTGAAATTCTCGTCACGGGCATCAAGGTCGTCGACTTGCTCGCGCCCTACGCCAAGGGCGGCAAGATCGGCCTGTTCGGTGGCGCCGGCGTCGGCAAGACCGTGCTGATTCAGGAACTGATCAACAACGTCGCCAAGGCGCATGGTGGTTACTCGGTGTTCGCCGGCGTCGGCGAGCGTACCCGCGAGGGCAACGACCTCTATCACGAGTTCATCGAGTCCAAGGTCAACGCCGATCCGCACAATCCGGATCCGAGCGTGAAGTCGAAATGCGCGCTGGTGTTCGGCCAGATGAACGAGCCGCCGGGCGCCCGCGCCCGCGTCGGCCTCACCGGTCTGACCGTCGCCGAGCACTTCCGCGACCAGGGCCAGGACGTGCTGTTCTTCGTCGACAACATCTTCCGCTTCACCCAGGCCGGCTCGGAAGTGTCGGCGCTGCTCGGTCGTATTCCTTCGGCGGTGGGTTATCAGCCGACGCTCGCCACCGACATGGGCGCGCTGCAGGAGCGCATCACCACCACCCAGAAGGGCTCGATCACCTCGGTGCAGGCCATCTACGTGCCGGCCGACGACTTGACCGACCCGGCGCCCGCGACCTCGTTCGCGCACTTGGACGCCACCACCGTGCTGTCGCGCGCGATCTCGGAAAAGGGCATCTACCCCGCGGTGGATCCGCTCGACTCGACCTCGCGCATGCTCTCGCCGCTCGTCGTCGGCGAAGAGCACTACCAGACCGCCCGTATGGTCCAGCAGGTGCTGCAGCGCTACAAGTCGCTGCAGGACATCATCGCCATTCTCGGCATGGACGAGCTGTCGGAAGAGGACAAGCTGACGGTGGCGCGCGCCCGCAAGATCGAGCGCTTCCTGTCGCAGCCGTTCCACGTCGCCGAAGTCTTCACCGGATCGCCGGGCAAGTTCGTCGAGCTCGCGGACACCATCAAGGGCTTCCGCGGCCTCTGCGAAGGCAAATATGACCACCTGCCGGAAGCTGCCTTCTACATGGTCGGCACCATCGAAGAAGCCGTCGAGAAGGGCAAGAAGCTGGCCGCTGAAGCGGCTTAAGAAGCGAATGGCGAATGGGGAGTAGCGAATAGTCCGCTGCTCCCAGTTCGCTACCCGCTATTCGCTACTCACCATTCGCAGGTTCTTCATGGCCACCTTCCACTTCGATCTCGTCTCTCCCGAAAAGCTCGCCTTCTCCGGCGAGGTCGATCAGGTCGATATTCCCGGCGCCGAGGGTGATTTCGGCGTGCTCGCCGGACACGCGCCGGTGGTGGCTGCGGTTCGTCCCGGCATTCTCACCATCACCACGGGCGGCACGCATCAAAAGATGATCGTGCTCGGCGGCCTCGCCGAAGTTTCGGAGAACCGCCTCACGGTGCTCGCCGACGTTGCCACCTCGATCCAGGAGATCGATCGCGCGCAGTTCGCCGAGACGATTGCCGAAATGGAAGCAAAGCTTGCCGAGAAGGAAGGCTCTGAGCTTGATCACGCCATCGAGCGGCTCGACCATTACAAGACCATCCAGAACGTGATCGGCACCACGGCTATGCACTAAGCCCCGGGGCACCGCTCCGGGGCTCAAGCTCAAAATTCCCGAATCAACTCAGCGCTCGTCACACCCGTGGCGGGCGCTGAACTTTGTTGCACCGCGTCGCCGATAACGGCATTCTGCAGTCGCGAATTTGTTCCGGGGCTGGGCAGATGAAACGCAAGATCGCAGCGATTTTCGCAGCCGATATTGCCGGTTACTCGAGACTGGTCGCGGAAGACGAGCAGGAGACGCTGCGGCGTCTCGCCTCCTATCGCGAGGTCGTCGACGATTTCATCGCCAAGTCGGGCGGGCGCATCTTCAACACGGCGGGCGATGCCGTGCTCGCGGAATTCCCGAGCGCGGTCGACGCGGTGCGCTGCGCCATCGACATCCAGGAGAGCTTACGGACCCGCAACATGGCCTATCCGCCGAGCCGGCAGATGTCGTTCCGCATCGGCATCACCATCGGCGACGTGGTCGAGCGCGACGGCGATCTCTTGGGGGACGGCGTCAACATCGCGGCGCGGCTGGAAGGGCTCGCCGAGGTCGGCGGCATCTGCGTCTCCCGCGCCGTGCACGAGCAGGTCGCCAACAAGCTGTCGGTCCAGTTCGCCGATATCGGTGCCCAGGAGGTCAAGAACATCCCGACGCCGGTGTACGCCTACATGGTGGCGATGCGGCGCGAGGACGGAACCTACGCGAAACCGCAGCTGAAGAAGCAGGCCTCCAAGCTGGCCGCCGCGCCCGTGTGGATGTGGCCGCTGGTGGTCGCCGTCGTCTCGATCGTCGCCATCGGCGTCAGCGGCTTTCTCTACAACACCAAGCTCAAGCAGACGGCGAGCATCGTAGCGCCGCCGGACGCGACGCCCAGTGCAGCTCCGACTGCAAATGCGGCGGCGACGAGCCCGATGCCAACTCAAATGGCGAAGGCGCCGATGACGCCGCCGAATGCCGGCGCCGCGATGGCGCCGATGCCGTCACCGTCACCGTCGGCTTCGCCGATATCAGGCAAATTTCCTGCCGAGAGCGTGCCCTTCATCAACGAGCGTGTTCGCAACTACCTTGCTGGCGACTATTCCGCTGCCGCCGACTACAAGGCCTTCGCGCTCAATGTCGGCGGCTTCACCGGCTCGGCGTTGAACCAGCCGAACGAAGAGGCCGCGCGCAACATGGCGATCGAGCAGTGCCAGAAGCGCGCCGACGCCGCGCAATCGCCGCGGCGCTGCGAGCTCTATGCGGTCGGCAACACCATCGTTTATGCGCATGGCAAGCCGCCGATGCCATCACAGCCCTTCGTGCGGCACGACGCCATGACCGAGCGGCCGTTCGCGTCGAAAGACTTTCCGATGGTGCGCGATCCCCAGAAAGTCCGGCTCGAGAACATGTTCGCACCGGCCGCGAAATCCCGCTCGGTCGCGCTCGGGCCGGGCGGACAATATTTCATGGTGCTGGGCGCCGCATCGGCCGACGACGCGGCGCGGCGTTCCCTGGAATCGTGCGGCGCCATCGCTGGCGTTGCCTGCCTGGTCGTCGCGATCGACGACAATTTCGTCGTGCCGATCGCGACCCTGTTCAGGATCACCGGCTTCTTCAGCGCCGCCTCCAATGCCTCGATCGTGGCGGATGCGCGCGGCGAGGTCATGCGCAAGCTCACGGACACCATGGGCTGGAACGCGGTCGCGGTCGGCACCGCCGGCCGCCCGGGTCTCGGCGTGAACGCCGCCGACGAGCAGACCGCCGTCAATTCCGCGCTCGCCGACTGCGCCAAGCGCGACAGCGATTGCCACGTCATCGCCATCGGCCCGTTCACCGTGGGGCCGATCAATTAGAGCTTGCTCTGATCCCGACCAGCGCGCAGACGACGCTGCGTTCCCTCCCCCACAAGGGGGGAGGGAATGAGAAATGGTGCTTCCCTCACACGCAAATTTTCGGCGAAAATTCGCGAATGATTTCAAACCCTGTTCTACTGTGCCTGGGGTTGATTTCGCAGTTTTAGTTTCCGAACGTCGCAAACTGCTCTGCCACGGCGCGATAAACGTCGCGGCGGAACGGCACCACGAGGCTGGCGACACGGTCGAGGCGCTCCCAGCGCCAGGCGTCGAACTCCGCCGGCTGGCCGTTGCGCGGCGTCAGCGGATCGATCTCGTCGTCCTTGCCGGTGAAGCGCAGCGCAAACCACTTTTGCCGCTGGCCGCGGAATTTCGCCAGCCGATGCGTCTGCGGTCCGTCGTAAGGCGGGAATTCATAGGTGAACCAATCGGTCTCGCCGAGATAGTCGGCGCTGACCACGTTGGTCTCCTCCCAGAGCTCGCGCATCGCCGCATCGCGCAGATTCTCGCCGTCGTCGACGCCGCCCTGCGGCATCTGCCAGTCGAGGCCTGGCAGGATGATCTCGGGCCCGTCGCCCTTGAAGCGGTGGCCGATTAGCACGCGGCCGTCGGCATTGAACAGGGCGATTCCCACGTTGGGGCGGTAGGGTTTTTCATCGGTCACGCATGGATCTTTCGTTGTCACTCCGGCGGTGCCTTTAGCACCGAACCCGGCGAGACAATTTGATTTACTGATCCGCAAGCGCGGAAAATTCCTTCACCACGCGCTCATAGACCGGGCGCTTGAACGGGATGATCAATCCGGGGAGATTCTTCATCGGCTCCCAGCGCCAGCTCACGAACTCGGCCTTGTGGCCGCCGCCGCCGGGCTTCTCGACATTGATCTCGCTGTCCTTGCCGGTGAAGCGCACCGCGAACCATTTCTGGCGCTGGCCGCGGTAGCGGCCCTTCCAGGCGCGTCCGGCGACCGTGCGCGGAATGTCGTAAATGAGCCAGTCCGGAACCTCGCCGAGCCGCTCGACCGAGCGCACGCTGGTCTCTTCATAGAGCTCGCGCTTGGCGGCCTCCCAAGTGTCCTCGCCGGGATCGACGCCGCCCTGCGGCATCTGCCAGACATGGGCGTCGTCGACATGCTCGATGCCGCCGGCGCGGCGGCCGATGAACACCAGTCCCTTCGTGTTGATCAGCATCACACCGACGCAGGTCCGGTAGGGCAGATCCTCGTAACGCGCCATTCCGCCAGACCCCCTCACATACTGTTGTCGGTAGGGCCTGAAGCGGCCCCGCGGGGACCCGTGCCGTACCAATTCGTTGATTTAGCTGGATTTTGATTTCAGCATCGCAGTTGTCAATGGCACCAAAAGGATACCCCGGTCGCCCAAAGACTTGGTCCAGGCGCCGATGCGCTCGATCGAGACCGGCAGGGCCGAGGCCGTGCCGACGGCGATGCCGCGCTCGCGCGCCGTCGCTTCGAGCTTGTTCAGGGCGCGGTCGATCTCGGTCGGGGTCGGCACCACGTCGATCGCAATGTCGCCCTTGCCGAACGGCATCGCCTGGTTGGCCGCGGCCTGGGGCGCGATGCTGCGGGGCGAGGAGCCGTCGTCGAAGAAGCCGAGCCCGCGCTTGGCCGCCTCGCGGATGATCGGCTGCATTGCCGGCTCCGTAGCGATGAAGCGGGCGCCCATGAAATTGGTGAGGCCGGCATAACCCTGCATCCGGCTCAGGTGCCAGTACAGGCGGTCCATGTTCTGGTCGGTGCTGAGCGAGGTCAGCAGCGTCTGCGGCCCGGGATCGTTGTCGGGGAAGTCGTAGGGCTCCATCGGGATCTGGAGGAAGATCTCGTGACGCTGCGCGCGCGCCCGCTCGGCGAGCTTGCCGGGGTCGGATCCGTAGGGTGTGAAGGCCAGCGTCACCGCCGGCGGCAGCTTCATGATCGCATCGGTGGTCTTGGCGGCACCGACGCCGAGTCCGGCGATCACGATGGCGACCACCGGCATCTTGGCGGCCTTGGCGCGATCGGCATCCGCCGCGTAGACGTTGAACGGCTTCATGTCGCCGGCGATCACCGGGATCATGCCGTAGCGCGACTTCTCCAGCAGTTTTGGATCGATCCCGGCCATGACAGGCGGCGGTGTCGAAGCCGCCCCGCCCTTGTCGGTGGCCTCGCCCGCGCCGATCACCACGTCATGGCGTGCGCCGGTGGAGCCGTCGATCATGGTGACGGTCTTCTGCTCACCGGGAGCGGCCTGCTTCGGCGCCTCCGTGGTCTCGTGCTTGCTCTCTTGCTTGCTTTCGCCGGCATGGCCCGAGGCCACCGGCTTTTCATCCGTGGCTTTGGGCTCGCGGATCGCGATCCGCGTCATCGGCTCGCCGCCGAGCGGATCCCTGTTGAAGATGGCGAAGCCGGCAAAGGTCGCCAGGAACAGGAGAAGCAGGACGGCAAGCAGCTGCATGGCCGTGAACGGCAGCCGCAGCCGGCCTTTCCGGCGCGGCTTGTCCTGTCCGAGCGGGGCGCTCAGATCGTCGGCCGTTTCAGTCATGCGCGATCCCGAATCACTCGCAATGACGATACCACGCCGAGGTCAAGCGGCGGCAGGCCGGGATAGGCCGGGGACGCGTGATCGAATCGGCTGCACCCTTGACGCAGGTGCGCTCCCTCTCCCGCGCGCGGGAGAGGGTTGGGGAGAGGGTGTCTCCGCAGAGAGACCCCCCAGAGGAGAAAGCCCTCACCCGCGCCTTCGGCGCGACCTCTCCCGCAAGCGGGAGAGGTTAGGAAGCGTCGCTCCTCCGGAGCCACGGGCCTAAGATCCAAGCAAAAAGGGCGGCTTCCTGCAGCCGCCCTTTGCGAGAGATTCGTCTAAGCCGATTCTAGTTCGCCGCTTTGGGCTTGTCGGCGGCGGCCTTGTCGCCACCCGGCGTGGGCGCGGCCGAGGCGCTGTTCTTGATGCCGTGGAGCAAATCGTCGGCGAGCTTGAGCGCCTTGTCGTCCTTGGCGTCCGGCGGGACGTAGGACTGCGAGCCGGTCTTCTCGTCGCCGTCGTTCTTGAGGTGGCCGCGCAGCGACGCTTCGCCCTTGGTGTCGGTGCGGGACTTCAGCTCGTCCGGCACGTCCTGAAGCACTTCGATGTCGGGGACGATGCCCTTGGCCTGGATCGACTTGCCCGACGGCGTGTAGTAGCGCGCCGTGGTCAGCCGCAGCGCGCCGTTGCCGCTTCCGAGCGGAATGATGGTCTGCACCGAGCCCTTGCCGAACGAGCGCGTGCCGACGATGGTCGCGCGCTTGTGGTCCTGCAGCGCGCCGGCGACGATTTCCGACGCCGAGGCCGAGCCGCCATTGACCAGCACGATGACCGGCTTGCCCTTGGTCAGGTCGCCCGCATGCGCGGTGCGGCGCTGGGTCTCCTCGGCATTGCGGCCGCGGGTCGAGACGATCTCGCCCTTCTCCAGGAAGGAATCGGAGACGGTGACCGCTTCCTCCAGCAGGCCGCCCGGATTGTTGCGGAGGTCGATGATGTAGCCCTTCAGCTTGTCGCCGATCTGGTTCGAGAGATTGGTGACCTCACGCTTCAGGCCTTCGGTGGTCTGCTCGTTGAAGGTGGTGATGCGGATATAGGCGATGTCGTCGGCCTCGACGCGCGCGCGCACCGAGCGGACGCGGATGTTGTCGCGCACCAGCGTGACGTCGAGCGGATTGTCCTGGCCCTTGCGGATGATCTTGAGCTTGATCTTGGTGTTGACCGGACCGCGCATCTTCTCGACCGCCTGGTTCAGGGTCAGGCCCTGCACCGCCTCGTCGTCGAGATTGGTGATGATGTCGTTGGCCATGATGCCGGCCCGCGAGGCTGGCGTGTCGTCGATCGGCGAGACCACCTTGATCAGGCCGTCTTCCATCGTGACCTCGATGCCGAGGCCACCGAACTCGCCGCGGGTCTGCACCTGCATGTCGCGGAAGCTCTTGGCGTCCATGTAGCTCGAATGCGGATCGAGGCCGGTGAGCATGCCGCTGATGGCGGATTCGATCAGCTTGGTGTCATCGGGCTTCTCGACATAGTCGGAGCGCACGCGCTCGAAGACGTCGCCGAACAGATTGAGCTGGCGATAGGTGTCCGCGGTGGCGGCTCGCGCGCTGGAGCCCATGAACACCGCGCGCGGCTGGGTCACGAACAGCGTCAGCGCCGCGCCGGTGGCTGCGCTGAGGAGGATTACTGAAGTCTTGCGCATCATCCGCGAACCTTCTCGCCTTCATTTGCGGCCCACCATGGGCCTGGATCGACTGGAGTGCCGTCCTTACGGAACTCGACATAGAGCACAGGTTGACTCGCGTTCGTGGCGAGAATGGAGGCGACTTGAGATGTCGACCCCATGGTCGCGACCGGCTCCCCCGTGAGCACAAACTGTCCGATGTTGACCGAAATGCGCTCCATCCCGGCGATCAGGACATGATACCCGCCACCAGCGTTAAGGATCAAGAGTTGTCCATAGCTGCGGAAGGGGCCGGCATAGACCACCCAGCCGTCACACGGCGTTGTGACCTGGGAGCCTGGCTTGGTCGCCAGCGAAATGCCCTTCTGGACCCCGCCGACCCCATCGGAACCGCCAAAATCCCTGATCTTGTTACCGTTAACCGGAAGAGGCAGGAGCCCCTTGGTCGACGCGAAGGCAATCGCGGGCGCGGTCCGGGACCGGTCCTTGAAAGCGGCCGGACCAGACTTGGCACCGGTATTGGCGCTGGCAGCCGCCTTCGCCTCGGCCTGCTTGGCCGCCTCAGCCGCCTTCTCAGCAGCCTTGGCGGCGCTTTGCAGGTCCTGCTCCATCTTGGTGATCAGGCCCTGGAGATCGCCGACCTGCTTTGACAGCATGATCGCGCGCGAATTCTCGGCGTCGAGGTCCTTTTCCCGCGCCGCCTGCTGGCGCTGCCGCTCGTCGACCAAAGCCGTGAGCCGGCTCTGGTCGTTGCGGACCCTGTCGCGGTCCAGGGCGAGCTGGTCGCGTTCGCTGGCGATGTTCTTGCGCAGCGCCACGAGCTCGCCGAGCTCGCCGGCGATCGCCTCGGCGCGGCCGCGCAATTCCGGCACAACCGCGCCGAGCAGCATCGCGGTGCGCAGGGATTGCAGCGCATCTTCGGGGCGCACCAGCAGCGCCGGTGGCGTGCGCCTGCCGGCGCGCTGCAAGGCCGCCAGCACTTCGACGATGTCGGCGCGGCGCGAATCGAGCGAGGCGCGCATCTGTTGCTCACGGCCGTTGAGATTTCGCAGCCGGGCTTCGGCTTCGTCGATCTTGGCCTCGACGGAGCGCACATTGGCGGCGGTGTCGATCAGCTGCTGATTGAGCTGAGTGCGGTCCTGACCGAGCGCGGTGATCTCGGCCTTGAGCTTGGCCTGCGCTTCCTCGGCGCTCTTCTGCCTGGCGCGCGCGGCCTCGAGCTCCTGCTCGCGCTGCTTGATCGCATCGGGCGAGACGGCCGCGGTCTGCGGCGGCGTCGCCGTCTGAGCTTGCGCGAGGCTTGCGCCGGCGACGCTCGCAATCAGCAACAGGTTGAGGAGCGGCGCTCGCATCTTGTCGGCAAAGGTGCTCGTTATGGCGCGCATCACGCGCGGTGATAGGGGTGGCCGGCCAGAATGGTGGCGGCCCGATAAAGTTGTTCCAGAAGCATGACGCGGACCATTTGGTGCGGCCAGGTCGCAGAGCCGAACGCGATCGCGAGCTTGGCCTTACGGCGCAATTCGGGCGAAAGTCCGTCCGCCCCTCCGATCACGAAGATAGTATGTCCGGCACCCTCGTCGCGCCAGCGCCCGAGATGGCGTGCGAATACGGTGGAATCCAGATTCTGGCCGCGCTCGTCCAGCGCCACCAGGATCGACTTTTCCGGAATATGCGCGCTTATCGCCGCGGCTTCTTCGGCCATCCGCGTCGCGGAGTCGCGCGCACGGCTTTCCGGGATTTCGTGGACGGTGAGCTCGCGGAATCCGAGCTTGCGGCCGGCCTCGTCGAACCGCTCGAAATAGCGGTCGGCAAGCTCCCGTTCGGGGCCCTGCTTCAGCCGGCCCACGGCAATGATAGCAACACGCATGATGGTCAGCGTCGTGTTTCAGGGTCGCGCGCATCAGGCGCGCGCACGACGCTACCATGCGCGTCAGCCGATTCGAAATCGGCTCAGTGAGCCTAGATCGCCTTCGCCGCCCCTGGGCCCTGCGTATACAATCGCTCGAGATTGTAGAACTCGCGGACCTCGGGTCTGAACACGTGCACGATCACATCGCCGGAATCGATCAGCACCCAGTCGCAATTGGGCAAGCCCTCGACATGGATGTTCTTGATGCCGTTTTCCTTGAGGCCCTTCGTGACGTTGTCCGCGATCGCGCCGACGTGCCGGTTCACCCGGCCGGTGGTGACGATCATGTAGTCGGAGTACGTCGATTTGCCGCGAAGGTCGATGGTGACCGTCTCTTCCGCCTTCATGTCCTCGAGGCGGGAGAGGATCAGGCTCAGCGTCTTGTCGGCGTCGGGTTGCGCCTTCAAGGCCGCAGCTTTGGTCGATGTTTTACGCGTAGGCTTAGCAACCTTGGGTAAAACAGACTTGGACAATACAGATGTGGCCAGGGACCATTCCTTTCACTGTATCGCGAACGCCGAATCCGACGCTCACCGGTTACACTACATCATGTGGGGTTAAGGCTTTCAATATGCCAGAGAGCCCCAAATCCACACACTCCGTCTCACTTCGTACCTTTTCTCACTTCGTACCTTTCCAGCTCCCGTCCGGGTTCCGCAGGCCTGTCGAGGAGAGATTCAGCTTCAATCCGGTCAAAAACACCCAGGCCGGCGCCGGCTGGTCCGCAAGCAGCGCTGCCTTGTCCTCGGGCAGGCGGTAGCGCGATAGCGCTTGGCCTGCGGGCGAGGCGAGGGCGCGAAAACTCTGCGGCGGGCGATCGATGACTGCCACCGGCACCTGGGCGGCGATGCGCCGCCAGTCCTGCCAACGGTGGAATTGAGCGAGGTTGTCGGCGCCCATAATCCAGATAAAGCGCAAGCCAGAGAAGCGGCGGCGCAAGATGTTGATCGTGTCGATAGTATAGCGGGTACGAATGACGGATTCGAGACAGCTCACCTCGATCCTGGGATCGTTGGCGACCTCGCGCGCCGCCTGCATGCGCGCGCCGAGCTCTTGCAATGCGCCGTTCTCCTTGAGCGGATTTCCCGGCGTCACCAGCCACCAGACGCGATCGAGCTGCAATCGCTTCAGCGCGAATTGGCTGATGGCGCGATGGGCCTGATGCGGCGGGTTGAACGAACCGCCGAGCAGGCCGATGCGCATGCCCTCCGTATAGGGCGGGACCGCTTGCGCCACGAAATGCGGCACGACGAATGTGTTGCTCAATACCCGCCCCGCGACGTTGCTTACGGCCGCGTCTGCCCGGTGCCGCGAACGCGATATTTGAAGCTCGTCAACTGTTCGGCGCCGACAGGGCCGCGGGCATGGAAGCGGCCGGTGGCGATGCCGATCTCGGCGCCGAAGCCGAACTCGCCGCCATCGGCAAACTGCGTCGAGGCGTTGTGCAGCACGATTGCGGAATCGACCTCGCTCAGGAATTTGTTTGCGGCGGTCTCATCCGCGCTCACGATGGCATCGGTGTGATGCGAGCCGTGGTTCTGGATGTGCGCGATGGCGCCTTCGACGCCGTCGACCACTTTCGCTGCGATGATGGCATCGAGATATTCGGTGTCCCAATCATCTTCGCTGGCAGGCTTTACGCGCGCATCGGTCTTCTGCACGGCGTCGTCGCCGCGCACTTCGCAGCCGGCCTCGATCAGCATCTCCACCAGCGGCTTCAGGCTCTTTGCGGCTCCCGCGCGATCGACCAGCAGCGTCTCGGCGGCGCCGCAGACACCGGTGCGGCGCATCTTGGCATTGAGCACGATCGACTTTGCCATGGCAAGATCGGCGCTGCCGTCGACATAGACGTGGTTGACCCCCTCGAGATGCGCGAACACCGGCACGCGCGCTTCCTGCTCGACGCGCGCGACGAGGCTCTTGCCGCCGCGCGGCACGATCACGTCGATGGCGCCGTTCAACCCTGATAGCATCATGCCGACCGCCGCACGGTCGCGCGTCGGCACCAGCGTGATCGCTGCCTCGGGGAGGCCCGCTTCGCGCAGGCCCTGCGCCAGGCACTCATGGATGGCGCGGCAGGAACGAAAACTGTCGGAGCCGCCGCGCAGGATCACGGCATTGCCGGACTTCAGGCACAGCACGCCGGCGTCCGCCGCAACGTTCGGCCGGCTCTCGAAAATCACGCCGACGACGCCGAGCGGCACGCGCACGCGCTCGATGGTCATGCCGTTCGGCCGCTGCCAGCTTTCGGTGACGACACCGACCGGATCGGCAATGCCACGCACGATGCCGATGCCCTCGGCCATCCCTTCGACGCGCGCCGGCGTCAGCGTCAGGCGGTCGATGAAGGCGGAGGTCGCATTGCCGGAGGCGCGGGCCTCGGCGACGTCCTCGGCGTTGGCGGCGAGGATCGCCGCAGCGTTGCCGCGGATCGCCCGCTCCATGGCTTCCAGCGCCCGGTTCTTCTGCTCCGGCGGCGCCAGCGCCAGCACCCGCGCGGCGGCGCGGGCCTTGGCGGCGAGATCGGACATCAGCGCCTGGAGATCGGCATTGCCGTCGACGGCTTTGAGGGGGGCGGCCATGGGGTCAACCTTCTGCTAAGGCAGTGTCCTAGCACGGAAATCCCGCGTCTGCGAAGGGCGGGGAGGGTATGGCTGGTTTCCCCGGTCGCGACAGGCTGGGTCGCTGGCCTACCCGGTTTCTTGCAAAAGGGCCGCTGCGGCCCTTACCCGCCCACCACGAGGTCGTCGCGGTGGATCATCTCGGACCTGCCGCTGATGCCGAGGATGGTCATCACGTCCGGGGAGGAGCGGCCCTTGATCCGCTCGGCGACCTCGGCGTCATAGGCGATCAGGCCACGCCCGACCTCGCTGGCGTCGGGACCGCGCACGATCACGGCATCACCGCGGGCAAACTGGCCCTCGACCTTGATCACGCCGGCCGGCAGCAGGCTGGCGCCGGCGCGTAGCGCCGTCACCGCGCCGGCATCGATGGTCAGCGTGCCCTTCGGCTCCAGCGTGCCGGCGATCCAGCGTTTTCGCGAGGTGATGGGATTGGCCGGCGTCAGGAACCAGGTGCAGCGGCCGCCATCGGCGATCGCCTGCAACGGATGTTCGATCTTGCCGGAGGCGATCAGCATATGCGTGCCGCCTGTCGTGGCGATCTTGGCTGCCTCGACCTTCGTGCGCATGCCGCCGCGCGACAGCTCGGACTCGGCATCTCCCGCCACCCCCTCGATCTCCGAGGAGATGCTCTCGACCACCGGAATCAGCTTTGCGTTCGGGTTGTTCTTGGGCGGGGCGTCGTAGAGGCCGTCAATGTCGGAGAGCAGCACCAGGAGGTCGGCGCTCGCCATGGTGGCGACGCGCGCCGCGAGGCGGTCATTGTCGCCGTAACGGATCTCGTTAGTGGCGACCGTGTCGTTCTCGTTGATCACGGGAATCGCGCGCCACTCCAGCAGCTTGCCGATGGTGGAACGCGCATTGAGATAGCGGCGGCGCTCTTCGGTGTCCTGGAGCGTCACCAGGATCTGGCCGGCGCCGATGTCGTGCGCACCGAGCACCTCCGACCAAATCCGCGCCAGCGCGATCTGGCCGACCGCGGCGGCGGCCTGGCTCTCCTCCAGCTTCAGCGGACCGCGCGGCAATTTGAGGCGGCCGCGGCCGAGCGCGATCGAGCCCGAGGAGACCACCAGCACGTCGCGGCCTTCGCGGTGCAGTTTTGCCATGTCGTCCGCCAGCGCAGCCAGCCAGGACGCCCGCACCTCGCCCCTGTCGGAATCGACCAGCAGCGCGGAGCCGACCTTGACGACGATACGGCGGAATTGACTGAGTTCGGGGCTGGCCATGTGTATTTGTGCTGGCGCTGGATGCGAATTGCTCGGGAAACGGCGGAGCGACAGGCGGCGCCGATGAGTCCTGCTTTTGCAGCAGGACGGTGACCGGCGCAAGGCAGCCGGCATGGTAAACGGCGCATGTCGGCCTTGTCTCGGGCGTCCGCCTGGCTCTAATCGCCATCAACCAAAATGGGCTGAAAGAGGAAACGAATGGATCGCCGCAACTTCATGGCCGGATGCTTGGGGCTGCCGCTGCTGGCGCAGGCGGGTGGGGCGCAAGCGCAGGCCGGGCTCACAAGGGTCATCTTCCCGTTCGCTGCGGGAGCTGGCGGCGACACGCTGTGCCGGCTGATCGCGCAGGAGATGGCGCCAGCGTTGCAACGGACCGTGGTGGTCGAGAACCGCACCGGCGGCGACGGCCTGATCGGCATCAAGGCGGTGAAGGGTGGCAGTCCCGACGGCAGCATGGTGCTGGTGACGACGGGGCCGACCATGTACCTGCTGCCGATGGTGGAGACGACACCGAGCTTCGACACGGCCAAGGACTTCATGCCGGTGTCGCTGCTGGCGCGGTTCGAATTTGCGCTGGTGATCAACCCGGCGGTCGACGCCACTGATTTCAAGAGCTTCGTGGCGTGGCTCAAGGCGCATCCGGACAAGACCTCGTTCGGGGTGCCGAGCAACGGTACGATTCCACATTTCATGGGTTCCAAGCTCGAGAAGGATCTCGGCATTCCCCTGACCCGCGTGCCCTATCGCGGCAGCGCGCCCATCCTCAACGACATCGTTGGCGGCCACATCTCGTTCGGCATCACGACATTGGCCGACGCTCTGCCGCAACATCGCGCCAAGGGCGTGAAGATCATCGCGGTCGCAAGCGCGGAACGCTCGCCCTTTGCACCAGACGTTCCGACGCTGAGGGAGAGCGGCATCGATCTCGTCGCGGACGCCTGGTACGGCATGTGGCTTCCGGCCGGCAGTCCGCCGGAGTTCGCCAGCAAGCTCGGCGCCGCCGCAAGTGCCGCGCTCGCCAAGCCCGAGGTGAAGGAGAAGCTCACCGCGATCGGGCTCATTCCGGTCGGGTCCACGCCGGAAGGATTGACGAAGGAGCTCGCAGCGAACATCGCCTTGTGGCAACCGATCGTGAAGGCGACGGGATACAAGATCGAGAACTGAGGCTTCTCCCTCTCCCCGCTTGCGGGGAGAGGGTTGGGGTGAGGGGGAGTCTCCGCGGGGCCGGTGAGAGTTGGACGCGCGGAGAGTCCCCCTCACCCGGATCGCATCTCGCGATGCGATCCGGCCTCTCCCCGCAAGCGGGGAGAGGCAAAGAGCGCCTCTACATCTTCGCGCGCTGTGCGATGCCGTCCTTGATCGCTGCAAGCTCCGCCTCATCCCAGATGCCGATCAAAACCCCACCCTTCACCTGCAGCTGGTTATCCGCATAGGCCGCGATCTTCTCGCGCGGGGTGGTGATGTGGTCGTTCGGATGCAGCGCCCAGTCGAATAGCTCGGCCTGAAGCCGCGCGATGATGCCGGCGCAATCAGGATCGTCGCCGCGATCCAAAAACTCGTCCGGATCGGTTTCGAGGTCATACAGCATCGGGCGGAATCCGGAGGCGTGGATGTATTTCCAGCGGCCGTCGAATACCATGAACAGGCGGCAGCGCTCGATCGGCTGATTCAGCTTCAGCCGCACATCCTGCATGGCGTAGTCATATTCGGAGAATGCCACCTTGCGCCAATCAGGTGGCGTCGGGCCACGCAGCAGCGGCAGCAGCGAGCGTCCTTCGAGAATGTGGCCCGGCACCTTGCCGCCGAAATAATCGACGAAGGTCGGCGCGAGATCGATAGCCTCGACCAGCGCATCGCTGCGTGCGCCACGCGTGGTGTCAGCTTCTTGCGACGGATCGATGATGATCAGTGGAATCTTGGCCGACTGCTCGTGGAACAGGTCCTTCTCGCCCATCCAGTGATCGCCGAGATAGTCGCCGTGATCGGAGGTGAACACGATCATGGTTGTTTCCAAGAGGCCGCGTTCCTCCAGAAACGTCATCAGCACGCCCATCTGGTCGTCGATCTGGGTGATCAAGCCCATATAGGTCGGGATCACCTTCTCGCGGGCATCATCGCGCGCCATGTTGCGCGAGTAGCGCATGTCCATATAGGCGCCGAACACCGGATGCGGGTTCTGCCGCTCGCGCTCGGAGCGGATCACCGGGATCATGTCATCAGTCAAATACATGCTCGCATAGGGCTCGGGCGCGATATAGGGCCAGTGCGGCTTGATGTAGGACAGATGCAGGCACCACGGCCTGCCGTCCGTCTCAGCCTCGCTGATGAAGTCCATCGCGCGCCGCGTCATGTAGGGCGTCTCGGAGTGCTCGTCCGGCACGCGCGCGGCCTTGTCGGCATGCACCAGCAGCCACCCATTCTGCAACGAGCCGTCGTCCGCCGCGCCGGAATTGGCCCAATGCTCCCAGGGATTGGTGGCCTCAAAGCCCTGCTGGCGCAGATATTCATCGTATTTCGGCCGTGGCCGGCCGGTCGGATGCAGGCCGTCGTCACGCTCATAGGGCTCGAAGCCGCATTCGGCGACGTGCACGCCGATGATCGATTCCGGGGGAATGCCGAGCGCCTTCATGCCCTCGAGGTCGGGCGCCATGTGGGTCTTGCCGACCAGCACGTTGCGCACGCCGATCTTGCCCAGGTGATCGCCGAGCGTGGGTTCGCCGACACGCAGCGGCCAGCCGTTCCAGTGCGAGCCGTGCGAGCGCATGTAGCGCCCGGTATAGAACGACATCCGCGACGGGCCGCAGATCGGCGACTGCACGTAGGCCTTGCTGAAGAGTACGCCACGCTTGGCCATGGCGTCGATGTTGGGTGTCTTCAGCGTGGGATGGCCGGTGCAGCCGAGATAATCATAGCGAAGCTGGTCGCACATGATCCAGAGAACGTTCTTCGCGCGCGCCATGCGTCTCGCTCCGTACTTCGTTTGCCGGATATTGCGCTATCGATGGCGCGAAGAAAACCTCTCCCGAAGGGAGAGGTCGGCGTAGGCCGCCTTTGGCGGCCGTACTTAGCAGAACGCCGAAGCAAAGCTTCGGCTACGGCGTCGGGTGAGGGGTTACGGTCTCTCGTGGGACCTGAGCCCCTCACCCGATTTGCTGCGCAAATCGACCTCTCCCCGTCGGGGAGAGGTGTCGAGAGAGTGTCGTCTTACTACGCCGACCACGGCTCCGCTTCGGCGGCGCTCTTGGCCTTGGCGGAGACCGGGCTCTCGCCGATCACGTCGGCCAGCGCGCGCAGGGCTTCCTTGACGCCCTGGCCAGTCGCGCCCGACAGCAGCAGTGGCGTCTTCTTGGCGGCGCGCTTCAGGCGGTCCTTCTGCTTCTTCAATTCGTCCGGCTCGACCGCGTCGATCTTGTTGAGCGCGACGATCTCGATCTTGTCGGTGAGCTGGCCGCCATAGGCCTCCAGCTCCGTCCGCACCGTCTTGTAGGCTTTGCCGGCGTGCTCGCTCGTCGCATCGACGAGATGCAGCAGCACGCGGCAGCGTTCGACATGGCCGAGGAAGCGGTCGCCGAGGCCGGCGCCTTCATGCGCGCCTTCGATGAGACCCGGAATGTCCGCCAGCACGAATTCGCGGCCGTCGGCATTCACGACGCCGAGCTGCGGATGCAGCGTGGTGAAGGGATAGTCGGCGATCTTCGGCTTTGCCGCGCTGACCTTGCTGAGGAAGGTCGACTTGCCGGCATTGGGCAGGCCGACGACGCCCGCATCCGCGATCAATTTCAGCCGCAGCCAGATCCAGCGCTCTTCGCCCACCTGGCCGGGATTGGCGTTGCGCGGCGCACGGTTGGTCGACGATTTGAAATGCGCGTTGCCGAAGCCGCCATTGCCCCCCTCGGCCAGCACGAATTTTTCGCCGACCTTGGTGAAGTCGTGGATCAGCGTCTCGCGGTCCTCGTCGAAGATCTGCGTGCCCACCGGAACCTTCAGCACGATGTTCTTGCCATTGGCGCCGTGGCGGTCCGAGCCCATGCCGTTCTCGCCCTTCTGGGCCTTGAAATGCTGCTGGTAGCGGTAGTCGATCAGCGTGTTGAGCCCATCGGCGACCTCGATGATCACATTGCCGCCGCGGCCGCCATTGCCGCCGGAGGGACCGCCGAATTCGATGAACTTCTCGCGGCGGAACGCCACGCAGCCGTTCCCGCCGTCACCGGAGCGGATATAGACCTTTGCTTCGTCGAGAAATTTCATGGGCCATAGGTAGGCCAGCTCGCCCGGCCCGGCAACCCGAATTGACCCATGCATCGGCGGAAATTCCGCGATTTTGGGGCGTGCTTAACCTGCGGGCCTTTTCCGGATCAGGAATTTCTGCGTGCCCTCCAGCACCAGCTCCTTGCGCTGGTTGAACACGGTGCTTTTGAGCGAGACGACGCCGGTCGTGCGACCCGGCACCAGCTCGGTGACTTCGAGCGCGGGATAGATAGTGTCGTCGGCGAACACGGGCTTGAGAAACCGGCTTGACTGCTCGAGGAAGCCGACCAGGGATTCCTCGACCATGAACGGAAACAGGCCGGCACCGGGCGCGGTGTGGATCAAGGTCTGGAAGCCGTGGGCGAGCAGATGCGGCATGTCGCGGGCGCGGCAATATTCCACGTCATAGTGCACCGGATGGGTGTCGCCGCTTGCGGTCTGGAATGCCGCGAACACGGCGGAAGTCTGAGTGCGGCTCGGCAGCACGAAACGCTCGCCGAGGACGAAATCCTCAAACCAGCGTTGCGTCGGGATCATGCGATGCCGGGAGGGATCGAAATCGGTCATGCCGCGTCCTTTCGTCGGTATGAGTTCTATCGCTACCGCGATGCGAAGAGTGCGACAATCCGTTCAATTCGGCGGAAGTGGGCTTGTCCAGCGCGCCTGCGTCATTAAAACGACCGAAGCGACACTACTCGCCGTTTTTCGACGCTCCCTCCGCTCGTCATTGCGAGCGAAGCGAAGCAATCCAGACTGCCTCCGTGGAAACAGTCTGGATTGCTTCGTCGCAAGAGCTCCCCGCAATGACGGGTTTTCCACGAACGACAGCAATGCCCTTCTTCAAGAATCTCTCCGCCTATGACGACCGCTCGGCACGGCTGACCGGCATCGCCTTGATGGTGCTGTCGATCTTCATGTTCTCGTTCGGCGACGCCATGGGCAAGTTCCTGGTCGGCACCTATTCGGTGGGGCAGCTCCTGTTCCTGCGCGCCTGCGCGGCGCTGCTCTTGCTGTCGCCGTTGGTCTGGAAGCAGCGTCACCACTTCCTGCAGCTGGAGCGGCCGGGGTTGCAGCTGTTTCGCGTCGTGCTGTCGACTCTGGAAGTGGCTGCCTTCTTCCTCGCGACCGTCTATCTGCCGCTCGCCGACGTCATCACCTATTATCTCGCCGGTCCGATCTTCGTCACCGCGATGTCGGCGATCTTTCTGGGCGAGAAGGTCGGCTGGCGGCGCTGGACCGCGATCCTGATCGGCTTCTGCGGCGTCTTGATCGCGCTGCGGCCTTCCGCGCAGACCGTCAGCCTGCCGGCGCTGATCGCGCTCGGCGGCAGTCTCTCCTTCGCAACGCTGATGCTGATCACGCGCAGCCTGCGCAAGACGCCCGATATCGTGATGGCGTCCTCGCAATTCATCGGCACGTTTTCGCTGGGTGCCGTGCTCTCAGCATTTCACTGGGTGCCACCGACATCGGGCAGCCTCGTGATCTTCGCGCTGGCGGGATGCGTCTCGGTCACCGCGCTGTTCTGCGTCAACCGCTCGCTGAAGCTCGCGCCGGCCAGTGTCGTGGTGCCCTACCAATATTCGATGATCGTCTGGGCCGTGATCTTCGGCTTCGTCGTGTTCGGCGACGTGCCCGAAGTCGCCACCATCGTCGGCGCCGCCATCATCATCGGCGCCGGGTTCTACATCTATCTGCGCGAGCGCGACCTCGGCCGCGAGAGCGCCGAGGTGAATCCGCCGGCGTAGCTCTTACCCTCCCCTGGAGGGGGAGGGTCGCTCGCGCACCGCGCGAGCGGGGTGGGGTGACAGTCTTTCCGCGAAGATGGTGCTTGGATTGGCGGTGATGGGTGAGACCATTGCTGTGGCTTCACCCCACCCCGCTGCGCATTCCGCTTCGCTGCATGCGCATCGACCCTCCCCCTCCAGGGGAGGGTGATCGGTGGTCCTACCTCATCCTCCTCGCACTGCTCCAGCTCTTCAGCGACGCCCACACGCCGCGTGACAGGCGGAAGCAATCGACGGGCGTGGACGAGCCCAGCGCCAGGAAGCGGTGCAGCTGGACGCCGCTCCACTGGAAGCCGCACTTCTCCAGCACCTTGCGCGAGGCCGGGTTGGTGACGCGCGCGCCGGCATAGAGATGATCGTCCTCGAACTCCTCGAAGAAGAAGTCGATCGCGCCGCGTGCGGCCTCGGTGGCAAAGCCCTGGCCCCAATGCTCGACGCCGAGCCAATAGCCGAGCTCGGCATTGTCGGGCGTGGAGCAGTCGATGCCGACCATGCCGATTGGGCCGCTGTCGTGCTCGATCAGGAACACGGTCTCGCTGCCGAGCGCGGCGGTGGCGCGTATGAATTCGACGGCGTCGTCCTGCGAATAAGGATGCGGCAGGCGGCGGGTGTTTTCTGCGATGCGGCGGTCGTTGGCGAGCCGGGCGATGGTCCTGACGTCGGCGAGTGTCGGCCGCCGCAAGGTCAGCCGCTCGGTGGCGACGACACTCGGTCTCGCCTCCTGCAAGGTCACGCTCGAGAAATCCTGCAACATGTCCGGCTCCTGGAAAGTCACTAAGTCAAAGTGAGCAAGTCAAAGAAAAGGGGAGGCCGGTTTCCCGCCTCCCCTGGAGCCTTCGATCTCTATGATCTCTAGGACTCCGCCGGTTTGGTCAGGACCCGGCGGATTCCCATTTGATCCGCCGTCTATTCAGCCGCCTCTGCGATCGGGAGTACCGATACGAAGGTGCGGCCGTTGGCTTTGGCCTGGAACGCAACACGACCTTCGACCTTGGCGAACAAAGTGTGGTCCGTGCCCATGCCGACATTAAGGCCGGGGTGCCAGGTGGTGCCGCGCTGACGCGCAATGATGTTGCCGGGAGCGACGATCTCCCCGCCGAACGCCTTGATGCCGAGGCGCTTGCCCTTGGAATCGCGTCCGTTACGCGATGAACCGCCTGCTTTTTTGTGAGCCATGGCTCGTCTCCGAAATCCTACGTATGTCTAGATCAATTCCTTGACGGAATCATTTCACGATTTCTCACGCATCAATTCGTGAATTGGCGTGATCAAATCTCGTTATTCGGCGGCTTCCGTTGCGGACTCCTTGGCCACCTTCTCCTTCTTCGGACGCGGGCCCTTGGTGGGCTTGGCGCCGTCGGTCAGGATCTCGCTGACGCGAAGCACCGTGATCTCGTCGCGATAGCCGCGCTTGCGGCGCGAGTTCTTGCGGCGGCGCTTCTTGAACGCGATGACCTTCGGTCCGCGCTTGTGGTCGAGCACCTCGACCGCAACGGACGCGCCTGCGACCGTCGGGACGCCCAGGACCGGTGTGTCGCCGCCGACCACCAGAACTTCATTCAACTGCACGATCGTGCCGACTTCGCCGGCGATCTTGCCTACTTCGAGAACATCATCCGGCACGACGCGGTATTGCTTGCCGCCGGTTTTGATGACTGCGAACATCGTTTTTTTCCTTCGTGTTCAATCCCGGCCTCGCGACAGTTTGTCGGGGCCGGCTTTTTGTCAGTCGCTACGGGTTTATGCGAAGCTTTGTGCGGGCGGGAGTTATCCCTTTGAAAACCCACGCAAAAGCAAGCGGCGCGAGAAACGCCTCGCGCCGGCTGTGGGACTTATAGCCGCCGGACGCCGCAAGTCAAGGAAAAGCGAGCGAAAACGGTCAGGATTTGAAGGATTTGGGTCCATTCCGGTGTGTGGCCCGAATCTGCGGCCGGCTTGAAACCAACGGGTTCCCTCCCCGTTGTGTCCTCGCAAATCGGACACGCGGGCAAGGGCTATCATGGCAACAGACCAGCTGGTCAACACGACGGGCATCGCCCAGCACGGGGCGAGCCGCCTGCCGTCGGTCGACGTCGACAGCTTCAACATCGAGCTCAAGGACGACGAGGGCTTTCTGGGCGACCGCGCCAGCAAGGGCGCGTTTCGCGAGATCCTCGAAGAGTGGCGCAAACCGCTTCGCAAGAGCGGCGAGGATCCCTTCGGCGACGAGCCGTCCGACAAGATCAGCAAGAAGGTCCTCGATGCCGTTCTGGTCGGCGACGATACCGAGGCCACGGCCGTCGTGCATAGCGCGATCGAGGATTTCGCGCAGGAGCTCGCTTACGTCACGCGGCGGTTCCTCAAGACCAAGGCCTGGGCCAAGACCGACTGCATTGTGGTCGGCGGCGGCTTTCGCGCGAGCCGGCTCGGCGAAATCGCCATTGCCCGGGCCGAGATCATCCTCAAGTCGGAAGGCTTCGAGGTCGATCTGGTGCCAATCCGCTTCGATCCTGATGATGCCGGGTTGATTGGAGCCCTGCACCTCGCACCGTCCTGGATTTTCGAGGCCTATGACAGCATCCTCGCGGTCGACATCGGCGGAACGAACATCCGCTGCGGGATCGTGGAGACGCGCTGGAAGAAGGCGCCCGATCTGTCCAAGGCCGCGGTCTTCAAATCCGATCTGTGGCGCCATGCCGATAGTGAGCCGAGCCGCGAGGCCGCGGTGAAGCGGCTGGTCAAGATGCTCGAAGGCCTCATCGAGGATGCCGAAGCCGAAGGCTTCAAGCTCGCGCCGTTCATCGGCATCGCCTGTCCCGGCGTGATCGATGCGGACGGCTCCATCGAGAAGGGCGCGCAGAATCTGCCCGGCAATTGGGAGAGCAGCAAGTTCAACCTGCCGGCAAGCCTCGTCGAAGCCATCCCCGAGATCGGCGGGCACGACACCGCGGTCGTGATGCACAATGACGGCGTGGTTCAGGGCCTTTCGGAAGTGCCGTTCATGCAGCACGTCGATCGCTGGGGCGTGCTCACCATCGGCACCGGCCTTGGCAATGCGCGCTTCACCAACCGCCGCAAGGAGGGCGGTAATGGAAAAGACCGGGATTCCACGGAGAACGGCAAGAAAAAGGGCAAGAACGACAACAAGAACGACTAGCTCGGGTTTTCGAGCGAAGTGGACACCGGTTCGCGTCAAGGAAACGCGTCCAACAAGAATCTGGAGCCCGTTTCGGGCTCCACAGTAACCTTGACTGGTTAGGTTAAGGGGCGGATTGCGTTGCGCGGTGCGGGCTGCACGCTAGGGTCGAATCGTCGCTTCACTCGGCCGGCGAAGCCGCCCTTCCCGGTCAGTATTTCAATGAGCGGCAAGGGACCGCCAGTGTTTACCGCGTCTGGCGGTCCCACCCCGTTTCTTGGACCCGGGCCTCAATTCCAGCCGATGCGCTGAAAGAACGCCGCGATCTCCATGGCCGCGCGATCCGGATCTTCCCGATGCGGGAAGTGGCCAACGTCCGGAAACATCGCCAGATCGAGTTCGCTGAAGGTTTCGCCGAGCCGATCGGTCCAGGCATAGGGAAACAGCGGGTCGTGCTCGGCCCAGCGCACGCAGGTCGGCACATTGATCGGCGGCAGGCGTGGTGCCTCACCCTTCATCATCGCGATGCGCCCGGCATGCGAGGCGCGATAATGCGCAAAGCCGCCGGCGAGATTGCCGTCCTTGAGGAAGTTATCGGCGAAGGCGTCGAGCACGTCGTCGAAAGCATCTTTGCGGTGCGCCCAGCCTTTGAGGAAGTGGCTGATATAGAGCCGGCAGGTCTCGCGGCTGGCGCCGACCAGCGCCGGGGCCATCTCCATCTGGTGAAAGGACTGGTACCAGATGTGGTTGAGCCTATCGGGGGCTGCCATGCGCGGCCCGATGCCGGGATAGACGAAATCGAAGAAGAACAGCCCGGTGAGCCGTCCCAGTGCCTGTCGGGCCAGGGGCTGCATCACGGCGCCGCCGACGTCATGACCCACGACGCCGAATCGGTCGATGCCGAGCCCGTCCATCAGCGCTAGCATGTCCGCCGCATGGCCATCCGGTCCGTAAGGGCCATCAGGCTTGTCGCTGTCGCCAAAGCCGCGCAAATCGGGCGCGATCAGCATGAAACGGTCCGAAAGCCTAGATATCACCGGCTCCCAGGTCCGCCAGAATTCCGGCCAACCATGCAGCAAAAGCAGCGGTTTGCCCCGTCCAGCGCGGACCAGGTGGAAATCGGCGCCATTGGCCGCGATCGTCAGATGCTCCACGGCGGTTCCTTTCGGAATGAGAGGGAAGGGATGAAACAGGCGGCGGATTTTCGCCTTTCGCGCCTTGTCTGGCCGGCCATCCTCGCCTATTACACGCCCCGACCACAGGGGTTCCTACCTCTTATCGGCACCTTCAGGAGAGGTGGCAGAGTGGTTGAATGCACCGCACTCGAAATGCGGCATAGGTGCAAGCCTATCGGGGGTTCGAATCCCTCCCTCTCCGCCATTATCAAGTAGATCGCTCCGCAAGCACCGTCCTCGCCGTCGCCACAAACGCTTGCGCCGCCGGCGAGAGAGTTCGTCCCTGGCGCTGGAGCAGCGATACCGGGCGGGTGATGGCCGGGCGCACCAGCGGCTTCGCGATCAGCGTCGGGAATTGATCGGCCGGCAGCATCGTTGCAGGAAGGATGGCGAGGCCGAGACCCTGCGCGGTCATGGCGAGCGCGGTGTTGATCAACGTCACTTCATAGGTCGGATTGAGGCGCTTGCCCTGCGCGCCCAATGCCTGATCGATCTGCATACGGATCCGCGTCTCGCGCCGCATCGCGATCGTCGGGAACTGCTCGAGCTCGTCCCATGTGAGGGAACGACGTGCGGCGAAGTCCGCGGTGCGGCGGCCAATTGCGCTCAGGCGACCGCGGGTCAGGGTCTCGACCGACATCTCCGCGATCTCGCCCTCCACGCTGCCGATCGCGAACTCTGCATCGGTTGCGATCATACGCGGAACGAGATCGTCCGCGGCAACGTCGCGCATGTCGATCTCAATGTCCGGATAGCCCGCGCGGAATTTCGCCAACACCAAAGGCAGCAGCGCCGATGCGGCGCCGGCTGACGCGAGAAACACGACGCGACCTGCGCGCGCCTGCGCGAGGTCATGCATGCGCCGTGACAGTCCTTGCGCATCGCTGAGCATCCGTTCGGCGGCATGAAAAGCTTCGTCGGCGGCCAGCGTTGGCTGCACGGACCGCGTGGAGCGATCGAACAGCCTGACGCCAAGTTGGACCTCGAGCTGCTGGACCAAGAGGCTCGCCGCCGATTGCGTGATCCCCAGCTCGCGCGCGGCCCGCGTGATGCTGCGCGTCCGGTACACGCCGGTGAAGGCCTGCAGCTGCCTCAAGGTGACATTCATAGGCAATGCTCATGAATTGATGAGTTCTTTCTGGCTTATCTCATAAGCGACCCTGCAATAAAATGCATGCTGCGTGGACGGCGAATCCGCGGGTGAAGCATGGGATGGAAACGAGCATGAGGACACAGGTGCTGGTGGTGGGCGCCGGGCCCGTCGGATTGACCGCGGCGATGGATCTGGCCTCGCGCGGGATCGACGTCGTCGTCGCGGAGGTCCGCCATGCCGGCGATCCGCCCAGCGTCAAATGCAATCACGTTTCGGCGCGCTCGATGGAGATCTTCCGCCGGCTCGGCGTCGCCGCAAAGCTGCGCGACGCAGGCCTCCCGGCCGACTTCCCGAACGATTGCTCCTACCGGACCACCGCGACCGGCATCGAACTTTGCCGCATCGACATCCCCTCCCGCGCGCGCCGTTACACCGCAACCGGCGGCCCCGACACCTGGTGGCCGACGCCCGAGCCGCCGCACCGGATCAACCAGGTCTATCTCGAGCCGATCTTGTTCGGCCATGCCGCCGCGCAGCCGCGCATCACCATTTTGGCGCGCACGGAAATTACGGACATCGAACAGAACAACGGCCATGTAATCGCGATAGGTCGCAACCTCGACAGCGGAAATCCGCTCCGTATCGAAGCCAACTTCGTGGTCGGGTGCGATGGCAGCCGCTCGCTGGTGCGAAAATCGATCGGTGCGAGCCTGTCCGGGACGCCAGTGATCCAGCGCGTGCAATCGACCTATATCGAAGCTCCGCAACTCAAGGAACTGATGGGAGCGCACAAGCCTGCCTGGATGGTGCTCTCGCTCAACCCGCGGCGGTCCGGCACCACGGTTGCGATCGATGGTCACGACCGCTGGCTGATCCACAATCACCTGAAGCCCGACGAGCCCGAGTTCGATTCGGTCGATCGCGACTGGGCGATCCGCGCCATTCTCGGCGTCGATGCGCGCTTCGAATACCGGGTCCTTAGCAAGGAGGACTGGGTCGGGCGCCGGCTGGTGGCCGATCGCTTCCGCGATCGCAGGGTCTTCATCTGCGGCGACGCCGCGCATTTGTGGATGCCCTATGCCGGCTACGGCATGAATGCGGGCATTGCCGACGCCGTCGACCTCTGCTGGCAATTGGCGGCGCATCTGAACGGGTGGGCGCCGGCTTCAATTCTCGACGCCTATGAAGCGGAGCGCCAGCCCATCACCGAACAGGTGTCGCGCTTTGCGATGGACCACGCGATGAAGATGATGGCCCAGCGCGGCGGCGTCTCGGCGGAGATCGAGGATGCCACGCCGCGCGGTCACGCGGCGCGCGCAGCGCTGGCCAGGGCGGCGTATGATCTAAACGTGCAGCAATATTGCTGCGCCGGCCTCAACTTCGGCTACTACTACGATGCCTCGCCGATCATCGCCTATGACGGCGAGACCCCGCCGGCTTACGCGATGGGAAGTTTTGCGCCTTCCACCGTACCCGGCGCCCGCGCGCCGCATCTGTTCCTGCGCGACGGCCGATCGCTCTACGATGCATTCGGGCCCGGCTATACATTGCTGCGGCTCGATCCGGCGATCGATGTGGCACGATTCAAGTCGGCCGCGGAGGAACGCGGCATGCCGCTCACGCTGGTCGACATCGCGCCGGACGAGGCGAACGGTGCCTATGCCGAGAAGCTAGTGCTGGTGCGGCCAGACCAGCACATCGCCTGGCGCGGGCAAGTCGCGCCCGACAATCCACAAGGCTTGCTGGCACGCATCACCGGCGCGGCGGCGTAAGGCGACATCAAGCTGCCCGGCCGACCCGTCTGGTCGGGACTCACAAACAAGAACGGACTGAGGAGGGAAATGTGTTTCACGCTGCGAGGCGCCGCATTCTGGCCGTGCTGACGGCCGCGACTTTCGTCGTGCTGCCGCTGGGGGGCGTTGAAGCGGCCTATCCGGAGCAATTGATCAAGATCATCGTGACGTTCCCGCCCGGCGGCAGCGCCGATACCGTGATCCGCGCGCTCGAGCCGCTGGTCACCGCCGAACTCAAGCAAAGCCTGGTGATCGAGAATCGCGCCGGGGCAGGGGGCAACATCGGCATGGCCGCGGTCGCGCAAGCCAAGCCGGACGGCTATACGCTCGGTGTCGCACCGGCAGGCAGCCTCACGGTGAACCCGCACCTCAATTCGTCAATGCCGTTCGATCCCAAGGATCTCGCGCCCATCACCCTGCTTGCGGAGATTCCCTTTGTGCTGGTGGCGTCTGCAAACGTGCCCGCGCACACTGCGGCGGAGACAATCGCGCTCGCCAAGGCAAAGCCAGGCACGTTGTCGATCGGACATGGCGGCAATTCGACCGCCATGCATCTGACGGCAGCGCTGTTCACGCAGAAGTCCGGGATCACCATGGAGCTGGTTCCCTATCGTGGGACGGCGCCAGCGACGGTCGACGTGCTCGCGGGGCACGTCCCGTTCGCGGTGCTGGATATCCCCGCATCGCGGCAGCTGATCCTCGAAGGCAAGCTCAACGCGATCGGCGTCTCCTCGGCGCGCCGTCTTGCATCCCTCCCTGACGTGCCGACGCTTGCCGAGAGCGGGATCGCGGGTTTCGAATCGGTCGGCTGGTTCGGTCTCGTTGCTCCGGCCGGCACGTCTGCGGATGTCGTCGGCCGACTGAACGAAGCCTTCACGAAGGCCCTGAAAGACCCGTCGGTGGTCGAGAAGATCCGGACGCTCGGCGCAGAGCCCGCGCCGACATCGCCTGAGCAGTTCGGCCGCTTCATTCAGGGCGAAAGCGCGAAATGGGGCAAGCTGATTGGCGAGGCCGGGATCAAGGCGAACTAAAGCGCGATGCGATGAGGATGAATCGTCATCGCGCCTTAGGTTGTTGTTTGAGCATGATCTTTTCGGAAAACCGCTGCGCACTTTGCGCTCACGCGGTCCTTCGGGTCCGGATCATGCTTTAACGCGCGGCGATGCCCGCGCTCTCGATCACCCGCTTGTAGCGTGCGGTCTCCTCGACGATGAACGGCTCCATCTCGGCCGGCCCCTTGTCGGCGATCGACACCTGGCCGTTGGTGGAGAGGTCCGCGACGATGGCGGGGTCGGCGAGCACGGCGGCCAGCGCCTCAGAGAGCCTGCCCACGATTCTCGGGTCGGTTCCGGCTGGGACCGAGACCCAGGTCGAGCCGACATTGACGGCGTCCGGGTAGCCGACCTCGAGCATCGTGGGCGCGCCGGGCAGCGCGGCCAGCCGCGCCGTGCCGGTGGTGCCGAGCACCTTGACCTTGCCGGTGTCGATCAGCGGCCTGAGCACGGTAAGGTAGTCGAAGGAGACGTCCAGGATGCCCGACATCATGTCGGTCATCTGGCTCGAGCCCGACTTGTAAGGCACGTGGGTCAGCTTGATGCCGGCGGCGGCCTGGAACATCTCGCCGGCGAGGTGCTGGGCGGTGCCGGGGCCGGGGGAGCCGAAATTGACCTTGCCTGGGTTGGCCTTCGCGTACGCGACGAACTCAGCCAGCGTGTTGTAGGGTGCTGCCGCGGTCGCGACGAGGATCTGGTTCGACGAGCTCACGCCGCGGACGTGGACGTAGCTCTTGAGCGGGTCGTAGTTGAGCTTCGCCAGCCCCAGGTTCGGCTGGATCGTCATAGGCCCGCCGGAGGCGTAGAGCACGGTGTAGCCGTCGGGCTGGGCCCGGGCAACGAACTCCGTCCCAATGGTCCCGCCAGCGCCGGGGCGGTTCTCCACCACCACGGGCTGCCCAAGCCGCGTCCGCAGCAGCTCCGCGATCTTGCGCGAGACGAGGTCGGTGACGCCGCCGGCCCCGAACGGCACTACCCAGGTGATCGCGCGGTTCGGCCAGGATTCTGCGGCCGTCTGAGCCCCCGCGGCGCCCGCCTGGAGCGCCAGCGTCGTCGCGGCGACGAGGCACAAGAGCGCTCTCATCACCTTGTCGGCGATGCCTTCCATGGTTGCAGTTCTCCCCCGCTGCCGTGTGGCCGTTTATGGCCATGTTGACTGAAAGTTACAGCTGTGAGTCTCTTCCAACCATTGGCGTAATCTGAGCATCTCTTTTGCAGAATATGAAAAGATGGATGAATTGCCTTCAGGTCGTGGAACTGTTCATCAGCACCGTCCGCGAGGGCAGCTTCTCGGCGGCGGCCCGCCGCGCCGGGCTCTCGCCGACCTTGGTGTCGCTACATCGGCGAGCTCGAAGCGCAGTTCGGCGTGCAGCTGTTCAACTGCAGCATCTGATCGGGCGCATCGGTCGCGATCTCTCGCCGGCCGCGCGCTTCAGCGCGGCATGCTTGCGGGCGGTCAGCCGATCCGCGACCGCAAGCTCGCCGGCTGACGTGTCGTGCAGCAACCGTCGATGCCCTCTGCAGCCAGTGCGGTCTTGAACCCGCCATCGGCGGAATCCGACCAAGCAACATCCCGCCGGCTGACTGGCGGCAGCCGCCCGCCGGCAGTTTAGGTGATCCAGGACGATGTTCGATAAAACCTACCGGCAGCGCCTCGAAGCCGATCTTGCACAATGGGAAGCTGAAGGTGTGATCGCGCCGGCGGTTGCCGCCTCCATCCGCGCCGCGCTGCCGCCGCTCCCAGCCGGCATCAACATCGCTGTGGTCGTCGCCATCGTCGGTGGCCTGTTGATCGCGGCGGCCTTCCTCGCCTTCGTCGCCGCGCACTGGACCGAGATCGCGCGGCTGCTGCGGTTCGCAATCCTGCTCGCCGGCATGGTCGTCGCTGGCGGCCTCGGGGCCTGGTTCGCAACGACGGGTCGCACTGTTCTCGCCGATCTCTGTGCGAGCATTGGCGCGATCATCTTTGGCGCGGGCATCGCGCTGGTCGGCCAGATGTACCATCTCGGCGACGATTTTGCCGGCGGCATGCTGCTGTGGTCGATCGGGGCATTGGCCGCCGCCTTGTTGACGGGCTCGCGCGGTGCGCTCGCGGTCGGTCTCGTGGCCGCCTCGATCTGGACCTGCTTGCGGACTTACGACACGCCGGACGCCCTGCATCTTCCGTTCGTGGCCGTCTGGCTCATCGCCGCCGCGACGGCCTTCGCATGGAATTCTCGCGTGGCGGCGCATCTCGTCGCGATCGCGATGCTGCCGTGGTGGATCGCGACGTCGCTTCGCTTCGAATTCGATGGCGCCCAGCCATCATTCCTGCTCGCGAATGGTGCGGCGCTGTTGTTCGGCGCGGGGCTCGCGATCGCCGCATCGCCGTCGCCGAGGGCGCTCCGCCTCGGGAGCGTTCTGTCGATCTACGGGGCGTTTTCGCTGGCCGGCGTTGCCTTCCTCGAGGTGACGACAGTCGACGACATCGTCCGCTTCCGGACCGGCGCGGTGCCAGCTCAACCGCTTTGGGCGATCCTGTGCGGGATCGCGGGTGTGATCCTGGCTCTCGCATCCGCCGGGATCACCAGGCGCGCCGGTGAAGTCCTGGCAGCATGCGCCATCGGTCTCGTGCTGCTCGCCGCGCCGATCTGGCCGGCATCTGCGGCCGGCGAACCCTGGTTCGCCTATGCCGCACTGCTCTGCGCCATGTTGTGCCTCGTCGTCTCCGGCATGCTCGATGAGGTGCGCCCGCGGATCGTTGCCGGCTGGCTCGGCATCGCCGGCGTGATCGCGGGCATCACCTGGGCCGTGAAGGGCTCGCTGCTGGGTCGCTCGGCCTTCCTTGCGGCGGCCGGAATCATCGCAGTCGGATTTGCGACCGCGCTCAATCGCATGCTGCCGAGGGCTGCGCGATGATCGAACTGGCCGTATCCGTCACAAAACTCTGGCAGCGCATTCCGAAAGCCGTGCTGTTCGGGGTCGCCGTCCTGCTTCAATGCGTGCTGCTGGTCCTGATGGTCGCCGATCGCATGCAGATCCTGCGTGAAGGTCGTGAGGTGACCTTGCAGACGCAGCCGGTCGATCCTCGCGATCTCCTGCGCGGCGACTATGTCGTGCTCCGCTACGACATCTCGCAAGTGCCGGCCGGCGCGCTCGCCGGCAAGCCGGCCGCCGAACGCAATGCCGTCGTGTTCGTCAAGCTCGCGCCCAATGCCAGCGGCCTTTACGAGGCCGTCTCGGTGCATGCCGAGCCTGTCCCGGTCACGGCGCCTGAAGTGCTGATCCGCGGCCGCGTCGGCTATTCGGGAGGCGCCTGCGGCACAAATGGCCGCACCTTCTGTGACAAGCTGACGATCAAATACGGTCTCGAAAGCTATTTCGTGCCCGAAGGCGAGGGCAAGAAGCTCGAGCAGGCGCGCAACCAGCAAAAGCTGCGGGTCGTCGCCGCGGTGCTGCCTTCGGGCCGCGCCGCCATCAAGCGGCTGCTGCTCGACGGCGAACCGGTGTATGAGGAGCCTTGGTACTAGACGTCTATCGTTCGGTGCCCGCCTTCAACGCCCGCCGCAGCACATCCCACATCCTGGGATCGCCCATCTGCGCCACGTTGAACCGCATGAAGTTCGATGCCGTCTGTGACACGCTGAACACGTTGCCCGGTGCCAGCACCACGTCCTCTTCGAGAGCCGCGCGCGCGACGGCCGTGGCATCCCGTCCATCGGGAAGACGGCACCAGAGGAAGAAGCCGCCGCGCGGCGTCAGCCACGGCTCGATGCCGAGCGCCTGAAGTTTTCGCGCGACGTCACGCCGGGCGCGCATGAGCCGTTGCCTGAGCTCGTCCATGTGCTTGCGATAGCTGCCGCCGGCCAGCACCTTTGCGATGATCTCGGTCGCGACCGGGCTTGAGCCGCCGAAGCTGGTTGCGACCTGGAGATCGACGAGATGCTCGATCCAGTCGGCGCGCGCGGCGATATAGCCGCAGCGCACCGAGGCCGATAGCGTCTTGGAGAAGCTGCCGATGCGGATCACGCGGGCGAGACCGTCGAGCGCGGCAAGGCGCGGCGAGCGCTCCGGCTCGAAGTCGCCGAAAATATCGTCCTCGACGATGGTGACGTCGTGCGCGGCGGCCGCGCTCAGCAGACGGTGCGCAGTCGGAAGCGACAACGTCGCGCCGGTCGGGTTGTGCAGCGCTGAATTGGTGATGTAGAGCCGCGGCCGTTCGCTGGCGAGGACCTGCTCGAAGCTTGCGACGTCCGGACCCGATGGCGTGTAGGGCACGCCGACGATCTTCGCCTGGTGCGCCCGCAGCAAGGCGCGAAAATTAAAGTAGCAGGGATCATCGACCAGCACGGTGTCGCCGGGACGGAGCAGGAAGCGGCAGACGAGATCGGCACTTTGCGTGCCCGAGCCCGTGAGCATGAGCTGGTCGACCGACACCTCGATCGCATCTTCCGCAAGACGCGTAAGCAGCAGCCGGCGCAGTGCCGGCGAACCGCGCGTGCCGCCGTAGTCCGCCAATAGAGTCGCATGGGTCCGCGCGAGCGCGCGGATAGCGCGTCGCAGCGCCGCCTCCGGCATCCACTCCGGCGGCAGCCAGCCGCAGCCGGGCTTCAGCGCGGTCGTGTCCGCATCAAGCGATTGCCGCGAAACCCAGAATGGATCGACCTCCCGGTCGCGGCGCGGCTCGGCCTCGGTCAGTGCGAGCGGCGGCATGATCGTCGGCGAGACATAGAAGCCCGAGCCGCGACGGGCACGAATCAGCCCTTCCGCGGCCAGGCGGTCATAGGCCTCGACGATGGTGGAAGGCGAAACCCCCAGCGTCGCCGCAAGGCTGCGGATCGATGGCAAGCGGTCGCCGGCACCGAGCGCGCGGCCCGCGACCTTGGCGCGGATGGCACTCATCACGCCTGCGGTCCGCGTTCCGTTGCGCCCTCTCGCTGATGCCTCGCTGTCCAAGTGTATCGCCTTCCATATCCATACAGTTTTGCCAGATTGTACTGAACTGTCGCTGGTCTTGTCACTGGCGATGGCCAAGCATCGCGCTCCAAAAAGCGAGACAGGAATGCACTCTTCAGCCA
The DNA here is from genome assembly GCF_056106085.1 of Bradyrhizobium sp. BR14999. Classification (NCBI taxonomy): domain Bacteria; kingdom Pseudomonadati; phylum Pseudomonadota; class Alphaproteobacteria; order Hyphomicrobiales; family Nitrobacteraceae; genus Bradyrhizobium; species Bradyrhizobium sp. BR14999. Next base: position 1,369,888 of record NZ_CM148536.1, read on the forward strand.
CCGGCTGGGGCCACGGTCTCCTCGGCGTCATCATCTTCAGTGGCTCGCTGCCGGCGACGCGGGTGGCGGTCGGCGGTTTCTCCGCGCTATTCCTGACATCCACGCGCGCGGTCATTGCGGCGTTGATCGGACTTGCCATGCTCGGCTTGCTCCGTCAGGCACGGCCGGCGAAGCACGATCTCGCCTCACTCGCCATCGTCACCATCGGTGTCGTGGTCGGCTTTCCCTTGCTGACCGCGCTCGCGCTCCAGCACATCACCTCGGCGCATTCGATCGTCTTCATCGGCCTCTTGCCGCTATCGACCGCGATCTTCGGCGTCTTGCGCGGCGGCGAGCGGCCGCAGCCGTTGTTCTGGCTGTTCGCCGTCCTCGGCAGTGCCACCGTCGCGGGCTTTGCTCTGTCGAATGACGGCTCAGCCTCGCTCACCGGCGATCTCCTGATGGTGGCCGCGATCGTCTTATGCGGTCTCGGCTATGCCGAAGGCGCCGCGTTGTCGCGCCGCCTCGGCGGCTGGCAGGTGATCTCCTGGGCGCTACTGCTCGCGCTGCCGCTGATGGTGCCCGTCGCGATTTGGACGTGGCCGCCGACATGGAGCGGCGTCAGCGCCCCCGCCTGGATCGGGCTCGCCTACGTCTCGATCTTCAGCATGTTCGTCGGCTTCATCTTCTGGTATCGCGGGCTTGCGCTCGGCGGCATTGCGCGTGTCGGCCAGTTGCAACAGCTCCAGCCATTCTTTGGCCTGGCGCTTGCCGGCCTGTTGCTGCACGAGTCGGTTGCCTGGAGCATGATCGCCGCGACCGCGCTCGTGGTCGTCTGCGTCTTTTTCGCGCGGCGGTTTGCGTGATGATGGCCGGCTAGTCCTGCCTTCGGCACGGCAAGAGCGCGAGTGCACGGACTGCCCAAGCAGGCCCGGCGAACGCGCGCGAGATCAATGATTCCCGCGCGCGCCCAGCGACGTACGAGCCGCGAACGAGCTCACTCCATCACGGTTTTCGTCAGCGTCGAGCGGGCGAATTTCTTCAGCGGCATCGGCTTGCCGAACAGAAAGCCCTGCACGAGATCGAAGCCGAGCTCGTTCGCGCCGACGAGGTCGGCGCGGCTCTCGACGCCCTCGGCGACCACGCGCGCGCCGTAGCCTTGCGCCAGCTCGACGATGTGACGGCACACCGTGCGCTTCAGCCGGTCACTGCCGCTGCCGGTGACGAAGTGCCGGTCGGCCTTCATCATGACGAAGGGAATCTTGTCCAGGCCCATCAGCGCCGGCCAGTTGGCGCCGAGATTGTCGATCGCGAGGCCAATATTGTGCAACCCCACCTCGCGTGCGACCTCGGTCAGGAGATCGAGATCGCGGGTCGCTTCTTCGCTGTCGATCTCGATGGTCAGCCCGCCGAAGGCCGGATGCGTCGGCACGCGGCGACAGAGATCGCGCACCGCCTGCGGCGCCTTCAGATAGGACGCTGGTAGGTTGATCGAGAGATCGACCGGGCTCTGCTGCTCCAGCAGATAGTGCCAGTCCTGCATGGCGCGCTCGATCACGAATTCCGAGAGATCACGCAGATGCGGATCATGCTCCTCGGGAATGAAATAGGCCGGCGGCACGACGCCCCAGGTCGGATGGCGCATTCGCACCAGCGCCTCGGCGCCGCTGCGGATCAGCGTGCGCGCGTCGATCTTGGGCTGGTACCAGAGCTCCAGCCAGCCGGCATGCAAGGCCTCGCCGACATGCACGGCCGGGCTCGGCGCCGGCTCCTCCGGCAGCAGCATCGCGACGCGCTCGCGCAGCGTCTCCGCGGCAAAGGGCGTGGTCAGCGGCGGCAGCATCGCAAGGCCATATTCCTCGCCGACCTGCCGCACGGCCCTGACGACGATCGATTCGCGGGCGCCGACCGCCAGAACCTTCCCGGCGAAGCCCTCACGCACCAAGACCTCGAGGAATCTCCCCGGCTCGATGCCGTCGGTGGCGACACCGAGCAGGATCAGATCCGGCAATTCGGTGGCGAGCACGGTTTGCAGCTCGTCCGCGCTGGCGCATTCGCAGGTAACGAAGCCAAGATCCTCGAGCACTTCGCTGAGGAAGGCGCGCAAGTGACGCTTGCTGTCGGCCACGCAGGCGCGCGGCGTCACCTTTCGCCGTCCGAAGGTTACAGGCCTTCGTCCGACGAGTTCAACAATCCCATCGTTCATCAACACCACTCCCGTTCCGTGACGGTTTCTTAAACGCGGAGCGTGGGTTCAAATAAGGAGAGCGTCACGTCGCTGTTGAATTATTTGAGTAACGTTAAGCCCTGCAATTAGAGCTAATTTGTCGACAGATTCTTCGAAAAGAATTCGCATACTCCGGCACCGCACGCGCAACGGCTGCCAGCGCATGCGGAATTTCTCCCGCGCGATCGATGAACGTGCGGCTTGCCGACGCCAGGCATCGAGTGATGCGGTTGCGTGGCCCTTCGCTCCAATGACAGGACGATTGGAGAATTAATTTCCGGCGGCTTTTTCGTGTTGTGCCACGCCGACCGCCTTGTAGTCATAGGTCGGATAGAATTCGGTGCGATAAGATCCCCATGCCGTGTCCTCGATGACGCGGTTGACCTCGCGCAGCCGCGACGCCGGCAGGCGCAGCGTGATCACTTGGCCAATGCCCATCATCACATACCAGCTCACGACCTCGACGCCGGCCGGCGGAAACGCCTTGTAGAAGCCCTGCGTCTCGAGTTGCGCATTCAGCTCGTGCAGCGGCCGGGATTGATCGTGTTTGAAGAAGACGGTCAGCAGCACCGCGTTGTCGGCGGTCGGCGCAGCATTGCCTTGCGGCGTCGTCGTCTGCGCCATCGTCGTCGATGTGAGCGCGAGCGCACTCACGAGCAACATCACCATCGTCAGGGTCCGTCGGTTCGATCTCATCGCGACCTCCTGCGGCTTGTTCCTTCGCAGCATCGGAGGATAGGAGCGACAGCTACGGCCGCGGAACTCATTTTCGCGCGATGCGGGCATGTTCCATCTGCGCTCGTGACAGTTATGCGACGATGCGTCCGCGCCTGTCGGCGCAAATGTGAAACACATCACATGCGCACTGCTGCGCCTGCGCTATTGCTCCGCGCATCCGGTGGTGGGCTGTCGAGGATGCAGCAATGACGATGCGGCGAATGATGTATTGGTGGTTCAGATTCGTGCTGTCGGGGCGATTTCTCGATCGCTTCCTGTGTCTGCCGCGCGCGCATTAGGGCATGATCCGGAAAAGTGTGAAGCAGTTTTCCGAAAAGATCATGCTCAAACAAAGACCTAAAGCGCGATGACGATTCAATTCGATCTCATCGCGCTTTAGGGCATGATCACTCACCGATAACGCGAAGGCCCCTCGCGCTTTGATGACTGCGCGATATCAGGTCTGCCCGATCAATTTGCGAAACGCCGCCGCGCCGTCCTGCATCGCGTCGCGTCCCTTCCAGGCGAGATAGGTCAACTTGCCGCCGAGCGTGTCGTGGCTGCGCAGGCGGCGCGATCCGAGAATGTGGCCGACATTGGCGGGGAAGCGGCTGACCTCGGCGGACACCAGTGCCGCGATCGCGTCCATCAACTGCTGGAGGCGGATGCCCCACTCGCAATGTTCGATGTCGTCGATGCGGACCTTGAGCGCATATTCGATGTCGTAGATCTCGGCGAGCAGGTCGCGGGCGACCAGCACGCGGTTGTGCCGGAGCGCGACCCGAAGAGCGAGGCGCTTGTCGTCGAGCCGGTCGAGCACCATGGGAACGACACAGGCATAGGGCGCGGCGGCGACGTCGGCGGCGCTCTTGGTTGCGGCGGCCTTGGTGGCGAGGCGCACCAATTGCCAGGGCGTCTTCAGGCGCCTTGCCACCAGTGCCAATGCGAAGGGCAGCGCGCGGGGATGGGACTTCCTGAAGCCGTCGAGTTGCGAGGTGATCTGGGCCACCTGGTTGTCATCGAACTTCGCGATCTGCTCGGGCAGTTTTTCGTTGAACTTCGGCAGCGCGTCGCCGGCGCGCAGCACGTCGAGCATCTTCATCACGTCGTCGAAGGCGGTGCGCGATGCCGTGTACTGCGCGAGCTTGGCGCGTGCGAGCTCGGTGCTATCCGCCGACGCCAGGGTGCTCTCGAGGACCTTGAGGACCTTGGTCTGGAAGGTCGACGCGATCTTTTGCACTTCCTTCGGATTGTTGGCGGCGACCTGGTCGTTGATAGCCTTGATGTAGTCGCGTGCCATGGTCGGCAGCAGGTCGCGGCAGATCCATTCCCAGATAGGGGTGAGCGTGTTGCGCGAGATCCGCCCCGCATTGGCGTGCTCGGGCGCGCCGTCGATCAGAAGCAGCTCGAGCGGTGCGAAGAAATAGCGCGAGGGGCTGGTGGCGCGCGCCTGGGTCGATCCGTCCTTGCGAAACTCGGCGCGCAAGCGCGACTGGATGTCGGCCGAGCCCGGCATGTCGATGCCGCACAGCTCGAGCCGCTCGAGTTCGCTGAGCAGACAGCTGCGCGACAGCGGCGTCAGCCTCTGCAAGAATTCCGAAAGCCGATCGATCTCATTCATGGCACGCAATCTTTCGCAGCGTTTCCCGCAGGCATGCGGGCCCAATGCGTGGAGGCATTTGCGCGCTCTCAATCTCCCTAGAGAAGCAAGTCGCCGTTAATTAATCCGTAAAATCCGGGGGGCGGGGATGATCGGAGGCAGCCTTTGAGGGTTTTCGCCCGCTTGCTCAGGATCTGAGCCGGAATCTCAACCTCTACGCGCCCGGGAACTGGCCCCACGCAAGCATAAATTGTGCCGATGCCGCGGATTTAGCGCAAAACTGCCGAAATCACCGTAATCTTACGGAGCAAAAAGTTAACCACAGACCGGGTCCCGTTCCGCTAAACGAGTGACATGGCGTCACAGAATGATACGGCCACTGATTCGCGGCCGTCGGAATGGTACGAAAGCAGCGCTGCTCCAGCTGAAGAGCCCGATTTCGTCCGCCTGAACGCCGCCCGTGCCAAGGCCGCCGACGAAATGGCCGCCGCCATTGCCCGCGAGCTCAACGGCCCCCTGACGGCGCTCCTGCTCTACATGGGCGAGATCAAGCACCACAGCGATCAGCTCGCGCCCGTCACCGGCGACCGCGCCTATTTGCAGCGCGTGGTGGAGAATGCGCTGGCGCAGACCGAGCGCGTTTGCGGCCTCGTCAAGCAGCTTGCCGGCCCTCACAAGGGCGGCCTGCCGATCCCATCCGGGACCGGGGACGCCGAAGCGCGGCCCCCCCGCGTGCCGCTGCCGCAGCGCGTGCCCCGCGCCGAATTGATTGGCCTGTCCGGCCAGAAGCGGCTGACCAAGCGCGAGCGCGAGGTGCTGAGGCTGATCAGTGAAGGCTATTCGAACAAGCAGGGCGCGCTTCGGATGCAGATCAGTCCGCGCACGTTCGAAAGCCACCGCGCCGAGGCGATGCGCAAGCTAGGTGCGCGCAACACCGCAGACCTCGTCCGTGCGGCGCTGCTGCACTCGATCGATTGAGATTGATTGCATTCCGCCCGGCCGGCGGCGCTGATCCCGCTCAGAAATAGTCTTCGGCGAAGGGACGCGTGCGTGATGCGGGCCGCAGCGGCTTGGGCTCGTCCTTCGGTGCGTTCGGGATGATCGTGATGGTCCAGCGGGGAGGCATGTTCGATTCCTGCTCGAGCACCGAGCGCACGAAGCCAGTCACCGTCGACTCGCCAGACTTTACCGTCGCCATCCGGCCGTTGAACTGAGCGATGCGGAAGCGACGGACTTCCTTCTGGTCCGCAGTCTCGTAGGTGAACATGGAAACCCTCCTGGTTTCCCGCGACTATCGCCAGCTATGATTAGCCATCTGTGAAAATCCCAAGCCGTAGAAGTACGGCGGGAATACACGCGCGGATAGTTAGAGCGTTTTCGACAACCGAAATGGCTCTAAAGCGCGATGAGATTTGGATGAATCGTCATCGCGCTTTAGGTTGTTGTTTGAGCATGATCTTTTCGGAAAACCGCTGCGCACTTTTCCGGATCATGCTCTAGCATTCCGGCTCCTGCGCGCGCGCCGCGGCGTAGGCGTCGTCCATCAGGTCCAGGAGATCGCCGAGCTCGGTGTCGTGAAGCGTCTCCGCAGACTTCTCCAGCCGCAGTGCCAGCGCCGCGAGCCTCGCATAGCCGAACGTCCCGGCCGCACTCTTCAACGAATGTGCTTCGCGCGCGATCCTGGCCTGGTGCTGCTCGCGCGAGAGCGTGCGGAACAGTTGCAGGCGTGCGCCGGTCTCGCTCCAGAACACGGCGCGCACCTCGCGGGCTCCGTCCTCGCCGATCTCACGTACCAGCGCCGCATAAGCATTCGGGTCGCGCGCGGGCGCGCAATCGAGCAGCTTCGGCGCCGGCGCGACGGACAATTCAAACATGGCTTTGCCTGCTCGATCACGATTCGATGCCGCGCGGGCCGGTATCGGTGCGAGGCCCGCCGTGTCTACGGCATCTGGATTTCAGTTCCGGAAGCAGGACGGCTCGTGTTTGCGGGCCGGCATTAGCCGTCCGTTTACCACGCGGGCGGGGTCAGCGCTGGCCGAGCAGCCGGTCGTATTGCGCCTTCACGGTGGCGTAGCATTCGCACGCGGTCTGGCGCAGGCCGTCCAGGTTCAGGATCTGGATGTGTCCGCGGCTGTAGTGGATGAAATTGGCCTGCTGCAAGGTGTTGGCGACCAGCGACACGCTGTTGCGCCGCGCCCCGATCATCTGTGCCATGGCCTCCTGGGTCAGCAGCAGCCGGTAGTCGCCCGACAGGTCATGGGTGTGCAGCAGGCAGCGCGACAGCCGCGACTCCACGGGATGGGCGGCGTTGCAGCCCGCGGTCTGCTGGACCTGCGCGTAAATCGCAAGACCGTGGCGCGTGAGCAAGGTCCGCAAGCTGCTGCTCTGGTCGGCCGCGACGCGCAGCCGGTCGAGATCCATCACCGAGGCGACTCCGGGAACCAGCACGACGGCCGTGTTCAGCGCGCTTGCATCGCCCATGGTCGAGAGTGTTCCAAGCAGGCTGTCGCGGCCGATCATCGCGACCTGCACATGCTCGCCCTTGGCGAGCTTCACCACGAGCGAGATCACGCCGCGGTGGGGAAAATAGGCGCGCTTGAGCGTTTCGCCGGCCTCGACCAGCACCGCGTCATGGGGCAGATCGATCGCGCGCAGGTACGGGCGGATCAGCTCATAATCGTCTCCCGACAGCGCGGATAGGAAACCGTTGGATGGGCGGCCCGTCGTTTCCAAAGCTGCCTCCCGCCTTTTGCACCAGCAAAGTCGCCACCGGCGAAATCGCTTCTTGCGCGAGTAAGTTCCATCATGTTCACGTCGGGATATATTGGCAATTGGGACGAGATGTCCGGCCCAAGACAGTCTCCCTGACCATTTCAATCGTTACGAGATGAGAGCGCAGCAGATCGAAATCTGCCGCGTCGAGCATTTGCAGCAACTGGTTGGGCGGGTGGCCGCTTGCGGTCATAAAGGGGCACCGGGTGCATTGACATCCATTCGCGCCGCGCCACGTTCGTCATGCAGTTGCGCGGCGACAAAAATATATTGTATAGGTTGTGGCGCTGTCCATATACTCGTTGCAGGGCAGACAGCCTGTGGCATTTGCGGCGGAAATGGAAATAAAGAGCGGCGCGCTGATTCGCTCTTGAGTTGTGCACCTCTCTGCGAGGGTTGCGCAGGAAAGAGCGGCAAGGGGGCCTTCATGAGCCGGAAGCATTGCATCCGTGCTGCCATCGGACGCCGGTCGACCCGCGCAGTCTCGTCCGCGAGTGCTTTCAGCCATCCAGCATTGCTTCGAACCATGGCGCCGTGCGGCCGCAGATTTCGCGACCATCGTCTCCGTTTTCCCGGCGCCGCCAACCATCTTAGCGGCCATCCATTTCTCGATCGAAACCAGAGGAGAAAGGCGTGTCCCACGGCTCGATGATTGAATTGCCGAAACGGGAAGCTCAAACGGGGAGGGAAGGTCTGCGCCATATTCTCGTTGTCGACGACGACCCGATGGTGTGCATGGCCATCGAGATCCATCTCCAGCGCAACAATTTTCGGGTGACGATCGCCGAGGGAGGTGAAGCCGGACTGCGGGCCCTCGCACACGATCAGTTCGATCTGATGATCATCGACATCCTCATGCCGCATATGCGCGGGTTCGAATCGATCCGGACCTTCCACGAGCGGGCGCCCGCCATTCCGCTGATCGCGATGTCGGGCTACGCTTTCGCAAATCTGAATTCGCCCGCACCCGATTTCCTCCGGATGGCGCTGGAGCTCGGCGCCGCACGCTGTCTGCGCAAGCCGTTCACGCCGCACGCACTGCTCGCCGCCATCAACGATTGCCTGGCGGAGCATCGGCCCGACGCCGAGATTGCCTCGGCAGCGCGGCTGGGTTAGCGCAGCACGAGCCGGACTGGCGACGAGGTAACGGTTCGTTTACCGAAAACGTGAATTTCGCGGAGCTCGGCACAGCACGAAACGACTATCGCGAGAGCGCCCGCGACCGCGGGCCGAGTCCGTTCAATTCCACTCAAGGCCGCGCCTATCGTCCTTCACGAACGGGATTTTCTCGCGCGTGCCATGCGCCGTGATCGACGCGTCTACCTCACTCCTCGCTCCGTCGCGGCGCGGTGCCGGTTTTGCCGAAGCGTGTCCTCGCATGCAGCCGAACGGCAAACTTGTCTTCAATATCCGTATTAGCACGGAGGCCGAAATTAACGGGACCGTGAAAAGGGATGTCTAACGATCGAAAAGAGGGCTTCCGTCGATACCAAGCGCGGCGCAACGCGTCGAAGCCCAGCTCAGTAAGGCGTACCTCATGGATGATCTGTTGCGGGAGTTTTTGACGGAGACCAGCGAGAGCCTGGACACCGTCGACAATCAGCTGGTGAAGTTCGAGCAGGAGCCGAACAACGCCAAGATCCTGGATAACATCTTCCGCCTGGTCCACACCATCAAGGGCACCTGCGGCTTCCTCGGCCTGCCGCGGCTGGAAGCGCTGGCGCATGCCGGCGAGACGCTGATGGGCAAATTCCGCGACGGCATGCCGGTGACCGGGCAGGCGGTGACGGTGATCCTGTCCTCGATCGACCGCATCAAGGAGATTTTGGCTGGCCTGGAGGCGACCGAAGCCGAGCCGGAGGGCAACGACCGCGACCTCATCGACAAGCTGGAGGCGATGGTCGAGCAGGGCATGGCCGCGATGGCGGCTGGCGCAGCTGCGGTCGCCGACGCGCCGCCGCTGGCGCCGGAAGCCCCGGCCGCCGCTGCGCCCACCAAGGCGATGACCACGGGCACGCTGATCGCACAGACGCTGGAGCGCCCGTTGCGTCCCGGCGAAGTCTCGCTCGACGAGCTCGAGCGCGCCTTCCGCGAGACCGCGATCGAAGCGCCGGTGCCTGCTGCGCCCGTTGCCAAGGCTGAAGCCAAGGCCGAGCCCGCGCCGGTGGTTGAAGCCCCGGCGCCTGCCGCGAAGCAAGCCGCCAAGCAAAAGCCCGCGCCGAAGAAGTCGATGGCCGACGAAAGTGCCGGCGAAGGCGACCGCATCGCCAACCAGTCGATCCGCGTCAACGTGGACACGCTGGAGCATCTGATGACCATGGTCTCCGAGCTGGTGCTGACCCGCAACCAGCTGTTGGAGATCTCCCGCCGCAACGAGGACACCGAGTTCAAGGTGCCGCTGCAGCGGCTGTCCAATGTCACCGCCGAGCTGCAGGAGGGCGTCATGAAGACGCGCATGCAGCCGATCGGCAATGCCTGGCAGAAGCTGCCCCGCATCGTCCGCGATCTCTCCTCCGAACTCGGCAAGCAGATCGAGCTGGAGATGCACGGCGCCGACACCGAGCTCGACCGCCAGGTGCTCGACCTGATCAAGGACCCGCTCACCCACATGGTGCGCAACTCCGCCGATCATGGCCTGGAGACCCCCGCCGAGCGCTTAGCGGCCGGCAAGGGCGAGCAGGGCACCATTCGGCTGTCCGCCTATCACGAGGGCGGCCACATCATCATCTGCATCGCCGACAACGGCCGCGGCCTCAACACCGAGAAGATCAAGGCCAAGGCGATCTCCTCAGGGTTGGTCACCGAGGCTGAGCTCGAGAAGATGAGCGAGGCCCAGATCCACAAGTTCATCTTCGCGCCGGGCTTCTCCACCGCGGCCGCCATCACCTCGGTCTCCGGCCGCGGCGTCGGCATGGACGTGGTCCGCACCAATATCGACCAGATCGGCGGCACCATCGACATCAAGAGCGTGGCCGGCGAGGGAAGCTCGGTCACCATCAAGATCCCGCTGACCCTCGCGATCGTCTCGGCCCTGATCGTCGAAGCCGCCGGCGACCGCTTTGCCATCCCGCAGCTCTCGGTGGTCGAGCTGGTGCGCGCCCGCGCCAACAGCGAGCACCGCATCGAGCGCATCAAGGACACCGCGGTGCTGCGCCTGCGCAACAAGCTGCTGCCGCTGATCCATCTGAAGAAGCTCTTGAAGATCGACGACGGCGCCGCGTCCGATCCCGAGAACGGTTTTATCGTGGTGACCCAGGTCGGCAGCCAGACCTTTGGCATCGTCGTCGACGGCGTGTTCCACACCGAGGAGATCGTGGTCAAGCCGATGTCGACCAAGCTGCGTCACATCGACATGTTCTCCGGCAACACCATCTTGGGCGATGGCGCCGTCATCATGATCATCGACCCCAACGGCATTGCCAAGGCGCTCGGCGCCGCCGGCTCCTCGGCCCATGACATGGCCGACGAGAATGCGGCGCATCACATCGGCAGCGGCGAGCAGACCACCTCGCTGCTGGTGTTCCGCGCCGGCTCGTCCCAGCCCAAGGCGGTCCCGCTCGGCCTCGTCACCCGCCTCGAGGAGCTGCCGGCCGACAAGATCGAGTTCAGTAACGGCCGCTACATGGTGCAGTACCGCGAGCAGCTGATGCCGCTGGTCGCGATGGAGGGCGTCACCATCGCGAGCCAGGGCGCCCAGCCGATCCTGGTGTTCGCCGATGACGGCCGCTCCATGGGCCTCGTCGTCGACGAGATCATCGACATCGTCGAGGAGCGGCTCAACATCGAGGTCGGCGGCTCCGGTTCGGGCATTCTGGGCTCGGCCGTGATCAAGGGCCAGGCCACCGAGGTGATCGACGTCGGCCACTTCCTGCCGATGGCGTTCGCCGACTGGTTCACCCGCAAGGAGATGAAGCCGTCGCTGCACTCGCAGTCGGTGCTCTTGGTCGACGACAGCGCCTTCTTCCGCAACATGCTGGCGCCGGTGCTGAAAGCGGCCGGCTACCGCGTCCGCACCGCGCCGACCGCGCAGGAGGGCCTCGCTGCGCTGCGCGCGCAGAGCTTTGACGTGGTCCTGACCGACATCGAGATGCCCGACATGAACGGGTTCGAGTTCGCCGAACTGATCCGCTCCGACAACAATCTGGGGTCGATGCCGATCATCGGCCTCTCCGCGCTGGTGTCGCCGGCGGCGATCGAGCGCGGCCGTCAGGCCGGCTTCCACGACTATGTCGCCAAGTTCGACCGTCCCGGTCTGATCGCGGCGCTGAAGGAGCAGACCGCGGGCGCCGCCGGCGCCTCCGAGCTGAGCCGGGCAGCGGCTTAAAGCATGATCCGGAAAAGTGTGAAGCGGTTTTCCGACAAGATCATGCTCAAACAAGCGCAGGGATCAGGAGACAAGCGATGAGCCGCAAGACCCAGTCCAGCGAGGGCGCCATGGTCGAATACGTCACCGCGATGATCGGCGGCCAGCTGTTCGGCCTGCCGATCTCCCGCGTCCAGGACGTGTTCATGCCCGAGCGCGTCACCCGCGTGCCGCTGTCCTCGCGCGAGATCGCCGGCGTCCTGAACCTGCGCGGCCGCATCGTCACCGTGGTCGACATGCGCGCCCGGCTCGGCCTGCCCAAGGCCGAAGACGGCAAGGTGCCGATGGCGGTCGGCGTCGACCTGCGCGGTGAATCCTATGGCCTCTTGATCGACCAGATCGGCGAGGTGCTGCGCCTGCCCGAGGACGGCAAGGAGGAAAACCCCGTCAACCTCGATCCGCGCATGGCCAAGCTCGCCGGCGGCGTCCACCGCCTCGACGGTCAGCTCATGGTCGTGCTCGACGTCGATCGCGTCCTCGAGCTCGAAACCAAAGTGCAAATGGCTGCGTGAGCCAACCGAAACATCGAAACCGGAGAACCAAAATGAAAACGTGTTTGGTGGTCGATGATTCCAGCGTCGTGCGCAAGATCGCGCGCCGGATCCTGGAAGGCCTGGAGTTCGAGGTCACCGAGGCCGAGGACGGCTCGAAGGCGCTCGAAATCTGCCAGCGCAAGCTGCCCGATGCGGTGCTGCTCGACTGGAACATGCCCGTGATGGACGGCTTCGAATTCATGGGCCATATGCGTCGCCTGCCCGGCGGCGACCAGCCCAAGGTGGTGTTCTGCACCACCGAGAACAACGTGGCTCATATCGCCCAGGCGCTCAGCGGCGGCGCCAACGAGTACATCATGAAGCCCTTCGACAAGGACATTATCGCCGACAAATTCGCTGAAGTTGGGTTGATCCCGGTCGGACAAACCATGGTCTGAGTGTGTCTGGCCCAAAGTGTTTGGGCCAGAGTGTTCCAGTACAGTTTCGAAGAGGCCATCCGTGACCCCGACCGAGTACGAGTATCTGCGCAAGTTCCTAAAGGATAATTCCGGTCTCGACCTGTCCGCAGACAAGCAATATCTGATCGAAAGCCGCCTGCTGCCGCTCGCCCGCAAGACCGGGCTCTCCGGCATCGCCGAGCTTGTGCAGAAGCTGCAGGCCGGCTCGCGCCCGCTGATCACCGACGTGGTCGAAGCAATGACCACCAACGAGACCTTCTTCTTTCGCGACAAGGTGCCGTTCGAACATTTCCGCGACACGATCATGCCCGAGATCATCAAGGCGCGCGCCGGCCGCCGCAGCGTGCGCATCTGGTGCGCCGCCGGCTCGACCGGGCAGGAGCCCTATTCGCTGGCGATGTGCCTGAAGGAGATGGGCGCGGCCCTCACCGGCTGGCGCATCGAGATCATCGCGACCGACCTGTCGCAGGAGGTGCTGGAAAAGGCCAAGGCCGGCGTCTACAGCCAGTTCGAGGTGCAGCGTGGCCTGCCGATCCAGATGCTGGTCAAATATTTCAAGCAGACCGGCGAGACCTGGCAGATCAATCCCGAATTGCGGGCGATGATCCAGCATCGGCAGCTCAATTTGCTGCACGATTTTGCCCAGCTCGGCACCTTCGACGTGATCTTTTGCCGCAACGTGCTGATCTATTTCGACCAGGACACCAAGATCAACATCTTCAATCGCCTGGCGCGCCAGATCGAGCCCGACGGCTTCCTGGTGCTGGGTGCGGCCGAGACCGTGGTCGGATTGACCGACACGTTCAGGCCGATTGCGGAGCGGCGCGGCCTCTACAAGCCGAACGATCCGCGCGCGGCAGCAGCCAAGCCGGCTCTCACGGGCGTGGCCCCGCGCCTGGCGGTGATGGCAGGACGGTAAGCATGGCCGAGGATGGAAAAGGTGCGGAGCGCGTAACGTTCAGCCGCGGCTATGATGTCTGCATCATGGCGATCGACGGCACCTGGCGGCGCGACTGCAAGCTCAACGCGATCTCCGACACCGACGCCATCCTCACGGTGGAAGGCTCGATCCAGGGGCTGAACCTGAAAGAGTTCTTTCTGCTGCTGTCCTCAACCGGCCTCGCCTACCGCCGCTGCGAGCTGGTACGGGTCAACGGCGCCGAGATGGATATCCAATTCCTGCGCGGCAAGAACCGGAAGAAGCGCGGCGCGACCGGCGGCCATGACGCCGCGGCCTGATCGGCGCGTGGCTGCCGCCGCACTTTCCGCCACGTTGCTTTATATTTGCTGAAACATCAGAACCAATTTGCCGTAGCCGCTTTACGTCGTCTAAGCGCGAGCCGTGTAACCATTGCTGGTCTCAATCTCAGGAATACCGGCAATGCCCAGAAGCTCTCTTTCCCCCATCTCGTCAAACCTGCCCGACGTCGCCGAGCGGCGTGCGCTTCAGCTCCTGGTGGTCGATGACGACGCCACGCAGCGCAGCCTGATCACGGTTGCCGCCAAGCAGGCCGGCCACGAAGTCACCGTGGCGCCCTCGGTGGCGGAAGCGATCGAGAAGCTCCGCGCCGCGCGCTTCGACTGCGTGACGCTCGATCTCGTGCTGGAGGATGGCGACGGCATCGACGTGCTGCGCGAGATGAAGGAGGCGAAATTCGCCGGCGCCGTGATCGTCATCAGCGGCATGGACGGCAAGCGCCGCAGTGCCGCCCGCAGCTTCGCCCGTTCCGTCGGGATCGAGCTCCAGAGCCTGCCGAAGCCGCTGGATCTGGCGGCCCTGCGCATCAGCCTCGCCAATCTCGGCAAGACCGCGATGGGCCTGCCGGCAATCCACACCTGGGGTGGTGTGGCCACCGACGCGATCGTGGAACGGCACCGCGCCTAAAGCTTGATCCGGACCCGAAGGGCCATGTTAGCGCAAAGTGCGCAGCGGTTCCGAAAGATCATGCTCAAACAACAGCCTAAAGCGCGATGACGATTCATCCTAATCTCGTCGCGCTTTAGCTGCGGAGCTGCCATGCGATCGGATTTGCCGCCGCGCCGCCGCGCTGATCGCGATCCTACGCGTCGCTGGATTCCGACAGGCATTGCAGGGCGTGGCGAAGGCCCGCCCGGCAGGCGCCGAGGGCGGCGCTCGCGGTGGCGTACTGGGGCGTGACGTCGTCGAGGATGAGGACGTCCGCGGAACTTTCCGCATCATTGCCGTGTTCTTGATCCATGGCTGCGGCGATCCGGCGCATGCTGGTCTCGATCTGTGCGATCAGCAAGCGAAGGTCAGCTGCAATCAGCTCACGGCTCTCGACTTCGGGCGTTGCGAGCAACTGCGGTGTATCGGCTAAATTTAGCATGGATATTCTCCGTCTCCCGCAATTAGGCGCCATGCCGCTACTTGTGCGTTAAGTCTATGTCCCGTACAAATACGGGTGGGCCGAATCCGCGCCGAACGCCATAACGGTTGGCGCGGACGCGAGTCCTTCATGCCAACTGGATGTGGCACATGGCCGAACAAAGCTCTCGCGGTGAAATCTTCGTGGTCGACGACGACCCTGCCGTTCGCGACACCTTGTCGATGGTGTTGAAGGCGGCAGGCTATGAGGTGATCTGTTTTGCGGACGGCGCAGCGCTGCTCTCCGTCGCGCGGAACCGCACACCGGCTGCGATCCTGCTCGACGTGCATATTCCCGGAAAGTCGGGCCTCGACATTCTCAAGGAACTGCACGGCGAGGACTATCCGGCGCCGATCTTCATGATCTCCGGGCAGGGCGACATTGCGATGGCGGTCGGGGCGATCAAGAGCGGTGCGCTCGACTTCATCGAGAAGCCGTTCCGCGGCAGCGAGATCGTCGGCCGGCTCGACGAGGCGATCGGCGCCTACGCGCGCCGGCAGGCGGAGAATGCGTCGCCGAAATTCGGCTCGCTGCATTTCCCCGGACGTGAGCCGTTGACGCGCAGGGAGCGCGAGGTGCTCGAGCAGTTCGCCTCCGGTGCATCCAACAAGGAAGCCGGCCGCACGCTCGGCATCAGCCCGCGCACCATCGAGGACCACCGCGCCAACATCATGAAGAAGCTCGGCGCGCGCAATGCCGCCGACCTGATCCGCATCGTGATGACCGCGGCCCAGCGCGCGTCGTAGAATCGATCGGCGAGCCTTTGTAGCCCGGATGGAGCGCCAGCGAAATCCGGGACCGGTGCACGCAGCAAGAGACTTCCCGGATTGCGCTGCGCTCCATCCGGGCTACACGCGACCAGCTATGAAAGGCCTGCCTAAAAGGCCTGCGCTCATCCCTGCAACGCCTTGCGGATGATCCGCGCCAGATCCGATTTTCGATAGGGCTTGGCCAGCAGCAGGACCCCCGAATCCAGCCGGCCGTGATGGATGATCGCATTCTCGGTATAGCCGGACGTATAGACCACCCTGAGATCGGGGCGGGTCTTCTGGATCTCGTCGGCGAGCTGACGTCCGTTCATCTTGCCGGGCATGATGACGTCGGTGAACAGGAGGTCGAACCGCTTGCCGGCGGCGACGATCGCGAGCGCCTCCGCGGCGTTCGCGGCCTGCAAAGTGGCGTATCCCAGCGAATGCAGCTGAGCCAGCACGTAGTCACGCACCAGCCGGTCGTCCTCGACCACCAGGATGGTCTCGTGTCCGCCCTCGATCGCCGCCGCCGTCACGCCCTCGCCGACCGCCGTCGGCGTCTTGCCAGGCGGCAGGTACATCTTGATCGTGGTGCCGTGGCCTTCCTCGCTGTAGATCTTGATGTGTCCTGCGGACTGCTTGATGAAGCCGTAAACCATTGAGAGTCCGAGTCCGGTGCCCTTGCCCGGGCCCTTCGAGGTGAAGAAGGGATCGAACACCCTGGCCAGCATGTTCGCGGGGATTCCGGTGCCGGTGTCGCTCACGGCGATCAGCACGTAGTGCCCCGGTGGCACATCGTTGGCGCTGGCATAGACCTCGTCGAGATAGGCGGCGCCCGTCTCCACGATCAGCTTGCCGCCGTTCGGCATGGCGTCGCGGGCATTGAGTGCAAGGTTGAGGATCGCGGTGGTGAGCTGGTTGGGATCGACAATCGCGACGCAGCTCTCGTCCTCGAACACCGATTCGATCTGGATCTGTTCGCCCAGCGTCGGCCGCAGCAGTTTCGCGGTGTCGATGATCAGCGAGTTGATGTCGATCTCGCGCGGCTGGAGCGGCTGCTTGCGCGCGAAGGCGAGCAGGTGCTGGGTCAGATCGGCGCCGCGCGCGGCCGCCTCGTCGATCATCTTGGTGATGGCCGCAAGCTGCGGCTCCTTCTCGACCGCCTCCGCAAGGATCTCGATGGTTCCGGTGATGACGGTGAGGATGTTGTTGAAATCATGCGCCACGCCGCCGGTAAGCTGGCCGACCGCCTCCATCTTCTCGGCATGGCGGATGCGCTCCTCAGCCGCGATCTTGTCGGTGAGGTCGCGGTAGAAGACGTTGAACAGCAGGCCCTCGCGGCGCTTCAGCGCGGTGACGCTCAGCTCAGCCTTGAACTCCTTGCCGTCGCGGCGGCGGCACATCAGCTCGCGACGGCGGTTCAGCGTTTTGTCGTCTTCGTTTGCGAGGAACTGCGTTAGGCCGGCCCTAACCCTCTCGCGTTCGCTTTCGGCGACGATCAGATCGATCGTGTTCTTGCCGAGCACCTCGTCGCGGCGCCAGCCGAACAGCCGTTCGGCTTGCGAATTCCAGTTCAGGATGCTGCCGGTCTCGTCGGTCTGCACGAAGGCGTCGAGCGAGGTCTCGACGATCTTGCGGGCAAGCCGCTCGCTCTCGCGCAGCGATTCCTGCGCGAGCCGCGCCTCCGTCATGTCCCGCCCGACGAAGAAGAACCGCTGCGCCTGCTCGGACCAGTTGCCGAGCCAGGACAGCCAGACCATGTGTCCGTTCTTGTGGAAGCAGCGCGTATCACCGAGCTTTGGCCGCTCGCCGAGCCGCATCGCGCGCATGTTTTCGCGGGACTGCTCCAGATGGTCGGGATGAACGAAGTCGGCGCCGCTGCGGCCGATCATCTCCTCCGGCCGGTAGCCGAGAATGGTCTCGCTGCTCGGGCTGATCTGCACGACATGGCCGCGCGCGTCCATGACCATGATCAGGTCCTGCGACGTCTCGAAGATCTGCCGGCGCTCTTCGAGCTGCTGCTGCAGCGCCCGCTCGGCCCGCCGCGCCTCGGTGAGGCTGCGCGCAGATCCGGAGGCACCGACGATCTCGCCCGACGGTCCCCTGATCGGCGAGAGGCTGAGCGAGATCTCGACCGGCGCGCCGTCCTTGCGCAGGCGCACCGTCTCGAAGCGTTCGATCGGCTCGCCTGCCGCGATCCGCCGCAAGATGTTCTTGCCCTGCTCGCGGCGGTCGGCGGGTACGATGATGGCGGTGGATTTCCCGATCGCCTCGTCCGCCGAATAGCCGTAGAGGCGTTCGGCAGCCGGATTCCAGCCCGTGATGATGGCTTCGAGCGACTGCATCACGATCGCATCGTCGGACGATTCCACTGCGGCGCTGAACAGGCGCTCGCGCGCCGCATGATGGCTTCGAGCTGCCTCGGTGCGGCGATGCTCCTCGATCTCGCGCTGGAGTGCGGCCGTTTTCGCCCGGGTTTCCTCGACCATCTGGGCAAAGGCCCGTGCCAGCACGCCGGTCTCGCCGCTGGCATCGACGGGTATATCCGCCGGACGTCCGCTGCCGATGGCCTGCACCGCCTTGGTCAGGCGGCCGATCGGGCGCGTCAATGAGCGCGCCAGGAGCACCGCGAGCAAAGCCGCAGCCAGCACGGCAAGCACGCCGACAAGCAAGGACGTTCGTTGAATCGCTGCGGGCACGAGGCCGAACACCGGCGAGGGAATCGTCTCGATGATCGCAACCCAGTCCTTGCCCACGAGCAGGGCCGGCGCAATCGCCGCCCCGCTCGGCCGGCCCGACCCGTCGGTCATGAGCCGCGTGGATCCTTCCAGCGTCCCGGCCGAGGCCGCAAAATAGGGAAAATCCTTGCGCCAGTCGTTGGGACGATCATGCCATGCGCCGAATTCCCGCGTGCGATCGGGATGGACGAGATAGTCGCCGCGCGAATTCACGACATAGATCTCTCCGCCCGAGGTCACGGTGGAGCGGACGCGGTCGAGCGCCGGTCGCATGTCGATATTGGCGATGATGATGCCGAATGGCCTGCCGTCCGCCGTGAACAGCGGGGTTGCAACGCGTAACGTCGGAATGTGGGAGGTCGTGGTTCCCCCCTGGCGGGTGGCGAGATCGATGGCGGACACGTAGATCTCGCCCGGCGCCAGCCGGATCGTCTCCTGAAAGTAGCTCCGTTCGCTCTTGCGCTCGAGTTCGTCGTTGGGAGCGATCCGCGCCTTTCCATCCGGGCCGGAGCGATCGACGCGGACCAACTCGCGCTGGTCGTCGTCGAGACCGATGATGCGAAATTGCCCGTAACTGGGTTTGGCGTCGATCTCGGCTGCGAGCCGCGCTGCGATGCGCTCGCGCCAGGTTTGCTCCGACACGCCGTCGGATGCGTCGATGCCTCCACCGATGTGAGCGCGGATCAGGCCGTTGATGGCTGCGGCAGAGCGGTAGCCGAGCAGATCGCCGCGCGCGCCGGCGACGTAGGATTCGAGATTGGTCGCCAGCAGCCGTGACTGGGCTTCGACGCGTTCCAGTACCCGCGGAATGACGGCCTGGGTGGTGTTGCGATAGCCCAACCATCCGACTGCGGCCACGGTCACCGCCACCAGCAGGGTCATCGTGATGGCAAGCCGCGTTGCGAGCGTCATGGGGATATTCGCACCGGTTCCCGAATGGCCACGCCTGTTCTGGCCTGGAAAGGAATGAGGGTCCTTGTCATCGGTGGCCGGTGCTGACATCCGGATTCCCCACCGATGCCGCCCGGGCCGTGCCCAGGCAGCCATCGACCGCCGCGAGCAGTGCGCCTGGTCGGAACGGCTTTTGCAAGCTTGCCACCGCGCCGAGCTTGGTTGCCATCTTCAGGAAATCCGGCTCCGCATAGGGGTCCGGCGCGGCCGAACGGCCGGAAATGACGATGATCGGGACGGTTGGGGCCAGCGCCCGGATATGGCGCATCGTCTCCAGCCCGTCCATGCCGGGCATGAAAATGTCGAGAAACAACAGGTCGAACGGGCTGGCCTCGAATAACGCAAGCCCCTCGTAGCCATCGCCGGCGACGGTGACGTGATGACCGGCCCTCTCCAGCAGCAGCCGGATCGTGATCTGCACGGCCGGGTCGTCATCCACGATCAGGATGTTGGCCACGTCTGAGATCCTCCGGGGTCGGATGGGGATGCCCCAGCGACCGCAAATCAAGCCATCAAAGACGAAATTGTTGCGCGGATTCCGCCCGGCCCGCAAGCACTTCGCGAGCGCCACCATTCCGGTCGAGGTAACCTCTCCCGGCGCGCTATATGCACGCTCCCGTGCATAAGCCGTCCCTCCTAGTCGGTCAGGTACTCGGGATAGCGGCTTCGGATCTTGTCCAGCTCGCTCAGCGTGCCCGACAGATGTTTGCGCAGATGCTGTTGCGCGGCCTCGGCATCTCCGGCCTCGATCGCGCGCGTGATCAGCCGATGGTGACGGACGATGTTCTGGGCCTTGCCGGGTGAGGGCAAATGCAGCCGGCGCAGCCGGTCGATATGTCCGCTGCGGCTGCGCACCAGCGTCCATAGATCTTGCTTGCCGGCGGCCGCGTAGAGCTGGGCGTGAAAGTCGTTGTCGCCGGCGATGAAGCTCTCGAAATCTCCGGCCTTGGCGAATTGCTGCTGGAGCGCGATCGCGTGGTCGAGGCGGATGACCAGGGCCGCGTCATGCCTTTCCGCGAGCAGGCGCACGATCTCCAGCTCCAGTGCCTGACGCAGGAAATGGGCCTGCCGCGCGCGGTCGACGTTGATCCGGCTCACCACGGTCGCATGCTGCGGAAAAACGTCGACGAGGCCCTCTTCCTCGAGGCGCATCAGCGCGTCGCGCACCGGTGTCGAGCTGACACCGAACTGGCCGGCAAGCTCGGCGCGCGACAAGGGAGCGCCGGGCGGCAGCTCCAGGGCGACAATCGCGTTGCGTAGCCGCTCGAACACCTGCGGCGCCGCCTGGCGGCCGCGGTCGAGCCGGGCGGGGCGTGGGGCCGCGCGCAGCGCGGTATGGGATGATTCCATGGCGGGTCCCGCGGGCTTGCGTTTGATGCACTAATATATTAGTGCATCAGCAGGGTCAACGCAGATCGACGCTGGCCGGAGGAAACACACAACAATGATCAAGCATCTTCGCAGCAAGCTTGCGGCCGCCACCGTGATCGCCGCGATCGCCTTCTCAATGTCAACGGCTCACGCGCAGCAAAAGTCCGAGATCGCGCTGTCGCGCCAGCCCGGCATCTTCTACATGCCGAGCCATATCATGGAGAAGCTGAAGCTGATCGAGAAGCATGCGGCTTCCCTCGGCGTAACTGGTGTCACCACCAAATGGATCACCTTCTCCGGCGGCGGAGCGCAGACCGACGCGCTGCTCGCCGGCGGCGTCGACATCCTCAACACCGGCACCGGCAATCTGCTGCTGCTATGGGATCGCACCCGCGGCGGCGTGAAGGGCATCGTCGCCACCTCGGCGCAGCCGATGACGCTGATCAGCCGCGACGCCAACATCAAGTCGATCAAGGATTTCGGCCCGGGCGACAAGATCGCGGTGCCGACCGTGAAGGTCTCGACCCAGGCGATCGTGCTGCAGATCGCGGCCGCCGAGGCCTTTGGTGCCGACCAATGGTCGAAGCTGGATGCCAACACCGTGCAGCTCGGTCACCCCGACGCCTATGCGGCGCTGTCCAACCCGAAGCACGAGGTGCACAACCATTTCTCGATTCCGCCCTTCACCTTCCTGGAGTTGAAGAACGTGCCGGGCGCGCATGTCGTGCTGAGTTCGCCGGATGTGATGGGCGGCCCGCTCAGCCAGGCGCAATTCTTCACCACGACCAAGTTCGCTGACGCCAATCCAAAGATCATCCAGGCCGTGCGCGACGCCACCAAGGAAGCGCAGGATCTGATCCGCAGCGATACCAAGCAGGCGGTCGAGATCTACAAGGAGATCACCGGCGACAAGACGTC
Organism: Bradyrhizobium sp. BR14999; assembly: GCF_056106085.1. Classification (NCBI taxonomy): domain Bacteria; kingdom Pseudomonadati; phylum Pseudomonadota; class Alphaproteobacteria; order Hyphomicrobiales; family Nitrobacteraceae; genus Bradyrhizobium; species Bradyrhizobium sp. BR14999. The sequence continues at coordinate 1,391,612 of NZ_CM148536.1, forward strand.
GGTGGAAGAGCTGCTCGATCTCCTGAAGGAGCCCGGCATGATGGAGTGGAATCTCGAGCCGCAGGGCACGATGAAATTCGCAGCCCATCTCTACAAGACCGGAACGCTGAAGAATCAGCCCAAGGCCTGGACGGACTACTATCTCCCCGTCGCGCACGATCTGAAGGGCAACTGATGGCGCTGCTCGACGTCAGCTCGGTGACGCTGCGCTACAAGACCTCCAGCGCCGTCGTCACCGCCACGGAAAAAGTGAGCTTCACCGTCGACCGGTCCGACCGCTTCGTACTGCTCGGACCCTCCGGCTGCGGCAAGTCGACCCTGCTCAAGGCCGTCGGCGGCTACATGAGCCCGAGCGAAGGCCGCATGACCATTGGCGATCGCGAGATCCATGGGCCCGGCGCCGACCGCATGATGATCTTCCAGGAGTTCGACCAGCTCCTGCCCTGGAAGAGTGTGCTCGCCAATGTGATGTTCCCGCTGCTCACCGCGAGAAAGCTGTCGCGCAAGGACGCCGAGGCGAAAGCGCGCGCCTATATCGAGAAGGTCGGCCTCACCCGCGTGGTCGATGCCTATCCGCACACGCTCTCCGGCGGCATGAAGCAGCGCGTCGCGATCGCGCGCGGCATGGCGATGGAGCCGGACATCCTTCTCATGGACGAGCCGTTCGCCGCGCTCGACGCGCTGACGCGGCGGACCTGTCAGGATGAGCTGCTCCAGCTCTGGAGCGAGACCAAATTCACCGTGCTGTTCGTGACCCATTCGATCGCGGAGGCGATCCGCATCGGCAACCGCATCCTGCTGCTGTCGCCGCATCCCGGCCGCGTCAAGGCCGAGGTGATCGACGTCGACAAGGTTTCGAATGAGGATGGCAGCGCCGGCCGGCTGGAGAAGGAGATCCACGATCTCCTGTTCGCCTCCGAAGCTGTAGCGCACTAAGGGAGCCGCCATGGGCGAAGCCAGAATCTTGCTGCGTGACGCGCCGGTTGCCAGCACGGGAGGTGCAGGCGAGGTCGAGCGCAAGTTGGGTGTGCTTGAGCTGCTGTGGAACGACGGCTTTGTCCGCAAGTCGGTCATCATCCTGTTTCTCGCGGCGGTCTGGGAAGCGTACGGGGTCTACCTCGACAATCCCCTGCTGTTTCCGACACTGCACGACACCTTCATGACGCTGTTCGATCGCGTCAAGGACGGCACCATTCCGATGCGGGCCTGGACCTCGCTGAAGGTGCTGTTCATGGGCTATTCGGCCGGCATCGCACTGGCCGCGATCTTCACCGTGCTCGCGATCTCGACGCGCATCGGCACCGACTTCCTCGAGACCGTCACGGCGATGTTCAACCCGTTGCCGGCGATCGCGCTGTTGCCGCTGGCGCTGATCTGGTTCGGCCTCGGCAATGGCAGCCTGGTCTTCGTGCTGATCCATTCGGTGCTGTGGCCGGTCGCGCTCAACACCCATTCCGGCTTCAAGAGCGTGTCCAACACGCTGCGCATGGTCGGCCGCAATTACGGCCTGCGCGGATTGCCTTATGTGGCGAAGATCCTCATCCCCGCGGCCTTCGGCTCGATCCTCACCGGCCTCAAGATCGGCTGGGCTTTCGCCTGGCGCACGCTGATCGCGGCCGAGCTGGTGTTCGGCGTGTCCTCGGGCCAGGGCGGTCTCGGCTGGTTCATCTTCGAGAACCGCAATCTGCTCGACATACCTGCTGTCTTCGCTGGCCTCTTGACCGTGATCATCATCGGGCTCTTTGTCGAGAACCTGATCTTCCGCGCCATCGAGCGGAACACCGTCCAGAAATGGGGCACCCAATCATGACCAAGAACAAGAAGAAAACGCCCGACCAGCTCCGCAGCGCGCGCTGGTTCGCACCCGACGACCTTCGCTCGTTCGGCCACCGCTCCCGCACCATGCAGATGGGCTACGCGCCGGAAGAGTGGAAGGACCGCCCGATCATCGCGATCCTCAACACCTGGTCGGATGCACAGCCCTGCCACATGCACTTCAAGTCGCGGGTCGACGACGTCAAGCGCGGCATCCTGATGGCCGGTGGCCTGCCGCTGGAGCTGCCGGCATTGTCGCTGTCGGAATCGCTGCTCAAGCCCACCACCATGCTCTACCGCAATCTGCTGGCGATGGACGCCGAAGAATTGTTGCGCAGCCATCCCGTCGATGGCGTGGTGCTGATGGGCGGCTGCGACAAGACCACGCCGGCGCTGCTACTCGGCGCCACTTCGATGAACATTCCGGCGATCTATCTGCCGGCCGGTCCCATGCTGCGCGGCAACTGGAAGGGCAAGACGCTGGGCTCCGGCTCCGACGGCTGGAAATACTGGGACGAGCGCCGCGCCGGAAAAATCTCCGACAAGGACTGGCTCGACATCGAGGCCGGCATCGCCCGTAGCTACGGCACCTGCATGACCATGGGCACGGCCTCGACCATGACCGCGATCGCCGAGGCGATCGGCATGACGCTGCCGGGCGCTTCCTCGATTCCCGCCGCCGACGCCAACCACATCCGCATGGCCTCCGAATGCGGCCGCCGCATCGTCGAGATGGTGTGGGAGGATCTGACACCGAAGGCGATCCAGACCCGCAAGGCGTTCGAGAACGCGATCGCGGTGGCGATGGCGATGGGCTGCTCGACCAACGCGATCATCCATCTGATCGCGCAGGCCCGCCGCGCCGGCCAGGACATCGGCCTCGACGATTTCGAGAAGGCCAGCCGCAAGGTGCCCGTGATCGCCAACGTGCGGCCGAGCGGCGATACGTATTTGATGGAGGATTTCTTCTATGCCGGCGGCCTGCCGGCGCTGATGAGCCAGATCAAGCCGCATCTGCATCTCGACTGCGTCACCGTCACTGGCAAGATGGTGGCTGAGAACATCGCGCACGCCGAAGTGCACAATGCCGACGTGATCCGCTCCGTCGACAATCCCATCTACAAGGAAGGCGCGCTTGCCGTGCTCAAGGGCAATCTCGCTCCCGACGGCTGCGTCATCAAGCCCTCCGCCTGCGCGCCGCGCTTCCTCAAGCACACCGGGCCGGCGCTGGTGTTCGACGACTATCCCGCGATGAAGAAGGCGGTCGACGATCCCAATCTCGATGTCACCGAAGATCATATCCTCATTCTGCGCAATGCCGGGCCGCAGGGCGGGCCAGGCATGCCGGAATGGGGCATGCTGCCGATTCCGACCAAACTCGTGAGGCAGGGCGTGCGTGACATGGTGCGCATCTCGGATGCGCGCATGAGCGGTACCAGCTATGGCGCCTGCATCCTGCACGTCTCGCCCGAGTCCTACATCGGCGGCCCGCTGGCGCTGGTGCAGAACGGCGACCGCATCACGCTCGACGTCGCCGCGCGCACCATCAATCTCGATGTGAGCGAAGCCGAACTCGACAAGCGCCGCGCCGCCTGGAAACAGCCCGAGCGCCGCTTCGAGCGCGGCTATGGCTGGATGTTCACCAAACACATCAAGCAGGCCAATGACGGCTGCGACTTCGACTTCCTCGAGACCGATTTCGGCGCGCCGATCGGCGAGCCTTCGATTTACTAGAGAGCACGACATGACCAAACTCAGCGAAGCCACCCGCAACAAGCTCAAATCCGTCTCCACCGCCACCGTCGCCACCGCCTTGTTCAAGCGCGGCCTGCGCATCCAGATGATCCAGGATGTGCACCCCTTAAGCCCCGACCAGCCGGCCATGGTCGGCGAGGCCTTCACGCTGCGCTACATGCCGGCACGCGAAGATCTCAACACCATCGAGGTCTTCAAGGACCGCTCGCATCCGCAGCGCAAGGCGGTCGAGGATTGTCCGGCAGGCAGCGTGCTGGTGATGGACAGCCGCAAGGACGCGCGCGCAGCCTCGGCCGGCGCGATTCTGATCACGCGGCTGATGAAGCGTGGCGTCGCCGGCGTCGTAACCGACGGCGGCTTTCGCGATTCCGCGGAGATCGCCAAGCTCGGCTTCCCCGCCTTTCACCACCGCCCGAGCGCGCCGACCAACCTCACGCTGCACCAGGCGATCGAGATCAACGTCCCGATCGGCTGCGGCGATGCGCCGGTGTTCCCCGGCGATGTTATCCTCGGTGATGCCGACGGTGTCATCGTGATCCCCGCGCACCTGGCAGATGAGATCGCAAACGAAACCTTTGAGATGACGGCGTTCGAGGACTTCGTCACTGAGGAAGTCGGCAAGGGCCGCGGCATCTTCGGCCTGTATCCCGCGACCGATCCGCAGACGCTCACCGACTTTGCCGAATGGCGCAAGAAGAACGGCCGCTAAGCCGAGAGCAAATCACGTCAAGGAACAGGCCGGCCACATCAAGCGCCGGCCTTTTATCGCCCAGGGAGGATTACAATGAATTTCACGCGACGCAATCTGATGGCCGGCGCCGGCGCAGCAGTGGCATCCACGTTTCTCGCCCGCGCTGCCGGCGCCCAGTCGTTCGCGTTCACGCCCAATCAGCGCTACCCGGACCCGGCCGTCCAGATCCTCGACCCCAGCTTCACAAAATACCGGCTCTATTCCTCCACGGTCGAGCAGGTTGCAACCGGGATGCGCTGGGCTGAAGGCCCGGCTTATTTTCCCGAGGGCGGCTATCTCTTGTTCTCCGACATCCCCAACAACCGGATCATGAAGTTCGACGAGAAGACCGGCCAGACCAGCGTGTTCCGCGCCGATGCCAATTACGCCAACGGCAATGCGCGCGACCGTCAGGGCCGCCTCGTCACCTGCGAGCATTCGGTCACCCGCCGCATCACCCGCACCGAGAAGGACGGCAAGATCACCGTGCTCGCCGACAAGTTCGAGGGCAAGCGGCTGAACGCGCCGAACGATATCGTGGTGAAGTCCGACGACAGCATCTGGTTCACCGATCCGCTGTTCGGCATCAACGGCGAGTGGGAGGGCAAGAAGGAGAAGGCCGAGCAGGCCAGCACCAATGTCTATCGCATCGCCAAGGACGGCAAGCTCAGCGCCGTCCTCACCGACCTCGTCAATCCCAATGGCCTCGCCTTCTCGCCGGACGAGAAGAAGCTCTACATTGTCGAGTGGAAGGGCACGCCAAACCGCAGCATCTGGAGCTACAATGTCGGCGACGACGGCAGCCTGAGCGGCAAGACCAAGCTGATCGACGCCGCCGATCAGGGCTCGCTCGACGGCTTTCGCGTCGATCGCGACGGCAATCTCTGGTGCGGCTGGGGCTCGAACGGCGCGCTGCAATCCGAGCCGACCGAAATCGGCGGCCGCAAGGTGTTCCAGCTCAGGGGAAGGCCGGACGATCTCGACGGCGTCATGGTGTTCAACCCCGAAGGCAAGCCGCTCGCCTTCATCAAGCTGCCGGAACGCTGCGCCAACCTCTGCTTCGGCGGTCCCAAGAACAACCGGCTGTACATGGCCAGCAGTCATTCGGTCTACGCGCTCTATGTCGAGGCGCATGGCGCGGTGTGAGGCGCGGTCGTGCCTCACACTCTATGTCGTCCCGGCGAAGGCCGGGACCCATAACCACAGGGAGTGGTTTGGCGACGATTAGTAGTTAAGAGGTCTTCGTCGGTACTGCTGGCTGCACTCTGTCGATAGATCACGCGGTATGGGTCCCGGCCTTCGCCGGGACGACGATGTGGAGGTATCCGCGCGAGCCAACACGCAGCGCCGTTGCCCACCGGCGACGCTACACCCCAGCCTCCGTCATCCCCGCCGCCCACAGCGCGAACGCATAGACGATCGCGACTTCATCGAGCCGCTCAAATCGCCCCGAGGCGCCGCCGTGGCCGGCGCCCATGTTGGTGCGCAAGAGAACCGGGCCGCCACCGCGCATGGTAGCACGCAGGCGCGCGATCCATTTGGCGGGCTCCCAGTAAGTGACGCGCGGATCGGTTAGCCCGCCCATCGCCAGGATCGCCGGATAGTCCTTCGCCGCGACATTGTCATAGGGCGAGTAGGACAGGATGGTGCGAAAATCCGTCTCGCTCTCGATCGGATTGCCCCATTCCGGCCATTCCGGCGGCGTCAGCGGCAGCGTGTCGTCGAGCATGGTGTTGAGCACGTCGACGAATGGCACTTCGGCGACGATTCCCGCGAACAATTCGCCGGCGCGATTGGCGACCGCGCCCATCAGCATGCCGCCGGCCGAGCCGCCATGGCCGACGATGCGCTTGGCGCTGGTGTATTTCGCTGCGATCAGCGCCCGCGCGCTGGCAGCAAAATCGTCGAACGAATTGGTCTTCTTCTCGCGCTTGCCGTCGAGATACCAGCCCCAGCCCTTGTCGGCGCCGCCGCGGATATGGGCGATGGCATAGACGAAGCCGCGATCGACCAGCGATAGCCGGTTGGCGCTGAACGAAGCCGGCATCGCCATGCCGTAGGAGCCGTAGCCGTAGAGCAAGAGCGGCGCCGAGCCGTCGAGCTTCAGCCCACGGCGATAGAGGATCGACACCGGCACCTCGGCGCCGTCATGCGCCTTTGCCATGATGCGCGTGGTGACGTAGTCGGCGGCATCATGACCGGACGGAATCTCCTGGCGCTTGCGCAAGGTGCGCGTGCGCTTGACCATGTCGTAATCATAGACCTCCGACGGTGTCGTCATCGACGAATAGGCGAAACGCAAATTGGTCGTGTCGAATTCGTAGGAGCCCATCGTGTCGAGCGAATAGGCGGCCTCGTCGAAGGCGATCGCGTGCTCTTCCTTTGTCGCAAGATCGCGGATCACGATCGCCGGCAGCGCATTGGCGCGCTCCAGCCGCACCAGATGGCCGGCATAGAGATCGAGGTCGATGATGTAGATGCCGGGACGATACGGGATCAGGTCGCGCCAGTTCTTGCGCTCGGGCGCGGCGAGCGGCGCCGTGACGATCTTGAAGTCGATGGCGTCGTCGGCATTGGTGAGGATGAACAGCTCGTCGCCGCGATCGGCCAGTGAATATTGCACGCCTTCTTCGCGCGCTGCGACCAGGCGCGGCGGCGCCTCGGGGTTTGCGAGATCGATCAGCCGCTGCTCCGAGGTCTCGTGGTCGCCGCCAGCGATCACGCAGAAGCGGCCGCTGGTGCTCTCGTGCAGATGGGTGAACCAGCCGGCATCCTGCTCCTCATAGACCAGCGTGTCGTCGGCCTGCTTGGTGCCGAGCCTGTGCCGCCACACCTGCATCGGCCGGTGATTGTCGTCGAGCTTCACATAGAAGAAGCTTTTGCAGTCCGCCGCCCAGACCATGCCGCCGTCGGTCTCCTCGACGAGATCGTCAAGGTCCTTGGCCGTAGCCCAATCGCGCACGCGGATGGTGAAATATTCGGAGCCCTTGGTGTCGGCGCTCCAGGCCTGCAGCTTGTGATCATACGAGTGCCGGCTGCCGCCGAACTTGAAATATTTGTGGTCCTTGGCGAGCGCATCGCCGTCGAGCACGATATGGCCCTCGCCGCCGTCGCGTGGCATGCGGCCGAACAGCTCGTGCTGCCCGCCCTCGCGAAACCGGCGGAAATAGGCGAAGGGACCGTCGGGCGAGGGCACGCTGGAATCGTCCTCCTTGATCCGCCCCCGCATCTCGCGCACCAGCGTCTTCTGGAGGGGGGCGGTGTGGCCGAGCAGGCTCTCGGTGTAGACGTTCTCCTCATCCAGATATTTGCGGATGTCGGGATCGAGCACGCTGGGATCGCGCAGCACCTCCTGCCACCTCTCGTCCTTCAGCCAGGCATAGTCGTCGGTCACGATGATCCCGTGCCGCGTGTAGGAATGCGGCCGGCGCGGCGCGATGGGCGGCTGGGAAGGTGTTTTGGCTTGTGTCACTCGATCCTCGTTCGTGTCCGTGCGTCGCTGCTCTTCGCCTCTCCCCGCACTTGTCCGCCGAAGCCTTGGCGAAGGCGGATGCGGGAATCCGGGTGAGGGGGCTCTCCGCGAGTCCCGCTGCTACCGGCCCTGCGGAAGGAGCCCCTCACCCCAACCCTCTCCCCGCAAGAACGGGGAGAGGGAGAAGATGCATCACCTTATATCGTCCCGATTCCTCGAATTGCCAGCGTGACTGCGCCAAGTCGCCGGGTTGTTGCTGGACCGCTTGTGTGCTTTGAGGAACGATATCCCGCCGCCGGTCCAGCCTGATGCTGTTCAATTCCTATCCGTTCATCCTGCTGTTCCTGCCAGCCGTGCTGGGCGGCTATTTCTGGCTCGGGCGGCGCAGCAATCTGGCCCCGGTGATCTGGCTGGCACTGGCCTCGATCACCTTCTATGCGATCGGCAGCTGGCAATTCCTGGCCCTGTTGCTGATCTCGATCGCCTTCAACTATGGCGTCGGCCATCTCCTCATCGTGGCGAAGCTCACCCCGCCGCAACGAAAGGCAGCGCTCGCTTGTGGCGTCATCGGCGACCTCCTCGTGCTCGGGATCTTCAAATATGCCGGCTTCGTCACCGAGAACATCAATGCGCTGGCCGGCACGCATCTCGCGGTCCACATCCTGCTGCCGGTCGGCATCTCCTTCTACACCTTCACCCAGATTGCGTTCCTGGTCGATGCCTATCGCGGGCAGGTCGCGGCCTATGCGCTGCCGCACTACGCGCTGTTCGTGACCTATTTCCCGCATCTGATCGCAGGACCCATCCTCCACCACAAGGACATGATTCCGCAATTCGAGCGGAAGGAGAGCAAGCTTCCGGACACGCATCTGATCCTGTGCGGGGTCATCATCTTCGCCATCGGCCTGTTCAAGAAGACCTGCCTTGCCGACGGCATCCAGCCGCTGGTCGCGCTCGCCTTCGAAGCGCGCTCGCCGAGCTTCGATCAGGCCTGGTGTGGTGCGCTCGCCTACACGTTCCAGCTCTATTTCGACTTCTCCGGTTATTCGGACATGGCGATCGGGATCTCGCTGATGTTCGGCATCTTCCTGCCCGTCAATTTCAACTCGCCCTACAAGGCCATCAGCATCGTCGAGTTCTGGCGGCGCTGGCACATGACCTTGTCGCAGTTCCTGCGCGACTATCTCTACATCCCGCTTGGCGGCAATCGCAGGGGCCGCGTGCTGCGCTACGTCAATCTGATGATCACGATGCTGCTCGGTGGGCTCTGGCACGGCGCGGCCTGGACCTTCGTGGTGTGGGGTGCGCTGCACGGCGCCTATCTCTGCATCAATCACGCCTTCAACGCGCTGGTGCCGAACGTTCCGTCGCCTCTTGCGAGGCCGGTCCGCATCGCCGGTGCCGTGCTGACCTTCCTCGCCGTCGTCGTCGCCTGGGTGTTCTTCCGCGCCGAAAGCGTCGCCTGGGCGCTGCGCGTGCTCCACGCGATGGCTGATCCCTCAAATATCGTCTTCGGTCGTGAAGAGATCGCGGCGCTTGTGCTGGTCGCCATCTATGCCGCGCTGGTATGGCTGGCGCCGAACACGCAAGGCATCATGGGATACGATCACGCCAACCGCAGGGTCGGCGAGGCCTTGCGGGCAGGGCGGATGCGGCCGCTGATCCTCTATGGCGCGTCGCTGGTGCTCGCCTTCGGGATCTTGGGCATCCAGAGCCACAGCGAATTCATCTATTTCCGGTTCTGATGCGCGCGCCGTTCACGCATTTGGGGCGACTTCTGCTCGCGAGCATCGCCTGCGTGCTGGGCGCAGCATTGCTTACTTTCGTCGTCGATCCCCTGCAACTGTTCCGCCCCTCGCGTCTCACCGCCTTCTATTCCGAGGACACGCGCGTGCAGAATGCCGGGCTGATCCGCAGTCAGTCGTTCGACACCGTCTTCATGGGTACCTCGCTCGCGATTCATTTCCGCCAGAGCGACATCGATCGTGCGCTCGGCGTTCATTCGCTCAAGCTGGCGATGACCGGCTCCAATTCGCGCCAGCAAAGCTTTGTGCTGGAGCAGGCCATCGACCGCGGCGCAAGGCGGGTGATCTGGGCGATGGACGATTTCATCTTTATCGATGCCGCGGACATCGAGACGGATCCCTATCTGTCCGTCGATCTCTATCGCAGCACGGCCAAGGGGATCGCGTCCTATCTGTTCAGCGCCGCGATGGCGAAGGAATCCGCGTTCGCACTGGTGCGGTCGGTCCCGCCATTGCGAGAGCCGCTGTCCCGGGCGGCGCCCTTTCTGCCTCTCAAGTTTGCGCTGCACGACGTCGATGACATCTACGCGCTACCGCGGGATTTCGACGTCGCGAGCGGCTACAATGCGCAGAAGACGCTTGCCGCCTTCGCCTACATCACCGCTCCCGCGCGCAGTCGTTTCCTCGGTGAAGGCTATGGTTACGATGCCATGGTGCGGCATTTCGAGCGCGATGCGGTGGGCCTGATCACGCGCCATCCGGACGTGACCTTCGACATCTACTTTCCGCCCTATTCGATCCTGCAATTCGTCGCGATGCGCGATGTATCACCGGAAACGCTAGAGATCGTCACCGATCTCACCGCACGCATTGCGGAAGCCCTGACGCAGTTGCCCAACGTGCGTCTCCACGATTTCCGCGCGATCAACGCGGTGACGCACGATCTCGGTAATTACAGCGACGTCATCCACCACTCGCCGGTGATCGATGCGAAGGTGTTGAAGTGGCTTGCGAGTGGGAAGTATCGGGTGGATCCGAAGAAGCCGACGGCATCGCTGGATGAGCTGAAAGCGCAGGTCGCGGCGTATCGGGTGCCGCAGCCCTAGCCAAACACTCCGTCGCTAGCCAAACACTCCGCTGTCGTCCCGGCGCAGGCCGGGACCCATAACCCCAGCGAGGAGTTTGGCGAAGATTTGCAGTTAAAGAGTCTTCTCGTGGTACGCCGGCCGTGCATCACGGAAAGATCACGCGGTATGGGTCCCGGCCTTCGCCGGGACGACAATGGAGTTCTTGGCTTGCGCCCTACACCGCCACTTCCTCACCGAGATACGCGACCGCCGCCTCGAGCCCGCCTTTGCCATGCGGGATCTTTAGCGCATTGAGCCCGATCTCGATCACCCCCAACGTGCCGAGCAGCATCGGCGCGTTGACGTGGCCCATATGGGCGATGCGGAAGGCCTGGCCCGAGAGATCGCCGATGCCGGTGCCGAGCACGACGCCGCACTTCTCTTTGCAGTAGCGCTGCAGCACCGCCGGGTCATGGCCGTTGCTCATGGTCACCGTGGTCACGGTGTTGGAGCGCTCGCTGGCTTCTGCCACATTGAAGCCGAGCACCTGGCCTTCCGACCATGCGCCGACCGCGCAGCGCGCGGCTTCGCCGAGCAGGCTGTGGCGGCGGAAGGCGTTCTCCAGCCCTTCCTCGTGCAGGAGGTCGATCGCCTGGCGCAGCGCGAACAACAGATGCACCGGCGCGGTGCCGGCATATTTGCGATAGTGCTCGGTGCCCTCGCGCTCGCTCCAGCTCCAATAGGGCGTCGCCATGTTGGCTGTCTTGTGCACCTCGAGCGCACGCGCGTTGGCGGCGACGAAGCCGAGCCCGGGCGGGGTCATCAGGCCCTTCTGCGAGCCGGACATCGCGACGTCGATGCCCCATTTATCCATCTCGAACGGCATGCAGCCGAGCGAGGCCACGGTGTCGACCATATACAGCGCGGGATGGCCGCTGGCCTTGATCGCCTTGCCGATCGCCTCGATGTCGTTCTGCACGCCCGAGGCCGTGTCGACCTGGACGACGACGACAGCCTTGATGGTGTGCTCCTTGTCGCGGCGCAGGCGCTCCTCGACCTCGTGCGGCCGCACCGCGCGGCGCCAGTCGCCCTTGAGCACCTCGACCTCGGCGCCCATCAGCGCCGCCGCATTGCCCCAGCCGATCGCAAAGCGCCCGCTCTCCAGCACCAGCACCTTGTCGCCGCGCGACAGCACATTGCTCAGCGCCGCTTCCCAGGCGCCGTGGCCATTGGCGATGTAGATGTAGGACTTGCCCTTGGTCGAAAACAGCTTCGAGATGTCACTGAGCAGGCCCGCGGTCAGGTCGGTCATCTGCTTGGAGTAGATGTCGATCGCCGGACGATGCATCGCCTGCAGCACCTCGTCGGGCATCGTGGTGGGCCCGGGGATGGCCAGAAATTCCCGGCCCGCGCGAACGGTCATTGCTGTTGGTCCTTGTGTCGTGAGAACGGACTGGTGGGTCGCTGAAACACACTTTTACGCGGCGCCGGGGTTTGAGAAAAGCGCTCAAAACGCAGGTCTGAGGTGGGTTATCGCTTCGTCTCGCGGCAGCCCGCGGCCTCCGCCTCTTCCACCGAACAGAACCAGCGGGTGCCCTTGCTGATCTTCATCTTGATCTGGGTGTACCAGCGGCTGGTCGGCTGGTGGTAGATGCATTCGCCGGCGCTGTTGACGTTGCCCTTGATGGTGCAATCAGGCGACGGCGCGACCGGTCCCGAGGCCGAGGCGAGCAGCACCGCATGCGCCCCATCGGGCGGCTTGGTGGCGCCGAGGATGGTGGTCTTCTTGTTGCGGACCCGCCAGTCCCAGGGCGCGATGAAGGCGCCCTGCCACATCCCGGCCTTGGCCTCCCGCGCGGCGGCTTCGTCCGCGACGTAATCATGGGACATGCGGGTGTAGGCCAGCGCCCAGCCGCTGCGCACCAGCCATTTCTGGATGTCCTCGCCGCCGACCTCGCAGCGCGCCACGGTGCGGCCGCGCCGGTCGATCGCGCGGGTATGGCACACCCAATTCTTGCCATCGGCATATTTGGCGAGCTCGTCTCGCGCAGCGACGCCGCAGGTCCAGCGCTCGGTCTTGGTGTTGAGGCAAAGCTGGTCGACTGCCGGCGCGTCGATGCCGCCGAGCCGCACCCGCGTGTTGCCGATCACCACGGTATCGCCGGCGCGCACTTTTGCCATGCCGGTGATGTCGGCGGCGTCAGCCAGCGACGGGAGGGCGATGAAAGCCAGCGCAATCAGGACTTTTCGCAACATGCCGGTCCGCAAGTTCCAGGAAAATCTCGATAGACCCCGCGATTGTGGTCAGCTTTTGGCCACTCGGCCAGCGCCTGCCCAACAGATGGGCTTTCAACTTCCCGTCATTGCATGGCGCTCCTTCACCCTCCCCTGGAGGGGGAGGGTCGGCATGCGATCGAGCGAAGCAAGATTGCGTGACGGGGTGGGGTGATCTCTCCACTCGGGCACTGTTCGTCGCGGAGGGACCGTCACCCCACCCCGCTCGCGCTGCGCGCGACCGACCCTCCCCCTCCAGGGGAGGGTGAAGAGCTACCCGCGCCCAGCCATCGCTCGCCGCGCCACCGCCAGCCCCATCAGCACGAAGGCCGACGTCACCTCGGGCCCGCCGACCAGAATCCGCGTCGGTGTCTTCATCTTGTTCCATTCATAGGCGCGGAACGGGCCGCGGCGGCCGCCTTCGCCGATGGCATCGACGATCACGTTCAGCGCCGGCGCGAAGGCGCGTGGGTCGGCACCGAGATGGCCGAGTGCGATCAGGGCGAGGGCGGCGTCGAACACATTCATCTCCGCGGCCATCAGCTCGCCTTTGACGTAGGACAGCACGCGGTGGCGGATGAAATCGAAATCGCCGTCGGGATCGATCGCGGCTTGCGCTGCCAGCGGCAGCGCCAGGAAGGCTGCATAACAACGGCCGAAATAGGCGCTGTAGAGCTCCGGCAGGTAATAGATGTGCGAGCGCGGATTGGCGAAGGCAGCGCTGGCCGCCAAGCGCTTCTGGAAGCCGATGATGCGATGCACGGTGGCGAGCCGCGATGGCGTCTCCAAAATTTTCCACCGCGCCAGGTTGCGGAAGCTGACCTCGAGAATGTCGAGATTGAGCGTCGGATCGAGATCGTTGCCGTAAGGACGCTCGCCCGCGAGATTGTCGATCCAGGTCGCGACGCCGCCCTCATAGTCAATATTGTCGTTGAGCGGCACCGTCACACGCGGCGCGTTGACGCCGGCGCGGACCTGGTAGTCGGCGTAGAAATCCAGCAGCGGCTGGTCGATGATCTCATCGGTGCAGCCGGCCTGCGTCGCTGCCGAGATCGAGCAGGCCGTGGTGTCGCAATCCGGCACGTAGATCCCGAAGCCGAGATCCTGCTTGATCTGGGCGAAGAAGCGGGAGAAGCGGGGATGCGGCGCCGGCGCGAGCGCGGTGATGACATTGAACCGCGCGCCGTCGATGCCCTCGACCTCCTCGCGGCTGATGTTGACGCAGAAATCCACCATGTCGGCGATCGCGCGCTCCGCCGCGATCTTGTCGGCGGGTGAGGCGAGCCCGGTCTCGACATAGCTCAGCAGCGCCTCGATGAAGAACGCATCGTAATAGGCCGAGCGATGGCGGATCTGCACCGGCTCCCACATCGGCTCGGCAACCCCTCGCCACGGCGGATGCACCACGGCGCGTGCCAGCGAGCGCGCGATGAAGACGCGGGCGAGATTGAACAGCAGCGAGGAGTTCTTGTAGCCGCGCGCGTTGAGGCCCGTGAGCGCCATGATCAGCTCGCGTCCGCGGCAATCGGGATCGCCGATCAGGTTGAAGGCAGCATAGGTCGGCAGAAAACCGTTTCGGCGATACGAGCCGAGCAGGTGCTGCGCGCAGTCGCGGATCACGCCGTCGATCTGCGATTGTTGCGGCGCCTTACCGACGAACATGGCCGGTGGCGGCCTGGGATGGTCGAGCGCGATGCTGTCGAGGAGATCGGCCACGGGCTGGCCGACGGCCGCCCAGTCGGGCTCGGCCTCGTCGCGGGCACGGGCGAGCGCCTGCCGCAGCGCCGCTAGCCTCGCCTCGTCGCGCAGCTCGGGCAGTCCGGCCCGCCGCAGCAGCACCCGCAACGCGGGATTGCCGAGCGCGGTCTTGTAGAATTTGGCCAGATGCGGATCGCCGCCGGCCTGACCCGCCAGCACGGGATCGCAGACCTCGTAAAGCGAGGGGCCGTCCTTCCGCGCCGTCAGCGCCCGGCAGGCGGCGCCGGCAAAATATTGAAAGCTCATGAAATACCTGGTCGCGGGGCATTGGCCGGGGGCCGGCCGACACGCTCCCAGCCGCGTGCCACCCCCCTGCAAGTCGTTGAAAAAGCTACCCGGATTCGCGGGAAATACAAATGTGATGAAAGTCACATAAAAAGTCGGCACGAGGGCTGCATGATGAGGCCCCGGAAGCCTCCGGGGGAACCCAAAGCGGAGAAAATCGGGCCGGAGAATTATCTAACATCTTCAGGTGCTTAGCTCAAATACTGGGCGAACTATTGCCGGGGAGGCGATATCCGGTTAAAGGTTTGTTTGGTGCGGCGCCGCAAATTGCGCGCAATTCGGGGGCACTTCCCCGGCCAATCCCTCAAACCTAAAGACGCTATCGCGCTACTCAAACAGTGTGCGCGCGCTTGGCTGGTCTTTGGCACAGGAACGAACCGAGATGAATGTAAGGCAGCTCGACCTTTCCCGACGCACGATTGCCGTCGCCGCCGCCCTCATCGGCACGGTGTCCCTCGTGATCGGCGCCCATGCTGCCCTCAACATGCGCGCGATCGACGCCGCCAAGGCCGTCTCGACCGACCAGATCACCGGCTCGATCGGCCATGCCACGCATCTGGCGCTGGTCATCGGCAATGGACATTATCCCGACGCCAACGCGCCCCTGACGCAGTCGATCAATGACGCCCGCGCGCTCTCTTCGTCCCTGCGCAAGAGCGGCTTTGACGTCGACATGGTGGAAGACGCGACCAAGGACGACATGGTCCGCGCCGTCAACCGCCTGAAGTCCCGGATCAAGCACGACAGCGTCGTCATGCTGTTCTTCGGCGGCTATGGCGTGCAGGCCGGCCGCGAGAGCTACATGCTGCCGGTCGATGCCGTGATCTGGAAGGAAAGCGACGTCCGCCGCCACGGCGTCTCCATCGAGGGCGTGCTCGACATGATGAAGGAGCAGGGCGCCAAGGCCAAGCTCGTCGTCGTCGACGCCTCCCGCCGTAACCCGTACGAGCGCCGCTTCCGCTCCTACAGCCACGGTCTCGCGCCGATCAGCGCGTCCGACAATGCGCTGATCCTCACCTCGGCCTCGCCCGGCAAGGTCGTCGATGACGGCAAGGGCGAGCACAGCGTGCTGATCAGTGAGCTGCTCAACAACCTCAATGCGCAAGGTAGCAGCGCCGAAAGCGTCTTCAACAAGACCCGCGTCGCCATCTCCCGCGCCAGCGAAGGCGACCAGGTCCCGAGCGTCTCGTCGTCATTGCTCGAGGACGTCCGTTTCGGCGAAGCCGGCGGCTAGCTTTTCCTACCCTCCCCTGGAGGGGGAGGGTCGATCGCGCGAAGCGCGAGCGGGGTGGGGTGACAGTCCCTCCGCGACGAACGGTCCCCGTGGGGAGAGATCACCCCACCCCGCTGCGCATTTCGCTTCGCTAAATGCACAGCGACCCTCCCCCTCGAGGGGAGGGTAAGAAAGACCCGTCTGCTACTTCACCGCTTCCGCGCTCGCCATCACCGGGCGCACTGGATCGCCCTCGCGCAGCAGCGCGCCGGCGCGGGCGACGATGACGTCGCCATCGTTGAGGCCGTCGCGGACCTCGATATTGCCGCCCGACATCAATCCGATCTCGACGCGCTTGGTCTCGACGCGATTGCGGCGGATCACCTGCACCACGGTGCCGGCCGAGGAATATTGCACGGCTGTCAGCGGCACCGCGACGTTGCAGCTCTGCCCGGTCTTGATCAGCGCGCGCCCGCTCGCGTTGAGCAACAGGCGCTTCTGCGAGGAGATGCCGATATAGACCATGCCCTGCTGGATGTTTTGCTCGACGGTCGGCCCGATGCGGCGAATCTTGCCGTCGATGTCGCCGGCGCCGGCGATGCGCACGGTCGCTTGCTGATTGACGGCGAGCTTGCGCATGTCGGTGGTCGCGACCAGGCCGACCAGATCATATTCGCTGCGCGCCACGATCGTGAACAGGGCCTCGCCCTTGGCCGAGGCGAAATTGCCGATCTGCGCGGTCGACGTGGCGATGACGCCCGCCACGGGCGCGGTGACCTGAAGCGTGCCGCCTTCCGGCAGCGCCAGCCGCGCCAGCACCTGGCCGGCGGTGGTGGTCTGGCCGGCTTCGGCCAGCACCTCGGTCACCTTCAGGCCGGGACGTTCAGGCCGCACCGAGGTTTCCTCGCGCGCGATGATCGTGCCGGTGGCCTCGACGATGTCGGAGAAGCAGGATTTCGCGACCTTTAGCACCGTGACCGCCGGCCCCTTGGGGGCATCGTCCTCGGCGGCCCCGGCCGGATATGGGCCGAGAACGAACACGCCGGCGATGGCTGCGGGAAACAGGCTTCGGGCAACGGCACGGGGCAAATGACGCATCGAAAATTCCACGGGGTTCAAGCCCTTCAATCGATAGCAGATGGCAACGGGCCGGACTACGGCAGCGTTGTCCCATGGCGGGATGCCACGCCGGCGCGGGCCGGCGTGGCAAGTCTTTGATTAGTCGCGGGATTGGAGATCAGGTTCGCTCCCGCCGGACGGGGAAGGTCGCGGCGCGGGGCTGGCTGGCCGTCAGCTCCGGCGATCACCCAGCAGCTTGCCGGTGGCGCGATCGATCAGGTGCAGGCGCGTACAGGCCTGACACGGCACGGAAACATGCGTCCGATCGGTTGGCTCGTCGCCAAGCCGATATTGCACGTTCATGCCGGTCTGGGGGCACTTGAAGACAATTTGACGGTCCATGCCCGATGATATCGCGCCAAGGCGGGCCTCGCGAAATTACGGATGATTACGTAGGCCGGCCGCGCGTCCCTCACGGCAGGCTCAGAAACTCCACCCAGTTCGGCTTCTTGCCGGTGGGATAGGATTTCAGCTTGGCGAGCGCGCCGCTGCTCTGGTCGATCGCATAGACCGTCATGCCGTCGGAGAGTTCGCCGACCGCGGCGAGATAGCGCCCAGAAGGATCGATGTTGAAGCCGCGGGGCTGCTTCTCGGTCGGCACGCTACCGATCGTGGTCAGCTTGCCGCTGGTTGCATCGACCTTGTAGGCGGTGAGCGTGTTCGTGGTGCGCTCGGAGGCGTAGAGGAAGCGCCCGTCCGGGGTGATGTGGATGTCGGCGGCCCAAGGCTTTTTATCGGAAGCTTTGCCGTTGAACCCTTCCGGCAGTGCGGTGGTGCGCTGGATCTCGGTCCAGGCGCCGCTCTTGGCCTCATAGCTGAATGCCGCGACGTCGCCGTTCAGCTCGTGAACGAGATAGACGAACTTGCCGCCCGGGTGGAATACGAAGTGCCGCGGCCCCGATTTTTCCGGCAGCTTGTGCGCCGGCGGATCGCTCGGCGTCAGCGAGCCGGCCGCGGCGTCGAACGCAAAGCTCAGCACCTGGTCGGAGCCGAGATTGGTCGCGAACACGAAGCGGTTGTCGGGCGAGGGCAGGACGGCGTGCGCGTTCAGCCCGGTCGGGATCACCTGCTTCGGCTCGCCGGCGACGCCATTTGCTTGAAGCGGATTCAGCGCCACCTTGTTGCCGCCATAGGAGGCGCTGAACAGGAACTTACCGCTGCGATCGACGGCGATATTGGCCATGCTGTCGGCGAGCGGCCCGTTGCCGACATGCCTGAGCTGGCCGGTCTTGGGGTCGATCGCGAAGCTCACCGCGAGGTATGGCTGCGAGCGGATTCCGGCGATCAGCACGCGCTTGTCGGGCGTGATCGCGAGCGGCGTCGAGGATCCCGGCTTTTCGACGCCGGTGAAGCCGGCTGTCTGCACCGGAATCATCTCGCCACTCTCGGCCATCTTGAACACGCTGATGTCGTTGCTGTCGGCGTTGCCGACATAAGCGAAGGTTTCGGCCATGCCGGCGCGGACTCCAGGGATGAGGGCGAGAAAGGCGAGGGTGGTGGCGATCGCAGCGCGCGGCAGGCGCGATGCGATGCGTCGGGTCGGTCTCAACATGGTCTCCTCCTCAAAGCCGGTGCGGCATTGTCGTTTTGCCGTCGAGGATAGCGGGAGGCGCGCCGTCGCACCAAATTCCAGTTGGGATCGATCGATGCCGAAATTGTATCGGTCGCGCTCGGAGGCTACCGCACCGCCGCCGTCACGCTGCGGGAGGGCAAATGCGGGCCGGGCGGTTGGCCGGGCGGACCGAGCACGGTCCATACGGTGACCGCAAGCAGCCCGCAGGTCAGGATGGTCCAGGCGATCAGTCGTTTCCGCATCAGGCCTAATCCGCCGGTCGAATCTCGATGCTTCGGCCAACGATCGTGCACCGCAAACCGCGGCGATCCTATGACCTCGTTCACAGTGCGAACCAATGCCGCGCCAGCGCATTGAAGCATCATGCCCCGTGAAAACGACCTCGAAGGCAAGCCCGACATGGGCGGCAAGCATGGCGGTCAGCAAGGCCAGCCCAAGCTGCCGCCGCATCCGCATCAGGGCGAGCGCGACGAGGACGTCGTGGCAAAGCGCCACACCGGTCAAACCGGTCGCAGCTCCCCGCCGACCAAACAAGAATAGCCCCGCATGCGCGCCGGGAACGGCAGCCTCGCCTTGCCGTTACCCTGATCCTGCGGGCGGAGGAGATCGAAACGGAGGCTGGCACGTGTTTTGGATCTATTGGGACACCGCCTGGTCGCTGATCATCAGCGGCATCATGTTTGCGACCATCGTCAGCCATCCCGACGCCGAGATCGCCGAAGTGCGTGCCGCAAAAGGCATGATGTAAACGCCACGCGGCAAAGCGCGATGAGATCGGGTGATCGTCATCGCGCTTCGGTTCGCGCTGAGCATGATCCTTAAACGGCGGCAGACTTTGCGCTAACGCGGCCCGTCAGGTTCGGATCATGCTTCTAGCGGTCAGTAGTCCCAGAACGCCGGCACCCAGCGAAAGTGATCGCCGTCGACCGCCACCCGGCCGACCGATGGGAACGGCATGTGAGTGGCGACGAGGAGTTCTCCATTCGCCGCCAGCTCCCGCAGGAGACGGACACGAACGCGGGCCGCCTCTTCGGGATCGTGCTCGAAGCCGTTGTGCCACTCGGGGTGATCGAATCCGACGGTGAACACGGCATCGCCGGCGAATGTAAGCCGCTCGCCGCCGGATGCCAGGCGGACCACGCTGTGCCCGGGGGTGTGGCCGCCGGTGCGCGTGACCACCACTCCCGGCGCCACCTCGTGCTCGTCCTCGAAGGTGCGCAGCTGGTTATGGTACTCTTTCGCGAACCGCTTGGCGGTCGCCCGCAGCGCATCCGGAAATCCCGGCGGCATCGCGACGTGGGAGAAATCGGGCGCCTCCCAGAACTTGACCTCGGCGGCTGCAACGTGGATGCGCAGGTCCGGGCGCAACCGGTCCCTGACTTCGTCGACGAGCAGGCCGCCAATGTGGTCCATGTGCATGTGTGTCAGCACCACGTCGGTCACGGACCCAAGATCGATGCCGGCGGCTTCCAGTCGCTTGCTCAACTGCCCGGCCCGCGGCAGGTGCAAGTCGGGGTCGGACCCTAGTCCAGCGTCGACGAGGATGGTCTGGCCGCCGCTGCGCACCACGACCACGTTCAGCGCCCAATCGAAAGCATCCGGCGGCAGGAACATGTCCTTCAGCCAGGCCGCGCGGACGGCCGGGTCGGCGTTGTGGGCCAGCATCGCACCTGGCAGCGTCAGCACCCCATCGCTGATCACCAGCACGTCGATCTCGCCAATCCGCAGCGCGTAGCGCGATGGGACCAGCTCTTCGGGGCCCCTGCCGAGGTGTGCAGTGTCGTGCAAGTTCATGTTCGTCTTCTCCTGGGTGTTGCGGATCGTCTGATTCATTGTTGAAAGCTCCTGCGCTCTGTCTTGACGTTCAGTTCGGGAAAAGACCGCGCGTCTTCCGTGGGCAGCGCGCTCATTGCTGGTGCTGTCCCGTGATGATTTATCGAACGCGACGTGCGAGTGCCCCAGAGCGATTGCCGTCGCTATAGAGTGATTGCTGCCAACGCATGCGCGCAGCTATGCCAGTCCCAAGCCGCCATCGATCGCGACCACTTGGCCCGTCACCCATTCTGAAGTGGGGCCGGCAAGCCGGACGATCCATTCTGCGACATCGTCCGGAACGCCGCGCCGCCCGAGCGGTATGCGCGCGCGCTCCTGCTCTTTGATTGCCGCAGCCTGCTCCAGGGACAGCCCCATCATGCCAGTCAGAGCGCCAGATTCCGTGGGCCCCGCAGCGACCGCGTTCACGCGTATACCGACCGGTGCGAGCTCCAGCGCCCAGCAGCGAGTCAAGTGCTCCAATGCCGCCTTGCTGGCTGCGTAATGGGACAGGGCGCCCGCCGGCTTGTGGCCGAAAGTGCTCGAGACATTGATGATGGTGCCCTGTGTTGCCTTGAGGTGAGGCAGAGCAGCAGCGGCGAGCAGACTTGGGCCGATCACATTCACGGAGAAGATGTCCATGATCCGATCGGCCGTCGCGTCGGCCAGCGGAAGAATTGCGCCTGCGCCTGCGTTGTTCACCAGGGCATCGACCTTGCCCCAGGTATCGACCGCCTTGGCAATTGTGCGCCTGGCATCTTCGGCGGAGGCGACATCGGCAACCAGGCCGGCAATGTTTGCGTGCTCGGCAACTGTTTCTTCGATAGGGCCGGGACGGCGGCCGGTCACGAGCACCTTGTCGCCTTGTCTGGCGAAACGCAGTGCCGCCGCGCGCCCGATGCCCGAGCTGCCTCCCGTCACGATGACGACATTTTCACTTTTCATGTTCGATCTCCTTCTTCGCTGACAGCGCAGGTCCAGCCACGATCGACCGAGACCGCCGTGCGCTCGCGCGTGGGTGCGTGGCCGATGTCGTGTGAGTGCCTAAAGCGCGATGAGATCGGGATGAATCGTCATCGCGCTTTAGGTTATTGTTCGAGCATGATCTTTTCGGAAAACCGCTCCACACTTTTCCGGATCATGCTCTAGAGGTCAGTCACGCGCTCCGGATCGGCCGAGGCCAGCGCGACGGCACGTTCGGCGCGCGGCGGGTAGATCCAGACGGTGTTGATCTCCCGTTTCGTCTTCTTGGCGACCTCACCGACGATCTCCACGTTGCGCTCCCAGCCGCGCGTGAACAGTGCGCCGGCTTCGCCGAGATCGAGGCAGGTGACATAGGCCTTCTGGTGATAAGGCCTGGTCGGCAGGCCCAGTAGCTCCGCGGCCGCATTGTTGCCGGCGAAGGCGCCCATCCGCGTGGCGTGCTGGCATGACATCAGCGCGTAATTGCCCTCGTCGTCGCAGGCGGCACGCGCCGCATCGCCGGCCGCGAACACGCCCTGGACGCCTGGCACCTGCAAGCAGCGGTCGACCAGCAAGCGGCCGAAACTGTCGCGCTCGGCGGGGATCTGCGCGGCCAAAGGCGCGGCACGAATGCCGGCCGCCCAGATCACCGTCTCGGTCTCGATGTGTTCGCCGCTGGACAGGGTGACGCCGGACCCGTCGAGCGAGGCGACGCCGGCACCGAGCCGGGTTTGAACACCGAGCTTGTGAAGGGCGTCCTCGATGACGGGGCGAGGGCCTGCGCCCATGTCGGGCGCGATCGCATTGTTGCGCTCGACGATGATGACGCGGGACTTCGCATTGGTACCGAGGATGTCGCGCAGCCGTGCCGGCATTTCGGTGGCGGCCTCGATGCCGGTGAAGCCGCCGCCGGCGACGACGACCGTGTCGCGCCCGTTCGTGGCCGGCCGCTTGGCGAGGCCATGCAGGTGCTTGTCGAGCGCGATGGCGTCGTCGAGCGAATCGACGCTGAAGCCATGCTCGGCAAGACCTGGAATGTTCGGACGGAACAGCCGGCTGCCGGTGGTCACGACGAGACGGTCGTAAGACAGCGTCTTCTTCGTGCCCTTCGCGGTGGCGATCTTTACCATGCAGGATTTGGCGTCGACCGTCTCGGCGATGCCCTGCACATAGGTGACGTCGATGGCCTCGAGCACGTCGCGCAGGGGCGCCGTCAGGGTCTCGGGCTTCGGTTCGTAGAGCCGCGGGCGAACCACGAGCGTCGGCTCGGGGGCCACAAGCGCGATCTCGAGCGCCTCCGGCGAGACGCCCTGGATCTCGCGCAGGCGGGCTGCGGAAAGGGCGGCGTACATGCCGGCGAAGCCGGCGCCGATAATGACTAATCGCATGAGTTTGCTCCTTGGTAAGCAGTTTCGAAAGTCCGCGCGCGGGCCGTCGCTGCTCCGCTCAGGGCAGCGTCTGGCGATGGCACGAAGAGATGAGAAGAGATGATGTGAAACGCTGGTCTTAAGGCGCTACGCAGCGCGACAGCGTCGAATTCGGAGGCCAGGCTTGGCGAAAAATAACCGACTGAGCCGCGCTCGGGCCCCAGTCCTGGTAGGGAAGGCCGGAGCCATCCCGGGTCATGATCGACATCAGCGGGTAGGCTGGGTGCAGGGCCTGAGCGGGAATCTCCACCTCCTCGCCCGTCGCGGACGTGAAGCGAACGGCCAGCGAGAGTCCGTACAAGGTTGCGGTCGCAAGACCTCGGCGGCGCGAGGCGATCACCCGCCGGCTGATGAAGTTTTTCCAGGTCATCTTTTTCCAGGTCATCTTCGGTCTCCGTCGATTGGTCCGGGCATGGTGATGGTTTAGCGGATCGGATCTGCCGCTGCGCCAGAGCGATTGCCGTGGTTACAGCGCGATTGCTGCTAACGCTGGCGCCTGCGCCAGTCGCTCGGGCTCTCCCCGGTCAGCTTCCTGAAGGCAGCCGCGAATGCCGTCTGCGAGGAATAGCCAAGCGCGGCTGCGATCGAGACCACCGCATCGTCACTGTCGCGCAGCATCGTCATGGCCTGCTCGAGGCGGTGCTGGCGCAGCCAGGCATGCGGCGACAGCCCGGTGCTTTCCTTGAAGGCACGGCAGAAGTGAAAGCGCGACAGACCCGCATCGGACGCCAGCGCATCGAGCGAGACGTCTGCATCGCTGTCGGACCGCAATCGTTCGATCGCACGGAGCAGGACCTTCGGCGACAGCCCGCCCATGGTCGGCTGCAATGTGGTCGGCGAGCCCGAATGGGCCGCCAGGACGCGCGTGGCCAGAAGATCCGTCAGCTGATGCCGGAACAGATTATCCAGCGCGCCATGGCCCTCCAGCGCGTCCGCTGCGCTCAGCAGCAGTCGGGACGTGATGGGATCGGGATGCGCCGTTCGCTCCAGCAGGTCGGCCGGTCCGGTGGTCCCGGCCTCGTCGGCAATGCGCTTCAGCGTCGCATCGGGAAGATAGAGCTGAACCACGTCGACGGGTTTCGGAATGTCCCACCTGGAGCTCGATCCTTCCGGAATGATGATCAGGACCCCCGGACGAAACGTCCCGATCGCGACCGATCGTCCCGAGCGCCGCTCCATGCGCTGCATCACGCCGTTGTAGGCCATGATCACGTGGTGGCTCATGGGTTCGACGACGTCGTGCAGCGGATCGTGCTTCCAGTGCGCGATGCCGGCGCCGGAGGCATCCAGCGCCATGCGAAACGGTTCGGTCCTGAGCACGCGCGCCATCTCCGCACCGGCGACGCGCCGGTCGGAATGCGAGCTGTCCTCCCCCTGTGCGCCAGGCGCGGGTGGCAAGCCCTGCTGCGAGGGATCGCGCATGGGAGCAGTGTTTCCGGTCATTGTCGCGCCTCCTGATCAGTCGAGCTTCAAATCAGTCGCCCGTATTTGTACGGACGGCGCGCGTTCTATGGCTGCGAGGGCCCAGCGTATTGCCTGAAGCGGTCAGGCTTTGTCCGATCCTGCTCCAAGCAGGCGCGGGGTTTCGCGAACGCACGATGGGCGGAGGGGGAGGGAAACGTTTTATGACAAAAGGCGTGAGAGGCGGTCGCACGGATGTCGCGAGCGAACGTTCCGCGTTCGGTCGCGTGCCATCAGTTCAGCCGCATCACGAGCGCTTCGGTGCCGATCGTCACGGACACCGCGGATCGAGCGGCAGTCATGAGCGCGCGGCTCAAGCCGCCGCGGCCTGCGCCGACAAGAGCTGCTTCAGTTTCGCCGCAGGTACCGCCGGGCTGAACAGCCAGCCCTGCATCTGGCTGCATCCGAGCTGGCGCAGCACCTCGCGCTGGGCCTCGGTCTCGACGCCTTCGGCGGTCGTCGCCATGCGGCGGGCGGCAGCCATGTGCACCACGGCCTGCACGATCGGCGAGGAATCCTCGGGTTCGCCGATGTCGCTGATGAAGCTGCGGTCGATCTTGATCTTGTCGAAGGGGAAGCGGTGCAGATAGCTCAGCGACGAATAGCCGGTGCCGAAATCGTCGAGCGCGATGCGTACGCCGAGCTCGCGCAGCTGCTGGAGGACGGTCAGCGCCTCCTCGTCGTCGCGAATGAGCACGGTCTCGGTGATCTCGAGCTCGAGCCGTTCCGGCGCCAGCCCCGACTCCGCGAGCGCGGCGGCGACCTTGAGCGCCAGCGTCCGCGACCGGAACTGCACCGGCGAGACGTTCACCGCAACGTGGATCTGGCCGGGCCAGCTCGCGGCTTCGGTACTGGCCTGCTTCAGCACCCATTCGCCGATCTCGCCGATGAGGCCGGTCTCTTCGGCAACCGGGATGAAGTCCGCGGGCGAAACCATGCCGCGCTCGGGGTGGCGCCAGCGCAGCAGCGCCTCGCAGCCGGTGACGACATTGGCCGCGAGGTCGACCAGCGGCTGGTAGTGCACCTCGAACTCGCCGCGCGCGAGCGCCTGCCGCAGATCGAGCTCGAGCTGCCGGCGCGCCTTCGCCTTGGCGTCGTATTCGGGTGAGAAGACGCGGAAGGTGCGACGCCCTTCCGACTTCGCGGCGTACATCGCAAGATCGGCGCGCTTGAGCAGGTCGTCGATATTATCGCCATGGTCGGGCGCGATCGCGATGCCGATGCTGGCATCGGTCGGAATCTCCTGGCCCTTGCAATTCACGGGTGTGCGCAGGGCATTCAAGATCGTTTCCGCAAGCGTGGTCAGCTGGGCCTCATCGTGGGTGCCGGCCTTGATGATGGCGAATTCGTCGCCACCGAGCCGTGCCACCATGTCGTTGCCGCTGACGCAGGCGCGCAGGCGGTTCGCGACCTGGCGCAGCAGCTCGTCGCCGACCTCGTGTCCTAGCGAATCGTTGACGCCCTTGAACTCGTCGACGTCGATATAGAGGATCGCGAACGGCTTGCCTTGGGCAAGCTCGGCGACGCGGCGCTCCAGATGCCCGCGCATCAGCACGCGGTTGGGCAGGTCGGTCAGCGCGTCGTAATGCGCCATATGGGCGATACGCTCCTCGGCGCGGATGCGCGCGGTGACGTCGTCATGGGTCGCGAGCCAGCCGCCGGCCGCGCCCGGCTGGTTCTTGATCTCGATCAGCCGGCCGTCGGCGGTCTCGACGATGGTGCTCTGGATGCGCCCGACATTGTTCAGGATGTCGTCGCAATAGGACGAGACGTCGCCGTCGAACGAGCCGGTGTCGTGGCGATGCTGGATCACCTCGCGGAAATGGGCGCCGGGCTTCACCACCTCGCTCGACAGGGCATACATCTCGATATAGCGGCGGTTGCAGACGATCAGCCGCTCGTCCTGATCGAACATCAGGAGGCCCTGCGTCATGGTGTTCATGGCGGTGTCGAGCCGCTGCTTCTCCAGCGAGAGCCGGTGCGTCACCTGACGGAAGATCAGATAGAGCGTGAGCACGAGCAGGCCGATCGACACCACGGCCACCGTGACGAAGAACTTCGTCTGCGTGCGCCAGGTGGCGAGCGTCGCATCCATCGACTTGGTCGCAACCACCACCAACGGCTCGCCGGTGAGGAGGCGCGAGGCGACGATGCGGTCCTTGCCGTCGATCGGGCTTGCGAGCTTCGTGGTGACGAAGGTGCGCTCGAACACCGCCATCTGCTCGGGCGTGCCCTTGCGGTAGTTCTGCCCGATCATCGCGTCGACACGCGGGATGCGCGCGAGCAGCTGGCCGTTCTGGTGATGCATCGCGATCGAGGATTCTTCGCCCAGCCCAGTCGAGGCGAAGAAGGATTCGAGCTGCTCCGGCGCGATCGCGCGCGAGACGAGCCCAAGGAATTCGCCGTGCGGGCCGGAGACGCGCCGGGCGAACACGATCGCCGGTCCGTTGCCGAGCCGG
This sequence comes from Bradyrhizobium sp. BR14999, assembly GCF_056106085.1. Lineage (NCBI taxonomy): Bacteria > Pseudomonadati > Pseudomonadota > Alphaproteobacteria > Hyphomicrobiales > Nitrobacteraceae > Bradyrhizobium > Bradyrhizobium sp. BR14999. The sequence continues at coordinate 1,418,540 of NZ_CM148536.1, forward strand.
CCCTGTACGACCTCGATCTCTTCCTGCGCGGCCGGATCGTTCTTGAGGCGATTGAAGTAGCCGCGGTCGGCCACCGAGATCTCGGCGACCGGCCAGCGCCGCGACGAGTTGATCAGCACGCCCTTGGAATCGAACACATTGGCGCCCGCGACGTCGGACCAGCCGCTGGCCTTTGCGCGCAGCACCTCGTGCATGGCGAGTGTGCCCATCTCGCTGCGGAACACCTCGGCGGATTCGATGCCGCGGCTTTCGAGCTCGGCGATGATGCTCTTCTGGAGCACCGCAAAGTCCTCGAACTCGCGGTCGAAATGCCGCGCCAGCAGCCGGACGGAGCTCTCCAGGCTGTCGCGGCCGCTCTCGATCGCGTTCTGCCGGAAGCGGTCGACGGTGAGCGCGGTGCCGATGGCGGTTGCGGCCATCAGCACGAAGCCGCCGACGATCAGCCATGTCAGCGGTGCCCCGCGCCAGCGGCGCAGCAACACGCGCATCCGCGCGGTCCATCGGATCGATGTGCCCATCCAGTCCTCCCGTGGGACGCAAGATGCAGCAAAACCGACAAGACCGCGTTACCAGCAAGGGTTACGAAAATATGAATCGGAACGGAATCAGGGGGTTGTTCCCCGGCGTCACCGCCGGATCTCCCACTTCAGGGCTTCCGCATTCGCCTTGGCGAACATCGCCGGCACGTCGAAGGTCCCGGTCTTGAGATCATAGCGGCAGCGCCAGTCGGCGAGGCCCTTCATGGCGACGTTCTTCGGATGCTTGTCCATTTCGCCCGACAGCGAGATCACGAGGTAACGGTTGTCGGGCCATGTCACGCCGAGACCGCGATAGGCCTCTTCCGTGCCTTTCACGAGATTGGCCGAGATGTGGTAGTCGAGCTTCATCTTCCGCGTGTCCGGCCGGCTGTGGAAATAGGCCCAGGCGAGATCGCTCAGCGAATGCTTCGTCGCGCTGACGAAGGCGCCCTTCTCGACATGGTAGAGAAAGAGGTCCTGCTCGCCGGAGCCGGTCTTCTGCATCCGCACCAGCCATTGCGAATCGCTCGTGAAACGGAAGCCGGCCGGATAGCCCTGCTCGGGCTTCAGTTCGGTCATCCCTTCGCCGTGTCGCGCCCACACCTGCCATTTGACGTCGAAATCCTCGCCGTCCTTCATGTACTGCTCGAGCTTGGTGGCCTTGTCGGGCGAGGTGAAGCCGAGATGTTCATCGTCGGTGAGGACGAAGCCCGGCGGCGGGCCGGAGGCAGCAAGCGCAGGCGAGGCGGCCAGCGTCAGGGCGAGCGCCAGCCATGGTGCAGGGCGGCAAAATGCGTTCACGGGGAAAATCCTTAAAAAAATTGGGCGCAATGCGGTCTCGTTGATTTGACGCCGACGGGGCCCTGCCGGTTCATCTCGGGCGCGGCTGCGCATCATCCCAACGATCGTCTTGCTGCCGCAGCGAAAACGGCGCAATTTGCGGCCCTCGGCTGATTTGCGTCCCAAGGTTCATTTCCGATGATCACCGCATCCAAGGCCTTCATTGCCTTCTGTCTGCTCGCGGTGGGCGGCACCGTGCTGGTGATCGGCCCCACCGAACTGCGCCGCCTGCTGCCGGGCGAGGCGAAGACCGAAGTCGCCGTCGGCGCCAAGCCGGAGGCCAAGGCCGAAGCCAAAGTCGAACCCAAGGCCGAAGCCAAGCCCGCGCTGAAGCCGGAACCCAAGCCGGAAGAGCAAAAGCTTGCCGCCAACGCGCCGCCGGCCCCAGCCGCATCGCCGTCGCCGGCGCCCGAGCCGAAGGCGGGCGCGCTGGCCGAGACGCAGAAGCAGGTCACGGCGCTGGCCGACCTCGCGCCGGTCAAGCCGCCGCCGGCAGCGGCGGATGCGGGTCCGCGTTTTGACGTCGCGCGCATCGACGATCATGGCGAGGCGGCGGTGATCGCCGGCCAGGCCACGCCGGGTGCGAAGGTGGAGCTGCTGCGCGACGGCAAGCCGCTCGACACCGTCACGGCCGATGCGTCGGGCCAGTTCGTGATGACCCCGCTGCAGCTTCCCGCCGGTTCCTATGAGCTGACCTTGCGGGCGAAATCGACCGACGGGACCGTCACGCAATCCAGCCGCAGCATGCCGGTGACCATTGCCGAGGCCGCGCCGCCGCCGGCACCCGCCGTGCGGCAAGAAGCGAAACAAGAGGCGAAACAGGCCGAGAAGCCTGACGACAAGCCTGAAGTCGTGGCCTCCTTGCCCTCGGCATCGCCACACCTGGCCTCAGCGCCCGACAGGCCCACGGCTCGGCCCAGATTGACGGGCGCACCGAAGCCGAAGGTGATGGCCCGGGCAGCGTCGACCGCGGTCGCATCGGCTTCCCCGGCGGACGCACTCAGTGGCACACCTGCGGAAGCGGGTGGCAGCCGTGTGATCTCCCGCGGCGACAGCCTGTGGGCGCTCAGCAAGCTCGCCTATGGTGACGGCGCCCGCTACGCCGTGATCTTCAACGCCAACCGCAACAAGATCCACAATCCCAATTTGATCTATCCCGGCCAGACCTTCGTGATGCCGCCAAAGGCGCAGTGACGGGCACGGTCTTTCCTCTCCCTCTCGCCAAAAGCGGGAGAGATAAGCAGTTGCCCGCGACGCTTTGCCCTCTGTGGTTCCGGAACAATCGGTTCCCCCGCGCGTCATTGTGATGCGACGCAGTGCGCGCTTGGCGTTGGGAGGAGGCCGAGGTGGTCAGGTCAGTTTTCATGTCCGGACGCATGGGACTGGCGGTGGCGGGCGCTGCTCTCATGTTTGGGGCCGTGCTGCTGCCTGGCAAGGCCGAGGCCCAGTTCGGATTGCGCGGCGGTCCGCTCGGCGTTGCACGTTTTGCCGTCGGCCACATGATCGGCCTGTCGCGCTTGCGCCATGCCCGCATGGCGGTGCGCGGTGGCCGCTACCGCTCGGCCGCGCTGAGGTCGCAGGATCCCCGCGGCGGCGAGCGCGGCCAGCCGGCCAACCCTTACGTCCTGCGTGCGGCGCTCACCGCGCAGGCCGCGCTGTCGGGCTGGCAGGGCGGTCGCCGCCCGCAGGGCTGGTGGCGCCACCCCGATGGCAGCTATGGCTGGGTCGGCCCGGTGTTCTGGCCGTTCGCGCATGACGATCTCACCACCGCGATCTTCTTTGGCGACACCACCAGCCTCTCGCTCTATGGCTATGGCGACATCTATGCCGCGATCTTCACGCCTTATGCCGCCACGGAGCTTGCCGCCTACACTGCACCGCAAGGCCGGCGCGCGCGGCGCACCCCGTCCGCGGAGACTCTTTGCGAAGCCAGCGACACCGGCGGTCTGCCCGTCGAACGCATCACTGCCGCCGTAGCGCCGAACGAATCGCAGCGCACCGCGCTCGACGAGCTCGCATCCACCTGGAATGCTGCGCGCGACACCATCCGGGCCGCCTGCCCGGCGCAGGCCCCGGACACCGCCGCCGAGCGCCTCGGCCTGATGCGCGAGCGGCTTGAGGCCATGATCAAGGCAATTGACGCGGTCGCGCCGCCGCTTGCGAAATTCGTCGGGCTTCTCAATGACGACCAGAAAGCCAGACTCAATGCGCTCGGCAATGAGCGTCGCGCCGCGCTTGCCGCGGCTCAGCCGAAGGACGCGCAGGCGGCCGCCGCGTGCAAGCCGGGCTACGATCCCCGCTATGACGAAAAGGCGCAGCGCCAATATGAGCAGCTGGTGCAGCAGCAATGGCCCGCTGCCGAGATTGCTTCCACGCTCAAGCTCGACGAGACCGCCCGCGCCCGCTTTGAGGTGCTCCAGGACACCACGCTGCGCACCATGGAGACGCTGAGCGCCTGCCCGGCGGAAGCCGCCGCGACACCGCAGGCCCGCCTCGCCGCCGTGAAGGCGCGACTTGAGACGATGCTGCAAGCGGTCGGCGGCATCAGCGATGCGCTCGACGACTTCGAGGCCGATCTGAGCGACGAGCAGAAGGCCGGCTTCGAGGCGATCGGACCGAAACGGGGGGCGTGATCACCCGCACGCCCAGTCGAACTTCATGTCCCTGAAGTCGAGCTGCGCATTGCCGCCGCCAAAATTATAGCCGCCGAAATATTCTTCGAACTCGATGTAGAACGGGCTCATCTCCGGCACCGCCTGGCACGGCCGCATGGTGCCGCCGAGGTGATTGTGGGCGTGGTCCTTGCTCCAGTCGTGCAGGCGGAAATTGTCGCGGCCCGGCACGCCGCCGACGTAATAGTAGTAAGGCTGATAGCCGGTCGGCGCCTTCTCGCGTGTGTGCTCGTCCTGCGGGCCCTTGCCGGCGTTCGGATCGCTCGCACGCGGCGTCAAGGCAATCGCGCGATTTTCAATGAGAGCAGCGCGCGGAGCGCTGGCGAACATCTTCTGCCCGTATGGCGGCGCGGCCTCGAAGAAGGCGCTGGCGCCACCAACGTCGAGCCAGCGCGGCCGCTCGGCCGTCGCAAGCGCCAGCGGCGCCGGCGGCGTCGCGAACGCGCCGTCATATTCGGCCTTGGTGAGCAGCAGCGCGGCATATTCATAGTCGAGGATGTCGGTCATCCGCGACAGCCGCGGATGCGCTGGTAGCGTCAGCACGGCCTCGCGGATTTCTGGGTCGTCGGGCGCGCCGCCGTCATTGTGATCGGGCGCGGTGGCAAAGAACGACACCGCGGCGATGTCTTCGCCATGCACGCGATAATCCTCCGGCAGCAGAAGCGTGAAACCGTGCATCAGCGGATAGCCGCTGACCGGATCGAGCGGCCATTGTTCGGATGTGATGCCCGGCGGCAGCCCATAGACCCAACCATGATCGCGCGCGCGGTCAGCGGGACGGTCCAGCATCTGCAAATCATAAGCACGCGAAGGCAAGGCAAACGCCACAGATCGTCTCCATCCGGATTTTCGCGAAGCGAGGATTGGTCGCAGGGAGGCGGGATATGGTTCGTGGGAGGGTGAATTGCGCGAGATCCTCGGCTTCGCCGGTGCGCCTCCCAAGAAGGCATCGGCTGCAGGCCTCTTGAGGAGAAATGATATCCGTTTTATGATATACATTAGATGATGTATATCATGGAGGGTTCCGTGCTGGTTTCCAAATGGGGAAATAGCTTGGCGGTTCGCCTGCCCAAGGCGCTTGTCGAGGCCCTGAATCTTTCGCCCGGCGACGAGCTCAACGTGGTGGAGGCCTCGAAGGGCCGGCTCGCAGTAGAGAAGATCGACAAGCGAGCGGAATTTCTCAGGCAGGTGGAGCAGTTCCAGTTTCCCCTGCCCGAAGGCTACAAGTTCGATCGCGATGAGGCGAACGAGCGGTGAGTGCCTTCTTCGACAGCAATATTCTGATCTACGCCTATTCGACCGACACAAAGCGCCAGCGGGCGCTGAACACGATTGCTGGCGGTGGTGCCATCAGCGCGCAGGTGCTGAACGAGTTCACCAACGTGTTGCGTAAGAAGCAGAAGCAGGATTGGCCAATGATCGAGGCAGCTGTGCAGTCCCTCCGCTTTCGCTTTCCCGACATCTTGCCGCTGACATCACACACGCACGCCGCGGCGCTTGCGCTTGCCAGCGGTCACACCCTTGCCTTTTATGACGCGCTGATCGTCGCTGCGGCGGTCGAGGCCGGCTGCGACACGCTCTACAGCGAAGACCTGCAACACGGCCGCAGCATCGGCGGGCTCACCATCGTCAATCCGTTTCTCGGGAGCGCACCGTGAACGCCCAGACTCACGTCGCCAAGATCTGGAATTTTACGCATGTCCTGCGCGATCAGGGCGTCTCTGGAGCGCTTTCGTAACGTCGCGAAATCAGCCTGAGCGCCCGATCATGTCAAATCACGCCAGCACCCGCGCGAGATTCGCGTAAGTCATTGATCCCAAAGCCCCCGGCTACTGTGCATGGGGTTGTTTTCGCACTTTTTGTTTGGCCGCTCAGCCTCGCCGCCGCGCCGCCGCGGCATCCACCACGTTCTCGACCTCGTCGCGCCAGGACAGGATCTCCATCGCGAGCACGGGGTGATTGAAGCCCTTGAGCTGGAGATCGTCGAGGGCGCGGGCTTCGACCCAGGGCTCGACCATGCCGTAGACGCGGCGGCTCACCACGATCTGGTTGGGCTTGGCCTCGCCGCAGAGGCGGGAGGCGAGGTTGGTGACGCTGCCGATCGCGGCATATTCCAGCCGCTGCTCGAAGCCGACCTGGCCCAGCGTCGCATAGCCGAGCGCAATGCCGATGCCGAACCCGAGGCTATGTCCGCGGTTGCGCCAGCGCTCGGTCAGCGGGCCGATGGTGTCGCGCATCTCCACCGCCATCTTCACCGCGCGCTGGATGTGGTCCTCGAATTGGATCGGCGCGTTGAACAGGATCATCACGCCGTCGCCGGCATATTTGTCGAGCGTGCCCTCATATTTGAAGATCAGCTTGCCGAGCGCTGCGTGATATTCGCGCAGCACGTTCATCGCCTCTTCCGGCTCGGTCGCTTCCGTGAACGCGGTGAAGCCGCGCAAATCGCAGAACACCACGGTCACCTCGCGGCGTTGGCTGGTGAGCAGCCCCTCGGGGCTGTCGGAGGAGGCGATCAGCTGTGCGACCTGCGGCGCCAGGAAACGCTCGAGCTTGCGGATGCGCTCGATCTCGCCGAGCTGGGTCTTGACGCGCGCCTCCAGCGACTTGTTCCAGTCCTTGAGCTGCTCGGTCTGCTCGCGCAGCTTGTCGGCCTGGGCGCGCACGGTCTCGTTCGCCGTCTCCAGCGCGTGGCTCTTGTGGTCGACCTCGGTGAACAGCCGCGCATTGCGCATCGCCAGCACCGCCTGGTTGGCGAAGGTGCGCATCAGGCCGATGATGCTGGGGGCGAATGCGCCGCTGGCACGGCGCAGCACCACCAGCGAGCCGAGCGTGCCCTGCTGGTCGACCAGCGGCACCACCAGCACCGCGTGGAAGCCGGCATTGATCGCGGCGTCGCGCAGCGGCTGCTCGGTGGCATCGTCGAGATCGGCCAGCGCGATCGGCGCGCCGCTCCCGGCCGAATCGCTCAGGATGTTCTCGCCTTCGTCGATGGTGACATGCGCGCCCTCGGCCGATTTGTCGATGCCGCCCGCCTCGACCAGGTTGAAGCGGCGCTTGTCCGCGTCATAGCCGTAGATCAGCACGGCATCGGCATGGGTGATCTCGATGGCGCGGGCCGCGATCGTCGGCAGCACGGCATTGAGATCGAGCGAGGAGGCGACCGCGCGGCCGACCTCTTCCAGCACCTTGAGCTCGTGGATCGACTGCGCGAGATCGCGGGTGCGCTCCTCGACCTTGGTCTCCAGGTTCGAATAGGTCTCCTGGATCTGATCGGCCATGCGATTGAACTGGCCGGCGAGGTCTTCCAGCTCGTCGGAGGTGTGGACGTCGATGCGGTGGCTGAAATCGCCCTCGCCGAGCTTGTGCGCGCCGTCGCGCAGCGCCGTGATCGGGATGATCATGCGGCGGGCGAGCAGCGTGCCGGCGAGGATCGCGACCAGCAGCCCCATGCCGATCAGCAGCGCGATGCGCACCAGCTGGTCGCGGATCGGCATCAGGGCCTGCGTGGTCGGCTGCTCGAACAGCACGCTCCAGCCGAGCTTCGGCACCGTGCTTGCGGCGCTCATCACCGCATGGCCGTTGAAATCGGTGCCCGACGTGTCGGGCTCGCGGCCGGGCGCAATCGCGGCCGCGACCTGCGGCAGCTTCGACAGGTCCTTGCCGACATCGGGCCCTTTCGAGGACGTCGCCAGCACGCGGCCCCGCGGATCGACCACATAGGCGAACGCGGCCTTGCCGACCTGGGCGTCGGACAGGAAGTCGGAGAGGAAGCTGAGATCGATCTCGGCGACCGTGACGCCGGCGTTGAAGCCGGAATGCGCCACCGAGATCGACATCAACGGGGTCCGGTCGGCGAACCAGGCCGGCGCGTAGCTGACGCCGCGGGCGACGGTGTCGGTGAAGCGCATGTCGCGGGAGAGGTCGGCATTGCTGCCGGTCGTGGTCGACTGGCGCGAGACGCGCAGCACCTCGCGGCCGTCGCCGTTGAGCTGGAACAGCTGGTTGACGACCGCGACCTGATGCAGGAGCGAGGCGTAATCGGCACGGCGCTTTTCGAGCGTGTCCTGGCTCGCCCGCGTCACCCAGCTGATCTGGCGTTCGAGCTCCGAGATCGATTGCTCGATCCGCCGCGCGGCGCCTTGCGCCTTGTCCTCCAGCCCGTCGGTCAGCGACGTCCGGGTGGCGCGGTAGGAGATCCAGGTCTCCATCGCGCCGTTGACGGCGAGCACGAACACGACGAGGCCGACGAGGGAGACGACATATTTGGCGAACAGGCCCTCGCGCAGAAACCGTGTCTTGTCGTTCGCTCCTGCCATCCCGATCCTCTCGCGCCGCCATTGCCGCCGCGCGCTACCGGCCGTACCGGCCCTTTCGCGCCGTTCTACCACAATTTGGGTCAGGGGATTGCCAAGGGGCCGGCCGAGCCGCCGTTGTGGTTACCCGCTATGGACGTCAGAAGCGGTGGCAAAGGGGCAGGTGGAAAAGCGGATGAATTGCCGCAGCCTGCGCGTTGGTCCGCCCCTCATCGATTAAAGAGTTGCCGCAGCACGTCGTTCATTGGCTGACTATCCTGCTGCGCGACGGGCGGATCCTCCAGGGCGGGAGCGGAAGGCGAGGCCTGTGGGGCCGGCGTGGATGGCGTCGCCGGCAGGCTGCGGCTGCGGCCGGTGCCAGTGCCGGTCCCGGCACCGCTGGAAAGCCCCTGCTGGATCAGATTGCCGATGGCTTCGCCCAAGGGGCCGCCGAGCAGATTGTTCTGTCCCGGCTGCTGACCTTGCGGATTGGCATTGCCGGTCGCATTGCCGCCGCCCGGTGCGGTGGTGCCGCCGAGCCCGAGGCCGCCCAGGATATTGCCGAGCCCGGCGCCATCGGGGCCGAACAGGCCCTTGCCCATCTCGCGCAGCTTGGCATAGGCGGCATCCGGATTATCCAGCACGCCGGCCATGTCAGGATAGATCCGCGGCTGCGACCAGGTGCCCTGGATCATCACGGGAATGCCGAAGCCGACCGGATCGGACGTGCGGCCCTGGCCCTCGGTCGTCATCACGAGCTTGGGCTCGACGCGAAAGCCCATCATCTTGGTGTCGAGGGCGATGGTGCCGGCGCCGGTCACGCGCACCAGCGGTCCGATCAGATTGAGATCGGTCGTCACCGCCTGGCCCTTGTCGATGCGGAAGGAGGCCGAGAGCTGCGACAAGTCCGTGCTCTGCTCCTGGCCGGGGTCCTGGCTTTCTTGCCAGCCGGACAGCGTGCTCGTGGTCAGCGAGCGGATCATCTGCGCAACGTTGATGCCGCGGATCGCGCCGTCCTGGAAATTGACGAAGGCCGTGCCCTGCATGTTCGCCATCAGCGCGCGCTGGCTGGCGCCGGCGCTGCGCAAAGCGAGCTTGGCCTGCAGCTTGCCGTCGATCCGGTCGAATTCGGCAAGGCCCTGGAGCAGCGGCAGCGCGCGCACGCCGACGAGATCGGAATGCATGGCGAAGCTCGGCGCGCCGGTGGTCGCATCCAGGATCACCTCGCCCGAGACCTGGCCGCCATAGGCGCCGAGGTTGGCGGTGCTGGCCTTCAGCACGCCGCCGGCGAGTTTTGCATCGAGCGCGAGCGGCGAAAGGCTGGCATCGCCGATCACGGCTTCGTTCGCCGAGATCCTGACTTGCGCGTCGACATAATTGAGCCCGGAGACGTCGATCGGCGCATTGCTCCAGGGTTGTCCGGCCGTGCCTTCCGGCGATTTCGCCAGCGGAATCGCGAGCCGCTGGAAGTCGAGATCGACCTTGACCAGCGGCTTGCTCGCGATGTCGACCGAAGCCCAGCCGTTGAAGGCGCCGTCGCCGAGTCTGCCATTGACGCCGTTGATCATCACGACATCGCCGCTCAGCCGCATGTCGGCGTGACCTGCGAGCTGGGATTTCAGCACGTCGGGCATGTCGATGGCGAAGTCGACCGGAATCGTCGGCCGGTCGCCCGGCGCCGTCGGCGTGGACGCCTTGATGTCGAACTTGGTCGGGTGCTCGCCGACGCGCGCGGTGCCGGTGATGTCGACCCGGCGGTCGCCGCCAACGACGGCATCGGCATTGATGGCACTGATGCGGCCCTCGACGCGATCGCGTATACGCGCGAATGCAACCTCGCCGTCGATGACCTTGACGCGGTCGATGGTCGCACCGCTCGTGTCGAGCGCGAGCGGCTTCGACGCGGTGCCGGCATTCGGCAGGCGCTCACGCAGCAACGGCTGGTAGAGCACGGGATGGGTGACGACGAACTCGCTGATCTCAGGGCGGCCCGACCAGACGCTGGAGAGCGACATGTCGGCCTGCACGCTGTCGACCGTCAGGCGCGTGATGCCGCTGCGGTCCTTCGGGTCTTGCAGCGTGATGTCGTTCAGGGTGACGTTCAGCGTCGGCCACAGGCTGATCTTGGTGGTGCCGTCGATCGACAGGCGATAACCGGTCGCCCTCTCGACCCGCGCGGCAATCGTCGAGGTCAGGAAGCCGGAGGGGATTCCGACCACCAGCAGGACCGCGATCGCGATGATGACGACAGCCAAAGCCGCGCCGACGAATTTCAGTGCTCTCATGTCGACTTCCCAACGACGGACGATCGGCAGCGAACCCGGCAGATTAACTGTCCTTTGCGCCCGTCTTTTGTGCCTCAGTTTATCCCGGGACGGGAAGCGGCTCCAAGCGCGCAAAAATAGTCGGGGGGTGCTGCAAAGTTATGTGACTTATGACACACTTCTCCGGCGCGGTTTTACGCGATCCTGATGTTGATGGTTCCAAGCGATTTGCCAAGGACATTCACGAGTAAATTGACGAGGACATTGAAATGAGCAAGCAGGCCGAATTTGCGGTCATCCTGAAGATGAACGCGATGTTCGCGGATCTCGGCGCGGACGAACTCCAGCGGCTGTCCAATCTCTGCCACACCCAGCATCTGGGGAGCGGCGAGGTGTTGTTTCAGAAGGGCGATCCCGGAAACGCGCTGTTCGGCGTGCGCCGCGGCCAGGTCCGCATCGAGACCGGCGCCTCCGACGGCAGCCGGCTGACGCTGAACTTCATGGGGCCGGGCGACCTGTTCGGCGAGGTCGCGGTGCTGGACGGCCAGAGCCGCACGGCCGATGCCACCGCGGGTGAGGCGAGCGAATTGTTCGTGCTGCGGCGCGAAGATTTCCTCGGCTTCCTCGAGCGCGAGCCGAAGGTCGCGATCAAGATCATCGCGCTGCTCTGCCAGCGCATCCGCTGGCAGAGCGAGCGCATGGAGGAATCCATGCTGCAGCCGCTGCCGGTGCGGCTGGCGCGGCGGCTCTGCGCGCTCGCCGCCGATTTCGGCTCCGAGGTGCACATCTCGCAGGAGCAGCTCGGCGTCTTCGTCGGCGCCGCCCGCGAAAGCGTCAACCGCCAGCTTCAGGCCTGGCGCAAGGAGGCGATCCTGGATCTCCAGCGCGGCCGGATATTGCTGCGGAACATGACCAAGCTGACGGCGATCGCGCGGAACGAGTAGGAGGTAGTTAAGCTGCTTCCGGCACATAGTGCAGGGTTAGCAGCTCTGACCGCAGGCATGGTGCTATAGCATATGATCGGCCGTCATCATCGCTGAATTCGACGAGCACCGTCTTGTCGTCAAGCTCTTCGACGATCGTGCCGACGTTTCCTCGCGCCAAGCGGTGCTCTGGAAGGCTCGCCAGCAAAGCGACGACATCCAGTGTCGCCGGCGCCCGCTTTCTTTTGCTCGCTACGCTCATCATAGCACCCAACAGGTGACGAATGTCGGCCGGTCGTCGCCGGTCCGTATGATCCATGCGGTTCTTACCACAGCCTGCTTCTGTTGTCGCCTAAGCAGGATATCCATGCGCCAGCGGCTGCCCCAGCGATCTGTCGCAATCTGGGACGCATCGCCAGAAAGGACTGCATTGAGGAGCGCACTGCGAAGCCAGGTTGCATCACCGCGCTGAAGATCGAGAGCGTCGCGGAAAACTCTCGCTTTGTGTCGACCGCGCGAATGCGAGGGGTTCAGGCAATAGTCTTCGAGCTTCCGAATGTCGACAGTAGCCTTCTTGCCATTCGGAATATGCATCGTGATGGCACCCAGTTTCGTTCCCGCTAACTCTACTCCGCCGCTGGGCGCGCGATATTCTTCGGCGCTGGTGTGGCTTCCGCCGGAGCTGCTCCGTGGTGGCCGGCAGCCTCCGCATCCTCGCTGTGCACGATCAGCCGCTTGCCGAAGCGCCAGATCAGGGCGCCGAAATCGTCCATCACCATGAACATCGCGGGCACGAACACCAGCGACAGGATGGTCGAGAAGATCAGGCCGCCGATCACCGCGAGCGCCATCGGTGAGCGGAACTCGCCGCCGGCGCCGACCGCGAGCGCGCTCGGCATCATGCCCGCGGCCATCGCGATCGTGGTCATCACGATCGGACGGGCGCGCTTCATGCCGGCATCGATCATGGCCTCTTCGCGCGGCTTGCCGGCGTGAATGGATTCGATGGCGAATTCCACCAGCATGATCGCGTTCTTGGTGACGATGCCCATGAGCATCAGGATGCCGATCCACACCGGCGTGGTGAGCTGCTTGCCGGTGACGAGCAAGGCGGCGATCGCGCCGCCGATCGAGAGCGGCAGCGAGAACAGGATGGTGATCGGCTGCAGGAAGGTGCCGAACAGCAGCACCAGCACGGCATAGACCATCATCAGGCCGGCCGTGATCGCGGTCGCAAAACCGTCAGACAATTCGTTGAGGCTTTCGGCGTCGCCCGAGGGTGAGACTTTCACGCCTTTCGGCAGGCTCTTCATCACCGGCAGCTCGTAGATCTTCTTGGTGGCATCGCCGAGCGCGGCGGAGCCGACGAGGTCGGCCGCGACGGTCGCCTGTCGCTCACGGTCGTAGCGGTTGATGCTGGTGGGGCCCTGGTCGAGCTTGACGTCGGCGATGACCGAGAGCGGCACGCCGCCCTTCTCGCCGTGCTCGCCGAGCGGCACGCGGAGCTGCTCGAGCGTCTTCAGATTGCCGCGCGCGGCGTCCTCGAGCTGAACACGGATCGGCACCAGGCGGTCGCCGACGTCGAACTTGGCAAGTGCAGGCCCGACGTCGCCGATGGTGGCGACGCGGATGGTCTGCGACAGGCTTTCGGTCGAGACGCCGAGCCGCGCGGCGAGATCGGCGCGCGGCTCGATGCGCAACTCGGGTCGTTCCAGCGAGGTTTCCGAGATCACGTTGGAGATGGTGGGAATGCGCTTCATCTGCGTCGCAAGCTCGCTCGCGACGTTGTTGACGATGTTGGGATCGACACCGGTCACCACCAGCGAGATCGCGCGCAAGCCGTTCTCGTCCAGGAACCAGAAGCGGATGTCGGGAACGTTCTCCAGCTCCTGGCTGATCGAGAACTCGAGCTCGCGCTGAGTGATGTCGCGGCTGTCCTTGGGCGTGTAGTTGATGATCAGGGCGGCGCGCCGGACTTCCTGGGTGCCCGGCGGGACGCGCCCGCCGTCGACGAAGATGCTCTTCACCTCGGGCCGCTTGCGCAGGCGCGCGACGATGTCTTCGGTGACCTTTTCGGTATAGGCGAGCTGAGTGCCCGGCGGCAGCTCGAGCGCAAGCAGCGAGCGGGCGCTGTCCTGCGCCGGCAGGAAGCCCTGCGGCAGCAGCGTGATGCTCCAGATCGAGGCGGCGAAGATGCCGAGTCCAATCAGCACCGTGATGAAATAGTGCCTCACCGACCAGGCCACGATTCCATGATAGGACCGCAAAATGCGGCCGGGCGGCGGCTCCTCATGCGAACTGTGCTTGAGGAAGTAGGCGGCCAGCACTGGGGTGACGAAGCGGGCCGCGAGCAGCGAGAAGAACACTTGCACCGAAACGGTGATGCCGAACTGCTTGAAGAACTGTCCGGCGATGCCCGACATGAAGCTCGCGGGTGCGAAGATCGCGATGATCGTCAGCGAGATCGCGATCACCGCGAGGCCGATCTCGTCGGCAGCCTCTAACGCGGCACGATAGGGCGACTTGCCCATGTTCATGTGCCGGACGATGTTCTCGATCTCGACGATGGCGTCGTCGACCAGAATACCCGTCGACAGCGTGATGGCGAGGAAGCTGACGAGGTTCAGCGAGAAGCCGAGCAGGTCCATCGCCCAGAACGCCGGGAAGATCGACAACGGCAGCGAGATCGCGGCGATGATGGTCGCGCGCAGGTCGCGCAGGAACAGGAGCACGATGACGACGGCGAGGATGGCGCCTTCGAACAGGGTCGAGATCGCCGCGTGGTAGTTGCCCTTGGTATATTCGACCGAGGTGTCGATCAGCTTCAAATCGACGTCGGGATAGGCGGTCTTGAGCGCGTCGATGCGCTTCTGCACGGCCTCGGCCACCTTCACATCGCTGGCGCCCTTGGAGCGCTTGATGCCGAGCGCGACCACCGGCTCGCCGTTGAATCGGGCGAAGGTGCGGCGGTCGGCGATGGTGTCGGTGACGGTGCCGAGATCGTCGAGCCGGACCTCGCCGCCGCCGAACAGCGGGATCATGGTGCCGGCAAGATCGCCCAGCGTCTTGGCGCCGGCGAGCGTGCGGATGGCCTGGTCGTTCTTGCCGATCTCGGCGCGGCCGCCGGCGACGTCGACATTGGTGCCGCGCAGGCTCTGGCTGACATTGACCGCGGTCAGCCCCATCGCCTGCAAACGGTCGGGATCAAGCGAGACCAGGATCTCGCGCTCGACACCGCCGATGCGCTCGACCTGGGCGACGCCGCGCACGCCTTGCAGCGCGCGCTTGACCACGTCGTCGACGAAATAGGAGAGCTGCTCCGGCGTCTTGCCGGGTGAGATCGCGGCATAGGTGACGATCGGCAGGCCGATGACGTCGACGCGCTGGATCAGCGGTTCGGTGACGTTCTGCGGCAGGTTGGAGCGCACGCGCGTCACCGCGTCCTTGACGTCGTTGAGCGCGCGGTCCGTGTTGGTCTCCAGCGCAAACTGGATCGTGGTGACCGACAGGCCATCGGTGATCGAAGAGGTGATGTGCCGCACGCCCTCGACGCCGGAGACCGCGTCTTCAACCGTCTTGGTGACCTGGGATTCGAGCTCGGCCGGCGCTGCGCCGAACTGCGAGACCGCAACCGAGATCACGGGGATGTCGGCCGACGGCAGCCGTGTGATCGCGAGCTTGGTGAAGGAGGTCCAGCCGAGAACCAGCAGGATGATCGAAAAGACGACAGACGGCAGCGGATGACGTATCGACCATGCCGAGATATTAAGAGCCATCAGCGTACTCGCGTGCGATCGAGTTCATCGGCGAACATGGTTTTGATCTGGTCGCCATCATGGAGCGAAGAGCCGGCGTCGGCGACGACGATTTCGCCGACCTCGAGCCCTTCCAGGATTTCCGTCGCGCTGTCGGACGACAGTCCGACCCGCACCTTGCGCGTCTCGACAATATTGCCTTTGACGACTTGCACGGTGAGATGGTCGATCGCGGTCTTCGGGATCGAGACGCCGCAGCTTCGCTTGGCGTCGATCGAGGCGCGGGCGAATACGCCGACCTTCAGCGAGGGATTGTTGGTGACGCTGATGCGGACGCGCCCGAGCTGGGTGGTGCGGTCGATTTCGGGCGCAACCAGCCGGACCCGGCCGATCAGATCGGGTGCGTCATCGCGGCTGATGCGCACGGTCGCGCCGGAGCTGAGCTTGGGCATATGAACCGCCGGGACTTGGGCGTCGAGCTCGATCTCGTTGTTGACGGCGATGCGGAACATCGGGCCGGCCTGCGGCGAGGCCGGCGCGCCGACGATGGTGCGGACCTCGGTGACGAGGCCCGGCGCGGGCGCCTTCAGCGAGAGCGGGCCTTGCGGGCCGGGGCGCTGCGGCTGGCCGGGCATCTGCGGTGGCGCGGTCAGGCGCGCCAGCTCCTGATTGTCGGTGACAACAGTGCCTTCGGTGACGAAGAGGTCCGTGACCCGCGAGCCTTCCTGGTCGGCGACGACCACGGCCTCGCGGCGCGGCACGAAGAAGCCGGTCACCCGCACGAGGTCGGAGAAGCAGGCATTGGTCGACTTCGTCACGATGACGAGCGCCTCGCCCGGCGTTTCCTTCGCCTCGGGGCGGCGCCGATGCTCGAACAGATAATAGCCAATGCCGAGCGCGACGACGAACGCCACCGTTCCGGCCGGCTTGAGATATGCGGAAAGGTTCATCGCCGGATCACCCTGGCCTGGCTCACGGCCGTCCGTACGAGGCCTATCGAGAGCGTTTCCCCGAAATAAAGCGGCGTCCCGCAAGGCTGCGGGACGCGCTTTGGAAGCGAGACGTTACACCACATCACGACGTGTCACTGCAAAGGATTGCGTCGTGCTTACTTCGATGCGGTGGTCTTGTTTTCCATGTTGACCACCTGCACGCGGCGGTTGACCTCCGCCATCGGCTGGCTCGGATCCTTCAGCTTGCTCTTGCCATAGCCGACGGTGACGAGGTCGGTCGCCGAGATGCCGTACTTGTCGACGAGGTAGCGCTTGATCGAATCCGCGCGGCGCTCCGACAGGTCCTGGTTGTAGGCTTCGCCGCCGGCGGCGTCGGTGTGACCGGCGACCACGAAGGTCGAGCCCTTCAGGTCGGGGCTGGTCAGCGCGCGACCGAGCGCCTGCACCGAAGGCATCGATTTGGCGCTGATATTGGCGGAGTTGTAGTCGAACGTGATCTCGAGATCGATGTTCGGCTTGTCCTTGGCGACGGAGGCGATTTCCTCGCGCTCGGTCGACGACAGCGAGCGCGTCGAGCGGCCGCGCACGGATTGGATCAGCTTGGTCTCCGCCGCGTTCGGCGCGGGATCGGCCTGCGGGGTGATCGAGAGGCCGCGGGTCAAAGGCTTCTTCGGCGGCGGCGCGAGTGCGCGGACGATCTCGTCCTCGGTGACGTTCTTGCTGTTGCTTTCGTCGCCCGCGAAGGCGGGCGACGCCGGCAGCGACAGAGCGGCGCCGATGGTGATGATGGACAGGATCGCGGTCAGTCCCTTTGCAGCCAATTTCATAGCAGTCCCTCCTGCGCAGCCAGCTCGCGCATTTCCAAATTCCTGCAATAGCCCTCGGGAAAGGCCCCCTTGCGGCATCCGCCCATTAGTCTTCCTTGGGCTGTTGAAGGTTCGAGGCGTCTGCTGCCTCAATCCAAAAAAATATCAACGCACTCCGTAGCTTGCGAATTCCTGAACGATGTTCGGATCCATCGCCTTGGCATTGGCGATGTCGAGCGCGCCTTCCTGGGCGGAGCCGTTGCGCTGCTTGGCGAGGCCGCGTCCGTAGAGCGAGGACGTCAGGCGCGGGTTGATCCTCAGGGCCGCGTCGAAATCGGCGATGGCGTTCTTGACCGCGCCCGATTTCAGGTTGACCAGCCCGCGGCTATCCAGCGCATCGACGAAGTTCGGCCGCAGCCGCAGCGCCTCGTTGCAATCCTTGAGCGCGCCCTGGAGATCGCCGACCACGGTGCGGGTCCAGCAGCGGTTGTTGAGTGCCTCGACGTCCTTCGCGTTGATGCGGAGCGTATCGTCGAAATCCTTGATGGCGAGGTTGTAGGCGCCCTTGCTGGCATAGACCTGGCCACGCCGGTACAGCGCGTTCACGTCGTCCGGATTGGCGGCAATCTTGGCCGTCAGGCTCTTGATCGTGGGGTCGTCAGCCAGGACGGCGGGGCTCGGTCCGCTGTCCGTGCTCGGCGCGGGACCGGGATCAACCGGCTTTACGGGCGGCGGCGGTGGCGGCAGGGCGGCCTCGACCTGCGGCTTCGGCGAGGCCGCCGGTGCGGGCGCAGGAGGGGGTGGAGGTGCAGGAGCCGCAGCCGTGTCGGCCGGCTTCGGCGGCGAAGGCGGTGTCGGCGGCGCGGGTGGTGCCGGCGGCGGGTTGTTGGCGACCACGGCCGGCGGCGCGGGTGGCGGCGTCGTTGACGGACGCGATCCGCCGGCCCCTGGAATGAACGAGAAATCTTCGGCCAATGAAGAGGATATCCACGGCACCTGCTCGCCTCGCGAGGCGCGGGTGACGCCCATCTTGGTGCGGTTCAGCGTCTCCTCGGCCATCAGGTCGGGGACGCGGATTTCCTTGAGCAGTTCCTGGACGAACAGGCTGTGCTCGCCACCGGCGTCCGAGACCACCGAGGCCAGCGCCGCCGAATACATCACCAGCGTGCCATTCGGCGCGATCACCGGGGTCAGGCCGGCCGAGAAGCTGCGGAACCGGCGCTCAAACGGGTTGCGTCTGGAGGCATCGACCAGCGCGATCTTGACGCCAGCGCCGCGGGTGTTGAGTTCGCCGAGCACGGTCTCCAGGCTGAAACCGTCGCGGCGCACGTCGGATTCGGTCCAGATCTGCGCATCGACCGGCAGCATGTAGCTCTGACGCGCGGACTGGATGCCGAATCCGCTGAAGAACACCAGCGCCACGGAGCCGGGCTTGATCTTGCCGTAGAGCTTGTCGAAGGCGCGGCGCATGCCGTCGCCGGTCAGGTTCTCGCCGATCTCGACGGAAAAGCCGTCGCGCTTGAGCTCGTCGGCGACGTCGCGCGCATCATTGATCGGTTCCTTCAGCGGGGCATCCGCATCCGGATATTTGGCGTTGCCGATCACCAGCGCAAAGCGGTCGCCAGCCGCAAGTGACGGGGCAGTCGGAACAAGCGAGATCAGCAAAGGCAGCAGAAAAAGGAAGCGAATTTTCATAATCAGCGCGGTCCAGCCAAAAAGGCACCGTTCCCAGCTTGCGCCGCGGCGACCTTAACTTTCGCTCCATGCATTATCAGACCCGGGATGGGGGGCGTCAACCGCTTGGAGATTCGACTTTATCGCGACGATCGACCGCAAGGCATGGCCGCGCTGCGAGGGGAATAAAGAGGCTGTCATGGTTGCACTCGATGCGATCTGGCTCGATCCTGTCCACGGGACGTTAGGGCAGCCAGGGCGACTAAAATGTGATTGGTCTCACATTGCAGGACCGCGGTCGTCGCAACCTCAGGTGTTTGACCTTTGCAACGGACAATGGCTTGGTCCGCCGGTGCGTCTCTGCAGGTCCACTCAGAAAAAAGCAAAACAAAGAGCAGCGTCATGGGAAACGTCTACGAGATCTACGCACTGCGCTATGCGACGATGTCGCCGCGCACCCCTCACATGAACTTCCTCGTGCCCGACCCGCATGACAGCGCGGCGCAGGATCTCGACTATTTCGTCTGGCTGATCCGAGGGCACGGTCGCGACATCCTGGTCGACACCGGCTTCAACGCCGAGGAGGCGAGCGCGCGGGCGCGCAAGCTGACGCTCAATCCGGTCGACGCGCTGGGGCGCTTCGGCGTCGCCGCGGCCGCGATTCGCGACGTCATCGTGACGCATCTGCATTACGACCACGCCGGCAATCTCGATCGCTTCCCACACGCCCGCTTCCATCTCCAGGAGCGCGAGATGGCTTACGCGACCGGCCGCTGCATGTGCAACGGCCTCTTGCGCCATCCGTTCTCGGTCGAGCACGTCACGCTGATGGTGCGTCACGTCTATGGCGAGCGCGTCACCTTCTATTCCGGCGATGGCGAGGTCGCGCCCGGCGTCACCGTGCATCGCGTCGGCGGCCATTCCGACGGCTTGCAGGTGGTCAAGGTCGAGACCGCGCGCGGACCGGTGGTGCTGGCGTCCGATGCCGCGCATTACTACGCCAATCTCCAGCGTAAGAGCCCGTTCCCGATCGTCTACAATGTCGGCGACATGGCGCAGGCCTGGGAGACGATCGAGCGCCTCGCCGGTCACCCTGATCGATTCATTCCCGGCCATGATCCGATCGTGACCGAGATCTATCCGCGCGCCAGCGACAAGGTCGACGCCTGGGCGCTGCACCTGCCGCCGGCGCGATCGTTTGCGAAATAGCCTGACGCAGACCCTCATCCTGAGGCGCGCGCTCTTGCGTGCGTCTCGAAGGATCAAGGCCGAGCTGCAGCAGCGGGGCCTTCATGGTTCTCGCGGCACGAGGTTATAAACGTCGGCAACGACCGTGGGCAGCTTGCTCGGATGTCGAAGCAAGCCAAAGAAGTACTCGAAGTGGACAAGCTCGAGGCGGTCGCCGACCGTGGCTACTTCGACGGAGAGGAGATATTAGCCTGCGAAGAGGCTGGCGTTGCAGTCACCTTGCCCAAGCCCATGACTTCGAACGCCAAGGCGGAGGGCCGGTTCGGCAAACAGGACTTCGCCTACCTGCCTGATGAGGACGTCTATCGCTGCCCCTCCGGCGAGCTGCTGCCCTATCACTTCACCAACATCGAGCATGGAATGACGCTGCGCCGTTACTGGTCGACGGCGGCATGCCAAGGCTGCGCGATCAAGAGCCAATGTACGCCGTCCAAGGAGCGTCGCATCACGCGCTGGAAGCACGAGCATGTGGTCGAGGAGGTCCAAAGAAGGCTCGATTCCAATCCCGACGCCATGCGGACGCGGCGCGAGACGGTCGAGCATCCCTTCGGCACGATCAAGGCCCGTATGGGTGCGACCCACTTCCTGATGAAGCGCCTGCGGAATGTCGCTGCTGAGATGGCGCTGCATGTTCTCGCCTATAACCTCACACGGGTGATGAACATCCTCGGCAAACCAAGCCTGATTGCAGCCATCCGCGCCGCCTGACGGCCGGAAGTGCGTCCAAAACTACAATCCCCCGGTCGCGGTACCTACTTTGGCCGGTCATTGGACGATTCGATACGCAAATACCGGCCGCGCGCAATACTTGGCGACCACGCCGCGTCAGGCCTATGCGTTTGCACACAACCAAGGCCCATCGGCGAAACTGCGGATAGCCTAGAGTTCTGCTTCGCAGGGTCTAGCGGACGCGAATTGCTCTCGTTGAGCTTTTCTCAGTTTGACCCGAAGGCGAAGATCGCGATAGCGCCCGGACGTCAGCAGCTGACGCCAGACCGGACGTGGTGGCCGCGGCCAAATCGACGCGAATGACCTTCAACGGACGTTTACTTGGGGTCGCTTCCCGCCAATTAGCTTAAGGATATAATCTGGCCAGCCTCCAGTCGGACTGCTGCCAGGTTCAGACCCATGAAGCGGTGGCGCTCAGTCAGCATTATCTGCATTGTCGTCACTGCGGGCCTGCTGGGTGCCGGGGCCCTTGTCGTCGGCCAGTCACGCGTGCCGACAGAAGCCATTGCATTCTCGGTAACTCGTACACCGGAGCTTATGGAACGCGCGTGGCACCTGCCAGTGGCCGCCACATTCCATGGGAACGTGAACTGGCAATCAAATAGCTCTCGTTGCGGACCTGCAGCTGTTGCGAATGCGTATAGGTCGCTCGGCGAGACGGCAAGCACGGAGGGTAAGGTGTTGGCCGGCACCGGGCGGTGCTGGACGGGCTTATGCATCCTGGGTCTCACGCTTGACGAACTGGCCGAGGTGGCGCGGACCAACACGAGCCGCAAAGTCACGGTCTTGCGTAATCTCAGCGAGGGCCAGTTTCTGGAACATTTGCGTCGTTCCAACGATCCAAGCCGACGCTACATCGTGAATTTCAATCGCGCGCAAATTTTTGGTGCTGGTGTTGGACATCATTCGCCCATTGGTGGCTATCTGGAAGCCGACGATCTAGTTTTCGTGCTCGATGTCAATTCCAATTACCAGCCATGGCTAGTCGAGCGAAAGCGGCTGTTCGCAGCTGTGAATACGTACGATGGCGATAAGAAGCGCGGGCTGTTGCTGATCGAGTAATTGCAAATCCCTGCGGCCTGTCACGTACAGCCCTGGGCTGAAGAAGGCGAGCGAGGCGGTGGAGGTGACGAGGCGATCGAATAAAACAAGGCTGCGAGCAGCTGCCTTGCGACGGCTCTGCTCGTGGCCCTGAGTCGAACAGCACTGCAGCCGTCACGACGTCGGCTGTCTGATGTGGTCCGGATTCCGATGAAGCATTTTCTGGAAGGACAGTCGGTTTTAGCGCGCCTCCCTGTTTTACTTTTGCTGGGCGGTTGTGCCGGAACGATGCCCGAGTGTAATTCTTTGGATGCGCGTAATACAGTGATTAAGATCGTTTCGGACGACAGCAACAACGCGCTTGTCAACTACGCCGTTATGAATTCGAGCGCGGTTGCGGCGATGATAAGTAATGCGGCCACAGAGGCCGAAAAACTAGCGATTTGGGAAAAGGCGAGACAAGGTGCCGCTTATAGGTTGGATGATGCGATAAGCACAAATTCAAGAAGCAAAGCCAAGCGAGCAGTTACCTGTACCGCGTTATTGTCTGCGACGGTTGAGGATGTGACAGCGCAAAAGGAGGTGGACTTCGAGGTGGAACTAACCGCAGACGGCAAGATTTCCGTTTCGGTCAGACCGTTTCAATTTTGACCGATGCCACGTAGTGGCCTCTTTCATATCAGGCCAAGCAGGGAATGTCGCCTTTGATGCTGTGGACGGCTCCTCCACCGGCACGAGAGTGCCAAGGTATGGGCGCCGTTTTTGAGGCTCCCACGATTCGGAGGAGCAGCCTATGCAGTCAATTTCGACGATCGGTCTGGATATTGCGAAGTCGGTCTTTCAAGTGCATGGCGTCGATGCAGCCGGGCAAGTGGTCATACGGCGTCAACTCAAGCGCCGTTTCGTGCTGTCCTTCTTTGAGAAGTTGGCGCCGTGCCTGGTGGGGATCGAGGCTTGCGCATCATCCCATTATTGGTCCCGTGAGTTGCAGGCGTTGGGACATACGGTGCGATTGATGCCTCCGGCCTATGTGAAGCCGTACGTCAAGCGGCACAAGAACGACACCACCGACGCGGAGGCGATTTGCGAGGCGGTCACGAGACCCAACATGCGGTTCGTGCCGACCAAGACGGTCGAGCAACAGAGCTGTCTGATGCTTCATCGAGCGCGCCACCTCTTCATCCGCCAGCAGACTGCCGTCATCAATTCAATCCGCGCCTATCTTGCCGAGTTCGGGATTGTCGCCCCGGTCGGGCGCCGGGGCGTCGATCAGTTGCTGGAAGTCGTCGCCGATACAGCTGACCGCCGGCTCCCGGAGGTGGCCCGCGCATGTCTTGCTGCCCTCGGCAGTCAATTGCGGGCGCTGAAGGTGCAAATCCTGGAGTTCGACAGGCGCATTGTCGCCTGGCATCGATCGAGCGCGACGAGCAAGCGACTGGACGCGATCCCTGGTGTCGGTCCGGCGCTGGCAACGGCGCTGGTCGCGAGCGCGTTCCGATCGGGTCGAGACTTCTCGGCCTGGGTTGGGCTCGTGCCGAAGCAGAACTCGAGCGGAGGCAAGGACAAACTTGGCAGTATCAGCAAGCAGGGCGATCGCTATTTGCGCAGCCTGTTCACGGCCGGCGCACTCGCCGTGATCCGCTATGCCAAGATCCATGGAACGGGGCGTCGGCCCTGGCTCTCCGCATTGCTGGCGCGGCGAGCAACTAAGGTCGCTGCCATCGCGCTCGCCAACAAACTCGCCAGGATAGCCTGGGCGATGATGGCGAGGAACGAACGCTACAAGGAACCCGCCGCTCTCATGGCGTAAACGAGATTACGCCGGATATGCCGGTGTGACGTAACGGTTGGAAGGGCGAACAGCACTTAATGCAGCGCCGGTCGATCCGGCGATCAGGACAACCCACACGGGCCACGGCATCTCCGAATGCGTGCTTTTGATCGGGACCTGATCCGCGGAGGGCATTATGGCCAGCGGTCACGTGAACCGCGCAAACAGGCCGAACACATGGCCGCTCCGACCAACGCCGCAAAGTGAAGATTCTCCTTGCCAACCCGGAGCCGTCCACACATGGCCCCGTAGCAGACCTTGGCCTATGTTTCGTCGATTTCCGCTTTATAGCTACCCACCCTAATACGCCTGCTTGGCGTCCGCCTCTTCGCTGGTCTGGATCAGGTCGAGACTCTGCTCGATCTTGCCGAGCAGCGCCGAGAGCTGCTTGCGCTCTTGCGCAGAGAGGCAGGCGAGGATCTCGTCTTCCCGCCGCAGCAATTGCGGGAATAGCTCCTCATAGAGCGCGCGGCCCTTCTTCGTCAGTTGCAGGCGGAACTCGCGACGGTCGGCTTCGTTCTCGACCCGCTCGATCAATCCCTGGTGCAGCAGCATCGTCACCGCCCGACTGATGGTCGATTTGTGCGTGCGGGTGCATTGCGAGATGAATTGCGCGCTACAGGCATCATTGCGGAAGCCGAGCGTGGCGATCACGCGCCATGCCGGAATGTCGAGGCCATGCCGCTCCTGATATTCGACCGCGAGCGCGGAACTCACCTCAGCCGCGAGCCGGTTGAGGCGGAACGGCACGAATTTGAACAGATCAAGCCGAGGCTTTGGCCGCGGCGAAGCCTCGTCGGCTTGCCGTGCGTTCAGCGCGATGTCGCTGGATGTCCTCGCCAAGGAAAGCGCTCCGAATTCAGTTGACGGCCGGCCGGCTCCGGTCCAAAATAGTTGCACGTGAGACTATCTAGCAGATCAGTCCTCTCCTGACCAGAGCGAAAGGTTAGCGCATGGCGCAGGCCAAATCCCAGTTCGGCTATCGCCGCCACCCCGATCAGGATCGTCCGGGCCAGGACCCGGCCGCGCATCCTGTCGTGGTCGTTGGTGCGGGCCCGGTGGGGTTGTCGCTCGCGATCGATCTTGCCCAGCGCGGCCAGCGCGTCGTGCTTCTGGACGATGCCGACCGTATCGGCGAAGGCTCGCGCGCGATCTGCTTCTCGAAGCGTTCGCTGGAATATTGGGACCGCCTCGGCGTCGGCGACCGCATGGTCGAGAAGGGCGTGATGTGGAGCGTCGGACGGATCTTTCACGGCGAGTCGCAGCTCTACCAGTTCAATCTGCTGCCCGAGGACGGCCACAAGCGCCCGGCCTTCATCAACCTTCAGCAATATTACGCCGAAGCCTATCTGGTCGATCGCATCCAGGATCTGCCTGCGATCGACCTGCGCTGGCGCAACAAGGTGACGGCGCTGGAGCAGCGCAACGATGCCGTCGCGCTGACGATCGAAACGCCGGAGGGAGCCTATCGGCTGCACGCGCAATATGTCATCGCCTGTGACGGCGCGCGGTCCTCGCTGCGGCAGATGGTCGGCGCCGAGTTCGCGGGACAGGTGTTCGAGGATCAGTTCCTGATCGCCGACGTCAAGATGACCGCGGAATTCCCGACCGAACGCTGGTTCTGGTTCGATCCGCCGTTCCATGCTGGACGTTCGGCGTTGCTGCACCGGCAGCCCGATGACGTCTGGCGCATCGATCTCCAGCTCAATCGCTACGCCGATCCGGTTCTCGAGAAGAAGCCGGGAAACGTGCGGCCGCGCATCGCGCGCATGCTCGGCCATGACAAGTTCGAGTTCGAGTGGATCTCGCTGTACAAATTCCAATGCCGGCGGATGGACCGCTTCATCCATGGCCGCGTGATTTTTGCCGGCGATTCCGCGCACCAGGTCTCGCCCTTCGGCGCACGCGGCGCCAACTCGGGACTGGAGGACGCCGAAAACCTCTCCTGGAAGCTCGTTCGCGTGCTGCGCGGGACTTCGCCCGCGAGCCTGCTCGAGAGCTACCATGTCGAGCGCAGCATGGCGGCCGACGAGAACATCCGCGAATCCACCCGCTCGACCGATTTCATGGCGCCGAACTCGCACCAGGAAGCGCGGTTGCGCAAGGCGGTGCTGTCGCTCGCCAAGGAGACCGAGTTCGGCAAGCGCATGGTCAATGCCGGCCGGCTGTCGGTGCCGTGCAGCTACCACTCGCCGCTGTCCTCGCTCGATGCGGATACGTGGCGCGGTGGACCGTCGCCCGGCTGTTCCATGCTCGACGCGCCCGTCGCAACGCGTGCCGGCGACCAGATCTATCTGACGGATGCCTTCCGCAAGGATGGAACGGACTTCACCTTGCTGTCGTTCAGCAATGGCGCGCCGGTCGATGTGCCCGATGGCATCAAGGGCATCTGCATTGGAGATGAGGGCGGGTTTGCCGATCCCTCGGGCCTGGTCGCAAAGCGCTACGGCGCCGAGTCGGGTGCCGCCTATCTGCTCAGGCCCGACGGTTATGTCGCGGCGCGCTTCCGTCGCCCGACGCGCGCGACGATCGCGGCGGCGCTGGCGCGGGCCGAAGGTTTGTATTGAGGTTTCGCATGCCGCTCTCCACCAGCTCCAACTTCGCGCGTCCCGACGATGCCTTTCGCGCCATCGTCGAGGCGCATCGCGGCCTGACCGAGGAGCAGAGCGCCGATTTCGACGCGGCGCTGGTGCTGATCCTCGCCAACCATATCGGCGACATCGACGTGCTGCGCGAAGCGATCGGGCTTGCCAAGCGGCGCATGATCGACGGCCAGCAGCAACAACAGCAACAACAATAACCCAGTGACTTGAAGGACGAATTGATGGCGAAGAACTTCGCATCCACCGGCGATCTCGCCGAGAAGAAGATCACCTTCTCCGAGATCGGCACCGATCTCTATGCCTTCACCGCCGAGGGCGATCCGAACACGGCCGTCATTGTCGGCGACGACGGCTGCCTCGTGTTCGATGCGCAGGCAACGCCCGCGATGGCGAACAAGGTGATCGAGCGCGTGCGCACCGTCACCAACAAGCCGATCAAATATGTCGTGCTGTCGCACTATCATGCGGTGCGCGTGCTGGGCGCATCCGCCTACAAGGCGCAAGGTATCGTCGCCTCGCAGGAGACCTATCGGCTGATCGAAGAGCGCGGCAAGCAGGATTGGGATTCCGAATACGACCGCTTCCCGCGCCTGTTCCAGGACGCGCAGAGCATCCCCGGCCTGACCTGGCCGACGCTGACCTTCGAAGGCGAGATGTCGATCTATCTGGGAAAACGCGAGGTGCGCCTGATGCAGCTTGGCGCCGGCCACACCTCCGGCGACATCGTCGCCTGGGTGCCGGATGCCGAGGTGATGTTCTCCGGCGATCTCATCGAATATCACTCGGCCTGTTATTGCGGCGATGCGCATTTGCGCGAATGGCCGCTGACGCTGAACGAGATCCGCAACTTCAATCCCAAGGCCATCGCGCCGGGCCGCGGCGATGCCCTGAAGGGCCTCGCCACCGGGCGCGAGGCCATCGCGATGACGCGCGATTTCGTCTCCACACTCTATGGCGCGGCCGAAATCTCCGTCGCCAAGGGCCGCACCTTGAAGGAGACGATGGCGGCGACGCGCGAGGTGATGGATCCGAAATTTTCGAGCTTTGCCATCTACGAGCACTGCCTGCCGTTCAACGTGTCGCGCGCCTTCGACGAAGCGTCGGGGATCGACGACCCCGTGATCTGGACCGACAAGCGCGACCAGGAAATGTGGGCGAACTTGCAAGGAGGAGGATAGTCATGAACATCAACACCTCGCCCGATCAGATCGTTCGCAGTTCCGCACAGGTGACGCCGGGCTACATGTCCGGCTTCGGCAACAGTTTTGAGACCGAGGCGCTGCCCGGCGCGCTGCCGATCGGGCACAACTCGCCGCAGCGCTGCGCCTATGGCCTCTATGCCGAGCAGCTCTCGGGTTCGCCCTTCACCGCGCCGCGCGGCACCAATGAGCGCTCCTGGCTGTACCGCATCCGCCCCTCGGTGAAGCATTCCGGCCGCTTCGAGAAGATCGATGCCGGGCTGTGGCGCTCGGCGCCGTGCCACGAATACGACCTGCCGATCGCGCAGCTGCGCTGGGACCCGGCGCCGATCCCGAAGGAGGAGGTGACCTTCCTCCAGGGCGTGCAGACCATGACGACCGCCGGCGACGTCAATACGCAGGCCGGCATGGCGGCGCATGTCTACCTCATCACCAAGTCGATGGTGGACCAGCATTTCTACAATGCCGACGGCGAGCTGATGTTCGTGCTTCAGCAGGGCGTCTTGCGTATCGTCACCGAGTTCGGCCGCATCGATGCCGAGCCCGGCGAGATCGTGGTGATTCCACGCGGCGTCAAGTTCCGCGTCGAAATCCCGAACGGTCCGGCGCGCGGCTATCTCTGTGAGAACTATGGCGGCGCCTTCACGCTGCCGGAGCGCGGGCCGATCGGCGCCAATTGCCTCGCCAATGCGCGCGACTTCCTGACGCCGGTCGCATATTACGAGGACAAGGACACACCGACCGAGCTTTACGTGAAATGGGGCGGCTCGCTGTTCAAGACCACGTTGCCGCATTCTCCGATCGACGTCGTCGCCTGGCACGGCAATTACGCGCCCTATAAGTACGACCTGCGCACGTTCTCGCCGGTCGGCGCGATCAGCTTCGACCATCCTGATCCGTCGATATTCACGGTGCTGACGTCGCCCTCGGAGACGGCGGGCACCGCGAATATCGACTTCGTGATCTTCCCCGAGCGCTGGATGGTCGCCGACAACACCTTCCGCCCGCCTTGGTATCACATGAACATCATGAGCGAGTTCATGGGCCTGATCTACGGCGTCTACGATGCCAAGCCGCAAGGCTTCGTCCCCGGCGGCATCAGCCTGCACAATTGCATGCTGCCTCACGGCCCCGATCGCGACGCGTTCGAGCATGCCAGCAATGGCGAGCTGAAGCCCGTGAAGCTGACCGGCACCATGGCCTTCATGTTCGAGACCCGGTACCCGCAGCGCGTCACCGCGCATGCCGCGAAGTCGTCGACGCTGCAGGACGATTATGCGGAGTGCTGGAAGGGCCTGGAGAAGCGGTTCGATCCGAACAGGCCGTGAGGCTTCTTACCCTCCCCTGGAGGGGGAGGGTCGATCGCGCGTAGCGCGAGCGGGGTGGGGTGACGGTCTCTCCACGTCCAACAGTGCTCGTGTTGAGAGATCACCCCACCCCGTCTCATATTTCGCTGCGCTCAATACGAGCCGACCCTCCCCCTCCAGGGGAGGGTGACACCGTCACCGCTGCGCCACGGAAAACCAATGCCCCACCCCAACGACCCCAGCCTTCGCTGCTTCATCGACATCGATCCCGCATCCGACTTCCCTATCCAGAACCTGCCCTATGGCGTGTTCTCGACCGCGGGCAATCCGACGCCGCGCGTGGGTGTTGCGATCGGCAATTACGTGCTCGATCTCTGGGAGCTCGAGCAGGACTCGCGGCTCGACGTTGGTCCGCTCGGTGTGTTCTCCGGGGCCTCGCTCAATTCCTTCATGGCGCTGGGACCGAGGGTCTGGACCAAGACGCGGGCACGGATCAGCGAGCTCTTGCGTCACGATCATCCGGAGCTGCGCGACAACGAGGAGCTGCGCAGCCGTGCGCTGGTGCCGATGCGCGATGCAAAACTGCATCTGCCCTTCACCGTCTCGGGCTACACCGATTTCTATTCCTCCAAGGAACACGCCACCAATGTCGGCGTGATGTTCCGCGGCAAGGACAATGCGTTGCAGCCGAACTGGCTGCATATGCCGATCGCCTATAACGGCCGCGCCTCCACCGTCGTGGTGTCCGGCACCAAGGTGAAGCGGCCGCGCGGACAGCTCAAGCCGCCGAATGTGGATGTGCCGAGCTTTGCGCCGTGCAAGCGGCTCGATTTCGAGCTGGAGATGGGCGCCGTGATCGGTCAGCCCTCAGCCATGGGCGGCATGCTGAGCGAGAGCCAAGCCGAGGAGATGATCTTCGGCTTCGTGCTGCTCAACGACTGGAGCGCGCGCGACATCCAGCAATGGGAATATGTGCCGCTCGGGCCGTTCCTGGCAAAAGCGTTCGCGACCTCGATCAGCCCGTGGGTGGTGACGCGCGAGGCGCTGGAGCCGTTCCGGCTGAAGGGGCCGAAGCAGGAGCCAGAGCCGCTCGACTATCTCAAGCAGACGAAGCCGCAGAACTACGACATTGCGCTCGACGTCTCCTTGCGCGCCGCCGGCGCCAACGTCCCCGCCAGCATCAGCCGCACCAATTTCAAATACATGTACTGGTCCTCGGTGCAGCAGCTGATGCACCACGCTTCCAGCGGTTGCGC
Source organism: Bradyrhizobium sp. BR14999 (assembly GCF_056106085.1). Lineage (NCBI taxonomy): Bacteria > Pseudomonadati > Pseudomonadota > Alphaproteobacteria > Hyphomicrobiales > Nitrobacteraceae > Bradyrhizobium > Bradyrhizobium sp. BR14999. The sequence goes on from NZ_CM148536.1 coordinate 1,448,454, forward strand.
CATGAATGTCGGCGATCTCCTTGGGAGCGGCACCATCTCCGGTCCGGAGAAGGATCAGCGCGGCAGCCTGCTCGAGATCAGCTGGAACGGCACCGAGCCGGTCGAACTCCCCGGCGGCGCCAAGCGCTCCTTCCTGGAAGATGGCGACAGCCTCGTCATGCGCGGCTGGTGCCAGGGCAATGGTTATCGCGTGGGGTTCGGCGAGGTCGAGGGGACGATTCTGGCGGCGGAGTAGGGCGCGCCGCCGCCACGACCTCCGTCATTGCGAGCGCAGGTCTCGTAGGGTGGGCAAAGGCGCATCAGCGCCGTGCCCACCATCCTTCGGCGATCGCAGTGACCATGGTGGGCACGCTTCGCTTTGCCCACCCTACGAGACCTATCGCTCCTCCGGCCGCACCTCGCTGTCATTGCGAGCGCAGCGAAGCAATCCAGAATCTCTCCGCGGAGGGATTCTGGATTGCTTCGTCGCAAGGGCTCCTCGCAATGACGGTGTGGCAGCAGTTCACCGCCTCTCCGGCGCCACGTCCTTGATCCGCGCGCAATGCGCCGCGACATCGTCCAGGCTGTACTTCAGATGCACCCGCTTGTCGGACGGCACCTGCTTCGCGGTGCACACACCCGGCCGCCATTCCTGCGCCGGCCTGATTGGGCGCGGGGCAAAACCGCCGCCGCAGTTTGGGCAGACGTTGAAGAGTTTCGTCTCCACGCAATACGCACAAAACGTGCATTCATACGAGCAGATCCGCGCGTCGGTTGCATCAGGCGGCAGGTCGCGGTCGCAATATTCGCAGTTCGGTCGAAGCTGGAGGGCCATGGTTGAATCTCCCGGATTGACCGGGATCATCGCAGATCGCGCCCGCGACGCGAATGACGTAGTTCCCTCGATTTCAGTCGGGCTCCAGGCGATTGCCTAGCGCCGCTAGCGCCCGGCCTTCCACGCAGCCGTCACAGCCCCGATCTCCGCCGCCTCCGGGTCGCGGACGGCCGAAGGCGTGCGTGAGAATCTCGGCGCGGGCGCTGGCTGCTTCACGCCGTGACGCTCGACGAAGACGTTGCGGGCGACCATGTGCGGGTGTTGCGTGGCTTCCGACATGGTCAGCACCGGCGCGAAGCAGATGTCGGTGCCTTCCATGATCTTGCACCAGTCCTCGCGCGTCTTGCTCTTGAACACCGCCTTCAGCTTCTCCTTCAGCGCCGGCCAGGCGTTGCGGTCAATCTGCGCGTCGAAATCGGCGTCGGTCAGGCCCGCGTGCTGGCGCAGCAGCGCGTAGAATTGCGGCTCGATCGAACCGATCGAGACGAAATGGCCGCAGGCGCATTCGTAGACGCCGTAGAAATGCGCGCCGCCGTCGAGGAAGTTCTGGTTGCGCCCCTCGGTCCAGCGTCCCATCGTGGTCATGTCGAAGAAGAACGACATCAGCGACGCCGCGCCGTCGCACATGGCGGCATCGACCACCTGGCCCTTGCCGGACTTTTGCGCTTCGAGAAGCGCCGCGAGCACGCCGACGACGAGATAGAGCGCGCCGCCGCCGAAATCGCCGACCAGATTGAGCGGCGGCACCGGTGCCTCCTTAGGTCCGATCGCGGCGAGCGCACCGGTGATCGAGATGTAATTGATGTCATGGCCGGCGGCGTTCGCGAGCGGGCCTTCCTGACCCCAACCGGTCATGCGGCCATAGACCAGCTTCGGGTTGCGCGCGAGTACGACGTCAGGGCCGAGCCCGAGCCGCTCCATCACGCCGGGACGGAAGCCTTCGACCAGCGCATCGGCGCTCGCCAGCAGGTCGAGAACTTGCGCGATCGCCGCCTTGTCCTTGAGGTCGAACTCGATCACCTTGCGGCCGCGGCCCGCCACCGACTTCATGCTCTTCCTGGCGCCGATGCGATCGAGCGTGACGACGTCGGCGCCCATATCGGCCAGCATCATGCAGGCGAACGGGCCGGGTCCGATGCCGGCGAATTCGACGATGCGGAAGCCCGACAGCGGGCCGGAGGCGCGGACGGAGGAGCCTTCTGATTTTTCTTGGGCTGGTTTATCGAGCACGTTGTTGTTTCCTCGGGTCGCGGGCGGATGCCGGTGATCCGGCAATGGCCTCGGACATTGCTCTTTGGGGCGAGTTAATTGGCTGATTAACTTTTCTCGCCTTCACACCAGCGAGGCAAGCGGTTTTCATGCCGCATGGCCAAAATAAAAACGGCGCGCACCGAAGTGCGCGCCGCGGAAAATTTGTGTCGAGGCGCTAAAGCGCGATTGTCAGCCCGCAGCGGTCACCGCGCGCTGTGCCATCACTTTGACGAGGTTGGCGCGGTACTCGGCCGTGCCATGGATGTCAGCCAGCAATCCGCTCGCAGAAATACTGACGCTGTCGATCGCCGATGGCGACCAGTTCGCCTTCAACGCGGCTTCGATGGCGGGGACCCGCATGACGCCGTTCTGCGAGGCGCCGGTGGCGGCCACCCGCACCTCGCCCGATTTGGTCTGCGCGACGAACACCCCGGTTAGTGCGAAGCGCGAGGCCGGATGCCGCATCTTGGCGTAGCCCGCTTTCGCCGGAACCGGGAACGACACGGCGGTGATGATCTCACCGTCTTCGAGTGCCGTGGTGAACAGGCCCTTGAAGAAATCATCCGCCGAGATCGACCGCTTGTTGGTCTTCACGGTGGCGCCGAGCGCGAGCAGTGCGGCGGGATAGTCGGCAGCGGGATCGTTGTTGGCGATCGAGCCACCGATCGTGCCGCGATAGCGCACCGCGGGGTCGCCGATCAGCGACGCCAGATAGGCGAGTGCCGGAATCGCCTTATTCGCGGCATCGCTGGTGGCGACGTCATGATGCGGCGTGGCGGCCTTGATAGTCAGCGTGTCGCCGGAGGCCTCGACGCCGATCATGTCCTTGATCTTGCCGAGGTCGATGACGTCTGACGGATTGGCGAGCCGCTGCTTCATGACAGGCAGCAGGGTTTGTCCGCCGGCCAGGAATTTCGCCTCGCTGCTCTTGCCGAACAGGCTCACGGCTTCGTCGACCGAGGAAGCCCGATGATAGGTGGTCTGGTACATCTTGGTTCCTCCCTCTTAAGCGGCGTTGATCGTGCGCCACACCCGGTCGGGGGTTGCGGGCATTTCCAGATTGTTCTTGCCGATCGCATCCGTGATCGCGTTGATCACGGCTGCAGAAGCTCCGATTGCGCCGGCCTCACCGCACCCCTTGATGCCCAGGGGATTGCCCGGGCACAGCGTTGTGGTGTGGGAGAGGTTGAACGAGGGCAGGTCGTCGGCACGCGGCATGGAGTAATCCATGAACGAGGCCGTCACCGGCTGGCCGTTGGCATCGTAGATCGCGTGCTCGAGCAGCGCCTGCCCGATGCCTTGGGCGAGGCCGCCATGGACCTGTCCCTCGACGATCATCGGGTTGATCAGCCGGCCGAAATCGTCGGCCGCGACGAAGTTGATGAAGGATGTCTTGCCGGTGCCGGGATCGACCTCGAGCTCGCAGATATAGGCGCCGGCCGGGAAGGTGAAGTTGGTGGGGTCGTAGAAGGCGCTCTCCTTCAGGCCGGGCTCCATCCCCTCGGGCAGATTGTGCGCGGTGTAGGCCGCGAGCGCGACCATCGGGAAGGCGATCGCCTTGTCGGTGCCCGTGACCTTGAACTCGCCGTTCTCGATGACGATGTCGGCCTCCGAGGCCTCCAGCGCATGCGCGGCGATCTTCTTGGCCTTGGATTCCATCTTCTCCATCGCCTTCAGGATCGCGGTAAGACCGACGGCTGCGGAGCGCGAGCCGTAGGTGCCCATGCCGAACTGCACCTTGTCAGTATCGCCATGGACGATCGAGACCTGGCTGATCGGAACGCCTAAGCGATCGGCGACGAGCTGGCAGAACGTGGTCTCGTGGCCCTGGCCGTGGCTGTGCGATCCCGTGAGGATCTCGATGGTGCCGACCGGATTGACGCGCACCTCGGCCGATTCCCACAGGCCGACGCCGGCACCCAGACTGCCGACGGCTTTTGACGGCGCGATGCCGCAGGCCTCGATGTAGCAGGACACGCCGATGCCGCGCAGCTTGCCTTGCGACTTTGCCTGTGCCTTGCGGGCAGGGAAGCCGGCATAGTCGATCGCCTTCATCGCCGCATCGAGCGAGGCGTTAAAGTCGCCGGTGTCATAGGCCATGATGACAGGCGTCTGGTGCGGGAACTGAGTGATGAAGTTGGTCCGGCGCAGCTCGGCCGGATCGACTTTCAGCTGCCGTGCCGCCGTCTCCATCAGCCGCTCCAGCAGGTAGCTGGCCTCGGGGCGGCCGGCGCCGCGATAGGCGTCGACCGGCGTGGTGTTGGTGTAGACGCCGATCACCTCGGCATGGATCGCCGGGATGTTGTATTGGCCCGACAGCAGCGTCGCGTAGAGATAGGTCGGCACCGACGACGAGAACAGCGACATGTAGGCGCCGAAATTGGCGTAGGTCTTCACCTTCAACCCGGTGATCTTGCTGTTGGCGTCGAAGGCCATCTCGGCGTGGGTCACATGGTCGCGGCCATGCGCGTCGGTGAGGAAGGCCTCGGTGCGGTCGCCGGTCCATTTCACGGGACGACCGACCTTCTTGGAGGCCCACAGCGCCACCATCTCTTCGGGATAGATGAAGATCTTCGAGCCGAAGCCGCCGCCGACGTCGGGCGCGATCACGCGCAGCTTGTGCTCGGGCGCGATGTTATAGAACGCCGACAGCACGAGGCGGGCGACGTGCGGGTTCTGCGACGTGGTGTAGAGCGTGAAATGCTCCTCCGCCGCGTCGTAATCGGCGATCGCCGCGCGCGGCTCCATCGCGTTCGGGGCGAGGCGGTTGTTGGTGACGTCGAGCTTCACCACATTGGCCGCCTTGGCGAAGGCTGCATCGACCGCACCCTCGTCGCCGATCACCCAGTCATAGACCTGGTTGCCGGGGGCTTCGGGATGCAGCTGCGGCGCGCCGGCCTTGATGGCGGCGTGCATGTCGGCGACCGCGGGAAGCTCCTCGTAATCGACGACGACAGCTTCCGCCGCGTCGCGCGCGAGATTCTTGCTCTCGGCGATCACGACGGCGACGGCCTGCCCGACGAACCGCACCGTCTCCGGCGCCATCGCCGGCCATGCGCCCATCTTCATCGGGCTGCCATCCTTGGAGGTGATGGCCCAGCCGCAGATGAGGTTACCGACCTTGTCGTCGACGAGTTGCTGTCCCGTGAGCACCGCGACCACGCCCGGCATCTTCAAGGCGGCAGAGGAGTCGATCCCCTTCACCTTGGCATGCGCGTGCGGGCTTCTGATGAAATAGGCATGAGTCATGCCCGGCAATTTGATGTCGTCGACGTAGCGGCCCTTGCCGGTAATGAAACGCTTGTCTTCCTTGCGCACGACGCGCGCACCGATGCCTTCAACACCCATGTCTGGTCCTCCCGACCGGAAATTTGTTGACCCGCGCTTTCCATCGAAAGCGGCAGTGGTTTTCTTGTTCGCGGCGGCCGCTCTACTCGGCCGCCTGCGCAACCTTCATGCGACCGGCCGCATCCAGCACGGCCTTGACGATGTTGTGGTAGCCGGTGCAGCGGCAGATATTGCCCTCGAGCTCTTGACGGACGGTGGCCTCGTCGAGCTGACCACCGTGGCGCTGCACGATGTCGATCGCCGACATGATCATGCCCGGCGTGCAATAGCCGCATTGCAGGCCGTGATTGTCGCGGAAGGCGGCCTGCATCGGATGCAGCTCATCGCCCTTGGCGATGCCTTCGATCGTGGTGACGCTCGCGCCGTCCGCCTGCCCTGCCAGCATGGTGCAGGATTTCACGGCGCGGCCATCCATGTGCACGACGCAGGCGCCGCACTGGCTGGTGTCGCAGCCGACGTGAGTCCCCGTGAGGTTGAGGTGATCGCGCAAGACGTGGACCAGCAGCGTGCGGTCCTCGACGTCGACAGCAACGGCCTTGCCGTTGACCGTCAGTTTGACTGTAGACACGTGGAGTCCTCCCAGAATGATTTTGATTGGTTCTAATTAGAAACAGCGCAACGGAACTTTGCAACTGGCATTTTGGTGACCTCGCGTCATGGAAAGGTCATCGTGGCGGCCGGCACGGCGCGCGATTCGATCATGATGCGCCCGGCCGTCGCCAACGCATGGCGCGACCGCAAGGCAGGTTCGGAAAGTTCTCATCGCGTCCGCGGACAACGTCGCATCGTCGAAGCCGCGTACCGCCGCCGCTCGCCTGCGAGCTCAGCCCTCCCGCACGTTGTTCTCCCTTGGATGTCTTGTTCCCTAGTGTGAATAGGAGCACGCGCTCGCGGCTTTGCAATCGCGATCTTGGTAGTAGGCGGCGGGACGCTAAGCCATTGATTTTATTGCGGCTGCACCCTGGACCTGCCGAACGCCTGATGTCGCTGCGCCAGCCTTCGCGCCGCGTCGGCGAGGGCGCCGGCGGCGTGGCCGGCTTCGCCAAGGGCGGCGCGAAGGCCAGGCTCGATGGAGAGGCGGCGACGTCACCACCCTGCATTGCGAAGCCGAGGCGCAGATCGGCGGCAAGCTCGCGCAGCTCGGCTCGCGGTTGATCGATTCGACGTCGCGAAAGCTCGCGGCGAATTTCTTCGAGAGCTTCGCCGCCGTGATCGCTCCACCCTCCTCACTCGCTAGGCAAGACGCATGGCGCGAATCCCGTGGAGCTGTCGAGTTCTCGCGTGATCTTGCCGGATTCCAGCAGCTCGTTTCAGGCTGCAAGCGGGCGGCAAGATGCGAGTGCCGATAACGATATGCGCGGCGAAAGCCGCCGACGATTTGCACTACTACCTTCCGCCTATACTAAGCGCGAAAAGCCGATGCTGTAATTTGCGCGATGGCTCGCAGGCAAACTGCGCATCGGGAGCGCAATGCGTTCCAGCGCCCAACCGGCGTACACAACAACACCGCGGAGGGAATACATGACCTTTGGAACGAAGGGCTTTTTGGCTGGTATTTCGATGGTTGCGATGCTGGCCGCCGGCACATCAGGCGTCCGTGCCAACGACTCGCTGATCAAGGCGCAATCCGATTCGAACCAGTGGGCCGTTGCCGGCCACGATTACGGCAATACGCGTTACAGCCCGCTCAAGCAGATCAATACCGAGAACGCCGGCAAGCTGACGCTCGCCTATTCGTTCTCGCTGGCGTCGTTGCGCTCGAACGAATCCTCGCCGATCGTCGTCGGCAACACGCTGTACGTCTCGAGCTCATGGGGCCCCAAATACGTCTATGCGCTCGACGCCGCGACCGGCGCGCGCAAATGGACCTGGGAGCCCGAAATTCCCGATGACGTGCTGCAATATGCCTGCTGCGACGTGAACAACCGCGGCGTCTCCTATGCGGACGGAAAGATCTTCGTCGGCCGCCTCGACGGCAAGCTGACGGCGCTCGATGCCGCGACCGGCAAGGCGCTGTGGACGACGAAGGTCGTCGATTACAAGCAGGGTTCGGTCATCACCTCGCCGCCGCTGGTGGTGCGCGACAAGGTCATTACCGGTTTCGGTGGCGGCGAGTACGGCGTGCGCGGTTCGCTCCAGGCCTTCGACATCAACAGCGGCAAGCAATTGTGGCAGACCTTTACGGTTCCCAGCCCGGATGAGCCCGGCGGCGACACCTGGAAAGGCGATTCCGCCCAGCATGGCGGCGGGGCGGCCTGGCTGGTCGGCTCCTACGATCCCAAGAGCGACACCGTCTATTGGGGCACCAGCAATCCTGGTCCGTGGAACACCGGCGTACGTTCGACCGGCGACGGCAATTTCGGCAAGCTGACCAACCTCTACACCGCCTCGACGCTCGCGCTCGATCCCAACACCGGCAAGATCAAGTGGCATATCCAGACCACGCCGGCCGATGCCTGGGACTATGACGGCGTCAACGAAGCCGTGCTCGCGGATCTGAAGATCGGCGGCAGCACGGTGCCGGCGCTGATGAAGGCGGATCGCAACGGCTACTTCTTCGTAGCCAACCGTGAGACCGGCAAGGTGGTCTCGGCGGAGAAATACGTCTTCTCCAACTGGGCGAAGAAGTGGGACGTCAACACCATGCGGGCGGTCGAAGATCCGGACAAGCGTCCGGGGCCGGGCCATCCCGCCAAGGACATCTGTCCGAACCTGATTGGCGGCAAGAACTGGCAGCCGATGTCGTTCAATCCGCAGACCGGGCTCGTCTACATCCCCTCGAACAATGTCTGCATGGACTGGTCGGTTTCCGATGTCGCCTACAAGCGCGGCGTGTTCTATCTCGGCGCCGAATTCCCGACCAAGGAAGGCCCCGGCGGCTTCCTCGGCGAGCTCGTGGCCTGGGATCCCATCGCCCAGAAGAAGGTCTGGTCGATCAAGGAAGACCTGCCGTTCAACGGCGGCACGCTGACCACCGGCGGCGGCCTCGTGTTCGCCGGTAACATCCATGGTGACTTCCGCGCCATCGATGCGAAGTCCGGCAAGGTGCTGTGGAGCAAGAATCTCGGCTCCGGTATCGGCGCGGGCCCGGTGACCTACAGCGTCGACGGCAAGCAATACGTCGCCATCGTCGTCGGCCGCACGGCTGCATTGCCCGCGTTCCTGGGCGAGGTTGGGAAGAAGATGACGGCCGCAGCCCCCGAGGGCGGTTCGCTCTTCGTGTTCTCCGTCCAGTGACGACTCGCGCGCGTATCCCAGACGGGATACGCGCGCGCTTTCTCGACATCGCGCGGCGATGGCATAGGCCAGATCTCGGGCCAGATCTCGGATCAGATCCTGTGCCGCCACGCCTGGTCCAACAATTCCCACCTGCCGGAGATGAGGATGCGTCCGATCAATCCAGGAAACGGCAAGAGCCGCCATCGCACCATCGCGGGACTGTTCGCATGGGCTGCCGCGTCTGCGCTGATTGCACCGGCCGCAACCGCTCACGCGGACGAGGCGAAGCCGTTCCGTCTCTGCGCCGATCCGACCAATCTGCCGTTCTCGAGCGATGATCCGTCGCGGCCGGGCTTCTATGTCGAGATTGGCCAGGCGCTGGCGCAGGCGCTCGGCCAACCGATCACTTACGATTGGTACAAATCCTATTTCGGCAAGCGCACCGTGCGGGTCACGCTGCTGGGCAAGCAATGCGACGCCATGATCGGCTTGCCGCGCTCCGAGGATTTCATGGGACCTGCCGTGATCTTCTCCAGCACCTTTGCGAAGGAAGGCTACGCCCTGGTCGCGGCGAAAGGTCAGGCGATCGGCGGCGTGGACGACCTCAGGGGCAAGCGCGTCGCTGTCCAGTACGCCAGCACACCACAAAACCTCCTTGCGACACGTGACGACATCCAGAAGGTGACCGTGCTCTCGCCCGAGGAGGCCATGCAGGCGCTCGATCAGGGCAGGGCCGACGTCGCCTTCATCTGGGGGCCCGTCGCCGGCTGGTTGAACATGACCGCCTATCATGACCGCTATCAAATCCGGCTCACCGAAGGCGAAGGCCTGTCATGGGATGCCGCCATCGGCTTCGCGAAGGGTTCGACCGAGCTGCGCGATCGCGTCGATGCGATCCTGCCGACGCTTCAGACGACAATCGCCGATCTCGCGGTGAAATACGGCTTGCCGGCCGGACAGCCTGTCCGCTTTGGCGCAGCCCAGGCTGTGCCGGCGGGAACCACGACAGGGGCGGGCCCCGGGCCGAGCGTGAGGCAGGTCGCAAATGTGGTGGCAACCGAGATCAAGGGCGATGCGTCTACGCCGAATGCGGAGACCATCGGCGCGGGCAAGGAGATCTTCAACGGAACCTGCGCGCATTGCCACGGCCCAGACGCCATCCAGAGCGAACGGAAGATCGATCTGCGGCTCTTGCGTCACCGCTACGGCGACGACATGCGCGACACGTTCTGGAAGACCGTGCACGAGGGGCGCCCCGCCAAGGGCATGCCGGCCTGGAAGGAGGTCTACACCGACGACCAGTTCGACAGCATTTATTCCTTCCTGCTGACGGTCCAGGTCGAATCGAACGACTGAACGGCCTTGACCGGACGGGATCGGGAAGATGTGGTAGCGTCCATCATGCACCTTTCCGACGCCGGACCGGCGCAGGATGGGTGCGCTGCCGCCGCTCGTGCGGTGGATCCTTTGGAAGGCGCCATGGCCAGCTTCCTGATCATCGACGATCATCCGCTGTTTCGCGAAGCTCTCGGCAATGCAGTGCGGCTCGCCTTGCCGGAGGCCCGCATCCTGGAGGCGATGTCGATCGAGGACGCCCTGCACATCCTGTCGGCCGAGCAGGGGATCGACCTCGCGCTGCTCGATCTGTCGCTGCCGGATGCGACCGGCTTCTCCGGCTTTCTCCGCTTGCGCGAAACCTATCCGCGCCTGCCGGTCGCCATCGTATCGAGCGAGGAGGACCAGCATGTGGTCCGCGAAGCGCTGGCGCTCGGCGCGGCCGGCTATCTCCCGAAGTCGACGTCGAAGCGCGAGCTGGCCCAGTCGATCGAGGGCGTGCTTTCCGGATCGGTATCGGTGCCCCGGGATTTCGTGCCGACGCCGCCGCGGCGAAAAGCCGAGACCAGCAAGGCCCTCGTGGTCAAGCTCCGCGAGCTCACGCCGCAGCAGCTTCGGGTGCTGGACCTGCTTCGCCGCGGTTATCCGAACCGGCAGATCGCGCAAGAGCTACAGCTCGCCGAATCCACGGTGAAAGCGCACATCACCGAGATCCTGCGCAAGCTCGGACTGTTCAGCCGCAACAAGGCGATCATCGAAATCGGCAAGATGGACCTGCCCGATCCCAGGAGTCGGCCCTATGCGAGGGTCGATCGCGGGAGACCGCAATGATCCGCGCCGCCGTTCTTGACCTGGATCAACCCGGCGCGGGCTGGCTGATACATGCTCGGTTCAAGCTCGAACCCGGCAACGATTTGGGAATGGCTCACGCGTGATGCGATTTCTGATTGTCGAAGACCATCCGTTATTTCGCGAGGCGCTCGAAGGCGCGCTGCAGATGGTGGCGCCCGGGGCCGAGATCCTGCAGGCGACGTCGATCGACGGCGCGCTCGAACAGCTGTCCGCGGGTGCCGAGCTCGATCTCCTCCTCCTCGATCTGTCGATGCCGGGCACGACCGGCCTCTCGGGCATCATTCGTATCCGCAAGGCATTCCCGAAGGTTCCCGTCGTCATCGTGTCGGGTCATCAGGATCCACGCATCATCTCCGGCGCCTTGTCGCTCGGGGTGGCCGGCTACATCTTCAAATCCTCGTCCAAGCAGGAGCTTGCCCAGTCGATCGGCGAGGCGCTGCAGGGTCTCGTCTGTATTCCCGACGCCTATCGCGCACTCCGGCCGCGGCGGGCCCCAAGTCCTGCACATGATCTGCTGAAACGGCTGGATGACCTGACGCCGCAGCAATTGCGGGTCCTCGACATGCTCAAGCGCGGCCTGCAGAACAAGCAGATCGCCTATGAGCTGAAGATTTCCGAGACTACCGTGAAGGTCCATGTCTCGGACATCCTGCGCAAGCTGAACGTGCTGAGCCGCACCAAGGCGATCGTCGAAATGTCGCAGATCGATTTCGCGACGCTGGCAGGCGAGGGCACTACGCCGAGGCGCGAGCGTGCCCAACCGGATCAGCAGTGACGCGAATTTCTTCCGTCCCGCCCCGCCGATTGGCGGCCGTGCTGTCGATGACTTTGCTTAAGAATCAATGTCTTGGCGGACCGCTACTGTGCATGGGGTTGTTTTTCGATATTTTGTGTGACCGTCGCACCAGCTAGCTCAGCAGGAACGACAGCAGCGCGCGCATCTCGGCAGGCTTGACCGGCTTCTTCAACACTTCGAGGCCGGAGAGGCTCGCTTGCTTGGCGGCCTTCTCGGAATAGTCGGCGGTGATGATCATCGCGGGCACGTCGAGCTTCAGTTGCTGCCGGATGTCGGCTATCGCCGACAATCCGCTTTCGCCGTGATCGAGATGAAGATCGGCGATGACCGCGTCGGGCGCGCCGCCCAGCTCGCTGAGACGCAGCAGCGCTTCCGCAGTCGATCGCGTGGTCGCGACATCGCAGCCCCAGCCTTCCAACAAGGCGGCCATGGCCTCCGAGCCGGATGGATCGTTCTCGACCAGCAGGATCTTGGCGCCTTCGAGGCCACCATACTGACGTTCGGTGAGCTTGGTCTCGTGCACCTCGTCGCTGACCTCGGCAAGATCGGCCGGCTCGAGCTCCAGGACGAACGTCGATCCTTTGCCGACCTGCGACGACAGCTGCACCGCATGTCCGAGCACCGTCGCGAAGCGGCGAACGATGGAGAGTCCGAGCCCGAACCCGGCCTGGTCGGTTGCGCTGGCCTCACCGCGCTGGAATTCGCGAAAGATTGCCTCCTGTTGCGCCTGCGCAATTCCCGGTCCGGTATCGGAGACCTGGACGCAGATGCGGTTGTTCCGGCGCCTGCATCCCATCACGACGCCGCCGCTGCGGGTGTAGCGGATGGCATTGGCAAGCAGATTTTGCAGGATGCGCCGGAGCATCATCACGTCCGACGATACCGCGAGCGGCGAGTTGCGGATGCGCAAGGTCAGGCCCTGCCGTGCCGCGATCGGCGCGAATTCGTTGCGGAGCTGCTCGAACAGCGGCGCCAGCGCCAACGGACGCACGTCGGGCCTGAGCGCGCCGGCGTCGAGCTTGGCGATCTCCAGCAACGACCGCAACAGGTCCTCCAGCGTCACCAGCGAGCGGTCGACCTGGTCGATCAGCAGGCCCGCCTCCTGCGTCTCCATCATCTCGGCCAGCGCCGAGAGCGTCAGGCGCGCCGCGTTCAGCGGCTGCAACAGGTCGTGGGTGACCGAGATCAGAACCGACGATTTGAGCGAGCTTGCGGCCTCGGCCTGCTGCTTGGCGCGATACAGACCCTCATTGGCGCGTTCGATCGAATGCAGCGCCTCGCGCAACTGGTGCGTTCGGTCTCGAACCTGGCGGTCGAGCGCGATGGCTGTCTCGAACAACGAGAAGGCATTGAGCTGCTGGTCCATCGAGCGCTCGACGCGGGACATCAGCGCGGCATTGATCTTCTTCAGCTTCGCGGTTTCCCGCTGCAGCTGCTCGACCGTTTCGGCATCCTGCCATAGCCCGGTCACGAGGAGCGCCTGCCGATGGCGACGCCCGTGAACGTCTGGTTCACATGCATCGAGCCGAACTGTTCGCCGTAGGTATGAAAACCGACCACGCGGTTCTGGCGGTAGAGCTCGGACATGTCGCGGGCGAGCTGGTGCTGCTCGGCGTCGAGCCGGCGCAGCAGGCACTCGAAACCGATATAGAGCGAGACCTCGCCGATCTGGTCGCGCGTTTCCGCGAAGGCCTCGCGCGTCGTGCCGACGAGGCTGCGCGACGTCGCCGCCGTCAGCACCATGCCCTCGTCGATGGCGCAAAAGAAGTGCAGCGAGCCGTCCGGTTCGACGCGCTGGATCGACCGGGCGTAGTAGGAGCCGCCGACGCGGACCAGAACCGGATGCGAGGCGAACGAGAACGGATCGAGCTTGGCGTCCATGATCCCGACGACGCGGGAATATTCCTGGGCCGCGGGCTCGGCGTTCAGCTCCCTGACCGTCCGATTCTCGATGTCGGCCTCGGTGACCACCATCTTCTGCGGCCGCGGTTCGAAATTGTCACATTTGAATACCCGGAAGGGCAGCGACGTGCTCAAGACGACCAGGAGAGCGGCATTCGTGTACGCCTTGCCGTCGAGGAACACCCAGGTCCTCTCGAAGCGCATCCCGTCGCCCGCAGATCCACCGACGATCGGAATGTCGTCCAGCGAGGCATAGATCGCAGACATCACCGCTTCTTCCCGGCGGCACAGGCCGTCGATCAGGACCAGGCCGAACGGATTTCCGCGCTCGACCTGGGAGGACACCCGCAACAGCTCCTGCCGAAGCTCGGCGCCGATCCTGCGGCCGTCCTCGACGTGAAAACTGTCGAGATTGAGGATGGGGCGCACCACGGCCGAGAAGTCGGCTCGGCTGAATGCGAGAGCGACGACGCTGTTCTCGTCCCAGCCGTCGGGGGCAAGCTCGCCGGCAGTGGTGCAACCGCAGACCGGGACTCCGTCAAATTGTCGGCTGATCTCGGCGATGAATTGGTGCGGATCGTAGCTCGGGGAGACGAAGAGCAGAATGAGCGCCAGCTCGTCGGAGGGGAGCTGGCCGGCGAGGTCGGCAACGGCTTGCTCGGCGCCCGCGGCCTTCGACTTCGCGACAGCAACGCCAGACGCGCCGCCAAACCGAAAGTCGGTTTGCCCCACTCCGTTTCTCCCCTCGAGGACCCGCTCGGTCTAATGCCAAGTGCCTGACAAGTGTCCAAAGAGTATGGCCTTTTTCGCCCGGTCGCAACTCGGCGGCCAGGTCCGCGGGGCGCGTGTTCCGCACCAAGCCGCCGTTGCGGAGGAGGGGCGGACGAATTTACCGCCCCTTGACGATTCTGCCCTAATTTTCATCGCCGGTCCGGAAGGGGCTGCTTCCTGGCCGCGTTGCACTTGCAAGAACAGATGTTGGGGGTTGGAATGTCCGGGCGTACCGCAGCGCCGTCGAAGCGCACACTATTTCCGACCCTCAGGTTTCGTACCAAGATCATTCTGGGCTTCGCCGCAGTGCTGGTGATTTCCGCCGGCAGCATGGCCTTCTCCTATTTCGGCTTCGAGCGGGTTTCCTCCGGGGTCGGGTCCTACCGCACCAGCGTTTCCGAGGCCGACCTTGCTCGCAACATCGACCGCGAGTTGCTCGCCTATCGTTCGGCCGCCCGCTACTTTGTCGTGACCGGCAAGGAGGACGACGCCAAGGCGGCGCTGGAGGCGGAAGCCAGCCTGAAGAGCGCGATCGACCAAGCCATCAAGAGCGCCAAGAAGCCGGCGAGGCAGGAGGGCCTCAACAAGCTCGCCAAGGAGTTTTCCAACTTCTCCGCGACCTTTGCCAAGATTTTGCAGGCCAAGCGCGACAGCGCGCTGCTGGTCCAGAACCAGCTCCAGCGCAACGCCAATCTCCTGAAATACAAGCTCGACGACATCGGCAACAACGCCTCCGACGCGGAAGCGCAGGCGATCGAGTTCGGCACCAAGCAGGTCAATGCCCAGTTCCAGACCGCAAGTTCTGCCGCGAGCAATTTCATCCTCAATTCCGACCAGGCGGTCGCGGCAAGCGCGCTGGCGCGGCTGAAGTTCGTCGATAACTCGCTCGGTGCGGTCTATTCCATGGACGACAAGATCGTCGCCGGGTTGAAGGACGCCAAGGCGCTGCTGGGAGCCTATCGGCAAGCGCTGGAGAAGCTGATCGCCAACGCCAAGATGATCGATGACCTCGTGACCGAAATGAGCGGCTCGGCCGGGGCGATCCTTCAGGGCGCCACCGCCATGAAGGCGGACCTCGTCGCCGAACAGCAGCGGCTGGATGCGCAGTCGGAAGCGACCATCGGACAGACCGAGCAACTGGTGCTGATCCTCGCCGTCGGCGGCACGCTGCTCGGTGCGGTCCTCGCCTTCCTGCTCGGGACCGGCATGTCGCGTCCGATGATCGCGATGTGCAAGGCGATGCGGGAGCTGGCCTCGGGCAATTTCGACGTGGTGCTGCCGGGACTTGGCCGCAAGGACGAGATCGGCGAGATGGCCGGCGCGGTCGAGGAGTTCAAGGTTCAGGCGGTGGCCAAGGCCGAGCGCGATGCCGCTGCCAGCGAAGTCCAGAACCGGGAGCAGGCGGCAAGCCGGCGCGCCGAGCTGATCCGCTTTGCCGACGATTTCGAGAGCGCGGTCGGCGCCATCGTCTCCAACGTCTCGGCGTCCGCCGTGCAGCTGGAATCGGCGGCCTCCACGCTGACCCGCACCGCCGAGACCACGCAGAGCCTGTCGAGCCAGGTCGCCGGCGTCTCCGAGCAGGCCTCCTCCAACATGCAGTCGGTCGCGACCGCGACCGAAGAGCTGTCGGCCTCGGTCGAGGAGATCGGCCGCCAGGTCCGCGACTCCAGCCGCATTGCCGAGGCCGCCGTGGTGCAGGCCAAGGAGACCGACGGCCGCATCGGCAAACTGTCGCATGCCGCCCAGCAGATCGGCGAAGTGGTCAAGCTGATCACGGCGATCGCCGAGCAGACCAATCTTCTGGCGCTCAACGCCACCATCGAGGCGGCGCGCGCCGGTGAAGCCGGCCGCGGCTTTGCGGTGGTTGCGAGCGAGGTGAAGTCGCTGGCGAGCCAGACGGCGAAGGCGACGGATGAAATCTCCTCGCATATTACCGGCATGCAGGGCGCCACGGCCGAATCGGTCGCCGCGATCAAGGAGATCGGCGCGACCATCGGCCAGATCTCGTCGATCTCGACCTCGATCGCGAGCGCCGTCGAGCAGCAGGGTGCGGCAACGCAGGAGATCGCCCGCAGCGTCCAGACCGTCGCCCAGGGCACCCAGACCGCGGCCACCGATATCGGCGAGGTCAACCGCGGCGCTGCCGAAACCGGTTCGGCCTCGGAAGAGGTGCTGAACTCGGCCAAGACGCTGTCGAGCGAAAGCACCCGCCTGCGCGCCGAGCTCGACCGCTTCATGGCGAATATCCGGGCGGCGTAAGGCCCTGCAGTCGCACCACCCTCGGCTGTCGTCCCGGACAAGCGCGCCCTCAAGCGCGCGCCGATCCGGGACCCATAACCACCGAATTGCGTTGCTGCACGAGCTGGCAACTCCGAGTCGTCGCAAAACGATTGCTGCGGAGTATGGGTCCCGGATCGGCGCTACGCTCCTGACAACGCTGCGCGTTGTCGGGAGCTACGCTTGTCCGGGACGACAGCGGAGGATTTGCGCGCCGGCCTTTTGTCGCGGCGCGAGAAAGCCCGCCTTAAGAATTCCCCGCGTCACCTCACCGCCAGTTGCGGTGCCACAAATTTACCACAGCTTATCCTTTGCCCCGTAACGTGCCGCGGAGTCGGGAAGCGGGCTGCTTCCGGCTGCGCCTGGTTTTCCGCGAATGGAATGGGGTGGGGGAATGTCGGTCAAGTCGAAGTCGCAGCAATCGAAGCTGCCAACGCTACGGTTTCGCGCAAAAATCATCCTTGGCTTCGTGGCGGTGCTCGCCATCCTCGCCGTCAGCATGGCTTTCGCCTATTTCGGCTTCGAGCGGATCCAGGCCGCCGTGGGCTCCTACCGCGCAAGCGTCTCGGAAGCCGATCTCGCGCGGACCGTCGACCGCGAGCTGATCGCCTATCAGGGGTTGGCGCGGGCCTACACGCTGACGGGTGCGGCGGATGACGAGACCGCGGCCAAGGCCGCCGAAGAGAATCTGAGGAGCGCGATCGGCAAGTCGATGTCTGCCACGACCGGGGCCGCCCGCCGTGAGCAGGTCGGCAAGCTCGAGGCCGAATTCCAGCGCTTCACGAAGGTGTTCGGTGAGATCATCACCCTGACCCGCGAGAACAACAAGATCGCGGCCGATGAGCTCAACAGCGTCGGCAACAAGATCCGCTTCAAGTTCGACGATCTCGCCGACACGGCTGCGCTGGCGGGGCTTGCATCGGTCCAGACCACGGCCAAGGACGTCACCTCGCAATATCTGGCGGTTTCCACCTCGGTCAGCGCCTTCGTCGCCAAGCCAGAGCCGAAGACCGCCGATGGCGTGATCGCCCGCATCAAGTTTCTGGAGACCTTGCTGGTCTCGATCTACGCGAACGACCAGAAGATCACCGACCGCGTCACCGAGATCGGCAATCTCCTGAAGCAGTACCGCACCTCTTTCGCGAAGCTGACCGAAAACGTGAAGGTCATCGTCAAGCTGAACGGCGAGATGACCAAGACGGCCGCGTCCATCCTCAAGCTCTCGGCCGAGCTGCGTTCGGACCTCACCGCCGACCAGCAGCGCATCGAGGCGAGCGCCAATGCGACCATTGGGGAGACCGAGCGGCTGATGCTGATGATGGCGCTCGGCGGTCTTGCCGTCGGCGCCGTGCTGGCCTGGATGCTCGGCAATGGTATCTCGCGTCCGATGATCGCGATGTGCAAGGCGATGCGGGAGCTGGCCTCGGGCAATTTCGACGTGGTGCTGCCGGGACTTGGCCGCAAGGACGAGATCGGCGAGATGGCCGGCGCGGTCGAGGAGTTCAAGGTTCAGGCGGTGGCCAAGGCCGAGCGCGATGCCGCTGCCAGCGAAGTCCAGAACCGGGAGCAGGCGGCAAGCCGGCGCGCCGAGCTGATCCGCTTTGCCGACGATTTCGAGAGCGCGGTCGGCGCCATCGTCTCCAACGTCTCGGCGTCCGCCGTGCAGCTGGAATCGGCGGCCTCCACGCTGACCCGCACCGCCGAGACCACGCAGAGCCTGTCGAGCCAGGTTGCCGGCGTCTCCGAGCAGGCGTCCTCCAACATGCAGTCGGTGGCGACCGCGACCGAAGAGCTGTCGGCCTCGGTCGAGGAGATCGGCCGCCAGGTCCGCGATTCCAGCCGCATCGCCGAGGCCGCCGTGGTGCAGGCCAAGGAGACCGACGGCCGCATCGGCAAACTGTCGCATGCCGCCCAGCAGATCGGCGAAGTGGTCAAGCTGATCACGGCGATCGCCGAGCAGACCAATCTTCTGGCGCTCAACGCCACCATCGAGGCGGCGCGCGCCGGTGAAGCCGGCCGCGGCTTTGCGGTGGTTGCGAGCGAGGTGAAGTCGCTGGCGAGCCAGACGGCGAAGGCGACGGATGAAATCTCCTCGCATATTACCGGCATGCAGGGCGCCACGGCCGAATCGGTCGCCGCGATCAAGGAGATCGGCGCGACCATCGGCCAGATCTCGTCGATCTCGACCTCGATCGCGAGCGCCGTCGAGCAGCAGGGTGCGGCAACGCAGGAGATCGCCCGCAGCGTCCAGACCGTCGCCCAGGGCACCCAGACCGCGGCCACCGATATCGGCGAGGTCAACCGCGGCGCTGCCGAAACCGGTTCGGCCTCGGAAGAGGTGCTGAACTCGGCCAAGACGCTGTCGAGCGAAAGCACCCGCCTGCGCGCCGAGCTCGACCGCTTCATGGCGAATATCCGGGCGGCGTAAGGCCCTGCAGTCGCACCACCCTCGGCTGTCGTCCCGGACAAGCGCGCCCTCAAGCGCGCGCCGATCCGGGACCCATAACCACCGAATTGCGTTGCTGCACGAGCTGGCAACTCCGAGTCGTCGCAAAACGATTGCTGCGGAGTATGGGTCCCGGATCTGCGCTCCGCTCCGGACAACGCTTCGCGTTGCCGGAGCTCCGCTTGTCCGGGACGACAGCGGAAATTTGAATCTCACTCCCGCCCGAACGCCCGCTTCAGCTCCACCTTCGCGCGCTCCAGTCGCGTGCGCTGCGTCTTCGGCAGCGTCTTGCCGGCGCGGTTGATGTAGAACGTCAGCATCGACAGCGCGGAGCGATAGGCACCTGCCTTGCGGCGCGAGCTGTGCTCGGCCGAGCGCTTCAGGGAGCCCGCGATTTTCTTGGGGTCCTTGAGCTTGAACACACCGCGCTTGAGATCGAGTGCGTCGCTCTCCTTCGTCACACGCTGCGACCATCGCTTCGGTGCTGCGCGTCGGCTTGACCTCTTGCGTGTCGTGCTGGCCTTGCGGCGCGCGGTGTTGCGCGCGCCTGTCTTCCGTGAATGTGTCGTCTTTCTGACCTGAGCCATGCGTCAACTCCTTGCAGCTCCATCGAAAACGGATGTTCTCGGCAGCTGTTCCTATGGGAACCCAGCCTCGTCGCAAACGTTGTCGCAGGTGGCAGGCGGAATGCCGCATCCCCATCATCGGATCGACCCCGTCCACGCTATGTGAACCGGGGCCGCTTCCATTGATCAGACACAACAACGCGATGGAATTGCAGCAAAGCCCAGCGCTGAATTATGAATCTGCGATCTCGGCGGTGGCGACGGATCGCGTCGTCGAGACCAGCATTCCCTCGCGCCTCGATGCGCTGCCGTGGAGCGGCTTTCATACGCGCGTCGTGCTCGCGCTCGGCATCACCTGGATCCTCGATGGACTCGAGGTGACGCTGGCCGGTGCGCTCTCGGGCGCGCTGAAGCAGAGTCCCTCGCTGCATTTCTCCAATCTCGATCTCGGCATCGCCAATTCCGCCTATCTTGCCGGCGCGGTGCTGGGTGCGCTCGGCTTCGGCTGGCTCACCGATCGCATCGGCCGCAAGAAATTGTTCTTCATCACGCTTGCGCTTTATCTCTCGGCGACGGCTGCGACTGCTCTGTCATGGGATATCGCGAGCTACGCGCTGTTTCGTTTTCTCACCGGCGCCGGCATCGGCGGCGAATACACCGCGATCAATTCGACCATCCAGGAGCTGGTGCCGGCGCGCTATCGCGGCTGGACCGATCTCATCATCAACGGCAGCTTCTGGATCGGCGCTGCGATGGGCGCGGTGGCGGCCATCGTGCTGCTCGATCCGGCCTTGATCGGTCCCGATCTCGGCTGGCGCCTCGCTTATCTGATCGGGGCGACCGTCGGCCTCGTCGTGCTCTTGATGCGGATGTGGATCCCGGAGAGCCCGCGCTGGTTGATGATCCACGGCCGACCCGACCAGGCGCATGCCATCGTCGACGAAATCGAATGCTCGGTGATCGGACAAGGCCAGGATACGAGCGACGGACGCTTTGCGAAGATCCGCCTGAAGATGCGCGATCACACGCCGATCCCCGAGGTCGTCCACACGCTGTTCTCTGCCTATCGTCAGCGCGCGCTGGTCGGCCTCGTGCTGATGAGCGCGCAGGCGTTCTTCTACAACGCAATCTTCTTCACCTTCGCGCTGGTGCTGACCGATTTCTACGGCATCAGCGCCGATCACGTCGGCTGGTATCTGCTGCCCTTCGCCGCCGGCAACTTCCTCGGTCCGCTGCTGCTCGGCCGCCTGTTCGACACGCTCGGCCGCCGCACCATGATCGTGTTCACCTATGGCGTATCGGGCTTGTTGCTGGCGCTGTCAGGCTATCTGTTCTCGATCGGCGCGCTCAGCGCGCAGGGGCAGACCGTGGCCTGGATGGTGATCTTCTTCTTCGCCTCGCCGGCCGCGAGCGCGGCCTATCTCACCGTCAGCGAGAACTTTCCCTTGGAGGTCCGCGCGCTGGCGATCGCAGTATTCTATGCAGTCGGCACCGGCATTGGCGGCGTGATCGGGCCGGCACTATTCGGCGCGCTGATCGACACGGGATCACGCACCAGCGTGTTCGCCGGCTATCTGCTGGGGGCAGTCCTGATGATCGCGGCCGCGATCGTGGCGTGGCGCTATGCCGTCTCGGCAGAGCGCAAATCGCTCGAACAAATCGCACGGCCGCTTGCCTTTATGGAGTAGACTATGAAATCGGAACTTGCGGAAATGGCATTGGACGAGAAGCTCACCATCCCTGGTGACGACGAGACGCCGGAAACGGTGCCGGTGCCGCATGCGCTCGTGCCGCATCTGGACGAGACCGCGATCCTGCTCGACATCGACGGAACGCTGCTCGACCTGATGCCGACGCCGCGCGAGGTGTGGGTGCCGCCGGGGCTATCGGACACGCTCAATCGTCTGGTGGAACGCACCTCCGGCGCGCTGGCGCTGGTCAGCGGCCGCTCGCTCAATGACATCGACCTGATCTTCGCGCCCGACGTGTTTCGCGCCGTCGCCGGTCACGGCGCCGAGATGCGGCTGTCGGTGGACAGTGAAGCCGATGACGTCCACGCGCCGCCGCTGGACAAGGAGCTGAAGCGGCGGCTGGCTGCGATCGCCAAGCTCAGCCCGGGAATTCTGCTCGAGGACAAGGGCTATTCGCTGGCGCTGCATTACCGCCTTGCGCCGCATGCGGAGAAGGCGATCTACGAATCCGTGTCGCTGATCCGCGCCGATCTGCCCAATGCGCCGATCGAGGTGCTGCCTGGCAAATTCGTCTGCGAGATCAAGCATTCCGGCTTCACCAAGGCGAGCGGTGTGCACGAATTGATGAAGCATGAGCCATTCAGGGGACGTCGTCCTCTGTTCATCGGTGACGACGTCACGGATGAGACCGTGTTCGCGATCATGCCTGATATGGACGGGCTCGCCTTCTCGGTCGGCCGCCGCGCCATGGGTGTGAATGGTCACTTCGATGCGCCGAGCGATGTGCGTGCGTTCCTTGCGCGCTTGCTCGATCCGAGGTGAAACAAAGGCAGCGCCACCTCGCGGACATAATACCCGGCAGTATCGTTGCGCATCGCAATGCATGCTGCGCAACACACACCGTAAAAAGCTGATGAATCGTCGGGTTCCGCGAGGGAAGCCAGTTCCAACGCGCACGCCCGATTTTGGTTTCAATTCGTTGAAACGATGATCCGGAACCATATTGATGAACGGCAGTTAAACGGGCTGGAATGAAACAGGAGGGGACGACCTGTGAACTTAGTTGTCGTTTCAAATCGCGTCGCGCGCGGCAAACCCAATGAACCCATGACGGGCGGCCTCGCGGCGGCCTTGCTGCCAGTGGTGGAACATTCGGGGGCCATTTGGGTGGGCTCTTCAGGCCGCGTGCGTGATGGCCATCAGAAGGAACCGTTCGCCGAGATCGAAGCACTGGGCTCGGGCGCGATTGCGACGCTGGATCTGCCGGCGGCACATTACGGCGGTTATTACGAAGGCTTTGCCAATTCAGCGTTGTGGCCGGCACTGCATTCGCGCAGCGATCTGATCCGCGTCTCGCGCGAGGACTATGTCAGCTATCGCGAGGTCAACGCCTTCATGGCGCGCGCCTTGATGCGTTTTCGAAAAGCAAAAACCGCGTTCTGGGTGCAGGACTATCATTTTCTCGCGCTCGGCGCAGAACTGCGTAGTCTCGGCGTCGGCGATCCCATCGGTTTCTTTCTTCATACACCGTGGCCCGTCGCCGCGGTGGTGCAGGGCGTGCCCAATCATCGCGAGCTGATCACGGCGATGCTGGCCTACGATCTGCTCGGTTTCCAGACCAATGAGGATTGCCAGAACTTCCTCACTTATGTCGGCGGCGAGCTCGGCCTCGCCATCGAGGACGGTGTTGCGATCTCTCAGCATGGCCGCACGCGCTGTGAAGTGTTTCCGATCGGCATCGATGCGGAAAAGTTCGCGCAATATGCGGCGAAGTCGGCCTCGCATCCCGACGTGTCGCGGCTGCGGCGCAGCCTCAATGGCGAGCGCCTCGCGATCGGCGTCGACCGCCTCGACTATTCGAAAGGCCTCGTCAACCGCATCAGTGCATTCGACCGGCTCTGGACGGAGCATCCGCAGTTTGCGCGCAGCATCTCGCTGCTCCAGATCGCGAACCCGTCGCGGGGTGGCATCGAGGCCTATGGCAATCTCCAGAACGAGGTCGCGCGCCTCGTCACCGACGTCAACGGTCGTCACGGCGAAGTGGACTGGACGCCGATCCGCTATTTGAACAAGGGTTTTAGCCAGACCGTGCTCGCGGGCCTCTACCGCACGGCGCAAATCGGCGTGGTGACGCCGCTGCATGACGGCATGAACCTCGTCGCCAAGGAATACGTCGCTGCGCAAAACCCGGCCGATCCCGGCGTGCTGGTGCTGTCGAAGTTCGCCGGCGCGGCCAACGAGCTCGACACCGCCTTGATGGTCAATCCGCACGACATCGACGGTATGGCGCGCGCGATCGCGGTCGCGGCATCAATGCCGCTCACCGAGCGCAAGATGCGCTGGGACGTGATGATGAAGAAGCTGCGCGGCCACACCATCCAGCAATGGTCGACCGACTTCGTGGCTGAGCTCGAGAAATGCCGGACCGAGAAGGCCGCCGTTGTCCCGCTCGCAGCGCAGCCGCCGCAGGCGCTGCGCTGGCTGAAGTCGGCGATCTCAGGTGTGCGGTTGATCTAGTTCTTTTCCCTTGCCCGGTTTTTACGGGGAGAGGGGCCGCACGTGATTTATGAAAGGACCTGTACCCCCTTGCCCGGATCGCGCCGGACGATGCTTCGCATCGCCGGGGCGATCCGACCCGTCCCCGCTTGCGGGCGAGGTGAAGAAAGGAAGCCCGCGAAACCCGCTTCCCCAAATTAGTTATATCCTATAATGATTGGCGGAAGCGTTGACCG
This sequence comes from Bradyrhizobium sp. BR14999, assembly GCF_056106085.1. Classification (NCBI taxonomy): domain Bacteria; kingdom Pseudomonadati; phylum Pseudomonadota; class Alphaproteobacteria; order Hyphomicrobiales; family Nitrobacteraceae; genus Bradyrhizobium; species Bradyrhizobium sp. BR14999. The sequence continues at coordinate 1,472,454 of NZ_CM148536.1, forward strand.
GCCGGACCATAATGGCCGGGGAGGAGTTCGCCAAATGACATTTACCTATCCCACGGACAGCAACAAGGCGCATCCGCTGCCGCTGTCGCCCGAGTACAAGAGCTCGATCAAGCGCGCGCCGAACAAGCCCTTGATCCCGATGCGCCACACCCTGTCGGAGCTGACCGGTCCGGTCTATGGCCACGAGACGGTGCGCGAGGGCGACAACGATCTCACCCATCAGCACAGTGGCGAGCCGCTCGGCGAACGCATCATCGTGCACGGCCACGTCCGCGACGAGGACGGCCGCGGCGTGCCGAACTCGCTGGTCGAGATCTGGCAGGCCAATTCCTGCGGCCGCTATGTCCATGTCCGTGACCAGCACCCGGCGCCGCTCGATCCGAATTTCACGGGCGCCGGCCGCACCGTGAGCGATGCCTCCGGTTACTACCGCTTCGTCACCATCAAGCCGGGCGCTTATCCCTGGGGCAATCATCACAATGCGTGGCGGCCCGCGCACATCCACCTCTCGGTCTTCGGTCACTCCTTCGTCACGCGTCTCGTGACGCAGATGTATTTCCCGAACGATCCGCTATTCCCGTTCGACCCGATCTTCAATTCGGTGCCGGACGAGAAGGCGCGGGCGCGGATGGTCTCCTCGTTCGATCTCGAGAACACAAAGCCGGAATGGGCGCTGTGCTACCGCTTTGACATCGTGCTGCGCGGCCAGAACGCCACGCCTATGGAGAACCATTAAGTGCAGGATTCTGTGAAGCCCAATGGTATCACCCCATCGCAAACCGTCGGCCCGTTCTTCAAATACGGCCTGACGCCGAACGGCGAATACGCCTGGAACGACGCATTCACCAACTCGACGCTCACCCCCGACGTCTCCGGCGACCGTATCCGCATCGAGGGCCGGGTATTCGACGGCGACGGCATCGCGGTACCGGATTGCATGCTGGAGATCTGGCAGCCGGACGCACAGGGCCGCTTCGCCGACCCGCAGGACAAGCGTGCGCTGCCGAATGCGAGCTTCCGCGGTTTTGCCCGCTGCGGCACCGATAAGGACGGCAATTATTCCTTCGACACCATCAAGCCGGGCGCGGTGCCCGATCCCCAGGGCAAGCCGCAGGCGCCGCACATCCTGCTTGCGGTGTTCGGGCGCGGCATGCTCAGGCATCTCTATACCCGCATCTATTTCAGCGACGAGGCCGGCAACGCCGCCGACCCCGTGCTGGCGCTGGTGCCCGCTGAGCGCCGCGCCACGCTGGTCGCGACGCGCGAGGCCGGCAAGGCGGTCTACCGCCTCGACCTGCGGCTCCAGGGCGACGACGAGACGGTGTTCTTCGACGTCTAACTCCCGCCTCGTCCCGGATCCGCGCCTGCCTGAGGCGCGCTTGTCCGGGACGACCGCCGGGGCGGGTATCGGAAGCCCCCTCTGACCGTTTTCCCGTAATTCCCCGGAGTTCGCGCGGATTCAATTTCCGCGCGTAGCAATCCCGTGTTTACCGCAGTCGTTTAGGATCCATTTGGATTTCGACGTGCGGCATTGGATTGTTCCATGAAAATTCGTCTTTCGCTTTCTTCTGCGATCATTGCATTCGGCACCGTCCTGGCCCTCGGTTTCACGGCCGTGGTCTCCACCAGTCTCTATACGCTACGCGAGCTCAAGGTCGGCGGCCCGCTCTATTCTGACATCAAGCTCGGCAACGACCTCATCGCCGACATCCTGCCGCCGCCGGAATACGTCATCGAAGCCTATCTCGAGGCCACCCTCGCCATGCGCGAGCCGGACCAGCTCGCGGCCCATGGCGAGCGCCTGGTCCAGCTCCGCAAGGACTACGACGAGCGCAAGGCATTCTGGATCTCCTCCAGCCTGTCGGCTGATCTGAAGACCGCGCTGGTGTCGAAATCCGATGCCGAGGTGCAGAAATTCTGGAAGGCGTCCGACCAGCTCCTGCCGGCCCTCAAGGCCAAGGACGCGGCCGCTTCCGAGCGCGCCTATGCGCAGCTCAAGGACGCCTACACCGCGCATCGCACCGTCATCGACAGCATCGTCGAGAGCGCCAACAGGCAGAATGCCGCCATGGAGAAGCTGGCCGCGGATCGCGACAGCTCGATGCTCTACATCCTCCTCGGCGTCTCCGCCGCTGTCCTCGCCTTTATTGCCGCGGGCCTGCTCGGCGTTGCACTCGGCGTGGTGCGCCCGATCGTGCGCATGACTGACACGATGCAGAAGCTCGCGACCGGCGATCTCGCCGCCGACATTCCTTTCGCGCACCGCCGGGATGAGGTCGGCTCGATGGCCGGTGCACTCCTGGTGTTCAAGCAGGCGGCGGTCGAGAATTCCCGCCTGCGCGAGGAGCAGTTGCGGCAGGAACAGGAGGCCGCACTCGCCAAGCGCGGCGCCCTGCAGCAGATGGCGGAGACCGTCGAACGCGAGACCGGCCGATCGGTCGACACCGCGAGCGCGGCGACGCATGGCGTGGAGCGCGCCGCCACCAGCCTGTCCGAGATCGCAAGTTCGCTCTCCGCGCAATCGCAGGCGGTCGCCGCGGCCTCCACCCAGGCTCTCGGCAGCTCGCAGACCGTCTCGGCTGCGGCCGAAGAGCTGAGCGCCTCGATCCGAGAGATCGCGAGCCAGGTCGCGCGAACCAGCACCGTTACCAAATCTGCTGTCGCCGGCCGCGAGCAGGCGCGCTCGACCATTCAGGCGCTGGCCGGGTCGGTGAAGAAGATCGCCGAGGTCTCCGATCTGATCGGCGGCATCGCCGGCCAGACCAACCTGCTCGCGCTCAACGCCACGATCGAGGCGGCGCGCGCCGGCGAGGCCGGCCGCGGCTTCGCGGTGGTCGCCGCCGAAGTGAAATCCTTGTCCGATCAGACCGCCAAGTCCACCGAGGAGATCGGGCGGCTAATTGCCGAGATCCAGACCTCGACGCAGGCCGCGGTCGATGCAGTCGAGACCATGGGAGGCCACATCGTCGAGATCGACGGCGTCGCGACCTCGGTTGCCGCCGCGATGGAAGAACAGGATGCCGCGACGCGGGAGATCACGCGGTCGATCTCCGAATCGGCGTCCGCGGCACAGGAGGTCTCGGCCAAGATCGGCAATGTCAGCCGCGACGCCGCCGCGGTGAACGAGCGCGCCGCGGAAGTCAGGCAGGCGATCGCCGGCATGGCGGCCAATCTCGAACAGCTGCGGTCGGTGGTGGTCAGGACCGTGCGCGACTCGACCGCGGCGGCGTGACGCCCGGCATCAACTCGGCCGCTGGTGTGTGGGGTTATGATCGTGCAGTATGGCGCGGGACAGGGGCATCGTGGTTATGACATCCCCACAATTGCCGGCGGTCATTGAGCCCGCCCGACTGACGGCCGCGCTGCGCAGAGGCGGCGTGCTGGACGCTGGCGCGGTCCGCGAGGTGAAGGTGCTGCATCAGCGCGACACCGTCGTGTCACATATCATGCGTCTCGGTTTGCGCTATGTTGGGGAGTCAGCTGGCGCCCCGCAATCGCTGATCCTCAAGACGCCACATGCCGACTTTGCCAAGACGCTCGCCGATGGCGGCCGGCGCGAGGTGACCTTCTATACGAAGCTCGCACCGAACATGCCGTGGGGGTTGGTGCCGCGCTGCTTCGACGGACGCTTCGACGAGCCGGGCGGGACCTGGCATCTCCTGCTCGAGGACCTCACCGAAAGCCATGAGATCGCAACCCAATGGCCACTGCCGCCGTCGCGCGAGCAAATAGTCGCGATCGTCACCACGCTCGCGCGTTGGCATGCGGCCTGGTGGGACCATCCCGATCTCGGCGACACGATCGGCACCTGGGCGAGCCCCGAAGACAGCGCGCAGCACATGGAGAGCTTTGCCGGCCATTACGACCGGTTCGCCGATCTGCTCGGCGATCGCCTCAGCGAAGAACGCCGGCTCCTCTATCGTCGCCTGATCGACCAGTCGGCCCGGCTATCCGAGCGCTACCATTCGCGCCGTAACCTCAGCATCACCCATGGCGATGCCCATACCTGGAATTTTTTCCTGCCGCGCGCTGGCGTTGCCGACACCGTGCGCATCTTCGATTTCGACCTGTGGGGCGTCAATGTCCCGACCAACGACCTCGCTTACATGATGGCGCTTCATTGGTTTCCGGAGCGCCGGCAGGCGCTCGAGCGCCCCCTGCTCAATCTCTATCACGAGACATTGCTCGCAAGCGGCGTCACCGGATACACGCGCGGCGCGCTCGATCGTGACTACCGCTTGTCGGTGCTCTGGCACATCACTAAGCCGGTCTGGCAATGGGCCATCAACATCCCGCCGGTGATCTGGTGGCACCATCTGGAGCGGATCATGATGGCGGTCGAGGATCTGGGGTGCGAGGAGTTGTTGGGGTAGGCGGTGCGCCGCTCCCTCGTGAGGCGCGATGACGGCTCAACCTTCTCGGTGTCGTCCCGGCGAAGGCCGGGACCCATACTCCCAGGGAGAGGTTGTAGCGTGAGCTGCCAACTCCGAGTCTTCGTCAAACTCAATCTGGTGGTTATGGGTCCCGGCCTCCGCCGGGACGACGACGTACCTACTCCATCACCGCGTGCTCCGGCCCCGCGGCTTGCTTGCGCAGTGTGGCCTTGGTCGAGCCGATCAGCAAAGCGAGCGGAATGGTGCAGAGGATGAAGACCATTACCAGCTGGTAATCGTGCGCGAAGGCGATGATCTGCGCCTGCACGCTGACCATTCTGTCGGCCATGGCGCGGCCGGCGTCGGTGGAGAGATTGATCATGCCGCTGACGCTGGGCATCTGGAGCGCGTGGTTGAACGGGTTGATGTGCTCGGAGAGGATCGCGTAGGTCCGCCGCGTTCCCTGCGTCAGCTCGGCGATGACGACGGAAATGCCGACCGAGCTCGCGACGTTGCGCATCAGGGTCAGCATCGCGGTGCCGTCGGTGCGCAAATCGTTCGACAGCGTCAGGAACGCCACGGTCGAGAGCGGCACGAAGACGAGGCCGAAGCCGAAGCCCTGGATGACGCTGACGGTGACGATCTCTGGCACCTGGGTCAGGTCGGTCCAGCCGGTCATCTGGAACAGCGAGCCTGCAGTCAGCGCCAGCCCTGTGATGATCAGCGTGCGCGCCTCGAAATAACGCATCATGCGGCCGACCAGCATCATGGCGAAAAAGGTGCCCAAGCCGCGGCTCGCCAGCAGCAGGCCGGCGGTGATGATGGGATAGCCGATCACGTTCTGCATGTAGGGCGAGGCCAGCGCCATGGTCGAGAACAGCACGAGTCCCATCACGATCATGAACACGCAGCCGGTGACGAAGTTGCGATCCCGAAACAGCGCGAAGCGGATGAACGGCGTTGAGGTCGTGAAGGAATGCGCGAGGAAGAAGTAGAAGGCGATGGCGGAGACGATGAACTCCGCCAGGATCTCGTTGGATTCCAGCCAGCCCAACTGCTCGCCGCGGTCGAGCGCGAGCTGAAGCGCGCCGATCGCGATCGCCAGCGCGGCGAAGCCGAACCAGTCGAATTTGAGGCTGAAATCCTTCCGGGTCTCGTCCATGAAGACGATCAGCCCGAGCACGGTGATGGCGCCGAACGGCAGGTTGACGAAGAACACCCAGTGCCAGGAATAGGTCTCGGTGAGCCAGGCGCCCAGCGACGGGCCCATGATCGGGCCCATCATCACGCCCATGCCCCAGATCGACATCGCCTTGGCGCGTTCCTGGAGCGTGTAATAATCCAGCATCACCGATTGCGACAGCGGCACCAGGGCGGCGCCGAACACGCCTTGCAGCAGGCGGAACAGCACCATCTGGTTGATGTCCTGCGCGAGGCCGCACAGCACCGACGCCATGGTGAAGCCGGCCGAGCAGATGATGAAGATGCGCTTGCGGCCGAAGCGGTTGGCGATCCAGCCGACCGGCGCCGTCATGATCGCGGCGGCGACGATGTAGGAGGTCAGCACCCAGTTGATCTGGTCCTGCGAGGCCGAGAGCGTGCCTTGCATATAGGGCAAAGCGACATTGGCGATGGTGGTGTCCAACGCCTGCATGATGGTCGCGGTCATGGCGCAGATCGTCACCATGTTCCGGCGCAGGCCGGGGACCATCAGGTTGGCGTGGGGACCGGACATCGGATCAGTCCTTGTCGTGGTCTTGGCCCGCGGTCGCCGACAGGCCAAACAGGCCGGCGAGTGAACGCCGATGGCCGGTGTCGATGGTGGCGTAGACGCTCATGCCGGCCTTCAGCTTCCGCACGTATTTGTCGGTCTCGTCGAAATAGATCCTGACAGGCACGCGCTGCACCACCTTGACGAAATTGCCGGTGGCGTTCTGCGGCGGCAGGATCGCGAATTGCGCGCCGGTGCCGGGCGAGAGCGAGCCGATCTTGCCCTTGAAGAGGTGGTTCGGGAAAGCGTCGACCTCGAGCGTGACCGGCTGTCCTTCGGTGACGTAGGTGAGGTCGCTCTCCTTCGGATTGGCGTCGACCCAGGGATGCGCGACGTCGATGATGGAGAACACGGGCGCGCCGGCGGCAACGTAACGGCCAAGCTGAATCTGCTCGACCTGCGTCGCCACGCCGTCCATCGGCGCGCGCAGCACGGTGTGGTCGAGGTTGCGCTGGGCGTCGTCCAGCTTGGCTTTCGCCTGCGCGTAGGGCGGGAACTGCTCCAGCGGCAAGGCGGGATCGCCGAGCAATTGCGTCTTGGCATTGGAGAGCTGCTGCTTGATGAATTGCGCCTGCGCGCCCGCGGTGACCAACGCATTCGCCGCGTTGTCGAGATCGAGCTGGGAGCCGTAATTGTTCTTCACCAGCGCCTGCTTGCGCTCGACGTCGCGCTGCTTGAGATCGACGCCCTGTTGGGCGAGGTTGAGCATGTCGCCATAGATCTTGATGTTGGCAACGAGGTTGTCGTAGGTCGTGCGGGCCTGTGCGAGCTGCGCCTTGGCTTCATCCACCGCGTGACGGAAGGGAACGGGGTCGATCTCGAACAGCTCGTCGCCTTGCTTGACGACTTGACCTTCTTTCACCACGACCTTCTGGATCTTGCCGGAGATGTCGGGCGTCACCAGCACCTTCTGCGCGCCGACATAGGCGTCATCGGTGCCGACATAGCGGCCGCCATGCAGATAAAAGGTGATGCCGCCGATGGCGACGATGACAGGCAAGACGACCAGAAGCAGGAAGCGGCGATAGCGGCGCAGGCCCGCCACCAAGCGGCGGCGCGGATCGCTGCCGGCTTTCTTGGTCGGCTTGCCGCTGTCGCTCTTCTGCTCGGGCTGGAACTTGAGAACCTGATCAGCCATAGCGCTGCTCCCTACGCGCTTGTTCCGCGCCGCTGGTCTGGGTCGCGTTCCGCACGTTTTCCTTGATTGTTTCGAGTTGGGTGAGGAGGCGGTGCGCATCGGCCGGGGCGATGCCATCGAGCGCGTTGGCGGTGATTTCGGACCGGAGCCCGCTCATCCGGCCGAGCAGCTGCCGGCCCGCCTTCTTCAGGTACAGGCGCTTGACCCGGCGGTCCGAGGCGTCGCTGCGGCGTTCGATCCAGTCATTGTCGCAGAGCTTGTCGATCAGGCGCGTCAGCGTGATCGGCTGCACCTCCAGGAGCTCGGCGAGCTCCGACTGCTTCATGCCCTCGCTGCGCTCCACCTTGGCCAGCACCGCCCATTGCGCGCGGGTGATGCCGAAGCGCGACGCCTCCTTGTCGGCATAGACGCGCAGCAGGCGATAGAGCTCAGCGAGCGTGAACAGGAAGTTCTGGTCGACCGACCCGCGGGTCATGAGCTTCGTCTCCAATGAGCCTGCAATATAATAAGCAAGCTTATGATTATTCCAGGGCAGATTGATGCGACGCTGTCCCGCAGCGAGAGCATGGCTGACAGCCGCAATGGCGGTCGCGCTTTGGGTTCCCTCGCCGAAATGCTAGAAGATGGGCCGCATGACCCTCGCAAAGCCGGCATTCCCCGCGCCTGACCACGATCACGGCCGCTGCACTGCGGATGCGCTGGCGCATGCCGAACAGGTCTGCGAGCAGCGCGCACAGAAATTCACGCCGATACGCCGTCAGGTGCTCGGGGCGCTGCTCTCCAGCCACCGCCCGCTCGGTGCCTATGAGGTGATCGACGAGCTCGCCAAGTCGATGGCGCGACCGGCGCCGATCACGATCTATCGTGCCCTCGATTTCTTGATGGCCAACGGCCTCGTGCATCGCATCGAGAGCCGCAACGCCTATCTCGCCTGCGCCGCCCATGACCACGACGCGACCTCGGCCGTCGCGTTCCTGATCTGCGAGCGCTGCGGCCTGGTCGGCGAGATCCCGTCGGCCTCCTTCGCCAAGGACCTTAATGCCGCCGCGCGCAGCTCAGGCTTCGCCCCCAAATTGTCCGTGGTGGAGATCACGGGCGTCTGCACCCATTGTCAGAAAGCTGCTTAAAGCAACAACGGCACAAAGCCGGTATTCGGGAAGAGATGTCCTCGCCACAAGCCATACCATCCGCCGCACGTCCCCTCAGTGCCGGCGCCATAGCCTTGATGCTGATGCTGTGCCTGACCTGGGGTTTCAACCAGATCGCGGTGAAGCTGGTGCTGCCGGACATCCCGCCGATGCTCCAGGCCACGATCCGCTCGATGGGCGCGCTGCCGGTGCTGTTCATCATCGGCACCCTGCGTGGCGTCAATTTCTTCGAACGTGACGGTACCTGGAAGCCCGGCCTCATCGCCGGACTGATGTTCGGCATCGAGTTCGTTCTGATCTTCCAGGGCCTGCGCTTCACGCCGGCGTCGCGCGCGGTCGTGTTCCTCTACACCGCCCCGTTCTTCGTCGCGCTCGGCTCCTACCAGGTGCTCGGCGAGCGGCTCGGCGGTACGCAATGGCTGGGGCTCGCCGTGAGCTTTGCCGGCGTCGCGCTCGCCATCGGCGTGCCGCAGCCGGATGTCGATGCCAAGGTGTTGCTCGGCGACCTCATGATCGTCGGCGGCGCGGCGTTGTGGGCGGCGACCACGCTGGTCGCCAAGGGCACGCGGCTGCGCTTCGCCGCGCCCGAGAAGGCGCTGGGCTACCAGGTCGCGACCTCGATCCCGATCCTGGGGCTGGCGGCCTGGCTGTTCGGCGAATCCATCACGCACACGCCGGCGCCACTATCGCTCGCCCTCATGGCCTTCCAGGCGATCTGGGTGGTGGGAACCACGTTCACGCTTTGGTTCGCACTGGTGAAGGCTTATTCGGCCAGCAAATTGTCGGCTTTTACCTTCATCACCCCTTTGTTTGGCGTGGTCGGTAGCTATTTCATCATGCACGACACCTTAAGCCTGACATTCGGGGCCGCCGCGGTCCTTGTAATTGCTGGGCTTTTTCTGGTTAACCGTCCGAGCCAAACGGCTGCGGCGCCGCGTGATGCATTGCTGAACGTCACCAAAACCTGATATTTGGACCCCATGAACAAGCTCGAAAACACCATCGATTCCGATCTCGCAGGCCCCGCGCCCCGGCACCGGACCACCCAGGTCAAGGTCGGCGACGTCTCAGTGGGCGGCGGTGCGCCGATCGTCGTGCAGTCGATGACCAACACCGACACCGCCGACGTCGACGGCACCATCGCCCAGGTCGCAGCGCTCGCGCGCGCCGGCTCCGAAATGGTTCGCATCACCGTGGACCGCGAGGAAGCCGCTGCCGCCGTTCCGCACATCCGCGATGGCCTCGCCAAGCGCGGCATCACCACGCCCTTGATCGGCGACTTCCACTATATCGGCCACAAGCTGCTTGCGGCCTATCCGGCTTGCGCCGAGGCGCTCGCCAAATACCGCATCAATCCCGGCAATGTCGGCTTCAAGGACAAGCGCGACACCCAGTTCGCCGACATCATCGAGATCGCGAACAAGAACAACAAGCCGGTGCGCATCGGTGCCAATTGGGGCTCGCTCGACCAGGAACTGCTCACCAAGCTGATGGACGAGAACGCGGCCTCGGCCAATCCGCGCGACGTGCGCGCGGTGACGCGCGAGGCCATGGTGCAGTCGGCGCTCTTGTCGGCCGCGCGCGCCGAAGAGCTAGGTATGCCGAAGAATCGCATCATCCTCTCGGCCAAGGTCTCGGCGGTGCAGGATCTGATCGCGGTCTACCAGGATCTCGCCTCCCGTTCCGACTACGCTATCCATCTCGGTCTGACCGAGGCCGGCATGGGCTCGAAGGGCATCGTGGCGTCCTCGGCTGCGCTCGGCATCCTGCTGCAGCAGGGCATCGGCGACACCATCCGCATCTCGCTGACGCCGGAGCCCGGCGGCGACCGTACCCGTGAGGTGCAGGTCGGCCAGGAGCTGCTCCAGACCATGGGCTTCCGCACCTTCGTGCCGCTGGTCGCGGCGTGTCCGGGCTGCGGCCGCACCACCTCGACCACGTTCCAGGAGCTGGCCCGCTCGATCCAGGATTTCATCCGCGACGAGATGCCGACCTGGAAGACGAAATATCCCGGCGTGGAAGAGCTCAACGTCGCGGTGATGGGCTGCATCGTCAACGGCCCCGGCGAATCCAAGCACGCCAATATCGGCATCTCGCTTCCCGGCACCGGCGAAGCGCCCGCCGCCCCGGTGTTCGTCGACGGCAAGAAGTTCCGCACCTTGCGCGGGCCCACGATCTCCGCCGACTTCAAGGCGCTCGTGATCGACTACATCGACCAGCGCTACGGCCAGGGCGCCAAGCTGCCGGTGACGGCGGCGGAGTAGTTTTCTCTACTCTCGCCCCACACACCTCCGTCGTCCCGGACAAGCGCGCCTAAAGCGCGCGCAGATCCGGGACCCATAACCACAGAGTCTGTGGTTATGGCAGGTCGTCACTCCGAGTCTTCGCCAAACCTAACCCTGTGGTTATGGGTCCCGGATCTGCGCTTACGCTTGTCCGGGACGACGGCCATGTTTGCGGTGCAGATTGCACATCCATCACCGCGCGCTACCATGCTCTCAATCAAAATGATCGGGAGACACGCCATGAGCTCGCTCGCCGGCAAGCAGGGTCCGCGCTATCGCCACACCGCCGATGACGGCGCCCCTTATGAGACCATCGCGGTCGAAAAGCTCACGCCCATCATCGGCGCGGAAATCTCCGGCGTCGACATCGGCAGGCTCGTCGAGGGCGACACCCGCTCCAACCGGCAGATGGACGAAATCCACCGCGCGCTTGCCGAAAATCTCGTGATCTTTTTCCGCGATCAGCACATCACGCCAAAACAGCATCTCGCCTTCGGCCGCAAGTTCGGCGAGCTGCATTTTCATCCGGCCGCACCGCACGAGGACGAAGACCCGGCGCTGATGAAGATCTACGCCGACAAGGACTCGCCGCGCGCCAATGGCGAGGGCTGGCATTCGGATGTGTCCTGCGATCTCGAGCCGCCGATGGGCTCGATCCTCTACATCAAGCAATGTCCGCCGCGCGGTGGCGACACGCTCTTCGCCAACATGTATGCGGCCTATGACGCTCTCTCGGATCGCATGAAGGCCTATCTCGACGGGCTCACCGCGCTGCATGACGGCGAGCCGATCTATCGCGGCCTCTACGCCAATTACGGCGTCGCCGACCGTCCCTCCTATCCGCATGCCGAGCACCCGGTGGTGCGCACGCATCCGGTCACGGGCAGGAAGGCGCTCTACGTCAACCGCGGCTTCACCCGCCACATCAACGGCATCCCGCGCGACGAGAGCGATGCGATGCTCGCCTATCTCTACCAGCATGCCGAGAACCCGCTGTTCCAATGCCGCTTCCGCTGGACCGAGAATGCCATCGCCTTCTGGGACAACCGCTGCACCCAGCATCGCGCGATGTGGGACTACTGGCCGCATACGCGCTCCGGCACGCGGGTGACGGTGAAGGGGGAGCGGCCGGTGTAGGCGCCGCCGAGAAAGCTTCGGCATCAGTTAGGTGGCATCATGGATGCTCCCTTGGGCAACGCCGCATTGGAGGTGCCGCTGGTGTTTTGCGATGATGTGCTTCCGGAATCGGCAGCATTGAGTATGGTGCCGAGTTTGGTGGCCCAATCCTGCACCTGCTTGCCGTACGTGTCGTCTTTGTCCTTCGGGTCGAACTTTGGACACTTGTCCGGTGGTTGCAAAGTCGTGCTCGCGATCTTCGCTGCGATGTCTGAATGAAGTTGCCGAAGTCCCGCCAGCGAGCGCTCGCTCTTTAGATATGATTCCCGAGGACCGTAGAAGGAATTCAGCGCGGAGGTCGCCGTGCCCAACGAAGAGAATATTATGGCGAGGATGCCAACCCAGAGCGACAAGTTGTTCGTCGTCGGGGAATCGCCCGTCGGTGCAATGGATTTGATGCTGATCAGGATTGTGGTGATTGCACCGATCCCGACGATCGCAAGCTGAAACCAGAACATGCTCGAATAGTTCAGGTTCGCGGCGGTGGCCGATTCGACTCTGCTGCGGGTGATCGAATCGCTCAGATATATGACGGCGCGCTGGTAGTTCGACAGCGTCAGCGTGCCGCTGCTTTGTCGTTCTTTGGAAGGAAAGTAGCCGCGGCTGCCGTTGGGCAGCGTGTCCAACCTTAGCGCGGCCCGAATGAAATCCGGTTGGGCATCGAGATCCTGTATGTTCGAGCAGGAGGCGACCGCCGCGGCGATCATCTCGTGGTCAGCGCGGGCAAGCTGCCATTCCTGTATCGCGGCGATGCTGACGTCCGAGTAGAGTTGTGCGACTCTTGTCCTGTCCGAGCTCGGTGCGTTGAAACTGTCGTAGGCGTATCGCGCGAGAAACAAGGCAGCGACGATAATGACGCCGCCCAGAGCGAGCTTCCCTATGGTGCGAACAATCCGCCAAAAGCCCGTGCCGCCCGTTGGCGGGGCAGGGGGCGGGTCAGGGTCATGCGGTGGGGTATCGGGCAATTGATCCTCCAAATCTAAGAATGAAATATCGAAATGATACAACTTGAGCGTCGATCGATCAATCGCTCTTGCAGTGCCACGGAAGTGACTATTCGCAGTCTATTGACCGTTCGTTTGAGCTGCGCCAAGCTTGCCTGCCGGCGTCACCAGCAAGACCAAAGACCTGCCCGCCGTGATGCTGGAAAGTTTCGGCGATGTCGCGGGCTGCGTCGGTCGCCCGCGGATCGCGGCAGCGGAGTAGAGCTTGGGGCAATCGCGCAGCATCATCGCCGGGCTCGTCGCATCGATCCTGCTGTCGCCGCTCGCCCTTGTCGACGCCGGCGAGGCTGCTGCCGCGCGAAAAATCACGAGACCCAGGCCGAAGCCGTCGCCGCCGGCCAAATGCGAGATGCCGAAATTCCGCATCGTCGTGGATGTCGGGCACACCCCGGACTCCTACGGCGCGTTGAGCGCGCGCAATGATCCGGAGTTCGGCTTCAACTTCCGTCTCGCAAGTCTGATCGCAGCAAAACTCAAGTCCGAAGGCTTTGCCGCAACCCGCCTGCTCGTCACGGACGGCAAGGCGAGGGCGAGCCTGTTCAAGCGCGTCAGTGTCGCGAATGACGACCGGGCCGATCTGTTCCTCTCGGTCCATCACGATTCGGTGCCGGACAAGCTGCTCGAGAGCTGGGAATTCGACGGCGCCACCAGCTATTTCAGCGACCGCTTTTCGGGACATTCGCTGTTCGTGTCGCGCCAGAATGCGCACTTCGCCACCAGCCTGTTGCTGGCCCGGATGATCGGCAGGCAGTTGAAGGAGCAGGGCCTGCACTATGCGAGGCAATACACCCTTCCGGTGATGGGCCGCTACCGGCACCAGCTGCTCGACAAGGACGTCGGCGTCTACCGCTACGACGGGCTCATCGTGCTCTCGCGGACGAGAAGCGCCGCGGTGCTGCTCGAGGCCGGCTCGATCATCAATCGCGACGAGGAGATGGAAATGAATTCGTCGGAACGGCAGGAAGCGGTTGCGGAGGCCGTTGCGGCCGCGATGAGGGAGTTTTGCGAGCGGCGGTAGATTGCTTCGCTGCGCTCGCAATGACGGCGTGATGCGGCCGGCGGATCTCACTGTTGTCGTCCTGGCTCAGCACTCGCTCCGCTCGCTTGTCCAGGACGACGTGGAGATATTGTAGCAGGAAGCTACAGCGGCGCGCCCCGATACTCCCTGTTTGCCAAACTCGCCTCCTCCAGATCGAGATCCCGCTCGATCCGCCGCCGCGTCTCGTCGGTGATCTGACCGTCGCGCAAGAGGTCGTGGATGAATTTGCGCTCGGCGACGATCAGCTCCCGGGTCAGTGCGATGCCGGCGGCGGAGACGTCGTGGTGGGTGGGATCGAGCGAATCGGGAAGCTGGTTGATGCGGATCTCGTGGCGGGCACGAAGGAGCCGCATCACCTCGTCCGATACCTCCTTCTCCGCGGTCAGCGCGTCAAGCGACCTCAGCGCGGCGTCGAGCGCCTGGCGGCGTGCTGCGATCTCGGCCTCGTGCTCGCTGACATGCTCGTTGCGGCCGGCCTCGGCAATGCCGAGCCAGCGCACCACTGGCGGCAGCGTCAGGCCGACGCCGATCAGCGTGATGAAGATGACGCCGAAGGCGACGAACAGAATCAGGTCACGGTACGGAAATGCTTCGCCGTTCGGAAGCGTGAACGGCAGCGCCAGTGCCGCCGCCAGCGACACCGCGCCGCGCACGCCGGTGAAGGCGAGCGTGAACGCCCATTGCCAGGGCGGCGACGGATCGCGCTCGCGCAGCGATTTGCTGAGCATCCGCGGCAGATAGGTCGCGGGATAGAGCCAGGCGAAGCGCGCGATCACGACGATCAACAGAACCACGGCGGTCGCGATCAGGATGTCGTCGAGCGGAAAGGCCTTCGACTTCTCGTAAAGCGCGCGCATCTGGAAGCCGGTGAGCAGGAACAAGAGGCCCTCGATCAAATAGATCACGAGGTCCCAGAAGAAGATGCCCTGCAGGCGTGTTGCGGAAGAAATCAGCAGCGGGCCGTTCCAGCTCACATAGAGACCGCAGGCGACCGTCGCGATCACTCCGGAGCCGCCGACATGCTCGGGCAGCCAGTAGGAGACGTAAGGCGTGATCAGCGACAGCGTGAGCTCGACCTGCGGATCCCCCGACCATTTGCGGAAACGCAGGGAAAGCCACCCCACGCCGATGCCGAAGGCGATCTCGCCGGCGATGATGAGGAGGAATTCGCCGGCCGCCAGCGGCAGCGAGAAATGCCCGACCATGATCGCGGCGAGCGCAAAGCGGTAGAGGATCAGCGCGGTGGCGTCGTTGGCGAGCCCTTCGCCCTCGAGCACGACCAGGATCCGGCGCGGCATGTGCAGCCGGCGCGCGATCGCGAGCGGCGCCACCACGTCGGGCGGCGCGACGATGGCCCCCAGCAGGAAGCCGATGGTCCACGGCAGGCCGATCATGTAATGCGTGGCGGCCGCTACCATGGCTGCAGTGAAGATCACCGCGCCGACTGCGAGCAGCACGATCGGGCGCAAATTCTTCTTGAACTCGCGCCAGCTCATGGCGACGCTTGCCGAGTAGATCAGCGGTGGCAGCACCAGCAGCAGCACCAGCTCGGGCGGCAGTTCCACCGATGGCATGCCCGGCACGAAGGCGAGCCCGACGCCGGCGAGCATCAGCAGGATGGCGGGCGCGATGTTGAAGCGGCGTGCGGTCAGCGCCACGCCTGCCAGCACGGCCAGAAGGATGAGAAAGGTCTGAAACTTCGCTTCCATGACGGTCTGTCTTGACCCGGAAGCGACTGCTGCGTCAATGCGCGCGGCTCACGCCAGCCGCTCGGCCATCCGCCCGATCCGCGCGAACGCCGCCGCGATCTGTGCGGCGCTCGGCGTGCCGCCCTGGGTATAGGCCGCGATCAGGATCGGAGCATCCGGCCGCGGCCACACCACCGCGATATCGCCCGATGCGTCCTTGCCGTTGTTGCCGGTCTTGTCGCCGATCCTCCAGCCTGCCGGCAGGCCGCCGCGCAGCCGGTTTGCGCCGGTCTTGCAGTTCACCATCCATTCGGTGAGCTGCGCGCGCGCGGCCGGCGACAATGAGTCCCCCAGCACCAGGCGGCGCAGGTTTCCGGCCATCGCCGCCGGTGTCGTGGTGTCCCGGGGATCGCCCGGCCGGGAGCGGTTGAGCTCGGGCTCGTTGTGGTCGAGCCGCGAGGTGGTATCACCGATCGATCGCCAGAACGCGGTGAGCGCGGCCGGCCCGCCGATCCGCGCCAGCAGCAGATTGGCGCAGGTGTTGTCGCTGAGCTCGACGATCGCCTTGCACATCTCAGAGACCGACATTGCGCCGGCCGCGAGATTTTGCTTGGCAACCGGCGCATACTCCAAGAGGTCGGCCTGGCCGTAGGGAATCATGGCCGCAAGCTGCTCCTCGCCGCGATCGACCCGCGCCAGTACACAGGCCGCGAGCGAGGCCTTGAATGTCGAGCACATGACGAACCGCTCGTCGGCGCGCCAGGCGAGTTTTGCGCCGGTCGCGAGGTTCTCCGCATAAACGCCGATCCGCCCGCCGCTCTCGCGTTCGTAGGTTTCGAGCTCAGGCGGCGCAGCCGCGGCCAGTGCGGGAGAAGCGGCCATCCAGCACAGCGAGGCGAGCAGGGAGCGACGATCGAGCAGCATGGGGGACTTTCGGGCGAGTGTGGCAGGAAGATGTAGCCTATGCTTCATCCGCACCGTCATTGCGAGCGCAGCGAAGCAATCCAGAATCTCTCCGCGGAGGGATTCTGGATTGCTTCGTCGCAAGGGCTCCTCGCAATGACGTGTGGCGAGAGTTTGCCCGCACTGACGGAGAATGGAAGAGAGCGAGTCCGAATTCGGGCAGCGGAGGGTCGAGGACTCCCTCACTCCCTCAGATCATACCGATATGACTTCGACACGATCTGCCAGCCGTCGGCGAGCTTCATCGCCACCAAATAATCGGTGAAATAGCGCGGCGGGAGTTGGCACCGGACCTTGATGAAAGCGGTCTTGTCATCCGAACGGTCGATGGTGACGATGAAATCCTCGCGCGGCTTGCCTTCGGCCTTGCCGGAGGGGCGCTTGCGCACGCGGTCGAGCCAGTCCGGCACGGTCAGCACCTGCAATTCGCCCTTCTCGACCCAGCGCAGGTCTGCGGAGGGATGGAAGATGGCGCCGAGCTTTTCGGCGTCGCCCTCATAGAGACCGTCGAAATAGGATTGCACGACGGCTTCGACACTTGAACGATTTGGGCTCATGGGTCATCCCTTCGAATGATGGCTTGGGGCGAACTTAGTCGTACGCATCAAAATGCGCTATGGGTGTCTGTCGCCAATTGCGCGAGGACGCTGAAATGACCGCATCAGAGAAATCGAACGCCCGTATCCTGATCGGCGAATGCTATTGCCGCACCGTGCGCTTCGAGGTGACGGATGCGTTCTCCTATGCGATGAACTGCCACTGCTCGAACTGTCGCCGCACCACCGGCGCCGCCTTCAAGCCGTTCGCGGGCATCGCCCAGGACCAGCTCCGCATCGTCAGGGGCGGCGACCAGCGGATCATGTTCGGCGACGACACCACCCATGACGCGCATTGTGCCCGATGCGGCTCGCTGCTCTATTCCCGGGTGCGTGGAGGAGAATGGGTCCATGTCGCCATGGGAACCCTGGTCGATACCCCCTCGATCCGGCCGAGCGCCCACATTTTCGTGGGCTCGAAGGCGCCCTGGCACGAAATCACGGACAATCTACCGCAATATCGGGAGCACATCGGGGTTGTCTGAGGGAACCCGATCCTCCCCGCGAACCCGCGATCCCTCTGGTGCGACAAACAAAAGTGGCCTTTCGGCTTGTCGTTGGTACCTTCGTGACCTCCATCACAAGCGCCCGCGGTGGATCTTGCTAAAGCGGTCCCAAAGGGCCCAAGCGGCCCCGAATTTCGGAAGTCGTGTCATGCGCAATTTGCTCAGACTTTGTCCGCTTCTCCTCGCCCTCGCGCTGCTGCTCGGCGCCCAACCTGCTTTCGCCGGCAAGCGCGTTGCGCTGGTGCTCGCCAATTCGGCCTATCAGCATGCGCCGTCGCTGGCCAATCCCGTCAATGACGGTTCGGTGATGGCGAAGACGCTGAAGGAGGCCGGCTTCGATGTCGTCGAGTCTCGGCACGATCTGTCGGCGCTGGATACGCGGCGCGTGCTCCGCGACTTCGCGGATGCGACCCGCGATGCCGACATCGCCGTGGTCTACTATGCCGGCCACGGCATCGAGGTCGAAGGCTCCAACTATCTGATCCCGGTCGATGCCAAGCTCGAGCGCGACACCGACGTCTACGACGAGGCGCTTTCGCTCGATCGCATCCTGGTCGCGGTCGAGCCCGCAAAGCAGCTCCGCCTGGTGATCCTGGATGCCTGCCGCGACAATCCGTTCGGCAAGAGGATGAAGCGCACGATTGCCTCGCGCGGCATCGGCCGCGGCCTCGCCCAGGTCGAGCCGACCAGCCCCAACACGCTGATCGCCTATTCGGCCAAGGCCGGGTTCACGGCGCAGGACGGCGACGGCGCCAACAGCCCGTTCACGGTGGCGCTGTCGAAGCATCTGACGACGCCGGGCCTCGACGTCCGCCGCGCCTTCGGCTTCGTGCGCGACGACGTGCTCAAGTCGACCGGCAACAAGCAGGAGCCGTTCGTCTATGGCTCGCTCGGCGGCGAGGATGTTCCGCTGGTGCCGGTGAAGATGACGGCTGCGGCCCCCGCACCTGCGGCGAACCCGCAGGCCGATATCCGCCGCGATTATGAGCTCGCGCTCCAGGTCGGCAACAGGGCGGCGTGGGATGCCTTCCTCGCCCAGCATCCCGACGGTTTCTATGCGAGCCTTGCCAAGCTTCAGCTCGAGAAGATCGGCGCCGAGCAGGCTCATGCCGCGGCGATCGCGAAGGCGAAGCAGGCCGAGGTCGAGCGCGATCGTCTTGCCGCGCTCGGCGCCCAGAAGGATGCGCAGGCCAAGGCTGCGGCCGATGCCAAAGCCGCCGAACAGGCGCAGCTTGCTGCCCAGAAAACGAAGGAGCAGGCGCAGCAGCAGGCCGCCGCGGCTGAGCAGCAGCGCGTCAACCTCGCCGCTGCGGCACCGGGCGCAGCGCCGGCCAGCACGGCCGGTCCGGCCGGCACCAACGTCGCCGCGCTGACGCCTGCGACTACGCCGGCTGATCTCAGCCGCTCGGTGCAGACCGAGCTCGGCCGCGTCGGCTGCTTCTCCGGGCAGGCCGACGGCAATTGGAATGCGTCCTCGCAGCGATCGCTGTCGCAGTTCAACCGTTATGCCGGCACCAAGCTCGACGTGAAGGTGGCGAGCACCGATGCGCTCGATGCGGTCAAGTCAAAACCATCGCGCGTCTGCCCGCTGGTCTGTGAGCACGGCTTCAAGGCCGACGGCGACAAATGCAGCAAGATCGTCTGTCGTGACGGCTATGCGGTCAACGACGACAATGAGTGCGAGAAGCAGCGTGCCGCCAAGCCCGCAACGGCCAAGCGTGTAACTGCCAAGCGCGACGATGGCGAAGAGCGTCCTGCACGGCAGCGTCGTCAGTCCGCCGGCGCAGCAGGCGGTTATGGCGCCGCTGCCGGCGTTGCTGCTGCCGCTGGCGGCGGCCGCGCGACGGGCGGCGGACAGGTCTACTGCAATAGCGGTGGCTGCCGTCCGGTCCATCGCGGCTGCCGTCTCGAATATCGCGGCGGCGGCGGCCCCGGCAACGACGCCAATGCCGAGGTCTGTTACTAGGGATCGCGGTGTTCCCACATGGTCGTCCTGGCTTTCGCCAGGACGACTCCCTGGAGTGAGTTCAGGTCGCAATCGCGCTTGCCGCGATGTTCACCGTCAGGGCCAGCAACGCGGTGTTGTAGATGAAGGACACGATGCCGTGCGCGGTCGCCGTGCGGCGGATGGTCTTGTCGGTGATGCCGACGTCGGAGACCTGCGCGGTCATGCCGATCACGAACGAGAAATAGACGAAATCCCAATAATCGGCGTGGTCTTCCTTGTCGCCGCTCGGAAACTGAAGGCCTCCTGCCGTGCCGTCCCGATAATAATCATGCGCGTAATGCAGTGCGAAGGTCGTGTGCACGGCAGCCCACGACAGCGCGATCGTTGTGATCGCGATCGTCAGCTCCAGGACGCCGCGATGCGACGTGCCGAGCTCGGAGACGATCGCCGCGATGCTGGCGAAGGCGCCGGTCGCCGTCACCAGCAGGATCACGAAGCGGCCGTCGTCCTGCATCGCGGCGGCGCGACGGATGTGCTGGTGATCGTTGCACAGCATCATCGCATAGACTAGCACGAGATAGACCGCGATCAGTGCGTCCCAGCCGAACAAGAGCCGCGTCACCAGCCGGTGCGTGCCCGGCAGCAGCAGGCAGACGAGGACGCCGACAGCGAGTGCGATGAACGTTCGCGGCCGCGCATAAAGCAGCCGCATCGGCCGCGACATCTGGCGGAAGCGGACGAGGACGGGATCCTCTTTGCCGCCGGTCGCCATCGACGCGCGTCAGTTCTTCCGTTCGGCGACGAATCGCGCCGCGGCTTGCAGCACGGCGGCGCGGTCGCCGAAGATCGACACGGCGCTGTCGGCGCGCGCGAGCAGGTCGCGCACGCGCTGCTTGGCGCCTTCGATGCCGAGCTGGGTGACGAAGGTGGTCTTGCCGAGCGCGGCGTCCTGGCCCGAGGGCTTGCCGAGCGCTGCCGCATCGCCTTCGACGTCGAGCAGGTCGTCGGCGATCTGGAAGGCCTCGCCGAGCGCGCGGCCGTAATCGTCGAGCGCCTGGTATTCTTTCTGCGAGGCTTGGCCGAGGATTGCACCGGCGATGCAGCCATAGCGCAGAAGTGCGCCGGTCTTCATCTGCTGAATACGAGCAACATCGATCGGTTCGTTGCCGCCGAAGCGGCCTTCGCCGGCGAGATCGAGGATCTGGCCGCCGACCATGCCGCCGATACCGGCGCAACGCGCCAGCGCGCGCGTCAAGAGCAACCGCACATTGGCATCGCGATGGATCTCGTCGCGGGTGACGATGTCGAAGGCGAGCGTCAAAAGACCGTCGCCGGCAAGGATCGCGGTGGCGTCATCGGTCTGCTTGTGCAGGGTGGGGCGGCCGCGGCGCAGGTCCGAATTGTCCATGGCCGGCAGATCGTCATGGATCAGCGAATAGCAGTGAATGCATTCGAGCGCGGCGCCCACGAGCAGCGCCGCTTCGCGCGGCACGCCGAACACGGTCGCGCTCTCGACCACAAGGAACGGCCGAAGACGCTTGCCGCCGTTCAGGCTCGAATAGCGCATTGCGTCCATCAGTCGCTTGGGCCGGGCGATCTCGTCGTGCAGGATGTCGTCCGACAGCAGGCGCCCGAGCAGGGCCTCGGTGTCATCAGCGGTCTTGTCCAGACGTTTGGCGAAATCGGACGGGGACGTGCCGGTCATCAAGAAGGGCTCCAGAACTAAAATTCGGCCGGACAATCCTTTATGCGCCCGCCTCAGTCAATCGTTTGGAAGGCCTAAAAAGTGCTGGAAAAGGCCCGAATTATCACAGACTTAATGGCCCAGCCCGTGGCCGCGTTTCATTTTGCGCCGGAAAGGTCGATTTGCGCATCGTCAAGATCCTGCTGGTCGTGCTCGCGGTCGTGGCTCTCGCGCCCTATGTGATCGCGCCGTTTTACCGGACCGGCCATCCGGTTTCGACGCTGATGGTCTGGCGTTCGCTTCGGGGCGCGCCGATGCAGCGGCAATGGATCGATCTGGCGGCGATGTCGCCGTATCTGCCGCGGTCGGTGGTGGCAGCCGAGGACGCGCATTTCTGCAAGCATCATGGCATCGACTGGGGTGCGCTGCGTGAGGCGATCGATGACGCCCAGGAGGACGGTACGCCGTTCCGGGGCGCCTCCACCATCACCCAACAGGTCGCAAAGAACCTGTTCCTCTGGCAGGGGCGGGACTTCGTCCGCAAGGCGCTGGAATTCCCGCTGGCGCTGTGGATCGACCTCGTCCTGCCCAAGCCGCGGATCCTGGAGATTTACCTCAACATCGCAGAGCTCGGTCCACAGGGGCAGTTTGGCGTCGACGCGGCCAGCCTCTATGCCTTCGGCAAGTCGGCCGCTAGCCTCTCCTCCCGGGAAGCCGCCCTTCTGGCCTCGACCCTGCCCAATCCGGTCAAACGCAGTGCCCGGACCCCGGGACCCGGTGTCAGGCGGCTGGCGGCGACCTATATGGCGCGGGGGCAGGCGAGCTCGCTTGCGACCTGCTGGCGCGAAAATCGCTGATTTCGGGCCCATTTCGGGCGTATTTTCTGGCCCAAGAGCCTAGCTTTACAGCCAGCCTTCCTCTATAAGCGCGGCCTTGATCGGCATTCAGCTCGCCTCGTATTGCGGGTGCTGAGCCGTCCCTTCGCGGACGATGCCCTTGATGACACCAATCCCTAGAGGATATTGAAATGGCCGTTCCGAGAAGAAAAACCTCGCCGTCGCGCCGTGGCATGCGCCGCTCGGCAGACGCCATCAAGAAGCCGACCTATGTGGAAGACAAGGACTCCGGCGAGCTCCGTCGTCCGCACCATCTCGACCTCAAGACCGGCATGTACAAGGGCCGCCAGGTCCTGAAGAAGAAAGAGTCCTGAAGGCAGGACCTTTCTTCAGGCGGGATGATTGGGCCCGCCTGATTTCGGCCAACCCATGAGATAGACGGTGACGGCGGCGGAGCAAATGCTTCGCCGCCGCATTGTCCTGTCCGGATATCTTGATCGAGAAGGCATTTTGCCGATGGTCGGTTTCCCGCTGCTTCTGATTCCGCTCGCGGTCTACAACATCATCGCCTTCCTGATGCCGACGGTGTCCTTTACGGACGTGCTGTTCAAGGTGCCGATGGTGTCCGGTGAGACCTGGCCGGTCACGCTTGCCGACCTCCTGCTCGCGCTCGGCGTGGTGCTGCTGCTGCTCGAGGTGGTCAAGGGCGCGCGGCCCGGCTCGAAATTCCTGATGGATCACCTGCTGTCGCTGATCGTGTTCGGCACGGCCGCCGCCGAATTCGTGATGTGGCCCAAATTCGGCAACTCCACCTATTTCCTGCTGGTGCTGCTCGCGATGGCCGACTTCCTCGGCGGCATCGCCCAGCGCACGCGCCGTCGCGTCACCTATGTCGCCGAGACGACGGTGGCGGCGCCACGCAAGGCCAAGCGCCAGGAAGCGCCGGAGGAGGACGTGGCGTCCGAGCGCAAGTTCGAGCCGGTGATTGCGCCGCAGCCGGCACCGGCGGTGCCGCCCGCACCGTCGGCGCAATCCGTCGCCGAATCCGTGCTGATGGATCATCCGGCGCCCAAGCCGGTGCAGGGCGCGCCCTCGCCGGAAATCCCCTCGCCGCAGCTTCAGCCGGGCAACGGCACGCCGTCCTCTCCCGACGCGCCACCGCGCTGATTTCTCTGGATTCGCCTGCATCTCACCGCGGAGGCTGTGTGCTCCCTCGCCCCGTTCTTACGGGGAGAGGGTTGGGGTGAGGGGCCTCTCTCCACGGATGAGATAGCTGTGAGACCTGTACCCCCTCACCCGGATCGCGAGAGCGATCCGACCTCTCCCCGCAAGCGGGGAGAGGTAAGAAGCGCCGTCTCACTTCAAATCAATCTCAAGCCACCTGCCGTGTCCGCGCGCTGACGCTTTGCAGCGGGCGCTGGCTGCCATAGGCCATCAGCGCGTCTTCGGACGAGGCGCGGCGAAGCCGGCTCGTCTGGGGCATGTGCTCGGCATTGGCGATCAGTTGGGTGACGAAGCTGGGATCGGGGCGCGGCAGCGGCGCCTTGTGGACCCACTGCAACGTCGGCATCACCGGCACGAGGGCCGTGCCTGTGCCGTTGTCCGCCGCGTCCGATCGATCAGTACTCAACATCGCAATCACCGTTGATCCGGCCGGATTGTCGCATTTCGGGACGCTGGCGCCGGTGCGTGTCATGTACTCGCAAGCCCTATGCCGGCCGGGCCCGATTGGTTCCCTGGGGTCGGCAAACGTGGTTTCCAAATTGTTTATCAACTTTGCCTAGGGTCGAGGGCGAATCTGGCTTTATTCTGTGCCGGCTCAGGACTTTCCCACTGTCCCGAAACGAGGCGATTTTGACCCCAGCATTGCCGCAAGCCTCCGACATCCTGGCCGCGCTCGGCCAGGCCGTGTTCGCCTGGGACATCGCCAGCGACGTCATCGTCTGGGGTGAGCAGGTCAGCGCCGTCTTCCCGGGCATTCCCGCCGAGCGGCTCGCCACCGGGGCCGAATTCGCCAAGCTGATCGAGCCGGCGCAATCGCTGCGGACCGCTGCGCTGGCACAGACCTCCGCCGTGCACGGTGCCGACGGCACACCTTACCGGGTCGAGTACGGCGTGCGCATGAGCGCCTCCGATCCCGTGGTCTGGATCGAGGAGACCGGCCGCTGGTTTGCCGGTCCCGACGGCCGCCCCACGCGCGCGATCGGCTCTGTTCGCATCAACAATGAGCGTCATGCCCGCGACGAGGAATTGAGGAAGCTGGCCCGGCTCGATCCCTTGACCGGCGAGCTCAACCGCTCCCATCTGATCGCGTCGCTGGCCGAGGCGATCGAGGAGACGACCCGCTTCCGCTCGACCGCAGCCTTCATGCTGGTCGGCATCGATCATCTCGCCCGCGTCAACGACGCCTTCGGCTTCGACGTCGCCGACGCGGTGATCCTCGACGTCGCCAAGCGCATTCGTGCGCGCTTGCGCGGCGGCGACGTGCTCGGCCGCTTCTCCGGCAACAAGTTCGGCCTGATCCTGAAGAACTGCACCGTCGACGACATGAACGTTGCCGCCGAGCGCTTCCTCGCCGGCATCCGCGACGAGGTGGTGCCGACGAAATCAGGGCCGGTCTCGGTCACCGCGTCGATCGGCGCGGTCAGCGTGCCGCGCTATGCCCGCAACACCGACGAGGCGGTCAACCGCGCCCATGAGACGCTGGATGCTGCCAAACGCCGCCGCGTCGGCTCGTTCGCGACATGGCGCCCGGATGCCGCGCGCGACGCGCAGCGCCGCGTCAACATCCGCGTCACCGACGAGATCGTCACCGCGCTGAACGAGCGCCGCATCAAGCTCGCCTATGAGCCGGTGGTCTCCGCCGCCTCGCGCGAACGCGCCTTCCACGAGTGCCTGGTGCGGATGGATCAGGGCGATGGCCAGGTGCTGCTCGCACCCGACATCGTGCCGGTCGCCGAACGGCTCGGCCTGATTCGCCTGGTCGATCATCGCGTGCTCGAACTCGTGGTCGCCGAGCTTGCGGCTGCGCCCGACGTCTGCCTCAGCCTCAACATCTCGCCTGATACGACCATGGATCCCGATTGGTGGGCGGGAATCGAATCGCTGATGCTGGCCCATCCCGGCGTCGCCGAGCGGCTGATCGTCGAGATCACCGAAACGGTCGCGATCCAGGACATCGATGATGTCCGCGGCTTTGTCACGCGGCTGAAGAATTTCGGCAGCCGCATTGCCATCGACGATTTCGGCGCCGGCTACACCTCCTTCAGGAACCTGCGCAAGCTCGGCGTCGACATCGTCAAGATCGACGGTGCCTTCGTCCAGAACGTCACGCGGTCCGCCGACGACCGCGCCTTCGTGCACACCCTGATCGACCTCGCCCGACGCCTCGATATCAAGACGGTCGCCGAATGGGTGCAGGACGAAGAGGCCGCAAGCATGCTGCGCGACTGGGGTTGCGACTACATCCAGGGCCGCCTGATCGGACTCGCCTCCGCCGAGCGCCCGTGGGGCGTGGCGGCAGATAGCGCACTACCCGCGGCGGGGTAGGAGTTATTCGCTCGCCAAGCTTGCGCACTCGCTTCCCCTCTCCCCTTGCGGGAGAGGGTGGCTCGCCGCCTAGCGGCGAGACGGGTGAGGGGTCTCCCTCCGCGAGTCGATTTCTTGCGATTGAGTTTGAGGAGGCAACCCCTCATCCGGCGCTTTGCGCCACCTTCTCCCACAAGGGGAGAAGGAAGAGATCGTGCAGCGGCTACGAAATCTCTCACGCCCCTTCATCCAATGCCACCAGCTCGCGCTTCTTGCGCAGCGCGGGCAATAGCGGCGCGATCAGCAGCACCGTTGCGAGTGCAAGGCAGGCCGCCGAGATCGGACGCTGCACGAAGGTCCAGAGATCGCCCTGCGACAGGATCAGCGACTTGCGCAGATTGTTCTCCAGCATCGGGCCGAGCACGAAGGCGAGCACCAGCGGCGCCGGCTCATAGCCGAGCTTGCGCATGAAATAGCCGATGATCCCGAACGCGATCATCACGTAAACGTCGAACACGTTGTTGCTCGAGCAATAGACGCCCAGGATCGTGAACAGGATGATCAGCGGGAACAGGATGTTGTAGGGCAGCTTCAAGAGCTGCACCCACATGCCGATCATCGGCAGGTTGAGGATCAGCAGCATGACGTTGCCAATATACATGCTGGCGACGATGCCCCAGAACAGGCCGGGATTCTGCGTGATCAGCAGCGGTCCCGGTTGCAGGCCGTGAATGACAAAGGCGCCGAGCAGCAGCGCCATCACCACGTTCGGCGGGATGCCCAAGGTCATTAGCGGAATGAACGCGCCGCCGGCCGCCGCGTTGTTGGCGGATTCGGGGCCCGCGACGCCCTCGATCGCGCCGTGGCCGAACCGTTCCGGCGTTTTCGACAGCCGCTTCTCCAGTGCATAGGACGCGAACGAGGCCACCACGGCACCGCCGCCCGGCAGGATGCCGAGCAGAAAGCCGAGCAGGGTGCCGCGCGCCACCGGGCCGGCGCTCGCCTGCCAGTCGGTCTTGTTGGGCAAGAGCTGCGTGATCTTGGCGTTGATGATGTCGCGCTTGATCGCCTGCTCGGTGTTGAGCAGCACCTCGGCGACGCCGAACAGGCCCATCACGACCGGCACGAGGCCGATGCCGTCGATCAGCTCCATGCGGCCGAAGGTGAGGCGCGGCTGTGCCGTGATGCTGTCGAGACCGATCAGGCCGAGCACGACGCCGATGCAGGCCATCAGCAGCGCCTTCGGCATCGAGCCCTGGGTCAGGAAGGTGAGCACGACGAGGCCGAGCACCATCAGGCTGAAATACTCGGCCGGGCCGAACGCGATGGCGATGCTGGCAAGCCTCGGCGCCACCAGCATCAGCGCGACCAGCGCAAAGGTGCCGGCGATGAAGGAGCCGAACGCGGAGATGCCGAGCGCAGGGCCCGCACGGCCCTGCTTCGCCATCTGGTGGCCGTCGATGCAGGTGACGACGGAGGCCGCCTCGCCGGGGATGTTGACCAGGATCGAGGTGGTCGAGCCGCCATACATCGAGCCGTAATAGATGCCGGCCATCATGATGATGCCGGATTCCGGCGTGCCCGAGAGCGTCACCGGCAACAGCAGCGACATCGCCGAGATTGGGCCGATGCCCGGCAGCACGCCGACCAGCGTGCCGATGAAGACACCGATGAAGCAATAGAGCAGGTTGATCCCGGTCAGCGCGACGCCGAACCCATGGGAGACATTGGAAAGCGTATCCATGCGATCAGCCGATCCCGAACAGGCCCGAGGGCAGCTGGATCAAAAGCAGCCGCTTGAGCACCCACCACATGCCTGATGGCACCAGCACCGCGATCGGAATCGCCAGCGTCCAGCGCACGGGATCGATCAGGCGCAACAGCAGCAGCATCAACGGGATCGCCGACAACAGGAATCCCAGCGGCTCCAACGCGAATGAGAATGCGGTGAGGCAGGCGATGACGAGAAGCGGCTTGCTCCAGCGCACATTTTCCCAGCGCGAGGCCAGCGTCGGTCCGCCCTCGGTGATGGCCGAGATGATGATGGAGCTTGCGAACACGCAGATCAGGATGCCCGTGTAGAACAGCACGTAACCGGAGCCGGGATCGTTGATGGTGCCGAGCTTGAGCTTCAGCCCCGACCAGATCACGAAGCTGCCGAGCGCGAGCCCGATCAAGCCGCCCCAAAGTTCGGAATTGCTGAGGCGGAGTTTGACGTTGGTTTGGTTGGTCATCGACGCCCTCTCGGCCGTTCCCCGGACGCTGCGCAGCGCGAAGCGGTGCGCTGCAGATCCGGGGTCCATGGATGCGTGGCAAGAGTGGGTCCCGGCTCTGCGGTGCACCGCTGAAGAGGCGCTGCACCGCGTCCGGGACACGGAGGTGGATCAGTTCTACTTCTTCGCAAGCCCGAGCGTGTCGATCACCTTGCGCTCGGACTCCGTGACCTCGACGACGAACTTCTTGTAGTCCTCGGTGTTCTTGTAGTTCGGCACCATGTCGTATTTGGCGAGCGTTGCCACGACGGCGGGGTCCTCGACCGCCTTCTTGAAGGCATCGTGCAGCTTGGCGACGATTTTCGGATCCATCCCCTTGGGGCCGGCGATGCCAAACGGCGAATCATAAATCATGGGATAGCCGAGCTCCTTCAGCGTCGGCACGTCAGGGTAATTCGGCGAGCGGGCGCCGGTCCACACCATCAACAACCGCAGCTTGCCGGCATCGACCAGCGGCCGCCATCCCGTGGAATCCGCCTGAAGCATCGTATGCTGCCCCAGGACCGCGGCGTTGGTTTCCGCGCCGCCTTTGAACGGTACCTGCGTGAGCTTGATGCCGGACATCGCGGCAATCTGCTCCATGCCGATATGCAGCGAGGTGCCGGTGCCCGGCGTCGCGTAGGTCACCTTGCCCGGGTTCGCCTTGGCGAACTCCACCACGTCCTTCCAGCTCTTGAACTGGGATTCCGCATTGGTGGTGACGCCGAAGGTATAGCCGGTGAGATGGATGACGTAGGTAAAATCCTTCGCCGGATCCCACGACACCTCCTGCATCAGAGGCAGGCGGAAGACGGTGATCGGGATCTGCGAGATGGTGTAGCCGTCCGGCTTCGCGCCCGCGGCCATGGTCGCAGGTCCCACGGTGCCGCCGCCACCGGCCTTGTTGTCGATCACGATGGGCTGTCCCAGAACCTTCGAAGCGCTGTCGGCGATCGCGCGCATCGAGATGTCAGTCGAACCGCCGGCCGGCCATGGCACGATCAGCGTGATCGGCTTGGTCGGATAGTCCTGCGCACTGGCGGCAGTGGAGAGCACTGCACCCATGACCGCATGTATGGCGGCCAAGGCAATCGTCTTCAGCCCGTATCGCGACATCGAAACGCCTCCCTCGCAGCGGCCTCGCTCGGGCCGCCGTCTCTCGTTCTTGTGGGGCGATTGTTTCCGAAATCACGAGAGAAGAAAAGCGCCATTGCGCGTGTGCCAGGCCAGCGCGAGACGGCAATTCCGCCGGAAACCATCCATGCGACAATTGGTCGTTTGGCAGCGTGCCGAGATACGGAATTTGAGTGGGGAAAGCTGCTACGCCACGCGGCGGACTGCGCTCAGCGTCTCGATGGTGCCGCCGACCTCGGCCGCCGGGCATGGCTTGCCGAAATAATAGCCCTGCACGGCGGTGCAGCCGCATTCGCGCACGAAGTCGAGTTGCTCCGCGGTCTCCACACCCTCCGCCGTGGTCTCGACGCCGAGCACGGAGCCGAGGCTGGCGATGGTGCGGACGATGGCAACGCTTTCCGGGCTTTCGCCGAGCGTGCCGACGAAAGAGCGGTCGATCTTGATGCGGTCGAACGGAAATTTGCGCAAATAGCTCAGAGAGGAATAGCCGACGCCGAAATCGTCGAGGCTGACCCGCACGCCGAGTGCGCGAAGCTGGTGCAGGATCTCGATCGTCGCCTCGCTGTCGTCGAGCAGCGCCGTCTCGGTGACCTCGAGCTCGAGTTGTCGTGGCGGCAGGCCGGCCTCCGCAAGTGCGCTCGTGACCATCGCCACCAGGCCGCGCGAGCGGAACTGCACCGGCGACAGGTTTACCGCGACGGTGACCTCGGGCCAGGAGACGGCGGTCGCACAGGCGGTGCGCAGCACCCATTCGCCGATCGGGACGATCAGCCCGGTCTCTTCCGCGATCGGAATGAATTCGGCCGGCGAGACGAAGCCGCGCGAGGGATGCTTCCAACGCAACAGCGCTTCGAAGCCGGTGAGCTCGGAGCTGTCGAGCCGTACCTGCGGCTGGAACACGAGATGGAATTCACGTGATTCCAACGCGCCGCGCAGATCCTGCTCCAGCGCGTGCCGGCTGCGTGCCTCTTCTTCCATCTCGGGCTCGAACAGCTGGTAGGCGCCGCGTCCCTTTGCCTTGGCCTGGTAGAGGGCGAGGTCGGCGCATTTCATCAGCTCGTCGGCATCAAGCCCGTGATCGGGCGCGATCGCGATGCCGACGGAGACGCCGACATGGATCGACTGGCTTTCCAGCGGCGGCGGATGGCCGATGATCTCGACCAGGCGACGAGCGAGTTTTTCAGCTGCTTGCGGCTGCGGTCCGCGCTGGAGTACGGCAAACTCGTCGCCGCCGAGCCGCGCGACGGTATCATGCTCGCCGACATTCTCCCTCAGTCGCGCCGCAACCCAGCGCAGCAGGCGATCGCCTGCTGCGTGGCCGAGGCGGTCGTTGACAGTCTTGAAATTGTCGAGGTCGAAACACAGCACGGCCATCGCGCCGCCGGCGATCGCGACCTGGTTCAGCCCTTCGCTCATCTTCTCGCGGAATAGCGTGCGGTTGGGCAGGTCAGTCAGGGAATCGTGGCGCGCCATGTGCGCGACGCGGGCCTGGGCCTTGTGGCGCTCGGTGACGTCCTCATAGGTGACGACCCAGCCGCCAAGCTCCATCCGCTTGTGATTGAGCTTGATGATGCGGCCATCGTTCAAATGGCGGTGCAGCGTGTGCTCGCCCTCGCGCAGCCTCTCGACATAGTCGGCATAGAGCCGCGCGCCTGTGGTGTTCGGGTGAATGCCCAGTTCGCAGCTATGCTCCATGATCTCGCGCATCGAGACGCCCGGTTTCACGATCTCGGGCGACAGCCCGTACATCTCGATATAGCGGCGGTTGCAGACGATGATGCGCAGGCTCGAATCGAGCATGCACAGCCCCTGGCTCATGTTGTTCAGTGCGGCGTCGAAACGTCGATACTGCTCGCTCAGCTCCTCAACCGCGCGTTCGCGTTCGGTGATGTCCTCGTAGGTGGCGACGAAGCCGCCGTCTGGCTGCGCGCAGTAACGCACCGAGATCACGGAGCCATTGGACATGCGCCGTCGCATCGACGAGGAATCGCGGTTCGCGATTCTCGCGCTGGCGGCTTCCAGGAGCTGCTGCGGGCTGTATTCGGAAGCGAACGCGCCGTTCGCCATCGAACGCTCGATCAGCTCGGAAAGATGCGTGCCGGGCCGGGTCTCCTCGGGCGACAGCCGGTAGATCTTGCGGTAGTTCGTGTTGCAGACGCGGAGCCGCATGTCGCTGTCGTAGAAGGCGAGTCCGTGCGCCATGTTCTCCAGCGCTGCATCGAGGATGAAGTTCTGCTTCCTCAGCGTCTCCTCGTATTGCAGCCGCTCGGTGACGTCTTCGTGCACCGTCACCCAGCCGCCGTCGGGCAGGAAGCGGGAGACCGCCTGCACCATCCGCCCGTCATAGCGCATCACCAGCAGGGTTTTCGCCTTCCTGGCGCGCACGTCGTCCAGCCTGGTGTCATGGAATTCATCGGCCGACATGCCCGGCAGGTTGCCGCGCGAAAGCCAGTGGTCGATGGCCGCGCTGTGCGTGACGCCCGGCTTCATGATCTCGGGGTCGAGGTTGTAGAGCTTCAGGAAACGTTCGTTGCAGACGACGACGCGGCTGTCGGCATCGTACATGATGAGGCCGTGCGACATGTTTGCGAGCGCGTGCTGGCTGCGCTCCGTCTGCACGCGCAATTCCGCCTCGAGCCGTGCGAGACGAGTGACGTCGTCGCAGATCGTCATCCAGCCGCCGCCGGGAAGAGGCTTCAACTCGAGCGCCATGACGAGTCCGCTTGCAAGCCGCTGTTCGGTGCGGAATGGTTTGCCCGCTGCGATTTGCGCAATCCGCGCCGAATACAACGCATCAAGCTCGTCCTGGGGGAAGTTTCCGCGTGTCGCGCTGTGGGCAAGCACCTCGCGATAGCTCGTGCCCACCCGCACGATATCGGCCGACATGTCGAACAGCGTGAGATAGCGCTGATTGACCAGCACGATCCGGTTGTCGGCATCGTAGACGCAGACGCCCTGCTCCATGTGGTCGAGCGCAAGCTGGCCGAGTGCGATCAGGGCCGCGGGGGCCTGTTCGCGGTGTGCACCATGCTCGTTGTCGCAGGTCGACGTCATGGGAGTCGCGGATCTCGGCGGGCAATAGACTTAACGCAACGTAATTCAGCTGCCGAGGGTAGCGAAGAGGCCGGAAAATTCCCTTAAGCGCAGTAGTTTACGGAGAGTGACTGGCGATGCGGAGACGCGTGTATCTCGGGGCCGGAATGCGCCCAACATTGCCCGTCGTCCCGGCGAAGGCCGGGACCCATAACCACAGCGAGAAGCTTGGCGGAGATCGGTAGTGAAGAGGTTTGGTACAAACACCGGCGCCTATCGATAGATCACGCGGTATGGGTCCCGGCCTTCGCCGGGACGACAATACGGGATAGATTAGCGCTACGGCCCGTACAGCACGAGCTCCGTATCGGTGAGATCGGCAAGCTGTGGCCGATGCGGGCCCTTGAAATATTTGCGGCCGCGGCGCTCTGTGTAGAGGCCGATGAGGCCGGGAAGCGGGCTGTTGCAATCGACGGCCACCGAGATTTTGCCGAACCGCAGCAGCAGCCGGCCGATCCGGCCGGCGCAGGCGGCATATTCGGCGATGTTGCGGCAGTAGATCAGTTTCATCGCGGGCGGCGCGATGAAGCCGCGGCGGATGCGCACCGGTTGCAGGATGAAGGGGAACGTTCCCTGCGGCGTGCGGCAGACCAGGCTGAGGCAATTGTAGCGCGCATGACGTGTCAAGAGCTCGGTCTCTGCGTCGGAGAGCCCTTCGATCGCCTTGGCGTGCTGCGAGATCACCTCGATCTTGCTCCAGCGCGGGGCGCGCGCCAGCGCGGGCATCGAGAAGAAGATGCCGCGGCAGTAATCACGAAAGCCCTGCGTCTCGATGATGGGCCAGGTCCACGGCGCCGGGCTGATGTTGAGGTAAGTGACGTCCTTGTGCCGCTGCGCAATCTTGGTCAGCAGCGGCGCGTAGTTGCGATAGGCCGGATCGACATACCAGCTCGACAAATTGCACTGGATGGCGGTCTCTTCGCTGTTTTTGCGCGCCGTGTAGATCAGCAGCAGCACGCCGACCGGCGTGCCGTCATCCTCGAGCATGTAGCCGAAGCGCGGATAGCCCTCCGGCACGGTCCGGAAAGCCTGCCGGCGCAGGCCCTGGATCCAATAGTCACGCGAGCGGCCGACGAAGCCGCGCGTCAGCAGGTCCGCGATGGCTTCGACATCGGACTCGGTGATTTCGCGGCATCGGACCTTGGTGTGGATCACGTTCGTCTTGCCCGTGGAAATGATCGGCCTCGTGAGTTCCGTTAGCGCCAGCCTTCGCCATGGGCCTCGGCCGCAACATGCGGCTGTAAGCCCAGGACGTCGCGCACCTTGGCCGGCCAAGCGGCGGTATCAGTGCCGTGGGTGTGGAACATGGCGACCGCGAGCCGGTCCATGCCGAAGGCAACGCAGCCGGTGTGGGCCGGCTCGCCATTGGCGTCCCTAATGTCCCAGGTCGTGCCGAAATGCTCGCGGTGATAGTTGAAGCTCATGCAGGCGGTCGGCTGCTCTTCCGAGCGCAGCGGGATCAGGAGTTCGAACTTCAGCTGCTGCTGCTTCTGGCTCACCGCCTTCATCTGGCCGACGCGGCCGAAGAAGGGATCGCTGGCATAGTCGACGCGGAAGGTGAGGCCGAGATCGCGCGCGATCGCCTGCGCGCGGACCATCCAGCGCTCGCGGAAGTCGGCGACGTCATCGGGGCTGCCGATGCAGACATATTCGCGCATCCGGAACGATTGCAGCCGGTCGAGATGCTTCGACGGCTCGCGGCGGAAGCAGTCGGCGGCGACGTCGAAGCGCAGACCGCCCTTCGGCAATTGGCCGCGGCTCGCCGCGATCGGGTAGACGGGATAGCAGGCGGCCGGCGACAGCACGAGGTCGGCCGGCGAGAGCGATGAGGTCCAGTCGCCGCCGGCATCGAAGCGGCTCACCGCGGCGTTGATCTCGCGTTCGGTGCCGTGCAGGCCGCAGACGCAGCCGAGCAGGTTCGGAAAGCTCTTGAGGTAGCCGGACTTCTCCAGCTGAGCCCGGCTCATCACCGGCGGAAAGCGCATCACCTCGGTTCCGGCCTCGCGATGGCTAGTGATCAGCGTGGCGAGCTTCTCGACGATGCCTTCATAGAGCGCGGTGCGAGCGTAGACCCCGTCCGAGCCCATGCGGTGGAACAGTTTGTCGGCGAGATGATCGAGCGGATCGATGATCTGCGGCGCGGTCTCGGGCGAATTGGGGAGGACGGCAATATTCATGGGTCGATGTCCTGCTATTTCAAAATTGTTCTTGTTGATTCAGTCACGAAGGCTCATTGGCACGCCGCTCATCAGCGTCGCTGTCGCGGCGTTGGCGAGAATACGGTCGTTGTTGATCATGATCGGCGACGACAGCACGTCGCGCAGGTGACGGCCCATCGTGAACTCGCCGTCGTTGCGGTAGCCGGAAAGACCCGCGGTGCGCATCGCATGCATCACCGTCTCGACCGCGAGCTCGGAGGCCTGCACCTTCAAAAGCGTGATCGAGGACTGGAAGTCGAGCGAGCCGAGCGCGCGCTCGTCATGCTCGGCGCGATCGAAAGCATCGATATTGGCTGCTATCAGCGCGCGCAGCTTGGCGAGCGACATCTTGGCGGCAGTGAAATGCGCCGCGGCCGGCGGCATTTGCCCGCCGGAGCTGCGGGCCGCCTTGCGGATGAAGGCCTGCGCGCGGGTCACCGCGGCGGCGGCAATGCCGGCCCAAGCCGACGACCAGCACAAATGCGCGAATGGCGTCATGGTCTGGGCGTGGATCTTGTCGTAGGATTCCGGGAAGACGCGGTCGGCGGGGCAATCGACCTTCAGCTCGAAACCGGTCGAGCAGGTGCCGCGCATGCCGAGCGTTTCCCAGCCCAGCGTCCGCTTCAGCGAATAATCGTCCTTGGCGAGCGCCAGCAGCACTTGGTCGGAAGCGGCGGCGTCGGTGGCGCGGCGGGCGATGGTGACGAGGCCGTCGGCCTCGGCGCCGTAGGAGATGACGGTGGCGTCGCGCACCAGCGACACGGTGTCGCCGGCGTGGTCGACCGCGGCCGCGCTGGCGCGGATGTTGCCGCCGTTCTGGCCTTCGGTGGTGGAGGAGGCGAGCAGCCACTGGTCGCGCGCGACCCGGCGCATCATGGTTTCCATCCAGGGGATGCCGTGGCCGTGCCTGACGACGCAGGCGACCTTGGTCTGGTGCATTGCGTAGATCATCGCAGTGGAGGCGCACGCGCGCCCGAGCGTGTAGCAGACATCGGTGACGTCATAGATCGAAGCGCCGAAGCCGCCGAACTCGACCGGGATCATGACGCCGAGCAGCTTTTGCTCACGCGCGACCTCGAAAGCTTTGTGGGGGAAGCGGGCGTCGCGATCGACCCCGTCTGCATCGGCCGCTGCGGCAGCGGCGGTCCGGGCGGCACGCTCGATCAGGGAGGGACCCTGCTCGAGAAAGCTCGTCTGCGTTTCGTCGACAGTGAGGACTGCTTCACGCACGTTCATTCTCGTCCGCCTCCGGTTTGCCGTTCGAGATCGCCGCCATCATTCGCGATGCCGCCAGCGATCCTCCGACCATCTTTGCTTGTAAGACGAGGCTACGGATTTAATTCAAATTCGTCGATGAAATAGAGGGTAAACAAATCCCAATTCCGAACGAACAGTTAAGGTCCGGTTGTTTGCATCACCGGAATTTCCGCGGTCGCGTTAGTGATCTGGAAGAGGTCTGAATTTTAGTCAATCTGAGTCATCGTTTACTAAGAAAAGCGAAGTAACCCTCGCGCCCATTGCGGGATCGACTGGCCGTGCCCATCGTAGCCGGCAGTCCGGTCCGCCTCCGATAGATAGATGGGAATTTGCCGATGCAGGCCTTCGATACCGACGTGCGCGATCGCATCATCAAGCTGGTGAAGGGCATCCTCGAACAGAACTCGCTCACCGCGGACATCACGCCACAGGCGAAGCTCGTGGACGTTGGCCTGACTTCGATGGACATGGTCAATCTGATGCTCGGCGTCGAGGCCGAGTTCGACTTCACCATCCCGCAAGCCGAGATCACGCCGGAGAACTTCCAGTCCGTCGAAACGCTGGAGCGGATGGTCGCGACCCAGCTGCAGCCGGCAACGGCGGCTTAGTTAAACGCGCCAATCTCACAGCGTCGTCCCGGCGCAGGCCGGGACCCATACCGCGTGATCTATCGGTTGCGAACGGTCGTTGTACCGAGCGACGAGTCTTAGCCAAACTACTCCCTGGGGTTATGGGTCCCGGCCCCCGTGCGCAATTGCGCACTAGGCCGGGACGACTTCGAGTGTGAGGCGCGCTCCTCACAGTCCCTCCATCCCCTCTCCACCCCCCGTTTCAAATCCGCTGCAAAACTGGCATAGCTTAACCATGTCGCACGTGGCGGACGGGATGGAGCAGGCATGACGCAGGCGGTATTGGGCATCATCGGCGGCTCCGGCATCTATGATCTGCCGGGCCTGGAGGGCGCGCGCGAAGAGGTAATCAAGAGCCCCTGGGGAGAGCCGTCCGCGCCCGTGCGGCGCGGCACCATGGCGGGCCTGCCGGTCGTGTTCCTGCCGCGGCACGACAAGGGCCATCGGCTGTCGCCCTCCGACATCAACTATCGCGCCAATATCGACGTTCTGAAGCGGGCCGGCGTCACCGACCTGATCTCGCTGTCGGCCTGCGGTTCCTTTAGGGAGGAACTGCCGCCCGGCACCTTCGTTCTCATCGATCAGTTCGTCGATCGCACCCACAAGCGCGAGAGCTCGTTCTTCGGCAAGGGTTGCGTCGCGCATGTGTCGATGGCGCATCCGATCTCGCCGCGGCTGCGCATTCACCTGGCCGCAGCCGCCGAGGCCGAGGGCATCGCAATCGCGCGGACCGGTACCTATGTCTGCATGGAAGGGCCGCAATTCTCTACCTATGCGGAAAGCATGACGTACAAGACGCTGGGCTACTCCGTGATCGGCATGACCAACATGCCCGAGGCGAAGCTCGCGCGTGAGGCGGAGCTCTGTTACGCCACCGTCGCGATGGTGACGGATTTCGATTGCTGGCATCCCGACCACGATGCGGTCACCGTGCAGGATATCATCCGTGTGCTGAACTCGAATGCCGACAAGGCGAAAGCGCTGGTGGCGCGGCTGGCGAGGGATTTTCCGCGCGAGCACGAGTCGTGCCCAATCGGTTCGGATCGTGCGCTCGACACTGCGCTGATCACGGCGCCCGAGGCGCGTGATCCCGAGCTTTTGAAGAAGCTCGATGCGGTGGCAGGGCGCATCCTGCGTGGTTGAGACGAAAGGCAGAATGCCATGAAGGTCGACGGCAAGCATTTTCGCAGCATCTGGCGTGAGCGTGACGGCTGGTCGGTCGGCGCGATCGACCAGCGCAGGCTGCCCCACGAGTTCGTCATTGCGAAGCTGACGTCATGCGAAGACGCGGCAGTCGCCATCCACGACATGCTGGTGCGCGGTGCGCCGCTGATCGGCGCCACCGCGGCTTACGGCATGGCGCTGGCGATGCGCGAGGACGCCTCCGACGCCGGCCTGAAGCGTGCCTATGAGACGCTCGTCGTGGCGCGGCCGACCGCGATCAATCTGAAATGGGCGCTGGACGAGATGCGCGCGGGGCTGGCGCCGATCGATCCGGTCGAACGGGCGGAGGCGGCCTACGCGCGTGCCGACGAGATCGTCGAGCAGGACGTCGAGATCAACCGCGGCATCGCCGGCAATGGCCTCAAGCTGATCGAGGCGATTGCGGCGAAGAAGCCGGGCGAGGTGGTCAATGTCCTGACTCATTGCAACGCCGGCTGGCTTGCGACGGTCGACTGGGGCACGGCGACGGCGCCGATCTATCTCGCGCATGAGCGCGGCATCAAGGTCCATGTCTGGGTCGACGAGACCCGTCCGCGCAACCAAGGCGCCTCGCTCACGGCCTGGGAGCTGGGCCATCACGGCGTGCCGCACACGGTGATCCCGGACAATACTGGCGGCCATCTGATGCAGCACGGCATGGTCGATCTCGCCATCGTCGGCACCGACCGCGTCGCCGCCAATGGCGATGTCTGCAACAAGATCGGCACCTATCTGAAGGCACTCGCCGCGCATGATAATGGTGTGCCGTTCTACGTTGCGCTGCCGTCGCCGACGATCGACTTCGCCGTTCATGATGGAATCCGCGACATCCCGATCGAGCAGCGCAGCGGGTTGGAGGTCACCGACATGACCGGTCGCACCGCCGACGGCCGGCTGGAGACGGTGCGTATCGTGCCGGAGGGTTCGCCCGTCGCGAACTATGCGTTCGACGTCACGCCGGCGCGTCTCGTCACCGGCCTGATCACGGAGCGCGGCGTGCTGAAGCCGGATCGTGAATCGCTCGCGGCCGCCTTTCCCGAGCGGATCGCCGCCGCGGCGGAATAGTTCTATCCCGTAGGGTGGGCAAAGGCGCATCGCGCCGTGTCCACCATCTTCATTCCGCGCCGCGCGAGCTTGGTGGGCACGCTTTCGCTTTGCCCACCCTACGGCTGCGCTCGCAATGACGGAGAATGACGCGCTAGCTCAGCTTCAGCCCCGTCGCGGCCTGGAGCTCGGCGATGGCCTGGGCTCCGCTCGTCACCTTGATCGTGGTCATGCCCATCTCGCGCGCGGGTTTGAGGTTGACGCCGAGATCGTCGAGATAAACGCAATTCTTCGGATCGACCTTCAGCGTCTCAACCATCAGCTTGTAGATGCGAGGATCGGGCTTGCGCAGGCCGATCTTGGCGGATTCGATGACGTGATCGAACAGCACCATCACCTCGGCGATGTAGAGGGAACGTCCCGTCATGCTGCCGATGGCGTTGGCCGGCAAATTGTTGGTGATGCAGCCGGTCTTGAATTGCGCCTTGATGCGCTTCAACGCCTCGACCATCTCGGGACGCAGATCGCCCTGGAGCAGCGGCAGCACGTCGCGGCCGCGCACCTCCGCGCCAAGTGCACGTGATTCCTCGGCGAACAAATGATCGAATGCGTCGATATCCACCTCGGCGCGCTCGAACTTGGCCCAGGCATTTTCCAGATGGTTGGCGGCGTTGGTGCGCCGGATGATGTCGATGGGCAGGCCACGTTCGGTCTCGAACCGGGCGAACGCCTCGAACGGTGAGCTCGTCAACACGCCGCCAAAATCAAAGATCACAGCTTCGATCGTCAAGGTCCCGCCCTCGTCAATTCAGTGCCAAGATGGCTGACAAGACGGCTAGCACGCGCTATCGGCAAGGGCCAGCCTGAAGCACACTCCGCCCCTGACCGAACCGACTGCCAAGACGTTCCCATGAAAACAATTGCGACATTCATCACGGCCGCTCTGCTGCTCGCCACGCCTGCTCACGCCATCGTCGGCGGCGGCACGCCGCAGGCGGATGGTGTCGCGCGCGCCATTGTCACGATCGTTGGCTCGCGCGGCAATTTCTGCACCGGTAGCCTGATCGCACCAAAACTTGTGCTCACCGTCGCTCACTGCGTGCAGCCCGGTGCGGACTACAAGATCGTCGATCGCGGCGCCGACGGCCAGCCGCAATTGCTGAACGTCCGCACCGTCGCGATCCATCCGAACTTCAACATGCAGGCGATGCAGGCGCATCGGGCGACCGCCGACGTGGCACTGATGCAACTGGAAATTCCACCCAAGGGAAAATCGACGGTGCCAGTCGGTGCACCGAATATTCCGATCCGCGTCGGCAGCCGTTTTACCATCGCCGGCATCGGCGTCACAGTTCGCGGCGATGGCAAGAGCGGCGGCATCACGCGTGTCGCTGCGCTTGTCGCCACCGGCCAGCCCGGGACGCTCCAGATCCGGTTGGTCGATCCCGTAACCAACGGTGTTCGCGATGGAATCGGCGCTTGTACCGGTGATTCCGGCGGTCCTGTGTTCGAGGACAAGCCGAATGGCGCTGTGCTCGTCGGCGTCGTCAGCTGGTCGACAGGGCCAAACGGCGCCGACGGTTGCGGCGGGTTGACCGGCGTCACGCCGCTCACGCTCTACCGCGATTGGATCTTGCAGACCGCACGGAGCTGGGGTGCGGCACTGTGATTTGACCGCGACCTGATCTATGTCATCTTGAAGCGGAAGCGCGGCGGGCGACACTGCCTGTCGCGGAGGAAACGCGCCGTCCGATCAAGGCCGGCCACAAAAACAAAGCAAGGCAATAAGTAACAATGAATGTC
The DNA here is from genome assembly GCF_056106085.1 of Bradyrhizobium sp. BR14999. Taxonomy (NCBI): domain Bacteria; kingdom Pseudomonadati; phylum Pseudomonadota; class Alphaproteobacteria; order Hyphomicrobiales; family Nitrobacteraceae; genus Bradyrhizobium; species Bradyrhizobium sp. BR14999. The sequence goes on from NZ_CM148536.1 coordinate 1,512,750, forward strand.
GCTGTTCGCGGTCACACCGCCACCAAGCAAGCTTCCGAACATTTCGACGTACTGATCGTCGGCGCCGGCATCTCCGGCATCGGCAGCGCCTATCATATCGAAAAGCAGCTGCCGGGTACGAGCTACGTCATCCTCGAAACGCAGGCGACGTTCGGCGGCACCTGGAACACGCATCGCTATCCCGGCATCCGCTCGGACAGCGACCTCCACACCTTCGGCTACAGCTTCAAGCCCTGGGTCGGACCGCCGATCGCGACCGCCGAGGAGATTCTCTCCTACATGAACGAGGTGATCGAGGACAACGATCTCGCGCGGCATATCCGCTACAAGCACAAGATCAATTCCGCGAGCTGGTCGAGCGAGCAGAATCTCTGGACAATCGAGGCGACGACCACCGATACGGGCGAGGCAAAGACCTTTACCGCAAACTTCCTCTGGATGTGCCAGGGCTATTACCGCCATTCGGAGGGCTATACGCCGGAATGGAAGGGCATGGACCGCTTCAGGGATCGCATCGTCCATCCGCAGACCTGGCCGGATGATATCGATCTCGCGGGCAAGAAGGTGGTTGTGATCGGCTCGGGCGCGACGGCGGCGACGCTGGTGCCGAACATCGCGGACAGTTGCGCGCATGTCACCATGCTGCAGCGCTCGCCGACCTATTTCCGCCTCGGCCGCAACGCCATCGAGATCGCGGAGGAGCTGCGCCGGCTGCAGGTCGACGAGGAGTGGATCCACGAGATCGTGCGGCGCAAGATCCTGTTCGAGCAGGATGCGTTCACAAAACTCTGCGTGTCCAAGCCCGAGCAGGTCAAGAAGGAGCTGATCGGTCAGATCAGCGCGGTGCTCGGCCCCGACTACGACGTCGAGACGCATTTCACGCCAAAGTACCGGCCGTGGCGGCAGCGCATTGCCTTCGTGCCGGACGCCGATCTGTTCAAGGGGATTGCGAGCGGCAAGGCCTCCGTCGTCACCGACGAGATCGAGTGCTTTGTCGAGAACGGCATTCAGCTCAAATCCGGCAAGCTTCTGGAAGCCGATGTCATCATCACCGCGACCGGCTTCAATCTCGCCGCCCTCGGCGACATCGCCTTCGAGATCGACGGCAAGCCGCTCGCCTTCGGCGACACCGTCACCTATCGCGGCATGATGTTCACGGGCGTGCCGAACATGGTCTGGGTGTTCGGCTATTTCCGCGCGAGCTGGACCCTGCGTGTCGACCTCGTCGCCGACTTCGTCTGCCGGCTGCTCGGTCATATGAAGGCCAAGGGCGCCAAGAAGGTCGAAGTGAGCTTGCGCCCCGAAGATCACAACATGCCGATCCTGCCCTGGATCGATCCGGAAAACTTCAACCCCGGCTACATGATGCGCAACATGGACCTGCTGCCGAAGCGCGGCGACAAGCCGGAATGGCAGCACAGCCAGGATTACTGGACCGAGAAGGACGATATCCCAAAGACGGATCTGGACGATGCGGCGTTTGTGTATGGGTGAGTCGTTAGTGCGCAGGTGAGGGACTGTAGCCATCGCCATACGCTCCGCCGTCGCCGGGACGACACTGGTTGTTGGGTCAACGGCGTTGCGACTTACTCGGTGTCGTCCTGGCGAAAGCCAGGACCCATTACCCCAGGGAGATGTCGTGGCGCGAGCGGGCAACTACGAGTCTTCGCCAAACTTCTCCCTGTGGTTATGGGTCCTGGATCGGCGCTCCGCTTTGCTGCGCTTGTCCAGGACGACGCCATTTATTGCGCAAGCGGCGCCTCAACTCACTCGCACGATACGCTCACGAATTCCGCCTCGTCGCATTTGTCGCAATCGCCGCCGCGGCCGTCCGGTTCTCCACGCCGAGCTTGGCGTAGATCTGCTCCAGGTGCTTGTCGACCGTGCGCGGACTCAGTCCCAAAATCTGCGCGATGTCGCGGTTGGTCTTGCCCTTGCTGAGCCAGGCCAGCACCTCGCCTTCGCGGGTGGTGAGGCCGAGCTCGCTGGTGAATTCGGGCGGCGGCGCGGTGCCGGACTCCTTGGACAGCCGCAGCAGGAACTCGTTCGGCGCGGTTTCGCCCATGTAGTAGAACCGGAGTTGCGGATTGTCGGGCAAAGAGGCCGCCTGAGGTTTCGAGCTGCCCTTGCTCCTGGCCTGATCCAGCCATTGCAGCAGTGATGGCGGCAGGACGAAGCCGTCGGCCTGCGGGCCGTGGCGGTCGGATAGCAGCCTTTGCGCCTGCGGCGTTGCCCAGAGCACGTCGCCCTGCCGGTTGACGGCGAACAGGAAGCGGCCGGAGACGTCGAGTGCGGCGCGCGCGCTCTGGGTCAGGCGGGCATTGCCGAGATGAACGCGGATGCGCGCCAGCATCTCCTCGATCACGATCGGTTTTGTCACGTAATCGACGCCGCCGGCTTCCAGCCCGCGCACGATGTGCTCGGTTTCGGCAAGCCCCGTCATGAAGATCACGGGAACATTGGCAAGGCCTGTATCGCGCTTCAGGCGGCGGCAGGTCTCGAATCCGTCGATGCCGGGCATCACGGCGTCGAGCAGAACGATGTCGGGCGTGAGCTGGTCGACGATACGCATCGCGGCCGCGCCGTCGAGCGCCACCATCACCGTCATCCCGGCGCTATCGAGCGCATCGGTGAGCAGCCGCAGCGTCTCCGGGGAGTCATCGACAACAAGCGCGACATCGCGCTTCCTCGACTCAATGCTCATGCGCATGCAACGCCTTCAATGTGGTCATGTACTGGTCGAGATCGAAGCGGTCGACCAGCGACCGCATTTCCGCGACGAAGTCGGCGTGCTCGGGATGCTCGCTGCCGATCTCGTCCAGCTTCAGCTGGATGCCCTTGACGTAGCCGATCTGGCCGAGGCCGATCAGCGCCTCGATGTGCCGCACCGGCGGTTTTGATCCACTCTCGGGCCGCCAGAACGGTGCCGTGATCTCATCCGAGCCGTATTGCCATTCAATCTTGAGGAGCTGACGAATCGTCTCCAGCAGCCGCGGGATGTCGATCGGCTTCATCAGATAGCCATCGTGGAAGGGCTGCGCCAGCGGCGTGCCGTGGGCCTCCAACGCACTTGCCGACACCATCAGGATGCGCGCCTGATGATGGCCGCTCGCGCGCAGGGCTTCGGCCACGGCCCAGCCGTCCATGGCCGGCATGGAGATGTCGAGCAGGAACAGATCAGGCCGGCAATGCTGCGCCAGCGCGAGGCACCCCGGGCCGTCGGGGGCGCTGAGCAGGATGAAACCGAGCGGCGTCAGTACCTCGCGCAGGAGGTCGCGATGCACGGGGTCGTCGTCGGTGATGAGGATGGTCTTGCGCGCGCCGCGATAGCCCGAGACCGGCGCCTCCACCGGCGCGATACGCTGAGGATTGGTCACCTCCGACAGCAGGATCTTGACCTTGAACGTGCTACCGGCGCCGACCGTGCTCGTCACCTTGATGTCGCCGCCCATGACGCCGGCGAGCAGTCGGCTGATGGTGAGACCCAGGCCAGTTCCGGTCTGTGGCTGCGAGACACCGAGCGCACCGCGCTCGAACGGCGCGAAGATGCGCTCGAGATCGTCCCTTCGGATGCCGGGACCGGTATCGATCACCTCGAACTCGGCGACGGGGCTGCGATAGTGCACGACAAACTGCACGCTGCCGGCCTGGGTGAACTTGATCGCGTTGGAGAGCAAATTGATCAGCACTTGGCGCAGCCGCTTCTCGTCGGCATAGACGACGAGCGGCAGCGAGGTGGGCCTCCTGAACACGAAGTCGACACCTTTGGCGGCGGCTTGAAGGCGGAACATGCCGACGAGCTGGTCGAGGAATTCGCTGAGGCGCACCTCGTCGCGTGATAAATACAGCCGCCCCGCCTCGATCTTGGAGATATCCAGGATGCCGTCGATCAGGCCGGAGAGGTGATCGGCACTGCGGCGGACGACACGGACCTGGTCGCGCGGCTTGGTCGCGAGCGTTGCGTCCTGCTCCAGGAGCTGGGCGTAACCGCTGATGGCGTTCAGCGGCGAGCGCAGCTCGTGACTCAGGCCGACGACATAGCGGCTCTTGGCGAGATTGGCGGATTCGGCGACCTCCTTGGCGCGCTGGAGCTCGGCGTCGGTGCGCTTGTGCGCGTCGATCTCCTGGATCAGCAGCGCGGTCTGCCGTTTCGTTTCAGCTTCCGCGGCCCGGCGGCTCTGCTGTGCCAGCACGAACAGCCAGGCCACGACGCCGATGATGATGCTAAGCGAGAAGAACACCTTCCAGAGCACGTTGGAAACGAGCATGTTCTCGCCATATACGGTCGCCGAGGTCTGGAGATAGATCAGTCCCAGCACCAGCGCGACAAGACCCGCGGAGACCACGAACACTCCGATGTAATGGCCGAACTGCGAATTGATGCGCTGATAGATCGGCTGCGGCAAAATCCTGCTGAGCGCGTCGGAGAACTGCACCTGAGCGCGCGCGTGCGGCTTGCAGAGATCGTGGCAGCGGGCATCGAGCGAGCAGCATAGCGAGCAGATCGGGCCGGCATAGGCCGGGCAGGAGGTGGTGTCTTCCGGCTCGAAACTGTGCTCGCAGATACAGCACTGGATCGCCTCGATATTGGCCCAGCTCTTCTTGGGCTTGCGCGCGATGTAGTATTTTCCGTCGGTAAGCCAGGCGATGACAGGCGCGGCGACGAAGGCGACGGCCAATGCGACGAACGCGGCGAGCGCCTTCATGACAGGGCCGAACAGGCCATAGAATGCCGCGATCGAGACGATGGTCGCGATCGTCATGGCGCCGACGCCGACCGGGTTGATGTCGTAGAGATGGGCGCGCTTGAACTCCATCTGCGGCGGGCGCAGGCCGAGCGGCTTGTTGATGACGAGATCGGCGACCAACGCGCCGACCCAGGCGATCGCAACGTTCGAGTAGAGCGCCAGCGTCTGCTCCAGCGCCTTGTAGACGCCGATCTCCATCAGCAGTAGCGCCACCATGACGTTGAACACCAGCCACACTACGCGACCGGGATGGCTGTGCGTCAATCGCGAGAAGAAGTTCGACCAGGCAATCGAGCCGGCATAGGCATTGGTGACGTTGATCTTGATCTGCGACAGGATCACGAACGTGCCAGTGAGCGCCAGCGCCATGTCAGGCTGCGACAGCACGTATCGAAATGCTTCGAGATACATGTGCGCTGGCTCGGCCGCCAGCTCGCTGGAGAGGCCGTGGCTCAGCGCAAAAAAGGCGAGAAACGAGCCCAGCAGCAACTTCAGCGCGCCGAAGATGATCCAGCCGGGCCCCGCGATCAGCAGGGCGATCCACCATGACGTGCGCGACGTGCGGCGGTCGCGCGGCAGAAACCGGAGGAAGTCGACCTGCTCGCCAATTTGCGCCACCAATGAAAACACCACGGAGGACGCGACGCCGAACAGCAACAGGTCGAAATGTCCGTTCGCGTCGCCGTGCTCGCCGGCGAACTTGCGCCACTCCGCGAACGAATAGGGGTTAGCCCAGGCGATCGCGACAAAGGGCAGGATATGCAGGATGACCCAGATCGGCTGCGTCCAGAGCTGGAAACGGCTGATCAGCGTGATGCCATAGGTGACGAGCGGGATGATCGCGACCGCGCTTATGAGGTAGCCAATCGGGCGTGGAATGCCGAAGCACATTTCGAGCGCGGTGGCCAGGATCACCGCTTCGATGGCGAAGAAGATGAAGGTGAAAGAGGCGTAGATCAGCGAGGTGACGGTCGATCCGATATAGCCGAAGCCGGCGCCGCGTGTGAGCAGGTCAATGTCGATGCCGCATTTGGCCGCGTAATAGGCAATCGGCACGCCGCAGAAGAAGATGATGGCGGAGACGACGAGGATCGCGGCGCTGGCGTTGGTGACGCCGTAGTTCAGCGTGATGGTACCGCCGATCGCTTCCAGCGCCAGAAAGGAGATCGCGCCGAGCGCCGTGTTGGCGACGCGGGCGGCGGACCAACGGCGTGCGCTCTTCGCGGTGAAGCGCAGCGCGTAGTCTTCCAGCGTCTGGTTGGCGACCCATTGGTTATACTGGCGCCTGACGCGGTCTATTCGCTGCCGCCCTGCCACGCTTTACCCCACTCCAGATACGGACCCGGAGCCCCTCGCAATTTCCGTACCAAAAGCCTACGTCGGCATTTTGCGGTGCAATATACGCGATCTTGCGTATGCTTGAGCTGTACAAATTCGAGCCATCCTCACGGCACCAACGCGTGTCCTCGAACAAAAGTGGGGTGCTCATGTCAGACGAAGCAAACAAGGGGCTGTTGTCGCCGCTCCGGCGTAAACTGTTGATGGGAATGGCGGCCGTGCCTGTTATCACGATGCTGCCACGGGCATCTTTTGCGCAGGCCCCGGCGACGTCGGCAGTCAACACCACAGGCCTCGCGGTCACCGACACCGAGGTGACGGTCGGCATCCTGCACTCGGCGACCGGCACCATGGCCATCTCCGAGACCGGCTCCATCGAAGCCGAGAAGCTCGCCATCGAGCAGATCAATGCCGCCGGCGGCGTGCTCGGGCGCAAGATCAAGTTCATCCAGGAGGACGGCGCCTCGGACTGGCCGACCTTCGCCGAAAAGGCCAAGAAGCTGCTCGTCAACGACAAGGTCGCGGCGATCATGGGCTGCTGGACCTCGGCCTCGCGCAAGGCGGTGCTGCCGGTCGTCGAGCAATACAACGGCATGCTCTATTATCCGACCTTCTACGAGGGCCTCGAGCAGTCCAAGAACGTCATCTACACCGGCCAGGAGGCGACCCAGCAGATTCTCGCCGGCCTGAACTGGATCGCCAAGGAGAAGGGTGCGAAGTCGTTCTTCTTCATCGGCTCCGACTACATCTGGCCGCGCACCTCGAACAAGATCGCGCGCAAGCATGTCGAGAACGTGCTGAAGGGCAAGGTGGTCGGCGAAGAGTACTATGCGCTCGGCAGCACGCAGTTCAACTCGGTCATCAACAAGATCAAGCTGACCAAGCCCGACGTGATCTTCACCGACGTCGTCGGCGGCTCGAACGTCGCCTTCTACAAGCAGCTCAAGGCCGCCGGCATCGATCTCGCCAAGCAGCCGCTTCTCACGATCTCGGTGACCGAGGACGAGATCGACGGCATCGGCGGCGAGAACATTGCGGGCGCCTATGCCTGCATGAAGTACTTCCAGTCGCTCGACAATCCGAACAACAAGGCGTTCGTGCCGGCGTTCAAGAAGGCGTGGGGTGAGAAGACCGTGATCGGAGACGTCACCCAGGCTGCCTATCTCGGCCCGTGGCTGTGGAAGTTGACGGTCGAGAAGGCCGGCTCCTTCGACGTCGACAAGATCGCCGCGGCCTCGCCGGGCGTCGAGTTCAAGGGCGCGCCGGAAGGCTACGTGCGCATCCACGAAAACCATCACCTCTGGTCGAAGACCCGGGTGGGACGCGCCAAGCTCGATGGCCAGTTCGAGCTGATCTACGAGACCGCCGATCTCGTCGAGCCGGATCCGTTCCCGAAGGGTTACCAGTAAGGCCCGCGGCGTCGCTCGCGCTTCCCTCTAGACCAAGCCTCTCCCTGGCGTGGATCGCAAGTCCATGCCCAAGACCCCGCGTCGCGAATCTGCTCGCGACGCGGGACCCTTTCCCCGACGGAGGACATCGATGTTCGGCGACTACTCGCTTGGTGACCTTGGCTCCATCTTCGTCATGCAGGGCTTTGCGGGACTGATCCTGTTCTCGGTCTACGTCCTGATGGCGTTGGGATTGGCCATCATCTTCGGCCAGATGGGCGTCATCAACATGGCCCATGGCGAGTTCATGATCTTGGGGGCTTACGTCACCTGGATGACCTCAAGCTTCTTCCAGGCCTATTTGCCGAGCCTGTTCAGTGGCTACTTCTTCCTCGCGATGATCCTGGCTTTTGTCGCATCCGGCGCGCTGGGCATGCTGGTGGAATGGGTTCTGATCCGGCATCTCTACAAGCGTCCGCTCGACACATTGCTCGCGACCTGGGGCCTCAGCCTGATGCTGCAGCAGGCCTATCGCTCCGTGTTCGGCGCCCGCGAGGTCGGCGTCGAGCTGCCGCAATGGATGCTCGGGTCGCTGCACGTGACTGACAGCATCGAGGTGCCGATCAACGGCGTCTTCGTGATGTGTCTCACGGTGCTGATCACCATCGCAGTGGCCTACGTTCTTTATATGTCGCGCTGGGGCCGCCAGGTCCGTGCCGTGGTGCAGAACCGCATCATGGCCGGTGCAGTCGGCATCAACACCGAGAAGGTCGACCGCTACACGTTCGGGCTTGGTTGCGGCATTGCCGGCGTCGCCGGCAGCGCCTTCACAATGATCGGCTCGACCGGACCGACCTCGGGCCAGCTTTACATCGTGGACACCTTCCTCGTCGTCGTGTTCGGGGGCGCCGCCAGCCTGCTCGGCACCATCGCCTCGGCCTTCTCGATCTCGCAGACGCAATCGACGCTCGAATTCTTCATGTCGGGATCGATGGCCAAGGTGCTCACGCTGCTTGCTGTCGTCGGCATCCTGATGCTGCGGCCGCAGGGTCTCTTCGCCCTCAAAGTCCGCAAGTAACGAGAAGCAGACAAGTCATGATCATCAACTCACGCTTCTTCAATCGATCCGAGCTCATGGGCTTCATTGTTCTTGCCGCCATCCTGTTCGTGATCCTGCCGCTCTCGCTGGACGTATTCCGCCTCAATCTGGTCGCGAAATACCTGACCTACGCCTTCGTCGCGCTTGGTCTCGTGCTGTGCTGGGGCTATGGCGGCATCTTAAGCCTGGGACAGGGCGTGTTCTTCGGCCTCGGTGGCTATTGCATGGCGATGTTCCTCAAGCTCGAGGCATCCAGCGTCGAGAACACGAAGATCCAGTCGACGCCCGGCATCCCTGACTTCATGGACTGGAATCAGATCACGTCACTGCCGCTGTTCTGGCAGCCATTTCACAGCCTCACCTTCACCATCCTCGCCATCATCCTGGTCCCGGGTCTCTTTGCTCTGATCATCGGCACCGCGATGTTCAAGCGTCGCGTCGGCGGCACCTATTTCGCGATCATCACCCAGGCCGTCGCGGCCATCCTGACCATCCTGATCGTCGGGCAGCAGGGCTATACCGGCGGCATCAACGGCATGACCGACCTGCGCACGCTCAAGGGCTGGGACATCCGGCCCGACCATGCCAAGGTCATCCTGTACTTCGTCGAGGTGGTGCTGCTGTTCGCCTGCATCGGCATCGCGCAGTTCATCCGCCTGACCAAGCTCGGCCGCATCCTGGTCGCGATGCGCGAGCAGGAGGACCGCGTCCGCTTCTCCGGCTACAGCGTTGCCAACTTCAAGATCTTTGCCTTCTGCATGGCCGCGGTCTTCGCCGCGATCGGCGGCGCCATGTTCGCACTCAATGTCGGTTTCATGTCGCCGTCCTTCGTCGGCATCGTGCCGTCGATCGAGATGGTGATCTACACCGCGGTCGGCGGCCGGATGTCGATCTTCGGCGCGATATGGGGCGCTATCCTGGTGAATTTCGCCAAGACCAGCCTGTCGGAATCGTTTCCGCAGCTCTGGCTGTTCGGCCTCGGTGCGTTGTTCATCGCCGTCGTGCTCGCCTTCCCGAACGGTCTGTCCGGGCTCTGGGCCGATTACGTTCAACCGCGCATTGATCGTCTGTTCGCCTCGCGCAAGTCGAAGCCGGGCTGGAACGACAACTCGGTCGCCGACGGCGCGCCGGCAGAGTGAGGAGGCCATCATGCTCATTGGACATCACGATGCCGATGCCACATTGGCAGTGAGGAGATAGATCATGCTCATCGGTCATCAGCCGAAGGAATTCCTGCTCGCGGTCTCCGGATTGACCGTCTCGTTCGACGGGTTCAAGGCGGTCAACGATCTCTCCTTCTATGTCGAGGAGAACGAGATCCGCGTCATCATCGGTCCCAACGGCGCCGGCAAGACCACGGTGCTCGACCTGATCTGCGGCAAGACCAAGGCGACCTCGGGCTCCATTCAGTTTCGTGGCAAGGAGCTCACGAAAATGAAGGAGAACGAGATCGTGCAGACCGGCGTCGGTCGCAAATTCCAGACGCCGTCGGTGTTCGAGGATCTCACCGTTTTTGAGAACCTCGAGATCTCGTTTCCGCGCGGTCGCACCGTGTTCGGCTCGCTGACCTTTCAGCGTGACCAGCCGGTCAAGGAGCGGGTCGAGGAGGTCGCGGAGATGATCTTCCTCAAGGACAAGCTCGACACCTATGCCGACGAGCTCAGCCATGGCCAGAAGCAGTGGCTCGAGATCGGCATGCTGCTGATCCAGGACCCGGACCTCCTGATGCTCGACGAGCCCGTTGCCGGCATGAGCGTATCCGAGCGCACCAAGACTGCCGAGCTGCTCAACCGCATCATCAAGAACCGCTCGGTTCTGGTGATTGAGCACGACATGAAGTTCGTCGAGGACATCGCGCACAAGGTCACCGTGCTGCACCAGGGCCAGATCCTCTCGGAGGGCACCATGGAGAAGGTGAAGAACGATCCCAAGGTCGTCGAAGTCTATCTGGGGCACTGACGATGGCGAAAACCAGCGAGTCCGCAGCGGCATTGACGGTGCACCTCTCCCCTTGTGGGAGAGGTCGGATCGCGCAAGCGATCCGGGTGAGGGGTATCTCTCCGCGCATCAAACTGCCTCTCGAATCCGCTGATGCATACCCCTCATCCGTCGCGGGCTTCGCCCGCGCCACCTTCTCCCACAAGGGGAGAAGGAAGGCATACCGAGCTTAGGAGCCAACGATGCTGGCAATTTCCGACCTTCACGTCGCCTACGGCCAGAGCGAGGTGCTGCACGGGCTCAACGTCAAGGTCGCGCCCAACGAGATCGTGGCGATCATGGGCCGCAACGGCATGGGCAAGACCACGCTGATGAAGTCGCTGATGGGCATCCTGCCGGCGAAAAGCGGTTCGGTGACCATGGACGGTGCCGAGCTCGATGGCCTCAAGAGCTACGAGCGTGTCGCCAAGGGCCTCGCCTATGTGCCGCAGGGCCGCATGATCTTCTCCACCATGACGGTGAAGGAGAACATCGAGACCGGGCTCGTCGTCTCCGGCGGGGCGGAGGTGCCGGGCGACATCTACGAACTCTTTCCGGTGCTGCTGGAGATGAAAGGCCGCCGCGGCGGCAATCTCTCCGGCGGCCAGCAGCAGCAGCTCGCAATCGCCCGCGCGCTCGCGACCAAGCCGAAAGTTCTGCTGCTGGATGAGCCCACCGAAGGCATCCAGCCGTCGATCATCAAGGACATGGCACGCACCCTCAAGCGGATCCGCGACGAGAAGGGGCTCTCGATCGTCGTGTCCGAGCAGGTCCTGAGCTTCGCGCTCGATATCGCCGATCGGGTGCTGGTGATCGAGAACGGCGAGATCGTGCGCGATGATCCGCGCGACGCCGTCGATGCCGCGCAGGTCTCGAAATATCTGTCCGTCTAACCAACCGTGTAAAAGGGGAGCTTCTCGATGCCAGAGACACTGATCAAGGTCGACCTCACCAAGTCGGCCTATGAAAACGACATGGTGCACAACCGCTGGCACCCCGACATCCCGATCGTGGCCTGGGTCAATCCCGGCGACGATTTCATCATCGAGACCTATGACTGGACCGGCGGCTTCATTAAGAACAGTGATTCCGCGGACGACGTGCGCGACATCGATCTGTCGATCGTGCACTTCCTCTCCGGACCGATCGGCGTCAAAGGCGCCGAGCCTGGCGACCTGCTGGTGGTTGACTTACTCGATGTCGGTCCGCTCAAGGAGAGCTTGTGGGGCTTCAACGGCTTCTTCTCCAAACAGAATGGCGGCGGTTTCCTCACCGACCATTTTCCGCTGGCGCAGAAGTCGATCTGGGACATCAAGGGCCTCTACACCTCGTCGCGCCACGTGCCCGGTGTGAATTTCGCCGGCCTGATTCATCCCGGCCTGATCGGCTGTCTGCCCGATCCGAAGATGCTGGATATGTGGAACAAGCGCGAGGCCGAGCTGATCTCGACCAACCCGACCCGTGTGCCCGGCCTCGCCAATCCGCCATTTGCGCCGACCGCTCATGGCGGCCGCGCCAAGGGCGACGTGAAGGCCAAGATCGGTGCGGAGGGCGCGCGCACCGTGCCGCCGCGCGAGCATGGCGGCAATTGCGACATCAAGGATCTGTCGCGAGGGTCTAAGATCTACTTCCCGGTCTACGTGCCCGGGGCCGGTCTCTCGATGGGTGATCTGCACTTCAGCCAGGGCGACGGCGAGATCACCTTCTGCGGCGCCATCGAGATGGCCGGTTGGCTGCATCTGAAGGTCGAGGTGATCAAGGACGGCATGGCGAAATACGGCATCAAGAACCCGATCTTCAAGCCGTCGCCGATCACGCCGAACTACAAGGACTATCTCATTTTCGAAGGTATCTCGGTCGATGAAGCCGGCAAGCAGCATTATCTCGACGTCCACATCGCCTACCGCCAGGCCTGCCTCAACGCGATCGAGTACCTGAAGAAGTTCGGTTACTCCGGCGCCCAGGCCTACTCGATCCTCGGCACTGCGCCGTGCCAGGGCCACATCTCCGGCGTGGTCGACGTGCCCAACGCCTGCGCCACGCTGTGGCTGCCGACGGAGATCTTCGACTTCGACGTGATGCCGTCGGCGGCAGGTCCCATCAAGCATATCACAGGCGATATCCAGATGCCGATCTCGCCGGACAAATGACGCCGCGCTCCCTCTCCCCGTGCTTACGGGGAGAGGGTCGGGGTGAGGGGCTGTCTCCGCATGAGCGGTAGCAGTGAGCTGTGTTGAACACGCATTAGGGATGATGCGATGCCGGTCTACGAATATCTCTGTGACGATTGCGGTCCGTTCAAGGATTTGCGCCCGATGGCGGAATGCGACGATCCGCAAAACTGTCCGCATTGCGAGACGCCGGCGCCGCGCGTGATCCTGACCGCACCGAATTTCTTCTGCATGCCGGCGGAGAAGCGCAAGGCGCATGCCGTCAACGAGCGCAGTACGCATGCGCCGCAGACGCTGGCGCAATACAAGGCTGCGCATGGTCCCGGCTGCGGCTGCTGCTCCACGGGCAAGACGACGTCAGACAAGAAAAAGCCCGCGCGTCTGATGACCAAGACCAAGAGCGGCGCCAAGGGCTTTCCCACCGCACGGCCCTGGATGATCAGCCACTAACTCACGCGCCAATCTCCAACAGAGCAGAGGAGCAATTCAAATGCTTCACGGTGATATTTCCAGCAGCAACGACACCGTCGGCGTTGCAGTGGTCAACTACAAGATGCCCCGCCTGCACACCAAGGCCGAGGTGCTCGACAACGCCCGCAAGATCGCCGACATGATCGTCGGCATGAAGCTCGGTCTGCCCGGCATGGACCTCGTGATCTTCCCGGAATATTCCACCCAAGGCATCATGTACGACTCCAAGGAGATGTACGAGACCGCCTCGGTCGTGCCCGGCGAAGAGACCGCGATCTTCGCCGAGGCCTGCCGCAAGGCGAAAGTGTGGGGCGTATTCTCGCTCACAGGCGAACGCCACGAGGAGCATCCGCACAAGGCGCCCTACAACACCCTGATCCTGATGAACGACAAGGGCGAGATCGTGCAGAAATATCGCAAGATCATGCCGTGGGTGCCGATCGAGGGCTGGTACCCCGGCAATTGCACCTATGTCTCCGACGGCCCGAAGGGCCTGAAGGTCAGCCTGATCATCTGCGATGACGGCAACTATCCGGAGATCTGGCGCGACTGCGCCATGAAGGGCGCCGAACTGATCGTGCGTTGCCAGGGCTACATGTATCCGGCCAAGGAGCAGCAGGTCATGATCTCCAAGGCGATGGCCTGGGCCAACAATGTCTATGTCGCGGTCGCCAACGCGGCCGGCTTCGACGGTGTCTATTCCTATTTCGGTCACTCCGCGATCATCGGCTTCGACGGGCGCACCCTCGGCGAGTGCGGCGAGGAGGAATACGGCATCCAGTATGCCCAGCTCTCGAAACATCTGATCCGCGATGCGCGCCGCAACGGTCAGTCGCAGAACCATCTCTACAAGCTGGTCCACCGCGGCTATACCGGCATGATCAATTCCGGCGAGAGCCCGCGCGGCGTTGCGGCCTGCCCCTATGATTTCTACAAGAACTGGATCGCCGATCCCGAAGGCACGCGCGACAGGGTCGAGGCGATGACACGCTCGACGCCGGGGACCGAGGAGTGCCCGATCGATGGCATCCCGAATGAAGCTGCGGCGTCCAACTACTAGCCATTGGCGGCAGAACAGGCTGAGCGGAGCTTGATGCCGGGATGATCAGCCATCGATGTGAATGGCCATCCATAGGCGTCGACGTTCTGACATGTCTGCGCATGCGCGGAATGGGAATAGCGCCCGGCAAAACCGTGGCGCGGTTGCCACATGGACCGTTGAATCGGCCCAAGTTGCGGTCCCGTTGGCGGATTCTCGATGCCCCGTAGTTCTACCGGCCATCCTCATGGCCTAAGTTCCACGCGGCGCCGCTGGGGAGCGCCGCGGGTGCGGGGAAGAGCGTGGGGGCTTGGTTGCCATCGAGTGGGCAGGGTTGCTCGCGCCGGAGCACCACGGCCATTCGCGCGGTGTTCTGGGTGAGCCTTACCTTGGGCGCGACTGTCGCGACGAGCTCCGCCGGCGCCCAGCAATTCTTCAACGGATCGCAGACCACGCCGAACGGTGCCGTCAATGGCGGCGGCGGTGTCTGGGACGCAACCACCACCAATTGGACGGACTCCTCCGGTTCGATCAGCACTGCTTACGATCCGTCGTCATCGTCTGGCACCGTGTTCGGCAGCGGGGGTCCCTCGACGCCGGCAACAGGCGGCACGGTGACGGTCACGCCAGGCGGCGTGCAACTCACGACCCAAGTGGTCTTCGACCTCACCGCCGACGGTTCGATCTATACGATTAAGGGTGGCGACCTCAGGCTGGCCCCTGGCGGCACCACGTTCTTCACCAACGATGTCACCGGCACCGGCGATCCCTCGGCCGCGATCGCGTCTCGCATCACCGGCAGCGGCGGCATCTCCGTGCAGGGACCCGGCTTCCTGGCGTTGCTCGGCGCCAACACCTATACCGGCGGCACTTTCATCTGCAACTGCGGCTCATTGCAGCTTGGCGACGCGACCCATACGGCCAGCATTGTCGGCGCCGTCACCAACGAGGGCCTCTTCAGAATCGTCAACGCCGACATGTCGAGCGTCACATCGCTGGTGAACGACTTCTCGGGCCTGACGATGTTTCTCAACGCGACCTCCGCCAGCTCGATGGTCATCACCAACAGCGGCCAAGTGTATTTCGGCGATCCGGCCGGGGGCGGGACCGACACCGCGACGGCTGGGCGGGCGACCATCGTCAATGACGGCGGCCTGACCGGCTTCTTTGCTCGGAGCAGTGCAGGCACGGCCAGCATCACCAACCAGAATGGCGGCGGCGCGGCGTTCCTCGAGCAGTCCTCGGCCGGCTCGGCGACCATCGTGAACAATGATCTCAGCGGGACCGTGTTTGGTACGCTGAGTGGATCCGACACCGCGACCGCGGGCAACGCGACGATCACCAACGAGTCCGGCGGCCGGACCAATTTCAGCGCGTTCACCACGGCCGGCAATGCCACCATCGTCACAAAGGACGGCGGCAAGACCGAGTTCTTCGACAACTCCACCGGTGGCAACGCGCGCTTCATCACCACCGGGACAGGCATTGTCGATTTCGGGGTCAGCGTTGGCCCGAACAGCGACGGCCGCATCACGGCTGGTTCGATCGAAGGCAGCGGCTTTTACTACATCGGCGGCGGCAACACCCTTGTCGTCGGCGGCAACAATCGCTCGACCGAAGTCAGCGGCGTCATCGGCGATTTCGATCCTTGTGGTTGCGGTCCCGCCGGTCCGGGTTCGCTGGAGAAAGTCGGCAGCGGAACGCTGATCCTCTCCGGCACGAATACCTACACCGGGACCACCACGGTGAATGGCGGCATCCTGCGGGTCGATGGCGATATCTCCCAATCGAGCCTGACGACAGTGAATGCGGGCGGTGCGCTGTTCGGCGCAGGAATCGTCGGCAACACCACCATCGCTGCCGGTGGCATCTATGCGCCTGGTGATGGTGGCCCGGGCTCGCGCATGCTGGTTCTGGGTGACCTCGCTTTCCAGTCCGGTGCGGTTTACCTCGTGCAGACCGGCAGCGGAGCCAGTGCGAGCTTTGCCAATGTTCTCGGCAACGCCACCCTGAATGGCACCGTTGGCGTCTCGCTGCATGCCGGCAGCACTGTAGTGCCGCAATATAAGATCATGCAGTTCTCCGGCGGTGCCACCGGCAACTTTGCCGGGGTCGCCGCTCCCGGCGGCCTGATTGGCACAACGACGGTCGGTCCCGCTGGCGTCGTCTATCTCAATTTCACACTGGACTATGGCGCGAAGTACGCTCTCAACGTCAACCAGAAGAACGTCGCCACGACGCTTCAGAATTTCTTCAACAGCAATGGCTTCCTGCAAGCCGAATTCGCGGGTCTCGGCCCCAATGGCTTGACGCAGGCCTCCGGCGAGCCGGCGACGGGATCGCAGCAGACGACATTCAACGCGATGAACCTGTTCCTCGGTCTGCTGACCGATGTCTACGGCGCGGGACGCAGCGGCACTCCAGGTGCGACGCCATATGCCGATGACGCGAGCGCAAATGCTCATGCCGCGGCCGGCAAGTCCCCGCGTGACAAGAGCGCGCGCGACGCATTCGCGTCCATCTACCACAAGGCACCGGTCGCGACTTTCGAGCAGCGCTGGGACGTGTGGGCGGCCGGCTACGGCGGCTCGCAGACCACCGACGGCAACGCCGGCCTCGGCTCGAACAACACCACCAGCAGCGTCTACGGCACGGCCGTTGGTCTCGACTACCGTTTCTCGCCGTCGACCGTCGCCGGCTTCGCGCTTGCCGGCGGCGGCACCAGTTTCGGCGTCAACGGCCTCGGCTGGGGCCACTCCGATCTGTTCCAGGCAGGTGCCTTTGTTCGTCACACCTCCGGACCGGCCTATATCACGGCTGCGCTGGCCTATGGCTGGCAGGATGTCACCACCAATCGCGTCGTTACCGCCGCCGGGGTCGACCAGCTGCGCGCCCAGTTCAATGCCAACGCGTTTTCGGGCCGCGTCGAGGGTGGCTATCGCCATGCGATGTCGTGGATCGGCCTTACGCCTTATGCGGCGCTCCAGGCCACCATGTTCAGCCTTCCGAGCTATTCAGAGTTCGCTGTGGTCGGCAGCAACCTCTTCGCTCTCAACTATGCCGCCAAGGACGTGACCAGCACCCGCACCGAGCTCGGCCTGCGCGCGGACAAATCGTTTGCCGCAGCCGGCGGTTTGATGACCCTGCGCGGCCGC
The DNA here is from genome assembly GCF_056106085.1 of Bradyrhizobium sp. BR14999. Classification (NCBI taxonomy): domain Bacteria; kingdom Pseudomonadati; phylum Pseudomonadota; class Alphaproteobacteria; order Hyphomicrobiales; family Nitrobacteraceae; genus Bradyrhizobium; species Bradyrhizobium sp. BR14999. The sequence goes on from NZ_CM148536.1 coordinate 1,530,136, forward strand.
GTCGCCTGGGCACATGATTACAATCCGGATCGCACCATCGGCGCGGTGTTCCAGACGCTGCCGGGAACGGCGTTTGTCGTGAACGGCGCCGCGCAGGCGCGCGATTCCGCGCTGACCACGGCGTCGGTACAGATGAACTGGATGAACGGTTGGTCCGCGTCGGCGACCTTCGAGGGCGAGTTCTCGAACGTCACCCGCTCCTACGCCGGCAAGGGCGTCGTCCGTTACGCGTGGTAGGCGCTGCCTATAGGCCACGGTGGGACTGCCATCCTCCCCCTGAAGGGGGAGGATCGGTTCGCATGGAGCGGAGCGCAATGCGAACCGAGGTGGGGTGACAGTCTCTCCGTATTTTTCACTGCCCGAGTTGAGAGATCACCCCACCCCGCTCGCGCTGTGCGCGATCGACCCTCCCCCTCCAGGGGAGGGTAAGGAAGAGATCACCGCTGCTGCTCTGGTCTGCGCGGCGGTCGCGGCGCCACGGGCGTTCCCGCCATCTTGTTGGCGGTCTCGCTGATATCGAGCAGCGAGCGGCGGATGTCCTCGAGGTACCCCGCCGATTTCTTCTTCATGGTGTCGGCGAGCTCGTGCAGCCCCTGTATCTTCTCGAACAGCTCGTCGGCCTTGCCATTGACGAAGCCGGGCACCACACCCTCGATCTTCGTGACCGCCTTGTCGAAGCCAGCGAAGGCGCTGTCGACCTTGGTCATGACCGAGTCGATTTCGCCGCCCTTGCTCCTGAGATCGGCAGTATGGTTCTCGAATGTGCGCAGGCCCTCCTTGATCGCAGGGGCGTTGCTCACGATCGTACGGTCGACACTGTGCAGGGTCTCCACGATGGACTCGGCGTCGCTGAGATCGGCGGTCAGTATGGGAATGCCGTCCGAGTCCAGCGGCACCGGCGGCGCGGAGGGGGCGCCCCCGATCAGCGAGATCGCGGCAACGCCAGTCAGACCCTGGAACTCGATGCCAGCGACGGTGTCCTTGCGGATCGGTGCGGTGTTGTCGAGCATCACGAGCGCCACGATCCTGCGGGGACTGTCCAGCTTGATCGACAGGATCTGGCCTGCAGGCACGCCGTCGAAATTGACCGGCCCGCCGCGACGCAGTCCGCTGGCGGAGCCACCTTCGAACACCACGCGCAACTGGCTGCGGCTTTGGATGGTGCGCCATTTCTGCACGCCGAGCAGGCCGCCGAACGCCACGGCGATCACCGCCAGCGTCGCCGTTCCGATCACAAGATTGCTCGCGCGTGCCATGCAGGGCGATTTTACGGCCAAAGCGGGGAAGTTGGAAGAAGCCGGGATGGGCCTTGGCCGCTATACTAGGGCAGGCGGGTTAACGACTTGTCTGCCGTGGCACGAAGTGCGAAGCGGAAGCATAACCCGCCACTTACGCACTTGCTTCACTCAATGCCCGGCCGCGCGCTTTGCCGCAGCGTTATTCAGGACAATGAGGGCATCGACGGCGACGCCTGTCTTGGTGTTGATCAGAAACGGGTTGATGTCGATCGAGGCGATCCGGTCGCCGGCATCTGCGATCAGGCTGGAGAGGCCGACGAGCGCCTTCACTGCGGAGGTCTCGTGCAGTACCGGCCTGCCGCGATAGCCACGCACCTTGATCCCGGCCTTGGTGCGGCCGATCAGCAGCCGCGCCTCGGCCTCATCAAGCGGCGCGCCGGCGAGTGCGACGTCCTTCATCAGCTCGATATCGATGCCGCCGGTGCCGAACAGCACGACCGGCCCCATCTCGGCATCGAGCGAGGCGCCGACCACGAGCTCGAGTTCGGCCTTGACCTGTTGCGCGATCAGGATGCCGTCGAGCTTCGGCTTGCCCTTCAGTTTCGCCACCCGCGCGGTGATGTCGGCGAACGCCTTCTTCACCTCGGCGGCATTATTGAGGTTCAGCACCACGCCGCCGATGTCGGATTTGTGCAGGATCTCGGCGCTGACGACCTTTGCCACGACCGGGAATCCGATCTGCTTGGCGATCTTCGCGGCTTCCGCCGCCGTCTGCGCAATTGCTTCCTTCGAGATCGGGATGCCATATGCCTTCAGAAGCTTCTTGGAGGCAACCTCGTCGAGCGCCGCGCCGTTCGCCGATTTCAGCGTCTTCTCCAGCACGGCACGTGCGGCCGGTTTCGAGGGTAAGGCGATGTCCGGCACTTCCTTGCGCAGCTTCGCATAGTCGAGCAGCGACTTGATCGCGGTCACTGCGCGGTCCATGCCCTGCATGACTGCCAGATGCGGCAGCGACTTGCGCAGAGTCTTGGTGAATTCAGTGAAGCCGATCGACATCGCGCTGATATAGATCACGGGCTTTGCGGCCCTGCTCGCCATCTCGTTGACGATGCGCAAATTGCGCTCGCGAAGCTCATGCGGCGCCTTCGGCAGCTCGGCGTCGATGATGACGACGTCGATATCGGGATCGTCGATCATCAGCTTGATCGACTTCATATAGACCGAGGGATCCACCACGGCGGCAAAGCCTGCGTCGAGCGGATTGCCGACGATCGATCCGGCGCCGAGCATCGTTGCCAGCTCCGAGCTGACATGCGGGCTCAGCGGTGCGAAGTTCAGGCCCGCGGCATAGAAAGCGTCGATCAGCATGCCGCGTTTGCCGCCGGAGAGCGTAACTGCGGCGAGCCGGTCGCCTCTGGGTGCCACGGCGTGGACGAAGCACTCGGTGCTCTCGATCAGCTCGTCAAGCCCACCGACCCGAATGACGCCTTCGCGCGTTGCAATGGCATCGAACGTCTCGATCGATCCGGCAAGCGCGCCGGTATGCGCCATCGCCGCGGCGCGGCCGCCCTCGGACGAGCCGAGCTTGAGCGCGATCACGGGCTTGCTCGCGGCGCGCGCCGCCTTGCAGGCGTCGCGGAACGCTTTGGTGTTGCGCACGCCTTCGAGATAGACGACGATCACCTTGATGCTCGGATCCTCGGCGAAATAGCGCATCAGATCCGGCGTCTCCAGCCCGGCTTCGTTGCCGGTCGTCACCATGTAGCCGACGCCGACACCTCGATCTTCCAGCGCCTGGCGAATCGCCATCACGATGGCGCCGGATTGTCCGGCAATCGCCACCGCCCCCTGCTCCATGGTGACGACACGGTCGTCGATGTTGGTGAAGAGCTTCTCGCCGGCACTCAGATTGCCGAGACAGTTTGGTCCCGTGACCGCAAGTCCGGTCTCGCGCACGGCGGCCTGCAATTCGGCGGCGAGCTTCTGGCTCTCCTCATCCTGCAATTCGCTGAAGCCCGAGGTGACGATGGTGGCCGAACGTGCGCCGGCCGCAGCGGCATCGCGGATCACCTGCACCGCAGAGCGTGCCGGCACCAGCACCAGGACGTGATCGGGCCTTTCGGGGAGGCTGGCAAAGTCCTTGTAGCAGGGGACGCCCCAGATGGTGTCGCGCCTGGCGTTGACGGGATAGAGTCCGCCCTCGTAGCCGTACTTGATCAGATTGTTCCAGATGCGCTCGGCATAATTGCCGGGCTTGTCGGTCGCGCCCACCAGCACGATGTTGCGCGGGTGCAGCATGGCATGGATGCCCTTGACCACGTCGCTGGCGTCATGTGACGGAGACCATGGGCGCGAAGAGAGGGATGCAGCAGATACGCGAGCTTCCATGGCGTGACCTCACCTGTTGTTCTTCTTGGTGGCGCGTCACTCTGTTCTATGGCGAGTTCTTCGCAGTAGCAACCACATGGTATGCCGCGTGATGGAATGAGCGATGCATCGCCGTCATTCATCAGCTCCAATCAGGACGCCATGCAGGACATAGCGCTCGGGACCGGACGTGACAGCGTCGAACGGCCAGCAGGTCGCGAGCACCAGCTCGAAATCCTCTGTCGCGGGATCGATGCCCGATGCGTCGAAACGGACGACGGCCGAAGAATCCGCGCGATAGCGGAAATGCTTGCCGTCGCGGCGGGTGATTTCGATCACGTCTCCAATGGCAATATTGCGCAAGAAGCGGAAATGCGTGTCACGATGGGCGGCATAGACGGCAATGCCGCGTTCGCCGGCATCGGCCGTCCGCTCGACATGGCCGGGTCCGAAAGCGAGCGCCTGACCGCTCGAGCCCTCCAGCACGATCGCGCTGGCGCCGATCCGCTTCACCTCGATTCGTGCGACCGGCCAGGTGTCGGCCCATGACCATGGCTTGACCAGCTCTCCCGTCGCGACGCTTCGGTCGAACGCGCGCTCCAGCAGCACCTGGGCGAGCCACGCCTTGGCATGGATATAGGCGCCGTCGCCAAACAGGATCAGGCCGATCAGCGCCAGAGACAAGGGAGACATAAGGCGGGGCATTGTGTTTCGTTTCCCGTCATTGCGAGCCACCGGATCCGCGCGAAGCGCGGCCCGATGACAGGCTCCGCGAAGCAATCCAGACCGTCTTCGGAGCGGTAGTCTGGATTGCTTCGTCGCTTCTTCTCCTCGCAATGACGATCCAAAAAAAGGCGCGCGCGGCCGTTGGTATGGGACGGGCAGCCGCGCGCGCTAACAGAGGAGTTCGGGGTGGCTCCTCTCTCAAGCGACATCAGTGAGCAAGGGCTGACGCCGATTGAACACGAACAGGATCAGGGCGAGCACGATCAGGATCAGGCCCGCGATCATCTTCAGCTCGGCCGAGGTTGCGGTCTTGGGCAGACGGATCGCATCGGGCGCAGCAGGTGTCGGCCGCCTCGCCGCCGGCTGATTGCGCGCGTCGGCATGGCGCTCACGCAGCTGTGCCGGCAATTGCTGTCGTTCGCCAAACACCTTCTCGAAATCCCAGCCGGCCGGCAGGTTGATCGGCAATTCGCTGAGCTTGAGCGGCTCGCCTTCGGGGCGGCTCGGCGTCTTGTCGACCGCGACCAGGCTGGTCAGCCGCGTGACGATCTGATGGTCGAGCGCCAGCGCCAGGATCGCCTTGTCTGATTCTTCTGGCGTCATCTCGCGCAGGGTGCGCGCAACTTCAGCATCGCCGATCTTGCGCCTGGCCCAGAGTTTCGACAGGCCCTTGCCTTCGGCCGCGTTTTGCAACGGCAGCGTCACCGACCACGGGCGATCGCCGACGCGGCCCTTGATCTCGAGCCAGCCCGCGAGCTTGTCGAGTTTTGCCGCCAGCACCAAGGGCTCGTCGCGATAGACGTCGGGAATGATCGCCGGGGTGATGTCGGCCTTGGCCTCCGAGAATTTTGCGCTGAGACCGGTCACGGCCGGATTTTCCAGCTTGGCGAACAGGCCGCGCATGCGCTCCTCCACCTGCTCGACGGAGCCGATATGGGTGAAGGCGCCGCGGCCGAGCTCGGAAGCGCGGGTCATCAGATAGGTGTTGGGCGCGGACCCGATGCCGACCATGAACACGCGCGAGCGCCCGCGCATCGCCGTGATGGTTTCGAACAATTGCTGCTCATTACCGATCGCGCCGTCGGTCAGGAATACGACCTGGCGAACCAAGCTGGTGTCGCCGAGCTTGTCGGTCAGCGCCGCGCGCATCGCCGGCACCATCTCGGTGCCGCCGCGCGCCTGCAAGGCACTGACGAAGGAGGTGGCTTCACCGACATGGGCGGCATCCGCCGGCACGGAAGCCGGAAACAGCACGTCCATGGTGTCGTCGAAGCGGATCACGTTGAAACGGTCGGTCGGGTGGAGACGAGAGAGCGCGTAAGTCAGGCTGGCCTTGGCCTGAACGATCGACGTGCCGCCCATCGATCCCGAATTGTCGATTACGAACACCACCTCGCGTGGCAGCGGTTTCTGCGTCGCCTGCTCGGCGGTCGGCGGGGTGACGAAGGCGAGCAGGTAATCGGCATCGCCGACATGCTCTCGGAACAGGCCGACCGATGGCGCTTTCGCCGCGGCCGGCTTCCAGGTCAACTCGAAATCGCGATCGGCCGGTACGGCGCCCTCGGTGAGCGTGACGACGCGCGTTGTGTTGTCCGGGCTCTCGACCTTGACGTTATGGTGGAAGCTCTTGACCTCGCCGAGCGCAAAGCCGGCCTTCAGGCGGACCGTGATGCTGGTCGGATTGACCGGCGCATTCTTGGCAGGATCCAGCACGGGAGGCGAGATACGGTCGCGGTCCGCAACCGGGTCCGAATGGGTCGCGCCCCAGCCCGAGCCGTCGTTGCGGAAGTCGACGCTCTGCACGATCGGCGCCGGATTGTAGCGCGGTGCCACCACCAGCGGCAGGCGCAGCGAATATTCGTTGCCGGATTGATGCACCGGCTCCTGGTATTCGATCTGCACCAGCACGGTTTCGCCGGGACCGATATTGGCAACCGAGTTGGTAAAGATGTTCGGCCGCTCCTGCTCGGTGAGCGCGGCCTTCTGCCCGGCGCGGCGCGCCTCTTCGTAGATCACGCGAGCCTGCTGCCGTTCCTTGATGTCGCCGACGATGACACGGTCGCCGACCACCATCTTCAGCGTGTCGACAGCGCCGTCGGTCGCGAGCGGATAAACATAGGTTGCTTCGACCCAATCCTTGGTCGGGTTGCGGAAGACCTGCGTGACCCGGCCGCGCAGCGTCGGACCGGACACTGTGACATCGATGTCGATGCCGAGGCGGATTGCTTCGGTGTAGGCGCCGTCCTGCTTCAGGAGCAGGCTTCCGGACCTGGCATCGCCGGGCTGGAGCAGGCTTGCTTGCTCCGTCGTTGCCGACCAACTCGTCCCAAAGCTGACGAGCAGGGCCACGAAAGCCATCAGCATCACCGCGATGCCCTGCGCGAGAAGAAACAGTCCGAGTTTGATCAGCCGGTTCAACATGGGGTGATCGTCGTGGTCGCCTATGCCGTAGATATCCATCTGGCCTGCTCCCGAAGGACGTTTGCTGGCTCTCAGCATCCGCCGGGAGGGCCTGATTTCGTGAGCAGAATGATCGGCAATGTTCCGCCGCGACCGGCCCCGGCTCATCGCCGCCGGGCGGCCATGTGCGGTTTTGTGCTGGTTTGTCCGCCCTGCTAGAATGGCCGTCCTGGAGCAGGGGCCACGATGCAGACGCAGGATAAACTCACCGACAAGCAGCTTTCGGACGAGCAGAGCCGCGAGATTGCCGAGACCGTTCGCGAAGAACTCGCCAGACGCCGGATCTCCCGCCAGGCGCTGGCCGAGCAGGCCAAGCTCAGCCTGTCGACGCTGGAGAAGGTGCTCGGCGGCCGGCGGCCGTTCACGCTGGCGACGACGGTCCGGCTGGAGCAGGCGCTGGGTGTCTCCTTGCGCAAAAGTGCCGTCGTGGTGACGCCACCGGCCGCAAACGATGTCGCGCCCGACAGCCTCGGCTCCTATGCGCATCGCGCGGTGACCTGGCTCGAAGACGTCTACATCACCCTGCGGCCGTCGTTCGGCGACAAAGACGCGATCTTTGCCTATCGCACCGAGATCGTGTGGGAGCCGAAAGTCTCTTCGCTGGTCTTTCGTGAGGGCGATCGCACCGATGCCGCCTATGAGCATACCGGCGAGGTCGCCGTTCCCCACCAGTCCGGCTTCATCTACCTCGTCATCATCAAGCACGGCCAGCACCGCGTGATCACGGTGTCGCGGCCGACCGTCGCCGGCGAGATGTACGGCATCATCTCGACGCTCCGCGCCGGCCCTGGCTCGCAACTCACGCCGATCGCGGCGCCAATTGCCTACGTGCCGCTCAAAAACGTTCCGAAGCCGTCTTTGGGGCGGGTAGGGCCCGATGACGCCAGCCATGCCTTGTATCGAAAGCATCTGCGCCGAACGGTGGAGGAGCCCTTTGCGCTCTTCCTGCCGGGATAGCGGCCTCTTCGGCCGCTATCTTGCTTGGGCATGTTGAGCGGATGCGGGCTAGCCGCCCGTTTCCGCGCTGATGATGTCGCCGAACAATTCCCACTGACCAGCCTTGAACCGGATCATCTTGAGCTGCTCGATCGGCGCGAAATCGTTGGCGCCGGTGTTGATCTTGATGCCGGGGATCAGCGTATCCGGCGCAAAGCCCTTCAGGCTGGCAGCCTGCTTCATCACGTTCTCCCGCGTCAGCACATCCCCGCACTGCTTCAGCGCCTGGACCAGGGTCTGCGCGGCGGCGTAGCCGTAGACGAGGTTGGTATCGGAGATGTTGGCGCCGGGCATGTACTTGTCGATGAAGGCCATGAACTTCTTCATGCCCTCGTCGTCCTTCCATTGCGGGTCGGACGCGTCCTTCAAATAGGTCGCCGACAGCACGCCTTCCGAAGCATCGAGGCCGGCGGGCTTCATCACCGCACCGATCGAGATCGACACGTCGGTCATCACATGCATCGGCTTCCATTCGAGCTCGGCGATCTTCTTGATCGCCTGTGCCGCGAATTTCGGCGTCGAGATGTTGACGAGGACATTGGCGCCGGTGCCCTTCAGCTTGACGATGTGGGAATCGATCGACGGCTCGGTGGTCTCGTAGCTCTCTTCCGCCACGATCAGCGAAGAGGCTTTCTCGCCAAAGATCTCCTTGATGCCGGCGACGTAGTCTTTGCCGAAATCGTCATTGGCATAGAAGATCGCGACCTTGGCATCGGGCTTCGCCTGCAAGATATACTTTGCGAAGATCCGCGCCTCGACGCGGTAGCTCGGCTGGAAGCCCATGGTCCAGGGAAAACCCTTCGGGTCGTTCCACTTGCTGGCACCGGTGGCGAGGAACAGCTGCGGCACCTTCTTGGCGTTGTGATATTTCTGCACGGCGGTCTGGGTCGGCGTGCCCAGCGCGTTAAAGACCAGGAACACCTCGTCGCTCTCGATCAGCTTGCGCACCTGCTCGACGGTCTTGGGCGGCGAATAGCCGTCATCATAGGAGATCCAGTTGATCTTGCGGCCGTTGATGCCGCCCTGGTCGTTGATCATCTTGAAATAGGCTTCCTCGGTCTTGCCGATGATGCCGTAGGCGGAAGCCGGGCCGGAATAGGCTTCGACATTGCCGATCTTGATCTCGGTGTCGCTGGCACCGGTGTCGTATTTCTTTTGCGCGTAGGCGCCTTGTGCTGAGAGCAATGTCAGCGCCGTTGCCGCGGCGAGCAGGGCGAGTTTCTTGTTCTTCATGGCAATTTCCTTGGGGTTTCTTGTGGGTTGGAGCAGGCACTTCGAAAAGAAAAAGCGCCCGCGAGGGCGCTTCGGTCAGGCACTGGCGACCTTGTTGTCGACTTCGGAAGCCACCGAGAACTCCTTGCGCAAGGTCGGCTTGTGGATCTTGCCGGTGGCGTTGCGCGGCAGCGCCTCGACGAAGCGGATCTGGCGCGGGCATTTGAAGCGCGCGAGATTGGCCGCGCAATGCGCGAACACATCAGCCTCGGTCAGCTTCTGGCCCGGCTTGACCGCAACGATGGCAAGGCCGACTTCGCCCCATTGCGGATCGGGAATGCCGATCACGGCGGCTTCCGCGATGGCGTCGAGCTGATGCAGGACGTTCTCGACCTCGGCCGGATAGACATTCTCGCCGCCGGAAATGTACATGTCCTTCCAACGGTCGGCGATGTAGTAAAAACCTTCCTCGTCGACGCGTGTGGCATCGCCCGTATGCAGCCAGCCGTCGGTGAATGAGGTCTTGTTGGCCTCGGGCCTGTTCCAGTAGCCCGGCGTGATGTTCGGGCCCTTGACCCAGAGCTCGCCGAGCTCGCCGATATCGGCATCGCTACCGTCGGGCCGCACGATGCGTACCTCCGTATGCAGCACCGGCTTGCCGGCGGAGCCAGCCTTGCGCGCCGCATCCTCGCGGTCGAGCACCAGCACAGCCGGCGACGTCTCGGTCATGCCATAGCCCTGCTGAAGCGCGACGCCGCGCGCTTCCCAGACTTTCAGCAGCGGCACCGGCATCGGCGCGCCGCCGACACCGCCGACGATCAGCCGGCTGAGATCGGTGGTTGCGAAGGCTGGATGCTGCGCCATGAACTGGTAGATCGCGGGCACGCCGAAGAAGACGTTGATGCCCTGCGCGGGGTCGTTGATCAGGCCGAGCGCCGTGCCGGGATCGAAGGTGCGCATGATCATCACGGTGCCGCCGGCATGCAGCACCGGATTGGTGTAGCAATTGAGACCACCGGTGTGGAACAGCGGCAGCACGGTGAGCAGCACCGACGATGGTCCGATGCAGGCGGGGCCGCCGAGATTGACGCAATTCCAGAACGTCATGCCATGGGTGATGGTCGCGCCCTTGGGATGTCCGGTCGTGCCCGACGTGTACATGATGGTCGAGACGTCATCGAGCGTGACTTCTTCGGCGCGGTCGAGCGGTTTGGCGGCGGCGATGCCGGCCTCATAGGACCCGCCGGGGCCGAGCAGCAGGCTGGTCGCGACACCGCAAAGCTTCGCCACGCTCAGCGCCGTCTCGGCCAGGTCGGCATCGTGGATCATCACCTTCGGCGCGCAGTCGCTGGTGATGAACTGGAGCTCGGGTACAGTGAGGCGGGTGTTCAGCGGCACGAAGATGGCACCTAACCGCCCGCAGGCGAACTGCACCTCCAGCGTATCGGTCGTGTTCAGCGCCAGCACCGCGACGCGGTCGCCGCGCGAGACGTTCAGCGTGTGGCGCAGGAATGAGGCGAGGCGCGAGACGCGGACATCGAGCTGCGAATAGGTGAAGCGGCGCTCGCTTGCGAGGTCGATGACCGCAACCTTGCCAGGTGTGCGCCGGCCATGATGAGCGATCCAGTCGTAGTAACGAACGGCCAAAAATCCCTCCCTCGGCGGTCTTGCCCCGCTGTGTTACTTATTGCCATGCACCAGGCCGGCGTGGCCCTGGTGGGCCAGCCGGAGTTTTGTGCACCATCTTTTTTGATCCGGAGTTGGCCTGCGAGGAGCGAAAATCGTCTTGCGTTCAGTTGCTGGGCTTACGGCTTCACGCGAACTGACCCATCCGGCCAGCCACTTGGCGCAAGTGAAACCAACAAAGTTCCGTCCATGGTGGCCGAGACGAATCCGTACGAGGCGAGAGTGCCATGAAGAGCCCATTCTATACCGCCGAGCACGATGCCTTCCGCGAAATGATGCGCCGCTTCGTCGAGAAGGAGATCACGCCCTTCGCTCATGAGTGGGACGAGGCCGGTGAATTCCCGCGCGCGCTCTATCGCAAGGCGGCCGCTATCGGCCTGTTGGGGCTGGGATTCCCTGAGGAATATGGCGGCATCGCCGCCGACCAGTTCATGAAGATCGTGGCGAGCCAGGAGCTCGCACAGGCCGGCGCCGGCGGTGTCAGCGCCAGCCTGATGAGCCACACCATCGGCTCGCCGCCGATCGCCCGCGCGGCTCGCCCCGAGGTAAGGGCACGCGTGCTGCCGCAGGTGCTATCAGGCGAAAAAATCTCCGCACTCGCGATTACCGAGCCGGGCGGCGGCTCCGATGTCGCGAACCTGCGCACCCGAGCGCGACGCGATGGCGATCACTACGTCGTGACCGGCGAGAAGACCTTCATCACCTCAGGCGTGCGAGCCGATTATCTGACCGTTGCGGTGCGTACCGGCGGCGAGGGCGCCGGCGGCGTCAGCCTGCTCCTGATCGAGGGCAACACACCCGGCCTGTCGCGCACCAAGCTGAAGAAGATGGGCTGGTGGGCCTCCGACACCGCGACGCTACATTTCGACGCGTGCCGCGTGCCCGCCGAGAATCTGATCGGCGAGGAAGGTCAGGGCTTCAAGATCATCATGCAGAACTTCAACAGCGAGCGCATGGGCATGGCCGCGAGCTGCACCGCCTTCGCCCGCGTCTGTCTTGATGAGGCGATCGCCTACGCTAGGGAACGCAAGACGTTCGGCAAGCCGCTGGCCCAGCATCAGGTGATCCGCCACAAGATTGTCGACATGGCGCAGAAGGTCGCCGCTTCGCAAGCGATGCTGGAGATGCTGGCCTGGCGGCTGGAGCAGGGCGAAAGCCCGGTCGCCGAAATCTGCATGATGAAGAACCAGGCGACGCAGACCATGGCATTCTGCGCCTCGGAAGCCGTGCAGATTTTTGGCGGGGCCGGCTTCATGCGCGGCATCAAGGCCGAGCGCATCTACCGCGAGGTCAAGGTCAACGCCATCGGCGGCGGCACCGAGGAGATCATGAAGGATCTGGCCTCGAGGCAGATGGGATTGTGAAAGTCTCCTCCGTCATGCCCGGGCTTGTCCCGGGCATCCACGTTCTTGCTGCCGGGTGACGAAGGCGTGGATGGCCGGGACAAGCCCGGCCATGACGAGCACATCAGAGATACCGAGAGCTGAGCTGACAAAAATGCTATTCACCGCCGACCACGACGACATCCGCCGGTCCTTGCAGAAATTCATCGCCAATGAGATCAACCCTCACGTCGATGACTGGGAGAAGGCCGACATCTTCCCGGCGCATGAGCTGTTCAAGAAGATGGGCAGCCTCGGCTTCCTCGGCCTGAACAAGCCCGTGGAGTTCGGCGGCTCCGGCCTCGATTATTCCTATGCGCTGATGATGGCGGAGGAGCTCGGGGCCATCACCTGCGGCGGCGTTCCGATGGCGATCGGGGTGCAGACCGACATGGCGACGCCGGCGCTGGCGCGGTTCGGCTCGGACGAGGTGCGGCGCGAGTTTCTGGCGCCGTCGATTTCCGGCGACTATGTCGCCTGCATCGGCGTCTCCGAACCCGGCGCCGGGTCGGACGTGGCTTCGATCATGACCAATGCGCGTTCCGACGGCGACGATTACGTCATCAATGGCGGCAAGATGTGGATCACCAACGGCACCCAGGCCGACTGGATCTGCCTGCTCGCCAACACCGGTGACGGTCCCGTTCACCGCAACAAGTCGCTGATCTGCGTGCCCATGAAGAGCAAGGGCGTCACCGTCGCGCGCAAACTCGACAAGATGGGCATGCGCTCGTCAGACACTGCGCAGATCTTCTTCGACAATGTTCGCGTGCCCAAACGCAACCGGATCGGCGAGGAGGGCAAGGGCTTTACCTACCAGATGATCCAGTTCCAGGAGGAGCGGCTCTGGGGCGCGGCCGCCTGCCTCAAGGCGCATGAATACATCATCGATCAGACCATCGAATACACCCGCAACCGAAAGGCGTTCGGGAAGTCGATCCTCGACAACCAGGTCGTGCATTTCAAGCTCGCGGAGATGCAGACCGAGGTCGAGCTCTTGCGCGCGCTGATCTATCGGGCCGCGGAGCAACTGGTCGCCGGCGAGGACGTGACGCGGCTTGCGACCATGGCCAAGCTGAAGGCCGGGCGACTCGGCCGTGAGCTCACCGACGCCTGCTTGCAATATTGGGGTGGAATGGGCTTTACCAACGAGACGCCGGTCAGCCGCGCCTATCGCGACAGCCGCCTGACCTCGATCGGCGGCGGCGCCGACGAGGTCATGCTGATGGTCCTGTGCAAGATGATGGGCACGCTGCCCGGCAGCAAAGGAAGTGCTTGATGATTACGCTCTATCACTGTGACGCCGCGCGCTCGTTTCGGCCGCTCTGGATGCTGGAGGAGATGGGGCTGTCCTATGAATTAAAGATGCTGCCGTTCCCGCCGCGGGTGTTCGCCAAGGACTATCTCGGCATCAATCCGCTCGGCACCATCCCCTTTCTGATCGACGGCGAGACGCGGATGACGGAGTCATCCGGCATCTGCCACTATCTCGGCATCAAATATGGTCCGACGCCGCTGATGGTGGGACCTGAGGATCCTGCCTATGGCGCGTTCCTGAACTGGATGTACTTCAGCGACGCCACGTTAACCTTCCCACAGACGCTGGTGCTCAGATACACCCAGCTCGAGCCGGAGGAGCGCCGCAATCCGCAGGTCGCCGGCGACTATGCGAAATGGTTCTTGGGACGCTTGCGCGCCGTCGAGGCAGCCACCGCAAATGGCGAAACCTTGTGCGCCGGCCGCTTCACAGCCGCTGACATTGTCATCGGTTATGCGCTCCGCCTCGCCGACAACATTGGGCTGGCCAAGGATTTTGGGCCAAATGTCGCAGCCTATTGGGCGCGCTTGCAGCAGCGCGACGGCTTCAAGCGCGCAGTTGCTGCGGAGCAAAAAGCCGGCGCCGAGCAGAACGTGGCGCCCAGGGTGCGGGCGTAGTTGTCGTCCCGGCGAAGGCCCTAGGGCATGCACATATCTGGTGCGGCGGATTGACTCGGATCGGCCTGGGAGGATTCCAGAATCAGAGTTCTGTGTGATTCGTATTGCGGCACTCCATGATTTGGACGGGGTGCCGCGATGTTGTCACGGATTGACTGGACGCTGGGCCGGTTCGGGGATCGTCGTCTCGATAAAGGGGGGCGGCGTTCGTCGAACGCATGGTTGTGGGCAAAACTGTCTGCCTTCGGCAGCTCTCCAGGGGGAACCGCGCGCTGGAAGTGCGGTTCAACCGCTTTCTTGGCCATGACAAGGTGACGGTGGAGCGGATCATCGAAAGCTGGAGCGAAAGCACGGTCGCTGCGGTAGAGGGCCGCCACGTGCTGGCCATCCAGGACACCAGCGAGATCCACTTCAACACCACACCGCAACGCCGGCGCGGGCTCGGAGAAATCGGCAAAGGCAATAACCACGGCGTGCTGCTGCATCCGCTGCTGGCTGTGGATGCCGATGACGGCAACTGTCTTGGACTTTTGAGCGGGCAGATATGGACGCGCACAGGTCGCCGCACGACCTCGCACGACGATCGGGAGTTATCGGACAAGGAATCGCAGCGCTGGATATCCACTGCCATGGCGGCCAAGCCGCTCCTCACCAAGGCCACAGCGGTGACGGTGCTGGGTGACCGCGAGAGCGATATTTTTGCCCTTTATGCCAGCTCGGCCGAGCAACACTTCCACGTCATCGCGCGCAGCATGCATGATCGCAAGCTTGCCGACCGCAGCGGCTTGTATGAGGTCAGCGATGCCATGGCCGCGGTGGATCGGCGTGCGATCCAATTGCCTGCGCGCGCCGCGCGGCCCGCCCGCCTGGCTCACCTCGAACTTCGCTTTGGCGCAATCGAGCTCGCCCGCCCACAGAGTAAGTTCCTGCGCCATCTGCCGGAAAGCTTGCCATTGGCGGTGGTCGATGTGCGCGAGATCAATGCCGAAACCGGGGTAGAGCCGCTGCACTGGCGGCTTCTCACCTCTCACGAGGTTACCGGCATCGAGGACGCCTGGCGCATCGTCCAATGGTACAAGCAACGCTGGATCATCGAGCAGTTCTTCCGCATCCTGAAGACACAAGGCTTCAAGCTCGAAGACAGCCAGATCGGAACCGCCGATCGCCTTCTCAAGCTGGTCGCGATTGCCGCTAAGGCGGCCGTCATCACAATCCAACTTCTGCAGGCCCGCAATGGCAGTCGCCAACCCATTCTCGCTGCCTTCGACAACGGCCAAATTAACGTGCTCACCGCCCTCAACCGTCAACTCGAAGCCGGGAGCAAGCGATTAAAGAACCCACATCCGCCCGATAGCCTCGCTTGGGCCGCCTGGATCATTGGTCGCCTCGGCGGCTGGGACGGCTACCCATCGTCCAAGCCGCCGGGCCCGATCACCTTCAAGAACGGCCTCGAATACTTCCACGCCGTCGCAGCAGGATGGAGCCTCAGAGATATGTGCATGCCCTAGGGCGAAGGCCGGGACCCATACTCCCCGAAACATGTTTTGCGAAGATTGGTCGTTCGGGATTGATATCGCCTACATCGATAGACCTCGCGGTATGGGTCCCGGCCTCCGCCGGGACGACCAAGAGTTCCGGGTCTGTCTTTGCCCTCCGGGAACGCCGATCTTTGCGCGTCAATGACAGCGCTATCTCACCGTGACAGCGCTCAAATTTCCGCTAAGGTGACCTCCGTCCGCAGCGGCCAGAGAGCCGCGCGAGGAGGATCCCCATGGAAGATAAAGGTCGCGAATCCGACCATTTGATGCTGATCACGCCGGAGCGGGTGTTCTATGCCGGCCTGCTCGGCCGCCCCCGCAAACGGACCCCCGGCTGCTGCCACGTCTATGTGGCGGTGAAGGGCAATCTGCATCTGACGATCGACGATGTCTTCGCCACCGGCGAGCTGTTCGTCACCCTGCCGAACCAGCGGCATTCCATCGCCAGCGACTACCGCACCGCAATCAGCGTGACGCTCGAACCCGAGAGCATGCCGGACGGCGTGCTGGAGGCCTTGGCCCAGCGGCTGACCGGACCGGACAGTGCCGTCTATGCCCGCAAGATCCTCGCCGCCTATGCGCTGCTGCGTCAGCGCCGCTACGGTGACATCACCACCGCCGAGTTCGACGAGATGTGTTTTGGCGAGGCGCTGCCGCGCCGCGTGCTCGACCCGCGGGTGACGCGCGCGGTTGCCCGCATCGAACGCTTCTCCGGCGAGCCGGTCACGGCCGATACCTGTGCGGCCGAGGCGGGCCTCTCGGCCTCGCGCTTCCTGCACTTGTTCAAGGAAGAGACGGGCATCTCGTTCCGGTCTTTCCGCGCCTGGAAGCGCGCGCGGCATTTGCTGCACTTCGCCAACCAGGATCTCAACCTCGCTCACCTCGCGCAGGACATCGGCTATCCCGATTCCACTCATTTCAGCCACTCGATCCGCCGCTTCTACGGGCTGAAGCCGCGCGCCATCTTCGTCGGCTCACGCGATCTTGCGATCTATCGCAGCACCGAGACGGTGCGGCTCGCGGAGGCTTCGTAGGGTGGGTTAGCGCCGCTCTCGTAGGGTGGGCAAGCGAAGCGTGCCCACCATTGTCACCAAGCACCGAGATGTGGTGGGCACGGCGCAAAGCGCCTTTGCCCACCCTACGATAGCTCGTCCTTAGCTAGCTTCTCCGCGCAAGAAGCCGCATGCCGCCCATCACATGATCGCAAGCGTTGAATTCTCAACCTGCGAGACATCCAAGTCATGAGCGTCAAGGCATGAGCGACAAGGCCGTCATCACCTGCGCGCTGAACGGCGTGCTCACCGATCCGAAGCAGCACAACGTGCCTGTGACGCCCGAAGAGATGGCGCGCGAGGCCAAGGCTGCGTTCGATGCCGGCGCGTCCATCATGCACATCCATCTGCGCCAGCAGGCGCCGAACAAGGGACATCTGCCGTCCTGGGAGGTCAGTGTCAGCAAGGAGATTCAGCAGGCGATCCGCGAGGCCTGTCCGGGCGTGATCATCAACCACACCTCGGGGGTGTCAGGGCCGAACTACTCAGGCGCGCTCGACTGCATCCGTGAGACCAGGCCGGAGATTGCGGCCTGCAATGCCGGCTCGCTGAACTATCTGAAGGTCAAGGCCGACAACACCTGGGCCTGGCCGCCGATGATGTTCGACAACGCGGTCGAGAAGGTGAAGGACTATCTCGACGTCATGAACGCGGTCGGCACCATCCCCGAGTTCGAATGC
Source organism: Bradyrhizobium sp. BR14999 (assembly GCF_056106085.1). Taxonomy (NCBI): domain Bacteria; kingdom Pseudomonadati; phylum Pseudomonadota; class Alphaproteobacteria; order Hyphomicrobiales; family Nitrobacteraceae; genus Bradyrhizobium; species Bradyrhizobium sp. BR14999. The sequence goes on from NZ_CM148536.1 coordinate 1,547,408, forward strand.
TTCGACGTCGGCATCGTCCGCTGCGTCGGCATGTACCATCAGGTTGGCATGTACAAGGGGCCACTCGAATATAACTTCGTGATGGGCGTCGCCTCGGGCATGCCTGCTGATCCCGAGTTGCTGCCGATCCTGATCAAGCTGAAGCGGCCCGAAGCGAATTTTCAGGTCACCGCCATTGGCCGCGAAGAGATCTGGCCACTGCACCAGCGTTGCGCCGAGCTCGGCGGTCATTTGCGTACCGGCCTCGAAGACACCTTCTATCTTGCCGACGGCAAAAAGGTGACGTCGAACGGCCAGCTGATCGAAGCCGTCGCCGCCTGCGCCCGCCGCGCCGGCCGCGAGATCGCAAGCCCCGCCGAGGCGCGGAAGATCTTTGGGACGAATCGGTAAGGTATCGCCTCACGGTCATTGCGAGCGCAGCGAAGCAATCCAGAATCTCTCCGCGGATGCAGTCTGGATTGCTTCGTCACATCAGCGCAAAATTGCTTCGCAATTTTGTCGCGAGCTCCTCGCAATGACGAGCAGGATCAAGTCATGTCTGTCATTGAAAACACCATTTTCCCCGGCAGCGCCGCCTACCACGCCAACCGCGACGGCATGCTTGCGTTGATCGACCGCATGCGCGCGCTGGAAGAGCGCACGCGTGCGGCGTCCGCCGCAGCAAAGGACCGCTTCCACAAGCGCGGCCAGCTGCTGCCGCGCGAGCGCGTCGCGCTGGTGCTCGATCCCGGCGCGCCCTTCATTGAGCTGTCGACGCTCGCCGGCTACATGTTCGACGTTTCGGATCCGGCCAAGAGCGTGCCCGGCGGCGGCGTCATTGCCGGCATCGGCTTTGTTTCGGGCGTCCGCTGCATGGTCAGCGCCAGTGATTCCGGTATCGATGCCGGTGCACTGCAACCCTACGGTCTCGACAAGACGCTGCGGGTGCAGGAGTTGGCACTGGAGAACAAGCTGCCATACGTCCAGCTGGTCGAGAGCGCCGGCGCCAATCTGTTGCGTTATCGCGTCGAGGATTTTGTCCGCGGCGGCAACATCTTTCGCAATCTCGCACGGCTCTCGGCTGCGGGATTGCCCGTCGTCACCGTGACGCATGGATCGTCCACCGCCGGCGGCGCCTATCAGACGGGTCTCTCCGACTACATCGTCATGGTCCGCGGCCGCACCCGCGCTTTCCTTGCGGGGCCGCCACTCCTGAAAGCTGCGACCGGTGAGATCGCGACCGAGGAAGAGCTCGGCGGCGCCGAGATGCATACGCAGGTCTCCGGTCTCGGCGACTATCTCGCCGAGGACGATCGCGACGCACTTCGCATCGCGCGCGAGATTATGGCGGCGCTACAATGGGAGCGGCCGGGCAGGGTGGCTGCGCAGTTCAAGCCGCCGCGCTACGACCAGGACGAGCTGCTCGGCATCATGCCGATGGACCACAAGCGCCCGGTGGACATGAAACAGGTGATCGCGCGCATCGTCGACGATTCCGACTTCACCGAGATGGCGCCGAACTACGGCCCCGCCACTGTCTGCGGTCATGCCCGCATCGAGGGCCAGGCGATCGGCATCATCACAAACAACGGTCCGCTCGATCCCGCCGGCGCCAACAAGGCGACGCATTTCATCCAGGCCTGTTGCCAGACCCGCACGCCGTTGCTCTATCTGAACAACACCACCGGCTACATGGTCGGCAAGGCCTATGAAGAAGCCGGCATGATCAAGCACGGCTCGAAGATGATCCAGGCGGTGACCTCGGCGACGGTGCCGCAGATCACCATCTATTGCGGTGCCTCGTTCGGCGCCGGCAATTACGGCATGTGCGGGCGCGGCTTCCATCCGCGCTTTTGCTTCTCCTGGCCGAACGCCAAGACCGCCGTGATGGGCGGCGAGCAGGCTGCAGAAACCATGGCGATCGTGACCGAGGCCGCCGCTGCGCGCCGCGGCAAACCGGTCGAGAAGGACAAGCTCGAGGCCATGAAGGCGCAGATCATCGGCGTGTTCGACGGCCAGATGGACGTGTTCTCGACCAGCGCGCGCGTGCTCGACGACGGCGTGATCGACCCGCGCGACACCCGCGCGGTCCTGTCAGAGGTGCTCGCAATCTGCCGCGAGGGCGATGCACGCACACCCCAGCGCATGCAGTTCTCGGTGGCTCGCCCATGAGGAACGGATCAGTGCAGCACCGGCCGTTCTTCAAGGTCCTGATTGCCAACCGCGGCGAGATCGCGCTACGCGTGATGCGCAGCGCGCGGCAACTCGGCCTCGGCGTCGTCGCGGTCTATTCGGATGCCGATCGCGATGCGCTCCACGTGCGGCAGGCGGATCAGGCCGTGCGCATCGGCGAAGCGGTGCCGGCGCACTCCTATCTCAACATCCCCGCGATCATCGCCGCAGCCAGAGCAAGCGGCGCGGACGCCGTGCATCCCGGCTACGGCTTCCTCGCGGAAAACGAGGATTTTGCGAGAAGCTGCAAGGAGGCCGGCCTCGTATTCATCGGACCGTCGCCGCAGGCGATCGAGGCGATGGGCAACAAGGCGGGCGCCAAGGACATCATGAGGAAGGCGGGCGTGCCGGTCGTGCCTGGCTATCAGGGCGTCGACCAGGGTGACGAGGTGATGCTGTCGGAGGCCAAAAAGATCGGCTTCCCCGTGATGATCAAGGCGGTGGCCGGCGGCGGTGGACGTGGCATGCGGCTCGTCACCGACGCCGCATCTTTCCCCGATGCCCTGCGCAGCGCAAGGTCGGAGGCGAAGGCCGCGTTCGGCGATCCCACGGTCATCCTCGAACGGGCCATCCTGAACCCGCGCCATATCGAGATCCAGGTGTTCGGCGACAGCCACGGCAACGCGATCCATCTCGGCGAGCGCGATTGCTCGGTGCAGCGGCGGCACCAGAAGCTGATCGAGGAGGCGCCGTCGCCCGCGGTCACGCCGGAGCTGCGCGCGAAAATGGGCGAGGTCGCGGTCGCCGCCGTGAAGGCGCTGCGCTATGAGGGCGCCGGCACGCTGGAATTCCTGCTCGATGCGAGCGGCGAGTTCTACTTCATGGAGATGAACACGCGGCTCCAGGTCGAGCATCCCGTGACCGAGGCGATCACCGGGCTCGATCTCGTCGAGCTGCAGCTGCGCGTTGCGCGCGGCGAGCCGCTGCCGGTGAAGCAGCAGGACATCCGGTTCTCGGGCCACGCCATCGAGGTGCGACTCTGCTCGGAAGATGCCGCACATGATTTCATGCCGCAGTCCGGCCGCATGGCGCGCTGGCAGGTGCCGGACGGTATCCGCATCGAGCATGCGCTGCAGTCGGATACGGAGATCCCGCCGTTCTACGATTCCATGATCGCCAAGGTGATCAGCCATGGCACCACGCGTGAGGAGGCGAGGGGGCGGTTGATCGTCGGCCTGGAGCAGCTCACGGCTTTCGGCGTGACCACGAACCAGGCGTTCCTGATGTCGTGCCTGCGTCACCCCGGCTTTGCCAAAGGCGAGGCGACGACGGCGTTCATCGGCGCGCATCGCGACGAGTTGTTGGCGCCGCGTGCGAACAGCGCATTCAGCGTCGCGCTCGCGGGCCTTCTGCTCTACGTCACCAGCCCGCAGGCACCATCGTGGCGTGATGGACGGAGCCTCGCGGCAACGTTCCCACTGCCGGCGAAAATCGAGATCGCCGGCCAGATACACGAACTCGAAGTCACCCGCGAGCGCGACGGCAGCTACACAATCGCTACCGACGCCCGGGAAGACAAATTCGAAATCGATGAGCTTGATCCCGACGCCATCCGCTTCCGCCATGACGGCGTAATGGACAGCGCAAGATTCCTGCGCGATGGCGACCGGCTCTACCTCCAGCATCGCGGTATCCCGCTCGCGGTAAATGATCTCACGCTAGCCGCGCCGAAGGCTGCCGCAAGCAATGGCGGTGACGGCAAGGTCCGCGCTGCCCTGAATGGCCGCGTCGTCGCCGTCCTGGTCAAGCCGGGCGATCGCGTTACTGCCGATCAACCGGTCATGACGCTGGAAGCGATGAAGATGGAGCACGTCCACAAGGCCGGCATTGACGGCGTGGTTGAGGCGATCGACGTCGCCGAGGGCGAGCAGGTGACCACGGGCAGGATCGTGGTGGAGATCGGGGCGGGTTAGGGCAGCGAGTGCAGCATCGTAGGGTGGGCTAAGGCGCATAGCGCCGTGCCCACCGTCGTGCGGCGGTTGCGTCTGGGATGGTGGGCATGCATCGCTTTGCCCGCCCTACGGATCTTCGCCGGGACGACATTAGAGAGGTCGCCCCGTCCCCTCATTGAGCAAACACGCCACCCGATGTCCGCCAGCCGCCTCCACCAGCGCCGGCCGCTCCGTCTTGCACCGCTCCATCGCAAACCGGCAGCGGGTATGAAATGCGCAGCCCGAGGGCGGATTGACCGGGCTCGGCACGTCGCCATCGACCAGCGGCGCAAGTTTCTTCGCGAGCGGATTGGCGACCGGTACCGAGGCGAGCAGCGCCTGCGTGTAAGGATGCCGCGGGTTGCGGAACAATTCGTCCTTGTCGGCGATCTCGACGATCCGCCCGAGATACATCACCGCGACGCGGTGGCTGATATGCGCGACCACGGCGAGATCGTGCGCGATGAAGAGATAGGAGAAGCCGTGCCGGCGTTGCAGGTCGATCAAAAGATTGATCACTTGCGCCTGGATCGAGACGTCGAGCGCGGAGACCGGCTCGTCGCAGACGATCAGCCGCGGCTCCAGCGCAAGCGCCCGCGCGATGCAGATGCGCTGACGCTGGCCGCCGGAGAATTGATGTGGGAAGTTGCGCATCTGGTCGGGTCTTAGGCCCACCTGCTCGAACAGTCTCGCGACGCGCGCCTCCAACGCCTTGCCGGTGGCGAGCCCATGCACAGCCAGCGGCTCGCCGACGATGTCGCCCGCGGTCATGCGCGGATTGAGCGAGGCGAACGGATCCTGGAACACGATCTGCATCGAGCGGCGGTGCGGCCGCAGCGCCGTCTTCGAGAGATGGGTGATGTCCTCGCCTTCCAGGCGGATCTGGCCGGAGGTCGGCTCGACCAGCCGCAGCACGCTGCGCGCCACGGTCGACTTGCCGCAGCCGGATTCGCCGACGAGGCCAAGCGTCTCGCCAATACCAAGCGCGAACGAGACACCATCGACCGCGTGCACGGTGCCGACCTGCCGGCGCAGCACGCCCGCACGCACGGGATAGTGCTTGATCAAGTCCGTGACCTCGAGCAGCGCCTCGCTCATGCCACCTCCGCCACTTCCTCCGCGCGCCAGCAGGCCGCGAGATGGCCGCCGCCCCAATCGGCGAGCGGCGGATATTCGTCCTGGCAGCGCTTGATCGCGAGCGGGCAGCGCGGCGCGAAGGCGCAGCCTTTCGGCAGCCGCACCAGCGACGGCACGGTGCCGGGAATTTCGTTCAGCCGCGGCGGCGCGGCGACGCCGGACGCCGGCACGGCTGGAATCGAAGCCATCAGCCCCCGCGTATAGGGATGCTTCGGCGCGGCAAACAGCGCTTCGACGCTGGCTTCCTCGACCTTGCGGCCCGCATACATCACGATCACGCGCTGCGCGGTCTGCGCGACCACGCCGAGATCGTGCGTGATCAGCACGAGCCCGGTGCCGAGCTCCTTCTGAAGGTCGAGGATCAGCGCCAGAATCTGCGCCTGGATCGTGACGTCGAGCGCGGTGGTCGGCTCGTCCGCGATCAGCAGCGCCGGCCGGCACGCCAGCGCCATCGCGATCATCGCGCGCTGGCGCATGCCGCCGGAAAGCTGGTGCGGATATTCCCGTGCGCGCCGCGCCGGCTCGGGAATCCGCACCAGCCGCAGCATCTCGACTGCGATATCCGCGGCCTCCCTGGCCGACAAGTTCCGGTGCAGCCGCACCGCCTCGACGATCTGGTCGCCGATCCGCATCACCGGATTGAGCGAGGTCATCGGCTCCTGAAAGATCATCGAGATGCGGTTGCCCCTGACGGCACGCATCTTCGCTTCATCCAGCGCCAACAGATCGGTGCCTTCGAGCGTGACGGAGCCGCCGACAATGCGGCCCGGCGGATCAGGCACCAGCCGCATCAGCGACAGCGCCGTGACGCTCTTGCCGCACCCGGATTCGCCGACGATCGCCAGCGTCTCGCCGCGCCTCACGGTGAAGGAGACGTCGTCAACCGCCTTGAAGAGTCCCGAATTGGTGAAGAACACCGTCTTCAGGTTCTTCACGTCGAGCACGAGGTCGGATTTGTCTGCCATCAGCCGCGCTGCCGGGGATCGAGGATATCACGCAGGGCGTCGCCGAACAGATTGGCACCGAACACGGCGAGGCTGATGGCGATGCCCGGGAAGATCACCAGCCACGGCGCAGTGCGGACATATTCGGCAGCCGATTCCGAGAGCATACGCCCCCACGACGGATAAGGTTCGGGAATGCCGAGGCCGAGGAAGGACAGCGAAGCCTCGGTGAGAATGGTCGAGCCGAGCTGGGCAGTCGCCAGCACGATCAGCGGCGCCAGCGTATTCGGCAGCACGTGGCGCAGCGCGATCCGCATCTCGCTCATACCGATCGATTTTGCCGCCTCCACGAAGGGCTGCTCGCGCAGTGCCAGCGTGTTGGCGCGGATGACGCGCGCGACGGTCGGAATCAGCGGAATGGCGATGGCGATGATCACGTTCGGCAGCGACGGGCCAAGCGCGGCGGTCATCACCAGCGCCAGCACCAAGAGGGGCAGCGCCTGGAGAACGTCGGAGACGCGCTGGAACACGAGGTCGACCCAGCCGGAGAGATAACCGGAGGTGAGGCCGACGATCACGCCGATCGAGCCGCCGAGCGCTGTGGAGCCAAGCCCGACCGCGAGCGAGATCCGTGCACCGTGGATGATGCGGCTGAACACGTCGCGGCCGAACGAATCGGTGCCCATCCAGTGCGCGAGGCTCGGGCGGGCCAGCGCGCGGGCGGAATCGACCGTCAGTGGATCGTAGCGCGCGATGAAGTCGGCGAAGATTGCGGTGAGCACGAACACCGTCATGATGACGAGCCCGGCCGCGCCAAGCACGTGCCGCTGCGCCATGAACAGCACGCGCCGCCAGCCGCCGGTCGCATGCGCCCCGGCCCGCCTCAGTTCAACGTCGAAGTCGATCGTGGCCATGCTGCTACCTTCCCCCTCGCCCCGCTTGCGGGGAGAGGGTCGGGGTGAGGGGGGCTCTCCGCGGGGGAGGTGAGAGTTGGACTCGCGGAGAGTCCCCCTCACCCGGATCGCATCTAGCGATGCGATCCGGCCTCTCCCCGCAGGCGGGGAGAGGCGAAGAATGCGCATGCGCTGAGCTGGCAAACATCATGTGGCTAATCCGTGTACCTGATGCGCGGGTCGAACACCGCGTAGAGCATGTCGACGGTGAAATTCGCGAACACGACCACGACCGCGATGAACATCACGAGGTTCTGCACGATCGGATAATCGCGCCAGCGGATCGCCTCGACCAGGAAGCGGGCGACGCCGGGGATGTTGAACACGGTCTCGGTGACGATCAGGCCGCCGATCAGGAACGCCGCCTCGATGCCGATCACGGTGATGACCGGCAGGATCGCATTCTTCAGCGCGTGGTGATAGTTCACGGCGGCATCGGATGCGCCCTTGGCGCGGGCGGTGCGGATATAATCCTGCCGCAGCACCTCCAGCATCGAGGAGCGGGTGATGCGCATGGTCAGCGCGGCGCTGCGGAAGCCGACGGCGGCGGCCGGCACGGCATAGGTGGCAAACGCCTCGAGCCAGGTCTGCGGATTGGGATTGAAGATCGGCATCTGGCCGAACATTGCCACCGATGCGGTGAGGATCAAAAGGCCGAGCCAGAACGAGGGCAGGGACAATCCGCTGAGGCTGACGACACGCAGCGCATAGTCGAGCCGGGTGCCCTGCTTCACGGCGCTGATGACGCCGAGCGGGATGCCGATGGACGCCGAGAACAACAGCGCGAGGCCAGCAAGCCGCGCCGTGATCGGAATCCGCGGCAGGATCTCCTGAAGCGCCGGCTTCTCCGAGACGTAGGAATAACCAAAGTCGCCGCGCAGAAGACCGCTGATCCAGTGCCAATATTGCACGATCAACGGCTGGTCGATGCCGAGCTCCTTCTCCAGATTGGCCTTGTCGGCGGGATCGACATAGCCGGCCGCGGCGAACAGGATGTCGACGATGTTGCCGGGGACGACGCGCAGCAGGAGGAAGATGACGATCGAGATCCCGAACAGGGTCACGAGCATCAGGAACAGGCGTCGCACCAGATAGGCAAACATGCACCGCCTCCTGTCGAACGCCTCAGCCGCCCGCGTTACTTGTCGAGCCAGACGTCCTCATAGCGAAAGCCGTTATAAGAGCTGTTCGACATGATCGTGATCCCCTTGACATAGGGCTGCCAGCAGGTGCCGGCCCGCGCATGGAAGATGATTGGGCGGGCGACATCCTCCTGCAGCTTCTTGTCGATGTCCCAGACCAGCTGCTTGCGCTTGCCAACGTCGATCTCCTGCGACTGCACGTCGAACAGCTTCTCGATCTCCTTGTTGCAATAATTGGTGTAGTTCCGCTCCGAGCCGCAAGAGTAGTTCTCGTAGAATGACTGGTCGGGATCGTCGACGGAATTTCCGGTCAGGTTCAGGCCGAGCATATAATCCTTGCGTGCGACCTTCGGGAACCAGTTCGCGGTTTCCACGACGTCGAGCTCGCCGTCGATATAGATGCTCTTGAGCTGGTCGATCAGAATCACCGCGGGATCGCGATATTCCGCGAGATTGCGTGTCGAGACCTTCACGGCGAGGTGCTTGTCGGGGCCGTAGCCGGCCTTCTGCATCAGCTTTTTCGCCTCCTCCCGGTTCGCGTTCACGTTCGGGCCATAGCCTGGAATGGTCTGAAGCTTGTCCTTGGGCATGCCCCAGATGCCCTGCGGCGGCGGCAGCATGGTGCCGCCGATATCGGCCTGGCCTTCGAACAGAATGTCGACGAAGGCCTTGCGGTCGAGCGCGAGCGCCATCGCCCGGCGGATGTCGATGTTGTCGAACGGCGCGGAAGTCGAATTGACGATGATGTTGGTCGAAACGTTGGTCGGCTCGACTGCGCAGATCGCGTTTGGCGCCTGTGACTTGATATCCTTGAGGAGCGGGATGGTGATGTGCGTCGGGAAGGTCATGTCGAACTTGCCGGCGACGAAGGCGAGGATCGCGGTCGAGCGGTTCGTGATGATCGTGTACTCGATGCCGTCGAGATAGGGCAGGCCCTTCTTCCAGTAGTCCGGGTTTCGCGTCAGCTTGATCGATTCATTGGCCTTGAATTCGACGAACTTGAACGGGCCGGTTCCGACCGGATGGGTGCGCATGTCGGCCGGCGAGACGTGACAGGGGTAGATCGGCGTATAACCGGATGCGAGCATCGCCAGCAGCGACGGTTGTGGCCGCTTCAGGTCGAAGGAGACCTCGAAATCGCCGTTCGGCCTGACGTCGTTGACCTCATTGTACCAGGCCTTGCGCGGATTCTGCCGCAGCTTCTGCTGCGATTTGCCCATCAGGAGATCGAAAGTGCATTTGACGTCGGCCGACGTGAACGGCTTGCCGTCATGCCATTTGACGCCCTGGCGCAGTTTGAAGGTCAGCTTCTTGTTGTCGCCGCTCCAGGACCAGCTCTCGGCCAGCTCTGGCCTCAGGGTATCAGGGCTGTTCTGCGCGATGTGCTGGTCATAGATGACCAGATTGTTGAACACCCCCATGAAGGGCACGTTGATCGAATAGGTCGCGCCCTCGAGGATGGACGCATTGGCCGGGCTGTCGCGATGATACATCCGCAGGATCCCGCCCTGCTTGGGCTCGCCGGCAAGCGCAATGGTCGAAAACGCCAGCAAAGATAGCGCCGCCGTCGCGGCGAGCGCCCGCACGCTCCGCATCCTCGTCCTCCCTGGACATCGGCCTTTTGGCCTGTTTGAGGGGACGATAGCGATGGGCGTGGAGGGAGGCAACCGGCAAGGCCGTCCACGCTCTCGACAATTCGGATGACGGAAGGCCGCAGGGTTCATTCTCTCACGATGTGAGAGTGCAGGTGCGAAAGGACGGTTCCTGTATCGATGTTGGGGCGCAAGCCACATCAACAAACTCCGGTGTCGTCCCGGACAAGCGCGCCCCAAGCGCGCGCCGATCCCGGACCCATAGCCACCGGGAGTGGTTTGGCGAAGACTCGGAGTTGCCTGCTCGCGCGACGATTGTTCCCTTTGGCTATGGGTCCCGGCGACCTCGTCGCGCCCCGGGACGACGGCTGAGTGTGGCTGCGCCTCACACGATCCGCGATGCCTTGTTCCCCCAGTACCTATCCCGCAGCAACCGCTTGTACAGCTTCCCCGTCGGTAGCCGCGGCAATTCCTTTTCGAAATCGACCGAGCGCGGCACCTTCTGCCGCGACAGCGATTTTGCGCAGAACGCGATCAGCTCTTCCGCCAGCGCAGGGCCCGGCACCACGCCCGGTATCGGCTGCACCACCGCCTTCACCTCTTCGCCGAGATCGGCATTGGGCACGCCGAACACCGCGGCGTCGGCGACCCTTGGGTGGGTGATCAGCAGATTCTCGCATTCCTGCGGGTAGATGTTCACGCCACCGGAGATGATCATGAAGGTCGCACGATCGGTGAGGTAGAGGAAGCGGTCCTTGTCGACATAGCCGACGTCGCCGACCGTGCTCATGCTGCCGTCCGCCGAGCGCGCCTCCCGGGTCTTCTCCGGGTCGTTGAAATATTCGAACGGCGAGGCGGTCTTGAACCAGACCTGGCCCGGCGTGCCGGTCGGGCACTCCCTCATGTTCTCGTCGAGGATGTGGAGGTCGCCGAGCAGCACCTTGCCGACGGTGCCGCGATGGGCCAGCCACTCCTCGCTGTTGCAGGCAGTGAAGCCGAGGCCCTCGGTAGCGCCGTAATATTCATGGATGATCGGGCCCCACCATTTGATCATGTCGTCCTTGACGAGGGCCGGGCAGGGCGCCGCGGCGTGGATCGCGATCTCCAGCGAGGAGAGGTCGTAGCGCTTTCGCGCCTCCTCCGGCAGCTTCAGCATGCGCGAGAACATCGTCGGCACCAGCTGGGTGTGGGTGATGCCCCATTGCTCGACGAGCTCAAGGTAACGCTCCGGATCGAAACTCTCCATGATGATCACGGTGCCGCCCATACGGATCGTGAGGTTCACGGCAGCTTGCGGCGCAGAGTGATAGAGCGGAGCCGGCGACAGATAGACCATGCCCTCGCGGTAGTGCCAAAGTTTCGTCAGGAAATCGAACAGCGGCAGATTGTGCCTTGGCGGCTCCTCCGGCAGCGGCCGCAGGATGCCCTTGGGCCGTCCGGTCGTGCCCGACGAATACAGCATCGCGGTGCCGAGCCACTCGTCTGCGATCGGCGTCGTCGGCAGATCGGCGGTCACCTCCGCAAGACCGACGATGCGGTCGCTCTCGCCCGGGCCATCGGCAACGATGCAGAGCTTGACGTCGGGGCAGGCCTGGATCGCCTCGCGCGCGATGTTGAGCTTCGCCACCGATGTGATCAGGATCTTGGATTGGCTGTTGACGAGGAGATAGGCGAGCTCGCCCGGTGTCAGGAAGGAGTTGATGCAGGTGTAGTAGAGGCCAGAGCGCTCGCCTGCGCCGCAGGCTTCGAGATAGCGCGAATTGTTCTCCATGAAGATCGAATAATGATCGAGCCGGTTCAGGCCGTGCCTGCGAAACAGATGCGCGAGGCGGTTGCTGCGTGCCTCCAGCTCGCGATAGGTAACGGTCTCGCCCGTCGCCGCCATGATGAAGGCAGGCTGGAGCGGCCGTAGGCGGGCATGCTGACCTGGGTACATCAGTCCTCCGGCTTTTGGATCATGCGGCAAGAAGCAGGATTTCACGCACCTGCGCCGGGCTGTCGATCCTGCGCGGATTGTGCGGGATCCAATTCGTCCGCATCGCCTGTTCGGCGATGGCGTCGAAATGCTCCGGCGACACGTTCACCTCGGCGAGGCTGCGCGGCATGCCGAGCGAGCGGATGAAGGCATCGAGCACGTCGGCGGCATTTCGGCCGGGAAAGCCCATGGCGGCCGCGACGATCATCTGGCGCTCCGCATTGTCGGGCGCATTCCAGCGCATCACCGCCGGCAGCATGACGCAGGAGGTGTAGCCGTGCGGCACGTCGAAGGCGGCGCCCAGCGCGTAGCCGATGCCATGGCTCGCGCCCATCGGTACGCCCGCTGCGAGTGCGCCCATCGACAGCCAGGTACCGATCTGCGCATCCATCCGCGCGTCGAGATCGGCAGGATCGGCCTTCACCCGCGGCAGCGCGTCGGCGAGCATGGCGAGGCCCTTCACCGATTGCGCATCGGCATAGGGGTGCGTCTCGCGCGAGCAGATCGCCTCGACGCAATGATCGACGGCGCGGACGCCGGTGGACAGGAACAGCCATTCCGGCGTGTGCACGGTGATCGCGGGATCGAGGATGGTCGCGCGCGGTACCATGAGCGGATGCCGTAGCATCTGCTTCACATTCGTGCTGCGGTCGGTCACGCCCGCGATCGCGCTGAACTCGCCGCCGGCGATCGTGGTCGGCACGCTGATCTGGCGCACTGTCGGCGCGGTCATCTCGGGTGCGACGCCCTTGTGCACGCGGATGCGCTCGATGCCGCCGATATCATCGATGCCGTTGGCGAGGCACAGCTGCACCGCCTTGGCGCCGTCGGTGATGGAGCCGCCACCGACGGTGACGATCAGATCCGCGTTCACCTCGCGCGCCGCATGGGTAGCGGCGATCACCGCCTCGCGCGGCGTATGCGCCGGCATGGCGTCGAACAACCCGGCGCAGCGCTCGCCGAGCGCCTCCCTGATCTTCGTGATCTCGTCGGTCTGCCGGTTGAGCGTGCCCGAGACCATCAGAAAGGCGCGGCGTGTTCCCAGCCGGTCCATCTGCGCGACGATGGCCTCGGCTGCGGGATGGCCGAACACGACCTCCTCGATCGCGCCATAAACGACACGTCCCTGGTGCACGCTTGTCCTCCCCGGACAATTCGTCTTGTTTTTGTAAGGGTAGTCTAGACGAGCAGTTGCGGCCCGTCATGCGCGAAGACGCTGGGCCTCTTCTTAACCCTCCCTGGAGGGGGAGGGTCGGCTAACATTGAGCGAAGCGAAAATGTGTGCCGGGGTGGGGTGACGGTCTCTCCGCGATGAACAGCGCCCGAGTGGAGAGATCACCCCACCCCGCTCGCGCTGCGCGCGATCGACCCTCCCCCTCCAGGGGAGGGTGAACGCAGCGTGGACCTCGCCTCCTCCATTCATGAGCCCCGCGAATAAGTCCAATCGAATTCCGCCCGCCAATCATCGCGTGCGAGGCCGGCTAATCCCCCTGTCAACCCGCCATCCGGTCAGGGCATGCGGCCGGGCATTGCGCGTGCATTGGTCTTGAAGAGTTCATCATTGCCGCCCATGTTGTGTCCCCCGCGAGTGGGCGCTTATCCTGCATTTTCCGCGGCTTTTATGCGAGGACCTGGGATGACTGGACCGGACGGAAGCGAGCAGTTTGTCAAAAAGCACGATTTCGTTCAGCACAGCGCAATCGCCGGGCTCCTCGCCGCGGCATTTGCCCTGTCCGGCTGCGACAAGCCGGCGTCACAGGCCGCTGCCCCGCCGCCGGCGCCGGTGACGGTCGCCCAACCGGTCAAGCGCACTGTCACTGATTGGGACGAGTTCACCGGTCGCTTCGAGGCGGTCGAGGAGGTGCAGGTGCGCCCCCGCGTCGGCGGCTTCGTCAACTCGGTCGAGTTCCAGGACGGCGCTATCGTGCGCCAGGGCGATTTGCTCTACGTGATCGATTCCCGTCCGTTCGAGGCGGTGGCCGCGCAGGCGGAGGGTCAGCTGTCGGATGCGCGGGCCAAAGTGGAGCTTGCCAAGCGCGAGCTCGACCGCGGCCTCAACCTGGTGCAGACCAGCGCGGTCTCGGAGCAGGTCGTCGATCAGCGCCGCCAGGCCTTGCAGGCCGCGCATGCGGCCGAGACGCAGGCCGAGGGCGCGCTGAAGGCCGCCAAGCTCAACATCGAGTTCACGCATGTGACGGCGCCGCTGACCGGTCGCGTCAGCCGCCACCTCGTCAGTCCCGGTAATCTCGTGCAGGGCAGCGACACCGGCACCTCGACGCTGCTCACCTCGATCGTCGCGCTCGATCCGATCTACGTTTATTTCGACATGGATGAAGCGACCTTCATCAAATACAGCAAGCTGTGGTTCGAGGGGCGGCGCCCAAGCTCGCGCGACACCGCGAACCCGGTGCAGGTGACGCTGGCCGGTGAAACCAAGCCGTCGCATGAGGGCACCGTCAACTTCCTCGACAACCGCCTCGATGTCTCGACCGGCACGCTGCGCAGCCGCGCGGTGGTCAAGAACACCGACCTGTCGATCCTGCCCGGCCAGTTCGGGCGCGTCCGCCTGATCGGCAGCGCGCCCTATGAGGCGCTGCTGATCCCGGACGTCGCTATCGCGACCGACCAGTCTCGCAAGATCGTGTTCGTGGTGAAGCCCGATGACACGGTCGAGGCGCGTCCGGTGGTGCTCGGGCCGCTCGATGACGGCCTGCGCGTGATCCGCGAAGGGTTGAAGGCGGAGGACCGCGTCATCGTCAACGGCATCCAGCGCGCCCGCGTCGGCGCCAAGGTCGCGCCGCAGACCGCGCAAGCCCCGGCCGGTGGCAAGTCATGAATCTTGGCCGCCTCTCCATCAACCAGCCCATCCTGGCGATGGTGCTGTCGATCGTGCTGCTGATTGTCGGCGCGATCGCCTACACCACGCTGCCGGTCTCCGAATATCCGCAAGTGGTGCCGCCCACCGTGGTCGTCACCACGCAATATCCCGGCGCCTCCGCGCAGACCGTATCCGACACGGTCGCAGCTCCGATCGAGCAGGAGATCAACGGCGTCGAGGACATGCTGTATCTCTACAGCCAGGCGACCTCGAACGGCCAGCTCACCATCACCGTCACCTTCAAGCTCGGCACCGATCTCGACAAGGCCCAGGTGCTGGTGCAGAACCGCGTCGCCATCGCGCAGCCTCGTTTGCCGGAGGAGGTGCAGCGCAACGGCGTCACCACGCGCAAGAACTCGCCCGACATCCTGATGGTCGTGTTCATGCTGTCGCCCGACGACACGTTCGACCAGCTCTACATCTCGAACTATGCGCTGCTCCAGGTCCGCGACCAGCTGCTGCGTCTCGACGGTGTCGGCGACATCCAGATCTTTGGTGCACGCGACTATTCGATGCGGCTGTGGCTCGATCCTGACCGGATCGCCAATCTCGGCCTGACCTCGGCCGAGGTGCTCGCGGCGATCCGCGCCCAGAACCTGCAGATCGCCGGCGGCCAGATCGCCGAGCCGCCGATCGCCGACCGCGCCTTCCAGCCGAACCTCACCTTCACGGGACGCCTGAAAGACCAGAAACAGTTCGAGGACATCCTGATCAAGGCCGGCTCCGACGGCCGGGTCGTTCGTTTGCGCGACGTTGCCCGCATCGAGCTAGGGGCCCTGGCGTATTCCACCAATAGCTTCCTGCTGCGCAAATCGGCGGTCGCCATGCTGGTGACCCAGCGGCCCGGATCAAACGCGCTCGCGACGGCGAAAAACATCTCCGACACGATGACGAAGCTCAAGGCGAGCTTCCCTCGCGGACTTGACTACAATATCGGCTACAACCCGACCGAGTTCATCGCGCAGTCGGTCCACGAGCTGATCAAGACTATCTACGAGGCCATGCTGCTAGTGGTCGTCGTCGTGCTGGTGTTCCTGCAGGGATGGCGGCCCGCGATCATCCCGATCATCGCGATACCGGTGTCGCTGGTCGGCACCTTCGCGGTGATGGCGGCGCTGGGCTTCTCCATCAACAATCTCACGCTGTTCGGCCTCGTGCTCGCCGTCGGTATCGTGGTCGACGACGCCATCGTCGTGGTCGAGAATGTCGAGCGGCATCTCGAGCACGGCATGAGCCGGCGCGATGCGGCGCTGAAGACGATGGAAGAGGTCGGCGGCGCGCTGGTCTCGATCGCGCTGGTGCTCTGCGCGGTGTTCGTGCCGACCGCGTTCCTGGGCGGCATTTCCGGCCAATTCTTCCAGCAATTCGCCGTCACCATCGCGGTCGCGACTGCGATCTCCTGCTTCTGCTCGCTGACGCTGTCGCCGGCGCTGGCCTCGCAGATCCTGGTGCCGCACGAAGAGAAGAAGCCGCCGGCTGCCTGGAATGTCATTGCGCGAGGCTGGGATGCCTTCACTGGCGTGTTCAACCGCGTGTTTGAGCGGCTGGCGCATGGTTATGCCGGTCTTGCCAATTTCGTGATCCGCCACTCCGTTGTGATGCTCCTGATCTACGTCGTGCTCATCGGCAGCGCCGGCTGGCTGATCGTGACCACGCCGCAGGGCTTCATTCCGGCGCAGGATCGCGGCTACGTCATCGTATCCGTGCAATTGCCGGGTGCGGCGTCACTGGCACGTACCACCGAGGTCGTGCGCGAGATCGAGCGGATCTCGCTGGATACGCCGGGCATCGTCCGCGTTGCGGCCTTCGCCGGCTTCTCCGGCGCCACCCGCACCCAGGCCGGCAATGCGGCGGCGCTGTTTCCAGTGTTCGACGAACCGGAGGCGCGGCTGAAGAAGGGGCTGTCCGCCAACGCCATCACGGCCGAGCTGCGCAAGCGCCTGTCCGCGATCCAGGGCGCGTTCATTATCGTGATTCCGCCACCGGCCGTGCCCGGCATCGGCACCGGCGGCGGCTTCACCATCCGCGTCCAGGATCGCCAGGGTCGCGGGCCTGAAATGCTCGCCGCCGCGACCGATGAGCTGGTCGCCGCCGCGCGCAAGGCGCCAAGTCTCACCTCGGTGTTCTCGCCGTTCACGGCCAACACGCCGCAGCTCTTCGTCGACATCGACCGCACCAAGGCGCAGAAGCTCGGTGTTCCCATCTCCAACATCAACGACACGATCCAGACCTATTTCGGATCGACCTATGTCAACGACTTCAATCTGTTCGGCCGCACCTACCACGTCACCGCGCAGGCCGATTTCCCCTACCGCAAGGAGCCCAGCGATCTCGCACGCCTGCGCACGCGCAACGCCTCCGGCGACATGGTGATGCTCGGCAGTGTGGTCGAGTTTAGGGATGTCTCGGGTCCCGACCGCGTCGCGCGCTATAATCTTTACGCGGCGTCCGAATTGCAGGGCGAGCCGGCGCCGGGCACCAGCTCGACCACCGCGCTCAACACTATCAAGAAGCTCGCGGACGACACGCTGCCGAGTGGCTTCAGCTTCGAATGGACCGACCTGTCCTATCAGCAGGTCACCGGCGGCAATGCCGGTCTCTACGTGTTTCCGATCTGCGTGCTGTTCGTCTATCTCGTGCTCGCCGCCCAATATGGCAGCTGGACCTTGCCGTTCGCGGTGATCCTGATCGTGCCGATGTGCCTGCTCGCTGCCACCATCGGCGTGCGCATCATGGGGCAGGACGTCAACATCCTCACCCAAATCGGCTTCGTGGTGCTGGTGGGATTGGCGGCAAAGAACGCGATCCTGATCGTCGAGTTTGCGCGCGATATCGAGAACGAAGGCAAGCCGCGGCTCGAGGCCGTCATCGAGGCCTGCCGATTGCGCCTGCGGCCGATCCTGATGACGTCCTTCGCCTTCATCCTCGGTGTCTTGCCGCTGGTGATCTCGAGCGGCTCCGGCTCGGAGATGCGGCAGGCCGTCGGCGTCGCCGTGTTCTTCGGCATGATCGGCGTCACGCTGTTCGGACTTCTGTTCACGCCGATCTTCTATGTGGTGGTGCGCAACCTGGCGGAGGGGCGGCGGGATAAGAAGGCGGAGGTCGCGGGCTGACCATCGTCGGGAGTCCATCAGCGTAGCCACAATCACGCTGTCGTCCCGGACAAGCGCAAGCGCAGATCCGGGACCCATAGCCACAGGATCGAGTTTGGCGAAGACTCGCGGTGACCAGCTGCGCGCGATAACTGCTCCCTGGGGTTATGGGTCCCGGATCTACGCGCGCTTGAAGCGCGCTTGTCCGGGACGACAGCATTTGTGTGGAGCGCGCCCATACTAACGGCCTACGCCGAAATGGATGGGCACGCCTGGGGTTCTTCACTACTATCCGCGCGATTTCACAACAGAAGACTGTCGGGAGATAACATATGAAATCAGCATTCTTGGCCGCCGCGGCCTCGGTCGTATTGTTGGCGGTGCCTGCCTCGGCGCAGGGCGTCAAGATCGGCATCCTCAACGACCAGTCCGGCGTCTATGCCGACTACGGCGGCAAATGGTCGGTCGAGGCCGCCAAGATGGCGATCGAGGATTTTGGCGGCGAGGTGCTCGGCCACAAGATTGAGCTCGTCACCGCCGACCACCAGAACAAGCCGGATCTCGCCAGCTCGATCGCGCGGCGCTGGTACGACGTCGAGAACGTCGACATGATCACGGAGCTGACGACCTCCTCGGTCGCGCTCGCGATCCATGAGCTTTCCAAAGAAAAGAAGAAGATCGATATCGTCGTCGGCGCCGCGACCTCGCGCCTTACCGGCGATGCCTGCCAGCCCTATGGCTTCCACTGGGCCTACGACACCCGCGCGCTCGGCGTCGGCACCGGCGGTGCGCTGACCAAGGCCGGCGGCGACACCTGGTTCTTCCTCACCGCGGACTATGCCTTCGGTTACGCGCTGGAAAAGGACACCAGCGAGATCGTCACCGCCAACGGCGGCAAGGTGGTCGGCTCGGTGCGCGTGCCGCTCAACTCGTCGGACTTCTCCTCCTTCCTGCTCCAGGCGCAGAGCTCGAAGGCGAAGATCGTCGGCCTTGCCAATGCCGGTCTCGACACCACCAACTCGATCAAGCAGGCGTCTGAGTTCGGCATCGTCGCCAGTGGCCAGAAGCTCGCGGGCCTCCTGATGACGCTCGCCGAGGTGAACGGCCTCGGGCTTCAGGCCGCGCAAGGCCTGGTGCTGACCGAGGGCTATTACTGGGATCTCAACGATAAGACCCGCAATCTCGGCGAACGCTTCTTCAAGCGCACCGGGCGGATGCCGAGCATGATTCACGCCGGCACCTATTCGGCGACGCTGAGCTATCTCAAGGCGGTCAAGGCCGCCGGCACCAAGGATCCGGACGCGGTCGCCAAGAAGCTGAAGGAGCTGCCGGTCAACGACGACTTCGCGCAAGGCGGCAAGGTGCTCGAGAACGGCCGCATGGTCCACGACATGTATCTGTTCGAGGTCAAGAAGCCCTCGGAATCGAAGAAGCCCTGGGATTATTACAAGCTGCTCGCCACCGTCCCCGGCGACAAGGCCTTCTTCACCGCCAAGGAAAGCGGCTGCCCGCTGACGAAGTGAGGCGGAGGTTCAACAAGCACAATGTCGTCCTGGCGAAAGCCAGGACCCACTACCCCGGCTCCTAAATGTTGAAACAAGCTGTGGCCACATCGTGCCCATAACCACGTCCTGTGGTTATGGGTCCTGGCCTTCGCCAGGACGACACCGAGTGTGTGGTGTCGCCCTCGGCTTCACACCAGCCGCAACACCACCGCCCCCA
The DNA here is from genome assembly GCF_056106085.1 of Bradyrhizobium sp. BR14999. Classification (NCBI taxonomy): domain Bacteria; kingdom Pseudomonadati; phylum Pseudomonadota; class Alphaproteobacteria; order Hyphomicrobiales; family Nitrobacteraceae; genus Bradyrhizobium; species Bradyrhizobium sp. BR14999. The sequence continues at coordinate 1,566,985 of NZ_CM148536.1, forward strand.
GCGCCCCCGCCCACAGCGCCATGGCGGCGAGGGCTTGGATCGCAAATCCCGGGCTGCGCTTTGCCGCCGCCTTGGAATAGCCGATGAAATAGACGATGCGGCCGATGATCCAGACGACGCCGATGCCAGCTGCGATGGCGTCGCTGATGTAGGTCGCGAACAGCCACAGCGCCGGCAGGAAGATCGGCATCCATTCCAGCGTGTTCATCTGGATGCGGAAGGCGCGTTCGAAATCCGGATGGCCCGACATCGCCGGCACCTTGACGCCGGTCTTGTCGCGCGACCGCGCGACGTTGATACAGGTGAAGAAATAAAATGCGATCGCCAGCAGCGTGACCAGGGCGGTGAGATGATACATCGTTGGTTCCTTCGCAGAGATCGCGCTTCAATAGCCGGTCAGCTCGAGATAGCCAACGCCGTCATGCGTGCCGGAAAAGCTGATCGGTCCCTCCCAATAGGAGAAGCCGGTCCCCATCCAAGCCCTTGGATTGAGTGGCTTGCACAGGATCGAGAACGATCGCGAGGGGATTGCGATCTGCCATTCCACCGGCAGCTTGCGTCCCGCAACGTCCGCGGTTGCCTTCGGAATCATCTGGATCTCGCCCCCTGCAATCATCTGCGCCTCGCCGGCGGCGCGGATCCAATTGCCGAACGGATAGTTTTGGCCGTCCTTCTGCCGCAACCGGTACAGCATCAGCTTGTCGCCGGATGCGAGATGCAGCGACAGCCAATCCCAGCCGGTCTGGTCGGCATCGAGCGGCTGACTGCTCCATTCGCGGTCCATCCAGGCCTGGCCCGACACCTCGACCGGTTTATCATCGATTGTGAGCGTGCCGCGCGCGCGGTAGAACGGCTGGCTGTAATAGTAGGACGCCTGCCCGCGCTCCGACTTGCGGCTATAGCCGCCGTCGCCCTGCAACACCACCGGACGGTCGGCCTCCAGCGTCAGTGCGTAGCTGAAGTCGATGGCGGAGGCCTTCAGCGTCAGCGGCGCCAGCGTGCGATCATCGGTGCGCTCGAGACCCTTCATCTCCCAATCATCGATCCAGGCATCGAACGGCTTGGCCGTGACGCCGGCCTGCCCCACGCCACCGCGTGAAAACGTCTCGTTGAAGCGATGGGTGTCGGCGCGCGTCACCGCGGCATGTCCCATCCACACCTGCTGATTGGCCCACCCTTCGGCTTGCGGGCCCGGCTGCGCCGCCTGGCGGAACAGCGTCCATTGCAGGCCGCAAGCCGCGCCGCTGGCATCGACGAGGTTGGCCGTGAGATACCACCACTCGATGCGAAATTCCGGATGCGGCCCGTGATCGCTCGGAAAGGTGAAGACCTTCCCCGGCGTCACCTTGGCATAGCCATCAGCGGTCTCGCCGAGCCCGGCATAGCCTTGCGCGCGTGCACGGCGCGCGAGGGCGAGCGCGGCAAGGCCGCCGGCGAACGCACGCCGTGAGATCCGATCAGCGCTCATTGGCGAACACCTTGACGAGGCTTGCCGGCTGCATCCGCGCCAGCCGTAGCATCGGCAGCAGTGCGGCAATCAGCGAGGCGAGCAGCGCGACCGCGACCAGCTCGGCCAGCTGCAGCGGAAACACATGGAACGGCAGCCGCCAGCCGAACGCCTTTACGTTCACGATCGCGATCAGGCACCACGCCACCAACAGGCCGAGCGGCACCGCCAGCAGCGATGTGAACAGCGCCACCGACAGTGTCTTGGTCAGCTCGATCGCGGCAAGGCGCGGCCGGGTGAGCCCGATCGCCCACAGCGGCGCGAGCTGCGGCAAGCGGGAATTCGCCAGCGTCAGCAGGCTCGTGAGCAGAGCGATGCCGGCGACGCCTAGGGTGAAGGCATTCAGCGCGGAGGTCACCGCAAAGGTGCGGTTGAAGATGCGGATCGATTCCGACTTCACCGTGGCCTGGTCGGCGACGCTGCGATCGTCGAGCGAAAACTGCTTCTGCAAGGCCGCGATCAGGCCGGAGATATTCTCCTTCGCGACGATGAGCCCGATCCGCGTCTGCGGCGTCTGCGGAAAGTGCCGGATCAGCGCCGCGACATTGACGGCGAGCTGTCCCTTGGGGTTGCCGTAATCGGCATAAATGCCGACAATGTCGAGCTCCCAGGTCCCGCCCGGTGCCGGTACCTCTAAGACGTCGCCGACGCGGACATTCAGCCGCCGGCTCAATTGCTCGCTGATGAAGGCGGCATTGCCCGGCACGAGCCGGGTCCAGGCACGCGGCGCGACCTCCAGCAGCGGCCAGCGCTCGCGATAGAGCGCGTGGTCGGGCAGGCCGAGCAATTCCACCGGTTGTCCCTGAACTTGCGCCTCCGCACGTCCGCCCGAGAGGATCGCCTGGACATCGCTACGCTCGCGCAGCCAGTTCCGGATCGCAACGGCTTGCGCATTGTCGGACGCGCTGATGTAGACGTCGGCCGCCAGCCGTCCATTGAGCCAGCCGATGAAGGTCCGGCTGAACGTCTCCACCATGGTGGACACTCCGACATTGACGGCGAGTGCAAGCAGCAGCGCCATCAGTGCCAGCGACAATCCGGAGAGTTGTTGCCGGCTGTCGGCCCAGAACCACAGTGCGAGCGGCTTTCGCGCGAAATGCTGGCCGAGGAGCAGGATGAGTTCGAGAAATGCCGGCAGGATCAGTGCCGCGCCGAACATCAGCGCCGCCAGCACGCCAAAGCCGGCGATCAGCGATTGCCCATAGTGAAGCAGCAGCAGCGCGACCGCGAACACCATGCACGCCGCAGCACTTTGCAGGATCAGCCAGCGGCGCTGCCGCTGCTGCCAGGCGCGCGGCTGCGCCGTTGCCAGCACCGGCATCCTGATCGCCTTGATCAGGCTGGTCGCCGCCGCCACCAGCGCGCCGGCAATGCTGATGCCGATACCGGCCAGCCACCATTCGGGACGCAGCGTCAGCTGCCCCGGGATCTGCGCGCCATAGAGCCCGCGCAGCGACGCCGCGACGTCGGGCAACAGCGCGGCCGCGATGAAATAGCCGCAGACGAGCCCGATCAGCCCGGCGACCAGCGCCAATACGACCAGCTCGACCACCAGCACCGTGTTGACCAGCCGCGCCGACGCGCCGCAGGCGCGCAACGTCCGCAGCATCGGCAGCCGCTGCTCGAAGGCGAGGCCGACGGCCGAGTTGACGATGAAGAGCCCGACGAAGAACGACAGCAGACCGAAGGCGGTGAGATTGAGGTGAAAACTGTCGGTGAGGCGCTCCAGCTCCGTCTCCGCATTCGGCTCGACCCGCTGCAGCTGCTCGCCGATAACACTCGCCAGCGGCGCGGGCTTGCCCTTCGCCTTGCCGAGCAGGAGCCGCGACACCTGGTCCGGTTTGTTGAGCAGCCGCTGCGCCACGCCGATATCGACCACGAGCACGTCGGGCACGAGCTGCGGCAGCACGCGCAGTGGCGGCAACTTCGCGCCGCTGCTGATCGCCGGCGCCGCGCCTTCTATTTCCTGCAAGTCGGCCAGCGTCTCCCGCGCCACCAGCGTCTGGCCCGGCGGCGCAACGAAGCTGCTCAAATCAGATGCACCAAGGCGCGGTGCATTGCCGACGTCGGCCGGCAGCGTCACCGGCTCGATGCCGAGCAGCCGCACCGAACGTCCATTGATCTGGACGCGTCCCTCCAGCACCGGGGAGACCGGCCAGCCCGCGCGTCGGAGTCTTATGAACAGCTCTTGGGAAAAGGTCGCGGTATCAGGCGCCACCAGCATCGCGGTGCGAACGCCGCCAAAGGTTGCGGCGGCGCGGTCATAGGCGCTGCGGGCCTGCTGGTTGATCGCCTGCACGCCGCTCCACAGCGCGGTCGCCGCGATCAGTCCGATCAGCAGCGTTGCGAACTGCATCCTGTGGCGCCGCCAATGGCTCAGCAGTACGGCGAGGACCCACAGCGCGCGCCTCATGCGATGCGCCCCCCATGCAAAGTGAGATGGCGGTCGAGCGTTGCTGCCAGATGCAGGCTGTGCGTCACCATCAGGAAGCCGCAGCCGGTGCGCGCCACGAGATCGCGCGTCAGCGCCAGCACGTCCTCGGCGGTGGTTTCGTCCAGATTGCCGGTCGGCTCATCCGCCAGCAGCAGCGAGGGCCTTGTTGCCAGCGCCCGGCCGATCGCGACCCGCTGCTGCTGTCCGCCCGATAATTGCTCTGGATAACGTTTGAGCAGGCTGCCAAGTCCGAGCCGTTCGATCAGCTCTTTCGTCCAGGCCGCATCATGCCGGCCCGCGATCCGGGCCTGGAAGGCGAGATTGTCTGCGACCGACAGGCTCGGGATCAGGTTGAATTGCTGAAACACAAGGCCGATCCGGTCGCGTCGCAGCTCCGCGCGTCCTGCATCTGACAGCTTGGTGACCTCGATATCCACCAGCCGGATCGAACCGCCATCGGCAGCATCGAGGCCGGCGATGAGGTGCAGCAGCGTGCTCTTGCCGCTGCCTGATTCTCCCGTCAGCGCGACGCGCTCGCCGGCCCGGAGGTCGAGATCGACGCCACGCAGCACGTGGACCGGCTCGCCGGCCGAGAAGAAGGTCTTGGATAGATTCTTGATGCTCAGCACGGGCCTGCCATTTTTTTCACCTCTCCCGTCGGGAGAGGTCGCGCCGAAGGCGCGGGTGAGGGGTTAAGGCCTGTCGTGGGACCTGAACCCCTCACCCGATTTGCTGCGCAAATCGACCTCTCCCCGGTGGGGAGAGGTAAGAATGCTGCGTAGCACACTTGCTGCGGAAATGCCGGGTTGCGTTGGTCTCGAACCCGTTGTTAGCTCCCAAGACGGCCAAATCAAAAAAGTGCCGCAAAGACATAAACGGGGAGATTTATGAGCGCTCAGGGAACGCCGTCCGCGGCGAGCAAGCCGACCGGGACGCCGAAGGGCGCCTGGACCATCACTTTTCTCCTGTTCCTGTTCATGCTGGTGAACTTCGCCGACAAGATCGTCGTCGGCCTCGCCGGCGTGCCGATCATGGCGGACCTCAAGCTCACGCCGGAGCAATTCGGCCTGCTCGGCTCTTCGTTCTTCTTCCTGTTCTCGATCTCGGCCATCGTGGTCGGCTTCATCGTCAACAAGGTGCCGACGCGATGGGTGCTGTTGGCGCTCGCGGTGGTCTGGGCGCTGGCGCAGTTTCCGATGGTCGGCACCGTCTCCTTCACGACGCTCCTGATCTGCCGCATCGTGCTGGGCGCCGGCGAAGGTCCGGCCTTCTCGGTCGCCGCGCACGCCATCTACAAATGGTTCCCCGACGAGAAGCGCACGCTGCCCACCGCGATCCTGTCGCAAGGCTCGGCCTTCGGCGTGATCATCGCGGTGCCGGCGCTGAACTGGATCATCGTCAACCATTCCTGGCACTATGCCTTCGGCGCTCTCGGCGTCATCGGCCTGATCTGGGTCTGTGCCTGGCTCGCGCTCGCCAAGGAAGGCCCGCTGGAGGACACGCAGACCCTCGCCGCCACCGAAACGAAGATTGCCTACATTCAGCTTCTCACCTCGCGCACCTTCCTCGGCTGCGTCGCCGCCACCTTCGGCGCCTATTGGGCGCTGTCGCTCGGACTGACCTGGTTCACGCCGTTCATCATCAAGGGTCTCGGCTTCTCGCAGAGCCAGGCCGGCTGGATCTCGACCCTGCCCTGGATCTTCGGCGCCACCATCGTGATCCTGACCGGCTGGATCTCGCAACTGATGATGGTCCGCGGCTCGACCACGCGCGTCGCCCGCGGCGTGCTCGGCTCCGTGCCGCTGGTCGTCGGCGGCCTGATCCTGGCCTCGATGCCGCATGTCCAGGGCGCTGGCCTTCAGCTCGCGCTGCTCGTGGTCGGAACGGGCCTGTGCGGCGCGATCTATGTCGTCTGCCCGCCCATGCTCGGCGAGTTCACGCCGACCTCGCAGCGCGGCGCCATCCTCGCAATCTATGGCGCGCTCTATACGCTCTCGGGCATCATCGCACCCGCCGTGATGGGCACCGTGATCCAGCATGCCGGCAGCATGCTCGACGGCTACATGACCGGCTTCACCATCAACGCCGCGATCATGGTCGGCTCCGGCCTGCTCGGCCTGCTCCTGCTGTGGCCGAACACCGAACGCGCCAGGCTGACCGGTGGTGCCCCGCAGGCGGGCGCGCTGAAGAGCGCGGTGTCGCCGACGTAAGGGGGGCTCTCTCTCACCCTCCCTGGAGGGGGAGGGTCGATCGCGCGAAGCGCGAGCGGGGTGGGGTGATCTCTCCACTCGGGCAGTGTTCGATGCGGAGAGACCGTCAGCCCACCCCGTCTCACATTTCGCTGTGCTCCATGTGAGCCGACCCTCCCCCTCCAGGGGAGGGTAAGCCAGCAATCACCGTGGCTAATCCACCCCCTGCGCGCCCCGAATCAGCTTCCCCGGTCGGCGCCCCGTCGCGTCACCCTGCCGCCGCGTCACGACGCCCGACACGATCGTCGCCTCGTAGCCGTCGACATCCTGCAACAAGCGCCGGCCGCCGACCGGCAAATCGTAATGCACCTTCGGCGGATGCAGATGCAGGCGGTCGTAGTCGATCACGTTGACGTCGGCCTTGTAGCCGGGCGCAATCAATCCGCGATCGGTGAGGCCGACCGAGAGCGCGGTCTTGCGCGACTGCGCCGCGACCACGAACGGGATCGACAGTTTCTTGCCGCGCTTGCGGTCCCGCGTCCAGTGCGTCAGCAGATAGGTCGGGAAGCTGGCATCGCAGATGATGCCGCAATGCGCGCCGCCGTCGGACAGGCCGGGCACCGATTGCGGATCGATCAGCATCTCGCGCGTCGCATCCAAGTTGCCGTCGGAATAGTTGAGGAAGGGCACGTAGAGCATGCCGCGGCCTTCGTCCGACAGCATCGCATCGTAAGCGAGCTCCTCCGGCTGCCGGCCCTGCCTGCGCGCCTGCGGCCCGAGCGCATTCTCCGGCGACTGCTCGTAGTCAGGGGGATCGCCGAGCAAGAACATCTTGTCGTAGTTCGGCCGGAAGAACAGCGGATCGTCGGTCGCGGTCGCCGTCTCGCTCAGGATCGCCTTGCGCACATCAGACTGATGCAGCCGCGCGAGGCGCTCCTGCAGCGGCAGATGCGCGATCGCCTTGTAGCTCGGATGGGTCTGGAACGGGTTGCGCGACAGCTCGAGCCCGAGCAACAGGCCCACCGGGCGCGCCGCGATCTGCGCGGTGATGGAGAGGCCGCGCTGTGCGGCCGCATTGATCTCGTCCAGCGTCTGGCGCCAGCGCTGCGGCGCCTTGTCGTTCTGGGTGATCGAGAACGAGATCGGGCATTTGGTGGCATCCGCCACCCGCAGCATCATCGGCAGATCTTCGTGGATGGTGGAGAGATCGAGCACGAATTGCAGCACGCTGCGGCCCTGCCGATGCATCGCGCCGGCGATCGCGGTGAGCTCGTCCTCGCCCGCCTTCAGCGTCGGCGTGAAATCGCCGGTCGAGGTGCGATGATTGAGCGTGCGCGAGGTGGAGAAGCCGAGCGCGCCGGAGCGCACGGCCTCGCCCGCGAGCCTCGCCATCGCCGCGTTGTCCTCGGCGGTCGAGGGATCGCGGCGCGCGCCGCGCTCGCCCATGACGTAAACGCGCAGCGCCGCATGCGGCAGCTGCGCGCCGACGTCGATGTCGAAATCGCGCTTCGACAACCAGTCCATGTAGTCCGGAAAGCTCTCCCAGGCCCAGGGAATGCCGGCGCTCAGCACCGGCTCGGGAATGTCTTCGACACCTTCCATCAGCTGGATCAGGCGGGTGTGGTCGGCAGGCCTGCACGGCGCAAAACCGACGCCGCAATTGCCCATGATCGCGGTGGTGACGCCGTTCTGCGACGACGGCGTGATGTCCTGGCTCCACGTGACCTGCCCGTCGTAATGGGTGTGCACGTCGACAAAGCCCGGCGTCACCAGTTTTCCGCGCGCGTCGATCTCCTCGCTGCCTGTGCCTGCAACCTTCCCGACCTCGCTGATCCTGCCGCCGGTGATGGCGACATCGGCCTCGAACAATTCGCCGCCGCGCCCATCCGCAACGGTGCCGCCGCGGATCACGAGATCAGGGGTGCTCATGGTGTTTCTTCCCGTTTTGTTTTGTTGTTGCTGTCGTCCCGGCCTCCGCCGGGACGACAGTTATAGTTGTCGCTACGAATCGCTTTGCTGCTTCCGCTCCGTGAACGGTGACAGCACCACCGTCGCCACCATGAAGATCACGGAGGCGCCGAACACCCAGTGCGGCGCACTCTGGTCCATGATCCAGCCAAACAGCAACGGGCTGATGATGCCGCCGAGATTGAATCCGGTGGAGACGATGCCGAAGGCGCGCCCGGCAGCGCCGGCAGGCGCGGCATTGCGGACCAGCATGTCGCGCGAGGGTGCGATCACGCCGCTGAGGAAGCCGGCGGCCGTCATGGCAGTGGTGAGAGCCCAGCCGGGCAGCGTGGCGAGTGCGATCAGCAGCACGATCGCCGCATTCGCGGCAAAGCAGGCCGCGGCGACTTGGCCGTGCCGCTCGGTCCGGTCGGCGAGGAAGCCGCCCGCGAGCACGCCGATGGCGCTGGCGCCGAGGAACGCCGTCAGCGCGACATTGGCGGCCGAGTAGGAGGCGCCGTAGCCGCTCATCAGCGCCACCACGCCAAAATTGTTGATGCCGGCGACCGACAGGCTCAGCAGCATGAACAGCGCGGTCAGCGTGATCAGCGCCGGCGTGATGACGGCCTGTCTTGGCGCGTTCGCGCTGCCGGGCTTCTTCTTATGCGCGCCGGCGTCGGGAATGTTCATGGCGATCAGCAGCAACGCCACCGCAACACCGATCGCGCCCGAGGCGATCAGCGCCCCAGTGCCACCGGACAATGTGACGAGCGCCGCCACGATAGCCGGTGCGACGGCGCCGCCGAGAAAGCCGGCAAAGGTGTGGATCGAAAAGGCGCGGCCCATGCGCGCCTCGTCCATGTGTTCGGCCAGGATCGCGTAATCGGCCGGATGATAGACGCTGTTGGCGAGGCCCAGCAGCACGGCGCAGGCGATCAGCGAGGCGTAACTGAGGTGCAGGCCGAGCAGGATCAGCGCGACGCCGCCGAGCGCGAGCCCGGCCAGCAGAATTCGCCGCGCGCCAAAATGATCGACCAGATAGCCGGTCGGCGCCTGCGTCAATCCCGACACCACCGCAAATACGGTGAGGGCGAAGCCGAGCTCGATATAGCCGACGCCGAGCTGGCTCTTGAGGAACGGGAACAGCATCGGCAGCACCAGCAGATGGAAATGGCTGACCCAATGCGCGATCGAAATCCCCGTCAGCGTGCGCAGCGCGCTGTCCGCCTTGCCTTGCTGCGCTGCGGCGAGAACATCGACCATTGCAGTTCCGTCTTGCGTCCGAAAGGGAGGCGCAAACTATCGGGCAGAGCGGTTATTTGTCCATGAACGCAGGCGCATGGCAGGTAGTGCGGGCGGTGGACGTGAGAACGCCTCCCTATCGTCGTCCTGGACAAGCGCAGCTCCTGACAACGCGCAGCATTGTCTGGAGCGGAGCGCCGATCCAGGACCCATTACCCCAGGGAGCAGTTTGGCGAAGATTCGGAGTTGCTTGCTCGCCCCACCATTCCGCGCTGGGGTAATGGGTCCTGGCTTTCGCCAGGACGACGGCGGAGGGTGTGACGCCAGTGCGCCGTCAAACTCAACCTGGCACGGCCCTCACAACGGTTCGTCGTCCGGCCCGTAGCGGTCGCGCTTCGGCGTTGCGATGTCGCCGTCCTCGTAGTCGTCGTCGATCTCGCGCGGCGGCGGGGGCTTTTTCGCCTTGTCGCTCGGCGTCCTGTCGTCCGCGATTTTGGGCGGCTGGCTCGGCTTGCCGGTCTTGGCCATGACTGGTTCCGGATGGTGATGCTGCACCCGATCCTATCCGGAAAATATGTGCGGTACCTGACCTATCGCAAGAAGGGGCGGCCGTTCAGTGCATCACCGGCCCGCCCGCCTTCTTCCAGGCATCCAGGCCGCCGGCGATATGGGCGGTGTTGGAAAGGCCGGCTTCCTTGGCGGCGGCCACCGCCATCGCCGAACGTTCGCCGAAGGCGCAGAAGAACACGACGCGGCGGCCGGTGGCGGCCGCGACCTCGCGCAGCATGCCGCCGGGCTTGAGGCTCTCCTCCACGGATTGATAGGGCGTGTGCAGCGCGCCTTCGAGCATGCCGTGCTTCGTCCGCTCGTTGCTCTCGCGCAGATCGACGAGCAGGACGTCGGGCCGGCCGAGGATGCGGATCGCCTCGATCGCGCTGAGCACGCGGCCCTCTTTCTCGAGCTCCTCCTGATGCAGGCCGACATGCATGTTGGCGGGGACCGCCACATCCATCATCTTCGGATTGGGCAGCTTCAGATTGGCCATCAGCTCGATATATTCATCGACCGAGCGCACCTGGAGCCGCGGATTGTAGCGCTTCTCCTCGCCGATGGTGGAGACGGTGTCGCCCTTGTAGTCATGCGCCGGGAACACCATCGTCTCGTCCGGCAGCTTGAGCAGGCGGTTGAAGATCGAGTCGTATTGCGCGCGCGATGAGCCGTTCTGGAAATCGGTGCGGCCGGTGCCGCGGATCAGAAGCGTGTCGCCGGTGAAGACGCGGTCGCCCATCAGATAGGAGTAGGAATCGTCGGTGTGGCCGGGCGTGTACATCACGTCGAGCGACAGGCCCTCGATCGTCACCTTGTCGCCGTCGGCGACCCGCATCGCCACAACGTCGGCCTTGGTCTGGTCGCCCATCACGGTCATGCAATGGGTGCGGTCGCGCAGCTCGCCGAGACCGGTGACGTGGTCAGCGTGCAGATGGGTGTCGACCGCCTTGACCAGCTTGAGGTCGAGCTCGCGCAGCAGCTGGCAGTAGCGATCGACCTTCTCCAGCACGGGATCGAGGATCAGCGCCTCGCCGCCTGGACGGCTCGCAACGAGATAGCTGTAGGTGCCCGAAACGCTGTCGAAGAGCTGGCGGAAGATCATGGCAGGACCCGGCGTGGAACTGATTTCGAGGATTCTACTACGTCGGGGGCCAGGAAGAGAAGCAATTCACTGTGTAGACAAGAAAATTTGGAAGATTTTTATTGTGCGTGAGGTGGGGACAGGCGCCACAAATTCGGTGTCGTCCCGGCGCAGGCCGGGACCCATACTCCCAACGAGGAGTTTGGCGAAGACCAGTCGTTCGGTACTCCCACCGCCCCTCTCGAAAGATCACGCGGTATGGGTCCCGGCCTTCGTCGGGACGACCCCGGGAGGGTGTCGGGGGCGCAGCCTACGGCCGCACCACCGTGTACCCGTTCTCCGCCAAAAACAGGATCTGCCCGACTCCGACCTGCACCGGTGTCGCAGCTTGGATGAACTCCGGCCGCTTGCCCGTCTCCCGCTCGAGCGTGTCGACCGTGTTGAGGCAGATGTCGAAGCGCACGCCCTGTGCGATCAGGCTCTCGACCTGCTTGCGGCGCTCGCTGCCGGACAGCAGCAAATCGATGCCGGGACCGAATGCCACCACCTCGATCGCGATCTTGTCGGGGTCGTAAGCCTTCAGCAGATTGTTGGCGACGCTCAAGACCAGCGCCTGCTTCCTCGCATCGCCGTCGGAGAGCTGAAGCACGATCTTGTGCTCGGCGAACGGCTTGTCCTGCAGCGGCACCTGCTGGGCAGAAGCCTGTGGGATCGCTGCCCAGACGAGCACTGCCAGAAGCATCGCGGATAAGTGTTGCGACCGCATCATCCCTTTGCTGCAATGCCTGGATTGCCCTCGACCCCTTTCAGCGTCACGCCGGAGCCGAGCCGCTCCTGAAACATCCGGCCCGAGCGCAGATATTTGCCGACGACGTCCCACACCGGCGCGCCCTGCTGGCCGTTGATCGAGGCCCAGCCTGCGACCTTGTAGCGATGGCTGGCGCTGAGCGCCTCGCCGCTACCGAGCTTCAGCTCAGAGATGCGGCTGCCGATCGCGGCGTCCAGTGTGCAGGTGTAGCTGAGCCCGCCGGCGCGCACCATGTCGCCACCCTGCTGGTAATAGGGATCCGCGTTGAAGAGGTTGTCGCAGATGTCCTCCAGCACGTCCTTGATCTGTGCGCCGGTCATCTCCTGCACATAGGTCTCGGGATAGCTGATCGCGGTTTCCGCGAGCAGATCCTCCATGGTCAGCGCCTGGCCTGACAGCGCGGTGATGCCCCAGCGGAAGCCCGGCGACAGCGCGATCTCGGCATCGAGCTCGGTGCGCAGCGCCGTGCAGATCAGCTCGTCGACGGGCCCGGAGAAATTGCCGCGGCGGTAGAGCAGGCGATCGGGCGTTGCGATCTTCTCCGACCAGTCGGTCACGTGCGGCGCGCGCAGCCGGCCGATCAGCTCGGCCATCCCGGGATCCGGCTTCAGCAGCTCGGAAAAGACCGGCAGCAGATGATAATGAATGTCGCTGACCTTGCCCTTGCCGATCGCGAGATCGAGCACGGCCAGAAATTTTCCGTTGGAGCCGGCATTGGTGACGAGCGTGGTGCCACTAGCATTCTTCACGGGAATCGGCTGCGGCACCGCGTCATGGGTATGGCCGCCGAGGATGACATCGATGCCGGTGACGCGGCTTGCGAGCTTGAGGTCGACGTCCATGCCGTTGTGCGACAGCAGGATGACGGCATCGACCTTGTCGGTGCCGCGCAAGGCATCGACATGCTTCTGCAACTCCTCCTCGCGGATGCCAAAGGTCCAGTCCGGCGTGAATCGCTTGGGATGCGCGATCGGCACATAGGGGAAAGCCTGGCCGACGATTGCGACGCGATGGCCACCGAGCTCCTTGATGATTGACGGCTTGAACACGCGCCCGCTGGCCTTGTCGAAGGCGGGGGCGTCGTTGAATGCGGCCTCTTCGCTCAGGAACACGTTCTGCGCCAGAAACTCGCCCTTGAAGCGCTCGAGATTGTCGCGCAGCGCCTGCTCGCCATAGGTGAATTCCCAGTGCCCGGTCATCGCCTCGATGCCGAGCAGATTGGCGACCTCGACCATGTCGCGGCCCTGCATGACGTTGGCGAGCCCCGTGCCCTGCCAGAGGTCGCCGCCGTCGACGAGCAGCGAATGCTTTTCCCCGGCGTCGGCGCGCAAGCGGTCGACCAGCGTCTTCAGATGGGCAAAGCCGCCGAGCTTGCCGAAGCGGCCCGCGGATTTCTCAAACTCGAAGCAGGTGAAGGCATAGGCATCCGCACTGTCGGACCGGATGCCGAAGCGCTCCAGGAAGGCGCGCCCGACCAGATGCGGCGGCCGCCCCGCCATCTCGCCGATGCCGATATTGACGCTGGGCTCGCGAAAAAAGACTGGGTTGAGCTGCGCATGCGTGTCGGTGATGTGCAGAATGCGCGCATTGCCGAAGCGCTCGATGTCATAGATGCTCGCGGTGTCGGCGCCGCGCGCGAGCCGCGGCAGCCCAACAGATGCGACGGCAAGACCTGCGCTCTTCAGGAAATCGCGGCGCCGGATAGCCATCTCAAATTCTCCGCGCCCCCGACGCTGTCGACTGTTCCACAAGCATGATCCGTGTTAGCGCAAAGTGTGGTGCGGCTTTCCGACAAGATCGTGCTCAAAGAATGATCTGGAGCAACGATGTTCTCGCGCGCCAAGCCCAGTCTAGCGGATTTCCATCGCCTTCCAGGCCTCTTTTTCGGAATTTGCCTGAAAGATCGACGCCTTCGCCAGCGCCTCGGCCTCTTTCGCTGCGGCAAATGCGCGGTCGAAATCGCCCCCATCGGCCGCCTTCTTCGCCGCCGCCAGGGTCGAGACCGTCGTGGTCCATTGGTGACGCAGGCTGGCCGCCTCCTTGGCTGCGGCTTCCGCGGCGGCATAGGCGGCCTTGTAGTCCGCTTCCGTTGCCGCGTGCGCCGAGGGCAGCGCGATGGTCAACGCAAGCAATATGGCGAGGAGACCGGTCCGCTTCATGGCCGCGCTCCCGGCCCCGAGATCGGCAGGCCGTTGGCGACGTAGGAGAGGAAATATTCGACGTCGCGATATTCGTCCGATTGCGGCTCCAGCGGAACCGCGCGGGTCTGGCTGTTGCAGGTGACGAAGCGGCGGCTGGTCGTGCCCATGCCGCTCCATTCGGACCGGTAGATCGGCATCGCGTTGAGGATGCCGAGCGCCGGCGCCAGGGTCTCGGCACGGATGCGCTCGCCCGGGCTCTGCACGTGGCAGCTCGCGCAGGAGAAGTTCATCTGGCCGCGGCGCGTGTAGAAATAGCGCTTGCCGTTCTCGAAGGCTGCGAGCGCGCGGGGATCGTCGGGGATCTTGATGTCCATCGGCTTGCCGCGCGAGGTGAAGGCCATGTAGGCCGTCAGCGAAGCCATCTCGTCCTTGACGTAGGAATAGGGCGCCTCGCCATTGGCCTCGCGGCAGCGGTTGAGCGCGAGCTCCAGCGTGACGACCTTGCCTTCCTTCGTGTCGAAATAGGGATAGTTCTGACGGATGCCGATGCCGCCATTCGGGAAGCAATCGGCGTAAGTCTTGCCGTTCTTGAACGGGGTGGCGAACATTTCCTTGCCGGCGTCGAGCGCGAATTCATAAGGAGGAAATTCCTCCTTCTCCTGCCACTGCCGCTTCATGTCCTCGTTCATGGAATAAGGACCGTTGACGAAATCCTCGTGCTTCACGTTCGGAAACTTCTGGAAGAAGAAGTTCTGGAACGCCTTGACATCGGCGACGGGATCGACCTTGTCGGCCGCGACCACGCGCGGAGAGGTGAGGGCGAACGCAACGAGCGCGGCGCTGAGCGAGCCAAGCAGGAGGGCAGATCGGGTCTTCATCAGGAAATCTTCGCGGTGGTCGTATCCGACGCACCCTTGTTGTCGGTCCAGGAGATCTTGAGCTCGTCGCCCTTCTTGGCGCCCTTGAAGCTGAATTTGACGTAAGGATCCTTGGAGACCGCAGTGCCCCAATTGGCGACGAAGACGTCCTTGCCGTTACATTCGAACTTCAGCTCCTGGATGAAGTGCGCCGGGATCAGCTCGCCCTTGGGATCCTTGACCAGGCCGGTATCCATGGGGTGCTGGATCAGCGCCTGCACCTCGGTGAGGTCGCCGTTGGCGGTGGCGCGTACGCGAATGCTGGATGCCATCTCGGTTCTCCTTAGCCGCCGCAGCCGCCGACGGTGACCTTCACTTCCTTGGTCGCGCTGTAGAGCTTGCCGTCGGCCTCGACGATGGCGACCAATTTGGTGGTCTTGGCCATTTTCAGCCGGTTGGCGACGCCAGGAATCGTGCCGTCGGCGATCTTGTAGGACGCTGCGAGCGCAAACGGGTTCTCGGCCACGAAGAACGAGATCGAGGTGACCTTGTCGAGCGTCGTCGTCACCGAGACCGGCACCACGCCGCCGTTCTCGGCGATCTCCGGCGCATCCAGCTTGACCTTGTCGGACGGCTCGGCCGCCTTGCCGTAGAGCGCCTTGATCGCGTCGGCCTCGCTCTTCTGCTTGAAGGCCTCTTCCGGATATTTGTCGTTCGCCGCCGCGCGCGCAGGGCTGGCTGCGAACGGCAGGTTGCCAAGGCCGATCAGCGCGACAGAGCCCGCGCCCTGAAGGATCAGGCGCCGCGTCGGATGAGGGCCGGTGGTCGTGGTCATCAGAGGTCTCCTGGCGTGCCGGCCGTTACAGCGTTTGCAGGAAATCAACGATCGCGTTGATCTCCTGCTCGGTCAAAATCCGGTTCCGGCCGAACGGCGGCATCATGGTTTGCGGATTGCGCTTGGTTTCGTCGAAGATGATCGCGGCCAGTTCGTTGCGCTCGGGGTACTTTGCCTTGATGTCCTTCAGCTCCGGCCCGATCGTTCCCGGCAGGTCGCCGCCCTTGATCACGTGGCAGGTCAGGCAATTGCCCTTGCCGCGCTCGAAGGCGAGCTTCCGGCCCTCGGCCACGGCGGACTGCGCCCGCGCCGGGCTGGCGAGGCCGGCGGCAATGGCCAGCAGGAGGAACAGGACGGACGTCCGGGACAAGGCAGTCAAGGCGGTATTCCGAGGCGTTATGGCGATGATCTGATCGCGGAAATAAAGGCGTTCCAAAGCATAAAGGGCATCGCCTGACAATCGAGACTATGCACCGGGGAAAATGGAGTTAATATCTTCCGCATTGTAATTAAAGAGATTATTGGTTCGGCCGATTTGGCCCCAACAATTAGGACAATGGGCGCGGGCCGGCTTTTTCCAGGGCGCTTTGGTGCCCATCCTGTTTTCAACGCGTTCTCGTGTTTTCAAGGGGACCTCACTTGACCGAATATCTCGTCGAATTTGGCAGGGACGGCGGACGGGTCGAGCCGGATGGCCGGCTCGATGCGCCGGCGTTCCATCGCAATCACGAGCCGATCTGGGCGGCGCTGGAGAAACATCTCGCCGGCTTGACCGGCAACGTGGTCGAGCTCGGCAGCGGAACCGGACAGCACGTGGTTCATTTCGCCCGTCACACGCCCGGTCTGATCTGGTGGCCGAGCGACCTCAACCAGCGCCATCTCAAGAGTATCGAGGCCTGGCGCGTTCATTCGGGCCTCGCAAACATCGGCTCGCCCTTACGGATCGATCTGACCGATCCCGACTGGTGCCTGGAGATGAAAAGCGGTCAGGGGCCGACCAGCCTCGCCGCCGTGTTCTGCGCCAACGTCATTCACATTGCGCCATGGAGCGTCGCCGAGGGCCTCTTCGCCGGCGCCGGCCGCTATCTGCGGGCCGACGGCAAACTGTTCCTCTACGGCCCGTTCAAGCGCCACGGCAAGCACACCGCGCTCAGCAACGCCGTGTTCGACACGTCCTTGCGCGAGGGCAATCCCGAATGGGGTGTGCGCGACATCGGTGACGTCGAGACGCTGGCGCAAGGCGCAGGCCTCCGCCTCGTCGACACCATCGAGATGCCCGCGAACAATCTCACGCTGGTGTTTTCGCGGGGCTGAGCGCGAGGCCGTCAGGCCTCCCCATCTTTCCACCCGATCTTGTCCTTCAAGAACCGGAAGCCGAGCACCTCGAAGCCGGCGCGCTCCTTGTTGTCCTTGCCGTAGCCGTGGCCGCCTGCCGCGGGCTCGTACAACCAGGCCTCATAGCCCATCGCCTGAAGCTTGGCGGCCATCTTGCGCGCGTGGCCGGGATGGACGCGGTCGTCGCGCCGCGTGGTGGCGATCAGGATCGGCGGATAGGCCTGGCCGTCCCTCACATTGTGATAGGCCGAATAGGTCTTCAGCCACGCCCATTCCTCCACCTTGTCGGGGTCGCCATATTCCGCGATCCAGCTCGCGCCCGCGAGCAACTTCGTGTAGCGGCGCATATCGATCAGCGGAATGGTGCAGAACAGCGCGCCGAAACGCTCGGGGTAGCGCACCAGCATGTTGGTGATGAGGATGCCGCCGTTCGATCCACCCTGTGCGGCGATGCGCTTTGCTGTCGTCACGCCGCGGCGGACGAGATCGGCGGCGACGGCGGCGAAATCGTCATGCGACAGTTTCTTGCCGGCGAGCCGGCCGGCATCGTGCCAGCGCGTGCCGAACTCGCCGCCGCCGCGCAAATTCGCCTGCACCGTCGTGCCGCCGCGCTCCAGCCACAGCTTGCCGAGCGAAGGGTTGTAATACGGCTTCACCGAATGGGCGAAGCCGCCATAGGCGCTCATATAGACCGGCGCATCGCCGGCCTCGTTGGCGGGGCCGGTTTGCACGTAGGGAATGCGCTCGCCGTCGATCGAGATGGCCTCGTGCTGCGTCACGACGAGACCATCGGCGGTGAACGTCCTCGGCGCTTGCTTCAGCACGGTCGGGCTTGCGACGCCGCGTGCGATCAGCAGCAGCGACGGCGGCGTCAGCGGATCCTGCACATTGGCGAGCAGGTCGCCATTGCTTTCGGACGGGTGGCGATCGAGCGGCCAGATGTCGACGACGCCGATCTGCGGCAGGCCGGGAAGCGTGTCGCGACTCCAGCCGGCGGCGGATGGCGTGCAGATCTCGAAGCGCGGGCGCAGCTCGTCGAGGATTGACAGCACGAGCTTGCCCGCCGCCCAGAACAGACCTTGCAACGCGCGCCGCGGCGCCGGCTCGAACAGCACCGAAAAATCGCGGCTGCCGGCGAGAAACGCCGACAGCGCGATGCCGAGCACCGTGTCAGCGGTATAGGTCCGGCCTTCGATCGACCAGTCCTTGCGCAGCTTGATCGCGAACCAGTCGCCATGCGCCTGCATCCAGATGCCGGTCGGCAGGTCGAGCTTCGTCGTCGCACCAGTCGCATCGCGCAGCCAGATGGCGTGATTGAAGAAGTCGATCTGATCGACGAGCCAGACCCGCGGCTCCGCGCCGGTGTCATCGGCGCTGCCATAGATCATCATGTGATCGGCGGCGGTCTCGATGATTGTTTGCGCCTGATCGACAGGCTGGCCGCGACGCCACAGCCGCACGGTCCGTGCATATCCCGAGCTCGTGGCCATGCCTTCGCCATGGGCGCTCGACAGCAGCAGCGTGTCCGCATCGAGCCAATCCACGCCGCCCTTCGCTTCCGGCAGCGTGAACCCGCCGGCCACGAAGCTCCTGGTGTCCATGTCGAACTCGCGCAACGTCACGGCATCACTGCCGCCGCGCGACAGGCTCAGTATCGCCCGCGAGTGTCCCGGCATCGTGACGATCTGGCTCAGCAGCCAGTCCTCGCCTTCGCCCGCCGCAAGCTGGTCGATATCCAGCATGGTCTCCCACGCCGGATTGGCTTTGCGAAACTCCGCCAGCGTCGTCCGTCGCCACAGGCCGCGCGGATTGGTGGCGTCCTTCCAGAGATTGTGCAGATCGCTGCCGCGCCGGCTGACATAGGGAATGTTGTCGGGCCGATCGTAGATCGCCGCGAGGATGTCGCGGTCGTGCTCGAAGGCTTTGCCGCCGAACGCTTTGAGCGTCAATTCATTCTGCCGCTCGACGAAATCGAGCGCCTGCGTGCCCTCGATCTCCTCCAGCCACAGCCAGGGATCGTCGTCGGGAGCGCTGAGCGTAGGCCTGTCGTCGACGGTCATGAGCAAAACTCCAGGAAGATCGCGGCGGATAGGATTTGATCGAGCGCAAGCCGTCAAGGGCGCGGCCCGCTATCATCCGTCCGATTGCGTCAGAGGCATGGCCCGCGTCCGTTTGCGCCGGTTGTCCGCCCATCAGCGCCCCTCCATAGTGCCGGGAATCAACGAGAGCCCTTTGGGGCGGAAATACCGATGTTAGATGTGACCGCGACTGCCGAAATCGCTGACGACACGCGCGCGCGTGCCAATGTGGTGCGCCTTGCCGCCGCGCAGGCGCTGACCGGCGCCAATTCGGCGGTGATCTTCGCCACCGGCTCGATCGTCGGCGCCACGCTCGCGCCCGACATGTCGCTCGCGACCGTGCCGCTGTCGATGTACGTGCTCGGGCTCGCCGCCGGCACGCTGCCGACCGGCGCGATCTCGCGCCGCTTCGGTCGACGCGCCGCCTTCGTCATCGGCACGGGCCTCGGCACGCTCACCGGCCTCACCGGCTGTTTCGCGATCCTGCACGCCTCCTTCGCGCTGTTCTGCATCGCGACCTTCCTCGGCGGCCTCTATGGCGCGGTGGCGCAATCCTATCGCTTCGCCGCCGCCGACGGCGCCAGCGCGGCGTACCGGCCCAAGGCGGTGTCCTGGGTGATGGCGGGCGGCGTGTTCGCCGGCGTGCTCGGTCCGCAGCTCGTGCAGTGGACCATGGACGTCTGGCAGCCTTATCTGTTCGCCTTCAGCTTCCTGGTGCAGGCGGCGGTGGCGCTGGTCGCGATGGGCATCGTCGCCGGCGTCGACATGCCCAAGCCCGCGGCGGCCGATCTGCATGGCGGACGGCCGCTGCTCGACATCGTGACCCAGCCGCGCTTCATCGCGGCCGCTTTGTGCGGCGTCATCGCCTATCCCATGATGAACCTGGTGATGACCTCGGCGCCGCTCGCCATGAAGATCTGCGGCCTCAGCGTGTCCGATTCCAATTTCGGCATTCAATGGCACATCGTCGCCATGTACGGGCCGAGCTTCTTCACGGGTGCGCTGATCGCGCGCTTCGGTGCTCCGAAGGTGGTCGCTGCCGGTCTGCTGCTGGAGGCAGGCGCCGCCGGCATCGGGC
Source organism: Bradyrhizobium sp. BR14999 (assembly GCF_056106085.1). Lineage (NCBI taxonomy): Bacteria > Pseudomonadati > Pseudomonadota > Alphaproteobacteria > Hyphomicrobiales > Nitrobacteraceae > Bradyrhizobium > Bradyrhizobium sp. BR14999. The sequence goes on from NZ_CM148536.1 coordinate 1,587,066, forward strand.
TTTCCGGGATCACAGCAATGCATTTCTGGGCGACGCTGATCGTGCTCGGCGTCGGCTGGAATTTCTCCTTCATCGGCGCCTCCGCGCTGGTGCTGGAGACACACCGTCCGCAGGAGCGCAACAAGGTGCAGGCGTTCAACGATTTCCTGGTGTTCGGGATGATGGCGATCGGCTCGTTCTCCTCCGGCCAGCTGCTCGCCAATTACGGCTGGTCCGCGGTGAACATGGTGGTGTTCCCGCCGGTGGTGCTCGGCCTCGCCGTGCTGTCGCTGGCGTCCTGGGCGCGTCGCCGCAAGGCGCGTCTGGACGCTGCGATGGGCGAGTTCCCGGATGCGATCTGAGTTGGCAGGAGGCTGTCAGCAGCGTTGATGCTTCGATCGCCGTCGAAGTGATTTTCGGATGGGATTTATTAGATGCGTCATGGCCGGGCTTGTCCCGGCCATCCACGTCTTAGGCGCGCGGATCGAAGAACGTGGATGCCCGGGACAAGCCCGGGCATGACGGAGTAGGTAGCATGCTCGACAACCCTCGGACTCCGGCGATCGACGAATCCACCCTCCGCTACGAAGGCTGGCGTATCGTCGCGGTCTGCTTCCTGCTCGCGACCTTCGGCTGGGGACTCGGCTTCTATGGCCAGAGCGTCTATGTCGCCGAGCTCCAACGCGCGCACGGCTGGTCGGCCTCACTGATCTCGTCGGGCACGACCTTCTTCTACCTGTTCGGCGCGCTGCTGGTCGTCTTCGTCGGCGAGGCCGTCCACAATTACGGTCCGCGGCTCTGCCTGATCGCGGGCACGCTGGCGATGGCAGCGGCCGCTATCACGATCGGCGCGGTGCGCGAACCCTGGCAGCTCTATCTCGCCAATGCGGTGCTCGCCTTCGGCTGGGCCGGCACCAGTCTCGCCATGATCACCAACACGATCAGCCTGTGGTTCGATGCCAAGCGCGGCATGGCGATCAGCCTCGCGCTGAACGGTGCCAGTTTTGGCGGCATCGTCGGCGTGCCGCTGCTGGTGGCGTTGATCGGCCATGTCGGCTTCGCCAGCGCGATGTACGCCACTGCCGGCGCCATGCTGGTGCTGCTCCTGCCGGTGATTCTCGTTCTCGTCGGCCGCTCGCCCGATCTTCACGGCTGGCATGCGGCGGCGAAGCCGAAGCTGCAATCGTCGACGCAGATCCGCGCGCAGGCGCTGCGTGACGTCGGCTTCCTCTCGGTGACGATTGCCTTCGCGCTGGTGCTGTTCGCGCAGGTCGGCTTCATCGTGCACCTGATCTCGTTCCTCGATCCCGTGATCGGCCGCGAGCGCGCGGCTGTCGCCGTCGCCGTGCTGACGGCGATGGCCGTGGTCGGCCGCGTGCTGTTCTCGCTGGTGATCGACCGCCTCAACCAGCGGCTGGCCTCGGCGCTATCGTTCCTCAGCCAGGCCGCGGCGTTGTGTGTCGTCATCAACCTGCACAACGACTATGTGCTGATAGCGGCCTGCGCGGTGTTCGGCTTCTCCGTCGGCAACCTCATCACGCTGCCGTCGCTGATCGTGCAGCAGGAGTTCGATTCCGCCTCGTTCGGCGTGCTGATCAGCCTCAACACCGCGATCAATCAGGTGACCTATGCGTTCGGCCCGGGCGTCGTCGGCTTCCTGCGCGATCTCTCCGGAGGGTACGCGCTGCCGTTCTATCTCTGCATCGCGCTGGAGGTGGCGGCAGCAGCGCTGATCATGGTGCGTGGTAGCCGCGCGAAGACTGCGTAGGGTGGGTTAGCCGGAGGCGTAACCCACCATGCTTCAGCGAATGCGGAGCGAAGTTGGTGGGTTACGGCTTTGCCTAACCCACCCTACGGCATCACGTTTGGCGCTGCCGCAGCAGCGCATCCACGTCCAGCCGTTTCGTGAACATCGCGAGCTTCCCGTCCGGCCCGAACGGCCATTGCTCCCTCGGCTTGTCCCAATACAGCTCGACGCCGTTCTGGTCGGGGTCGCGCAAATACAGCGCCTCGCTGACGCCGTGGTCGCTGGCACCATCCAGCGCAATGCCGGCCGTGAGCACCCGGTGCAGCGCATCCGCCAGCGCCGGCCTGGTCGGATACAGGATCGCGGTGTGATAGAGCCCAGTCGTGCCCGGCGGCGGCGGCGAGCCGCCCTTGCTCTCCCAGGTGTTGAGCCCGATGTGGTGATGATAGCCGCCGGCTGAGATGAAGGCCGCGCCGGAGCCCATGCGTTGCATCAGCTCGAAGCCGAGCACGCCGCAATAGAAGCCGAGCGCACGATCGAGATCGGCGACCTTGAGGTGAACGTGGCCGATCCTGGTGCCGGCGGCGACGGCTTGGTTCTGCGACATGTGGCTGCTCCGTTGATGGACTCCACATAAGGCGAGCCTCGGGACAGTGCTACCGGCTCACCCTGAAACTCTTCGTTTCCGAATGGGAAACTAAGCCAGCTCCGAGACCTCGCCCTCCGGCAGGCCAAACTCGAACGTGTTCAGCGTCATCGACACCAGCGTGTAATAGCCGCACAGCCCGATGATCTCGACGACGCCGCGTTCGCTGAGCAGCTTGACCGCCGCATCATAGAGGCCCTTCTCGACGCTGTGGCCCTCATGCAGCGATTTCGCGACGTCGTAGATCATCTTGCCCTTGGGATCGTCAAACTCAGGCGTGCGGCGGTCGCGGATCGCCTCGATGATCTCAAGCTTCATGCCGCCCGCAAGCGCCAGGCGCTTATGCGCATACCATTCGTAATGCGCGGTCCAGTGCCGCGCCGTGACCAGGATCGCGATCTCCGAGAGCTTGGCCGGGAAGATCGTGTCGAAGCGCAGCACTTCGCCGAGCCGCGTGGCGTGACGCGCCATCTCCGGGCTGTTGAGCCAGGCCATCATCGGCGCCGGCGGTTTGCCGCGCTTGCCGGCAATCGACTCGTCATAGGTCTGGCGCTGGCTCTCGTTCATTTCGCCAGGCGAAAGAAGCTTTAGGCGCATTGTTGTTTCCTCTTTGTTTTCAAGGCTCGCCGTGGCGGCGACTATAGCCGAATGCGGGCTGCGGAAGTGGTTGAATTCCACGAGGCGATGGCTCAGAGTCGGCGCAAACAAGTCGATTTTGATTGATGGAAACGACCCATGACAGATTCTGAGACTGCCGATCTCGAAACATTCCGCAACGAGACGCGCGCCTGGCTGGAAGCCAATTGCCCGCCGGAGATGCGCAAGCCCGCGACGTCGGACGCCGATGTGTTCTGGGGCGGGCGCAACGCAAAATTCTCGTCCGAGCCGCAGCGCATCTGGTTCGAACGCATGCGCGACAAGGGCTGGACGGTGCCTGATTGGCCGAAGGAGTATGGCGGCGGTGGCCTCAGTGCTGCCGAGCACAAGGTGCTGCGCGCGGAGATGGCCAGAATCGGCGCGCGTCCGCCGCTGTCGAGCTTCGGCATCTGGATGCTCGGGCCGGCGCTGCTGAAATACGGCAATGAGGCGCAGAAGAAGGAACATCTGCCGAAGATCGCCGCGGGCGAGATTCGCTGGTGCCAGGGCTATTCCGAGCCGAATGCCGGTTCCGATCTCGCCTCGCTGCAGACCCGTGCCGAGAGCGACGGCGACGACTTCATCATCACCGGCCAGAAGATCTGGACGTCCTATGCCAATTACGCCGACTGGATCTTCTGCCTGGTCCGCACCGATCCCACTGCCAAGAAGCACGACGGCATCAGTTTCATTCTGTTCGACATGACCTCGAAGGGCGTCTCGACCAAGCCGATCCTGTTGATCTCCGGCTACTCGCCGTTCTGCGAAACCTTTTTCGACGGCGTCCGCGTGCCGAAGTCGCATGTGGTCGGCACCGTCAACCGCGGCTGGGACGTCGCAAAGTATCTGCTCCAGCACGAGCGCGCGATGATCTCGGGCATGGGCGAGCGCGGCGTCGGCCGTCCGCTCGGCCAGATCGCGGCGGATTCGGTCGGCACCGATGCGCTGGGGCGGCTCGACGATGCCATGCTGCGTGGCCAGATTGCGCGCTTCGATGTGGATGAGGCTGCGCTTGCGGCCTGTGCCGAGCGTGCGGTCGATCTCGCCAAGGCGGGGCAAGCGCATCCGGCATTCTCCTCCGCGATGAAGTACTACGGCACCGAGCTCAACAAGCGCCGCTACGAGATCTTGATGTCGGCCGGCGGCGTCGATGCGCTGGAATGGGAGAGCGAGCGCTCCAAGCAGGGCGCCCGCCCGCGCGCCTGGTTGCGCACCAAGGCCAACTCGATCGAAGGCGGCACGTCCGAGGTCATGCTCGGCATCGTCGCCAAGCGCATCCTGGATCTGCCGGGGGCGTGAGGCACACTGTCACCACGCGTCATTCCGGGGCGCGCAACGCGCGAGCTACGATGGGCAATTGCGCATCTGAGAATCCATCTCGCGGCCTACGTGCCGCCTGATGGATTCCGGGCCTGGCCCTTCGGGCCATCCCGGAATGACAAACATAGATAGATTTCGAATTCGGAAACAAGAACATGGCCCTCGTCCTCACTGAAGAACAATCGATGCTCCGCGACAGCGCGCGCGGGCTGATCAGCGACAAGGCGCCGGTGTCGCACCTGCGTCACTTGCGCGACAGCAAGGATCCCACCGGCTTCTCCAAGGAGTTTTGGCATTCCTTCGCCGAGATGGGCTTTGCCGGCCTGCTGGTGCCGGAAGAGTTCGGCGGCTCTGGTCTCGGCCACGTCGAAGCCGGTGTTGTCATGGAGGAGATCGGCCGCTCCTTGATGCCCTCGCCCTTCCTCGCCACCAGCGTGGTCGGGGCCTCCGCGCTGAACCGTGGCGGCAACGCGGCGCAGAAATCGGAATATCTGCCGAAGATCGCGAGCGGCTCGCTGCTTGCGGCGCTCGCGATCGACGAGGGCGCAAAGCATCGCCCGCTCCAGACGAACTTGCAGGCCGTGCGCGCCGGCAACGGCTTCAAGCTCTCCGGCGCCAAGGCGCTGGTTATCGACGGCCACGTCGCCGATCTGCTCATCGTCGCCGCGCGCACCGCGGGTGCTGCCGGCGAGCGTGAAGGCCTGACGCTGTTCCTGGTCGACCCCAAGGCGAAGGGCATCGCGGTCGAGCGCACCATCATGGTCGATGCGCACAACGCGGCGCGGATCGAATTCGCCAATGTCGAGGTCAATGCCGACAGCGTGCTCGGCGAGCTCGATCAGGGCGCAAGCCTGCTCGATGGCGTGCTCGACATCGGCCGGGGCGCGGTGGCTGCCGAAATGGTCGGCCTCAGCGACGAGGTGTTTGGCCGCACCGTCGAGTACCTGAAGAGCCGCAAGCAATTCGGCAAGCTGATCGGCGAATTCCAGGCGCTGCAGCACCGCGCCGCCGAGCTCTATGTCGACATCGAGATCACCCGTGCCGCCGTGATGAAGGCACTCCAGGCGCTGGATGCTGATGTCACCAAGGCTGCATCGAGCGTCGCTGTGGCAAAAGCCCGCGCCGGCACCACCGCGACGCGCGCAGTGCAGGAAGGCGTACAGATGCACGGCGGCATGGGCATGACCGACCAGTTCGACATCGGCTTCTTCATGAAGCGCGCGCGCGTGTGCGAGGAATTGTTCGGCGACGCCAACTATCACACCGAGCAGCTGGCGCGGGCGCGGGGGTATTGAGGCGGGGCAGCCGCCTCGTTCTCCGCTGTCATCGCCCGCGAAGGCGGGCGATCCAGTACGCCGCGGCTTCTCCGCATACGATTGGCGTCTCGGAATACTGGATCGCCCGGTCAAGCCGGGCGATGACAGTTGAGAGTGTGGAGAGCGCCTGCCCCAAGCCCGTCATTGCGAGGAGCCTGCGACAAAATTGCGAAGCAATTTTGCGCTGGCGATGAAGCAATCCAGTCCGTCACCGCGGAGGTAGTCTGGATTGCTTCGCTTCGCTCGCAATGACGGCGGCGAGACCGCCGCCTACCGCATCGGCGGTGCGTACTGCACGCCGCCGGCATTCCACAGCTGGTTCATGCCGCGCGGGATCTTCAGCTTCGACTTCTCGCCGATGTTGCGCTCGTACATCTCGCCGTAATTGCCGACGTGGCGGATGATGCGGACGGCCCAGTCCTTGGTGAGGCCGAGCTGTTCGCCGTAATTGCCCTCGGTGCCGACGAGGCGCATCACTTCCGGCTTCTTCGACTTCAGGGCCTCGTCGATGTTCTCCGAGGTGACGCCGAGCTCCTCGGCGTTGATCATCGCATACAGCGTCCACTTCACGATCATCATCCAGTCGTCGTCGCGCTGGCGCACGACGGGGGCGAGTGGCTCCTTGGAGATCATGTCCGGCAGGATCATTTGGTCGCCGGGTTTTGCGAGGTTCAGCCGCAGCGCATAGAGCTGGGAAACGTCGGCGCTCAGCGTGTCGCACTTGCCGGTGTCGTAGGCTTTCACGACGTCGTCGAGCTTGTCGAACTTCACCTCGTCATACTTCATGTTGTTGGCACGGAAGTAATCGGCGACGTTGAGTGCCGTCGTAGTGCCGGACTGGACGCAGACCTTGCTGCCGGTCAGGTCCAGCGAGGTCTCCTTGTTGCGCGAACGCGGCAGCATGAAACCTGCGCCGTCATAATAGGCGACCGCCGGGAAATAGAGATCGTAGTCGAGCTCGCGCGCCATGCTCCAGGTCGAGTTGCGCGAGAGGATGTCGACCTTGCGGCTCTGCAATTCCTTGAAGCGCTCGCTGGCGTCGAGTGCGACGAACTTCGCCTTGGCCGGATCGTTGAAGATCGCCGCGGCCACCGCGCGGCAGAAATCGACGTCGAATCCGGTCCAGTTGCCCTTGTCGTCGGGGATCGAGAAGCCGGGCAGGCCCTTGTTGACGCCGCACAGCACCTCGCCGCGGCGCACGGTGCGCTTCAGCGTGCGGGTGTCGTAGAATTCATAGACGATGGCCAGAACGGCGACCAGCACGGCGACCGCGAGCCCGATCAGCAGGCCGCCTCGAAAAGTGCGCATCATGTTGCTCTCTCGAAAAATCGGGAAATGGAATATTCGCGAAGGCGAGGAAGATTAGAGTTCGGGCTTCTGCCGGATGACGACCTTGGTCCCGACCGGGACCCGATCGTAGAGATCGGCGACGTCATTGTTGACGAGACGGAAGCAGCCCGAGGACACCTTGGTGCCGATCGTGTCAGGACGGTTGGTGCCGTGGATGCGGTAGACGGTCGTGCCGAGATACATGGCGCGGGCTCCTAACGGATTGCCGGGGCCGCCGGCCATGAAGCGCGGCAGATAGGGCTGGCGCTGGATCATCTCCGGCGGCGGCGTCCAGTCCGGCCACTCCTTCTTGTTGGTGATGTTCACCAGCCCCTGCCACTGAAAACCGTCGCGGCCGACGCCGATGCCGTAGCGGATCGCGCGCCCGCCGGGCTGCACCAGGTAAAGGTGACGTTCGGCAGTCGAGATGATGATGGTGCCGGGCGCCTCGGTGGTGCGGAAGTAGACCACCTGCTTCTGCCATTCCGGATCGAGCTGGTAGGCGTCGTCGGCGATCAGGCCCGGCTCGTCGCCGCGGTCAGGCTGCTGGGCGAAGGCTTGCGGCGTCGACAGGATCAGGCCGATCGCAGCCACGAGCATCCCGGTCAGGCGACGAAAATCCGTCATGTAAAGCTCTCCCCGCTGCCACAGCGCAAATCATTCAGCACCATCAAACCTGAGGGGCAAGTTCATGGCAAGTTGATGGCGCGCCGCCCTGATATGTCACGGCAATGCTTTGGTTTTTTGACGCGCCGGGCAATGCCACAAACAGGGGATGGCGCGAAAAGCAGTGATCGTGGCGCCCTGGCTCGGTGCGCTCCCTCCCACGCTTGCGGGGGAGGGCTGGGGAGAGGGTGTCGCCGCGGTGGGATTCCCCAAGAGGAGAGAGCCCTCACCCGCCGCGCGCGGGACGATGCTGCGCATCGCCCGGGACGCGTCGGCCTCTCCCGCAAGCGGGAGAGGCGGAGCAAACTCGCGGTGAGATCAACTTCGACAATTGGCGCTAGACGCCAATCAGATCCGGTTGCTCTCCGCCGCGATCCCGAGCCGCCGGACGATTTCTGCGCCTACGGCGCGGGCCTCGAGCCGCGATCCGATGCGGGGGCTGCGAAAGCGCCGTCCGGAGTGCAGCCGGATCACCACGATGCAATGCTCGTCCTCGGACCGGCCGCGGCGCTCGACCGTGATCGTCTTCACGTCGTGCCCCGCGATATGGTCGGCGCGCGGCGTGCCGTCGCCCCACAGGCGTTCGATGCGAATGTCCCCTTGCCGGATGATCCAGAAGGCGCCGGTCACGAGGTTGGCATATCTGTGCACGGCGAACGCGGCGATCGCGCCAACCGGCAGCAGCATGATGTCGATCGGGCCGGGCGGCAGGCCGCGCCAGAGCTTGTAGGCGTAGGGAACGGCGCACAGTGCGACGGCGATCAATGCAACGATGCGGATGTCGCGCGTGGGAAACGGCTCGAGAGGTTCGCCGAGATGCATCTCGGGATTGCTGGCATCGAGCGGATTGCGAGGTGCCTCGACGTTGGGAACGCCGAATTGCGCGGCGATCCGGGCGACGGTGTCGCGCACATGCGTGACGTCGGAGATCGGCGGGGACGTCAAGCGTTCCCCGGAGGCCAGCGTGAAGGCCAGCTGGAAACGGGCTTTCGCCCGCTTGCTGCCGGGAACCTGCAATTCCCTGACGTCGTCCTTGGCGACGACCCGCGTGCGGAGCTTTCCGAAGGGACGCTGTTGCCCGATCAGGATCTCGTTCGGGGTGATGATCCACACCACCGCCGGCGCCAGCATGATGCCGCAGACGAATGCCGCGCCCAGGAGGAGAGCGGCCACCGAGATGATCTCTTCCAGTGTGTCGTGCGTGAACAGGCCGGGCGTGAAGCACAGCGCAACCGCGGCCGCAGAGCCGGCCATGATCAGCCGCTGCGCGATCGAGGAGCCTTCACGAAGGCGGATGTCGTTGCTGGTGGTCGCGTCGTCCATCACGGGCGGCTGATTTCGTCGATGCGAAACTCCACGGACGGGTCCGTGGAGTCAAGCAACAAGGACGACAGATAAATCCGGCCGCGCGATGTCGGCGCGGCATCAGCTGTTCACGTTCAGGAGCCGCGCCACCGTACCGTCGATCTGGTCGTAGCTGCCTTCACCTTCGTGCTGGAACACGATCTTGCCGGTCTGGTCGATGATATACTGCGCCGGCCAATATCGATTGCGGTAGGCGTTCCAGGTTTTGGAAGCATTGTCCTGCGCCACCGGATAGGTGATGCCGTGGCGTTTCAGTGCAGCCTGCAAATTGGAGGCGGAACGCTCGAACGGGAATTCCGGCGTGTGCACGCCGACCACGACGAGACCTTTGTCCTTGTACTTGGCGTAGAGGTCGGTGACGTGCGGCAGTGTATTGACGCAGTTGACGCAGCCATAGGTCCAGAAGTCGACCAGCACGACCTTGCCGCGCAGGTCGGCCATGCTCAGCGGTTTCGAGTTGAACCAGTTGTTGATGCCGGTGAAGTCGGGCGCGGTCTGCTGGCTCGCGGCGGCGGTGACGATGGCGGCGGCGCGCGCGGCCTCGTCGCAGATGCCGGGGATGACGGCGCCTGATCCGGCCATGCCGATCAGGGCGGCGGCCACGGTGAGCAATTTGAAAGTCATGGACGAGTCCTCCGGTTGAGATGCGCGATGATCACAGGCCGATCTGGCCGGTGGGATAGAAGCCGGTGAGCCACGCCACGAACAGCGTGTCGTATTGGAAATAGGCGGCGACCGCGAAGGCGATCACAACGATTCCAAAACCCTGCTGCAGCCGCGGCGAGATGCGGGCGAGGCTGCGCACCCGCGTGGTCGCGGCCTGGCCGCCATAGGCGATCGCGAGCATCGGGATCGCCGCGCCGATGGCGTAGGCGACCAGCAGCGTGCCGGCCCAGGCCAAGTTCTTCGAGGTCGCAACCAGCGTCAGGATCGAGCCGAGCACGGGGCCGGCGCAGGGCGTCCAGACCAGGCCGAGCGTGGTGCCGAGCACGAGCCCGCCCAGCGCGCCCTCGCGCTGGGTGGCGCTGGAATTGCCGAGGTCGAGCCAGCCATTGAGCCGGATCGACAGCCATTCGAACGGCGCCGGCCACAGCATCAACAGGCCGAAGCCGAGCAGCAGGATCGACGCCGCCTCGCGCAGCACGTTCGGATCGAAATCGAACAGCCGCGTGATCGCACCGAGCAGCAGCGCGGTCGCCGAGAACGACATGACGAAGCCGAGCGCGATCATCGCCGGCCGCAAGTGCCCCGCGCGCCCGATCGAGGCGCCGAGCAGAATCGGCAGCATCGGCAGCGTGCACGGCGCGGCGATGGTGAGGATGCCGGCAAGGACGGCGAAGAGAAGTTCGAGCATCGGGCACTCGTGGAGGAAGTCACGAGGGCTGTTCGGGATGGATGCGTGGATCGTTACGCGCCGTCACGCGCTCGTGACGAAGCCGCTGTCTTTGTAGGGCAATTGCGTCGGCGACAACGGGGGGAGGGTTGGGGAGAGGGTGTCTCCGCAACGGGACACTCCCCAAGATGGAAAAACCCTCACCCGCCGCACGCGGGACGATGCTTCGCATCGCCCGGGGCGCGGTCGGCCTCTCCCGCACGCGGGAGAGGCGGGAGCCTGCCGCCGCACCTTCCGGCAAACACAAAACGACCCGGAGGGGGGCATCCCGTCCGGGTCGTTGGAGGTCCTTGGGAGGTTTAACCAAAACCGTATGTGAGCTTTATAGGAGGGAAGTTTTTCCGCCTGATGTTGTGCTTTGTTTCAATTGTTTCGTCGGCGGTAACACTTCCGTGTCCGGGGACAGAGCCAAAGGCGCGGCCCTATCCCATTGAATCCGTTGAGTTTAGGCGGCGAAGCGATCGACGCCGGCGCCCTTAAGCAAATCGGCCAGTTGCTTGCGGGCGTAAAACATCCGCGTTTTCACCGTGCTCTGGGGGATGCCGATGATCTGGCCGACCTCCTCCACCGACTTCTCATGGTAATAGACGAGGTTGATGATCTCGCGATGCGCAGGCGACAGCTTCTGCACGCAGGCGCGCAGGATGGCGCTGGTGTCGCTGCGGTCGAGCGAGGTCTCCGGCGTGTCGGAATCGTCGGGGATCTGACGCACATCCTCCTGGTCGATGTCCTCGAAACGGCGCTGGCGCATCGCTGTCAGCGCCTTGAAGCGGGCGATCGAGAGCAGCCAGGTCGAGACCTGCGAGCGGCCCTGGAATTGGCCGGCGGTCCGCCACACGTCCAAAAACACTTGGCTGACGAGGTCTTCCGCCGTGGTGGCATCGCGCACGATGCGCAGGATGAAACGGTAAACCCGCACATTGTGCCTGCAATAGAGGATATGCATGGCCGTCCGGTTGCCGCCGGCAATGCTTTCGAGAAGCATGTCGTCCGAAGTCGCCTGAACGGCAATGATGCTTTGGCTGGCCTGGGCGTTGATGGCAATGACGTTCGGCATGAAACTAGCTCCCCGTAGCGCCGCGACCGAGCGGCGTTTCCTTGAGGGAAAGTGTTAATCAGCCAACGTTTCGGGACGTCTGCACGAAAAGCGGAAAATGGTTTCGTGCGCTGCCAAATTGTTTCGTCGAAAGGGGTGTGACGAAACATTCGGAGCAAAAAAGCGTGGAATTTCAATGTACGGGAAATACGGGGGTGGGGATTGGCGGAGTGAGGAACGAATTTGGGGGTGTTGCGTTCGCTGCCGCCTCAAGCGTCGTCCTGGCGAAAGCCAGGACCCATAGCCACAGGATTGGGTTTGGCGAAGACTCGTGGTTATCAGCCCACGCGCCCAGAGCCTGTTGGGGTAATGGGTCCCGGCCTTCGCCCTAGGGCATGCACATATCTGGTGCGGCGGATTGACTCGGATCGGCCTGGGAGGATTCCAGAATCAGAGTTCTGTGTGATTCGTATTGCGGCACTCCATGATTTGGACGGGGTGCCGCGATGTTGTCACGGATTGACTGGACGCTGGGCCGGTTCGGGGATCGTCGTCTCGATAAAGGGGGGCGGCGTTCGTCGAACGCATGGTTGTGGGCAAAACTGTCTGCCTTCGGCAGCTCTCCAGGGGGAACCGCGCGCTGGAAGTGCGGTTCAACCGCTTTCTTGGCCATGACAAGGTGACGGTGGAGCGGATCATCGAAAGCTGGAGCGAAAGCACGGTCGCTGCGGTAGAGGGCCGCCACGTGCTGGCCATCCAGGACACCAGCGAGATCCACTTCAACACCACACCGCAACGCCGGCGCGGGCTCGGAGAAATCGGCAAAGGCAATAACCACGGCGTGCTGCTGCATCCGCTGCTGGCTGTGGATGCCGATGACGGCAACTGTCTTGGACTTTTGAGCGGGCAGATATGGACGCGCACAGGTCGCCGCACGACCTCGCACGACGATCGGGAGTTATCGGACAAGGAATCGCAGCGCTGGATATCCACTGCCATGGCGGCCAAGCCGCTCCTCACCAAGGCCACAGCGGTGACGGTGCTGGGTGACCGCGAGAGCGATATTTTTGCCCTTTATGCCAGCTCGGCCGAGCAACACTTCCACGTCATCGCGCGCAGCATGCATGATCGCAAGCTTGCCGACCGCAGCGGCTTGTATGAGGTCAGCGATGCCATGGCCGCGGTGGATCGGCGTGCGATCCAATTGCCTGCGCGCGCCGCGCGGCCCGCCCGCCTGGCTCACCTCGAACTTCGCTTTGGCGCAATCGAGCTCGCCCGCCCACAGAGTAAGTTCCTGCGCCATCTGCCGGAAAGCTTGCCATTGGCGGTGGTCGATGTGCGCGAGATCAATGCCGAAACCGGGGTAGAGCCGCTGCACTGGCGGCTTCTCACCTCTCACGAGGTTACCGGCATCGAGGACGCCTGGCGCATCGTCCAATGGTACAAGCAACGCTGGATCATCGAGCAGTTCTTCCGCATCCTGAAGACACAAGGCTTCAAGCTCGAAGACAGCCAGATCGGAACCGCCGATCGCCTTCTCAAGCTGGTCGCGATTGCCGCTAAGGCGGCCGTCATCACAATCCAACTTCTGCAGGCCCGCAATGGCAGTCGCCAACCCATTCTCGCTGCCTTCGACAACGGCCAAATTAACGTGCTCACCGCCCTCAACCGTCAACTCGAAGCCGGGAGCAAGCGATTAAAGAACCCACATCCGCCCGATAGCCTCGCTTGGGCCGCCTGGATCATTGGTCGCCTCGGCGGCTGGGACGGCTACCCATCGTCCAAGCCGCCGGGCCCGATCACCTTCAAGAACGGCCTCGAATACTTCCACGCCGTCGCAGCAGGATGGAGCCTCAGAGATATGTGCATGCCCTAGGGCCTTCGCCGGGACGACCCCGCGGGGGATGCCGCCCTACGCCTTCTCGCCGGCCGGCGAGAACAGATAGCCGCCGCCGCGGATGGTGCGGATCACGGCGGGCTTGGCGGGATCGGGCTCGATCTTGCGGCGGATGCGCATGATGCGGAGGTCGACGGCGCGGTCGAAGGCTTCGGCGTCGCGCGCATTGGCGAGCTCCAGCAGGCGCTCGCGCGACAGCACGCGCTTCGGATTGGCGGCGAACACCTTGAGCAGACCGAACTCGGACGCGGTCAGCGGATGCTCGTTGCCCTCGTCGTCGCGCAAGGCCTGCGCTTCGAGATCGAGCCATTTGGTGCCGAAGCGCACCAATTGATCCTTGTCGGATTTCGCAGCGCCGGCGTCCGGCGCAGCAGCCTTGGCCGGCCCGCTCCGCCGCAGCACAGAGCGGATGCGCGCCATCAGCTCGCGCAGCTCGCAGGGCTTTGCCACGTAATCATCGGCGCCGAGCTCGAGCCCGACGACGCGGTCGATCGGGCTCGCGGTCGCCGTCAGCATGATCACGGGCACGTTGATGCGGCTCTTGAGGTCGCGGATGATCGAGAGCCCATCTTCCTCGGGCATGTTGAGATCGAGCACGACGAGGTCGGGCATGCTGCCCTGGATCGCGGCGCGCAAGGACTTGCCGCCGTCGCACAGCGTCACGGTGAAGCCGTGCATCTTGAGATAATCGCCGACCATCTCCCGGGCCGGGGCCTCGTCGTCGACGATCATGATGTGCTGGCTTTGGGTCATGGTCTTGAGATCACGGCATTTCAGTCGCGGGAAGCGTGATGGTGAAGGTCGAGCCCGTGCCGGGCCCGTCGCTGTCGGCCGTCACCTCGCCGCCATGCATGTCGATAATACGCTTCACGATGGATAACCCAAGCCCTGTCGAGCTCTCGCCGGCGGTCGGCTTTGCCGACAGCCGCTGGAACCGGCCGAACAGGCGGCCGAGATCCTCCGGCGACAGGCCGGCCCCCTCGTCGCTGACGCGGACGATGGTTTCGCTGCCCTCATGGGTCACGGCCACGGCGATCTTGCCGCCGATCGGCGAGTATTTGATGGCGTTGCTGATGAGATTGTCGATCGCCTCGCGGATGCGGTCGGTGTCGCACATGGTGACGATGTTGGGCGGCGCGGCGACGCTGATCGTTTGCTGCTTGTTGACGGCGAGCGGCTGGTTGGCCTCGGCGACCTCCTTGACTAGGCCCGCGACGTCGACCGGCTCGCGGCGGATGGTGATGTCGAAGGCATCGGCCATCGCGTCCGAGATCAAATGATCGACCATCGTGGTCAGCCGCTTGGTGGCGTCGCGGATGTGATCGACCTGGGCGACCACGCCGCTTTGCGAGGCGCCAGTCGAGATCAGCTCCTTCAGCATCTCGGTGCGGCCGAGGATGACGCCGAGCGGATTCTTCAGATCGTGCGCGACGGTGCCCAAAATCTCGTTCTTGAAGCCGTTGGCGCGCTGCAGCCGCAGCCATTGCGCGGACAGGCGGCGGTTGGCCTGCATCAGCGCGCGGGTGCGCTGGGCGACACGGTCCTCCAGCTGCGTGTTGGCGTCCTGGAGCTGCTGGTAGAGGATCACGTTGTCGAAGGCAATCGAGAGCCGGCTGGAGAAGATCTCGACCAGCGAGCGGTCGGTCTCCGACAGCTCGCGCTCGGCCTGCAGCAGCACCACCACCTCGCGGCCGCTTCCGGTGCGCAAATAGATCACGCTGCGGTGGTCGGCGAATTCGTTCTTGCGGCGCTGGAACGCGGCCTCCACCATCTCGCGCAATTCGGGGTCGAGTGCCTTCGACGAGGTGGTGCCGATGAAGCGGCTGTAGCAGCCGCTGCCGGCGAGCACCGAGAGCTCGGGGTCGACGCCGCCATTGTCGCGCAGGACCAGGATGCCGGCGCAGTCGACGTTGAGCAGCGAGGCGAGCTGGGTCAGCACGCCCTCGGCGAGCCGCTGCATCGACTTGAAGTCGTACAGCGTCGAGGCCGCGTCGATGATGATCTCGAGCCCGCGCCGCGTCTGCACCATGCGCTCGAGCTGCTGATAGGAGCGCAGCGCGGCGGTCAGCGAGGTGAACAGCTTGTCGGCGGTGAGCTCGGTCTTGGCCTTGTAGTCGTTGATGTCGTACTGCACGATCACGCGCCGCTCCGGCGCCTGGCCGGGCTGGCCGGTGCGCAGGATGATGCGGACGGTCTCGTTCTTGATCTCGTTGCGGATGAATTCGACGAGCTCGAGGCCGGCGACGTCGGTCTCCATGATGACGTCGAGCAGCACGGCGGCGATGTCGCCGTGCTCGGCCATCAGCTTGCGACCTTCCGCCGCCGAATAGGCCGACAGGATCTCCAGGCTCTGGCCGTTGAGGCTGTAGTCGGACAGCGCGAAGCGGGTGCCGTCATGCACGGCCGGATCGTCGTCGATGACGGCGATCTTCCATTTTCGGGCGTTGGCATCCTCCGACGCGGTACCGGTGTCGTCGATCAGGTGGAGGACATCGTCCTGTTCGGCCATTGAGAAGTCCCGTCACTTTCTGTGCTTTGTGCGCCCTTGGCGATGCGGGGCATGATAATGCGAAAAGTAGTGCCTTGTCCCAGCTTGGATTCCAGCATCATGCGGCCGCCGAGCTGCTGGGTGACGAGGTTATAGACGATATGCAGGCCAAGTCCCGTGCCACCTTCATTGCGCCGGGTGGTAAAGAAAGGGTCAAAGGCCTGGCGCTGCACGTCCGGGGTCATACCGGCCCCGTCATCGGCGAAGCTGATCTCGATGTCGTCGGCCCCGCGCGGCCGCGCCGAGATCGCGATCGTGCCGGCGCGGCCGTCGGCGAAGGCGTGGTTGGCGGCGTTGAGGAAGAGATTGGTCAGGATCTGGCCGTAGGAGCCGGGATAGCCGTCGAGCAGCAGCCCCTCGGGCACGTCGACCTGAAGCGTGATCGGCGAGCGCTTCAGCACCGGGCGCAGGCTGGCGATGATCTGGTCGGTGGCTTCGCTTAAGCTGAACTGCCGCCGTTCGGCATGGGAGCGGTCGACCGCGACCTGCTTGAACGACTGGATCAGCTCGCCGGCGCGCTGCAGGTTGGCCACGAGCTGCTGCGAGGCGTCGCGCGAGGACTGCACGAACTCCTCGAGCTGCGAGCGGCGCAAGCCCCCGTCGCCCTTGAGCTGGGCCTCGAAGATCTCGCTACGTCTGGCAAAGCTCGACGCGACGGTCAGGCTGATGCCGATCGGGTTATTGACCTCGTGGGCGACGCCGGCAACGAGGCCGCCGAGCGCGGCGAGCCGCTCGGCGTCGATCAGATTCTGCTGCGCGGTGTTGAGCTCGAGCAGCGCGCTCTCGGCCTTCTCCTTCGACGCGCGCAGCTCGTCCTCGGTCTGGCGCTTGGCGATCGCGTTCTCGCGGAACACTTCCACGGCGCGCGCCATGGCGCCGACCTCGTCGCGTGCCTTGGTGCCCTGCACCTCGCGGTCGAGGTCGCCGAGCGTGATCGCGCGCATCGCCGCCATCAGCTGCTGGAGCGGCAGGCGGATCGATAGTGCGATCATCACGCCGGCGGTGAGGATGACGCCGAGGAAGATCACCGCGATCGACAGCACGCGGCGGGAAATGTCGGCCAGCGTGCGATCAAAAGTCGCCTGCGCCTTCTGCTCGCGCCGGCGCATCTTGGTCGAGAGGTCGTCGATGGCGCCGATCGCTTCGGCCTGACTGGCGTCGATGGTGTTGCGCAACAGATCGGTGCGGCTCGCCAGCTGCTCGGAGAGTTTTGCAAAGCCTTCGCGCAAGGATGCGGTGCGGTCCGCGAGCCGCCGCAAGGCCATGCGCTGAAGGTCGTTGTCGGCGAGGTCGATCATGACCGGGATGGTCTTCTCGATCGTCTCGGTGTTGCGCCGCGCGTCGTCGGCCGCGCCCGGTGACAGCGACAGATAGTAGGAATTGGCCGCGACCAGCATCGCGGTGAAGGCTTCGCGGGATTTTCCCAGCGAAGGCCAGATCAGCGCGTCGCGATGGCCGGTGGCGCCTTCGATGATGGAATAGAGGCCCGCCATGTCCTTGGCCGGGCCCTGCACCTGCTCCTCATAGGTCTTGGCGATGGTGGCCTGCACGCTGCGCAGCTCGCCAAAGCCGTTGAGGAAGCGGTCGGTGGTGCGCTCGAGCTCCTCGACCGAGCCCGACAACATCGGATCCTTGGTGGCGCGGTTGGCCAGCGTCCCCAGCACTGCCTCACGCAGCAGCAGGATCTCGGCGAACAGGTCCGGGCTCGGCTGGTTGATATAGCGGTGGATCAGGTTTTGCAGCCGCCCGGTCTCGCTTTCGAGCAGTGCCAGGATCCGGTCGGACTCGCGCACCTGGCGCACGTCGTCCCAGGCCGAGCCCAGCACCTGCGCGCCGTTCCAGATCATCGCGACCAGCACCACCACGACGGCGGAGTTCAGCGCCGCGATCGAGAGGATGCGCCAGCGGATCGGCACCGCCCGCAGCGCGCCGACCAGACGCGCGCGCAGGCGCCCGATCGGGCCGGGCGGCCTGTCTGTGGTCTCGCTGTGTCCAAGCCCGGCCAAGAGGCTCTACTCCACCTTGCGAATGCGTTCGATCAGCGCGGCCGCGGCCGGATCGCGCCCGGCCTTGGCATAGATTGGAGCCATCGCCTCCTCGAATGGCTTGCGGTCGATGTCGTTGATGATGGTGACGCCGGCGTCCTGGGCCTTGCGCTGCGACTGCTCCTCGAGGTCGCGCCATTTCTCGCGCATGAACCGGCTGGAGCGCTGCGCGGCCTCCTTGAAGATCGTCTGCTCCTCCGCCGAGAGGCTTTTCCAGGCCTTCAGCGAGATCACCAGCACTTCCGGGCTCATCGTGTGCTCGGTGAGTGCGTAGTGGCCGGCAAGTTTGTAATGGTCTGTCGTCACGAAGGATGGCCAGTTGTTTTCGGCGCCGTCGATCAGGTGGTTGGCAAGCCCGGTGAGCACCTGCCCGTAAGGCAGCTCGACCGGTTCGGCGCCGAGCGCACGCATCATCTGGCTCATCAACTCCGACTGCTGTACCCGGATCCGCAATCCCCTGAGATCCGCGACGCTCCTCACGGGCCGGACGCTGTTGTAGATCGACCGCGCGCCGGAATCGTAGAAGGCGAGCCCGACGAAGCCATAGGGCTCGAAGCTGTTCAAGATCTCGCTGCCGATCGGCCCGTCCAGCACCTTCTGCATGTGCTCGATGGACCGGAACAGGAACGGCATCGCCAGCACGTTCATCGCCGGGACGAAATTGCCGATCAGGGCGACGTTGGTCCGGTTGAGGTCGATGGCGCCGGCCCGGGTCTGCTCGATCGTCTCCTTCTCCTCACCGAGCTGGCGGGAGTGGAACACCTTGATCTCGTGCCGGCCGCCGGTGCGCTCGGCGATCAAGGCGCCCATGTAGCGCAGCGCCTGGACGGTCGGGTAATCCTCGGTCTGGGTGTCGGCGGCGCGAAATTCGCGTGCGACCGCGTCCGTCGTACAGACGGCAAGCAGAAGCGCGACGAAGATCACCCCGGTCCGCGAGAGTTCGGCACGGCTCAACACTGGCACACTCAACCCCTCAGTGGTGGAGTCTATGGCGGAAGGAAAAGGTTCAACGCAATCTAGCAAATGGTAAAGGGAAGGCCATCCCGCTCCGGGCGTTGGGCCGATTGTGCGGCGCGGCCGCCGCTCATTCCCGGTTGAAACTGCCAATGCCGCGCCTTAAGCAGGGCAGCCGACTTTTGTCGTGCGACACGGGAAGAGCCATCGTGATTTCAGCATTGCGCTTTTTGCAGGTCGTCGCCGTCCTTGCGGCTGTCACCATGGCCGCGCCAGTGCGTGCCGCCACCGACATTGCGCTATGGCACGCCATGTCCGGCGAGCTCGGCCGGCAGCTCGACAAGCTCGCCGCCGACTTCAACGCCTCGCAGTCCGACTACCGCATCGTGCCTGCTTACAAGGGCAATTACACCGAGACGGTGACGGCAGCGATCTTCGCCTTCCGCTCGCGCAGCCAGCCTGCCATCGTCCAGGTCAACGAGGTCGCCACCGCCACGATGACCGCGGCCAAGGGTGCGATCTATCCCGTGTTCAGCCTGATGCGGGACCAGGGCGAGCCGTTCTCGCTCGGCGATTACCTACCCGCCGTCTCCGGCTACTACACCGATGCGGCCGGCAACCTGTTGTCGTTCCCGTTCAATTCCTCGACGCCGATCCTGTACTACAACAAGACCATGTTCCGCGATGCCGGCCTCGATCCGGAGACGCCGCCGAAGACCTGGCCGGAATTGGGACTAGCGGCCAAGCGCCTGCGCGAACGCGGTGCGGTCTGCGGCTTCACCACCTCCTGGCCGTCCTGGATTCATGTCGAAAATTTCTCCGCCTTCCACAATCTACCGCTGGCGACGCGGGCGAACGGCTTTGCCGGGCTGGACGCGGAATTGACCATCAACAATCCGGTTCTCGTCAAACACATCGCTCAGCTCAGCGAGTGGCAAAAGACAAAACTGTTCGACTATAGCGGCCGCGGACAAGCGGCCGAGCCGCGTTTCCAGAAAGGCGAATGCGGCATCTTCATCGGCTCCTCGGCGACGCGGGCCGACATCAAGGCGAATTCGAAATTCGAGATCGGCTACGGCTTGATGCCGTACTGGCCCGACGTGAAGGGCGCGCCGCAGAATTCGATCATCGGCGGCGCCACGTTGTGGGTGCTGCGCGACCGGCCGCGCGAGGAGTACAAGGGCGTGGCGCGGTTCTTCGCCTATCTGTCGCAGCCGGGCGTGCAGGCCGCCTGGCACCAGAACACCGGCTATCTGCCTGTTACCCGCGCCGCCTTTGAGCTGACGCGGTCGCAGGGATTCTACGAGCGCAATCCTGGTTCGGCGATCTCCTTCGAGGAGATCACACTGCATCCGCCGACGGAGAACTCCAAGGGCGTCCGGCTCGGCTCCTTCGTGCTGATCCGCGGCGCGATCGAGGACGAGCTGGAGCAGGCCTTCGCCGGCCACAAAAGCGCGCAAGCAGCGCTGGATTCCGCCGTCGAGCGCGGCAACAAGCTGCTGCGCCAGTTCGAGCGCGCCAGTCCCGAGCGGTAGAATGTCGCGATTAGACATCGCTGCGACCGCGCGTGAGGTGCCTTCCCTCCCCCGCGTGCGGGGGAGGGTTGGGGAGAGGGTGCCTCCGCATCGGGACAATCACCTAGAGGAGAAAGCCCTCACCCGGCACTACGTGCTGACCTCTCCCGCAAGCGGGAGAGGTGCACCGCCTCTTTGGCTTGCACAGAGCCAACCAAAGTTGACCCTGCTTTCGATACGCGAATGCAGATGACCATCACGCCGTCGCAACAACTGCCTCACTTCGCCGACGCTAAAAGCTTTCGCGCCTGGCGCTCCGACCCGGCGCAATGGCTGGGAATCGCGCTCGATATCGCGCGCGGCCATGGTCTCGATGTCAGCGCGCCGCACGTGTTCGCGACCGGCACCAATCTCGTCGTGGGGCTCGGCGACAAGCTGATCCTGAAAATCTTCCCGCCGCTGCTGAGTACGCAATTCGTATCCGAGCGTGGCTCGCTGGCGCAACTGAAAGGCCATCTCGATCTACCGATTCCCGAGATCGTCGCCGAAGGGGGGCGCGACGGCTGGCCCTATCTGATCATCACGCGCCTTGGCGGCGCGCTCGGCGCGGAGGTGTGGCCGCGCCTGCCGGAAGACCAGAAGGAGCGCGTGCTGCGCCAGATCGGCGAGACCATCGCCGCCGTGCAGCGCGCGCCGCTCGGAGAGCTCGCGCACATCGAGCCGCGCTGGGACGACTTCATGCGCCAGCAGATGCAGGGGTGCCGTGCCAGGCACGAGCGTCTCGGCCTCGCGCCGAAATTCCTGGCCGGCCTCGATGATCTCCTGCGCGACGCCGCAAAGCTCATTCCGATGAACGCGCCGCCGGTGATCCTGATCGGCGAATACATTCCCGAGAATTTTCTGCTCGCCTGCGATGACGGCCAGTGGGCGCTCGCCGGGCTGTTCGATTTCGGCGACGTGCTGGCGGGATGGCGCGACTACGATCTGCTCGGCCCCAGCGCCTTCATGGCGGCGGGCCGGCCGGGCAGGGTGCGCAGCCTGCTCGAAGGCTTCGGCTATGCGAAGCCGGATTTCGAGTTGAAGCGCCGCCTGATGGCCCTGATGCTGCTGCACCGCGCCAGCGACCTCAACAGCCACATCTGCATCGAGGGCTGGCAGGACAGGGCGGCGGATCTGGTCGAGCTGCAGGACTTGATCTGGGCGAGCTGACAGCCCAGCCGTCATTGCGAGCGCAGCGAAGCAATCCAGACTGCCTCCGCGGAAAGACTCTGGATTGCTTCGCTACGCTCGCAATGACGAGTTTGATGCGCGAGCCCCGATCCTCTCGACCAAAGCCCCGACGCGAGACTCCAAGGGGAGGTGGCGACAAATCGGGCGTCCGACAAAATCTGCATATTTTGTAATCAAAATCGTGTCTTTGTATGCAATTCAAAGGCTTGATCAAAAGCCGGCGGCGGCCTGAATCGCGCTACTACCGTTATATATCAATGACTTGCGCGAAGTGTAAGCTTCCATTCACCCTTGGCACGAACCTTGCGAATCCGGTTCCAACCAAAAACTTTGTGTTGGAGCGATTTCATGAAGCGCCGCGATTTCCTCAAGTCCGTTTCCGGATTGGCCGCCGGCGCGGCGCTTCCGGTCTTGCCGCAGGTCGTCTCCTCGGCCAAGGCAGATGCGCGTTCGGAGACGCTGCTGATCGTCTCGGAGGGCGGCCCGAACAATCTCGACATCCACGGCGTCGGCACCAACGTGCCCGGCTATGAGGTGTCCTGGAATTGCTACGACCGCCTGATCAGCCACGAGATGAAGAGCGGTCCCGGTGGCGTGCCCTATTACGACCGCGACAAGTTCAAGGGCGAGCTCGCCGAGGACTTTAGGATCGACGACATGTCGGTCACCTTCAAGCTGAAGAAGAACGCCAAATTCCACGACGGTGCGCCGGTCACGGCGAAGGACGTGAAATGGTCGCTCGACCGCGCCGTCAGCGTCGGCGGCTTTCCGACCTTCCAGATGAGTGCGGGCTCGCTGACCAAGCCCGAGCAGTTCGTCGTGCTCGACGACCACACCGTGCGCGTCGATTTCCTGAAGAAGGACAGACTGACGATCCCTGATCTCGCGGTGATCGTGCCCTGCATCGTCAATTCCGAGCTGGTGAAGAAGAACGCCAGCGAGAAGGATCCATGGGGCCTCGAATTCACCAAGCAGCAGACCGCGGGCTCCGGCGCCTACAAGGTGACGAAGTGGACCGCCGGCACCGAAGTGGTGATGGAGCGCAACGAGGATTGGGTCGGCGGTCCCCTGCCCAAGATCAAGCGGGTGATCTGGCGCATGGTGCCGCAGGCCGGCAACCGCCGCGCGCTCTTGGAACGCGGCGATGCCGACATCTCCTATGAGCTGCCGTTCAGGGATTTCCAGGAGATGAAGGCGAACGGCAAGCTCAACGTGGTGTCGCTGCCGTTCTCCAACGGCATCCAGTATATCGGCATGAACGTGACCAAGCCGCCGTTCGACAATCCGAAGGTGCGGCAGGCCATCGCCTACGCGATGCCGTACCAGAAGATCATGGACGCCGTGCTGTTCGGCCTCGGCAATCCCATGTTCGGCGCTGCCAAAGACAAGCCGACCGAAGTCGCCTGGCCGCAGCCGCACAAATACAACACCGACATGGAGAAGGCGAAGGCGCTGCTCACTGAGGCCGGCTATGCCAACGGCTTCGAGACCACGATCTCGTTCGACCTCAATTTTGCCGGCGTCAACGAGCCGCTCTGCGTGCTGGTGCAGGAGAGCCTCGCGCAGCTCGGCATCAAGACCACCATCAACAAGGTACCCGGCGCCAACTGGCGCACCGAGCTCAACAAGAAGGAGATGCCGCTCTTCACCAACGTGTTCTCGGGCTGGCTCGATTACCCCGAATACTTCTTCTACTGGTGCTATCACGGCAACAATTCCGTCTTCAACACCATGAGCTACAAGTCGGCGGAGATGGACAAGCTGATCGACGGCGCGCGCACCGCCGCCGCGACCGGCGACAAGGCGGCGTACGATGCCGACGTCAAAAGCTTCGTCGATCTCGCCTACGCCGACATCCCGCGCATCCCGCTGTACCAGCCCTTCGTCAACGTCGCGATGCAGAAGAACATCAGCGGCTACCAATATTGGTTCCACCGCCGCCTCGATTATCGCGCGATGGCGAAGGGGTGAGTCATGATTGGCGCGAGCGACATGTCCACGTCTTTCGATACCGCCTGCTCAAGTGAGATGGGCACTACTCTCTCATTCCCTCTCCCCTTGTGGGAGAGGGGCAGGGTGAGGGGTAGCCGCGAACTCCGACCTCGCTTGTGGCGACCCCTCACCCCAACCCTCTCCCACAAGGGGAGAGGGGGCGCAGCGGTGTGCGCGGCGAGAGCGTCCCTTTGTTCACTCAAAAGGAGCGCGCCATGCTCACCATGATCGGCAAGCGCCTGATGTTCGCGATTCCCTCGCTGATAGGCGTCGTCATCGTGACCTTCCTGTTGACGCGCGCGCTGCCAGGTGATCCCGCGGCGTACTTCGCCGGTCCCGCCGCGACCAAGGAAGCCGTCGAGCAGATCCGGAAAAAACTCGGCCTCGACCGGCCGCTGATCGAGCAGTTCTTCCGCTATACCAACGACCTCGCCCATGGCGATTTCGGCAACTCGCTGACCACGGGCCAGCCGGTCGCGACCGAAATCCGCAATCGCCTGCCGGCCTCCGCCGAGCTGACGCTGCTCGGCCTCTTGGTCTCGGTCGTGATCGCCATCCCGCTCGGCGTGCTGGCGGCGACGCGGCCGGGATCATGGATCGATCATCTCTGCCGCGTCACGACCACGGCCGGCGTGTCGCTGCCGGTGTTCTTCACCGGCCTCGTGCTGGTCTATGTCTTCTATTTCCGGCTCGGCTGGTCGCCGGCACCGCTCGGCCGGCTCGACGTGTTCTACAGCGCGCCGCCGACGGTGACAGGTTTCTATCTGATCGACACCCTGCTCGCGCGGGACGTCGAGGCGTTCCGCTCGGCGCTGAGCCAGCTGATCCTGCCGGCGACCACGCTTGCGATCTTCTCGCTGGCGCCGATCGCGCGCATGACGCGCGCCTCGATGCTGGCGGTGCTCGCCTCCGAGTTCGTCCGCACCGCGCGCGCCAGCGGCCTGTCGCCGTCGACCGTCATCGTCACCTACGCCTTCCGCAATGCCATGCTGCCCGTCATCACCACGCTCAGCATGGTGTTCTCGTTCCTTCTGGGCGCCAACGTGCTGGTGGAGAAAGTGTTCGCCTGGCCCGGCATCGGTTCCTATGCGGTGGAAGCGCTGATCTCGTCCGACTTCGCGCCGGTGCAGGGCTTCGTGCTGACCATGGCTGTCATGTACGTGCTGCTCAACCTGATCATCGACATTCTCTACGGCGTGATCGATCCGCGCGTCAGGCTGGAGGGCTAACCCGATGAGCACGGTCGCGCCCACAATTGAGCCCGTCGATCCCGCGCGCACCTCGGGGCTATCGGCAATCCTCGAACAGACGCGCTATGTCCTCAGCGAAAACAAGGTCACGGGCTTTGCCTTTGCGCTGCTGATCCTGATCCTGGCCGCCGCGGTCTTCGGTCCCTATGTGGTGCCCTACGATCCACTGGCCTCCGACACCGCGGCGACGTTGCAGCCGCCGTCCGCGGCGCACTGGTTCGGCACCGATCAGTTGGGCCGCGACATTTTCAGCCGCGTCATCGTCGCGAGCCGGCTCGACACCTTCATCGCGATTGCCTCCGTCGCGCTGGTGTTCCTGATGGGCGGCCTCGCCGGCATCGCGGCCGGCTATTTCGGCGGCTGGACCGACCGCATCGTCGGCCGCATCGCCGATACCATCATGGCCTTCCCGCTGTTCGTGCTGGCGATGGGCATCGTCGCCGCGCTCGGCAACACCGTGCAGAACATCATCCTCGCCACCGCCATCGTGAACTTCCCGCTCTATGCCCGCGTCGCGCGCGCCGAGGCCAATGTCCGCCGCAACGCCGGCTTCGTGCAGGCCGCGCGCCTGTCCGGCAACGGCGAATTCCGCATCCTCTTGGTGCACATCCTGCCCAACATCATGCCGATCATGATCGTGCAGATGTCGCTGACCATGGGCTACGCCATCCTCAATGCTGCCGGTCTGTCCTTCATCGGTCTCGGCGTACGCCCGCCGACCGCCGAATGGGGCATCATGGTCGCCGAAGGCGCGGGCTTCATGGTCTCAGGCGAATGGTGGATCGCGCTATTCCCCGGCCTCGCGCTGATGATCGCCGTGTTCTGCTTCAACCTTCTCGGCGACGGCCTGCGCGACATCGTCGATCCCCAGCGGAGGACGTGATGGCTAGCGTAGGTCCAAGTTTGCCGCAGAAATTCTCCAATGATTTCAATCCCGTTCTACTGTGCATGGGGTTGTTTTTGCCATTTTTGTTTGGGAGGCCCTCATGACCGCCCAGCCCCTGCTCGACGTCCAGGACCTCACCGTCGAATTCACCACCCGCCGCGGCATCGTGAAGGCGGTGCAGCACGTCAATATCGCCGTCGCAAAGGGTGAGACGCTGGCGATCGTCGGCGAGTCCGGCTCCGGCAAATCGGTGACCTCCTATGCGGTGATGCGCATCCTCGACCGCGCGGGGCGGATCGCCGAGGGCTCGGTGATGTTCTCCGGCATCGACGTCAAGGCCGCGACCGAGGACCAGATGCGCGATCTGCGCGGGCGCGAAGTCTCGATGATCTTCCAGAACCCGCGCGCCGCGCTCAATCCGATCCGCAAGGTCGGCGACCAGATCGAGGACGTCTTGCGCACCCATGTGCAGCAGGCTCAGGTCGCCGATCACGGCGAGAAGGCGATCGAGGCGCTGGAGCAGGTCAAGATCGCCCGCCCGCGCGAGCGCTACCACGCCTATCCGTTCGAGCTGTCAGGCGGCATGTGCCAGCGCGTCGTCATCGCGCTGGCACTGGCCTGCAACCCGCAGCTGCTGATCGCGGACGAGCCGACGACCGGATTGGACGTCACCACGCAGAAGGCGGTGATGGATCTGATCGTCGAGCTTACAAAACGCCGCGCGATGTCGACCATCCTGATCACGCACGATCTCGGCCTCGCCGCAGCCTATTGCGATCGCGTCGTGGTGATGGAGAAGGGTCGCGTGGTCGAGACCGCGAAAGCTGCCGACATCTTCGCAAGCCCCCAGCACCCCTACACCAAGAAGCTGATGCGCGCGACGCCGCGGCTCGGTGTGTCCTTGCGCGATCTCTTGCCGGAAGAAGAGGGCGTGTCCTTCGCCTCTCCCCGCGTGCGGGGAGAGGCCGACGCACGAAGTGCGGCGGGTGAGGGGGACTCTCCCAGCACCGCGGTCGTGGAAGCAGCCCCTCACCCCAACGCTCTCAGCGCGAGCGAAGCTCGTCGCGACCCCGTGAAGAACGGGGAGAGGGAGCACACCAGTGCAAGCGGGGAGAAGATGCCTCTCCTCCGCATCGAAAAGCTCGTGAAAGAGTATCCCCGCCAGGGCGCGACCGCCGTGCTCGGAAAACTGTTCGGTCGCAAACCGCCGGTGGAGCCGGACGTGTTCCGCGCCGTCGACGGCATCAGCTTCTCGATTGGCGTTGGCGAGAGCGTCGGCCTCGTCGGCGAGTCCGGCTGCGGCAAATCGACGACGTCGATGATGGTGATGCGCCTGCTGGACCAGACCTCTGGCCTGATCCAGTTCGACGGCGAGGACATCGGCAGCATCGCGCCTGCCAGCTTCGCCCGGCTGCCGCAGCGCAGCCGGATCCAGATGGTGTTCCAAGACCCGACCGACAGCCTCAACCCGCGCTTCACCGCCGCGCGCGCCATCGTCGATCCCATTCTGCAGCTCGGCGACATCAGGGGCCGCGACGCGCTCCGCGCCCGCTGCGAGGAGCTGGCGACCATGGCCGGCCTGCCGCACAACCTGCTCGACCGCTTCCCGCACCAACTGTCCGGCGGCCAGAAAGCCCGAATCGGCATCGCCCGTGCCATCGCGCTGCATCCCAAGCTCGTCATCCTCGACGAGCCGACGGCAGCGCTGGACGTCTCGGTGCAGGCCGTCGTGCTGAACCTGCTTCAGGACCTCAAGGCGCGGCTAGGTATGAGCTATCTGTTCGTCTCGCATGATTTGAATGTGGTGCGCTTGTTGTGCGATCGTGTCATTGTGATGCGGACGGGTCGGATCGTCGAAGAGGGCTCTTCCGAGCAGGTCTTGAGCGATCCGCAGGACGACTACACCAAAGAGCTGCTGACGGCGATCCCGCATCCGCCGTTGCAGATACACTAAGAGTGCACTGATTGTTCGAGAGAGCGATGGCCGAACCGCTGGACGACTATATCGACGCCGTATCGAAAGCGCTGGCACTGCCGGTCGAGGGGGCCTGGAGGCCTGCGGTGCGCGCCAACCTCGAAGTCTCGCTGCGGCTTGGCCGCCTCGTCGACGAATTCGCGCTGCCGGACGAGACCGAGCCGGCGCCGATTTTCACGGCCTGACATCGCCATGACCACCAAGCCAGAGATGACGGCCTCCGAGATCGCGACCGCGGTTGCAGGCGGCAGCATGTCGGCGCTCGCTGCGACGGATGCAGCTCTCGCGCGCATCAAGCAGCACGACACCATCCTCAATTCGTTCACCGACGTCACCGCCGACCGCGCCCGTGCCAAGGCGCGCGCGATCGATGCCGATATCGCCGCGGGCAAGAAAGTCGGCCCGCTCGCCGGCGTGCCCTTCGCGGTGAAGAACCTGTTCGATGTCGCGGGCGTCGTCACGCGCGCCGGCTCGAAGATCAACCGCGACCTTACGCCCGCCAAACGCGACGCGACGCTGATCGAGCGGATGGAAGCGGCCGGCGCCGTGCTGGTCGGCGCGCTCAACATGGGCGAATACGCCTATGACTTCACCGGCGAGAACATCCATGACGGTCCATCGCGCAACCCACATGACACTACGCGGATGACCGGCGGCTCGTCGGGCGGTTCCGGTAGCGCCGTCGGCGGCGCGCTGGTGCCGATCGCGCTCGGCTCCGACACCAACGGCTCGATCCGCGTGCCGTCCTCGTTCTGCGGCATCTTTGGCCTGAAGCCGACCTATGGCCGGCTGTCGCGCGCGCGCTCGTTCCCGTTTGTCGCGAGCCTCGATCACCTCGGCCCTCTCGCACGCTCGGTCGCCGACCTCGCACTCGCCTACGACGTCATGCAGGGACCGGATGCCGACGATGGCGCCTGCACCACGCGTGGCGTCGAACAGGTGGCGCCGCTGCTCGGCGAGTCCATCTCAGGCCTGCGCATCGCGATCGCAGGCGGGCACTTTCAGAAGAACGTGTTTCCCGAAGCTGTCGAAGCCGTCAGCCGCATTGCCAAGGCGCTCGGCGCGACTGAGGTCGTCGATGTCCCCGAAGCCTCGCGCGCCCGTGCGGCGGCCTATGTCATCACCACCACCGAGGGCGCTTCGCTGCATCTCGACCGCCTGCGCAAGCGCCCGAATGACTTCGATCCGGCCGTGCGCGACCGCTTGATCGCCGGCGCCATGGTGCCGGCGCCGCTGGTCGACCGCGCGCAAAAATTCCGTCGCTGGTATCGCACTCAGCTCGCCGAGATCTTCAAGTCTGTCGACGTGCTGCTTGCGCCGGCAACGCCGTGCACCGCGCCGAAGCTTGGCCAGGTGAATTTCACGCTCGACGGCGTCGAGCTGCCGGTGCGCGCCAATATCGGCATCCACACCCAGCCGATCTCCTTCATCGGCCTGCCGGTCGTCGCCGTGCCGGTGCCGCTCGAGCCGTTGCCGATCGGCGTGCAGATCATCGCCGCGCCCTGGCGCGAGGACATCGCGCTCCGCGTCGCGCACGCATTGGAGAAGATGGGCGTGGCATCGGCGCTGTCGCCAAGGGGACTTTAAGAGGAATTTGAGATGGAGATCGATCTCCCCGACGTGATCGCGGAAGTCAAAGCCGCATTCGAGCGCTATGAGCAGGCCCTCGTCAGCAACGACGTCGTCGTGCTCGGCGAGCTCTTCCGCAACGATCCCCGCACGCTGCGCTACGGCATCGGCGAGAACCTCTATGGCTATGAGGCGATCTCGGGCTTCCGCGCCGGCCGCTCGCCGGTCGGTCTGAACCGGCGGACTGCGAAGACCGTAATTACGAGCTATGGCCGCGACACGGCCGTGGCCTCCACCTTGTTCTATCGCGACACGGCTCCCGGCAAGGTCGGCCGGCAGATGCAGACGTGGATTCGTTTCCCCGAGGGCTGGCGCGTCGTCGCCGCTCATGTCAGCATCATCGACGAGCCGAAAGAGACCGTATGACGCTTGACGACTTTCCGCAGGGCACGCTGCCGGCCGAGCCGGTGGTGCCGCGCGTCGACCGTCCTTCGCCGTCGGTGCACAAGGTCACGCGCGCCGAGGAACTGCGACTTCAGCTCGCCGATGAGATCGTGCGCGGAACACTGGCTCCCGGTGCACCGCTGGACGAAACCGACATTGCGCGGCGGTTCAGCGTCTCGCGCACGCCGGTGCGCGAGGCGTTGCGCCAGCTGGTGGCGAGCGGCCTCGTCGAAGCGCGCGCCCATCGTGGCGCGGTGGTGGCGCAGCCCTCGATCGAGCGTCTCAAGAGCATGTTCGAGGCGATGGCCGAGCTCGAGGCGCTGTGCGCCGGCCTTGCCGCCGAGCGCATGTCCGCCGCCGAGCGACATGGATTGGAAGCGATCCACGAAGAGCTGCGGGTGCTGAGCTATGCCGGCAATCCCGAGCGTTTCCACGAGGTCAACGAGCGCTTCCACAACGCGATCTATGCGGGATCGCAGAACGGCTACATCGCCGAGATCACGCTCGCCACGCGCGTGCGTGTGCAGCCGTTCCGCCGCGCCCAGTTCCGCAATCTCGGTCGCCTCGCCAAATCGCAAGCCGAGCATGACCGCGTCGTCGTCGCCATCATGCGCGGCGACAAGCAGGGGGCAGCGGCAGCCATGCGCGCGCACATCGAATTGGTGCGCGGCGAGTATGAGATCTACGCGGTGTCGGTGTAGGGCGGCGCGCGCGGTGCCGTAGGGTGGGCAAAGGCGCAAAGCGCCGTGCCCACCGTCTTTCCTATTTGATGGTGATGGTGGGCACGCTTCGCTTTGCCCACCCTACGGCACCTAAGCCGTCGCGGCTTCCTTCATATACTTCCGCCAGCCACCATACGCCGTGATATCGCGCGCCTCGCCCAGCACCTCAGGCTCGACGAGAAAGCCCTTCACGCTGCGGCCATCGGCGAGCCGGATCGTGCCGATCGCCATCGGCGCGGGAATCGCATTGACGAACTTGCCGAAGGCGGACGACGACAGCGACCAGATCTCCAGCTCGATCGCGGCGCCCTTGCCGGCTTCGACGCGGAGCAGGCCCGGCTTCGGCGGTGTGGTCTTGAGCGCGTAGAGCTTGTAGTCGGGCGCTGTCTTGGTCGCCTCGATCAGGCGCCCGCTCAGGGTCTTCAATTCGCCGTTCAGCGCCATGCCGGAGAGATGCGCCCCGACCACTGCGATCGGAATCTCGTCGCCGCTGCTTGCGGGAAGCGGCGCGAGCGGTGCTTGCGCCACGCGCTGTGCGCCGAGACTCAGCTTCGTATCCGCATGGAACACACGGCCGATGCTCGCGAGCAGCGCGTCGCATCCTGCGGGGGCGAGCAGCGTGATGCCGAATGGAATGCCGTCCGCGCGCATCGAAGCCGGCACGGCAAGACCGCAGAGATCGAGCAGGTTCACGAAGTTGGTGTAGGTGCCGAGCCGGCTGTTGAGCTCGATCGGATTGGCCAGCACCTGCGCGGTCGTATAAGCGGTCGGCGCCGTCGGCAGCACCAGCGCGTGGACATGCGCAAAAGTGCGCTCGGCGACCTTGCGCAGGCCCTGCAGGCGGTAGAGCGCGGAGAAGGTCTCCGCCGCGTTCAGCCGCGCGCCGGCCGCCGTGATCTCGCGCGTCACCGGATGGATTGCATCGGGTGCGGACGCGAGCAGATCCTTGATCACGAGGTAGCGCTCGGCGACCCATGGTCCTTCATAGAGCAGCCGCGCGGTCTCGTAGAATGGCTCGAGGTCGAACTCAGTCAGTGTCGCGCCAAGGGCGGTCCAGCGCTTCAGCGCATCGCTGTAAGCGGCTTCCACTTTCTTGTCGCCGAAGAAGATCAGCTGTCCGTTGCGCGGCACACCCAGGCGCAAATTCGCCGGGAACGGCGTGATCGGCCCCAGCGGCCGGTCGCGCGAGAACGGATCGGCCTGGTCCGGCCCCGCGATTACGGAGAGCGCCAGCGCTGCGTCGTCGACCGTCAAGGCGAATATCGAGATGCAGTCGAGCGTGCGGCAGGCGGGCACCAGGCCCGCGGTCGAGATCATGCCGAGGCTCGGCTTCAGCCCGACGATGTTGTTGAGCATCGCCGGCACGCGGCCGCTGCCGGCGGTGTCGGTGCCGAGCGACAGCGGCACCAGCCCCGCGCCGACGGCGACCGCCGATCCCGAGCTCGAGCCGCCGGGAACGAGATCCTCGCGGATCGCATTCCTGGGAATGCCGTAGGGCGAGCGCACGCCGACGAGGCCGGTCGCGAACTGGTCGAGATTGGTCTTGCCGATGATGATGGCGCCGGCGGCGCGCAGGCGCTCGACCGCGGTGGAGTCGCGCGTCGGCGTGTAGGAGAAGGCCGAGCAGGCTGCGGTGGTCGGAAATCCCAGCGCGTCGATATTGTCCTTCACCGCAACCGGCACGCCATAGAGCGGCAGGCTCGCGGCATCCTTCGTGGCAAGTCTCTCGGCTTCCGCGACTGCGTCCTTTTCGTCGCGCAGGCTGATGAACACGGCGGGATCGTTATGGTCGCGGATGCGCTGATAGGTCCGTGCGACCGTCTGCGCCGGCGTCAGGGTGCCCGCGCGATGCGCGGCCACAATCGCGGCGATCGTTTCAGGCTGCTCAGCCCCCATGGCGACAAAACTCCGGCAACTGGTTTACCCGGCTTGAAGCAAGCGATGTGCCATTGTGTACAGCGTCAGGGCAGGGCGGGTGCTCCGGATATTATCGTGAGATCAGTGGCTTGCGGAGAGCTGGAGGCCGAGCTCAAGCGCTCGGTTGCAGGCATCTGCTTAAATTGTGGGCAGCCGAGATCAGGTAAAGTCGGCGAGGATCCGGAGCAGGTGCTGCCTATTCTCCCTGCCGAGCTTCGCCTCGACATGCCGCTCGTGTTCGGCCGCGAGGCGCTTGAACTTGGCCAGCGCCGCCGCGCCCGGCGCGGTGAGGTGCAGCGCGTGCGAGCGCCGGTCCGTCTTCGACTTGATCCGCTTCACGTATCTGCGCCGTTCGAGGCTGTCGAGCAGATGCACCAGCCGGGCGCGCTCGATGCCGAGGCGCTTGGCCACCGCCATCTGCGACAGGCCCGGATTGGCGCCGATCACCGTCAGCACCGAATATTGCGTCGGCCTAATGTCGACCTCGCCGAGCGTCTTGATGAAGTCCTGGAAGATCCAGATCTGGAAGCGCCGCACCGCATAGCCGGCGTGGCCGACCAGTGCGTCGAGGCCGATCTCGTCGGCGTCGTTCCGCTGCGCAGCGCCGTTGCCGGCGCGTTTGCGTGGGGACGTCTGGGCCGCGCTGGTTGTCACATTGTGTCTCCCTCCGCCCGACCTTAGCGCTTCGACGCTCGGGGTGAAAGATTGTTGTTGACGACAACAATTGTCGTGCCCAACATTATGGCCGAAGCAGCCCGGAACGAGGCTGCGGCCGATCCCGGATCCGGGGCGAGGAGGAAACCCGATGACAGTCGCCTCACGCGGTGATGCTGCGAGCCTGTTCGCAACACCCCGAACCGTCGCCGAGCATCGCGCCGACGGCAGCATCGTGCTGCGTTCACCCGAGCCGCTTGGCGAGAGCGCGCGCTGCACCGGCGACTGGCTGGAGCAATGGGCGCGGCAAACGCCTGATACCATCTTCCTCGCCGAGCGCGGCAGCGCCGAAGCGCCCTGGACCACCGTCACCTATGCGCAGGCGCTGCAGCAGGTGCGGGCGGCCGCGTCCTGGATCCTGGCGCAGGGCCTCAGTGCCGAGCGCCCGCTCGCCATCCTCTCCGACAACAGCATCGATCATGCGCTGCTCGCGCTTGCCGCGCAGCATGTCGGCGTGCCCACGGCGGCGATCTCGCCCGCCTATTCGCTGATGTCGAAAGACTTTGACAAGCTTAGGAGCATGATCGCGCTGCTCGAGCCAGGCGCGATCTATGTCTCCGCGATGAAGCCATTTGCCGCGGCGCTAGATGCGATCAGGCCGCTGCACACGGCGCAGATCATCAGCGGCAATGCCGACGATGCCGACGCGCTGTCGTTCCGCACCATTGCGGCGACGCCTGAAACGGCCGACGTCGCAAAAGCCTTCGCCGCGGTGACGCCGGACACGATCGCAAAATTGCTGTTCACTTCGGGCTCGACCGGTACGCCCAAGGCGGTCATCAACACCCAGCGCATGCTGACCTCGAGCCAGCAGGCCAAGGCGCAGACCTGGACGTTCCTCGAACCGGGCCGCGGCGATCTCGTGATCCTCGATTGGCTGCCCTGGAGCCACACCTTCGGCGCCAATCACAATTTCAACCTCGTGCTGCGCAATGGCGGCTCGCTCTATATCGACGGCGGCAAACCGGCTCCGGGCCTGTTTGCGACCTCACTCGCCAATCTAAGAAGCGTGATGCCGACGGTCTATTTCAACGTGCCACGCGGCTTCGACATGCTGATCGCGGCCCTCCGCGGCGACGAGGAGCTGCGCCGCCGCTTCTTCGGCGAGGTGAAGTTCGCGTTCTATGCCGGCGCCGCGCTGCCGCAGAATCTGTGGGATGCGCTGGAGCAGCTTTCCATCGAGACCGTCGGCCGTGCGTTGCCGATGGTCTCGGCCTGGGGCTCGACCGAAACTTCCCCGCTCGCGACCGATTGCCATTTCCTCGCACAACGCTCGGGCAATATCGGCGTGCCTATTCCCGGCACCGAGCTCAAGCTCGTCACTTCCGCTGACAAGCTGGAGGTGCGCGTGCGCGGTCCCAACGTCACGCCGGGCTATTGGAAGGCGCCGGAGCTGACGAAGCAGGCGTTCGACGAAGAAGGCTTCTATCTCATCGGCGACGCCGTGAAGTTTGCCGACGCAAAGCGGCCCGAGCGCGGCCTGTTCTTCGATGGTCGCGTCGCGGAAGATTTCAAGCTCAATTCCGGCACCTGGGTCAGCGTCGGCACGCTGCGCGTCGCCGGCATAGCCGCGCTGGCGCCGCTCGCGCAGGACATCGTCGTCACCGGCCATGGCGGCGATGAGGTGCGCTTCCTGGTGTTCCCGAATATCGCTGCCTGCCGCGCCCATGCCGGGCTGGACGAGACGGCAACTGTGAACGACGTGCTGGCACATGACAAGGTCAGGACCGCGATCGCGCAGGGTCTGGCACGGCTGAAACAGCAGAGCGGCAACTCCTCCGGCCATGCCACGCGCGCGCTACTGCTCGCCGAACCGCCGTCGGTCGACGGCGGCGAGATCACCGACAAGGGCTACATCAACCAGCGCGCCGTGCTGACGCGCCGCGCCGATGCGGTGGCGCGGTTGAATGATGATGAACCGGCGGAGTGGGTTGGCTGTGCTTGACCGGGCGCTCTCCTCACACCTTCTTCGCTTCCACCGCCATCCGCACCGCGAGCCCGGCCAGCACCGTGCCCATCAGCCAGCGCTGCACCAGCATCCAGCTCGGCCGGCTCGCCAGGAACAGCGCGATCGATCCGGCCGCGAGCGCGATCATCGCATTGACGCTGACGCTGATCGCGATCTGGATCGCCCCTAACACCACCGACTGTGTCAGCACGCTGCCGGCGGTGGGATCGATGAACTGCGGCAGCAGCGCCAGATACAGCATCGCGATCTTCGGATTGAGCAGGTTGGTGACGAAGCCCATCGCGAACAATTTGCGCGGGCTGTCGATCGCGAGCTTCCTGACCTGGAACGGCGAGCGCCCGCCCGGCTTCACCGCCTGCCAGGCGAGCCACAGCAGATAGCCGGCGCCAGCGAAGCGCAGCGCGTCATAGGCGAAGGGAATGGCGAGCAGCAGCGCCGTGATGCCGAACGCCGCGCACAGCATGTAGAACACGAAGCCCAGCGCCACGCCGCCGAGCGAGACGATGCCCGCCGCCGGCCCCTGCGTGATCGAGCGCGAGATCAGGTAGATCATGTTCGGCCCGGGCGTGAGCACGAGGCCGAGGCAGACGAGGGCAAAGCCGAGCAGGGCGGGGGTGTGGGGCATGGGTGAACCGGTGCGGAGAACGCGATGGTTCTAATATGCGAGACGCGGTGAGGCCATCGCGCAATTGCACGGAGGACAATTAGGTTCTCGCTGCGCACACGGTGCGCTCCCTCGCCCCGTTCTTACGGGGAGAGGGTTGGGGTGAGGGGCCTCTCTCCACGGATGAGGTCGCCGAGAGGCCTATACCCCCTCACCCGGATCGCGCGGGACGATGCTCCGCATCGCCGGGGGCGACCCGACCTCTCCCCGCAAGCGGGGAGAGGTGAAGAAAGAGCTTAATGCGCCTCGTCCCAGTTCGTCGCGGCACGCGCGTCGACATGCAGCGGCACCGACAGCAGCACGGCCGGGAACGGGGCGTCCTGCATCACGTGCTGCACGACGGGCAGCGTCGCCTCGACCTCGGCGTCGGGCACCTCGAAGATCAATTCGTCATGCACCTGGAGCAGCATCTGCGCCGACAGCTTCTTCTTGGCCAGCGCATCCTCCACCCGCGTCATGGCGCGGCGGATGATGTCGGCGGCAGTGCCCTGGAGCCGCGCGTTGATCGCGGCGCGCTCGTTGAAGGCGCGCACCGAGGCATTGGAGGCCTTGATGTCAGGGTAGTGGCATTTGCGGCCGAATAGCGTGGTGACGTAGCCGTGGTTGCGGCAGAAGTCGCGCGTCTCGTCCATATAGGCGCGGATGCCGGGGAAGCGCTCGAAGTATTTCTTGATGTAGGCCGAGGCCTCCTCGCGCGCGATACCGAGCTGGTTGGCGAGGCCGAACGCCGAGATGCCGTAGATGATACCGAAATTGATCGCTTTGGCGCGGCGACGGATTTCGCTGGGCATGCCCTTGATCGGGACGCCGAACATTTCCGACGCCGTCATGGCGTGAATGTCGAGTCCGTCGCGGAACGCCTGCTTCAGCACGGGAATGTCGGCGATCTCCGCCAGCAGCCGCAGCTCGATCTGCGAATAGTCGGCGGAGACCAGCTTGTGCCCGGGCGTTGCGACGAAGGCGCGGCGGATCTTGCGGCCGTCCTCGGTGCGCACCGGGATGTTCTGCAAGTTCGGCTCGTTCGACGACAGCCGGCCGGTCGTGGTCGCGGCCAGCGCGTAGGTGGTGTGGACGCGATGGGTCTGTGGATTGACGTAAGTCGGCAGCGCGTCGGTATAGGTCGATTTCAGCTTCGAGACCTGGCGCCACTCCAAAATCTTCTTCGGGAAGTCGTGGCCCTGCTCGGCGAGCTCATCGAGCACCTGCGCGGTGGTCGACCATGCGCCGGTTTTTGTCTTGCTGCCCCCTGGCAGTCCCATCTTGCCGAACAGGATGTCGCCGATCTGCTTGGGGCTGCCGACATTGACCGGCTCGCCTGCGATCTCCTGAATCTCCGCTTCGACCCGTGCTGCGGTCTGGGCGAATTCGCCCGACAACCGCGATAGCACCTGACGGTCGATCGAGATGCCGCGCCGCTCCATGCGTGCGAGCACGGATACCAGCGGCCGTTCCAGCGTCTCGTAGATGGTGGTCATGTGCTCGGCGACGAGGCGCGGCTTCAGCACGCGCCAGACGCGCAGGGCTATGTCGGCGCCTTCCGCCGACAGCGGCGCGGCCTTGTCGATCGGCACCTGGTCGAAGGTGATCCTGCCCTTGCCGCTGCCGAGCAGCTCGTTCTCCTTCAGCATGGCATGGCCGAACCAGCGCTCGGACAGCGATTCGATCGCATGCGAGCCGCGGCCGGCATCGAGCACGTAGGAGATCAGTTGCGCGTCGTCGATGTTGCGCAAGGTGATACCGTGCTGTGCCAGCATCACCGCGGTGAACTTGACGTCGAAGCCGATCTTGAGGATGCCTGACGATTCCAGCACCGGCCGCAGCGCTTGGATCGCGTCGTCGTGCTTGACCTGGTCGGGTGCCAGGCCCGCGTCGAACAGGCCGGCGCCGCCGCCGGATTGCTTGTGCGCGAGCGGCACGTAGCAGGCCTCGTTTGGCGCTACCGCCAGTGCGATGCCGCAGAGATCGGCCTGCATCGGATTGATGGAGTTCGCTCTCGTCTCGATCGCGACATGGCCGACGTCATGGATGCGGGCGATGAAGGCGTTGAGCTCATTAGGCGTCTTGATCGCCTGATACTTGCCGCGCTCGACTGGAAGCTTGCGCAGCGCCTCTTCGCGCGCGGCGGCCAGCGAGATCGGCGCACCCTTCGGGCTCGCGGCTTTGTCCTCCTTGCTCGCCGATTTGTTGCGCTCGCGCGGAGCAGCTTGCGCCGGCGTGCCGGTTCCCGGCGCGGGCACGACATCCGAGGGCGGCAGCGGCGAGAATACGCTGGCGCCCTTGGCATAGCCGGGATCGGCATCGACGTTGGCGGGATCGATCTGCGAATAGTCGGCGACGCGCCGAGTCAGCGTCGTGAATTCCATCGCCTTGAGGAAGGCGATCAGCTTGCGTGCATCCGGCTCGTGGACGGCGAGGTCATCGAGGGGTACCTCGAGCTCGACCTTGTCGTCGAGCAGCACGAGCTGCCGCGAGATCCGTGCCTTCTCCGCGTTCTCGAGCAGCGCCTCGCGCCGCTTCGGCTGTTTGATCTCGCCGGCGCGGAACAACAATTGGTCGAGGTCTCCATATTCGGTAATCAGCTGTGCCGCGGTCTTGACGCCGATACCGGGCACGCCAGGCACGTTGTCGGTGGAATCGCCGGCGAGCGCCTGCACCTCCACCACCTTCTCCGGAGGCACGCCGAATTTCTCGATCACCTCGGGGATGCCGATGCGGCGGTCCTTCATGGTGTCGTACATGGTGACGCAATCGGTGACGAGCTGCATCAGGTCCTTGTCGGAGGACACGATGGTCGTGCTCGCGCCGCGCTCGCAGGCCTGCCGCACATAGGTCGCGATCAGATCGTCCGCCTCGAACCCGACCTGTTCCAGGCAGGGTAGGTCGAAGGCGCGCACGGCCTCGCGGATCAGCGCGAATTGCGGGATCAGATCGTCAGGCGCCGGTGGCCGGTGCGCCTTGTACTCGGGATAGATCTTGTTGCGGAAAGTGATTTCCGACTTGTCGAAGATGATCGCCAGATGCGTCGGCCGGTTGTCCTCGGGCATGTCGCGCAACAGCTTCCACAGCATGTTGCAGAAGCCGAGCACGGCGTTGACCTGGAGGCCGTCGGACTTGCGGTTCAGCGGCGGCAGCGCGTGATAGGCGCGGAAGATGTAGGAGGAACCGTCGACCAGGAAGACATGGTCGCCCTTGCCGGCCGCCTTCGCCGCGACCGGCTTGGCAGCAGCTTTGGCAGCAGCGGATTTGCTCTCGGCGGCCGCCTTGGCCGCGGCAGCCTTGGTTTCAGCTTTGGCGGTGGTCTTCGGGGACGTTTTGGGTGCGGTTTTGGGCATGGCCGCAATGTATGAATTTTTGCGGGCTTTGACAGCCTTGGAAGGCGGATTTTTGGCTCGCTGGCGCCACTATCCCCACTGTCATTCCCCGCGAATGCGGGGAATCCAGTACGCCGCGGCCTATCGGTCGATGACGACTGTCTCTGGGATGCTGGGTCGCCCGGTCAAGCCGGGGCGACGACAGCGATCTCGATTACTCCGCCGCCTGCAACACCGCCCCAGTCGTTTTCCTCGGCGCGATCCAGAACGCGTCCGGGCGCTCGAACAGGAAGTGTGCATTGAGCCGCAGCGCGACCTGCCAGATCGCGAGCGCCCCGAGCACGCCGAGAACCGTGACGACCAGCGACACCGTGCCGATATCGGCAATGATGCCCGTGCGCAGCAGCAGCGTCCGCGTCGCCGCCATCGGCAGGAAGAAGGCGAGATAGATCACGATCGAATGCTCGCCGCAGAAGCGGAGGAAATTCAGCCACTGCGCGCGCGCGAGCAGCGTGCCCATCGTGATGATGGCGCAGGCGCCGGCGAAGCCCAGCACGAGCGAGACGATCTTCCATTCGCTGGCGCCGAATGTGACCAGCCCGGCATTGACCAGCGCCCAGGTCGCGAGCGCTGCAAGCGCAAGGACCGGATGCTTCCGTGCGCGATCCGACAGGGCGAACACGTAAGGCGCGAACAGATAGCCTGAATAGAAATAAACGAAGCGCGCGCAGAACTCGTCGATGACGGTCCAGCCGGTC
Source organism: Bradyrhizobium sp. BR14999 (assembly GCF_056106085.1). NCBI lineage: Bacteria > Pseudomonadati > Pseudomonadota > Alphaproteobacteria > Hyphomicrobiales > Nitrobacteraceae > Bradyrhizobium > Bradyrhizobium sp. BR14999. The sequence continues at coordinate 1,626,858 of NZ_CM148536.1, forward strand.
GTGACGCGTGCCGTCTCCAGCGCGGCGGCTATGATCCAGATCGCGAGCGGCGGGATTTTGCGTGTCAGTTTTGTGACGACGAAGAAGATCGGCAGCAGATAGATGAACCACAGCGTGCCGAACGGCTCGATGAAGGATTCGAGGTACAAGAGGCCAACCTCGCGCCAGCTCGTTTCTGCCGCGAAGGCCGGCGCCTTGAAGCCGAATTGGATTGTCACCCAGACGACATAGAAATAGGCGAAATGCACCACCTTGCGGTCGAGATAGGTTCGCCAGTCTCGGTCGATCACCAGGGACAGGAACAGGCCCGAAATCAGGAAGAAATCCGGCATCCGGAACGGCTTTGCGAAGGCCACGGCGACATGCATGAAGCCGGTCTGTCCGGCGGCGAGTTCGACCCCGAGCACCGAATGCATCATCACGACCATGACGATGCAGATGCCCTTGGCGTAGTCGACCCAGTCGACACGCACGGCAGAAGGGGCCTTGGAACGCCCGCCCGCAGCGATTGTGCCTGATCGTGCCATGATGTCCCTTTTTGAGGCGTGTTCCGCCAGTCCCTGTCCGTCAGCGGGGCAGTGTGGCGCCTTGCGGTTTCAGACTTCTTTACCGGTTCAATTTCCGGACCGCTTTTTTGTATGCGCCACTGTTCCCTCCCCTCAGGAAAATGCTAAACCGCCCCAGCGTCGGGGGTTCATTAACCAATCTAAAACAGGGATTTTCATGCGCATCGCGATGATCGGCACGGGCTATGTGGGACTGGTGTCCGGGGCCTGCTTTGCGGATTTCGGTCACGACGTCACCTGCGTCGACAAGGACGAGAAGAAGATCGCTGGCCTTCATCGCGGCGAAATCCCGATTTACGAGCCCGGGCTGGACGAGCTGGTGGCGAACAATGTGAAAGCCAAGCGGCTGGATTTCACCACCGACCTGTCCAAGCCGGTCGCGGAGGCCGATGCCGTCTTCATCGCGGTCGGCACGCCCTCGCGCCGCGGCGATGGTCACGCCGATTTGTCCTATGTCTACGCCGCCGCCCGTGAGATCGCGCAATCGCTCACCGGCTTCACCATCGTGGTGACGAAGTCGACCGTGCCGGTCGGCACCGGCGACGAGGTCGAGCGCATCATCCGCGAGACCAATCCGTCGGCCGACGTCGTCGTCGCCTCCAACCCCGAATTCCTGCGCGAAGGCGCCGCGATCCGCGACTTCAAATTCCCCGACCGCATCGTGGTCGGCACCTCCGACGAGCGCGGCCGCAAGGTGATGGGCGACATCTATCGTCCGTTGTCGCTGAACCAGGCGCCGCTGATGTTCACGGCGCGCCGCACCGCCGAGATGATCAAATACGCCGCCAACGCGTTCCTGGCGACCAAGATCACCTTCATCAACGAGATCGCCGATCTCTCGGAAAAAGCCGGCGCCAACGTCCAGGAGGTCGCGCGCGGCATTGGCCTCGACAACCGCATCGGCACCAAATTCCTGCATGCGGGTCCCGGCTTCGGTGGCTCGTGCTTCCCGAAGGACACCAAGGCGCTGATCAAGATCGCGCAGGACTACGACGTGTCCCTGCGCATCGTCGAATCCGTGCTCGCGGTCAACGAGAACCGCAAGCGCGCGATGGCGCGCAAAGTGAGCCAGGCGCTCGGCGGCTCGCTGCGCGGCAAGACCATCGCGGTGCTCGGCCTCACCTTCAAGCCCGATACCGACGACATGCGCGATGCGCCGTCGATCCCGCTGGTGACCGGCCTGATCGACATGGGCGCAACCGTGAAGGCGTTCGATCCCGTCGGCATGGAGCAGGCCCAGAGCGAGCTGCCCAACATCACCTATTGCGAGGATGCCTATACCTGCGCGCAAGGTGCCGAAGCGCTCGTCATCGTCACCGAATGGGTGCAGTTCCGCGCGCTCGATCTCGGCCGGCTGAAAGCGACCATGGCAAAGCCCGTCGTCGTCGACCTCCGCAATATCTACCGCCCCGAGGACATGGAAGCCGCCGGCTTCGTCTACGAGAGCATCGGCCGCCCGTCGGTGCAGGGCTGATGGCGGACTAGTTATCCGCTAAATCCGTCATGGCCGGGCTTGTCCCGGCCATCCACGTCTGTTTTCTAGGCTGGCGAGACCACGTGGATGCCCGGGACAAGCCCGGGCATGACGACGGGATGATTTCTTGCCCCGCAGCTTCGACACGCCCCTTCCAATCGATGCCGTGCTCGACGATTTGTCGGGCACGCTGGAAGCGCACAACGCGGCCGTGCTGGTGGCGCCGCCGGGCGCCGGCAAGACCACGCGGGTGCCGTTGGCGCTGTTGGATGCGCCCTGGGCCACGGGTAAGAAGATCATCGTGCTGGAGCCGCGCCGCATCGCGGCGCGCGCCAGTGCCGATCGCATGGCAAAATCGCTCGGCGAGCGTACTGGCGAGACCGTCGGCTATCGCGTCCGCTTCGGCTCCAAGATCTCGCGCGCGACGCGCATCGAAGTGGTGACCGAAGGCATTTTCACCCGCCAGATCCTCGACGATCCCGAACTCTCCGGCATCGCTGCCGTTCTGTTCGACGAATTCCACGAGCGCTCGCTCGATGCCGACATGGGGTTGGCGCTGGCGCGCGACGCGCAAACCGGCCTGCGCGAGGATCTCCGCATCCTCGTGATGTCGGCCACGCTCGATGGCGCGCGCGTGGCAAGATTGCTCGGCGAGGCGCCCGTCGTCGAGAGCGAGGGCCGCGCCTTTCCGGTCGAGACGCGCTATCTCGGCCGCAAGGCGGATGCGCCGGTGGAGCGGCAGATGGCGGATGCGATCGCATCGGCGTTGCGCGCCGATAGCGGCTCGGTGCTGGCGTTCCTCCCCGGCGCCGCCGAGATCCGCCGTACCCAGAACTTCCTCGGCGAACGCGTCCACGACGCTTCCATCGAGATCGTGCCGCTGTTCGGCGCGCTCGATGCCGCCGTGCAGGACCGCGCCATCGCGCCGGCGCCCAAGGGCACACGCAAGGTGGTGCTGGCGACATCGATCGCCGAGACCTCGCTCACCATCGAAGGCGTGCGTATCGTCGTCGATTCCGGTCTTGCCCGCGTGCCGCGCTACGAGCCCGACATCGGGCTGACCCGGCTCGAGACCGTGCGCGCCTCGCGCGCGGCGGTGGACCAGCGCCGCGGCCGCGCCGGCCGCACCGAGCCTGGTGTCTGCTACCGGCTCTGGGACGAGCCACAGACGGTGTCGCTCACGCCTTACACCCAGCCGGAAATCCTCAGCGCCGATCTGTCGTCGCTGGTGCTCGATCTCGCGCAATGGGGCGTCGCCGATCCCACTGCGCTGTCGTTCCTCGATCCGCCGCCGCAGCCGGCCTGGAAGGAAGCCAAGAGCCTGCTTGCCGAGCTCAACGCCCTCGATGGCGACGGCCGCATCACCGCGGAGGGCAAGAGCCTGCGCGCGCTGGCGCTGCCGCCGCGGCTGGCGCGCATGATCGTGGATTCGCATCGTGCAGGCAGCGGCGAGGCCGCGGCCGAGATCGCGGCGATCATCACCGAGCGTGGGCTCGGCGGCGACAGTGTCGATCTCGAACATCGGCGCGATCAGTTCCGCCGCGATCGCTCGCCGCGCGCGGCGAGCGCGCGCGACCTGGCGCGGCGCTGGGCCTCGCAGGTGGCTGCCTCGGAGACGGCGGGGCAGCAGGAGGATCTCTCCACCGGCCTGATGCTCGCCTATGCCTTTCCGGATCGCGTCGCGCGCAACCGCGGCAATGGCGGTTTCGTGCTGGCCAGTGGCCGTGGCGCTTCCGTCGAGCAGACCTCTTCACTTGCCCGCGCGCCCTACATCGCGATCGGCGAAATGACGGGAACGGCGGCGAGCGGACGCATCCTGCTCGCCGCGCAAATCACGCAGGACGAGATCGAGCGCCATTTCGCCGAGCATATCGAGAGTGCCGACGAGATCTCCTTCGATCGTGGCGCCATGGCACTGCGGGCGCGGCGCAAGCGCGCGCTCCATGCGATCACGCTCTCCGAGGCGACACTTGCCGTGTCGCCCTCGGAGGATACCGCGCGCATCTTCGCGGATGGCCTGATCGCCGCGGGCCTCGACCGGCTGCCCTGGTCGAAGGCCGCCAAGCAATGGCGCGACCGCGTGATGTTCCTGCGCAAGGCCGAGGGCGACAGCTGGCCGGATCTCTCCGATGACGGACTGATCGCGCGCCGCGACGACTGGCTGGTCCCCGCGCTCTACGACAAGATCGCGCTGAAGGACATCTCCGCCGGCGATCTCTCCGACGCGCTGATGGCGCTGCTGCCGTGGGAGATGCGTGCGCGCCTCGACCGCGAGGCGCCGACGCATTTCGAGGCGCCCACCGGCACCATGCTCGCGATCGACTACGAAGCCGAGCAGGGGCCAACCATCGCGGTGCGGCTGCAGGAGTTGTTCGGCCTCAACACCCATCCCTCGATCGCCGCCGGCAAGGTGCCGCTGGTGCTGGAATTGCTGTCGCCGGCGCAGCGCCCGGTGCAGGTGACGCGAGATCTCCCCGGCTTCTGGCGCGGCAGCTACAGCGCGGTACGCTCTGACCTGCGCGGCCGTTATCCGCGCCATCCCTGGCCGGACGATCCGGCCAGCGCGCTGCCGACCCGGCGAGCGAAGCCGCGGGGGACGTAAGAGGTCCTCTCCCCCTGCCGCAGGCGGGCAGAAGTTCAAGCGACCGCATTAACCGTCCGCTCATCCTTTTCGTCAAAATGACACGCGCCCCGGCGTGCCTTCGCTCGCGGACGGGCGCGCCGCGTGGTGAAATCGAGCTTTCGGCTCGGAAGTAGTGTGATGCGCAACATAGTGATCTTCGCGGCCGTCATGATCGGCCTCGGCACCTTTATGGCCCAGATGGCGGACAAGATGAGCTCCGCCTCCGCCACCTCGGTGCCGCGCACGGCGGTGGCAGTCGCCTCCACCGCGCCCGCCGGCGGCCGCAGCCTGGCCATTTCCCGCGACGGCCGCGGCCATTTCCAGACCGAGGGCCGGATCGAGGGCCAGCGCATCGGCTTCATGGTCGACACCGGCGCCTCCGTCGTTGCGCTGAACGAGACCTCGGCCGCACGCTTTGGCCTGCGTCCCTCGCGCAGCGAGTACAACGCCACCGTCTCGACCGCCAACGGCACCGTCAAGGCCGCGCGCACCCGCATCGCCATGTTAGAGGTCGGCGGCCTTATCGTGCGTGACGTCGATGCCATGGTGCTGCCGGACGCAGCGCTGTCGGAGAACCTGCTCGGCCTCTCGTTCCTGTCTCGCCTCAAGCGCTTCGAATACGCCAACGGCCAGATGGTGCTCGAGCAGTAAGTTCGCTTTAACAGCCCGAGGAGGGCCTCCCGCCGGGGCAGGCGGAGTGCTATATTCCATTCATGAACGGCCCCGATGCGATAGCGATTCTGCGACAGTTCGAGCCTGCCCTGCGCGAGCGGGGCGTTTTGCACGCCGCGTTGTTCGGCTCCGTGGCGAGGGGCGAAAATCATTCCGGCAGCGATGTCGATATCATGGTCGAGATCGATCCGGATGCCCGGATCACGGTGTTCGATTACGTCGAGCTCAAGGAATATATTGCCAAGCTCTTTGATGAACCCGTTGACGTCGTCAACCGCGACGGTCTGAAATCATACGTCGCTCCCGCCGCAACGGCCGACGCTGTCTATGCCTTCTGATCGCATCCTCTCCGCGGGCACGTCCTTCGTTACCAAACTGCCGCAATTATCGGCCATAAGCCTTCATTCCCGCCTTCCGCTGCGGCCCGGCATTCGCTAAGGCTGCAGCAAATCCTGCCTCCCTTTTCACGAGACCATCTTAATGTTCCCGAAGCCGAAATCCGTATTGTTGCCCAACACCTATGCCTTCGAATCCGAGCCGATGGTGAAGCCGACGGGGTTTCGCGAGTATGACGCGCGCTGGTTGTTCCAGAAGGAAATCAACCTGATGGGTGTGCAGGCGCTCGGCATGGGGCTGGGTGCGTTGATCGCCGAGCTCGGCGTCAAACAGGAGATCGTCACCGGCCACGATTTCCGCGGCTATTCGGCCTCGATCAAATACGCGCTGATCTCCGGCCTGATGGCCGCCGGCTGCAAGGTGCACGACATCGGGCTTGCGGTGACACCGATGGCCTATTTCGCACAGTTCGATCTCGACGTGCCCTGCGTCGCCATGGTCACGGCCTCGCACAACGACAATGGCTGGACCGGCGTGAAGATGGGCGCCAATCGCCCGCTGACTTTCGGCCCCGACGAGATGACGCGGCTCAAGGAGATCGTTCTGGGCGCCGAGTTCAAGAACAAGGCCGGCGGCTCCTATCAATTCCACGAAAATTATCCGGCGCGTTACATCGCCGATCTCACCTCTCGTCCGAAGCTGACGCGCAAGCTGAAGGTCGTCGCAGCCTGCGGCAACGGCACCGCCGGCGCGTTCGCGCCGCAGGTGCTGGAGGCGATCGGCTGCGAGGTGATCCCGCTCGACACCGAGCTCGATCACACCTTCCCGAAATACAATCCGAACCCTGAGGACATGGAGATGCTGCACGCGATCCGCGATGCGGTGCTGCATCACAACGCCGATGTCGGCCTCGGCTTCGACGGCGACGGCGACCGCTGCGGCGTCGTCGACAACACCGGCGAGGAGATCTTTGCCGACAAGGTCGGCGTGATGCTGGCGCGCGACATGTCGGCGATCCACAAGAAGGCGCAGTTCGTCGTCGATGTAAAGTCGACCGGCCTGTTCGTCACCGATCCCGTGCTGCAGAAGCAGGGAGCGAAGGTCGCCTATTGGAAGACCGGTCATTCCTACATGAAGCGCCGCACCAACGAGATGGGCGCGCTGGCGGGCTTCGAGAAGTCGGGTCACTTCTTCTTCAACAAGCCGTTCGGACGCGGCTATGACGACGGCCTGGTCTCGGCGATCGCGATCTGCGACATGCTCGACCGCGCGCCCGGCAAGTCGATGGCCGACCTGAAGAACGCGCTGCCGAAGACCTGGTCGTCGCCGACCATGTCGCCGCATTGTGCCGACGAGGTCAAATACGGCGTCATCGACAAGGTGGTGAAGCATTTCGAAGGCTTGCAGGCGAAGGGCGCCAAGATCGGCGGCCAGTCGATCCGCGATCTCGTCACTGTCAACGGCGTGCGCGTCACGGTCGAAGACGGCAGCTGGGGCCTGATGCGCGCCTCCTCCAACAAGCCCGAGCTCGTCGTCGTGGTCGAGAGCCCGGTCTCCGAGCAGCGCATGCACGACATGTTCGAGATGGTGAACAGCGTGCTGCGCACCCATCCCGAAGTCGGCGAGTACAACCAGAAGATCTAAGGGGCGTCAGAGGAGCACAACACGCGCCGTAAATCTCCGCTGTCATGCCCCGGCTTGACCGGGGCATCCAGTACGCCGCAGCTTCTCGATTCAATCGCAGGCGTCACGGACTACTGGATCGCCCGGTCAAGCCGGGCGATGACAGCTGTCGTTTGGTGAAAGAGCTAAGCCGCCACCACCGCCGGGATCGGCAGCGCGGTGACCGACTTGATCTTCTCCATCGCGAAGCGCGAGGTGACGTTCTTCAGCGGCACGGCGCTGATCAGCTTCTTGTAGAACACGTCATAGGCCTGCATGTCCGCCACCACGACGCGCAGCATGTAGTCGACGTCGCCGGCCATGCGATAGAACTCCATCACCTCCGGCATGGCGCTGACGGCTTCGGCGAACCGCTTCAGCCAGGCGTCGGAATGGTCGGAGCTCTCCACCGAGACGAACACGGAGATGCCGAGCCCGATCTTGTTCTGGTCGACGAGGGCCACGCGCTTGATGATCACGCCATCGGCCTCCAGCCGCTGGATGCGCTTCCAGCAGGGGGTCGAGGACAGGCCGACGCGATCGCCGATCTCGGCGACGGACAGGGAGGCATCCTCCTGGAGGACCATCAGGATCTTGCGGTCGATGGCATCGAGGCGGCGGCTGGTCTCGGGGATCTGGACGGCAAGGTCGGTCATTTGAAGAACTTTGTTCCATTTCAGGGGCAGATTTCCCTGATATAGAGAAAATCATTCTATAGCAAGTCTATAATGTTTGCGGCCGGTCGGGCATCGCCGCCGGCTGCTCGCTCAAAAACTCTTCAACTTCAACGCGTTGTGGTGCGGCCAGGCCACCACCATGACGGCAGCATTTCAGCGCTGCGGCGGCCGCGGCGAATCGCAGCGCCTGCCGCGCCCCCTTGCCCTCGGCGAGGCGAAGTGTGAAGGCGCCATGGAAGACGTCGCCGGCGCCGAGCGTATCCACCGCCTGGATCGGGAAGGCTGGCGTCTCCTCCAACTCGCCCACCTCGTTCAGCCAGATCGTGCCGAGGGGGCCGCGGGTGGCGGCGAGGAAGCCTGGCGTCAGCCCGGCCAGGCGTTTCAAGGCCTCGCCGTCGTCGGCGACGCCGGCGGTCTCCTGCGCCTGTTCGCTGGCGAACAGCAGATGCGAGGCTGTCGTGAGCAGGCCGTCCTGCAACGACATCGCGCGGTCGACGCCGACGATGACGGGAATGCCGCGCCGGCGCGCCTCAGTGCAGAGCGAGGTCGCGAACGAAGCGCAGCGGCTTTCGACGAGGACCGCACGGCAATCGGCGAGCAATTCGTCCGCGTCCGCCAGCTTCACGCTCCACAAAGCGGGATCACGATAGATCGTGAGGGTCCGCTCGCCGGAGGGCTCGATCATGATCGCCGAGACCGGCGTGGCCAGGCCCGGCATGCGCACGATGTGCGTGGTTTCGATGCCCTCCTGCGCCATCCGTTCGAGGATGAAGCTGCTCGACGTCTCGCCGGCATCGCCCATCGGTCCGGCGAACGCGACGCGGCCGCCGAGACGGGCGATGGCGATCGCGGCATTGAGCGCGTTGCCGCCGCAGATCTCCGCAAGCTGGCTCGCGTTGGCCTTGCTGCCGCGTTCGGGCACGGCCTCGACGCGAAAGGTGAGGTCTCGCACGGGAATGCCGATGCAGAGGATGCGCCGCGCGAGTCCCGCTGCGGTCATCGGCGCTCTCAGCTCAAGCGCCGCTCTTATCGTGCACCCAGCGGCCAAGCAGATGATGGGCGATCGCAAACGGATGCGGGCCGGCGAGCCCGTCCGGATGCGTCCGCGTCAACATCAGCGCAGCCTCCTCGCGCGTGAACCAGCGCGCGTCTTCCAGCTCCATCCGATCGACGACGATGTCCTCGTTCAGCGCCCGCGCGCTGCAGCCGATCATCAACGACGACGGATAGGGCCAGGGCTGTGTCATGTAATACTTCACGTCGGTGCAGCGGATCCCGGACTCCTCCAGGATCTCGCGGTGCACCGCGTCCTCGATGGTCTCGGCCGCCTCGACGAAGCCGGCGAGGCACGAATACATGCCGGGCGGAAACTGCTTCTGGCGGCCGAGCAGGCATTTGTCGCCGGAGGCGACCAGCATGATCACGACGGGATCGGTGCGCGGAAAATGCTCGGCCTTGCAGGCGGGGCAGTCGCGCTTCCAGCCGCCTTCCTTCATGCTGGTGCGTGCGCCGCAATTGGCGCAATAGCCGTGGCGCTGATGCCAGCCCACCATCGACTTGGCCATCGCAATCGCGGACAGCTCCTGCGGTGGGACCGCGCCCTGCATCGCCATGCCGCGCAGCTCGGTCACGGTGTAGTGGTCGCGGCCGACCAGTTTCTCGGCCGCCGCCTGCGACATTCCCATGCCGAACATCGCCGCGCCGTCACGCAGCCCCAAGAAGACCGTGCCGGGATTGGCGCCGCATTTCAGCGCCTCGTCGATTCCCAGCAGCGCCCGCACTCTATCGCCCTCGCGCTTCACCAGCAGCGAGTCGCGATAGACGACATAGGCGCGCGATGACGGTTTCTGCTCCATCGCGAACAGCTTTTCGTCGTCGCGGCGCAGATGCGCGGCGCGGTCGAGGACGTTGGTGACGAAGGCCGGCTGTCCCAGCGGAAACGAGTCGAATGCTGACATTATGATTCTTTCAACCCAACCAGATCTTGCGGCGGAGCGCGCTGATGAAATTCTGCACTTCAGTGGCGTCGTGCGCCAGCGGCGGCATCACGCCCCACACCGGCCGCGGCCAGGCCGCGTCACTGGTCCGGCGCGCGATGACGTGAACGTGAAGCTGCGGCACGAGATTGCCGAGCGCGGCGATGTTGAGCTTGTCGCATTTGGTGATCTCCTTCAGCGCGCGCGAGACGCGGGAGATCTCGGTCATCAACTGCGCCTGCTGCACCTCGTCGAGATCGATGATCTCGACCGCATCCACCCGCCGCGGCACCAGCAGCAGCCAGGGATAATGCGCGTCCTTGATGACCAGCACCTTCGACAGCGGCAAATCGCCGATGTCGATGGTGTCCTCTTTCAGGCGGGAGTGCAGCGACCAGGCGGGTTCGGGCATATGTCTTTCCGGATAGCCGGGGGGCGGGCGTGTTGGGGGCGACCATACGATACGCGGTTAGCGAGGGGAAGGATCGGGCTCCGCAGGGGCCGCATGCACGGTCGTCGTCCTGGACAAGCGAAGCGCAGATCCAGGACCCATTACCCCAGGAAGTAGTTTGGCGAAGATTTGTGGTGACCAGCTCGGACCACAACTGCTCCCTGGGGTAATGGGTCCTGGCTTTCGCCAGGACGACAGCGAGTTACGCCTCCGCCAGCACGCGCGCATTGGCGCGGATCGACGCCTCGCTCACACGAATCCCGAGGCCGGGGCCGTCGGGCACCACGACATGGCCGCCGCGGTTGGCGATGCGCTCCTCCAGCACGTCCTCGGTCAGCACGTGATGCGGCATGTAGAACTCGCAGCCGAGCGAGATGCCCGGCGTCGCCGCGATCAGCTGCGTGCCGGCGGCGAGCCCAATGCCGCCCTCCCACAGCGTGCCGCCATAGCCGGGCAGGCCGGCGATGTCGGCGATTGCCATGATCGCCTGCGCCTCGAACAGGCCGCCGGCCTTCATCAGCTTGATCGAGACGGCATCGGCCGCCTCGCGGCGCACCACCTCCATCATGTCGCGGCGATCGAAACAACTCTCGTCGGCGAGCACAGGCGTTTCCAGCGCCGCAGTGAGCTGCGCCATCACGTCCAGATATTTGCGCGGCACCGGCTGCTCGATGAAGGTCGGCGCAAATTGCTCGACGTCGCGCAAAATCTTGATGGCGCCGAACGGCGCCAGGGCCTGGTTGTAGTCGACGCGCAAATCGACGTTATCGCCGAATTCTTTCCGGATCGCCTCGAGGTGGTCGAGGTCCTCGCGATGCGGCTTCACGCCGGTCTTGACCTTGTAGATGACATTGCCGTCCGGAACCATGTTTCGCATGCGGTCGAGATCGGCGGCGAAATCCGGATCGGCGATCGAGAAGGAAAGGGGAATCGTGTCGCGCACCCGGCCGCCGAGGAGGTCGGCGACCGACAAGCCGGACGACTTGCCGACGATGTCGAGCAGCGCCATCTCGATGGCGACCTTGGCCTCGGCATGTCCGACCAGCGCACGGTCGAGCTCCGCCATCAGCGCGCGGATACGGCGCACCGGCTTGCCGAGCACGATTGGCCTTAAGTAAATGTCGAGCGCTGAGAACGCCGCTTCCGGCGTTCCCGTGAACACCTCCCACGGCGCCGCCTCGCCCCAGCCGATCACCCCGTCGCTCGCGGTGAGCTCGATCAGCACGCGCTTCACCGTGCCCTTGACGTTGCCGACGCCCTGGAGGCGCGCCATCTTGATCGGGCTCTCGATCAGGAACAGCCTGAGACGTTCGATGGTCGCTTCGGTCATGTCAGGCCTCCATTGACGTGCCAGATCTGGCCGGTGACGTAAGACGCCCTTGGTGACGCCAGGAAAGCGATGATCTCGGCGACCTCCTCCGGTTGCCCGCGGCGCCGCATCGGGATCAGCGCCTCGGTCGCAGCGATCTGCTCGGGCGACAGCCGGCTCTCACTCGGCTTGTCCTTGACGATGAGGCCCGGCGCAACCGCGTTGACAGTGATGCCATCTTTCGCGAGCTCGATCGCAGTCAGCCGCACCAGCGCTTCGAGCGCGGAACGGCTCGCGGCGGTCGCGGCGAAGGGCGCGAACTCGGGCCGGATCGCGTGCGCGACGAAGGAAGACACGGCGACGATCCGCGCATCTCGCCCAGCACGGAGTTGCGGAAGCGCGGCCTCGACCATTCGCGTGAACGCCAGCGCGGATTCGTCCATCGCCTGCCGGAATTGGTCCGCCGGCGTGCCGATCGCGCTGCCCCGGCGGCGTGGCCGCCGACCAGGACCAAGCCGTCGAGCCGGCCAAAGGCGGCTTGCGCGGCGGCGACGGCATCGGTGGCCGCGGTCTCCTCAGCGAGATCGCCAAGGCATCTTGCCATCACGGCGCCTTTCACTTCGGCGTCAGCTGCGGTGGCGTCGAGGCCTTCTGCGTTCGCGCGTGTGTGCAGCAGAAGCCCAACACCAGGCGCGGCGAGCAGCTTTGCGGTGGCGCGGCCGATGCCGCTGGCGGCACCGGTGACGAGATAGACGCGTTCGATATCAGGCATCATGGTGTCGCGTTGGCCGGCGGCAGTGCGCCGGTGCGGTGGAAATGGCTGAGGAAGGCGCGCGTCGCGGCTTCCTGCGGGTTGTCGATGACCTGCCGTGCCGGGCCTTCCTCGACGACGATTCCGTCGCGCATGAAGATGAGGCGGTCGGCGACTTCGCGCGCGAAGGCGATCTCGTGGGTCACGATCACCATGGTCATGCCTTCCGACGCCAGCCGCTGCATCACGTTCAAGACCTCGCCGACGAGCTCGGGATCGAGCGCCGAGGTGGCCTCGTCGAACAGCATGACATCAGGCTCCATCGCGAGCGCACGTGCAATCGCGACGCGCTGCTTCTGCCCGCCGGAGAGCGTCGCAGGATATTGGTCGGCGTTCTCGGCAAGCCCCACCTTGGCGAGCTGCGCCCGCGCGAGCTTCTCGGCGTCCGCCTTGGTCATCCGCCGCACCGTGACCGGCCCCTCCATTACGTTCTGGAGCGTGGTCATGTGCGGGAACAGATTAAAGTGCTGGAACACCATGCCGGTGGTGGCGCGGAATCTTGCCAGCGTCTTCACGTCGGGCAGTCTCGAACCGTCGCCAAATGAAAAGCGCGTGTCTCCGACGCGGACGCTGCCACCGTTGGGCACCACAAGGAGATTGATGCAGCGGAGCAGCGTCGACTTGCCCGAGCCGGACGGACCGATCAGCGCGACCACGCCGCCCTTGGCGACGTCGAGATTGATGTTCTTCAGGACCTCGTTGCTGCCGAAGCTCTTGCGTAAGGCCCGGATCTCGATCTTCGAGGTGTTCTTGGACGTCTCGCTCATTCGCTGACCGCCAGTCGCTTCTCGCCGCGCCGGACGAGGATGGTCAGGGGAATCAGGATCGCCGCATAGGCGACCGCGACCGCGGTGTAGGTTTCCAGCGGCCGGTAGCTGTCGTGGGCCGCGACCTGGCTCTGATAGACGAGGTCGGGCACGGCCAGCACCGAGACCAGCGAGGTGTTCTTGAACTGGATGATGGACTGGTTCATCAGCGCCGGGATCATGCGCTTGATCGCCTGCGGCAGCACGATGCGGCGCATGGTCTGGATCGGCGTCATGCCGAGCGCGGCGCCGGCTTCGGACTGGCCGCTGTCGATCGAGACGATACCGCCGCGAATGATCTCGGAATAGAACGAGCCGCCATAGAGCGAGAGCGCCAGCGCCGAGGCGGTGATCGGCGTCATCTCGACGCCGGCGAGGATCGGCAGCGCGTAATAGAACCAGATCAGCTGCACCAGGATCGGCGTGCAGCGGAACGCCTCGATGAAGGCGAGTGCGGCAAGGCGCAGCGCCCTGAAGCGCGACAGACTGCCGAACGCACCAAGCAGGCCGAACAGCAGCCCGCAGACGACGATGACCACGGTGAAGCCGACGGTGACGCCGAGCCCGTTGAGGAAGAGCCAGCGATAGCCCCAGAGGATGCCGAAGTCCCACTGATACATATTCGCTTGGGCCTCAGTCGGGGAATGGCTTGGAAAGTTCGAGCCGCGCGCTCGCTGCACCTCTCCCGCTTGCGGGAGAGGTCGGCGCGAAGCGCCGGGTGAGGGCTCCATCCTCTTGGGGAGTCTCCCTAGCGGAGACACCCTCACCCCGACCCTCTCCCGCAGGCGGGAGAGGGGGCAGAGCGGAGTGCGCGGAGCGAGCCAGCCCTGAACCCATCGCTTACAGCGACACGCCCGGCGGAATGTCCGCCTCCGTCACGCCCACCAGCTCCATGTTGGTGATGATGGCGTTGCGGATGAAGCCGAGGCCCTTGTTGAAGTCGATCCAGGTGTTGACGTAATCGCGCCAGGTCTTGTCGGTCTCGCGGCGGAAGCCGGCATTCGAGGTGGTGGCGAAGATCGGCGTCGGCAGCACGAGCTGGCCGAGCGATGGGTTCTTCTTCAGTACGGTCAGCGACAGCATGGTGATCAGGCACTGCGCGTCGACGCGGCCGGTCTGGAGTGCGGCGGTGGCGTCATCGGCGGTCTTCAGCCGCGTGATCTGCGCCTTCGGCGTCAGGCGGCTGACGACCTGGTCGTGCGAGGAGCCCTGGTCGACCGCGATCTTGATGTCGGGCGAGTTCAGCTCGGCCCAGCTCTTCGGCTTGAAGTCCTTCTTGCAGAGGATGGCGAAGGCGTTGTTGAAGACCGGCACCGAGAAGTCCACCACCAGCGCGCGCTTCGGGGTCGGGTTGAGGCCGAAGAAGATGTCGATCTTGTTGGCCTGCAGATCGAGCACCGAATTGCCCCACGTGGTTTCGGTGATCTCGAGCTCGGCCTCCATGTCGTCGGCGAGCCCCTTGGCAATGTCGATGTAAAAACCCTTCCACTGGCCGGAGGCGAGGTCCTTCATGTAGTAGGGCGCGCCGCCGCCGACCGCGCCGATCCGCATCTTCTTGGTCCGGCGGATGCGGGCGAAGGTCGACTCGTTCGGATCGGCCGCCTGGGCCACCGCCGGGGAGGCCAGCGCCCCTGCAGCCGCCGCACCAATGGCGCCAAGTCCGACAATCGATGCAACATCACGACGTGTAACCATTGGGATCAATCGCTTTTCTGGTTGGGATGGAGTTCCGCCAAGCGTTCTTAGCAAGGTGGTCCCAGCAGCGAAAGCACAGCCTATCGGCTGGGCAGATCGGGGATTGCCCGGATGCTGGGCAAACTCAACCGGTCCAAGCCGATACCCGCTTGCTTTCCGCTCCCTTTGGCCCCAAATAGGGACCGGGAGATTGGCGGTGGACGAGCCACTCGCCAACCGGGTCAGGTCCGGAAGGAAGCAGCCCTAACGAGGTCTGGATCGGGTCGCTCGTCAGTCTCCTACCTGTTTTTCCGAGCGAATTGCGCCGGCGGGCCTCCCCGCTGGCGCGCTCCTTTCCGCAAAAGCCGGCCGAGAGAGATTTCATTGCGGATCGACCGATGACCGACGCTGGCGCCCCTCCCAATCCCGACAGCGCCAGCCAGGCTGGCTTCGCACTCGGCGCCGAGCCGGGCGCGCCGTACCGGGTGCTGGCGCGCAAATACCGCCCTTCCTCTTTCGATGATCTGATCGGCCAGGAGGCCGTGGTCCGCACCGTCTCCAACGCGTTCGAGACCGGGCGAATTCCGCAGGCCTGGATCCTCACTGGCGTCCGCGGGGTCGGCAAGACCACCACTGCGCGTATTCTCGCCCGGGCGCTCAACTATGAGATGCCGGATGGTTCGGTGAAGGGCCCAACCATCCACATGCCGACGTTAGGGGTGCACTGCCAGGCGATCATGGAAAGCCGGCACATGGACGTGCTGGAGATGGACGCGGCGTCGCATACCGGCGTCGACGACGTCCGCCAGATCAATGACAGCGTGCGTTATGCCCCTGCCAGCGCCCGCTACAAGGTCTACATCATCGACGAAGTCCACATGCTGTCGACGGCGGCGTTCAACGCCTTCCTGAAGACGCTGGAGGAGCCGCCGGAGCACGCCAAGTTCGTGTTCGCCACGACGGAGATTCGCAAGGTTCCAGTCACGGTGCTGTCGCGCTGCCAGCGCTTTGACCTGCGTCGGGTCGAGGCCGACGTGCTGATGAAGCACCTCGCCAACATCGCGGCCAAGGAAAGCGTCGAGATCGAGCCGGAGGCGCTCGGCATCATCGCGCGTGCCGCCGAAGGCTCGGTGCGCGATTCGCTGTCGCTGCTCGACCAGGCGATCGCGCATGCGGCGGGGCAGGTGAAGGCCGATGCCGTCAGGCAGATGCTGGGCCTCGCTGATCGCACCCGCGTCATCGATCTCTTCGATTCGCTGACGCGCGGCGACATTGCCGCCGCCTTCAGAGAGTTCCGCGACCAGTACGACGTCGGCGCCGATCCGATCGTCGTGCTCTCGGACCTCGCCGAGTTCGTCAATTTCGTCACCCGCGTGAAGATCGTGCCGGCGACCGCCGACAACGTCGCCTATGGCGAGACCGAGCGGGTCCGCGCGAAGGATTTCGCCTCGAAGATCTCCATGCGCGTGCTGTCGCGGATGTGGCAGATGCTGCTCAAGGGCATCACCGAGGTGCAGGCCGCGACGCGTCCCGCCGCGGCCGCCGAAATGGTGCTGGTGCGCATCGCCTATGTCGCCGACCTGCCGACGCCGGACGAGGCGATCCGGATGCTGGAGCAGAACGGCGGCGGCTCACCGGTCGTGAGCGGCGCCAGTGCCGCGCGCAGCGCGCCTTCGGCGCCGGTTGCTTCCACGGCCCCGGTTCGCATGCCGACCTCCTCGCCGTCATCATTCGGCGGTGGCGCTGCCCGGCCGCAGATGGCGGCGCCGGCGCCCGATCCGCAAGGCGCAGCGCCGGTGCTGCGCGTCACCAGCTTCACCCAGCTCGTCGCGCTGGCGGGGCAGAAGCGCGACCTCCTGACCAAGGGCGCGCTCGAAGGCGACATGCGCCTCGTCCGTTTCGAGGAAGGCCGGCTGGAAGTCGCGCTCGAGCCCAACGCCTCCAAGACCATGATCTCCGAGCTCGCGAAGAAGTTCGAGCTGTGGACCGGGCGCCGCTGGACCGTGATCGTCTCCAACGAGCAGGGCCAGCCGACGCTGCGCTCGGTGAACCAGGCCGCAAAGCAGGAGCATGCGCGCACCGCCGAGGCCGACCCGCGCGTGCAGGAGGTGCTGTCGCGTTTCCCCGGTGCGAAGGTCGTCGAGGTCCGCAGGCTTGCCCCCGAGACGCCGGAAACCAATATTAACTCGGACTATGGCAGTGACGATCCGCCCGACGGTTCCGACGGCGACGACGATCTCTGAGCTATTCTTTGTTTGCAAGGACACGCACCCATGGCTGATTTTCTCGGCATGATGAAGCAGGCGGCGCAGCTGCAATCCAAGATGCAGGAGATGCAGGACCAGCTCGCCAACGTCGAGGTCGAAGGCATCTCCGGCGGCGGCCTCGTCGCCGTGCGCATGACCGCGAAGATGGACGTGAAGGGCATCAAGATCGATCCCTCGCTGATGAAGGCGGAAGAGCGCGAGGTGCTTGAAGACCTGCTCGTCACCGCACTCAGTGATGCCCGCCGCAAGGCGGAGACTGCGATGCAGGAGAAGATGCAGGCCCTCACCGGCGGGCTCGGCCTGCCGCCGGGGCTGTTCGGCCAGTAAGATGGGCGCTGTTGCAGGTCCTGAAATCGAGCGGCTGGTCCAGCTGCTCGCGCGGCTGCCGGGCCTTGGCCCGCGCTCGGCGCGACGCGCGGCGCTGCATCTGATCAAGAAGCGCGAGGCGCTGATGATGCCGCTGTCGTCGGCATTGCAGGTGGCGCTCGACAAGGTCGAGGTGTGCAAGACCTGCGGCAACATCGACACGCAAAATCCCTGCACCGTCTGCATCGATCCGAAGCGCGATCCCTCCATCATCGTCGTCGTCGCCGACGTCGCCGATCTCTGGGCGCTGGAGCGCGCGAATGCCACCCAGGGGCGCTATCATGTGCTCGGCGCGACATTGTCGCCGCTCGACGGCGTTGGCCCGCAGGACCTCACCATCGACGCGCTGGTGGCGCGCGCGCATGATTCGCAGGTGCAGGAGATCATCCTGGCACTGAATGCGACGGTGGACGGCCAGACCACCGCGCACTACATCACCGACCTGCTTCAGGACGCCAATGTGAAGGTGACGCGGCTCGCCCATGGGGTTCCTGTCGGCGGCGAGCTTGATTATCTCGATGAAGGTACGCTATCGGCTGCGATGCGGCAGCGCACCCTGTTCTAGCCATCCAGACTTTACGGAACGGACGACATGACGAAACTTTTCGCCACACGATTGGCTTTGCTCGCGATGATGACGATGCTGGTGAGCCCGGCCATCTCCGCGCAGCAGGGCGACGAGACGCCGCCGCCGTCCAAGCCCGGCAAGCCGATCAACACCGGCGACGTGCTCTCCGGCGAGCTGAATGCGATGAAGGTGCGCGACGTCAAGAACGGCAAGCGTGTCGCGACCTACCAGATCACGTCCGAGCCGCGCCGCCTGCCGCCGCCGAACGGGCTGTGCAATCTCGAGACCGGCCCCGAAACCTTCCAGCTCGTCACCTCCAGCGATGCGCAGGCGACGCAGTTGAAATCGTTCGTCGGCAAGGAGATCTCGGTCAAGGTCGACGAGATCGCCTGCGCCAGCGATGCCGGCCAGATGAGCGAGGCCGTGATCACGAAGTGGAGCTTGATCAAGAAGCAGTAGGGGGCGGGCGACGCCTCCTCCGTCGTCATTGCGAGGAGCAAGCTGCCGTAGGGTGGGCAAAGGCGCAAAGCGCCGTGCCCACCATCTTTCGTCGATCGCGCTGAAGGTTGGTGGGCACGCTTCGCTTTGCCCACCCTACGGCATCACGGGCGTGGCGAGCGGTCAAACCCTTACCGGCCCCAGCGTCTCGAAATGCCCGCGCTTCTGCAGCCAGGCCAGCAGCACCAGGCTCGGGATCGCCACCAGCACGCAGATCACGAAGAACAGCGCCCAGCCGGTCGTATCCGCCACGAAGCCGGCGCCTGATGACAGATACGTTCGTCCCACCGCCGCAAGCGCGGTGAGCAGCGCGTATTGCGTCGCCGTGTGCAGCGGGTTCCTGCACAGGGCGGAGAGATAGGCGACGAAGATCACGGTGCCGATGGCGCTGGTGAAGTTCTCGGCCGTGATGGCGAAGGCGAGCGCCCATTGGCTGGTGCCGACAAACGCCAGCCAGGAGAACGAAAGATTGGCGAGCGCCTGCACCACGCCACCGATCCAGAGGCTGGTCGCCAGCGAATAACGCCGCGCGACAAAACCGCCGGCAAAGCCGCCGATCAGCGTCGCGGCGAGCCCGACGCCCTTCACGATCGCAGCATAATCGTTGCGCGAGAAGCCGAGGTCGATCACGAACGGCGCGGTCATCGTGCCGGAGAAGGCATCGGTGAACTTGAACAGCACCACGAAGGCCAGCGCTGTGAGCGCATCCTTGCGATCAAGAAAGTCGACGAATGCACTGACGGCGGCTCTCGCGATTCGCGTTTCCAGCAAGCCGCGAGGCAGGATCCAGTTGATAAGGCGGAGCAGCAGCCTTACCCATCTCTTCTTCGGATTCGGCTCGTAGTCCGCCAGAGCGTCTTCTGCCCGTATCGATTGCTCGGGCTCGGTCGCGACCAGCGCCGTGACCGTTCCGATTAGCACCATCGCCGCCATCACCACATAGCCCCACATCCAGGCCGATTGCCGCGCAATGCCGGTGCCCTCGAAGCCGGAGACGATGAACAGCGCGCCCGCGGTCGAGACCAGCATGCCGATGCGATAGGCGGCGACATAGGACGCCATGCCGGCGGCCTGCTCGCTCTCCGGCAGGCTCTCGACGCGGAAGGCATCGACCACGATGTCCTGGGTCGAGGACGTGGTCGCGACCAGCAGCGCACCGAGCGCGACGTAGAACGGCGAGCGCGCGGGGTCGGTGAGCGCCAGCAGCAGGATGGCGATGATCAGCAGCAGCTGCGAGAACAAGAGCCAGCCACGCCGCCGCCCGAAGGCGCGGGTGAACAGCGGCACATGCAGGGCGTCCACTAGCGGCGCCCACAGAAATTTCAGTGTGTAGGGCGTGCCGACCAGCGCGAACAGTCCGATCGTTCCGAGATCGACTCCGGCCTCACGCATCCACACCAGCAACGTCGAGCCCGACAGCGCCAGCGGCAGCCCCGAGGAGAAGCCGAGGAACAGCACGATCAGCACCCGCGGCTGCAGGTACACGGCAAGGCTGTCACGCCAGGAGGCAGCGGGAGCGCCGGCGGAGGAGGTCGCGTCGGGTGCGGTCATGGGAAGGTGTTAGCAGATTCTGGGGGAAAAGACTCTGCTAGCCGGTTAGACGGAAGCCCTCACGGCTTCCCTCGGTGTCATCGTCCGCGAAGGCGGACGATCCAGTATCCACCAGCGTCTCGGCTCAATCACCCCCGCTGCGGCGTACTGGATGCCCCGCCTTCGCGGGGCATGACGGCATCATGGTGGCCCGGCTATCCCGGGATAAAGATCATCCCAATTTGGGTTCTGCTGCTCGATCAGTCGGATTTTCCAGGCCCTGTTCCACTTCTTGAGCCGCTTCTCCCGCTTGATCGCATTCTCGGGATCGTCGAACTGTTCGAAGTAGACCAGCCGGGCGACGTCATATTTCTCTGTGAAGCTCTCGATGAGTTTAGACTTGTGCTCGGCGATGCGGCGGACGAGGTCATTCGTCACGCCGATATAGAGCGTGCCGCCGATCTTGCTGGCGAGAATGTAGACGTAGTAGTGGCGTGCACTCATCTGCCGCCTTCCCCTCCGCTGTCATCGTCCGCGAAGGCGGACGATCCAGTAACCACCGGCCTCTCGGCTCAATCACCACCGCCACAGCGTACTGGATGCCCCGCCTGCGCGGGGCATGACAGTGTGCCTCAAGTCACTCCCCCGCCTGGAGCTTCCTCGGAAACAGCTCCGGCGCACCGGTGGCCACCAAATGTGGGCCTTCGGGCGCATCCGCCTTGCTGAAATCGAGCTCCTCGATTCGGCCGGCGCGTTTCTCGATCTTGTCGGCGGAGATCAGCACCTGCCTCACGTCCTCGTTGACGTCGGCAAAATGCTTTTGCAGTTTCAGCACGCGGTCGCGCAGGCGGCCGAGGTCGTCGCCCAGCTTGATCACCTCGGTGCGGATCTGGTCGGCGGCATCGCGCATGCGCGCGTCCTTCATGATCTGCTGCATGACTTGGATCGCGAGCATCAGCAGCGAGGGCGACACCAGCACGACGCGGGCGCGATAGGCCTTCTGGATCACGTCGTCGAAGCCGTCATGGATCTCGGCATAGACCGATTCCGACGGCACGAACATCAGCGCCATCTCCTGGGTCTCGCCGGTGACGAGATATTTTTCGGCGATGTCGCTGACGTGCTTCATCACGTCGCCGCGCAGCCGCTGCGTGGCGAGGCGCCGCTCCTCGTCGGTGCGGGCGTCGTGCAGCGCGGTCATTGCCTCCAGCGGAAATTTCGCATCGATGCAGAGCGGGCGCTGGTCCGGCAGGAACACGACGCAATCGGGCCGCTTGCCGGTTGAGAGCGTGAACTGGAACTCGTAGGACCCTTTTGGAAGACCGTCCTGGACGATCGCTTCCATCCGCGCCTGGCCGAAGGCGCCGCGCGACTGCTTGTTGGCGAGCACGTCGCGCAAGGTGGTGACCTGCGTGGTGAGGTCGGTGAGGTTCTTGTGCGCGCTGTCGATGATGCCGAGCCGCTCATGCAGCGCGCGCAGGCTCTCCATGGTGTTGCGGGTCGAATGTTCCATGGACTGGCCAACGCGATGTGTCACCGAATCCAGCCGCTCGTTGACCGCCCGCGCCATCTCGGCCTGGCGGCCGGCCAGCGCCTGGGTCATGGCGTCGACCCGGCCCGAGGCCTCGCTCTGGGCCCGCAGCACCTCGCTCAGGCGCTCCTCGAGCTCGTCGGCCCGGATCGCATGCGCCATCGCGAGTTCCGCGCCGCGCCGCCCGGAGCGCGCGATCACGATCGCAATCACTACCAGCAGGATGAGGACAAGGGCGCCGAAGCCGATCAGCGCATCGATCGTGCGCACCGGCCAGTCGCCCAGCATGACAATGATCTCGTTCATGCAGCCCCTTCTACCCGATTCGCCGGAATGCGCGAACGAAGAGGGAACGCCGGTGGTTAACGACCCACTAATTTTTATGGTTAACGAAAGCTCAAGTTTTATGGTTAGCGGAGGGTTAACGAAGTTCCTGGCCGGATTGACCGCATCCGGCGCGCAGCTTAAATCGCCGCCATGGCCCTCAGAGAAATCATCATCCTGCCCGACAAGCAGCTGCGTCTGATCTCCAAGCCGATCGAGAAGGTCACGCCGGAGATCCGCAAGCTTGCCGACGACATGTTCGAGACCATGTATGACGCGCCCGGCATCGGCCTCGCGGCGATCCAGGTCGCGCAGCCATTGCGGCTGATCACCATGGACCTCGCCAAGCGCGACGAGAACGGCGAGACCAAGCACGAGCCGCGTGTCTTCATCAACCCGGAGATTCTCTCCTCCTCGGAGGAACTTTCGGTGTACGAGGAAGGCTGCCTGTCGATCCCCGAATATTACGAGGAGGTCGAGCGTCCCGCGAAGGTGCGTGTGCGCTTCACCGACCTCGACGGCAAGGTGCACGAGGAGGATGCCGAAGGCCTCTATGCCACCTGCATCCAGCACGAGATCGATCATCTCAACGGCGTCTTGTTCGTCGACTATTTGTCGAAGCTCAAGCGCGACCGCGTGATGAAGAAGTTCGAGAAAGCCGCCAAGCGCGCGGGGGAGTAACCACGTCCCCCGCCGTCATGCCCGGCCAAAAGCGCGAAGCGCGTCTTCAAGCCCAAAAGCGCGAAGCGCGTCTTCAAGCTAAGGTGCCGGGCATCCACGTTCTTCGTCCGTCGAGTGAGAAAGAACGTGGATGGCCGGGACAAGCCCGGCCATGACGAGTACTCTGTTCCTTTCCGAGGATTGTCTCGTCCCATGCCCCTCCGCCTGATCTTCATGGGCACGCCCGATTTCTCCGTGCCGACGCTGCTCGAGCTGGTCGCGCATGGCCACGAGATCGCGGCCGTCTACACCCGCGCGCCGAAGCCGGGCGGGCGGCGCGGCCTGCAATTGCAGCCCACGCCGGTTGAAGAAGCTGCGCGAAAACTCGGTGTTCCCGTGCTGACGCCGAAGACATTGAAGACACCGGAAGCGCTCGACGAATTTCGCGCCTTCGATGCCGATGCCGCGGTCGTCGTCGCCTATGGCATGATCCTGCCGCAGGCCATCCTCGATGCGCCAAAGCTCGGCTGCTACAATCTGCACGCTTCGCTGTTGCCGCGCTGGCGCGGCGCCGCGCCGATCAATCGCGCCATCATGGCAGGCGATGCCGAGAGCGGCGTGATGGTGATGAAGATGGATGTCGGCCTCGACACCGGCGACGTCGCCATGGCCGAGCGGCTCGCGATCACTGACAATATGACCGCGCTCGATCTGCACGATCGCCTCTCCCGGCTCGGTGCCGATCTGATGGTGCGCGCCATGGCGGCGCTCGGACGCGGCGGGCTCCAGCTCAAAAAGCAGAGCGAGGACGGCGTCACCTATGCCGCCAAGATCGACAAGGCCGAGGCGCGGATCGACTGGACCAGGCCCGCGCGCGCGGTGCTGCGCCACATCCACGGCCTGTCGCCGTTCCCCGGTGCCTGGGCCGAGCTCGCGGACGTCAGCGAGAATGCGCGCGTCAAGATCCTGCGATGTGAATTGGCGAACGGCTCAGCTGCGCCCGGCGAGGTGCTCGACGACCACCTCACCATCGCCTGCGGCGAGGGTGCGATCCGCATCATCGAGCTCCAGCGCGAAGGCAAGGCCCGGATGCAGGCGGCTGACTTTTTGCGTGGCGTGCCGCTGAAGGCGGGCTCGAAGTTCAGCTGACGCTGTCACACCCCGCGAAAGGGGGGTATCCAGTACGCCGAGGCGTCTCGGTCGAACGGAGCCGTCGCAGAGTACTGGATCGTCCGCCTTCGCGGATGATGACACAACCCGGATTGAGATGCCCCGCTACAAGCTCACCATCGAATATGACGGCGCGCCGTTCTGCGGCTGGCAGGTGCAAGAGACGCTGCCCTCGGTGCAGGGCGCGCTGGAAGCTGCCGTCAAGGCGATGACCGGCGCGGACGCGCGGGTGCATGGCGCCGGCCGCACCGATGCCGGCGTGCACGCGCTCGGCCAGGTTGCGCATGTCGACATCGCGAAGCAATTTGCGCCGGATCGTTTTCGCGACGGGCTCAACGCGCATCTGCGCCCGCATCCGGTCGCGGTGCTCGAGGCCGAGATCGTCCCCGAGACCTTCGAGGCGCGCTTCTCGGCCATCAAGCGCCACTACCGCTACCGCATCATCAACACCCGCGCCAATCTCGCGCTCGACGTCGGCCACGCCTGGCGCGTGCCGCGACGGCTCGATGCCGACGCGATGCATGCGGCAGCACAACGCCTGCTCGGCAAGCACGATTTCACGACCTTCCGCGATACCGAGTGCCAGGCCAAATCACCGGAGAAGACGCTCGACCAGCTCGACGTCGCGCGCGATGGCCGCGAGATCACGATTCTCACCTCGGCGCGCTCGTTCCTGCACAGCCAGGTGCGCTCGATGGTGGGATCGCTGATCTGGGTCGGCGAGGGACGCTGGACCGCGGACGATCTCTCCGCAGCCTTAGCTGCCCGCAACCGTGCCGCCTGCGGCATCGTCGCCCCACCGGAAGGGTTGTATCTGGTGAAGGTGGATTATTGAGATGTGAGGCGCGCGCGCGCGCCACACTCTCGGTGTCATGCCCCGCGAAGGCGGGGCATCCAGTACGCCGCGGCCTATCGGTTCAATCACTGCTTTCGGTGGAATACTGGATCGCCCGCCTTCGCGGGCGATGACAGCGGAGTGGCAGGTGAGGGCGAAGTGGAAGGCGCCAGCGCCTCACCCAAAATACCGCGCCAAAATCCCCCGATACACCTTGGTCAGCTTCTCCAGATCCGTCACCGGCACGCGCTCGTCGATCTGGTGCATGGTCTGGCCGACCAGGCCGAACTCGATCACCGGGCAATAGCTGGAGATGAACCGCGCATCCGACGTACCCCCGCTCGTCGACAGCTCCGGCTTGCGGCCCGTCACCTCCTCGATCGCGGAGACCGCGAGATCGGTGAACGGGCCGGGCTTGGTCACGAACACGTTGGAGTTCGAGGGCTCCCAGATGATGCGGGCGCGGATGCGGTTGCCGCAGGCTTTTGCGAGGCGCGTCTCGACCAATTCGCGCAGGCTCGCCTGGGTGTGGTTGTCGTTGTAGCGGATGTTGAATTTCGCGCGGGCTTCGCCGGGGATGACGTTGCTGGCCTTGTTGCCGACGTCGACCGAGGTGAACTCGAGGTTGGAGGCCTGGAACTGGGCGCTGCCATGATCGAGCGGCTCGTCGGAGATCGCTACGATCAGCCGCGCGATATCAGGCACCGGGTTGGACGCCCGATGCGGATAGGCGACATGGCCCTGCACGCCGTCGACATAGAGCGTGCCCGATTGTGAGCCACGGCGGCCGACCTTGATGGTGTCGCCGAGCGTCTCGACGTTGGAGGGCTCGCCCAGCACGCAATGGTCGAACTTTTCGCCGCGCTCGGCGGCCCATTTCAGCAGCTTGATGGTGCCATTGATGGAGACGTCCTCCTCATCGCCGGTGATCAGGAAGGAGATTGAACCCGAGCCCGATTTTTGGCCGTCGGCGCGCGGCTTGCCGCCATTGGCGGCGAGATGCTCCAGCACCGCGGCGACCGAGCAAGCGATGCCGCCCTTCATGTCGACCGCGCCGCGGCCGTGCAGCACGCCGTCCTTCACCTCGCCGGAGAATGCGCCGACGCTCCAGGCGCTCTCGTCGCCCGGCGGCACCACGTCGGTGTGGCCGGCAAAGGTGATGTGCGGGCCCTCGCTGCCGATCCGCGCATAGAGATTGTCGACGTCGGCGGTGCCGGGCTCGCTGAACGTCACGCGGTGGCAGGTGAAGCCGGCGGCGCTGAGGGCTTTTTCAAGCACCCCGAGCGCACCGGCATCGGCCGGGGTTACCGAGGGGCAGCGGATGAGATCGCGGGCAATGGAGAGAGCATCGGTCATGCGCGTCCGATCAATCCCGCAGCAGCTCGTTGATGCTGGTCTTCGACCGCGTGCGCTCGTCGACGCGCTTGACGATGACGGCGCAGGCGGTGCTTGGGCCGGGCTGGCCGTTCTTCATCGGCTTGCCGGGCAGCGCGCCGGGCACCACCACCGAATATTCAGGCACTTCGCCCATGAAGATTTCGCCGGTCTCGCGATCGACGATCTTGGTCGAGGCGCCCAGGAACACGCCCATCGCCAGCACCGCGCCCTTGCGCACGATCACGCCTTCGGCGACCTCGCTGCGCGCGCCGATGAAGCAGTCGTCCTCGATGATCACGGGCTCGGCCTGGAGCGGCTCGAGCACGCCGCCGATGCCGGCGCCGCCGGAGATGTGCACGCGCTTGCCGATCTGGGCGCAGGAGCCGACGGTGGCCCAGGTGTCGACCATGGTGCTCTCATCGACATAGGCGCCGAGATTGACGAAGGACGGCATCAGCACGACGTTCTTGGCAATGAAGGCCGAGCGGCGCACGATGGAGCCGGGGACGGCACGGAAACCGGCATCGCGAAAACGGTTCTCGCCCCAGCCTTCAAACTTCGAGGGCACCTTGTCCCACCAGGTCGCCTTGCCCGATCCGCCGGGAATGACGCCCATGTCGTTGAGGCGGAAGGACAGCAGCACGGCCTTCTTCAGCCATTGATTGACCTTCCACTTGCCGTCGCTGCCGCGCTCGGCAACACGCGCCTCGCCCTTGTCCAGAATCTCCAGCGCCTGATCCACGGCCTCGCGCACCTCGCCCTTGGTCGTGGTCGAGACGGTCTCGCGCGCGTCGAAGGCGCCGTTGATGGTGGATTCGAGGGCTGCAAGGGACATCGGGATTTCCTCTGAAAGCGGGAATTTTGATGGATTGGGGCGCTTTTTCGGGATTTGAGGGGACGGAGTCAAGGCTCGGCAGTCGTCCCGGCTTAGTGCGCCATTGCGCACGGGGGGCCGGGACCCATACCCACAGGGAGGAGTTTTGCGAAGACTCGGAGTTGCCACTTCGCCCCAAACCACGTCCTGTGGTTATGAGTCCCGGCCTTCGCCGGGACGACGTGGAGAGAGCGTGCTGAGCCCGGCCAAAAACCCCGTCAGATCGTCCGTGACGTGGTCGACATGGGCTGCATCCCGACCCTCCAGCTCCCAATCCTCGCGCACCACCTCCTTGGTGCCGTCGGGCACCACCAGCACCGTGGTCATGCCGAGCTGGTGGGGAACGGCGAGGTTGCGGGCGAGATCCTCGAACATGGCGGCGCGGGTCGGATCGACTGCATGGTCGCTCAGGAATTTCCGGTAGGTCTGCGGCGCCGGCTTTGGCTCGAACTCGGCGGCGATGATGTCGAACACGCCGTCGAAATGCGTTGCGAAGCCGAGCCGGGCCAGCACGGCATCGACATGGTCGACCGAGCCGTTGGTCAGGATCAGCTTGCGCCCCGGCAGCCCGGCGATGGCTGCACCGAGCGCTGGGTTCGGCTCCAGCGGCGAATGGTCGATCTTGTGGACGTAGGCAAGGTAGTCGTCGGCGGAGACGCCGTGCAGGGTCATCATGCCGCGCATGGTGGTGCCGAAGCGCAGGTAATAATCCTTCTGGATATTGCGCGCCTCCTCGGGCGTCACGTTCAGCCAGCTCGACACGAACTCGCCGATCCGCGCGTCGACCTGCTGCCACAGATTGACGTGGTGCGGATAGAGCGTGTTGTCGAGATCGAACACCCAGGTGTCGACATGGGCGAAGGTGCGGGGCAGGGGCATCACAACTCTCTCAACGCGTCGTCCCGGCGCAGGCCGGGACCCATACTCCGTGACCCGTCAATCGGGCACCCTCGTCGTCGTTCTTCGCCAAACGCAATCCTGTGGTTATGGGTCCCGGCCTTCGCCGGGACGACGGCGGAGTTTGTGGTGTGCGCATTCTAATCACATTGACAAAAGTCACGGCATCGCAAACCGCAGCGTCTTGCCGCCGCTTGACATGTCCACCGCGCCAAAGCCGGTCGCGGCGAAGCCGCGCGCGCCGCAATCGGTCTGCTCGCTCGTCTCGAACTTGGTCTCGCGCGTGCAGAGCTGCTTGTCGCCGCCCCAGTTCAGCGGCCGGTCCTTCAGCTTGATGACGCGGTTGTCGGCATCGACCGCTTCCGCGAAGCTGAAGATCTGCCTGGGCTGGCCGGTCACGTCAGGATGCAGGCACGTCTTGGGATCGATGCGATACCAGCCGCGGCTCGTCACCGACTTGCCGTCGTCGCTCGCGACTGCCGCCATCACCTTGTGCGGCGTGTCGTTGCACCAGGTGAGGCCGGTCGCGGAGGGGGTCTGCACCGCATCGACCATGGTCTTGAACACATTCGGCGACGAGACGACGTCGGACGACAGCCCGCGGCTCTTCAGGAATGCGGCCAGCGCTGCTTGCGTCTTCGGCCCGTCGACGCCGTCGATCGCGCCGACATCGTAACCCGCGATCACCAGCAGCCGCTGGATGCCGGCGAGGCGCGCCTGCTCGTCGTCATATTCGGAATCCTCGGCGAGATAGGCAATGAGGTTGCCGTCCGCGCCTTGCGTCGGCGTCACTTGCGTGAAGGCGGCCTGGACCTGGCCGCTGCGGCATTGCCGCGCCGCCGCAATGACGAAATTGTCCTGCGCCACGCACAGCATGTCGCGGCCGTTCTGCGGGATCGGGGAGGCGCCATAGACGCCGAGCGCGCGGGCGTTGAGCAGGATGCGGTCGGCCGTCAGCGTGCCCTGCACCACCACGCGGCAGGTGGTGGGATCGATCCTGAACCAGCCCCGCGTCGCGGTCGCCGCCTTGTCGTCGATGCCGATCGCGGCCTCGACGACATAGGACATGCGGTTGCAGATCTTGAGGTCGGCGAAAGCCGGCGCGGAGGAGAAGACGAACGAGACGGCAGCGGCGGGCAGCGTCATCAGGAAGCGGGTCAGAGGGGAACGGCGAGGCCTCCGCTGTCTCAACCCGTCATGGCCGGGCTTGACCCGGCCATCCACGTGTGACCGCGCGTGCGGAGAGGCGTGGATGCCCGGGTAAAGCCCGGGCATGACGACCATCTTCCGCTGCTCGCGTTCGCCCATCACTTGTGGATCAGCGTTCCCGTGCCCTGGTTGGTGAAGAGCTCGAGCAGTACCGCATGCTGCATCTTGCCGTCGATGATGACGACGCCCTGCACGCCCTGTTCGAGCGCGTAGATGCAGGTCTCGACCTTCGGGATCATGCCGCCGGAAATGGTGCCGTCGGCGATCAGCTTTCGCGCGTCCTTGACGGACAATTGCGGGATCAGCTTCTTGGACTTGTCGAGCACGCCTGGCACGTCGGTGAGCAGCAGGAGGCGCTTGGCCTTCAGCGCGCCGGCAACGGCACCCGCAAACGTGTCGGCGTTGACGTTCAGGGTCTGGCCTTCTTTGGAGGTTGCGAGCGGTGCCAGCACCGGGATCAGCTCGTAGCCGATCAGCTGGTTGAGCAAAGTGAGATCGACCTTCTCGGGGTCGCCGACGAAGCCGAGATCGATCGCCTTCTCGATGTTCGAGCCCGGATCGATGATGGTCCGCGTCGTCTTCGACGCCTTCACCATGTTGCCGTCCTTGCCCGACAGGCCCACGGCCTTGCCGCCGGCTTCGTTGATGTAGCCGACGATCTGCTTGTTGACGGAGCCGGCGAGCACCATCTCGACGATCTCGATGGTCGCGGCATCGGTGATGCGCAGGCCTGCGGCGAATTCCGAGGCGATGCCGAGGCGCTTGAGCATGGTCGCGATCTGCGGCCCGCCGCCATGCACCACCACCGGATTGATCGCGGTCTGCTCCAAGAGCACGATGTCGCGCGCAAAGTTCCTGGCAGTCTCCTCGTCGCCCATGGCATGGCCGCCATATTTGATGACGATGGTTTCCTCGTCATACTGCTGCATGTGCGGCAGCGCTTCGGACAGGATGCGGGCCTGGTCGAGCGGGGAGATGTCGGTCATGAGGCGGATCTCGCTGGCGGGACTAACGCGGCCTGCGTTCTATCTGATTGGCGGGCGCGGCGCAAAGTGTGGCGTTCGCTCTTACCCTCCCCTGGAGGGGGAGGGTCGATCGCGCGCAGCGCGAGCGGGGTGGGGTGATCTCTCCACGATGAGCAGTGCCCGAGTGGAGAGATCACCCCACCCCGGCTCACATTTCGCTTCGCTCAATATGAGCCGACCCTCCCCCTCCAGGGGAGGGTAAGATGGAGCGTCACTTCTTCGCCACCACCGCCGCCAACGTCACCGCCAGCCAGCCCAAGATCATCACCGTTCCGCCGGTCGGCGCCGCGTAGGGAAACAGCGCGTGCCCCGCATATTGCCGCAAGGTCAGGTCACCCGCGAACAATGCGGCGCCAGCTGCGAAGCCGAACGTGGCGGCAAGGCCAATTCCACCATGCAGAAGGCCGCGCGCGAGCAGCGCGACGGTCGCAAGTATGGCAGTTGCATGAAACAGCAGCATGGCGCTGGCCGATGCCAGCCGGCTCGCGTCGCCGCCATGCGCGGAGGCGGCCGCCAGCGCGACGCCGGCGGCGCCCATCAAACCGGCAAGCCCAATCAGCAGGCGTTGTGCCGCCATCACGAGGCTCGCTCTTCCAGGAGCTTCGCCATCGCGGCGCGCAAGCCCTCCATGCCGGTCGAGCTGCGCGACGAGGTCGCGAGCACGTTCGGGAATGCGGCCGGATGCTTGGCCAGCGCGGCCTCGGTCTCGACGATGCGCGCTTGCAGCTCGGAGGCCTTCACCTGGTCGGCCTTGGTCAGCACAATCTGGTAGCTGACCGCGGAGCGATCGAGCGTCTTCAGGACTTCGAGATCGACGTCCTTGATCCCATGCCGCGCATCGATCAGCACATAGACGCGCGCGAGGCTGGCACGCCCCAGCAGGAATTTGTGGATCAGCTCGGTCCAGGACGCGACCTGGCTCTTGGGCGCCTTGGCATAGCCGTAGCCGGGCATGTCGACAAGGCGCAGGTCACTCTTCCCGGGGACCTCGAAGAAGATCAGCTCCTGGGTGCGGCCCGGCGTATGCGAGGTGCGCGCCAGCGCGTTGCGGCCGGTCAGCGCGTTGATGAGACTGGACTTGCCGACATTGGAGCGTCCGGCAAAGGCGATCTCCAGCCCCGCCATCGGTGGCAGCGTGGCAATCGAGGGCGAGGCCCAGATGAACTGCCAGTCGCGGGCGAACAGTTTTCGCCCGGCCTCGATCAGTCGCTCGTCGGTCTTGTCGTTCATGCGAGCGGTCTATCCTCTCGTCATGGCCGGGCTCGTCCCGGCCATCCACGTCTTAGTCACGAAACGAGCCTCCAAAAACGTGGATGCCCGGGACAAGCCCGGGCATGACGATGTGGAGGCATTTGCGCCCGGCAAGGGCGCCTACGTCGCCTTCCTCGCGAACGTCGCCTTGAGATTGTCGAACAGCTCCACCTTCACGCCGTTGCGGCGCATGATGAAGCTCTGCTGGACCACCGAGAGCAGATTGTTCCAGGCCCAGTAGATCACGAGGCCCGCCGGGAAGCCGGCCAGCATGAAGGTGAAGATCAGCGGCATCCAGTTGAAGATGATCTGCTGCGTCGGATCCGGCGGCGTCGGGTTCAGCTTCATCTGGAACCACATCGTGATGCCCATGATGATCGGCCAGATACCGAGCGCGAGGTAGTGGCCGAACACGGGGATCGTGGTCGGATCGACGGGGATCAGCCCGAACAGGTTGAACAAATTGGTCGGGTCGGGCGCAGAGAGGTCCTTGATCCAACCGTAGAACGGCGCGTGCCGCATCTCGATGGTGACGAACAGCACCTTGTAGAGCGAGAAGAACACCGGGATCTGGATCACCACGGGAAGACAGCCGGCGACCGGATTGATCTTCTCCTTGCGGTAGATCTCCATCATCTCCTGCTGCTGCTTCACCTTGTCGTCAGGATAGCGCTCCTTCAGCGCCTGCAGCTGCGGCTGGATCGACTTCATCTTCGCCATCGAGGCGTAGGACTTGTTCGCCAGCGGGAAAAACAGCAGCTTCACGATCACGGTCACGAGCAGGATCGAGATGCCGAAATTGCCAAAGAAGCGGTAGAAGAAGTCGAGGCCGAGGAACATCGGCTTGGTGATGAAGTAGAACCAGCCCCAGTCGATCAAGAGATCGAAGTGGTTGAGCCCCAGCGCCTTGTTGTAGCCGCCGAGGCCGGCGAACGGGAACACGCCGACGACACCGGCTTCCTTGGCGCCCGCGAACAGACGCGCGTTTGCAGTGGCCGTGCCGCCGATCGCGACGGTGACGGGATCGAGCAGATAGTCGGTCTGGTAGGTGTGGACGTTGCCGACCGGGTTCGACGAGAAGCGCGCCTGAAGCTGCGCATTGGTGTCGGGCAGCAGCGCCGAGGCCCAGTACTTGTCGGTGATGCCGAGCCAGCCATTGGTGGCCTTGAAGTTGACCGTCTTGGCTTCGTCGATCTTCTTGTAGGCGTATTCCTGCAAGCCCTGGTCGCCGAGATAGCCGATCAGGCCTTCATGCAGGATGTAGTAGCCCGAGACCTGCGGCGCGCCGTGGCGCGAGATCAGTGCGAACGGATAGAGCGTGACCGGCGCGTTGCCGACATTGCTCACTTCGTCCTTGATGGTGAAGAGATAATGGTCGTCGACCGCGATGGTGCGGCGGAAGGTGAGGCCCTCGCCATTGTCCCATTTCAGCACCACCGGCGTCGACGGCGTCAGGCTGCCGCTGCCGTCCTGCTGCCAGACGGTCTGGGCATCAGGCATCTTCGCCGTTACGCCCGTCGCCGCCACCCAGCCGAACTCGGCGTAATAGGGCTCCGCCGTGCCCGAGGGGGAATAGAGGATGATCGGCGGCGACTTCGGGTCGACGGTTTCGCGGAATTGCACCAGCGCGATGTCGTCGATGCGGCCGCCCTTCAGCGAGATGCTGCCGGCAATCCGCGGCGTGTCGATCTTCACGCGCGGGCTGGCCGCAATCGCGGCGTCCCGGGCAACGACCGGCTGGGCCTGCTGCTGGTTCGCGGCCGGTGTCGACGGCTGAGTCGCGCCACCGGCCTGCGGCGTGGTGCCCGGCGTTGCGGACGCCGTCGGCTGCGGCGTGGATTTCTGGAGCTCGGTCTGCGCCTGCTGCTGGGCGCGTTGCTTCTCCATCTGCGGCACGTTGTAGAAATACTGCCAGGCGATCAGCACCAGGCCGGATAGAATGACGGCGAGGATGGTATTGCGATTGTCGGTCATCTCGATTGTCTCGTCATCAATCCGGTTTGCGGCTTGTCGCTGTGGCGCGATCCGGCCTCTGGCCGCGCGCCTTGGCCGGTCCTTTGGCCGTATGCCGCGCCGGCCTCGTGAATGCTATGCGCAGATCGTCGAGCATGGTCGCGAAGTCGCGCGAGAGCGCGTCCCTTCGTCCGACCAGCACATAATCATGATGGGGTTGCATCGACACCGGATCGAGCCGCTTCACCAATTCGCGAAGCCGGCGCCGGATACGATTGCGCTCGGGGGCGTTGCCGTTCTTTTTGGAAACGGTGAAGCCGATCCGGATCGGGCCGCCGTCGTCCCGGCGGCGGCTTTGCAGGACGAACGCGGGATTATTCACCCGCGCGCCATTGGCAACGGCGAGGAAATCCGCCCGCTGCCTCAGCCGATCCATGATGAAATCCCAAAAAGGGGGTCCGGCTCAGGCGCTCAGACGCTTGCGGCCGCGGGCGCGGCGGGCGGCGAGAACCTTGCGGCCGCCGGCAGTGGCGAGACGGGCACGGAAGCCGTGACGGCGCTTGCGCACCAGTTTGCTGGGTTGATAAGTCCGCTTCACGGGTTTTTCTCCGCTGACCGGGCAATTTGCCTGTAGAATTGATGGTAAAGTCCGGAAGATGCGGCCCAAAACGGGCCGTTTCCGGCCCCAAGAGAGCCGCTCCCGGTGTCGCACCGGGTCATCGCGGACAATTCGCGCGGCTTATAAGGGAGCGCCTTGTTTTCGTCAACGCCGCACAAGCGCGCGTTTCCGGTGAATATCGCTGTTTGTGCGGGGTTTTTAACCCTTGAGGTGGCGACTCGCTTTACCAGCGCTTACATCTCACCTCGGCAGATTAGCGATCCGTAATTTGACCGGACCCGGGACGGGTCGCATCCTGCGTCAGCCAAGGTCAACAGGGGCGAATTTCGTGGCAGCCACAGATCGCCAGCCGATCCAGGATCTGGATCAGCCGGACCAGCCGGCGATGCGGCCGCGTGGGTCGGGCGGGCTCGGGCTGTCAGGCAAGCTGCTGCTGCTCACCATCCCCCTGGTGATGATCGCGGCCAGCCTGCTTTACGTGCCCGCCATCGCCAACTTCTGGGTCAACCGGCTCAACGACCGGGTGGCGGCGGCCAATACGGCAGCACTGGTGCTGGATGCCGCGCCGCTTGGCATGGTTCCCGATTCGCTGTCGCGGCAGATCTTGAAGAGCATCAATGCCCGCGCCGTCGCCATCAAGATGGGCCAGCAGCGCCGGCTGCTCGCCAGCGATAACCTTCCGACAGCCATCGGGCACGACATCGACCTGCGCGACATGACGGCCTGGGACGCGATCACCGGCTCGTTCCGGATGATGCTGGAGACCGGCAACCAGGCCATCCGCATCGTTGGGCCCGGCGTCGGCAATGCCCAATTCATCGAGATCGTGACCGACGAGTTGCCGCTGCGGCAGCAGATGTACCGCTTCTCGCGCAACGTCGTGGTGGTCGCGCTGATCATCGCGGCGCTGACCGCGGGCCTCGTCTATCTCGCCCTGCATTACCTGTTCGTGCGCCCGATGCGGCGGCTCACCGCCAGCTTGGTCGGTTTCCACGAGAACCCCGAGAGCGCTGCGCGGATCATCGTGCCGAGCCAGCGCAGCGACGAGATCGGGGTGGCCGAGCGCGAATTGTCGGACATGCAGCGCGATCTGATGTCGATGCTGAATCAGAAGAGCCGGCTCGCCGCCCTCGGCCTCGCCGTCTCCAAGATCAACCATGATCTGCGCAACCTGCTGGCCTCGGCACAGCTTTTGTCGGACCAGCTCGCCAGTGTGCCGGATCCGCGGGTGCAGCGTTTTGCGCCGAAGCTGGTGCGCTCGCTCGAGCGCGCCATCGCCTTCTGCCAGTCGACGCTGTCCTATGGCCGCGCCCAGGAGGCCGCGCCCGACCGCCGCATGATCCTGATCGAGCCGGTGGTGCTGGAGGTGCGCGAGACCGCAGGGCTGGCCAGCGATGCCACGATCGCCTGGGTCGCCGCGATCGAGCGCGGGCTTGCGGTCGATGCCGATCCCGACCAGCTGTTCCGCGTGCTGCTCAACCTCGTCCGCAACGCCGCCCAGGCGCTGGAAACCCATGCCTCCTCCGGCGATGGCGGCGTGCAGCAGATCCGGATCACGGGAAAACGCGAGGGCGCCGTCGCCATCCTGGAAGTCTCCGACACCGGCCCAGGCGTTCCCCAGAAGACCCGGGAGCACCTGTTCGAGGCTTTCCAGACCTCCGGCCGCCCCGGCGGCAGCGGTCTTGGCCTTGCCATCGCGGCCGAGCTCGTCCGCGCCCATGGCGGCGACATCCACCTCGTCGAAGGCACCATCGGCGCCACCTTCCGCATCGTCATTCCCGACCGCCCCGTGGAACTGCTCTCCATCCGCAACGAGCGGGCGCGGGCGTAAGTCGGCCAGCGGCCGAGCTGAGTCCGTCATTCCGGGGCGGCGCAAGGCGCCGAACCCGGAATCCAGAGGTTTTGGGCGCGAGATTCCGCACTTCTCGCTTCGCGAGCCCCGGAATGACCATGCTGACCGTCATCTCCTTGCAAAAATCTCCCCATCCCGGACCTTGCCAACGCCGGCAAGAGCGGCTAGTCAGAGCGCTCTTTCGCACCCCTTCCGGCCCTCCGGGAGATGCGTCGCGGGTCACCCCCGCCATCGCTGTTTGCGAAAAACGCGCCCGTAGCTCAGCTGGATAGAGCATCAGACTACGAATCTGAGGGTCGGACGTTCGAATCGTTCCGGGCGCGCCATTTCCTTCCGATCTGCGATTTCATGCAAGGCGCTCGGCTCGTTTTCGCAAACGGAGTTTCGTAGGGTAAGACTGCTGAGGTCCGGCGGCCTTTCGCGTTCGCATCAGCACATGGGTCTTGGCGGCGAACGCTGCGATAGCAAACAAGCGCCGCCTCACATCGATGGATCAAGTCCGGGTCAAGCACTCGCTCAAGAACTCGATAAAGCGCTGCGTTTTCGCGGGCAGCAAACGTGTCTCGGTGACCGCGTGCACGGAAATTGGCGCAGCCTGCCATTGCGGCAGCACGCGGCGCAGCCGTCCATCCTTCAAATCCTCGGCGACGATGGCTTCCGCCAGCATGGC
Organism: Bradyrhizobium sp. BR14999; assembly: GCF_056106085.1. Taxonomy (NCBI): domain Bacteria; kingdom Pseudomonadati; phylum Pseudomonadota; class Alphaproteobacteria; order Hyphomicrobiales; family Nitrobacteraceae; genus Bradyrhizobium; species Bradyrhizobium sp. BR14999. The sequence goes on from NZ_CM148536.1 coordinate 1,663,371, forward strand.
GATGCCCAAGTCCAATCCCGCCATGCGCCGCATCATGCCGATGCTGTTGAGCCGGAATCGGCCGCCGGCGGCGACCTCCACCGATTGCGCTCCGCGGTGCAGGGTCCAAACGTCGCCTCTCGGGAAGCAGAGACACTGATGCTTTTCCAAGTCGGCGGGTCCGCCCGGTTCTCCGGAAAGTTCGAGATAGCGCGGCGACGCGTATAGATAGCGCGGAAGCTCGGCGAGCTTGCGCGCGATCAGGGTCGAATCCGGCAACTCGCCCATGCGGATCGCCACATCGAACGGCTCGGCCACCAGATCGACGCGCCTCGGCGTAAGGTCGAACTCGAAGCTGATCCCTGGATAGCGCCGAGAGAACTCCGCCAATTTGGACGCAAGATAAGTCGTAGCGAAATCCACAGGCAGAGAAACGCGCAAGATGCCGCTCGGCTGGGCAAGCATCTCACCGAGTTGCTCATGTGCGAGTCGTGCCTCATCGACAATGCGCCTGCAACGCTCGAAATAGATCTGACCTGCTTCGGTCAGTTCGATCTTGCGTGTCGTGCGGTGCAGAAGCCGTAACCCAATCGCCTTTTCGAGGCCGCTGATCCGCCGTGACAAAGTGGAGTTGGGCACGCCGACTGTTTGGGCCGCCCGGCGGTAACTCCGCGCTTTCACGACCTCGACAAACAGCGCCATGTCGTTCAGCAGTTCCAAGTTGATTATTGCTCCATAGATGGATCAATCATTTCAGATTTATCATATTTATCCTGAAAATGGATAGCCCACCTTCCTTCTCATCCAACTCTCGAGAGGGAATTCATCCATGAAACAACAGTTCTCATCCGTTCGCGTTGGCCGCTACACGCTGCCCAACCGGCTCGTGATGGCGCCAATGACCCGTTCCCGGGCGGATGTTGCGGGCGTGCCGGGCGATCTGGCCGCCCGATACTACGCCGAGCGCGCCGGCGTCGGCCTGATCGTCACCGAAGGGACCCAGCCTTCGGACGATGGACAGGGCTATCTCACCACGCCGGGCATCTATACCGACGCGCATGCCGACGGCTGGAACAAGGTCACGTCCGCCGTGCACGAGGCGGGCGGCCACATCTTTATCCAGCTCATGCACGCCGGGCGCATGTCGCATCCCGACAACACGCCACATCATCGTCAGGGCGTTGCGCCGTCCGCTATCGCGCCGGGGACGCAAATGTTCACCGCGAAGGGCATGCAGGACATTCCCAAACCTCGCGCTCTGACGACCGAGGAAGTGCGCCAGACCGTTCAGGATTTCCGCTACTCGGCGCGCCGCGCCATCGAGGCCGGCGCCGACGGCGTCGAAATCCACGGCGCAAATGCCTATCTGGTCCATCAGTTCTTCGCGCCAAGCGCCAACACGCGGGCCGATGAATACGGTGGCTCGATCCCAAATCGGGCGCGCTTCGCCATCGAGGTGACCACCGCGATTGCCGAAGAGATCGGCGCGGACAGAACCGCCATCCGGCTGTCTCCCGGCACGACGATGTGGGGCATCGACGAAGGCGCTGAAGGGCCGGATCTTTACCGTTATCTGGTCGCTGAGCTCGACAGGCTGGGTCTCGCCTATGTGCACGTCATGCATCAAGGCAACGAGACGCTTCTGACCGACATCCGTAAGCTCTGGAAGCAGCCGCTGGTCCTGAACCGGCCGGGCCGCGCGCGCGACCGGATCGGCTCCGACGTGACTTCGGGGCTGGCCGATCTGGAAAGCTACGGCCAGATGGTCCTGGCCAATCCGGATTTCGTCGCGCGGCTGAAGGCCAATGCGCCGATGAACGAGGCAGACCGCAACACCTTCTTTGGCGGCGCTGCGCAGGGCTACGTCGATTACCCCGCTTTGAGCGCCTGAGGTTTGGCTAAAAGGAGAAACATGATGGTTTACGAGCGATTCAATGCCGACAACGCCGCCATGCTGCTGATCGACCATCAGGTCGGCACCATGAGCTGGGTTCACTCCATTCACTTTGGGGAGATGAAACGCAACGCGCTGATGTTGGCCGAGACCGCCCGCATCCTAAGGCTGCCGGTCGTGCTGACTTCCAGCATGGAGGAATATGCGCAGGGGCCGCTGCTGAGCGAACTGGGATCCATCCTGCCTGCGGCGTTCGCCGCGCGTATCAAGCGCGTTGGCATCGTCAACGCCATGGACGACGAGAACTACGCGGCGGCCGTCAGGGCGACGGGACGCAAGAAGCTCATCATCGCCGGCGTCACCAACGATGTGTGCACGGTCTTCCCGGCGCTGAGCCTGGTCCGTGATGGTTACGAGGTGCAGGTCGTCGCTGACGCTGGCGGCTCGCCGAGCAAGATGGGCGACGATATGGCCCTGCGCCGGATGGAGAAAGGCGGTGTCACGCTGACGAGCACCAATCAAGTGATCGCGGAGCTTGCAGGAAACTGGACCACGCCGGAAGGCAGCCAAATTGTGCAAGAAGTGGTGATGAAAGCTCTGCAGGCTTGAGCAAGAGAAGCGCTTCCCGCTCAGTCGGGAGGCGCTGCCGGAAACAGCAAGGTCGGGGGATCACTACCGGCCTTCTTTCACGCTCGCCGGCCCTGAAAAATCGGGAAGAGAGCTCGCCCATCAGGCGTAGCACAAGGTCGCAGGCCATCCCAGATTTGGCGATTGGAGCGCGTGATGGGCGGCAACATCATAGCGCCACGGAGAAACAATAGTGCCCATTTTCGTCGGCCGTGGCGCGCCATTTCGGTATCAAGATGTGCGTGAGGGGCCTAGTCAGCGTCAAATGACGCCGTGCTCCCTCAGCAGCGCCTGCTCGTCCCCCGACACCCATCCGAAGACCTTGGGCTCTGCGCCCAACTGCTGGACGAGGTAGTGGACGTCGAAATCAATCACGACGTCGGATTGGTTCTTGCGGACATACGTCGCTCTCCAGGCGACATGGGCGACGCAATGCCCCGCGACGAACTCGGAGGCGTAGAGCGCCGCGACGTCATCCATGTCGACGTCGCCGCGCAGAGAAGCCTTGGAGATACTCTCATATCGCTCGAACAGCCTCCTGACGTTCGTCTCCATCGTCTTCATCGTCGCCTCCAACGCGTGTCGGCTCCGGAAATCTCTCCGCCGACGTCACTTTCGCAGGACCGGCTCGCCGGTGCGTGGGTTCGTCAAGGTCACGTTTTCGAGCGCCTTGATCAGCCATTTGCCGTCCCAGCGGGTCAGTACCGCTTGGATGTGTCCATGGAATGAGGTCCGGCGGGATGCCCGGCGCCAACCGTGAGACGGCTCCAGGAATGCGCGACGGCCACGCCATCGCCAATGGCGACCACATCGATCACCTCGTTTTCGAGCGTCGAGTCGCGCTAGATCGTCTCGTGGATCGGAGCGTGAAGCGCGATGATCTCATCAACGCCGCGCACAAGGGCCCGGAGCGACACCGTCGCTTTCATCTTGTCGTCGCTCGATCTGCGATCCGTGAGCCGGCAGCGCTCAGCCCACCGCGTTCTTGATCGCGGCTTCGAAGCTCTTTGCGTCGAAGGCTGGCATACTTTGGATCCGCCCCAGACCCTGGGTCGAGTACCAGACCGAGAACGCGAGCACCGCTTCCGAATTCGGGGCATCAATGATGTCGACGAAATCGTAGTAGCCCTGCGTGTAGTGGATCGACTCGATCTTGATACCCAGATTGTCGAGCTTTGCCTTGGCCTTGCCGATCCGCTCCGATTGCTTGCTCGCCCACTCCGGGCTCAGATTACCAAGCAGCACATATTTCATGGCCACCTCCACGTCATGTTGATCGTCGTGCGAGAAGGACCCAACAACCATACGCCTTCCCGCGACCCGCGTACATGCCGTTTCGTGGCGGAGGTTCCGCCAATTTGCTACGTTTTCGAAGTCATCACCTTCTGAACGATCTTCCAGGCCCCATTGACCTTTAAGCATGACAGCATGTCCGTGAAGTAACGAGGCGGAATCTGGAATTTCAACTTCAAGAGCGCGAGCTCTCTTTCGACGTCGATTGACACGATCTGGTCGTCGCGCTCGAGGCCCTGTTCTTTCGGTGCTTTCAGGTTGCGGACCGCTGCGAGCCACGCGGCAATCGGCGTCACAGCCACGTTGCCATCGTCACCGACCTTTGTGACGGAGCTCGAGGGATGGAATATGGATGCAAATTTCTCAGCATCCATTTCATAGGCCGCGTCGAAATAGGTCTGCGCCAGGGAGCGCAACGCGTGAACATCCGTGTCCATCAGTCATCCTGCAAAAATCGTTACAACGGACCGACTCGCGCGGCCCGCCTGCCGTGCCGAGAGTCTTAAGCACCCGGACTGTGCCGAAGGTGCCTCACGCTCCTTGTTGGCCGAACCTACGGCCAAGCGGCTTATGATGCTAGACCTGTTGCACGGGATAGAGTCATGAGTGATATTCATAAATCATGAGAAACGAATTGAACGAGCTGACAGCCTTTGCAGTCGTCGCGAGTGAACGAAGCTTCACGCGGGCCGCAGTAAAGCTCGGCGTGTCACAGTCTGCTCTCAGCCATACGATCCGGAGACTTGAGCAACGGCTTGAGCTACAGCTTCTTGCTCGAACAACCAAGAGTGTCGCGCCAACCGCTGCCGGGGCAGCTCTCTTGAACGACTTATCTCCGGCGCTCGAGCAGATTGATCGTGCTCTCAACAAAGCCCGAAGCATTCGTCAGCGACCTGCTGGGCGCCTTCGAATTGTAATGTCCCGGTCGGCTGCGGTGATGGTATTGCTGCCGAAGCTGACGGCATTCGTCGAGGCCTATCCTGACATCGTCCTCGACGTTGTCACCGTCACCGGCCCCGTAGACCTTGTTGCGGGCGAGTTCGATGCCGGTATTCAGCTCGGCGAGTACATTCAAAAGGATATGATCGCTGTGCGGGTCACGCCGGAATTGCGACTGGCGGTGGTTGGATCGCCTCGTTATTTCGCGTCACGACGCATTCCGCAAAAACCAAAGGATCTCAATGATCATCGCTGCATAACCTTGCGTCTTCCGAGCGGTCCATATCGATGGGAATTCGAGCAGGGACGAAAGTCGGTCACGATCAGCGTGAACGGCCCGCTCATCATCGACGATACGCACTTGGTGATTCAGGCGGTGCTCGCTGGAATTGGCATCGGGCTCGCCTATGAAGAGCAGGTCGCTGAGCACTTGGCGAAGCGTCGGCTTATCCGCGTCCTGGAGGATTGGACGCCGCCAATTCCCGGTTTCTTCATGTATTACCCCAGTCGTCAGCATCAGCCTGCTGCGCTAGCTGCACTCGTGAACGCGCTGCGACTCTCTTGACCGGAATTTGCTTCAGGCCCGCGGAATCCTGACGTTGGCCGCCTCGTCTGCGCCGAATGAGTTGCACGGCGCCCCCGGAAGCGTGAAGGCGCATGCGCGATCAGATTTCGGTCTCGCGCCTCTCCTCCAGTTCGAATTTCGAACGCGCCGCGCCGCAGCCGGCAAACCATAAGCTCAATCATCGCAAGTGCTTAGAGCCGCGCGCCGGGGCTGGCACACAATCTGCGTTTCCCACCCGCATCTCACGCCTTGCGGCGGGGGAGGACAACAAGCGAGATTGGGAGGAATGCATGAGTGGGAACAAGACCAACTCCGCACGTCGACACGAGAGTCTCGACGCGGTGGTCATCGGTACGGGCGTTGCTGGCCTTTACCAGCTCTACAAGCTGCGCGACGAGCTGGGTCTCAAGGTCAAGGCGTTCGACGCGGCAACCGGTGTAGGTGGAACATGGTACTGGAATCGCTATCCTGGCGCGCGCTTCGACTCCGAGGCCTACATCTACCAGTATCTTTTCTCCGAAGAACTCTACAAGGGCTGGAGCTGGAGCGAACGTTTCCCCGGCCAACCCGAGATCGAACGCTGGCTCAATTATGTTGCCGACAAGCTCGATCTCCGCAAGGACATCCGCTTCAGCACGACGATCACCTCCGCCGTCTACAATGAGGCGACGCAGCGCTGGACGATCACGACCGACAAGGGCGAGGTCATTGACACGCAATTCCTGATCACGTGCACCGGTATGCTGTCGGCGCCACTGACGTCCGTGTTTCCCGGACAGGAGACGTTCAAGGGCAAGCTCGTTCACACCGGCCGCTGGCCGAAGCAGGATCTCGATCTTGCCGGCAAGCGCGTCGGCGTCGTCGGTAACGGGGCGACCGGCATCCAGGTGATCCAGACCATCGCAAGCGAGGTCGGCAGCCTGAAGGTGTTCGTGCGCACGCCGCAATACGTCATCCCGATGAAGAATCCGAAATACGGTCCGAAGGAGGTCGAGGCCTACAAGGCGCGCTTCAAGGAGTTCTGCGAGACGCTTCCCCACAGCTTCACCGGCTTCGAGTACGATTTCACCAACGGCAACTGGAAGGACCTGACCAGCGAGCAACGCCATGCGGTGCTGGAGAAGATCTGGGACGAGGGCTCGCTGCGGCTGTGGCTCGCATCGTTCGCAGAGATGTTCTTCGAGGAGGACGTCAGCGAGGAAATCTCCGAATTCGTCCGCAAGAAGATGCGCGCGCAACTCAAGGATCCGAAACTGTGCGAGACTCTGATTCCGACCGACTACGGCTTCGGGACGCATCGCGTTCCGCTCGAGACCAACTATCTCGAAGCGTATCACCAGCCGAATGTCGAGCTGGTGAGCGTCAAGGACAATCCGATCGAGCGGATCACGCCCGCAGGCCTCGAGCTCGCCGATGGGACGACGTACAATTTCGACGTCATCATCCTCGCGACCGGCTTCGACGCCGGCTCGGGCGCGCTGACCCGCATCGACATCCGCGGCCGCGACGGCCGTTCGCTGAAGGACGAATGGAGCCGCGATATCCGTACCACCATGGGGTTGCAGGTCCATGGCTATCCCAACATGTTCACGACCGGAGCGCCGCTGGCACCCTCCACCGCCCTGTGCAACATGACGACGTGTCTTCAACAGCAGGTCGAGTGGATCAGCGACTGCATTGGCTATCTGCGCAAGAACGAGCTGAGCGTCATCGAGCCGACGCGGGAAGCGCAGGATGCCTGGGTCGCCCATCACGACGAGATCGCGAGCGCGACTCTCGTGACCAAGACTCACTCCTGGTACATGGGCTCCAACGTCGAGGGCAAGCCGCGCCGACTGCTGTCCTACATCGGCGGCGTCGGGACCTATCGCAAGAAGTGCGATGAAGTCGCCGCCGCCGGCTACCAGGGCTTCGCCAAGCAATAAGCACCGCGAACAGGGCCGCGCGATCCGTCGCGTGAGCGCGGCCTCGCTTTTTGCATCTCGCCAACACAGAACGGAGAAACATATGCGCAAGGAATTCACTGTCGACGCCGACGCAATCCTCAATGAGACCGTCGCGAACGGGAAGGGTGTGCCGGGCGTCGTCGCCATGGTGACGGATCGCAACGGCAACATCTACGAAGGCGCCGCAGGCAAGCGTCGGACCGACAAGCCGGAGGCGATGACGACCGATTCGAACTTCGCCATCTTCTCGACCACCAAGGCGATGACCGGCACCGCCGCACTTCAGCTGATCGAAGAGGGTCGGCTTGATCTCGATGCTCCCGCCAAGACATATGCGCCCGATCTCGGCAAGCTCCAGGTGATCGACGGCTTCGACGCCGAGGGCCAGCCCAGGCTGCGAGCGCCGAAGCGCGAGCTGACCACACGCATGCTGCTGCTGCACATCGGCGGCTTCGGCTACGATTTCTTCAACGAGAACTATTTGCGCCTGGCGACCGAGCACGGACAACCGAGCGTGATCACCTCGTCAAAAGCCTCGCTCATGACGCCGCTGCTGTTCGATCCCGGCTCGAAGTGGGAGTACGGAACGAACATCGATTGGGTGGGGCAGGTCGTCGAGGGCATTACCGGCAAACGGCTGGGCGAGGTCTTCGTCGAGCGCATCTTCAAGCCGCTCGGAATGGCGAACACGACGTTCGAGATCAACGATGCCGTCCGCAGCAAGCTTGCCGGCGTGCACGCCCGCAACGCCGACGGCTCGCTCACGCCGATGGACTTCGAGTTGCCGGCCAGCCCCGAGGTTCATATGGGCGGGCACGGCCTTTACAGCACAGTCGGAGACTACATGCGGTTCATCCGGATGTGGTTGAACGACGGCAATGGCCCGCACGGCCGCGTGCTGAAAGCGGAGACCGTGAAGATGGCGGAAAAGAACCACCTCGGCGATCTCAAGGTGACGGCGCTGCCGGGCGTGATCAAGTCGCTCTCCAACGATGCCGAGTTCTTCCCGGGACAATCGAAATCGTGGGCGTTCACGTTCATGGTCAATGACGAGAAGGCACCAACGGGCCGCCCCGCGGGTGCGCTCGGCTGGGCGGGCCTGGCAAACCTGTTCTACTGGATCGACCGGCAGAATGGCTTCGGCGGCTACTGGGCAACCCAGATCCTGCCGTTCGGCGATCCGGCTTCGTTCACCGGATATATGCGTTTCGAGACCGCCTTCTACGACACCCTGCAGCGGCGCAAGGCCGCGTAAGCGCGTTGTCGGGTTAGAACATTCGGCGCGCCTTTCGGCTTCACGGCTTTCGCAGTGCGGTCGGAGGCGCGCCTAAGTTGCGCCCTGATCCGGTTGTCAGTTGCGCCTCGGCATGGAATGATTTCAAAATCAGGCGATAAAGCTTGGGGTCCCCCAACAACAAGAAGATCTTGGACCGCTCAGCGCGTCAAAGGAGGAAGCGTGTTGGGGCAGACACCGGAGGAAGCCTTTGCCAATCCAGGTATTGAACGCGCCGTCCTGACCAGCTGGGAGCGCTTCATGTCCGGGAGCGGCGCCGGCGGGCAGGTCGTTCGGCCCGCGATCAACGAGTCCTGGCGGCGGAGCCAGCAATCGGCCGTGGACTATCGGCGCTGCCAGGCGCCCCTGCCGATGAACGGCGACCGGCTGCATCGCCTGCTCGACAAGCGCACCCGCCTGGTCCACGCCGGCGCTTCGACCATGGCGCTGGCGCGCGACTACATGCTCGAAACCGGCACGGTGATGGTGCTGACCGATGCCGATGGCATCGTGTTGCGCCTGGAAGGCGATACCAGGCTCGCGCTGCGCAATGCCGTGGAGAAGACGCACCTGTTGCCCGGCAGCAATTGGAGTGAGGCGACTTGCGGCACCAACGCGATCGGCACGGCGCTGCAGACCGGCCAGGCTATTCAGGTCCATGCCACCGAACATTTCTGCTCCGGGATCCAGCGCTGGACCTGCTCGGCCTCCGTCATCCGCGATCCCATCGACGGCGCAGTCATCGGGGCCATCGACATTTCCGGGCTGTCCGATTCCTACGGGCGGCAGGCCCTCGCACTGGCGATCTCGGCGGCCGCGCGCATCGAGGCACATCTGCTTCAGATGGAGATGGACGCCCGCTACCGGCTGCTTGATCAGTGCTTGTGGATGGTGCCTGCCGCGGACCGCCACCACACGGTGCTGTTCGATAGTGCCGGGCGCCCGTTCAAGGCCAACGGCGAGATGGCGCAGATCATGCGCGACCTCGGCGCGCCACGGGGCCAGCCTGACTTTCCTCAGATCGGGACCAGCGATGACCGTCCCTGGGGTACGTCACGCCCGGCCTGGATCAAGGAGGAGTGGCTGCGGCCGGTGGTCTACCAGGGTGAACATCTCGGCACGGTCATGGTCGCGCCAAAGCCGGTGGCCGCGAGCAGGACGTGCCTGCCGCTTGCGCGCGAAGGGGCGCATGCATTCGCAAGCGTCGTCCACGGCAATGCGAGGATGCATGCGGTGGTCGAGACGTGCCGTCGCGTCGCCGCGACTTCCGCGCCCGTCCTGCTGCTCGGTGAGACCGGCGTCGGCAAGGAGATATTTGCCCAAGGCATCCATGCGGCATCGCCTCGGCGCGAACGTCCCTTCGTCGTCGTCAATTGCGGCAGCGTCTCGCGCGAACTGCTCGCCAGCGAGCTGTTCGGCTATGTGGAGGGTGCCTTCACCGGCGCGCGTCGCGGCGGCTCGGCCGGAAAGATCGAAGCCGCTTCAGGCGGAACTCTTTTCCTCGACGAGATCGGCGAATTGCCGCTCGACCTCCAGCCCATGTTGCTGCGGGCGCTGGAAAGCGGCGAGATCAACCGCATCGGCGAGACCACGACGCGCAGGGTGGACTTCCGGCTCGTCGCTGCAACCAACCGCGAGCTGCAAATCGAGGTCAATGAACGGCGCTTCCGCAAGGATCTCTACTACAGGCTGGCGGTGGTCCCGGTCGTCGTGCCTCCCTTGAAGGAGCGGCCGGATGACATTCCGATGCTGGTCGAACACTTCGTTGCTCAGGCAAGGACGCGCTATGGCCTCGGCGATCGCAGTTTCACGCCGCAGGCGCTTGCGTGCCTGCAAGGTTATGACTGGCCGGGTAACGTGCGCGAGCTGCGCAATCTGGTCGAAAGCCTGATGTTGATCGGGGACGGGGACGTGATCGAAGTTTCGAACCTGCCCGATGTCATCCCCCAGACGGAATTGCGCGCCGGAGGTGACCACGACCTGTCGCTCGCCGAATCTTCCGAGCGCGATCTCATCGCGCGCACGCTGCGCTCATGCAATGGTCATGTGGCAGCCACCGCGTCCGCGCTCGGTCTCGCCAAGAGCACCGTCTATGCCAAGCTGCGCCGCTACGGCATTCGTCCCGACCTGGGCTCCGCAAACGACCCCGCCTGAAATCAGGGCCGTTCTCTGAGCATTGGGGTTGGGCCGCCAGGTTTCCAGCGGAAGTGTCCGCCTAGGGAATGCGGGTCAGCTCGACGCCGTCGACCACCATCTTCCATGTCCCCGCCTCCTGGTGCGGTGGCGCCGATACCTCGAATGTCGCCGTGAGAAATGGAATGCCGACGACGAAATTGTCGCCCTCGAACCGCCGCAACGGAGCGTCGATCGATATCGTGGTGCTGCCTGCCGTGGTGTTGCGCCGGACGCGCTTGTAGCGGACGGTCCCGTCCTTCGTGAGCTCTACGTCCATCGCCTGCGCGTGCCACTCGCCGACATAAGCGGCCTTGTCGTCCGGCATCGGCTGCCCGCACGCCGACAGGATCGGCAGAGCCGCAACGAGAATCACCAAAGAAAATTGCCGTCTCATTCTTCGCTCTCTATCGGACAGGCGGAGGCCAGGAAGATGCAAGAGTGCCCATCTTCGTCGGCCGCCACGCCATTCCGGTTCACGAACCGTGTGTCGCGGGCAACGCCCGCCATCGCTGTTCGCGAAAACGCGCCCGTAGTTCAGCCGGATAGGGAATCTGAGGGGCGGGCGTTCGAATCGTTCCGGGCGCGCCACCTCGGTACAAAACTGGGCACTCCAAAACCTGCCGTTTTTGCGCCGGACGCGGCGACGAGCGTGCGCAGGCGCGCCCAGCGCGAGCCTTGACGGCGCACCGTTGGTCCGGCAGCGGCTTCCATGCGATCGTGGCGGGACATCACGCCGAGCACGCGCAACAAGACGCTACGCTGCGAACGATGGTGCTCGGAACGTTGATTTTGAATGCTTTTGCGGTTCAAGCGGCACCAGGCCCCTTCATACGGTACCGCTACAGTGCCATCCAAAACAATGTGCAGACAAATACTTACGACCCCCGATGGCCCGGAGCGACACCGTCGCTTTTATCTAGCCGTCCGAAACCCAGCCCGACCCGATAGCCCCTGCGGCCTTTGCCGAAACCTCTGGGTCCCCGATAGTCAATTTTGACCAGCGATGGCATCCTGATAGCAGCGCGGACTCAGTGGAAAGAGGAGGTTTAGTTGCGTCCCCACGGCCGCTTTGAGCGGCTCAATTCCTAAAGCCCCTGGCTTTGCCGGGGGATATTTAAGTATGTGCGTGCCCTAAACTGTCGGGACTACAAAATGACAATTGTCGAGAGTTATGTCGACCAACTGGTCCAGGAAGCGATGGAGATATGGCGAGTACCAGGGCTGGCCATTGGAGTAGTACAGCTCGGTAAGACTCTGGTGCTCAAAGGCTACGGCTTACGAGATTTGGGGAGCGACGAACGAGTTGGTGTCCGTACCCGCTTCCTCTTGTGCTCTCTAACAAAATCTATGACAGCAGCTGGTGTCGGACTATTGGTACAGGAAGGCAAGCTGAAATGGGAAACAGCGGTTCACGAAGTTCTTTCTGAGTTTCACCTACATGATCCGGTAGCAACGAGAGCCACCACGATATTGGATTTGCTCTGCCATCGGTGGGGCCTGCCTGCGCACGATAGAATATGGTCTCCAGGTGACTATTCAAGGAGCCAGATGATCCGCGCGCTTCAATGTCTGGAGCCTGGGAATTCTTCTAGTGGGACGTTTCAGTACTCAAATCTTGGGTACGTTGTAGCTGGCGCTGTTATTGAACGAGTGAGCGGAAGATCGTGGGAAGACTTCACCTCAGAGCGGCTTCTGCTACCAGCTGGATTTTCAGATTTTGCATTCTCGGTGGATGGACTTGCAAACTCTCCTGATCATGCGCACCCCCATCCGGTGGAAGAAGAAGTGCTTTATCGAGGTCACTTTTGGCCAATGAGGGCGACTCCAGCCGGTGGGGTTGTCGCATCGATTAAGGACATGTGTGGGTGGCTGCGCGTACTGTGTGGCTGGGAAAAGCTACTATCTCTCGAGGTGCGTGAGATGATGATGACCCCACATGCTTATGTTGGGAGTGCTGCGTACCCCGAGTTCGGTGACCGATACTACGGGCTGGGTTTGCGGCGTGAGTGTTATCGGGGTGCAAGGTTTGTAAGCCACACGGGATCACAACCTGGATGGTGCGCATTTATGGGGCTCTTGCCGGATGAAGGAATCGCGGTCGTCATCCTCACAAATCGTGATCCCCATCCGGCACCAGCATTCCTTGCTTATTCTACATTCGATTTCCTCTTAGGCACAAAGACAGTGGACTGGCGATCACGGATTTTAGGGGCACAGGAGAAATCACCTGTCGTCAAGGACGGAGATTGCGATGTGCGTGGGGGTCATAGGGGAGAGATGCCACCATCGAGTCCCCTTAGCGATTATGTTGGCGAGTACCACAACCCTGCATACGGAACTATAACGATATCCTTGGGGGGCAATGCGTTGAACTGGGCTTGGCGGGGCCTTTTCGGGACATTGAAGTATTTGGATGCTGACGTGTTCCGAGCGTTCGAACAATCGATTCCAAGGTACCCCGACGGCATCGAGATGAAATTCGTGCGCGGGGAAGGTGAAAGAGTTTATTCTATAGCTGCCCCGTTGGAGCCAAATGCGCCGGACATACAATTCCTGAAGTAGAGATGGCGACGATCGTGAGCACACAGAGCTTGAAGCTCTGCGCCTCGTGCAAGTTGTGCTGACCTGCCACTGCGTATTGTCAATCGGCGCATGGGACGCGACATGGTACCGTATATCCGAACTACGGACCCGCGACCCGGCCGGTCGCTTTGAGTGCGGTCACAGCATCAATTTCGGAAGCAAATCAGACAGCGCCCGCGAGGCGTAGTGCAATGTCGTAGCATGTCGTAGCTTTGCCGATTGGAGCGCGTACCAGACTGCGGCATCATAGCGCTACAGCGAAACAATAGTGCCCATCTTCATCGGCCGTGGTGCGCCAAATGCACGATATTCCGTGACATTTTGGGATGGGAGTCCCGATCGGAAGTGCCAGACTCTTGACCGACTGATCTTGCAAGGGGTGGCAGGCAGGAGTCTTGCCGTGGCTCGGAGACTGTTTGCCAGTTCTTCGGGGTTTCTCAGATGCCTGTCGACTGCAAACGCGATTTGTCGTTGCCGCACACGATCTACTCAATCCCGCTCCATCATGTTGGCGATCGCCTTGATGCGGCTTCTGGCGTATTTCGGCAGGCCGGCGCTCAGCGAATCGCCGCTGTTGAAGGAGCTCTTGCCCATGAGCAGTTGCGCGGGTACGAGGTTTCGCAGAACGGGTGTATTGCTGTATTCCCTTTGCTTGTTGAGCACGTCGTTCCTGACCGCAATCAGGATGTAGACCGTTGCGATGGCGGCTTCCCGCTGGGTCGGATGCTGTTGCAGAACCGCAAGCAGCTTGCCGAACTGGATGACCTGGTTCACCCAAAAGATGTTCTGCTCGAGCGCGCTGGTGACTGTGGAGTCGAGCCCTGTCAGGGTCGGCAGCTCGGCAAGGCGCGGCTGCGTGACCAACATGATCTCACTCTGGAACTCGATGAAATCCGGAATCGGTTTTTTGCTCTCGTCGCGCAGCTTGTTGGCAAGCTGAATGCCCGCCGGAATTTTCCCTTCGAACATGTAGCGGGACCGCACGCAGATCGCGTTCGCGTCCTCGCACCAGCGGCGATCCGGCGGACGGTTGTGCGCGGCGCCCGCGTCTTTGCTGGGGACATCATCGGCCGCCGTGATCGGCCAGTGCTTGACGGCCCGATCGATCTGCTCGAGGAACGCGACATTCGCATACCGCGACAGATCCAATGCCGCTGCCGGTTTTGGAAGTCGAAAACGGGCCTCCGCCTGGTAGACCGAGAGCTTCAGTTTCGTCTGCTGGTTGAGCGTGGGCTCAACGAAGCTCGGGAAGAGCGAGAGGAAGCGCCGCTGAACCGGACGTGAGCGGGCCCAATCGTCGAAAGGAATGAGCTCGGTCGAGGAATCGGCGAGTTTATCGTTGCGCTGGTCGGCGAAGACGACGGTGCGCGGTTTGATCTGTGCGATCGGGATGCTGGCGACTGCGGCCACGTCCTCCAGCTGGAATTCCTGCGCGACCGCACCTGTGCAAGCGGCCACGCAGGCGGCGATGAGGACTGCGGCACGGTGAAGTCTCATGGGTCAATGCTCAATTCAGCCGCCGCCAGAAATAATCGGGATCGACTCGGAGCGGCGGTCGCGGGAGGCGGTCCTCGTCATCGGGAGGTCCGCGCCAGGAGGGATATTCGCGCGGACCAAGACGCCAGGTCGGGAATGGAAAGGGCGACCGGTTATCGCCGTAATGGCGGTTGTCGTAGGACCACTGCTGGAATGGCCCGTCGTCTTCGTCACGACCGCCACGATGGGCGTAGCTTTCTGCACGCGAGACGATCCGAAATTGCGTATCATCGATTCTACCCGACGGATCTCTCTTGAGATACTCGGTGAAAGCGCGGCCGGAGCCGGGCGGTGAAGGATCGCCGGTATGGGGATCGATCGACAGGGGAACGAGCTGACGCAGTGCTTCGCGCGAAGGGCCGTTCAATGCCATCTTGGGAGCGTGCAGCTCCCAGGCCGCCTGCACGATCGGCTCGAACATCGGCAGCGCCACTTTTGATCCGGTTTGGCCGCTGCCAAGAGAGCGGCGCCCGCCATCGCTGTTGTCGTAGCCGACCCAGATCGCGATGGTAACGTCATTTGTGAAGCCGACGAACCAGGCGTCGACCGCATCATCAGTGGTACCAGTCTTGCCGCCGACAAAGGGCGAAAGATGCTTCACCACGCGCGCGGTTCCGCGCGCGAGCACGCCCTGCAGCATTGATTTCAACTGGTAAAACGATGCGCGGTCGGCCGAGCCGATCCAGTCCACCGCACGCGGATCGTGCCGGTAGATTGGTCGGCCGTCCTGTTCGATCGTTTCGATCGCATGGGGCCGGGGCCGAGCGCCCTCGTTGGCGATCGCTGCATAGAACGCCGCAAGGTCGATGAGCCGCACGGTTTGGGCACCGAGCACGAACGGGTAGTAGCGCATGCAGTCCTTGTAGAGCTGCGCTTCCATCGCGAGCTCGCAGACCCGGTCGAGGCCTCGCTCGGCACTGTCGTCGAGACCGGACGCGAGCAGTTGCACGGTGGCGAGATTGCGAGAGTTTTCCAGCGCACGCCGCAGTGTAATGGCACCCAAAGCGCCGCCGTCATAGTTCTTCGGCGACCAGAAATCGCCCCGGCGCGCGTGGACCGTCGCGCCGATCGGTGTCAGCGTAATGGGTTCGTCCATCACCAGCGTGTTGGGCTGCAATCCCTTGCGAAGGGCGGCGAGATAGGTCAGCGGCTTCAAGGTGGAGCCGGGTTGGCGCAGGCTCTGGACGACGCGGTTGAGCTGGCTTGCCGGATACGAAAAGCCGCCCGCCATCGCGAGAATGCGGCCGGTTTCGTTCCCGAGTACGAGGGCCGCTCCCTGCACGTTCGGTCGAATACGCAGATCGGCACGCGCCGCTTCCTTGCCCTTGGCTTCGCGCAGTTGCACGTAGACCACATCGTACGGCTTGAGGCCGCGCTGGATCGCGGCGCTCCAGGTGTTCAGCGGCAGGATTCTTCCGTCGGTCAGGCCGACGTTGATCGCGTGGCCACGCTTGCCACGCGCATTCTCCAGGACGACCGCCGAGTCCCAGTGAACGTCGTAGAGAGGTAGCCGTGTCGCCTTCAACGCCGCGAGCCAAGCCGGTTCCGTGGCCTTCAGGTCTGCCGCAATACGACGGACGGCATCGGAAATGTTCGCCTCGGGTCCCTCAAATTTGTAGCGGCCGGTCTTCAGCTCGTACCGCGCGAGGCCCTCCTGCAATGTCGCTTCGACTACGCGCTGCAAGGCCGAGTTGATGGTCGAGCGCACCGTGTAGGAGGCGTTGGTGAGAGTATCAAGGCCCGCGACCAACTTTGCCTCGCGGGCGATGTGATCGACGAAGTGAAAGCCGAAGTCCCGTCGCGTCGGCCGGTACTCCGCCAGCTGCGGCAATACTGCTTTCGCCGCGGCGTCGTCGATCATGGCGTCGTCCTGCATGCGGCCGAGCACGTAGGCAAGGCGCTCGCGCGCGCGCTCGGGGTGGTGGTCGGGGTTGAAGTAGTTCGGTCCCTTGGCGAGCCCGGCGAGGAGGGCGCCCTCGACGGCGGAGAGCGCCTTGGCCGGTTTGCCGAAATAGCTGCGCGCCGCCATCTCGATGCCCCAGGCTCCGCGACCGAGATAAATCGAGTTGAGATAGAGCTCGAGGATTTCCGCCTTGGTCAGGGCGCGCTCCATCCGCGAGGCAACGATCATTTCACGCAGTTTTCTTTCGTAAGTGATGTCGTTGCCAACCAGCAGGTTCTTGGCGACCTGCTGCGTAATGGTCGAGCCTCCCTGCGGCCGGCCCGGGTGCGTGAAGTTGCCGATGAAGGCGCGGACCAGTCCGCGCTCGTCAATGCCGGCGTGTTGGAAGAAACGCTTGTCCTCGGCGGCGATAAATGCGTTGCGTACCGCTTCCGGGATATCCGCAAGCTTGACCGAGATGCGGCGGTTGTTAGGCGCGTAAATCTCAGCAAGCTGCTCGCCCTTGTTGTCGAGGACTTCGCTGGTGCCAGAAAGCCTGAGGTGCTCAAGCTGCGCCGCGTCGGGCAGATCCTTGACCGCGCTGTTGTAGAAGGTGATGACCTGACCGAGATCGACCGGAGAGTCTTCCACGTTTTCGACCTTGCAGAACTGCCTATAGGCCACCTGGAGGTCGGTCAGATTCAGTCCTTTGAGCGCCTTGATCTCGCTGCTCAACGCCTCCTTGTCATCCATGGCAGTGGCAATCAGATCGTCCAGGTTGATGTCCTCGATGTCGAAAGCCTTGCGCATGTGGGCGCAGCCGGCACTCAAAAGCTGCGCCACCTCGACGCGGTCGCGCACCGCATCGAACTCCGTCTTGATCCCATCCGGCCGGGTAGTGACCTGGCTGAAGGCAAGCGCCGTGGCGAAGATCTTGATGAGTATCGAGTCCATGACCGGCCGACGGTCGAAAAAGCCGCCTCCGCAAGGTCGTAGAACATACAAGACTGTGTTGAGGAAAAAGTTCCTGAGGAGCCGCCGCCCGCTTCTTCGGTCCTTCATGATTGCTCCGAATTGGCCGCGCCGCGGAACCAATGCAGAGGCCCGCGCGTTTTAGAAAGACCGAATTGGCAGCGCACTCATGAATGCCCCTCTTCCAGTCGTGCTCGCCGTGGCGCTCCTCAGCGCCGCCGTCGCCACGATGCCTGTGGACGCTGCTCCTCGAAAAAAGCACAGCCGGACACTTGCCGCAGTCTCCCCTGCAGCTAGCGTCGCTCAGCCACCCACGGACAGATTTTTGGCCTGCGACGTCCGGGTGCGGGATTATCTTCGCGAAGGCGGAGCGGTGACACGGGTGACCAAGATCGAAGTGGACGATGCCCGACTGCAGTTGAACATTCAGCATGAGTACGGGGAGGCAGGAAAGTCGTCTCGAAAATACCTCCGCGGGGACACTGAAGAAGAAATGCGCAAAAATCTGCGCGGAATATTGGATGAGTTCGCTGCGGCTGCGAAGGCGGCAACGGCTGGTCGCGCTTGGTATGTCGTTGCTGCTCGCAAGGTCATGCCGGACTCCCGCGACAGTTCGGGCGAGACCACGAGCCCCTGGACGGCCGTCGTCCTCGCGGATTTCGACGGAAAATGCAGGCCTATCACGTTCTATCAGTCTGTCGACCGAACCAAGCTCGATCCTGAACTGAACAAGAAATTGGATGAGTGAAGCTTTACGCCTGAATTGATTTGCAGTCGTAGCGACCGTGCCTGGCGGTAGGAGGCTCGGTGAGGTGCTCAACTGCCGTCGTCGCCGGTGAGTTTGCAGTATTGGCGGCGAGGCGCGGCTTTCATCGCCTTTAGGGTACGTTTGGGCAGCCATGCTGAAACGCTTTGGAAAGCAATGAGGCTGTCGCTGCCCAAACTGTTCTTTAGTCCACTGAAATCACTCGCTTCTGCCCCATCCCCAGGGAGCGCCATTTCTTTCGTTTGCAATCGCAAAAATCAAGCGCCGCCGTTGCAGCGCTTTGCGTGGCTTACCGGATCCTTGTCACCACGTCGGGTCGGTTTTTCTCGAGCCAGGCCACGGCCTCCGGTCCGTCGACGACGCACTCGAAGGTTTCCCAGGTCGGGTCCTCCAGGGATTCTGATTGCAGTCGCTTCGCCGCATATTCAACGAGGTCGTGCAGCCGTTCGTATCCGCGTCGGCACTCGAGGGAATCGGCAATCGCGGTACTGGCCCATCCGTGCTGGGCCAAGTCGATAATGCTCGGAGCGTCAGCCTCGTTGAACCAAGGCGTGGCATCGAACTCGATGCAGCGGACATTATCGGCTGTATGGCAAGTAGCGTGGATCATTGGATTCCTCCATTCGCCGGCTGACAACCTGCCTAGCATTGACCCTTTCACATCGCTGCCTCGCTACGCCCTCAGGCCTTGACTAAGTCCCCCAGCAGGTTCGCCGCCACCGTCAGCTTGGCGAGCGTCAGGCCGCTGGCAGCAATCTCTTCGACCGAGCTGCGGATGCGCGTCGCTTGGGGGTGAGCCGCGAGCCAGGTCTCGACGGCCTGCTGGCCGGACTGGCCGGTCGCCAGCATATCCGCGGCCAGTCTTCTTTCGGCGCCAGCGATCTGCTCAACGGCGCGATCGATGGCTATACGTTCGAAATAGTCGTTTGCCGGCACGTGGCGCGCGGCGGCGATGATGCGGTCGAGACGGAAATTCGCCTCGGCGGCAAAGAAGGTCGCGGCGGCGTCGCCAATGGGGCGGGTGGTGCGCTCGGCGACCGTCACGATATCGGGTGCCGAGACCAGAGCGTCGAGATCGGCGAGCTCGCCGGCAAGGCCGGCCGGGACGCCAGCGTCGATCAGGTCCTGCCGACGCTTGGCGCGTGCGGCCTGCAAGTCCGGCGGCAGGGTAGTGTCGAGCGCGGCGACAATCTGGCGGATAGCCGGGCCGAAGCGCGCGACCACGGCCTCCAGCCCGCCCTTGAAATCGACATTGCGCACGTACCAGACCATGCGCGAGAGCAGGAGGTCCTGCACGGAAGCGTAGAGGGACAGCTGCACCTGCCCGTCGATGCAGGCGTCGAGTGCATCGATCGCGTCATTGAGCCCCTTCAGACCGTAGCATTCATCGACCGCCACGTAGGCCATGACGATGGTCGGGATATCGGCGTCCGTCTCGTCGATCAGGCGTACGACACAGGCCGGGCCGCCGCGGTTGATCACCGCATTGGCGAGGCTGGTCGCGATGATCTCCCGCCGCAGACGATGCAGTTCGGCCGCTGTCGGGAACTTGTCCTGAATCTCGCGCGGAAAATACTGGGACAACTCGCGGGCAAGATAGGGATCATCGGGCACGCTGGTGACGAGCAGGTCATCGTAGAGGGTCAGTTTGGCGTAGGCGAGCAGCACCGCAAGCTCGGGCCGCGTCAGGGACTGGCCGCGCCGGGTGCGCTCGGTGAGCGCTGCGTCGTCGGGCAAGTACTCCACCGCGCGGCTGAGCAAGCCGCGCTGCTCGAGCGACTGCATCAGGCGGGCGAGGAAGCCGGCCTCGGCCACGCCCTTGCGCTCGGCGAGCGAGAGCGCCAGCGTCTGCAGATAGTTGTTGCGCAGCACCAGCGTACCGACCTCGTCGGTCATTGCGGCAAGCAGGCTGTTGCGGTCAGCGGGGCTGAGGCGTCCCTCGCGCTCGGGGCGCGCCAGCGCGATCTTGATATTGACCTCGACGTCGGACGTGTTCACGCCGGCCGAATTGTCGATAGCGTCGGTGTTGAGCTTGACGCCCTTCTGCGCCGCTTCAATGCGGCCACGCTGGGTGACGCCGAGGTTGGCGCCTTCGCCGATCACCCGCGCGCGCACGTCGCCACCCGCGACGCGGATCGGATCGTTGGCGCGGTCCCCGACCTGATCGTCGCTCTCCGCCGACGCGCGAATATAGGTGCCGATGCCACCAAACCACAGCAAGTCCACGCGCGCTTTCAGGATTGCCGTCATCACCTCGAACGGCGTCGCCTGCGGCTTATCGAGATCCAGCAGGGTGCGCACTTCCGGAGCGAGCGCGATCGCCTTGAGCGAGCGCGAGAACACGCCGCCGCCTTGCGAGATCAGCGACTTGTTGTAGTCCTGCCAGCTCGACCGCGGCAGGTCGAACAGACGCTTACGCTCATGGAAGCTGATCGCCGGATCGGGCGAGGGATCGATGAAGATGTCGCGGTGATCGAAAGCCGCGACGAGCCTCGCCGTCGGCGAGAGCAGCATGCCGTTGCCGAAGACGTCGCCGGACATGTCGCCGACGCCGGCAACGGTGAACGGCGTGGTCTGAATGTCGGTGCCGAGCTCGCGGAAGTGGCGCTTGACCGCCTCCCAGGCGCCGCGCGCCGTGATCCCCATTTTCTTGTGATCGTAACCCTGGCTGCCGCCGGATGCGAAGGCATCGCCGAGCCAATGGTTCTTCTCGGCCGAGATCGCGTTGGCGACGTCGGAGAAGGTGGCGGTGCCCTTGTCGGCGGCTACGACGAGATAGGGGTCGTCACCGTCATGCCGCATTGTCAGGTCGGGCGGCACCACGATGTCGCCGCCGAGATTGTCGGTGAGTTCGAGCAGCGAACGAACGAAGATGCGATAGGCTTCTGTGCCCTCCGCTAGCCACGCCTCGCGATCGGAGGGCGATGGCAGGCGCTTGGGTACGAAGCCGCCTTTGGCCCCGACCGGCACGATCACGGCGTTCTTGACCTGCTGCGCTTTCACCAGGCCGAGGATTTCGGTGCGGAAATCCTGCGGCCGATCGGACCAGCGCAAGCCACCGCGCGCAACCTTGCCGAAGCGCAGGTGGATACCTTCGACACGAGGTGAATAGACGAAGATCTCGTAGAGAGGTCGTGGAGCGGGCAAGTCGTCGATCCGGCGCGCCTCGAACTTGAAGGAGATCACCGGACGCGGATGTCCATCCTCGCCGATCTGCCACAGATTGGTGCGAACGGTTGCCTGCACCAGATTGGTGAAGCGGCGCAGGATGCGGTCTTCGTCGAGCGAGGCGACGGATTTGAGCTGCTCCTCGATCTCGGCAAGGAGAGTTGCCTCGCGCGCTGAACGTTCGCGATCGGTAAGGATAAGATGCGGATCGCGGCTAACCTGGAACAGTGCGACGAGGTTGGCCGTGATCGCGGCGTTCTTGCGCAAGGTCTCCCACATATAGTCCTGGGTGAACGGGGCACGGATCTGGTGCAAATAGCGGGACAGCGCCCGGATGGTCGAGACTTCCCGCCAGCCCAGGGCCGTGCGCAGGATCAAGGCATTGTACCCGTCGGATTCGGCGCGGTCGGTGACCACTGCCATGATCGAGGCTTCTAGGCGATGGCTGAAGTCCGGGCTGATCTCGATCGGCTGGCCGTCGCTGGTGTCGATCGTCATGTCGTGCAGCCAGACCGGGGCGGGCCGGTTACCGGGCACGATCTGATAGGTGCGTTCGTTGACCACGCGCAGGCCATGATTTTCGATCACCGGCACGCGGTAGGACAGCGACAGCGGTGCGGCGTCCGAGAAAACTTTGAGGCCGAAGCGTCTGGGATTGCCCTCGCCTCCGAAGCGGTGAACGGAAATCGTTACCGGGCGCGCTGGCGTGAGCTTCTCGATGGTCGCGATATCGGCGATCGCCTGTTCTGCCGTGAAGACCTCGGTATAGCCGCCGCTAAAGGCCTGGGCATAGCGATTGGCGAGCATGCGTGCCCGCATGCCATCGGTCGACGCAGTGAGCGCGGCCTTCAGCTTGTCGGCCCAGGTTGCGGCAATGGCGCTGATTCCGGCTTCGAGCGCGGCGCGTTCGACGAGGGGAGTTTTGCCTTCATAGCGCCCGATGATGTAGTGGACGCGCGCAAGCGCCCCCTCAGGGAATGATACGTAGGAGGCCGACAGGGTGCCCTTGTAGGCCTGCGCCAGGAAGGCGCCGACACGCGTGCGCACATTGGTGTCGTACTTGTCGCGTGGAATGAAGGTGAGGACGGATACGAAGCGATCGAACTTGTCGACCCGCGCCAGCGCCCGGACGCGGGGGCGCTCGTAGAGGATCAGGACCTCGATGACGAAATTGTTCAGAGTGTCGACGTCGATCTGGAATAGTTCGTCACGTGGATAATCTTCGAGAATATGCATGAGCGCTTTGCCGGAATGGCCGCTCGGGTCGAAGCCCGCGCGCTGGAGCACCCCCGAAACTTTGTGGCGGACATAGGGGATCTGTCGTACCGAACGGGTATAGGCGCCGGAGGTGAAAAGGCCGACGACGCGCAGTTCGCCCTCGAGCCGACCGTCGGGCGTATAGAGCTTGATACCCACATAATCCATGCGGATGCGGCGATGGACGCGGCTGGAGACATTGGCCTTGATGACGATCAGCAGCGTCGGCTCGCGCATGAACTCGCGAATTTCCGTCGTCATCACCACCATTTCCGTGCCGCGGCGCAGCACCTTCGCGTCGGGATCGCGCAAGATGCCGAGGCCTTCGCCGGTTGTAATGTCGTCGGACGCATCGCTGTCGGACGAGAAGCGATATTCACGCACGCCGAGGAAGGTGAAATTGTCCGCGCAGAGCCATTGCAGGAACTGGCTTGCTTCGGCGACCTCGTCGATCGGCAGCGGCGGCGGATTGGAAGAGAAAGTCTTGATCGCTTCCTCGACGCGGTCGCGCATGGCGCGCCAGTCGGTGACGCAGGCGCGGACGTCGTTCAACGTGCTGGTGAGGCCCTCGATCAGCTTCTTGCGATCCGCATCGGCGTCCAGGCGAGTGATGTGGAGATGAATCAGGCTTTCGCGCGTGCCCTTTGCTCCCTCCGGCAGTGATTCGCCGTAGAAGCGCAGCAGCTTGCCCTGGTCATCGCGCTCCACGGCGATGATCGGATGAGCGACAAGGGTGACTTCGATGCCCTGCTCGATGAGCTCCGCCATGGTGGAGTCGAACAGGAAAGGCATGTTGTCGTTGAGAATTTCGAGCACGGAAATCTCGCGCCCGTCGGGCAGCGCCGGATTGAAGACGCGGATATCGGCGCGGCCGGCTGTGCGCCGCTGCACGTGTTCCCAGGCTTGCTCCGCCAGGAGGGCAAGCGAGGCTGCATCGTAATTGGCGAGGTCCTCGGCATTGGTGTAGCCGAACAGAGGCTCGGCAAAGGCCCGGGGGCTCTTGCCTGCTGGCACGCTGCCTGCTGCATCGCGGATCAGGGTTGCCCGGGCCTTGTCGTCACGCCACACCATCGTGTCCTCCATTTGCCGCGCCGTCCGACCGCTGCCGCGATCATCAGCTTGATTCTGGAGTGCATCTCTTCGAGCGCCGCGATCGAGTGCCACGCGAAATCCTCGGTCTCGAAGCGTCGACGGCTTCCGGCAACATACTACGTTCCAAGAGCGAAAGGTGCACGCTGTCGTGAGGTGTGTTGAATTTTCTCGACGACAGCGGGTGGACCCGAAGTCTGCGCCGACGGCGGTCGAACGCCTGGAGCAGGAAAAATCACATGCAATTTCAATTATGTATGAGTTCGTTGTTTTGTTCTGAACGGCGCGGCATTTCCAATTCAACGCGCTTCAGTACGATTTCGCCGCTGCCATCATGCGTGCCCTCAGTTGCGGGCAAGCGGCTTGGCAATTTCGCGAATGCAATCGGCAAACACCTGTGCCACGGGGCTCAGCATTCGGCCCTTCAGGGTGAAAATCCCCGTCGGCAGATGCCAGCGCGGCAACGTGACGGGCAGCGGCTTGAGCAGATCGGCTCCGGGGCCGAACCGCAGCGCCGAGCCCGGCACGAGAGTGAGATAGCGGCCGGTGGCCAGTAGGCTGATGCGCAAATGTAGTGAGTTGCTGAAGATCGTTGCAGTGGGGATCGGCAGCTTCGCGGCACGGCAGGCTTTGACGAAAGGCGAGCCGGGTTCGGTTTCCAGCGTAGACAGGATCCAGGGCGCGTCGACAAGTTCTGAAAGCGACAGCTTGCGGCGGCGCGACCAGGAACTTTGCGGTCCGGCGACGACGACCAGCGGCTCGTAGAACAGCGGCTGCATGTCGATGTCGGAATCGGGGGCCTCTGTCAGCAGTCGCGAGATCACGATTTCGCATCGACGCTCCCTGAGCAGGTTAAACTGCTGCAGCGCTGTGCCTTGCTCCAGCCTGACGCGCAAACGCGGCAGTCGCTGCGACAGTCGCTCGATCGCTGCCGGCACGAGCCCGGCGGCCCATACCTCGGTGCAGGCTATGCGCAGCTCGCCGGCCTGCGGATCCCTGAGAAACGTGATCTCCTCTACGCTTTGTCGAAGCTCGTCGAACACCGCGGTGCTGCGTCTGAGCAGCGCCTTGCCGAACGGCGTCGGCTCGATGCCGCGTGCGGTGCGGTCGAGCAGCGTGACCCCGAGCATGTGTTCGAGATTGGCGATCGTGCGTGAGATCACCGGCCGTGAGATCGCCAGGCGCTCGGCGGCTTTCGCCATGCTGCTCTCCTCCACCACCGTCATGAAGATGTGGAGGTCGCGAGGCTTGAGAAATCGTCCGACCCTATCCGCCCAGCGCATGCGTCGACGTACCCAAATTGCTACCGGCCTGTCGAATAATCAACCTTGTGGATACTCCTATTTTGGCGCTGACTCCAGCTCCGGATGGACCAGCTCGAAGTGCAGGAGGTGGCGATGGAAGGCATTCGCATCGCGGTTGCAGCTCTCGTCGTGATGTTCAGTGCCGCCACCGGCGGTGCCGCCGAGGTCACCGTTTTCAGCACGCCGACCATGAAGGGCGCGCTCGATGACCTTGCGCCAGCGTTTACACGCGCAACCGGCCACACGCTCGTACTCACCTTTGAGGGCGTGCCGGTGCTCAAGCGGCGGATCGAAGCGGGTGAGATGTTCGATGCGGCGATCCTGTTGCCGGCAACGGTCGATGATCTTACGAGGCTGGGCAAAATCGCCGCGGGTACGCGCGCGGACATCGCCCGCACGGCCGCCGGTGTGGCGATCCGTGCGGGCGCGCCTAAACCTCAGGTCGCCTCCAGCGAAGACTTAAAGCGAACGCTGCTCGCGGCCAAAACGATCTCCTATTCGCGCGACAGCGCGAGCGGAAGCTATTTTCTCCATCTGCTCGATCGCCTCGGAATTGAGAACGAGGTGAAGCCGAAGCTCCTGGCCGTGGCAGGCCGAAGCCCGGTAGAGGCCGTCGCGCGCGGCGAAGCGGAGCTGACCGTCATCACCGTGCCGAACATCGTCGGAGTAGAGGGCGTCGCCCTCGCAGGCTCGCTGCCGGACGAGCTGCAGAACTACACCACCTTCAGCATCGGGCTCGGCTCCAATGTGAAGGAGCCCAAAGCCGCCGAGCAACTGATTGCATTCCTGCGCTCGCCAGCCGCCGCCGCTGTTATCCGGAGCAAAGGATTGGAGCCCGTTGCCCCGTGAAACGCCGGGAGCAACCGGAACATCAGCCGCCCCAGCGGTCCCGGATGTTGTCCGACTACAACGCCAGCCCACACGCCTGCCGGATGGCGATCTGAACCGGCGAAGGTGGCAACGCCGGATCAAATTCGCCCTTCGGCAGCAGCGGAGGCTGTGCCATGAAGCGCGGCCGCTTCCCCCGGTGGGGTTGCGCGGCATGAACAAGGAACGGATGGCACAGATAGACGCTGCCTGCCGCACCGGTCGCCAGTTCGACCTCGCAATCTGCGGTCGAGGCGTAGTCCTCGGCAGAGAGCTGCCGGAGCGTCGCGCCTGCGTCGCCATAGGGCAGCAGCTCCCGCGCGATGGTGGCATGCGAGCCTTTCCGTATCCTCGTGGGCGCATCATCCGGGCCGACATCCGAGAACAGGAAGAGCATCAGCAGCGCACGTTCGTTGCTTTTCACATTGGCACGCCACTCCATGAAATCCGGACTGGCGGTGCCAAAGCTCATGTCCACATGCCAGCCGTCATCACCGGGGGATTCCGCGGAAGGGAAGCGGATCGGAAAGGTTCCGAGAGCCCTGGGCGCAAGCCAGCGCCCTTCGCCCGCGAGTTGATCGTAGGCTTTGTGCAGGGACGGCCCGTTCGCGGCTTCAGTGAATGGGGGCGAAGCCTTGGCGCCCACCCGGATAATGGGTTTGGTCCAGTGTTCGGGTTCGTCCGGCGACAGGCCAATATCCGCCCACAGCTCGTCCCTGCACCGCTTTGCAAGCTGGGCGCTGAAGGCATGTTCGATCTTGATGAAACCGTCGTCGATGAAGTTCTGGACCTGACGGGGCGTCAGGCCAGCCTGTTCGGTCTTGGGCATTGCACATTCTCCGTTCGACTACGCATCAAGCGCAGCCGTTTGATCTGATTGGCGCGGATGCGCCGGAACGACGTCAACCGTTCAGATCAGCGGGAAGAATGTGGACATGAACATCATGGGGGGAACGTATACCGCGGCGGCGCGTGGAATCAAGGTTCGCCCGACCTCGCATCCCAAACAAAGGCGAGGCTTGGACACGTGTGCGGTCGCGGCTACGGATGTCCACATCATTGATCTGAAACAATGATGGTCTTCGGCACAAATGCTAGGCTGAGTCGTAGGTCGCGACGCAAGGCTCCAAGGGCCGGTCGAGACAATCTCAGCGCGTGTTGGAATCCGAGGGCTCAATGGGACGACTCCTGAATATCGTGACGCCGCTGCATACGGCGACCAAGCGCGACTACATGGGCCGCATGAACGACGACAAGATCGCCTGCTCGCTGAAGGCGCGGGAATACGAGGCCGATTATTGGGATGGTGATCGCCGTTTCGGCTATGGCGGCTACCGCTTCATCGAGGGCCGCTGGGCGCCGGTCGCCAGGGCGCTCATCGAGACCTATGGTCTCAAGGATGGGTCCAGCGTGCTCGACGTCGGCTGCGGCAAGGGCTTTCTGCTCTACGAGATGCAGAAGATCCTGCCGGGCCTGAAGATCGTCGGCTTCGACATCTCCAAACACGGCCTCGCACATGCGCACGAGCAGGTGAAACCGTATCTGTTCAATTATCGCGCCCAGGACGTCTATCCCTATGGCGACGACAGTTTCGACCTCGTCATCTCGCTCGGCACCCTGCACAATCTCAGGCTCTATGAGCTCGAGGCGGCGCTCAAGGAGATCGAGCGGGTCGGCAAGAACAAATACGTCATGGTCGAGGGCTACCGCAACGTCGCCGAGCTGCACAATCTCGAATGCTGGGCACTGACGGCGGAGTCCATCCTGCACACGTCGGAATGGATCTGGCTCTACGGCAAGCTCGGCTACACCGGCGATTACGAATTCATCTATTTCGAGTGACCGGGCGCTGCTCATGGATGTCAAGACAGCCAAGGCGGCGATTCTCGTCGAGTCCGGCAAGCCGCTGATCGTCGATGAGTTCACTTTGCCGGATACGCTCGAGCACGGCCAGGTGCTTGCGCACGTGCACACGTCGAGCATCTGCGGGGCACAGATCAACGAGATCGACGCGGTCAAGGGCGTCGACAAGTTCCTGCCGCATCTGTTGGGACACGAAGCGCTGGCGACCATCGTCGAGACCGGACCCGGCGTCGTCTCCTGCAAGCAGGGCGACACCGTCGTCATGCATTGGCGGCCGGGCAAGGGCATCCAGTCCAATACGCCGGTCTATTCCTGGCGCGGCAAGCGCCTCAACGCGGGCTGGGTCACCACGTTCAACGAATATGCCGTGGTGTCGGAAAATCGCGTCACGCCCGTTCCGGCCTCGATCGATCGCAGGAGCGCGCCGCTGCTCGGCTGCGCGGTGACGACCGCGCTCGGCGTCGTCAATAACGATGCGCAGGTCGCCATCGGCGAAGCCGTCGTCGTGTTCGGCGTCGGCGGCGTCGGCTTGAACATCGTGCAATTTGCCGCGATGGTCGGCGCCTATCCGGTCGTTGCGATCGACCGTCTCGACAACAAGCTCGAGATGGCCCGGCAGTTCGGCGCCACCCACACCATCAACTCCGACGCGGTGAAGGATCTGGCCGCCGAGGTCCAGGCCATCACCGGTACTGACGGAGCCGACAAGGTCGTCGAGACCACCGGCGTCAGCCGGTTGATCGAGCTCGCCTACGAGATCACCGCCAAGAAGGGCCGCTGCATCCTGGTCGGTGTTCCCCGCGACAAGGTCGAGATCTACACGCTGCCGCTCCATTTCGAGAAAGTGCTGAAGGGCTCGGAAGGCGGGCAATGCCAGCCGGCGCGCGATATCCCGCGTCTCGTTCGCCTCGACGAGGCCGGCAAGGTCAGTTACCGCGGCATCGTGACCGACGAGTTTGCGCTCGACGATATCAACGACGCGCTGGATCTGATGCGCAGCGGCAAGTCGGGGCGCATCCTTCTGAACATCAGCTGAGCGTGGCCGCCGGTCATTTGCACCGGCATTGATCGGCGGCGCGGCTTTTGCCTGCATGGGCATCGCCCATTCCGGCGGGCGGCAGCCTGACCTTCGGTTCAAGATCGCCCGCAGCGGCTTGCCGCCATCGGCGCAGCACGCGATCGACGAGACAATGGTCGGCGTGTAACCGGCGGGCCGGGCATCATCGAATTGTCATCGCTCCGTCATTCGCGCTCTATCGATCGCTGCTCCCTTCGCCGCGCATCGTGGAAGCTGATATGCATCTGATTGAGACTATGTCGTCCGACCGCCGGTCGATCCTGAAGGGCCTCGCGGCCGTAGCGGTCACGTCGCTGGCCGCACCGGCGATGGCGGCTGAAGGCCTTCCGGCGCAGCCGACCGGCGCGGCGGCGGCCATCGCCACCGACAAAGCCTATTGGACGGCCGTGAAGGGGCTCTATGCCGTGACGCCTGATGTCGTGAATCTGGAGAACGGCTATTGGGGCATCATGGCCGAGCCGGTGAGGCGCGAGTTCATTCGCCAAACCGACATGGTCAATTATCAGAACACCTACTACGCGCGGCAGCGCGCGGGTGCGGATTTCGAGGCCGTGCGCGCCAAGGTGGCGGAGGCGGTCGGCGCGCTGCCTGAGGAGATCGCGCTCACCCGCGGCGCCACCGAAGCGCTGCAGCTTCTCATCGGCGGCTACAACAGGCTGAAGCCCGGCGACGGCGTGCTCTACGCCGACCTCGACTATGATTCGATGCAGTATGCGATGAACGCGCTGAAGGCGCGCCGCGGCGTCGACGTGGTCAAGTTCGATGTGCCCGAGCCCGCCACCCGCCAGGCCGTGCTCGACGCCTATGCCCGCGCCATCGAGGCAAACCCGAAGACAAGACTTCTCCTCCTGACCCATGTCAGCCATCGCACCGGCCTCGTCATGCCGATCGCCGAGATCGCCCGCATGGCCAAAGCCAAGGGCATCGACGTCATCGTCGACGCCGCCCATTCCTGGGGACAGATCGACTTCAAGGTGGGTGAGCTCGATGTCGATTTCGTCGGCTTCAACCTGCACAAATGGATCGGTGCGCCGGTCGGCGTGGGCTTCCTCTACATCAGAAAGGATCGTCTCGCCGCCATCGACCGCGACATGGGCGACGAGGATTTTCCGGAGACCGACATCCGCTCGCGGGTTCATACCGGCACGGTCAATTTCGCGACGGTACTGACGGTGCCCGCGGCCGTGGCGCTGCATCAGCAGATCGGCGCGGCGGCAAAGCAAGCCCGCCTGCGGCATCTGCGCGATTACTGGGTGAGTCGCGCGCGTGGCTTCAGGGACATCGAGATCCTGACGCCGGACGAAGTCGGCTCATACGGCGCGATCACGTCCTTCCGCCTCGCCGGCAAGACCAGCAAGGCCGACAACGACGCCATCGTCGCGAAGCTCAGGGACGACTACAAGATCCTGACGGTGCGCCGGGCCGGCGTCGCCAGGGGTCAGTGCATCCGTGTGACGCCGGCACTCTACACCGAGGAGGCCGATCTCGATCGCTTCGTCGAGGCGCTCGCCGTCATCACGGGGACGAAGACGGGGTAAGCCAAGGGATATATCGACGTTCGTGTCACCGCCACCCAAGTGCCGGCGCGACGTGCGTCAAAATCGCCTCGATCGCATGCGCGCAATAGGCGACGCCGAGCTGGTTCGGGATCGTCAGCAGCAGCGTGTCCGCCTCGGCGATCGCCTCGTCCTGGCGCAGCTGCTCGATCAGCACATCCGGCTCCGCCGCATAACTCCGGCCGAAGATAGCCCGCGTGCGCGGGTCGATGAAGCCGATCTGGTCCTCGCCTTCACCACTCCTGCCGAAATAGGCACGGTCGCGATCGTCGATCAGCGCAAAAATGCTGCGGCTGACGGACACGCGCGGCTCCCGGGTGTGGCCGGCTTCCTTCCATGCCGCGCGAAAGCTACGGATCTGCGCAGCCTGCTGCACGTGAAAAGCTTCGCCGGTCTCGTCGTTCTTTAACGTCGAGCTCTGCAGGTTCATGCCGAGCTTCGCCGCCCACACCGCGGTGGCGTTCGAACCGGCGCCCCACCAGATCCGCTCGCGCAGGCCCTGCGCATGCGGTTCGAGGCGCAACAGCCCGGGCGGATTGGGAAACATCGGCTGCGGATTGGGCTCGGCAAAACCTTCGCCGCGGAGCAGGTCGAGGAAGACTTCGGCATGGCGCCGGCCCATGTCGGCGTCGCTCTGGCCCTCGGCCGGGCGATAGCCGAAATAGCGCCAGCCGTCGATTACCTGCTCCGGCGAGCCGCGGCTGATGCCGAGCTGCAGCCTGCCGCCGGCGATGAGGTCGGCGCTGCCTGCGTCCTCCACCATGTAGAGCGGGTTCTCGTAGCGCATGTCGATCACGGCCGTGCCGATCTCGATTTTGCTGGTCTTGGCGCCGACGGCGGCGAGCAAGGGAAAGGGCGAGGCCAGCTGCCGCGCGAAGTGATGCACCCGGAAATAGGCGCCGTCCGCCCCTAACTGTTCCGCCGCGACCGCAAGCTCGATCGATTGCAGCAGCGTATCGCTAGCAGAGCGGGTCTGCGACTGCGGCGAGGGCGTCCAGTGCCCGAAGGAGAGGAATCCGATCTTTTTCATGAAGCCAAGGTAAGCATGATCGCAGGAGTTTGCGATACGTCGGCTGGAGGAAAGTTGGGCAACATGGGAAGGCGTGCACTCGCAAGTGCCGCGCTTTGGGGGGAAGCAGACCTAAGCCGATAACGCCGCCATTTCGCAATTCTGACCCAACTGTAACATTGGCTCGTATGGGCATCCCATGCGACCTGTTGTACAATATCGCGTCTAGGTTGGATCGCTGGCATGGTGCAAGAGCGGCCGGACCGGGTCGAGCGCAGGTTGTCGGCGATATTGGTCGCCGATGTGGCTGGCTATTCGCGCCTTATGCACCAGGACGAAGAGGCCACGCATGCCAGACTGACTGCTCTCCTAACAAAGGCTGTCCATCCCGCAATTGCCGAACACGGCGGTCGCATCGTGAAGAATACCGGCGACGGGTTCTTGGCAGAGTTTCCAAGTGCAGTTGAAGCGGTTCGAGGAGCTGTACAGTTCCAGACACTCGTTGACGAACTGACAAGCGGAGATGCTGAAGATAGGCGCATTGCTTTCCGTGTGGGCATCAATATTGGCGACGTCATCGTCGAGCCCCACGATATCTTCGGAGACGGCGTTAACATTGCGGCGCGGTTGGAGGGTATCGCAGAACCGGGTGGCATTTGCATCTCGGCCTCTGCCTACGATCAAGTCCAAGGCAAGGTCGGCGTTGAGTTCGCCGATCTGCACGAGCGGAACCTCAAGAATATCGACCGCCCGGTGCGGGCCTATACCGTGATCAGGGATGGATCTGGTCCGGCCACTCAGACTGAACGCGCAAGACAAGGCGCGCTTTCAACGCCTCGTCGTTCTAGGGGGCGGATCCGAGGGCGTTTGACGCCTGTCGGCGCCGCGGTTGTCTCAATTGCAGTCCTCGGGGCGGTGGCCGGCGCCCTCGTCGTCTCGAAGATGTTTCGTACTGACGTTTTGCGGGAAGGGCAAAAGACACAAAAAGAAGCAGCGGTGCGGCCCGATATCGCTCCCCGCCTGTCGCTTGTCGTCCTGCCGTTCGCAAACCTCAACAACGATCCCGAGCAGGACTACTTCGCTGACGGTATTACGACTGACCTGACGACCGACATTGCGCAAATTCCTGGCGCATTTGTGATTGGGCGCGGAACGGCCTTTACCTACAAGAACAAGCAGGTCGATCTTAAGACGCTCGGCAAGGAGCTTGGCATTCGCTGGGCTGTACAGGGCGCGGTGCAGCGGGCCGGAGGTCAGGTCCGTATGAATGTGTCACTTTCCGACCTGTCGACTGGTCGAGACATCTGGTCTGACCGCTTTGACGGTGATCGGACAAATCTTGCGGCCTTGCAGGAGCAGGTCACGGCGCGGCTCGCCCGCTCTCTCAACGTCCAACTCGTCGAGGCCGAAAGCCGGCGCAGCCAAATAGACAGGCCAACGAATCCGGACGCTGTGGATTTCAGCATGCGCGGCTGGGCGAAGTTCTATGAACCTGGGGCCAAGGTAACGAACGCGCAGGCAAAAGACTTGTTCGACAGCGCGCTGCGCCTCGATCCGGACAACATCGATGCAAAGCTCGGCAAGGCCGCGTGCATAGCCCTTGACGTGCTCTCCGGATGGTCAACGTCCGTGGTCGAGGACAAGAGGATAGCGACCAAACTAATTGATCAAGTTCTTGCAAAACGCCCGGCAACCGCAACCGCGCACATAGTCAAGGGAAACATTTTGCAATACGGAAATCCCGAGGGAGCGCTACCTGAATACGACGCAGCTTTGGAAATCGACCCTAATTCGCCGCTGGCGTACGCATCAAAGGGGATCGTACTTGTTACGGCCGGACGCGCGCGCGAAGCATTTTCCCCGGTTCAGATCGCTTTGCGCCTAAGCCCCAAAGACCCGGCCGCTGGCACTTGGCACTTCTTCCTCTGTCACGCTCACGTGCATGTGCACCAATATAACGAAGCCGTTGAGGAATGCAGGCGCTCGATCAATCTGAACAAATTAAACTGGTTGCCGTATGCAGATCTGATTTCAGCTTATGGAGCTACTGGCCAATTGGAAATGGCCCAGCAAACGTTGGCCGAATTGAATGCAATCCGACCGGACTTCACGGTCCAGTGGTTCCAGCGAATAGGCTACGCACGTTCGAGCCATCCGCAGTTTCGTCGTGAGTACGACGACATCGTTGAGGGACTCAGAAAAGCTGGCGTTCGCGAGCAATGAGGCGACAACCGGTGTAGAGACCGGGCTCGCTCTATCCCACATACGTCCGATGATGCCATGATGCGCCTGTGTTGCCCGACGGGGCAACGACTTTTTGCCCGACGCGTCAACGTCTCTGCAAAGCGTCTAAGCCATTGATCCCGCTAGGGCCGGCTACTGTGCATGGGGTTGTTTCGATATTTTTTTGTTGCGGGCGCACGAAAGCTCACTCGCCCGCTACTTCATCACCCGCAGACCCTTGGTCGTGAACCGCTGCGTCCTGCCGCTCGGCCGCAGCGGACGCTTGGTGCCGGCGGCCTTGCCGGTGCCGGGGGGCTGGTGCGCGGGGACGAGCTGGTGCGGCTGCGAGCCGATCAGGTCAGTGCGGCCCATCTCCTTCAGCGCCTCGCGCAGCACCGGCCAATTGTCGGGGTCGTGATAGCGCAGAAACGCCTTGTGCAGGCGGCGCTGGCGCAGGCCCTTGATCGCCTCGACCTTGTCGCTGCCGCCGTGGCGGACGCCGCGCAAGGGATTGACGCCGGTGTGGTACATCGCGGTCGCCGTCGCCATCGGCGAGGGCAGGAAGGTCTGCACCTGATCGGCGCGATAGCGGTTCTTCTTCAGCCACAGCGCGAGGTTCATCATGTCCTCGTCGGTCGTGCCGGGATGCGCCGCGATGAAATAGGGGATCAGGTAATATTTCTTGCCGGCCTGCTCGGCGGCAGCGTCGAACATCCGCTTGAAGCGGTCATAGGCGCCGATGCCCGGCTTCATCATCTTGTCGAGCGGGCCGCGCTCGGTATGTTCAGGCGCGATCTTCAAATAGCCGCCGACGTGATGGGTGACGAGCTCCTTGATGTATTCGGGGCTCTCCACGGCGAGGTCGTAGCGCACGCCGGAGGCGACCATCACCTTCTTGATGCCGCGGGTCTCGCGCACCTTGCGATAGAGCCGGATCAGGTCGTCATGCGAGGTGTTGAGGTTCGGGCAGATTTCTGGGAAGACGCAGGACGGCCGCCGGCACGCCGCCTCGACCTTCGGATCCTTGCACGCCATCCGGTACATGTTGGCGGTGGGGCCGCCGATGTCGGAGATCACGCCGGTGAAGCCCGGCGTCCTGTCGCGGATCTTCTCGATCTCGCGCAGGATCGAGCCTTCCGAGCGGTTCTGGATGATGCGGCCCTCGTGCTCGGTGATCGAGCAGAAGGTGCAGCCGCCGAAGCAGCCGCGCATGATCGTCACCGAGAATTTGATCATCTCCCAGGCTGGAATTCGTGCTTCGCCATAGGAGGGGTGCGGCGCGCGCGCGTAAGGCAGATCGTAGACCGCGTCCATCTCCTCGGTGGTCAGCGGGATCGGTGGCGGGTTGAGCCAGAGATCGCGATCGCCATGACGCTGCACCAGCGGCCGCGCATTGCCGGGATTGCTCTCCCGGTGCAGCACGCGTGAGGCGCGCGCATAGGCCTCGCGGTCCTGCTCGACCTGCTCCAGCGCCGGCAGGCGGATCACGGTTAAGCCGCGTTGGCGCGTTGCCCCTTCATCGGCGGAATCGAGATCGTCGGCGTGCAGCTCGGAATAATCCTCCGGCACGCGGCGGAACAGCGCGACGCCCCTGATGTCGTCGAGATCGCGCGGCGCTTCGCCGGCGGCGAGCCGCTGCGCCACCTCGACCACGGCGCGTTCGGCATTGCCGTAGAGCAGCAAGTCCGCCTTGGCGTCGGCCAGCACCGAGCGGCGCACCTTGTCGGACCAGTAGTCGTAATGCGCGATCCGGCGCAGCGAGGCCTCGATGCCGCCGAGCACGATGGGGACGTCCTTGAACGCCTCGCGACAGCGCTGCGCGTAGACGATGGTGCAGCGGTCCGGCCGCTTGCCGCCTTCGCCGCCGGCCGTATAGGCATCGTCATGGCGCAAGCGGCGGTCCGCGGTGTAGCGGTTCACCATGGAGTCCATGTTGCCGCCGGTGACGCCGAAGAACACGCGCGGCTTGCCCAATGCCCTAAACGGCTCGGCCGAATGCCAGTCCGGCTGCGCGATGATGCCGACGCGAAAGCCTTGCGCCTCCAGCAGGCGGCCGATGATCGCCATGCCGAAGCTCGGATGGTCGACATAGGCGTCCCCGGTCACCAGCACGATGTCGCAGGCATCCCAGCCGAGCGCATCCATCTCGGCGCGGCTCATGGGAAGGAACGGCGCCGGCTTGCGCGGGCGCGCCTGCGCCATCAGGGGTTTTTCGGCGGTGATGATCTGGGTGTTCATGGGGGCTTACGGATAAGACGCCGAGGCCCCGAATTCAACCGACGGGCGCGTGAAAGGTCGGGGTTCCCCGGGGTGCCAGCCAAGCTTCAGCCGCCCGCGAGCAACTGCCGGACCTCGGCGATCGCGTCGTGGTTCACCTGCAGGAACCATCGGCCTTCGCGAACATTCTGATGGAGGGTCGATGCGGCCCGGGTCGCGCGCGCTCGCGTCCGGGTTTGACATTGCCCTGATCTTCGCCTCTGGCGATGGGGGAATTGTGAGCACGGTTATAGAGAACTTGCTGATGCGGAAGCAGAAGCTCGTGGAACAGCTCGAGACGACGCAGTCGGTCGAAGACCGCGACAGGCTCGAGCACCAGCTCGAACAGATCAACACCGCGCTGGATTTTCTGGACAGGCCGGGACCGAGGGAGGGACCGTGACGGCGCTCAATCCACCTTCGGCGCGTCCATCTGCGGCGCCTCCACTTTCAGTGCCTCTACTTTCAGCGCCTTGGCATAGACAACGCCCGAATTGGTGATGTGCGTCGTCATCAGCGCTTCGAAGGCCGCGAATTCGCCCCGCGCGAACAGATCGAGCAGCCTGCGATGCTCGTCGAAGGACGAGCGGGTGCGCACGTCGATCGGCGAGGTCAAATTGGTGCGGAGCGCGGCGACGCGGCCGGAGACGAGCTGATAGGATTCGGCGAGGTAACGGTTGCCGCAATGGGCGACCAGCGCCTCGTGAAAAGCGGCGTCGGCGCGGCCATAGGCGATGTTGTCTTTTACCGCGATCGCCGGCTCCATCGCGGCAATCGCTGCGTTCATTGTCGCGATTGCGCCGTCGCGATCGTGGCGGAAGGCGAGCTCGGCCGCTTTCGGCTCGAGCGCGATGCGGAAGGTGCAGAGCGCATGGATGTCCTCTGCGCTCGGCGTGAACACGAAGCTGCCGACCTGCGGCCGGATCACCACGAGCCCCTGCGCCTGCAATAGGCCCATCGCCTCGCGCACCGGCGTGCGGCTGACACCGAAGGAATTTGCCACCATCTCCTCGGAGATGGCGGCGCCGAGCGCGAACTCGCCGTCGATGATGGCCTGGCGCAGCCGCTGCATCACCCGCTGCGACAGCGATTTCGGCGTATCGAGCTTCAGCGACTTCATGGGCTCTCCGGTCAGATCACCTTGCCGGGATTGAGCAGATGCTCGGGATCGAGCGCGGCCTTCAGGGTTCGCATCAGCGCGATCTCGGCCTCGCTCCTGGCATGATCCAGCCATTTCTTCTTCAGCGTGCCGATGCCGTGCTCGGCGGAGACGCTGCCGCCCATCTCGCGCACCAGACCATAGATGATCGCGTCCATCTGTTCTTTCGGCTGCTGCTCGACGGAGAGACCCGTGACCCAGGCGACGAGATGCAGATTGCCGTCGCCGATATGGCCATAATAGACGCTCTCGCAGCCTTTGATGCCTCTCGCGAGCGCGGCCTTGCAGCGCGTCGCGAACTCGTCCATCCGCGCCACCGCAAGGCCGATGTCGTAGGAGATGTGCGGCCCCAGCACCTGGCCGAATTCGGCGCAGATGTCGCGCACGCGCCAGAAGGCTTGCGTTTGCGCCAGCGATTGCGCCACGGCGGCATCCGCCAGCAGTCCGCGCTCCATCAGCTCTTCCAGCCAGTTTTGGAAGCGCGGTGCATCTAAGCTCTCGTCGGTGCCTTGTGCCTCCACCAGCACGTAGAGGCCGTGGCCTGCTGCGACCGGCGGTTTTACGCCGGCGCGCGTCGTGATCACGTCCCAATAGTCCGGCCACATCACCTCGAAGGCTGACAGCAGCGGCCCGAGCCCGCTGCGCGCGGCGCCGAGCAGGGCGATCACCGCGGCATAGTCCTTCAGCGCGCAGAGCGCGGCCATGGTCGAGCGCGGTTTGGGAAACAGCCGCAGCACCACGCGGGTGATGATGCCGAGCGTGCCTTCGGAACCGATGAAGAGATGCTTCAGATCGTACCCGGCGTTGTTCTTCATCAGCTTGTTGAGGCCAGTGATGATGGTGCCGTCCGGCAGCACCACTTCGAGCCCGAGCACCAGCTCGCGCGTCATGCCGTAGCGGATCACGCGGTTGCCGCCGGCATTGGTCGAGAGATTGCCGCCGATCGCGCAGGAGCCGCGCGAGCCGAGATCGAGCGGGAAGAAGAAGCCGGCCTCATCCGCGGCCTTCTGGATGGTCTCCAGCGGCGTGCCAGCCTTCACCGTCATCGTCGCCGATGCAGGATCGATCTCCTCGATCCCGGTCATGCGCTCCAGCGAGATCGCGACCCAGCCTGTCTCGGGCGAGGCGCCGCGGCACAGCCCGGTCAATCCGCCCTGCGGCACGAAGGGAAGTCGCGCCTTCCGGCAGGTCAGAATCGCATCGGCAACGCCCTGCGCATCGAGCGGACGGATCACCGCGAGCGGTGTCTGTGGCAAGCTCGCGCTCCAATCGTTGCAATTGCGCGCCGGCACGTCGCTGCCGGTCAGCACCGCGGCCGCGCCGAGCTTGTTGCGCAATGCGCCAAGCAGTTGGTCAGGACGCTCATTCGGGGTCACCATGTCCATGCGAGACCTCCTCAGATCTGACTGCGCCTATGCGCGCCGCGACGGTGGAAAGGATTTGCCTCCTTCTTGTATGTAAGGTACAAGATCGAAAGTAAAGCAAAAACAAGGCTCGGAAAGCCCTCTCAAGGTCCATCAGGAGATCAGAGGCTTGGTCCGAGGTCGCAGCTAAAGGGTAGTGAGATGACGGAGGCAATTCGCGGGTTCTGGGTGGCGTCGGCGACGCCGCTGGCGACGGACGGCAGCGTGGACTCCGCAAAGCTCGCGGCGCATGCCAAGCAACTCTTCAGCAAGGGCGTCGATGGTGTCGTTCTGTTCGGCACCACCGGCGAGGGCACCTCGTTCAATGTCCCTGAGCGCGTTGCGACCATCGAAGCCATGCTCAAGGCCGGCATCGCGCCGGAGCGTATCGGCATCGGCGGCGGCTTCCCCGCTATTACCGACAGCATCGCATTGACGCGCGCCGTGCTCGGCCTCGGCCTGCGCCACGTCCTGTTGCTGCCGCCCTACTTCGATCGCAGCGTCACGCCTGATGGTATCGAGGATGCCTTTGCCGCGATCATCGACGGCATCGCCGACGACCGGCTGCGCGCCTATCTCTATCACATCCCTCAGACGTCGGGCGTTGCGATTCCGACCAACGTCGCCGCGAGCTTGCGCAAGCGCTATGGCAAGCAGGTCGCGGGCCTGAAAGACTCCAGCGGCGACTTCAAGCAGTTCCAGGCCTTCCGCGTAGCTAGCCCCGAGCTCGCCATCACCGTCGGCAACGAAGCCGATATCACGCGTGCGATCGCTGCCGGCGGCGCCGGCACCATCTGCGGCATGGCCAATGTCGTGCCCGAGCTGGTCAAGGGCATGGTCGAGGGCAAGGATGTCGAGGCGCGCATGCAGGCCGCGATCGACATCGTGCTGAAGACGCCGTCGTTCACCGCAACGCTGAAGGCGATCCTCGCGGCGCAGACGGGCGATGCCGGCTGGCTGCGCGTGCGTCCGCCGCTCCGCGCCTCGTCCGACGGCTCCGCGTTCCTGCGGAAGATCGACGCGCTGATGGCGCCTGCGATCGCGTGAGACCGCACAAAGTCGTGATACGTCGCCGCGAACGCGCGCACGACGTGTCGCGGTTGGCACGACGGCAATTGGAGATTGCCGTCCGCTGCCGCTCCGTTCTTAGAACCGTTCAACACTAGAGCGATTCAACTCCGCGGACGGTTCTCTTCGCGCACCGTGTCTGTTAGACGCGCCAGCTTCAATGCTGTGTCTGACTTGGAAGTGAATCGAACGTGCCTGCTCATCTGGACGGCCTGCGCGTGAACGGTCGTCGACCCCACGCCGGCAAGAGCCGTGCAGGTCTTCTCATCGCAGCGGCCGTGCCGCTGGTGATGCGCGTCGTTTCTCGCTGTCGGCGATGGTGAAGTTCTAGCGATGGGGCTGCAGCGCGCTGAAGCCGATTTGCGGGTCGTCCCGACCAGAGGGGGCGGTGCC
Organism: Bradyrhizobium sp. BR14999; assembly: GCF_056106085.1. Lineage (NCBI taxonomy): Bacteria > Pseudomonadati > Pseudomonadota > Alphaproteobacteria > Hyphomicrobiales > Nitrobacteraceae > Bradyrhizobium > Bradyrhizobium sp. BR14999. The sequence continues at coordinate 1,703,494 of NZ_CM148536.1, forward strand.
GATGCGTGAGTCCTGGCGTGCCTTTAAGTCCATCCTGCTTCAGGTCCATTCCATCGCGGGGCTCGCGCTCGCGCTGCTGCTTGCCTTGATCGCGCTGACTGGCGCGATCATGAGTTTTGAGGACGAGATCGTCGACCATCTCAACGCTGGCATCATGCTGGTGGTGCCGCGGCCCGCGCCGGCGCTGATGCCGGACGAGCTGGTTGCACGGCTGAAGGCAACGCACGACGTCGGCAAAGTCTCGGCCGTCATGCTGTCGAGCGATCCGTCCGCGGCGGTGCGTGTCCGCTTCGGGCGCGACGAGCAGGGCGGGAGGCCGGCCTCGCTCTATGTCGACCCCTATGACGCACGCGTGCTGGGCTCGCCGCGCGGCGAGGAGTTTTTCGCGACCGTGCGCAGGCTGCATCGCTGGCTGCTCATCCCCGGCGACGCCAAGGGCTGGGGACGTCAGATCACCGGCGTCGTGGCGCTCGGCTTGATCGTCATGCTGGTCTCGGGCCTCGTGCTGCGCTGGCCGCGTCGTGCCGGCAGCGTGAAGATGTGGCTGAAGCCGAATCTCTCGCTTAGCGGCCGCGGCCTGCACCGGTCGCTGCATGCCATCATCGGCACCTGGGTCCTGCCGATCTATCTGGTGATGACGCTCACCGGGCTCTGGTACTCGTTCGACTGGTACAAGGATGGCGTCGTCTGGTTGTTGTCGCGGCCGCAAGGCCCGGCGGCGAAGATGATGCCCGCAAACCCGCCGCGCGCTGCCGGCCGTCCCGAGCCGGCGCAGCCGATCGGCTTCGATCAGGCATGGACGACGTTCCAGCGCGAGGAGGGCGGCCGCTTCGCTAGGGCTTTGCTGACGCTGCCGGCGAGCCCCGGCACGGTGATCCGGATCCGGTCGTGGGGGAAGGACATGACGCTCGAGGCCACGCGCGACGAGTTTCGTATCGACGCGGTCACCGGTCAGCTGGCTTCCGCGGAGCGCTATTCCGACAAGACGTTCGGCGAGAAGGTCATCGCGGCCATTTACGACATCCACCGCGGCGCCATCCTGGGCTGGCCCGGCAAGCTCGCCTTCATGATTGCCGCGGCCTTGATGCCGCTGTTCGCCGTCACCGGCATTCTGCTCTATCTGTCACGCCGCAAGCTGCGGCGCCCGGCGCAGCCGCCGCTGGGGCGGCTCGTTCCCGGCGAGTGAGCCGCGGCGAAGGCTAGCCAACGCGCTTGCAATGGTTCAAAAGCCCGTGGCCTGTCCTCCCCAAGGGTTCACGCCATGAAGCTTCCCACCGTCACGCCCGCCGAGATCCGCCGCGCGCTGCTCCTGCGCGAGGAGATCGCGCTGCTTGATCTCAGATACGAGGCGGCGTTCGCGACCGGTCATCCGCTGTTCGCCGCCAACATGGCTGCCGACCGGATCGCGGTCGAAGCCGAGGTCAGGCTGCCGCGCAAGGACGTGGCGATCGTGCTCTATGATGACGGCGAGGGGCTGGTCGCAACCGGCGCCGAACGGCTGGCCGCGCTCGGCTACAGCAGCATCCGCGTGCTCGAAGGCGGGCTAAAGGCTTGGCACGCGGCGGGCTACGAAGTGTTCGAGGACGTCAATTCCTATTCGAAAGCATTTGGCGAGCTGGTCGAGGCGCGCCGCCATACGCCTTCGCTCAGCGCCGACGAGGTGGCCAAACTCATTGCCGAGAAGGCCAACATCGCCATCCTCGATGTCCGCCGCTTCGACGAATATGCCACCATGAACATTCCGGGCTCGGTCAGCGTGCCCGGCGCGGAGCTGGTGCTGCGGGCCGGGCAGGCCGCGCCCGACCCTGAAACCACCATCATCGTCAACTGCGCCGGCCGCACGCGCTCGATCATCGGCACCCAGTCGCTGATCAATGCCGGCATGCCCAACAAGGTGCGCGCGCTGCGCAACGGTACCATCGGCTGGACGCTGTCGCGCCACACGCTCGATCACGGCGCCGACAGGCGCGGCGCGATCGGGCCGTTCGAAGGCGGCCCGGCCAATGCCCGCGACGTCGCCTATCGCGCCGGCGTTCGTCATATCGGCGCGAGCGAGGCGGCGGCGCTTGTCGTGCAGACCGATCGCACGCTCTATCGCTTCGACGTGCGCGACGCGGAGGAATATGCCGCGGGCCATCTGCCGGGCTTCCGTCATTATCCCGGCGGCCAGCTGGTCCAGGAGACCGACATGGCCGCGCCGGTGCGCGGGGCGCGTATCCTGCTGACCGACGACAAGGCCGTGCGTGCCGACATGACGGCGTCCTGGCTGGCGCAGATGGGCTGGGAGGTCTATGTGCTCGAAGGCGGCTATGACGGCGCGCTCGAAGTTGGTCCGCCGCGCCTGCTGCCCAAGCCCGACCCGGCGCTTCGCTACCGCCGGCCCTATGAAGGCACCGACGTCGCGCAAGCCGCGATGCAGGCCTATCTGGATTGGGAGTACGGTCTCGTCGAGCAGCTCCGCCGGGATGGAACGCACGGGTTTTATGTGATTTGACTCTGTTGGCGCGCAACAAATCTTCTTCGTCGTCCTGGACAAGCGAGCGCTTGGCAACGCGTAGCGTTGTCCGATAGCGAGCGCTGATCCAGGATCCATTACCACCGTCCCGTGTTGTCTGGGGATCTCGTGGCCCCAGATTGCCGGACACCAGGCGTCTGGGATAATGGGTCCTGGCTTTCGCCAGGACGACTTTGAAGCTGAGAGCGGTGCCCTCCCTGCTTACCGGCCGCCGCCATCCTCTCCCCGCATCCAATTCCTATTGTGCCGCGGACCGTCCGCGGTCTATGAGCTGCGGCAAAGCTGCTACTTACGGAGACACCATGCCAGCCCCAGGCCAAAGCCCCGAGCGGAATGCGAAGGCGCTGCTGCTCGAAGGCGTCAATGACAGCGCTGTCGACCTGTTCAAAAGCGCGGGCTTCACCAATGTCGAGCGCCTGACCAAGGCGCTGGACGGCGAATATCTGCGGCGGGCGCTCAAGGGCGTGTCGCTGCTCGGCATCCGCTCGCGCACCCAGATCACCGACGAGGTGCTTGGCGCCGCCGGCCAGCTACTCGCAGTCGGCTGCTTCAGCGTTGGAACCAATCAGGTCGATCTCACCGCGGCGCACAAGCGCGGCATTCCCGTCTTCAACGCGCCGTTCTCCAACACGCGCAGCGTCGCCGAGCTCGTGATCGGCGAGATCGTGATGCTGCTGCGGCGGATCTTTCCGCGCTCGGTGTCGGCGCATGAGGGCGGCTGGGACAAGTCGGCGACCGGCAGCCGCGAGGTCCGCGGCCGCACGCTCGGCATCGTCGGCTACGGTAATATCGGCTCGCAGCTCTCGACGCTCGCCGAAGCCATGGGCATGCGCGTGATCTACTTCGACCGAACCGACAAGCTCCGTCACGGCAACACCGAGCCGGTCGAGAAACTGGAAGAGCTGCTGGCGCAGAGTGACATCGTCAGCCTGCACGTGCCGGAAACGCCGGAGACATCAGGCATGATCGGCGAGAAGGAGCTGCGGGCGATGAAATCAGGCTCGTTCCTGATCAACAACAGCCGCGGCACCGTGGTCGATCTCGATGCGCTCGCGCGCGCCTTGCGCGATGGTCATCTCGCCGGCGCGGCCGTCGACGTGTTTCCGGTCGAGCCCTCCTCGAACGCGGATCGGTTCAAGAGCCCGGTGCAGGGCCTCGAGAACGTCATCCTCACGCCGCATATCGGCGGCTCGACCGAGGAGGCGCAGGAGCGCATCGGCGGTGAGGTCGCGCGCAAGCTGATCGACTATTTCATCACGGGATCGACCATGGGCGCGGTGAACTTCCCCGAGGTGCAGCTGCACTTGCGCCCCTCCGGCGCGCGCTTCAGCCACGTCCATCGCAACGTGCCTGGCATGCTGCGCCGGCTCAACGAAGTCTTCCTCCAGCGCGACATCAACATCGCCGCGCAATATCTGGAGACCGCCGGCGACCTCGGCTATGTCGTGCTCGACGCCGACCTCGGCGGTCAGGATTCAGCCGCGCTGCTCCAGCAGATCCGCGCCCTCGACGGCACGGTCGGCGCGCGGCTGGTGTTCGAGCACTAGCGCGTCATTGACGGCCGGCCGGAGGTCGCCTTCAATGCGGCTTCCTGACGGATCGAACGAGAATAGAAAACGGGGGGAACGATGGCGCAAATGCGTGCGAAGCTCTGTGTCTTGCTCGTAGGGACCGCGGCTGCGTTGACTGCGGGCAGCGCGTCGGCGGCGACGCTGGCGGAAGATGCAGATGCCGTCTGCAAGGCGCTCGTCGGCACTGACGCCGTGAAGATTGATTCCGCGGCGTTGCAGGCGCCGTCGCAACTCGCGGTCGCCGAGCGCGGGCCGACCCCGTCGGGACGCATCACGCCGGCCAATCCGCGCTTCTGCAAGGTGCTCGGACACATCGATCCCACCGATCCCAAGACGCCGCCGATCAAATTCGAGGTCAATCTTCCCGTCGAATGGAACGGGCGCTCGCTGCAATATGGCGGCGGCGGTTTTAACGGCGTGCTGATCACGGGACTTGCGCTGCCGCCGGCTTATCCGTTCGACAAGCCGTCACCGCTGGCGCGCGGCTTCGTCACCTATGGCACCGATTCCGGCCACGAGACCAAGCAGGGCGAGCCACCGCAGCTGTTCGCGCTCAACGATGAGGCGTTCGAGAATTTCGCTCATCGCGCCTACAAGAAGGTGCGCGATGCCGCCGTCGCGCTGATGCAGCGCGCTTACGGCAGGAAGCCGGACAAGATGTATTTCATGGGCTCGTCCGAGGGTGGCCGCGAAGGCCTCACCATGGCCCAGCGCTACCCCGACGATTTCGACGGCATCTTCGCCCGTGTGCCCGTGATCAACTGGGTCGGCTTGCAGCATGCCGGCACCCGCTCTGGTCTCGCGACCATGGGCGCGGGTTGGATCAATCCGGCACAGGTCAAGCTCGTGGGTGATGCCGTGCGCGCGGCCTGCGACAAGGCCGATGGCTCCGACGATGCGCTGGTGCAGGATCCGGTCGCCTGCAAGGCGGCGTTCAAGGTCGAGACGCTGCGCTGCGCGGCGGGCCAGAGCGGCGATCAGTGTCTCACTGAGGCGCAGATCAAGGCCGTGAACACGCTGCATGGCACCTACAAATTCCCGTTCGCGCTCGCCAATGGTCTCGACGATTATCCGGGTTGGGGCATCTCCGGCGAGGACACGCCGGCAATCGGCCCGACCGGCGGCTGGGTGGCCTGGTGGCTCGGCACCGCGCCGCCGGCGCAGCCGCCTGCGCCCAACAATGGCATCGCCTGGATCTATGGCGCCGGAGGCATTCAATATGTGTTCGCGCGCGATCCCAAGCTTGACGTCACCACCTACAAGCTGGAGGAGCACAAGGCGCGGCTGCTCGAAGTCTCCAAGCTGATGGATTCGACCGATCCCGATCTCAGCCGCTTCCGGATGCGCGGCGGTCGGCTGATCATGCTCGAGCACATGGCCGACTACGCACAGAGCCCCTATGCCGGCATCCGCTATTTCGAGAGCGTCGAGCGCAAGCTCGGCAAGGCCGAGACCGCCGAGTTTGCGCGGCTCTACACCGCCCCCGGTGTCGACCATGTCGGCTCCGGGGCGCCGGCCAATGTCGACATGCTGAGCGCGCTGGTCGACTGGGTCGAGAACGGCAAGGCGCCCGGCGATCTCGAAGTCACCGAGCAGAAGATCGAGGCGCCGTCGTTTGCGGTGACCCGCGCGCTGCCGCTGTGCCGCTGGCCAGCCTGGCCGCACTACAAGCGCGGCCCGTTGACGGAGGCCTCGAGCTTCACCTGTGCGCCCTAAAGGGAGGAGGCCGGCTGGCCTTCGCGACTAACTTCATCCCGCTGCCATCTCCTGCGCGCCGCCGAGCAGGCGCGCATTGAGGCGGCCGCCGGAGAACAGCATGTCATCGAGGGCCTCGTCGATATCGGCTGACGTTACGGAGTTGCCGCCATCGCGAGCGAGGCTGGCCTGCGCCAGCCGTCGCATCAGTTCCTTGATGAACGCGCAGCTCGTGCCCTCGCTGCGTCGGGCGGCCTCCGCGACGACCGCATCATTGAGCGGCAGTCCTTTGCCATAGAGCCGAGCCAGCTTGTTGCGGCCGGTCTCGTCAGGCAGGGGCACTTCGATCGCCTGGTCGATGCGACCGGGGCGACCGGCGAGCGCACTTTCGAGGTCCTCCGGCCGATTGGTGGTCAGGATGAACAGGATGTCTGCGTCCTCCTTCAGCCCGTCCATCTCGTTGAGCAATTTGTTCAACATGGACTCCTCACACGGCCCCATGTCGTCGCGGTCGCGGGCAATGAGATCGACGTCCTCGATCACGACCATCGACGGCTGAAGCAGCCGTGCCAGGCTCATATAGGCACCGAGAAGGCCGATTTGCTCGGCGGTGATGATCAGCGTCGTATGCCCGGCAAATGTGTTGCGAGATAGCGGATCGTGTGGGTCTTGCCCGTGCCGGGCGGCCCGTACAAAAGGATGCCCTTGCGTGTCGACTGGCCAAGCCGGCGCAACTGATCGCGCGTGCCGACGAAATTCAGCACGTTGCGATCGAGCAGCCGCAAGGTCCGCTCCGGGAGGATCACCTCGTTCCGCGACACCGGCGGCAACCGATGCACGGTGATGCCGCGCGAGTATCCGCGATAGTCAGAGTCGGCATCAAGCGAGAGGATTTTTCCGCGATAGGTGCGCGCGGCTTGCACGGCCTGTTCCAATTCGCCGAAGCATTGCTGGACGAGGACTGCGCCTGCGGTGCCCGCAGGCACAACGATTTCTAGTCGAATCCCCGGCTCGCGGCTGTATTCGCGGTGCGCGCAGAGCAATACCGCGTAGCGAAGACCATCCTGCTCGCACAGCCACAGACCGTTATCGAGGCACTTGACCGGGCTCTTCTCGCCGACATCGAGGTCAGAATATTGCAGCGGTGCAATCGCGAGCGCGTTGCGGCCTTCCCGAAGGAGCCGTGAAATCGACAGCGTTTCGTAGCGCTGTTCCTCGTTCAGCCCGAAAAGCCGGATCGCCTTGCCGAACAGGCGGTCGATCGCGGCCTGGAGATCTACCCGCATATGGCCGGGAAACTGACGGATCGTGGTCACGAGCTTGCTGCGTGGGACGCCGGTGAAGTGCCAGTCCAGCACCTCGCAGGCGTGTTCGAGCTCCTTTTCCGGTTCTTGCGGCGCATTCACGGTGTCTGCGGCGCGCATGCAGTCGTTGCATAGCCACACGGTACGGCTGCCGATGCGAACATCCGTCTGCCCTTTCGGCTTGCCGCAGAGCTCACAGGGAGTCCTGATCTCTTCCAGCGTGATCTTCAGGGGATGCTGGCCCAGCCAAATATATTGACTGGCCGACTTGAAAAGCGCCTCTGCGACGGATTGCGGGTAGGGACCGCAGGCGGCTTTCTCCTCGCGCTCGATCCGCATCATCAGAGCGGCTGCTTCGCGGTCCGACTTGCCAAAAACCTGGCGGAGCAGCCCGATGACGAACTCGTCCGGCGTGTCGTCATCGTTGTAAATCACGAGCTGAGCCGGCTCACGCTCGCCGCGCACATCGTCCGTCATGAAATAACTCCGCCACAACCAAAACTAGAACAGAACAAATAAGGAACATAAAAAGAGCCGGCGGTCAAGCGTGTGGCGCTTAGCAAGCTCTTTTGACAATCCCACCAACCCCGAATATATATTTCGCATGCGAACTAAAGTACCCCACCATCGGCTGATCTACCTGCTGAGCGTCGCGCAACGCCGGTTGCAGCGCTGGATGGCGGCTCGGCCCGAGAGCGAGGTGACGCCGGCGCAGGCCGGGCTGCTCTTCATCCTCGGCCGACAGGACGGCGTGCTGATGGGCGAGGCGGGCGCGGCGCTCGATCTTGGCCCGGCCGGCATTTCCGGCCTCGTCGACCGCACCGCGGCCGCCAAACTGATCGAGCGGCGAGCCGACCGCGAGGACGGCCGCGCCTGGCGGATCTGGCTGACGCCGAAGGGGCGCACCGCGCTGGCGCAGGCGAAAGCAGGCGCGGCGGAGGTCAACGCGGCGCTGACGGAAGGATTTACGGTTGCTGAGATCGACATCGTCGCGCGCTGGCTGACGAGCATTCAGGACAAGTTTCCAAGAGGAGTAGAGGAATGACCGAGCACGTCCGGATCGAGAGCAATGGCGGAATTCTCACGCTGACATTGGCGCGCCCCGACAAGAAGAACGCGCTCACGGACGCGATGTACGGCAAGCTCGCCGACAGCATCGAATCCGCCGAGTTCGATCCGTCGGCCCGCGTGATCCTGATCCGCGGCGAGGGCGACATGTTCACTGCCGGCAACGATGTCGGCGAATTCGCGGCGGTTGCTGCGGGCAAATCGGAAGGCAGCCGCAACGTCGTGCGCTTCATCCAGTCGCTGGCACGATGCACCCGGCCGCTGGTTGCGGCCGTGCAGGGCCGCGCCGTCGGTGTCGGCACCACGATGCTGTTGCATTGCGATCTCGTCGTGCTCGCCGACAATGCGCAATTGTCGACGCCGTTCGTCGGCCTGGCGCTGGTACCGGAAGCCGCCTCCAGCCTGTTGATGCCGGCGCGCATCGGCTATGCCCGGGCCTACGAGATGTTTGCGCTTGGCGAGACGGTGCCGGCGCAGGCCGCGCTGGAATGGGGCCTCGCCAACTGGGTGGTGCCGCTCGACCGGCTCGATACCGAGGCGCTCGCACTCGCCCAGCGTCTGGCCCGCCAGCCGGCCGGCGCGCTCATCGCCACCAAGCGGCTGATGCGCAATGGCGAGGCGCTGGTCGCGCAGATGAACGCGGAGGGCGAGCAGTTCGCGCAGCGCCTGCGCACCGCCGAAGCGCGCGAGGCATTCACCGCCTTTGCGGAGCGCCGTCCGCCTGATTTCACCAAGGTTGGGTGAAGGAACGCGGCCCTACCGGCAGGCACAACCGCGGGTATTTGATTAAAGCCTTAACCAAACCTTGGCATGTCGCGATGCAAGGTGGCCTATTCGTGACGAGTAGGCCCCGGCCCATGGCAATGTTTAAGAAATCGGTAAGCACGCTTCTCCTGGTGTTGATGGCGCTGCTGGCGGTTGGTGCGCTGACCAGCACGGCGATCCAGATGTTCGGCGCCTTCGGCCGCTACAGCGACAGTTTGGAAACCGAACGGCTCGCGAACGCCGACAAGGCGATCTTCCATGGCGTGCTGTCCTTGCGCAACAATCGCGGCGATGCTCAGAGCGCGCTGCTCGGCGAGGACGATCCGCGCGCCAAGCTGGGCGCCGCCGAGAAGGCAGAGCAGGCCGGCTTTGACGCCATCATGGCCGCGCTCTCCACCGTCGAATTCGCCCGCCGGGACGAGCTTGCGAGCACGTTGAAGCAGCGTTGGAGCGAGGCCGCGCCGAAATTCCAGCTGTTCTACGACGAGGCCAAGCTGCCGCGCGGCGAGCGCAAGGTGGAGCGCACCGCCGCCTGGTACGATGCCGTCACCAGGGTGATCGAGACCGCCAATCTCGCGTCCACCGCCGTGTCGAACCGCGCGTGGATGAACGATCCTTTCATCGCCCGCATGATCCAGGCCCGCCGCCTCGCCTGGCAGGTGCGCGACCGCTACGGCATCCAGTGCTCGACCCTGCGCCCGAACGTCAACAGCTCCAAGCCGCTGGACGAGACCCAGAAGCAGACCGTGGCCGGCTGGAACGGCATCGTCACAGCCGGCTGGACCGGCATGGAGGAGCTGCTGGCCGCGCCTGATGTGACCGCGGACCTCGCCAATGCGGCCAAGGAGGCGCGGGCCAAGACCAACGGTGTCCTCAAGCAGATCGGCGAGCTGACCAAAAGCTTCGACGGCAGCGGCCGTCCCGCGATGCCCGCCGCTGAATGGAACGCGCTTTGCCAGTCGCCGTTCGCGACCATCGTCGCCATCGCCAACAAGGCCCTCGACCAGTCGATCGCACGCGCGGAGACGGTTCAGCAGAAAGCCCTCACCAATCTGATCGTGCAGTCGCTCACGTTCCTGCTGGCGCTGGCCGTGACCCTGGCCGGCGTGTTCGTGGTGCGCAATCGCCTCATGCGCCCGGTGCGCGCCATTCTCGATGCCATAGCCCGCATCAGCGCGCGCGACTATGCGACTCCGGTGCCGCAATCCCGGCATCCCGACGAATTCGGCACCATGGCTGCCGCGCTCGAAAGCCTGCGCGAAAGCGCGGCCACCGCCGAACGCCTGGGCCAGGAGCGCGAATCGCAGCAGGCGCTCCAGCTCGCCCGCTCCGGCACCGTCGATGCAGCGTGCCACAGCTTCGACGATACGGTGCAGGCGGTCATCCAGAGCGTCGTAGCGTCGACGAGGGAGCTCGATGCCACTGCGACTGACGTGCGCTCGCTGGTTTCGGAATCGGGCAGCCAGACCGCGGCGGTCTCCTCCGCGGCCGAGCAGGCGACCAACAATCTCGAGACCATCGCGGCCGCGACCGAGGAACTCTCCGCATCCGTCGGCGAGATCTCCGCACAGGTGCAGTCCAGCGCCCGCGAGGCCCGCGAGGCCGTTGCGCAGGCCGAGCAGACCAATGCGACGGTGGAGATTCTCGACCAGACCGCAAGCCGCATCGGCGAGGTCGTGAAGATGATCAACGCCATCGCCGGCCAGACCAACCTCTTGGCCTTGAACGCCACCATCGAAGCGGCGCGCGCGGGCGAGGCCGGCCGCGGCTTTGCCGTGGTCGCCGGCGAGGTCAAGAGCCTTGCGGCGCAGACCGCAACCGCGACCGAAGAGATATCGCGCCAGGTTGAGGAAATCCAGGGCGCCACCGGCCAGGCCGTGGCTGCCATCCGTTCGATCGGCGGCGCCATCAGCGGCATTGACGAGAAGATGACGGCGATTGCCGCCGCCGTCGAGCAGCAGCGCGCGGCGACCACCGAGATCTCGCGCAACTTCCAGCAGGCCGCACAAGGCACCCGCGAGGTCACCGACACCATCGGCAGCGTCGCCAGGCTGAACCAGGAGACCGGCAACGCCGGCACGGTGTTGTCGGATTCCGTCAAGAAGATGTCGGCCGACGCCGATCGTCTCCGCGTCGCGGTCGAGGGCTTTTTGGGCGCCGTGAAGACCGCGTAGTCGCCTCGTAGTCTCCCTCAGTTCTTCCATCCAACGTCGCGCGGGCATTGCCGCCGGTCCGCGCGGCGGGTACATCTGTGCCGGCTCGCTTCGCGAGCGCTGAGACAGACGTAAGATACATCTGGGATGGAGAGTTCGATGCCGGTCACGCCACAACACAAGGTCCAGCGCCCCTATCGCGGCGTGTTCCCGGTCGCGCCCACCATCTTCGACGAGCGCGGCGAGCTCGACCTCGAGGGCCAGCGTCGCTGCATCGATTTCATGATCGATGCCGGCTCGAACGGCCTCTGCATCCTCGCCAATTTCTCCGAGCAGTTCGTGCTCACCGATGCCGAGCGCGAAACGGTGATGCATGCGGTGCTGCAACATGTGGCGGGCCGGGTTCCCGTGATCGTCACCACCACGCATTTCAGCTCGGCGGTCTGCGCCGCGCGCAGCCGGCAGGCCGAGGCGGCCGGCGCTGCCATGGTGATGGTGATGCCGCCCTATCACGGCGCGACCTTCCGCGTGCCCGAGAAAGGCATCGTCGAATTCTTCAAGGTGCTCTCGGACGCGATCAACATTCCCGTCATGATCCAGGATGCGCCGGTGGCCGGCACGCCGCTCTCCGTCGAGCTGCTCGCGCGGCTGGCACGGGAGCTCGCCAACATCCGCTATTTCAAGATCGAGGTGCCCTTCGCCGCCGCCAAGCTGCGCAGCCTGATCGAGGCGGGCGGCAAGGACATCGAGGGCCCCTGGGACGGCGAGGAGGCGATCACGCTGCTGGCCGATCTCGATGCCGGCGCCACTGGCGCGATGACCGGCGGCGGCTATCCCGACGGCATCCGCCAGATCATCGATCCCTATTTCGCCGGCAAGCGCGAAGAGGCGAAAGCCGCCTATGAGCGCTGGCTGCCGCTGATCAATTACGAGAACCGCCAATGCGGCCTGATCGCCTGCAAGGTGATGATGCAGGCCGGCGGCGTCATCAAGTCGGACACGGTGCGCCATCCGCTCCAGCCGCTGCATCCGGCGACGCGCGCGGGGCTGCTGGAGCTGGCCAAGGAGCGCGATGCGCTGGCGCTGCGGTGGGGGAAGTAGGGCGCAAATATACTCCGCTGTCGTCCCGGCGAAAGCCGGGATCCATAACCACGGCATTTGGTTTGGCGAAGATTCGGAGTTACCAGCTCGCGCCATAACCGCTCCCTGGGAGTATGGGTCCCGGCCCCCGTGCGCAATTGCGCACTAGGCCGGGACGACATCGAGGGTGAGGTACGCGATTGCCTCATCTCATCAGCCCATCTCGCCGGATGGCGTCGAATTAACGCGATTCCGCCCGTTTCCCGCAGCCCGGCGATGACATATTATACGTTCGCCAACCAGGGCCCTGCGGAGCAATCCCGAGACATCGCGTAACACCTCTTCATTATGCCGTTATCCCGAGCCAGGTTGGAGCGAACCGACAGAACAGGGAGGCAGTGCCATGACGATGAGGCCGGATCCCACCTTTCACGCATCGCCCAAGCTTGCGATGGAAGCACCAGCGGAGAACTTTGCCTACACGCTGCTGCTCAGTCCAGATTTCTCAAAACCTGATGCTCTCGCGGTCATCGACGCCAAGCCGGGATCGCCGACCTACAGCCAGATCGTCCACACCGTGACGATGCCCAACAAGGGCGATGAGTTTCATCACTTCGGCTGGAATGCCTGCTCCTCCGCCTTGTCGCCACTCGCCGGACATGCCTTCATCGAGCGGCGCTATCTCATCATCCCCGGACTGCGCTCGTCGCGGATCTACATCATCGACACCAAGCCGGATCCGACCAAAGCCAAGATCCACAAGATCATCGAGCCCGAGGAAGTCTTCAAGAAGACCGGTTACTCGCGGCCGCATACCATCCATTGCGGGCCGGACGGCATCTATGTGAGCACGCTGGGCGGCGGCGGCAAAGACGGCACCAACGGTCCTCCAGGCGTTTTCATCATGGATTGCGAGACGTTCGAGGTCCTGGGACGATGGGAGATCGACCGTGGTCCGCAGACGCTGCACTATGATTTCTGGTGGAACCTGCCGCGCGACTACATGGTGACGAGTGAATGGGCGTTGCCGCCGCAGTTCGAGAACGGGATCGTCCCGGAAGATCTGCTTGCGAATAAATATGGCCATCGTCTCCACTTCTGGGATCTTCGCGCCCGTCGCAACGTCCAGACCATCGACCTCGGCGCCAATCATCAGATGGCGCTGGAAGTACGGCCGGCGCATGATCCGGTTCGCGAGTACGGCTTCGTCGGCGTCGTGGTCGACACCACCAATCTCGAAGCATCGATCTGGACCTGGTGGCGAGACGGCGGGACATTCCACGTGGAGAAGACGGCGACGATCCCGCCCGAGCCCGCGCCAAAGGAGAAGCTCCCGCCGCTGCTGCAGGGCTTTGGTGCCGTGCCGCCGCTGGTGACCGATATCGACCTGTCGATGGACGATCGCTTTCTCTATGTCTCGTGCTGGGGCACGGGTGAAATGCGCCAGTACGACGTCAGTGATCCGCGCAAGCCAAAGCATGCAGGCTCGGTCCACATCGGCGGCATCGCGCGCCGCACCCCCCATCCCAACGGCAAGGCATTCGCGGCCGGCCCGCAGATGGTCGAGATCAGCCGCGACGGCAGGCGTGTGTACTGGACCAATTCGCTCTATTCCACCTGGGATGACCAGTTCTATCCAGACGGAGTTCCGGGCGTGGAGGTCATGGCCAATGTCGGTCGCGACGGCGGCCTCGAGCTCGACAAGGATTACTTCGTGAGCTTCCCCGACGGATATCGTGCGCACCAGATCAGGCTGGAGGGCGGCGATTGTTCGACGGACTCCTTTTGCTACCCGTCGGCCTAGATTGGGGACACGCGAGCCCGGCGCTTGGCTGGCTCTGGCTCGCGCTTGTTGCGAGCGGTCTCTATCACGGGATCAATCCGGGGATGGGATGGCCGCTCGCCGTTTCGGCCGGGCTCATGGACAAGAGCTCGCGCGCGCTCTTCCGTGCATTGTTGGCTCTGGCGGCCGGACATCTCCTGGCAACGCTTCTCGTTCTGCTGCCATTCGCGCTGCTGCTCGTGCTGGCCGAGTGGCAGCGCTCGATCCAGATCGGTGCGAGCCTTCTCGTCATCGGCTTTGGCGTCTATCGGCTGATCGAGCGGCGTCATCCGCGCACGCTGGCCCGAATTCCGCCAACGCAATTGGCGCTCTGGTCATTTGCCGTTGCTATCGCTCACGGCGCCGCCTTGATGCTCGTACCGATCTATCTCGGTCTCTGCCAAGCCTTCGACCTCGATGCCGGCCATGAGGCCGCCGGTGTGCTGATGAAGGCAAGTCTTGTGAAGGCAAGTCTCGGGATGGCGGTGCTGGTGTCTCTGGTGCACGTTGCCGCCATGATCGGCGCGGGCGGATGTCTGGCGTGGCTGGTCTACCGCTATCTGGGATTGAGGTTTGTCTCGCGAAGCTGGTTCAATCTGGATCTGATCTGGGCGGCCAGCCTCATCGTGGTTGGCGTCGTGGCGCTCACCTTCAATCTCTCGAGCTGGCGGTGAAGCCTACCGCGTCAAAGCCCACTCGCCGACGACGCGAAAGCGAGCCTTGGGATCATCCTGCTTGAACAGCGCGATGCGATCGATCGTCAGCGCATTGAGCTTCAATGTCGCAAACCGCGCCCGCAACATCTCCAGAATCGGCCCGCGGCGCTCGGCGTCCAGCCGTCCCGTCAGCGTCATGTGGAAGCGGAATTCTTCCATGACGTAAGGGTAACCCCAGCGGTCGAGATAGTCGCGGTGCCGCTCGCTGAGCTTCTCGGGCCTGCGACGCGCGCGGTCTTCCGCCGTCAGCTCGGTTCGAAAGGAATCGAAATCGCTGACGCAATCGGCGGCGAGCTGCTGGAGCGTGTGGACGGGCTCAGCCGGAATGACGGCAATGAAGCCGCTGATGGAATCGACGACCGGTCGGATCGCCGGGATCGGCCGCGGCTTGCCGGCGAATGCCGCACAGGCCGCCGCAAGCTCGGCCTCGGTTCTGCCGGCCGCCAGCGTCATCGGCGCCTTCAGCGTGCCGTGGAAGCCGTATTTGCGGGGATCGGCGGTGACGTCGCGCCAGTCGGCGGCGACATGCAGTGCCTCGCGCGGAAACGGCACCTCGTCGCCGGTGTAGGTATCGTAGCCGAGCAGCTCGGCGCCAAAGCGGGAGAGGGCGCTGTCGGCGCCGGCGGCAAAATAGATCGCGTAGCGGGAAAAACCTGTCATTGCCTCAGCATAGCCAATTCATGCCGCAACGACAGTCTCGCGTGGCATCGCCGCCGCTGTGAGCAGCCGCGTCGCATCGGTGAGATGCACGAGCTTGCCGCCTGATATCACCGCGATCAGCCGCGGCCGCAGCTTCACGCTGTCGTCGACCAAAAGAATGTCGGCGCGGCGTCCTTCCGCGAGGATGCCGCGATCGGTAAGGCCGGTTGCACGGGCAGGCCCGGCAGAGACCAAATCCCAGGCGTCGGTCAGAGGCAGCACGCCGTCGGCGGCGAGCCGGAATGCGGCCAGCAGCTGTGCGGGATAGTAATAGTCCGACGCCAGCACCGAGCAGAGGCCCTTGGCGATCATGTCCGATGCCCTGGTCCAGCCGGTATGGCTGCCGCCGCGCACGACGTTCGGCGCGCCATAGACGATGGCATCGCCGTGACTTGCTGCCGCCCGCGCCGTCTCCTCGTTGACCGGAAACTCGGCGATCATCGCACCGAGCTCGCGAAACTCCTGGCGCATCGCCGGCGTCGCGTCGTCATGCGAGAGCATCCGCACTGCGACGGCCTGGGCGGCAGCGGCCAGCCGCGACACGGAGGCTGGAACGTCGGCAGCGCGTGCCACCACGCGTTCGACCAGCCGGTCAAATTCCTCGCTCGATAGCCCGGTGCGCTCGACCATGCGATTGCGCTTGCGTGGCTTGGCCATATCGGCAACGGTGCCGTCCATGTGGTCATTGAAGGCGAACAGGTCGACGCGGCCTTCCGCGAGCCACTGGCTGATCTCGGCCTCTGCATCGAGATTGTAGGTCTCATGCCGGAGGTGGAAGCGGGTGTCGGCGGCGAATTGCGGACGCTGCCGCTCGATCGCCTCCATCAGGCCGCGCGCATTGTCGGCGCTGCGCAGGCCCGGCTCCCACGAGCAGGTCGTGGCGTGGAACACCGTGGTAATGCCGTTGCTGATCGCTTGGCGGTCGCTGTCGGCGAGCGCGACGTCGATCGGAAAATCGACGCCGGCGCGCGGCATCATCTGGCGCTCGAAGGCATCGCCATGCAGATCGACGATGCCGGGCAACACCAGCAGGTTGCGGGCGTCGATGGCGAGCCGCGCGCGGCCGCGGGAAGTATCGACCTGCGCGATATCAGTTCCGGACACGAGAAGGGAGGTTTCGACGAGCTCGGCGCCGATCAGGGCCCGGCCGCCTTCAAGGAAAATGTCTGTCACGCGACCGCGCTTCGTTTGCTGGCAGGAGAACCGGTGAAAGAGCTCGCCCGTGCTTCGTATGTCGCGAGGAAATCTTCAATCCCGAGCTTGCGGAAATCGGGCAGCGCTTCACGCAATTTGTCGTGATCCCAGTCCCACCAGGCGAGCTTGGCGAGCCGTCCGGCGATCTCCTCCGAGAACCGCCGCCGCACGATGCGGGCCGGATTGCCGGCGACGATGGTGTAGGCCGGCACGTCCTTGGTGACGATGGCGCCGGCCGCGATCACCGCGCCGGTGCCGATGTTGCGGCCCGGCAGCACGATCGCGCCATGACCGATCCAGACGTCGTGACCGATATGGACGTGATGCTGGCGCCGCCAGTCGAAGAACTCGGTGTCGTCGCTCTCGCCCTCGAAGTAGGCGCTCGAACGATAGGTGAAGTGCGCCTGCGTCGCGCGGTGCATCGGATGATTGCCGGGATTGATCCGCGTCATCGCGGCGATCGAGCAGAATTTTCCGATCGTCGTGTAGGTGATCTGGGCGTCGTTGACGACATAGGAGTAATCGCCCATCGTCACTTCATGCAGGATCGTGCGTGCGCCGACCTCGGTGTAGGCGCCGAGCCTAGCCTCGTGCAGCTTGGCCGAGGGATCGATGGTCGGCTGAATCGAAAGAGCTTTGGCGGCCATGTCGTATCCGAAGCGCGAGGGTGGGGCGTTCCTCTTCGAGCGGCTTGATGACAATGTCATGACGCGGCGATGACAGGGGATGACGTGTGTTGGATCGCCGCACCGCAACGCGGATGTCACACAAGTGTTAAGCGCCGGCGTTAGCGGTGGGCTCCAGTTAATCTGGAGTGCTGCATGCTGGTGGTGGAAGGTCTGACGTGTCGCTTCGGTGCAAAAGCCGCGGTGGACGACGCTTCGTTTCAAGTCTCCCCCGGCGGCTTCGTCGGTGTGATCGGACGGTCCGGCGCCGGCAAGTCGACCCTGCTGCGGACCATCAATCGGCTGGTGACGCCGACTGAGGGGCGCATCCTGTTCGACGGCATCGACGTCACCGCGCTGCGCGGCAAGGAGTTGCGGCAGTGGCGGGCGCGTTCGGCGATGATCTTCCAGCAGTTCAACCTGGTCGGCCGGCTCGATGTTCTCACCAACGTCCTGATGGGGCGCCTCGCAACGATGCCGGCTTGGCGCTCGCTGTCGCAGCTCTGGCCCGAGCAGGACAAGGCTCTGGCGATGTCCGCGCTGGAGCAGTTCGACATCGCCGCGCTCGCCGCCCAGCGCGCCGACCAGCTCTCCGGCGGCCAGCAGCAGCGTGTCGCGATCGCCCGCGCGCTGGTGCAGCAGCCCGATATCATCCTCGCCGACGAGCCGATCGCCTCGCTCGATCCGCGCAACACCAAGATCGTGATGGATGCGCTGCTGCGCATCAACAAGCATTTCGGCATTACGGTGCTCTGCAACCTGCATTCGCTCGATCTGGCGCGCAGCTATTGCCACCGCCTGATCGGCATGGCCGCGGGCCGCGTGGTGTTCGACGGCGCGCCGTCGGCGCTGACCGATCGCGTGGCGCGCGAGCTCTACGATCTCGAAGCCGCCGACGTCATGGGCGGCATGCCTGTCCCGGCGCCCGAAGGCGTTCCGGCGCTCGGGACGGCCGCGGCGGCCTGAGCCTCGCCTGTTTAGTTCAAGTCTTTGCGTCAACCGACCTCAACCGATGAAGAGGGTATCATGATCACTCGCAGATTAATCCTCGCCGGCGCCGCCGCGCTTGCGTTCACGACCTCCGCCTCCGCGGACGACTGGAAAACCAAATATCCGGAATTGACCTTCGCGGTCGTGCCGGCGGAGAACGCCTCCGGCGTCACCGAGCGCTGGGCGCCGTTCATGAGCTATCTCTCCAAGGAATTGGGCGTGAAGGTCACGTTGCGCATCGCCAACGACTACGCCGCCGTCATCGAAGGCCAGCGCGCCGGCAACATCCATATCGCGAGCTACGGCTCGGCCTCGTTCGCGCGCGCACGTCTGACCGGCGTCAAGACCGATGCCTTCGCCAACGACATCAACGCCGACGGTTCGACCGGCTACTATTCGGTGTTCTTCGTCAAGGCGAGCAGCGCCTACAAGAAGGTCGATGACCTCAAGGGCAAGAATCTCGGCCTCGTCGATCCGAACTCGACCTCCGGCAACAATGTGCCGCGCTTCGAGCTCGACAAGATGGGCATCCACGATGCCGACAGCTATTTCAGCAAGGTCGTCTTCACCGGCAGCCACGAGAACGCGATGCTGGCGCTGGCGCAGGGCACGGTCGACGTTGCCGCCAACCAGTGGACCAGCGATGACGATTCGACGCTGGCGCAGATGCTGACCAAGGGTATGCTGAAGAATGCCGATGGCTCGGCGATGAAGAAGGACGACTTCCGCATCATCCACAAGTCGGCGCCGATCATCAACGGTCCCTACGCCTACAACTCGGATCTCCCGGAAGATGCCAAGGCCGCCATCGCCAAGGCGTTCTTCGACGCTCCGAGTAAGGACAAAGCAGCATTCGACCGTCTCTCCGACGGCCAGAAGAAGGGTTTTCATCCCGCCACCACCAAGGACTGGGATGGCACGATCGAGCTGATCAAGTTCGTCGATGCGCTGCGTAAGAAGAAGGCGTCCTGATCTCAGGACGAGCTACTCGAGCCGGGTCGACGGACCCGGCTCTTTCTCTTTGTGCGCCCAGCATGGGCGCACTCTTATGGGTGAAAGTCCCATCGTAAGCTGATCATGGCGAGCGAAGTGAAGCGCAACTGCATGAGGGCGACCGAATGTGGGGAGGAAGCGTGGATCGAAGCTGCGGGCCGATGGACAAGAACCGGATAGAAGGCGCTGCCGACCAGGGCGAGCGGGCAAAGGACCGCGAAGCTCTCATGATCAAAGGGAAGCGGCGTAGATCCGGCGGTCGTGCAGTGAAGGAGTGCGTTCTTACCTGGGGAGACCTTGCCTCACGTCCGAAAGGGCGACGGTGTCGAGCCGGAGCGAGGGGGCAGCAGAGGTCGTAGTAGCCGGGGGTACGGCGAGGAGCCCGCATCCCGGCGAAGGACCGAACGAGGAGGAGTGTTAGGCACCATGCCGATGTGGGGAGCACCGCGTCAGATGCCTGCGCAAGCAGGGCGGCTCGAGGAAGGACGCGGTGAAGCCGCGTGGGCCTCGGGCAGTGACGAAGCTCGCCGCCCGCGGCCTGCAAAGCAAAGCACGGGGTCGGCGCTGCTATTGGCGGCGCTGACGAGAGAGAACCTGCAACGGGCGTTGCAACGGGTGCGGGCCAACAAAGGCGCAGCCGGTGTCGATGGTCTGGATGTTGATCAGACTGCCGAACATCTGCGTACGGCGTGGCCCGTCATCCGGGAACAGCTGTTGCAGGGGACGTACCGGCCCAGTCCGGTACGTCGGGTGACCATTCCCAAGCCTGAGGGTGGCGAGCGCGAGCTTGGCATCCCCACGGTGACGGATCGGTTGATCCAGCAGGCGCTGCTGCAAGTGCTGCAGCCCATCCTTGATCCCACCTTCAGCAAGCATAGCTACGGCTTCCGCCCGGGTCGAAGCGCACATGAGGCCGTCCTTGCGGCGCAGTCATATGTGCAATCGGGGCGCCGGATCGTGGTGGACGTGGACCTGGAGAAGTTCTTCGACCGGGTCAACCACGACATCCTCATGGACCGTCTTCAGCAACGGATCGCAGACCCCGGAGTGATCCGGCTGATCCGGGCGTATCTGAACAGCGGGATCATGAGCGATGGCCTGGTTCAGCAGCGGATGATGGGCACGCCGCAAGGCGGGCCGCTATCGCCGCTGCTGGCGAATGTCCTGTTGGATGAAGTGGACAGGGAGCTGGAACGTCGAGGCCATTGCTTCGTGCGCTATGCCGACGATGCGAACGTTTACGTCCGCAGCCGCCGGGCTGGTGAGCGGGTGATGGCGCTGCTTCGGCGGCTCTACGGCAAGCTGCGTCTGACGGTCAACGAGACCAAGAGCGCAGTGGATTACGTGTTTGGTCGCAAGTTCCTGGGCTACAGCTTTTGGGTGGCTCCGGGCGGCGTGATCAAGCGCAAGGTCGCCGTCAAACCGCTGATGACGTTCAAGCAACGTATCCGGCAACTGACCAGCCGCAGTGGCGGGCGCAGTCTGCCGGACGTGATGGACCGCCTGCGGTCCTACGTTCTGGGCTGGCGGGCTTACTTCCGGCTGGCGCAAACGCCAAAGGTCTGGCGCGAGCTGGACAAGTGGCTGCGCCATCGGGTGCGTGCAATCCAGCTCAAACAATGGAAACGCGGCAAGACCATGTACAGGGAACTGATGGCGCTTGGGGCCAAACCGGATGTGGCGCGGCAGGTGGCGGCGAACAGCCGGCGCTGGTGGCGCAACAGCGGCATGCTCCTCAACGCCGCGCTGACCCTCGACTGGTCCAACCGGCTCGGACTACCCCGACTCTCATGACCTCAACTTCTCGAACCGCCCGGTGCGGACCCGCATGCCGGGTGGTGTGGCAGGGGAGCGACCATACAAGGTCGCCCCCTATGCCGATTTACAGGCCACTCTCCCTGACAAGATGACCGTCGCGGTTTCGATCCTCCCCGAGCAGCAGCTTGCCGTGCTCAACGCCGCCTATCGCCAGGCGGTCGCGCGCAGGCGATGGCGTCTCCTGTTGGGAGCCGGTATCTTTGCCGCAGCGCTGGTTCTCGCCGCGATCGGCGCCGAGGTGAATTTGCGCACGCTGTTCACCTATTTCGGCAACTTCATCAGCTATTTCGACCGCATCCTCACGCTCGACAGCGGCCAGCGGGTCTGGACCGATATCGGCGAGTGGCTGTGGGGCTGGCGCAAATGGCTGAGGATGCTGGGCGAGACGCTGCTGATCTCCTATGTCGGCACGCTGATCGGCGCGACCTTCGCCTTTGCCCTGAACTTCTTCGCGGCGGAGAACACCTCGCCCGCGCCCTGGCTGCGCTTCGTCGTGCGCCGCCTGCTCGAATTCGCCCGCACCGTTCCCGGCATCGTGTTCGCACTGGTGTTCGTCATCGCCTTCGGGCTCGGACCCATGGCCGGCGTGCTCGCGATCGCGATCCACTCCACCGGCGCGCTTGGAAAATTGTTCTCGGAGATCGTCGAGAATGCCGACATGAAGCCGGTCGAGGGAATCCGCTCGACCGGTGCGAGCTGGCTCTCCTGCATGCGCTTCGCCGTGGTGCCGCAGGTGACCGCAGGTTATGCCAGCTACGCGCTGCTGCGCTTCGAAATCAATGTCCGCGAAGCCTCGGTGATGGGTTTTGTCGGCGCCGGCGGCATCGGCCAGGAGCTCGTCGTCGCCATCCGCAAGTTCTACTACTCGGACGTCAGCGCCATCCTGCTCACCATCATCGTCACCGTCTTCATCATCGACATCACCACCGGCTGGCTGCGCGGCCGCCTGTTCGGCAAGGAGGCGCGGACGTGACGAAGCCGCAGCAGGTCGACACGCGAGAGATCCGCGCGCGCTACCCCGATGTATTCGACCGGCCGGCCTCGGCGCGGCTTGCAACGCCCGCGATGATCGTCGCGGCGTTCGCGATCCTCACCTACGGCCTGGTCGATCTCGACTTCTCGCCGTCGCGGTTCCTCGCCGGCCTCAGCCAGCTCGGCTGGATCAGCCTGATGATGATCCCGCCCGATCCCGGCTCCTCGCTGCCGGTCTATCTGAAAGCGCTGGGCGAGACGCTGTCGATCGCGCTGCTCGGCACGACGCTGGCGGCGCTGTTCGCGCTGCCGGTCAGCCTGCTCGCCGCGCGCAACGTGGTACCGTCAATCATCCTGCGTTTCCCGGTTCGCCGCTTCCTCGATTCGATCCGCGGCGTCGACACGCTGATCTGGGCGCTGGTGTGGATCAATGTGGTCGGGCTCGGCCCGTTCGCCGGCGTGCTTGCCATCGCCGTGTCGGATTTCGGCGCCTTTGGAAAACTGTTCTCGGAGGCGATCGAGGGCGCCGACCAGAAGCAGGTCGAAGGCATCCGCGCCTCCGGCGGCAGCGCGCTGCACGAGATCCGCTTCGGGCTGCTGCCGCAGGTTTTGCCCGTGATCGCCGGCCAAGTGCTCTATTTTATCGAATCCAACACCCGCTCGGCCACCATCATCGGCATCGTCGGCGCCGGCGGCATCGGCCTCCAGCTCGCCGAGCAGATCCGCGTGCTGGAATGGCAGAAGGTATCGTTCCTGATCCTGATGATTTTGGTCGCGGTTGCCGCGATCGATTTCATCTCGGGCAAGCTGCGCTTTGCGATTATCGGGCGACGGGCAGTGGCATAGCTCTTCCTTCTCCCCTTGTGGGAGAAGGTGGCGCGAAGCGCCGGATGAGGGGTATGTCTCCACAAGCTCAGATCTGGATTTGTGGAGACATACCCCTCACCCGTCTCGCCGCTATCGCGGCGAGCCACCCTCTCCCACAAGGGGAGAGGGAAAAGAGTCCCCTACGACTCCACCAGAAACTCCACCCGCTCCGCCGCAAACCGCGAGTGCTTAGTCACCAGCGGCTTGCCGTCGAGAGCGTGGTCGGTCGCATCGACCACCAGGATCGGACGTCCCAGCGCAAGATCGAGCCGGGCGGCGTCCGTCGCATCAACGATGCCGGCGGTGATCCGGGTCGCGCCGCGGCGGTAGTCACGAATGCCGTAGTGCTCCAGCAACTTCGTCATCGAGCGTGTCGTGGCGAACACGGCGCCCGCGCCCGGAAACAATTCCGCCGATAGCCAGGTGGTGGAGACGCAGATCGGCGTGCGGTCGGCGAGGCGGATCGCCTCGATTCGCACCAGCGGCGCGCCGGTCTTCAGGCCGAGCTCGCGCGCCAGCTCGCGGGTTGCGACATCGTCGGACGCCTCGATCAACTGGCCGCGCGGCTCGCGGCCGCCGGCGCCGACGATCTCGGAGAAGCGCGTGCGCGAGCGCAGCGGATAGGCGAGCTTCTGCGCCTCGACATAGGTTCCGCTGCCGCGCTCGGCCCGCACCAGGCCGCGCTCGGCAAGCGCGGCCAGCGCGCGCCGCACGGTGTGGCGGTTCACGCGGTAGGTTTCGGCGATCTCCATCTCGCCCGGTAATTTGTCGCCGGCGGCAAAGCGGCCGTCGGCGATGCCGCGCTCGATGCCGTCGGCGACGAGGCGCCACAACGCGACGCCCGACGATGCAGTGTCTTGCATGCTCATATCGCCGGTCAGCCTAGCCCAGAAATCACGCCTTTGTCACGAAACAGTCATGGCGCTCCCTTATGAAGTTGTCTAGTATCATAGACAACTTAGAATCGGCAAGTTCGGTGAATCCGTGACCCAGCACAACAACCAGCAAGCCCAGCGCAAGGCCGCGATGGCCGTGCTGGCGCACGCGGAGGCGGGCGAGATCGCCGCTCGCCTCCGCAACTTAAGCATCCCGGCCCATCAGGATCTGCGCGAGGGCGAAAACGGTCTCGTCATGCTGCGCGGCCGGGTCGGCGGCGACGGTGCGCCGTTCAACCTCGGCGAAGCCACGGTGTCGCGCGCTGCGGTCCGGCTTGCCAGCGGCGAGGTCGGCTTCGGCTACACGCTCGGCCGTGATGGTGAGAAGGCGCGGCTGATCGCGCTGTGCGACGCGCTGGTGCAGTCCAGCGATTTCGGCTCAGCCGTCGAGCGCGACGTGATCGCGCCTTTGCGCGCGCAGCTTATGACGAAGCGCCAGCAGGCGGCGGCGCAGACTGCCGCGACGAAGGTTGATTTCTACACCATGGTGCGCGGTGAGGGGTGAGATCATGACCACGATTGCGGAACTGCCGCCGGGATTTGCCGACAAGGTGTTGTCGGCGCAATCGACCTTCCGCTCGGTGATGGACGCGATGGCGCGGCCGGGTTCGGTCCAGCGCATCGTGCCGACAGCCGGAACGCCCCATACGATGATGCGCGGCACCGCTGCGATCGCGCTGACGCTGTTCGACCACGACACGCCGCTCTGGATCGATGCGCGCATGGCGCAAAATTCCGACGTGGTGAAGTGGCTCAAGTTCCACACCGGCGCGCCGGTGGTGCAGGACTCCTCGATTGCGAGCTTCGCATTGATCGGCGCCGGCGCCGCGCTTCCGCCGCTCGAGCGCTTCGCGCTAGGCACCAACGAATATCCGGATCGTTCGACCACACTGATCCTGCAGGTCGATAGCCTGGGCTCGGGACGCAGCTTCGAGCTGCGGGGACCCGGCATCGACGGCGTCGCCACGCTCCAGGCGTCGGTCAAGCCGTTCGACCTGTTCGACCGCCTGCGGTTCAACGAGCCGCTGTTTCCGCGCGGCCTCGATGTGGTGCTGGTCGCCGATGATGCCGTGATTGCGATCCCGCGCACCACGCGCGTCGCGAACAAGGGAAGCTGAAGCATGTATGTCGCAGTCAAAGGCGGCGAACGCGCCATCGAGAACGCCCATCGCCTGCTTGCCAATGCGCGGCGCGGCGACCAAGGCGTTCCGGAAGTCACGCTCGACCAGATCTCGGAGCAGCTCGGCCTCGCCGTCGACCGCGTCATGAGCGAAGGCTCGCTCTATGACCGCGAGCTCGCAGCGCTCGCGATCAAGCAGGCGCGCGGCGACCTGATCGAGGCGATCTTCCTGGTCCGCGCCTTCCGCGCCACGCTGCCGCGCTTCGGCGTGAGCGAGCCGGTCGACACCGGCGCGATGCGCGTGCAGCGGCGGGTGTCCTCGACCTTCAAGGACATTCCGGGCGGCCAGATCCTCGGGCCGACCTTCGATTATACCCACCGCCTGCTTGATCCCTCGCTCGCCGAAGGCTTTGTACCGGAAGCGCCGGCGACAGCCGAAGCCTCGACCGCGGCCACGCCGCGCGTGACTGATATTCTCGGCCGGGACGGGCTGATCGAGTCTTCGCCGCATGCCGAAGACGGTGCCAGCGTCGGCGATCTCACCCGCGAGCCGCTGAATTTTCCGGCGGACCGCGATCTGCGCCTGCAAAATCTGGCGCGTGGTGACGAGGGCTTTCTGCTGGCGATGGGCTATTCCACCCAGCGCGGCTATGGCCGCAACCATCCCTTCGCCGGCGAGATCCGCTTCGGCGAGGTCGAGGTCGAATTCTTCGCCGAGGAGGTCGGTTTCGCCGTGCCGCTCGGCGCGATCGAGCTGACCGAGTGCCAGATGGTCAACCAGTTCAAGGGATCGGCGACGGAAGCGCCGTGCTTCACCCGCGGCTACGGCCTCGCCTTCGGCCAGAGCGAGCGCAAGACCATGTCGATGGCGCTGGTCGACCGCGCACTGCGTGCCCGCGAGCTTGGCGAGGAGGCGCTCGCCCCGGCGCAAGATGAGGAATTCGTGCTGTCGCATTCGGACAACGTCCAGGCGACCGGCTTCGTCGAGCATCTCAAGCTGCCGCACTATGTCGACTTCCAGTCCGAGCTCGGCCTGCTCCGCAAGCTGCGTCAAGAATTTGCCGATGCCAATGCTGAGCCCATGAAGGAGGCCGCGGAATGAACGCGCCCGCCTACAATTTCGCCTATCTCGACGAGCAGACCAAGCGGATGATCCGCCGTGCGATCCTCAAGGCGATCGCGATCCCCGGGTATCAGGTGCCGTTCGCCAGCCGCGAAATGCCGATGCCCTATGGCTGGGGTACCGGCGGCGTGCAGGTCACCGCCGCGATCCTGGGACCTGAGGACGTGCTGAAGGTGATCGATCAGGGTTCCGACGATACCACCAACGCGATCTCGATCCGCAAGTTCTTCGCCAAGACCGCGGGCGTCGCCACGACGACGGCGACGGATGAGGCGACCGTGATCCAGACCCGTCACCGCATTCCGGAGACGGCGCTGAATGAAAACCAGGTGGTGGTCTATCAGGTGCCGATCCCGGAGCCGCTGCGCTTCCTCGAGCCGCGCGAGACCGAGACGCGGCGCATGCATGCGCTCGCCGAATACGGCTTGATGCATGTGAAGCTCTATGAGGACATCGCCCGCTTCGGCCATATCGCGACCGCCTATGCCTATCCGGTGAAGGTGAACGCGCGCTATGTGATGGATCCCTCGCCGACGCCGAAATTCGACAATCCCAAGATGGACAATTGTCCGGCGCTGCAATTGTTCGGCGCCGGCCGCGAGAAGCGCATCTATGCGATTCCGCCCTACACGCAGGTGGTGTCGCTCGATTTCGAGGACCACCCGTTCGAGCCCTACCGCTTCAACGCGCCCTGCGCGCTGTGCGGCGCCGAAAATTCATATCTCGACGAGATCGTCACCGACGACAGGGGCGGACGCATGTTCGTCTGCTCGGATAGCGATTATTGCGAGGGACGGCAGGCCGCCGGCCATCACGGCAGCCTCAGCGCCGCGCCGTACAAGGAGAAGGCGGGCTCACATGGTTGATCAAGATTTGGCTGATCTCGATACGCCCGAAAATGACCAGCCGCTGCTGGTCGCGGAGGCGCTCAGCAAGTCCTTCGGCCGCATCGCCGCCTGCCGCGACGTTTCCTTCGCGCTCTATCCCGGCGAAGTGCTGGCGATCGTCGGCGAGTCCGGCTCGGGCAAGTCGACGCTGCTGCAAATGCTGTCGGGCCAGCTCGCGCCGAGCGCCGGCCACGTCTCCTACCGGATGCGCGACGGAATCACTCGCGATCTGACCACGCTGGGCGAAGCCGAGCGGCGCTTCCTGTTCCGCACTGACTGGGGCTATGTGCACCAGGATCCCGCGCAGGGCCTGCGCATGGCGGTCTCGGCCGGCGCCAATGTCGGCGAGCGACTGATGGCGGTCGGCTGGAATCATTACGGCCGTATCCGCGATACCGCGTCGGACTGGCTGACGCGCGTCGAGATCGACGTCGCGCGCATCGACGATGCGCCGCGCACCTATTCCGGCGGCATGCGCCAGCGCCTCCAGATCGCGCGCAACCTCGTCACCGGGCCGCGGCTGGTGTTCATGGACGAGCCGACCGGCGGCCTCGATGTCTCCGTGCAGGCCCGCCTGCTCGACCTCCTGCGCAGCCTGGTCGCCGAGCTGCACCTCGCCGTCATCATCGTCACCCACGATCTTGCGGTGGCGCGCCTGTTGTCGCACCGCGTAATGGTGATGAAGGGCGGCCGCGTCATCGAGACCGGTCTCACCGACCAGGTGTTCGACGATCCCCGCGAGCCCTATACGCAACTCCTCGTCTCCTCGATTCTCCCGCCATGAGCTTTTCGATGACCGCAATGATCGACGTTGCCGATGCCCAAAAGACCTTTACGATGCACCTGCAAGGCGGCATCGAATTGCCGGCCGTGCGCGGCGTGACCTTCCACGTCGATCCCGGTGAGTGCGTCGTGCTGTCGGGGCCATCCGGCGCCGGCAAGTCGTCGATCCTGAAGATGATTTTTGGCAACTACCGCTGCGATAGCGGCCGCATCGGCATTCGTCATCGCGGCGCGCTGATCGATCTCGCCAGTGCCGAGCCGCGACAGGTGCTCAACGTTCGCCGTTCCACCATCGGCTATGTCAGCCAGTTCCTGCGGGCGGTGCCGCGGGTTGCCACCATCGACGTCGTGGCCGAGCCGCTGATCGTCAACGGCCTGGCGCGCGCTGAAGCGCAGCAGCGCGCAGGCAGCCTCCTGCATCGCCTCAACATCCCCGAGCGGCTCTGGCGGCTTCCGCCCGCGACCTTCTCCGGCGGCGAGCAGCAGCGCGTCAACATCGCGCGCGGCTTCATCTCGGATTTGCCGATCCTGCTGCTGGACGAGCCGACCGCCTCGCTCGATGCCGCCAACCGCGCCGTCGTGGTCGAGCTGGTCACTGAAAAAAAGCGCCAGGGCGTCGCCATGGTCGCCATTGTCCACGACGACGAAATCCGTCATCTGATTGCCGACCGCATCGTCGACGTCACCAGCTTTGCCGCCGCGGCCTGAAGGAAGAGGGAAATGAACGCCAAGCCGAAGGACACCGTCATCGCCAACGCCAGGATCGTGCTGGCCGACCGGGTGATCGAGCAGGGCTGGCTTGCTCTCGCGGGCGGACGCATCGCCGAGATCGGCGAGGGCAGGGCGCCCGCCGGAGCCGAGGATGCCGGCGGCGACCTTATCATGCCGGGTCTGATCGAGCTCCACACCGACCATCTCGAGGCGCATTACGTGCCGCGGCCAAAAGTGTTCTGGAATCCGGTCGCCGCCGTCATCTCGTATGACGGCCAGCTCGCGACCTCGGGCATCACCACCGTGTTCGATTCGCTCCGGGTCTGGCGCGAGGAGGGCGCGGAGGAAGTCGACGGCCGCGCCGGCGTGCTCGCCGCCGCAATCACGACCGCGCGCGATGCCAGCCTGTTGCGTGCCGACCATTTCCTGCATCTGCGCTGCGAAATCCCGATGCCGAGCGTGGTCGAGGAGGCCAAGGAGCTGATCGACCGTCCCGACGTCAAGCTGATGTCGCTGATGGATCATACCCCCGGCCAGCGCCAGTTCCGCGACGAGGTCAAGCTGCGCGACTATTATCGCGGCAAGGGCGGCGGCAAGACCGACGCCGAGCTCGACGAGCTGTTCGCAAAGCGCTTCGAGTACCAGAAGCAATATGCCGCGACCAACATGCGCGAGATCGTGGCGCTGGCGCATCAGTACAAGATTCCGCTGGCGAGCCATGACGACACCACCGAGGAGAACGTAGCGGACGCCGTGCGCGACGGCGTCGCCGTGGCGGAGTTCCCCACCACGCTGGAGGCCGCCCGCGGCCTGCACCAGTCCGGCATCGACATCCTGATGGGCGCGCCCAATGTCGTGCGCGGCGGCTCGCACTCCGGCAACATCGCCGCCGTCGATCTCGCGCGTGAAGGCCTGCTCGATATCCTGTCGTCGGATTACATCCCGTCGAGCCTGCTGATGGGTGCGCTGCAACTACCCGAACATGTGCCTGCGATCGATCTGCCGTCGGCGATCCGCACCGTGACCAAGGCGCCTGCCGATGCGGTCGGACTCACCGATCGCGGCGAGGTCGCGATCGGCAAGCGCGCCGACCTGATCCGCGTGCATGTTGCCGGCAGCGTTCCCGTCGTCCGCAGCGTCTGGCGCGAAGGGAGCCGTGTCGCATGAGCGAAACCGCGGCCATGGCGCAGGGCTTGGCAGGCGGGACTGGTCCCGGGCGGCTGGTGCTCGTGATCGGTCCCAGCGGCGCCGGTAAGGATACGCTTTTGCGGCTCGCACAGGCGGCGTGTAGCGAGGATCACGATATCTTCTTTCCACGCCGCGTCGTGACGCGGGAATCCTCCGGTCACGAAGACAATGTCGCGCTCGGCCCCGACGAATTCCGCCGCGCGCAGCAGCATGGCGATTTCGCCGTACACTGGGAGGCGCACGGACATTGCTACGCGCTGCCGCTCGAGATCAACGACGATATCCGTGCCGGACGCACGGTCGTCGTCAACGTCTCGCGCACGGTGATCGGCGCGTTGCGCCAAACCTATGCCAATGTCGTGGTGGTCGCGATCACGGCGCCGCCGGACGTGCTGGCGCAGCGGCTTGCCGCGCGGGCGCGGCATAGCGACGGCAACATCGCGGAGCGGCTGTCGCGCAGCGTCGATGATGCGCAGGCGCAGGCCGATGTCACCATCCTCAACGCCGGCAGCGCGGAGTATCATAGCCGCCAGCTCCTGCGGGTGATCAGGAACGAAGGCTGGCAGGAATAACCAGCGCAACCAGGAGAGTGGAATGTCGGTGATCGAAACGGTCGAACAGCTGGAGGCCATCTACGGCGTCACCAACGATGCCTCGACCGTGAAAGTCGCCGACCATGTCACGCCGCTCTATCGGATCTTCATTGAGAAGGCGCCGTTCGCGGCGCTTGCGACCATTGGACCGGAGGGGATCGACTGCTCGCCGCGCGGCGACCTGCCCGGCTTCGTCCGCATTCACGACTCCAAGACGCTGATGTTGCCGGACCGGCGCGGCAACAACCGGGTCGATTCCTTGCGCAACATCGTGCGCGATCCCAGGGTGTCGCTGATGTTCCTGATTCCCGGCTCCGGCAATGCGGTCCGGGCCAACGGCCGCGCCCATCTCTCGATTGATCCCGAGCTGCTGGCCTCGTTCAAGGTCGAAGGCAAGGCACCGCGCAGCGTTATGGTGATGAGCGTGGACGAGATCTATTTCCAGTGCGCCCGCGCCATCGTCCGCTCCGACCTCTGGAATCCCGACAAGCGCGTCGATCCCAAGACCCTGCCGACGCCCGGCCAGATCCTGGCCGAGATGAGCGAGAACAGAATCGGCGGCGAAGAATATGATCGCGCCTGGCCCGCGCGCGCCGCCGCGACGATGTGGTGAGTCTCCGTTCTCTCTCGTCTCCCTCGCCCCGCTCTTGCGGGGAGAGGGCGGGGTGAGGGGCTCTCTCCGCGTATGAGATCGTCGATAGACCTGTACCCCCTCACCCGGATTGCATCTTCGATGCAATCCGACCTCTCCCCGCAAGCGGGGCGAGGTGAAGAGGGCGCCGGCCGCTCCCGCTAATTAAACGCCATGCCGCCGCTCAGCGCGATGGTCTGCCCGGTCATGTAGGCATTATCGACCAGCAGCATCGCGGCCTTCGCCACCTCCGCCGCCGTGCCAAAGCGGCCGAGTGGGATGCGGCTGACGAGTTGCGACTGGCCGCTCATCATGTCGGTCTCGATCAATGACGGCGCCACCGCATTGACGGTGATGCCTTGCTTCACGAGGCGCGCCGCATAACCTCGCGTGAGGCCTTCCAGACCGGCCTTGGATGCATTGTAATGCGGCCCGATGGCGCCGGCACCGCGCGCGGCGCCCGAGGAGATGTTGACGATGCGCCCCCACTTCCTCGCGCGCATCGACGGCAGCACCGCCTGCGTGCACAGGAAGACGGATTTCAGATTGACCAGGATGGTCCGGTCGAAATCGTCTTCGGTGAGATCATCGACGCCGCGCGTGATGGCGATGCCGGCATTGTTGACGAGGATGTCGATCGGCCCAAGCCCGGCCGTGGCGCGCTCGACCATGCCGGCTACGGCCTCGCGCTGCGAGACGTCGGCGGCGATCACGATCGCGCGGCCGCCCTGCCTGCCGATCTCACCTGCGAGCTGCTCGGCCTGGCCGATCTGCTCGCGGCAGTTGATCGCCACGGCGGCGCCTGCATCCGCCAGCGCGCGACAGACGGCCGCGCCAATGCCGCGCGAGCCGCCGGTGACGAGCGCCGTGCGCCCCTTTAGGTCTTCCGCCATCTCTGGACCTCCCAAATTCTGCGTCGTAGCGGCGAGAAGCCTATCATGCTGGGCCGGGCGCACGTGTTGAACTCATCGCGAGATGAATCCGGCTGTCAGCGCTTCCTGCGGGAGAAGCGCCCGGGCCTGCCGCTGCCAAATATGGATAGCCATTTCATTGACCAATCGCGGCAATCGCTCGATATTCGCAGCATCGAAACTGCTCCTTGAGCCGAAGCTGCGATATGAGAACCGATCACCAGCGAAATCCAGGCAACATGCATGCGTGCATGACGCGTCGCTGTTTCTCGGCGGCCACCGGCGCCTGTTGTTGTTGCTGACCGCCTCCTAGCAGCATCCAATATTGCAAATCGCAAGACAGGAACGCCGAAACCTCGGCGAACGAGCAGTCATGTCCCAAACCCAATCGAACGCCTACATCATCGAAATCCAAGACCGCGCCGCCGGCATCATCACCAGAGACGCGCGTGGCTTCCGCTTCTTCTCCTCGGAGCGCCTGTTCGACAGTCTCGAAGGCCGTCAGTTCCGTTCGGCGCGCGAGGCCGAGCGCGCCGCCCACGCGGTGTTGTCCGAGCGGAGCCGGCGCCTGAGCTGATCAGCGCCGGCGCGTCCTGGTGCGTGCCGCCTTCTTGGCGGCGGCGGAGCGGGCCTTGGCGCCCTTGGTGCGGCTCGCTTTCCGCGCAGCGGCCGAACGCGACGCCGCGGTTCGCACGCTCGCGGCGCGCTTGGCCTGCTTCGACAGCGCGCTGCGCGACGCTGTGGAGCGCGGCTCCTTCTTCAGGACGTTCTCGACGGCGCGCGATACGCGCGGCCGGCGCTTCGGGGTGCGTTTGCCCTGACCGGCCTCGTAGGCATATTTGGCGCTGCGGCGCGTCGACTTCTTGGTGCGCCCCTTGCGCGGCGGCGGCAGATCGACGCCGGCGCGGCGCGCCTCGGACAGGCCGATGGCGATGGCTTGCTTTGTCGACCGCGCGCCATGCTTGCCTTTCCTGATCTTGTCGATTTCGTCCTTGACGAATTCGCCGGCCTGCGTGCTTGCCGATTTGCCGGCGCGCTTGTCCTGCTTGGCTTTGCGGATGATTTCCTGTCTTGGCATGGGTCGAGTTCCCTTTGAAATCACAGGGATGCAACGCGCAAGGCAGCCGATTGATCCTTTTTCAGTTCCTCAGCGCCGCCAGCAATTCATCCGGGCGCTCGGCCATGATCATGTGTCCTGCGCCCGGCACGATGACGGTCTTCGCCTGCGGGATCGCCGCCGCCAGCGCCTTGCCGGCTTTCGCCGGAGTCATCATGTCCCGCTCGCCGAGAATGAGCGTGGTCGGCACCTTCACGCTCGCGGCGGCTTGAAGCGCATTCGCATAGGCATTGCAGGCCGACAGATCCCTGAACAGCACGCCCGGCTCGCAATGCTTCAACACGGCCTGTGCGCCGCCATGCATCCAAAGGCCCGGCGCGAGGCTGCCGCCGAGCTCGGCCTTGAAGCCGAGGCCCCAGATCGAGACCATGTCGACGGCATCCTGGTCGTTGGCTTCGGCGGCCTTCAGCAGATCCGGGCCGACCGTCATGGTCGCGGCGGTGCCGATCAGGCTCAGCGCGGAGACCTTGTCCGGATGCCGCGCCGCCGTCTCCAGCGAGATTAGCGAGCCCATGGAATGGCCGATCAGGTGCGCCTTCGCGGCTCCTGCCGCATCCAGCAGCGCCGCCGTCCAGTCGGCCATCTCAGCGATGGTCGACAGCGACGGACCGGCCGAGCGGCCGTGGCCGGGCATATCAGGCGCCAGCACCGAAAAGCCGTGATGGGCGAACCAGCGCGTGTGCAGCGCCCAGGTCGAATGGTCGAAGCCGGCGCCGTGGATGAAGACGACCGCAGGCAGGGTATTGTCGAAGTCGCGGCCGCCGGTTGCGACAAACACCTCAGTGCCGTTGACGGAGAGCTTCATGGCGTCAGACCTTTTGCGAAATGCGCAGCGCTTGGGCGAGATCGTCGATGATGTCGGAGGCCGTCTCGATGCCGACCGAGAGCCGCACCAGCTCCTCGCCGACTCCGGCGGTCTTGAGCTGTTCGGCGTCCATCTGCTGATGCGTGGTCGAGGCGGGGTGGATCACCAAGGTCTTGGCGTCGCCGACATTGGCGAGATGGCTGATCATGCGCAGCGACTCGATGAACTTGCGCCCGGCGGGCCGCCCGCCCTTGATGCCGAAGGAGACGATGGAGCCGGCGCCGCGCGGCAGCAGCCTCTTTGCAAGCTGATAGTCAGGGTGGTCCTCCAGCGAGGGATGCAGCACCCAGTCGACCGCCTTGTTGACCTTCAGCGCGTCCAGCACGAGGTGCGTGTTCTGCATATGCCGGTCCATGCGCACGCCGAGCGTTTCCACGCCCTGCAATAGCTGGAACGCGTTGGTCGGGGAGAGGCAGGCGCCGAAATCGCGCAGGCCCTCGGTGCGCGCGCGCATGATGAAGGCCGCGGTGCCGAACTGCTCGTCAAACACGATGCCATGATAGCCGCCATAGGGCTCGGTCAGCACGCCGAATTTGCCGGAGCCACGCCAGTCGAAGCGGCCGCCGTCGACGATGGCGCCGCCGATCGCGATACCGTGGCCGCCGATCCACTTGGTCGCCGAATGCATGACGATGTCGGCCCCGAGTTCGACGGGGCGGCTGAGATAGGGCGTGGCGAAGGTGTTGTCGATCAGCAGCGGAATTTTCGCATCATGTGCGATCGCCGCGACCTCAGGGATGTCGAGCACTTCCAGCCCGGGATTGCCGATGGTCTCGCCGATCACCAGCCTCGTGTTCGGCTTGATCGCCGCGCGGAACGCGTCGAGATCGCGCGGCTTGACGAAGGTGGTGGTGATGCCGAAGCGCGGCAGCGTGTGTGCCAAGAGGTTGATGGTGCCGCCATAGAGCGAGCTCGACGCCACGATGTGGTCGCCGGCGTTCAGAAGCGTCGCGATGGCCAGATGCAGCGCGGCCATGCCGCTGGCGGTGCAGATCGCGCCGACGCCGCCTTCGAGCGCCGCCAGCCGTTCCTCCAGCACGCCGGTGGTCGGATTGGAGATGCGGGTGTAGATGTGACCGGCGCGCTCCAGGTTGAACAGCGCGGCAGCGTGGTCGGAATCCTGGAACACATAGGACGTGGTCTGGTAGATCGGCACGGCGCGAGCGCCGGTTACGGGATCCGGATGCTGGCCCGCATGCAGGCTCAGGGTCTCGAAGGCAGGCGGTTTGGGCGCGGGCATGCGTGGCCTCGTTGGTCGGGTCGGCGATGGCGGTCCTTGTGCCACAAAACGAAGCGCGGCGTCAGCCCATTGACAGTGATGGATGCCGGCATGCAGCGACGACGCGTGATGGAGCCGCGGCCGCAACGGCAGTGCGCTCCCTCGCCCCGTTCTTACGGGGAGAGGGTTGGGTGAGGGGCTGCTTCCGCATTCACGGTGGCAGTTGAATTCGCGGAGACTCCCCCTCATCCGCCGCGCTTCGCGCGTCGGCCTCTTCCCGCAGGCGGGGAGAGGCGAAGTCGCGCCGCCGGCGCCTTAGCCGCGAATGACCTGCTCGATGATCCCAGCCTCGCGCAGCAGAATCTCCGCGACCTCCTGCTCGCGGCGGGGGCCGAGCCTCGTCCGCACGGCAGAGACCGTCATCGCAGCAGCCGGCTGTCCGTCCGAGCTCTTGATCCAGGTCGAGATCGATTTCGTGCCCTGCACGAGGCCAATCTCCCGCATGTAGTAGCCGCGCCGCCGCGCCGTGGTGATCTCGCCCATCACGGTCGCGACGTCGGTCTGGTAGGCCTCGAACCTCTTCTCGTTGGCCGCGACGATTTTGCGCGCGTCCTGCGCCGGCATCGCGGCGAGGATGGCGACGCCGGCGCTGGAGACGCCGAGCGGCCGGCGCGCGCCGACCTCGATCGACAGCACCTGAATCGGATAGACGCCGATCCTGCGATCGACGCACAGCGTGTCGTTGCCGGTCCGCACCGTCAGGAACAGCGTGTCGCCGATCTCGGCGGAGGCGCGCCGCAGCGACGGATTGGCGGCGATCAGCAGCCGCGACGGCCGCGGCCGCGCGAGCGCCAGCTCCGGCACCTGGTTGCCGATCGCATAGCGGCCGGTCCGCTCGTGCCGCTCGACGATGCCTTCCTCGATCAGCACGTGGACGATGCGATGCACGGTCGGGCGGGTGAGGCCGGTCGCCCGTACCACCTCGGCCAATGGCACACCGTCTTCGCGGCCTGCGGCCAGAATGCGCAGCACCGCGAGCGCGCGCCGGATTGCCTGGGCGCCCTGCCGCGGTTCCCTAGCGTTGCGGTCGAAGCTCGTCCTGTCCATAATATGGACAAGAACGCCACAATTCACTCGACAGGACAAGCGCGCATCTGGAGATTTCGCTCCGATCGAGATGCCTTTCGAATTGCCTTGCGCAACGTCGCGGCATCCGACGTGGAAATGGACGCGCCGCCGGGAGGTTAACATGAGATTAATCTGGATTGCCATCGCTGCTGCAGTTGCGATGCTGGCAGGGCCCGCATCAAGCCAGGAATGGCCGGCGCGCAACGTCAAGCTGATCGTGCCCTATCCGGCCGGCGGCAATGTCGACAGCGCGGCGCGCATCATCGCCGACAAGCTCCAGGAAAAGCTCGGCCAGCCCTTCATCATCGAGAACAAGGCCGGCGCCGGCGGCATGATCGCGGGCGAAGCCTTCGCGAAATCCGCGCCCGACGGCTACACGCTGTTCGTTGGCGCCAACGGCCCGGTGCTGTTCGCGACCGAGATCAACAAGCGCGAGGCCTATAATTGGAAAAAGGACTTCCTGCCGATCTCGACCATTTCGATGACGCCGCTGGTGCTCGAGGTGCATCCGTCCGTGCAGGCCAATACGTTCAAGGAATTCATCGATCTCGCCAAGCGCGAGCCCGGCAAGCTGACCATGGCCTCGCCGGGGCCTGGCACCACCAACCATCTGCTCAGCGAGCTGATGCAGTCCAACCTCGAGCTGCAATGGGTCACCGCGCACTATCGCGGCAACGCGCCGGCGATCAACGATCTGCTCGGCGGCCAGGTGCAGTTCGCGTTCGACCAGCTCACGGTCAGCCTCCAGCACATCAAGGCCGGCCTGTTCCGCGCGATCGCCGTCACCAGCCCGCACCGCCTGAAGTCGCTGCCTGACGTGCCGACCTTTGCCGAGCTCGGCTACAAGGACTTTGACGGCCAGACCTTCACCGGCCTGTTCGCGCCTGCGGGCACGCCGGCACCGATCGTCGACAAGCTGCACCAGACGCTGGTCGCGATCCTGAAGGACCCGGCCGTGGTCGACAAGTTCGAAAAGCTCGGTGGGGAGGCTACAGTGATGACGCCTGATGAGTTCAAGGCCTATCTCGCGCGCGAGGACGCCAAATGGATTCCGGTGGTGCGCAAGGCCAACATCAGGGCGGATTGATCGATGCGGATCGATCCCAGCGAGCTCGGCGCCGAGCGCATCTACCGCCTGATGACCGGCATCGTGGTGCCGCGTCCCATTGCCTGGGTCACGAGCCTGTCGCGTTCCGGCGTGCTCAACCTCGCGCCCTTCAGCGCCTTCACCTTTGTCTCGCAGAAGCCGCCGATGCTCGCCATCAGCGTCGGCCGCAAGGGTGCCGATTACAAGGACACGGCGCACAACATCCTCGATACCGAGGAATATGTGATCCACATCGCCGCTACCCCGCTGATGTCCGCGGTGCATGACAGCTCGGTCGAGCATCCGCCTGAAATCAGCGAGGTCGACCATCTCGGGCTCGAAACGCTGGCCTGCGAGCTCATCAAGGTGCGTCGGCTCGCCGCCGCGCCGGTTGCAATGGAATGCCGCTTTCGACAGTGCCTGGAATTCGGCGAGGCCCGCAGCCGGCTCATCGTCGGCGAGGTCGTCATGTTCCACATTCGCGACGGCCTCGTGAAGGACGGCAAGATCGAGACAAAGGCGCTCGATCCGATCGCGCGCATCGGCGGGCCGCGCTATGCCCGGCTCGGCGAGATCGTGACGCTGAACACCGTCTTCCAGACTCCCAAATCGACCGACTGAGCGCGCTGGCCCCGGCCGCGCCCGCGACATCATTGGAGAACGACGATGCGAACTCGTAAGCTATCTCGTGGACGGAGAGCCACGCTACGGC
The DNA here is from genome assembly GCF_056106085.1 of Bradyrhizobium sp. BR14999. Classification (NCBI taxonomy): domain Bacteria; kingdom Pseudomonadati; phylum Pseudomonadota; class Alphaproteobacteria; order Hyphomicrobiales; family Nitrobacteraceae; genus Bradyrhizobium; species Bradyrhizobium sp. BR14999. The sequence continues at coordinate 1,741,391 of NZ_CM148536.1, forward strand.
GCGGCCGTCGAAGGCGGTGTCGTCGATCTGACCAAGCGGATCGGCCGTGACTTCTCTGATGTAAAAGCGCTGATCGCTGCCAACGCGCTTGCCGATGCGCAGGAGGCGGTCGCCGGGCAAAAGCCAGACTACGCGCTGGAAAAACTCGTCCTGCTGCCGCCGGTGCTGGCGCCGGAAAAGCTCTGGTGCATCGGCGTCAACTACGCCGAGCGCAACGCCGAGTACAAGGACAATTCGGACCTGCCCAAATATCCGAGCCTGTTCGTGCGCAGCATGTCGTCGATGACTGGCTCCGGCCAGCCGATCGAGAAGCCTGAGGTCTCCGACCAGCTCGACTATGAAGGCGAGCTCGTCATCGTGATCGGGCAGGGCGGCCGTCACATCCCGCGGGAAAAAGCGTGGTCGCACATCTTCGGCATGACGCTGTGCAACGAGGGCACGATCCGCGACTGGCTGCGCCACGGCAAGTTCAACGTCACGCAGGGCAAGAATTTCGACCGCTCCGGCAGCATCGGCCCGTGGATCGTCACCGCCGACCAGCTCGACCCGCGCGGGCCGCACGACATCATCACGCGCGTCAACGGCGAGGTGCGGCAGCAGGACACCACCGAGCGGCTGATGTTCCCGTTCGACTTCCTGATCTCCTATCTCTCCACCTTTGCCACATTGAAGCCCGGCGACATGATCGTGACCGGCACGCCGACCGGGGCGGGCGCGCGCTTCGATCCGCCGCGCTGGCTCAAGGTGGGCGACGTCGTCGAAGTCGAATCGAGCCGCATCGGCGTGCTGCGCAACACCGTGGCCGCGGAGCAATAGATCATGCTGGATGCTGCGACGATCGAGCGCCTCGCCGCGCGCCTCGATGAAGCCGAGCGCACCAAGGCGCTGATCCCGATGTTCACGAAAGAATATCCGGACTTCAGCATCGAGGATGCCTACGCGGTCCAGCGCGCCTGGACGAAACTTCAGCTCGGCCGCGGCCGCGTCATCAAGGGCCACAAGATCGGCCTGACCTCGAAGGCGATGCAGAACGCGGTCGGCATCAATGAGCCCGATTACGGCGTGCTGTTCGCCGATATGTTCTATGCCGACGCCACGCAGATTCCGTTCGACCGCTTCCACGCACCGCGCATCGAGGTCGAGCTCGCCTTCGTGCTGAAGGCCCCGCTGCGCGGGCCCGATTGCACCATCTTCGACGTGCTCAACGCCACCGACTATGTCACGCCGGCGCTCGAGATCCTGGAGACGCGCATGCACCGCGTCGATCCCGAGACCGGCAAGACCCGCAAGGTGATGGACACGATCTCCGACAATGCGGCCAACGCGGCGCTGGTGCTCGGCGGCCGGCCGTTCCGCCCTCTCGATGCGGACCTGCGCTGGATCGGCGCGCTCCTGTTCCGCAACGGCGAGGTCGAGGAGACCGGGCTTGCCGCCGGCGTGCTCAATCATCCCGCCAACGGCATCGCCTGGCTCGCCAACCGCCTCGCGCCGCATGACGAATATCTCGCGGTCGGCGAGGTGGTGCTGGCGGGATCGTTCACGCGGCCGGTCGACATCCGGCGCGGCGACACCTTTCATGCCGATTACGGCGCGTTCGGCTCGGTGTCGTGCCAGTTCGTCTGAACCAACAACAAGAAGGGAGCGCACCATGAGTGGTCAATCGCGGCGCAAGAGCATCCATATCGGCGGCTTCAAGCATGCCAATCCGATCCCGAACGCCTGCCGCATCGGCAATCTCGTGATGTCGGGCGTCATCCTCGGCCGCGATGCGGCTGGCGTCATGCCCGAGAGCCTGGACGCGCAATGCGCCAACATGTTCGCGCATATGAAGGCGACGGTGGAGGCCGCCGGCGGCACCACGGATGACATCATCAAGATGACGGTGTGGCTGAAGGACCGTTCGCAACGCGGTCCCGTCAATGTCGAGTGGCTCAAGATGTTTCCGGACGAGCATTCGCGACCGGCGCGCCACGCGCTGCCGATGGACAACATGGACGGCGGCGCGCTGGTGCAGTGCGACTTCACCGCCGTGATCGACTGAGGGAGTTTTGCGCATGCCGACCTATCTGCCGTTCGATCCCAATCCGCGCCGCCCGGTCAAGGCGCCGCCGCCGAGGACCGTGGACAGCCAGTTTCACGTGCTCGGGCCGATCGACAAATATCCGGAGCGCCCCGGTGCGGCCTATCGGATGCCGACCGCGACCTGGGAAGCGGCGCTGCGCATGCACAAGGCGCTCGGCATCGAGCGCGGCATCATCGTGCAGACCACCACTTACGGCGCTGACCATGCCGTCGTGCTCGACGGCCTCGCTGCGATGGGCCCGAACTATCGCGGCTGCGCCAACGCCTTGGTGTTCGCGGAGGCGAGCGACTTCTATCTGGCCAAGCTGCACGACGCCGGAGTGCGCGGCGCGCGCTTCAGCTTCCGCCAGGAGCTCGGCGCCGTGCTGTCGGACGCCGATTTCGCCCGCGCCATCGCCCGCATCCGCGAGCTCGGCTGGTACGTCAAGATCCAGCCCGAGAAGGACGGCATCATGTCCAGCGTCGCCAAGTACGAGAATCTCGACGTGCCCGTGCTGATCGACCACATGGCGCGCCCCGATCCCGCAGCCGGCAAGGACGATCCGAATTTGCGCAAGATGCTGGAGCTGCTCGGCAAGGGCAATTTCTGGGTGATGCTGTCGCTCGGCGAGAAGACCTCGAAGACTGGGGCCCCCTACGACGACGTGATCCCGATCGCGCGCGCCTATATCGAGGCAGCGGTCGACCGCTGCGTCTGGGCCAGCGACTGGCCGCACCCGGTCTCGGTCAAGCAGCCGCCGAATGATGCCGATCTGCTCGAGCTGCTGTACCGCTACGCGCCCGACCAGGCGGAGCTGGAAAAGATCCTGGTGCACAATCCGGCGAAGCTGTTCGGCTTTCCGGATTAACCGGGGCGTTCACGATCGGGGGGCCGCATGTTGATTATCTCGGCACTGCGAAGGCTGCATCACCGTTCCTGGCTGAGTGCGGCGCTTGCTTTCGTGGGGTGCGCCGTCTCTATCGCAACCGCGGCAGCGGGCAGCGACACCGGCTCGCCCGTAACCACATGCGATCGGCTCCAATCGGAGTCCGGTCCGGCGATGCGCGTCAGCGAGGCCCAGCTGCGTCCGGCGGCCGATGGACTGGCCGCCCATTGTGAAGTGATCGCTTATCTGGACGAGCGAACCGGCGCCGAGGGTCAGAAGTTCGCCATTGGTCTGCATCTCAGATTGCCGGAAGCATGGAACGGTCGCTTCGTGTTCCAGGGGCAGGGAGGCACTGACGGTGTTCTCGGCAGCGGAGATGCGCAGCCCGGCGGCGGACAGCCGAGCGCGCTCAATCAGGGATACGCGACGGTCACGACGGATGCTGGACACAGCAATGCGCCGGGTCCCCTTGGTGGCGCCAAATTCGGCCTCGACCCGCAGGCGCGCATCGATTTCGGCTATCGCGCCGACGATGTCGTGACGCGGCAGGCCAGGCAATTCATCCGGGCCTATTACGGCCGCCTGCCAAGCTACTCCTATTTCCTGGGTTGCTCCAACGGCGGGCGGCACGGAATGGCGATCACGCAGCGCTTCCCGGATCACTTCGATGGCGTTGCCGCCGGCGCACCGGCCTTTCGAATGCCGGAGAAGGGTCTTGCGGGGGCCGCTTCGACGCAAGGCTTTGCGGCGATCTCGCCGAAAGCTTCGGACGGCCGCCCCATTCTGGCGCAGGCTCTGTCCCAGGCGGACATGGAATTGCTCTCCAGGGCGATCGTTCAGTCCTGTGATGAAGGCGATGGTCTCGCCGACGGCATCATCGACAATGTGCCTGCCTGTCGTTTTTCGCCGCGTACGCTGCAGTGTACCGCCGAGAAGACGGCAAGCTGTCTCTCCGCCGCGCAGGTGGCAGCTCTCGAAAACCATTTCCAGGGGCCAACTACGGCGCAGGGACGTCGGATCTATGCGCCATATCCCTATGACTCGGGAATCGCCACGGCTGGATGGCGGCGCTGGATTCTCGGCACGGCACCCGACAGCCGCGTCAACGCCTTCAACGTGTCCTTTGGCGCGACCCTGGCCTATCTCTACATGACCCCGCCTCAATCGCCCCTGGCTAATGAAGCGGAGGCCGTCTACGACTTTTACCGCACCGTGGATGTCACAGCCGCCCATGCGAGAATTTTCGGCACGAGCGCGGCGATGCCTGAGACCTCCGTGCAGGCGATCTCCGCAAATTCAGTCGATCTCTCCGGTTTCCGTCAAAGGCGCGGCAAGCTGCTGCTCTATCACGGCGTCAGCGATCCGACGTTCTCTGCGCTGGATACTCTGGACTGGTACAAGCGGCTCACGAATGCTGCGGGCGGGGAGAAGGAGACGGCCGAATTCGCCCGCCTCTTCCTCGTGCCCGGCATGAACCATTGTTCGGGAGGCCCTGCCACCGACAGCTTTGACGTTCTGACCCCACTGGTGACCTGGGTCGAGCAGGGCCGCGCGCCTGACAGCATCGAGGCTCGCGCGGGCGCGACGACGCCCTGGCCGGAACGCAGTCGGCCCTTGTGCCCCTATCCTCGCCAGGCCCGCTATCTCGGCAGTGGCAGCATCGAGAAGGCTGAGAACTTCACCTGCGCCGCCCCCTAAAGCGAGATGGCTTTCGACTGCATCGATTACTGCGGCGGCTCGTTCACCTCTCCCGCTTGCGGGAGAGGTCGGCGCGAAGCGCCGGGTGAGGGCTTTCTCCTCTTGGGGATCGTCCCATTGCGGAAACACCCTCTCCCCGACCCTCTCCCGCAAGCGGGAGAGGGAGTGCACCTTCGTCGTTGCAGCAGCCAGGCCTGATCTGACAGCCTCCAGCGCTCACGCCTCCTGCCGCCTCGCCAGCCGATCCCGCACCTCCGCCGCGATCTCGAACGAGCGCAGCCGGGCTGCGTGGTCGTAGATCTGCCCGGTGGTCATCAGCTCGTCCGCGCCGGTCTCGGCGATCAGCGCCTTCAGCTTCTCCTCGACCATCGCGGGCGAGCCGACCGCGGAGCAGGACAGCGCTTGCGCAACGCCGGCCTTCTCCGCCGGCGACCACAGCGCGTCCATGTCGCCAGTCGGCGGCGGGAGCGGCCCCGGCGTACCGCGGCGCAGATTGATGAACTGCTGCTGCAGCGATGAGAACATGCGCTGCGCCTCCTTATCGCTGTCGGCCGCGAAGACATTGACGCCGATCATCGCATAGGGCTTGTCGAGCTGCGCCGATGGCTCGAAGCGAGCGCGATATTCGCGCAGCGCCGGCATCATCATCTGCGGCGCGAAATGCGAGGCGAACGCGAACGGTAGCCCGAGCATCGCGGCAAGCTGCGCGCCAAAGGTGCTCGATCCCAGAATCCATAGCGGCACCCTGGTCCCCATGCCGGGCACGGCGCGGATCGCCTGGTTCGGCTGCACATCGCCGAGCAGCGCCTGCAATTCCAGCACGTCATGCGGAAAGTTCTCGGCAGCCGTGGCGAGATCGCGCCGCAACGCCTTTGCTGTGAACTGGTCGGTGCCCGGCGCGCGCCCGAGCCCGAGATCGATCCGCCCGGGATAAAGCGACTCCAGCGTGCCGAACTGCTCGGCGATCACCAGCGGCGAATGGTTCGGCAGCATGATCCCGCCGGAGCCGACCCGGATCGTCTTGGTCCCGCCCGCGACATGGGCGATCACCACCGACGTCGCCGCGCTGGCGATCCCCGTCATGTTGTGATGCTCGGCCAGCCAGAACCGCTTGTAGCCCCAGGCCTCCGCATGCTGCGCGAGATCGAGCGAATTGCGAAACGCCTGCGCGGCGTCGCCACCTTGGCGGATGGGCGCGAGGTCGAGGATGGAGAAGGGGATCATGTGCGGGGGTACCGGTGTGGAGGGGCTGGGCAATCATGCGCATCTTGCAAGAAACACATGTAGTGGCCGCGCGCAGGATGGGTAGGGCACTTGCGAATCCACCCATCATGTTTCGCCTTCGAACTGTTGATGGTTTTCGCGTCCGCTCATCCTACGAGCTCTGCTTGCCGCTGATGGCGATGGAGCGTATCCTTGCGCGATGGCTGTCAGCGCTCCCGATCTGAAAGCGTTCCTGCTCGCGACGCCGTTCTTCGGCGGTCTTCCGGACCCAAGCCTCGATCTCCTGATTTCGATGCTGGTCGAGCGCCGCTTCGATGCCGGAGCAACCGTCGTGGCGGAGGGTGAGCCGGGACGCTCGATGTTCATCGTCGAATCCGGTCGGCTCTCGGTGAGCAAACGGACCAATAAGGGGAGCGTCATCCCGATTTCCGGTCTGGAGCGAGGCGATTTCTTCGGCGAGATGACGCTGATTGAAATGCAAAATCGCTCCGCCACCGTGGTCGCGGAGAGTCCGACCGTGCTGTACGAGCTGACCGCCCAAAAGCTCTACGCTTGCTACAAGGCCGACATCCACGCCTATGTGATCGTCCTGCAGAACATCAATCGCGAGCTTTGCCGAAGGCTACGCCGTGCTGACGATCGCTTCGCCGCACAGCAGGTAAGCGAAGAGCAAACCCCTGCGAGATGAAACTCTATCTGCGATGCAGTTCGTAGCCCGGATGGAGCGAAGCGCAATCCGGGGTCCGTCCCGCAGTGCAGGTGTCTCGGATTACGCTTCGCTCCATCCGGGCTACGCCACTCATCTCATCGCGCTTTAGACGTCACGACTTATCGTGCGCGTACTTCTCCAGAAGCAGCCGATTATATTCATCTCTCACGGCTCTCCGCGAGACATGCCCTTTTCGGTCTTTGGCAATCTTCAGAAGATCAGGATCAGTCGCTACCCGTGATTTCCGCCTAAATCTCGCAAGGAGTGGGGTCGCAGGCGCCAACGTCCTTCCCAAACAGCCGGTCAAACCATCCCATTGTGTCCTCCCGGACAGACCGCGGATTGTGACACTATCACCACGAATTTGGGAGGCAAACGGACAGTGCGACTGCATCTTTTCGAAAAGCTCGCGCCACATCGTCCGTAGCCCATTCGAAAAAATTTGGTTTATGGCTGAGGCGCAGGAATTGGAAGAATGCTCGTTATCTTCCAACCGTCACCCGTCTTCACCAGCACTTGATTCATCAGAAACCGTGTAGGCTGCGCAGTCTGCCCAGACGGTGAAATCATGAAGGTCACCGGCACGTAGAGTTGCGCGACTCCCGTCTGCAATTCGATCACCTTCAGTTCGTCCATCTTCGGGTCGAGGGACCAAGTGCCTTGATACAAGGCCTCGAAACGCTTGAGTGCTGCGTCGTGGCCCCAGATAGCCGCGCCACGCGTGATCCACAAAAACTGAGCCGAATCGTGCAAAAGCTCGCCAACCTCCTTGAGGTCGTGAGCGTTTTGTGCGGCGACAAATCTTGCAAAAAGAGCCTTCACTTCGTCCTCGCTGCCCGCGCGAACTACGTCAGCCGTAGTCAGTAGCGAGAATAAAACGAAGAAAGCAAAACGGCTTCGTGCGCGGAAGGTCATGATCGTCCTCCCTTGATGTCGCGGTGGAAATGATGCGCTCGCGGTTATCAGTTGCAACAAGAAATTACCCCAGCGAGGGTCCAAACACCACGTGATTTCAGGCGACATGGCCGTTCAGTAGAACTCCCGCTTCGAGTCAATAGCTGATGTCGGTCGCGACGATTTTGTCCCGTCGGGCAACACACTCGCCTCCCGCAAAATCCCGTCAATCCCCCGCCACAAAAATATTCCACTTTACCGAAATTCGGAATTTCGGCATTCTCCCTGTCATCCCGGTCCGGGGAGAGGGACGATCGTACGTCGTAACGAAACGTGGACCGGGGTGCGGTGGACGCGGCAGCGTCGGGCACGCGAAGGTGGGGCCAGGGCGAGATGAACCTCGTGAGGTCCTTTCTGCGTGCGGACGGACGGCGCCTCTGGTCCGGCGGAGCCTTATGGGCGAAGCCGGATCGCTGCGTACGGCAAAACCATGTGGTCCTGACCGTCGTTGCTACGGTCAAGCCTTGCGGAGATGCTTCTGGGCTCAACCGGGTCGCGACGCATCGTCAATTCGCAAGGTGACGGAGGCCAGAAGGAACTCGGCTCCGGGGAGAGCAGGCATAAGCCGTCAAACCATCGCGCAGGGAAGGCCGGGTGTTTTCCGGCCCACCTGTTCTCCGCCTGCGCATTTGCGTGTGCAAATTCTTCGCGCAGCGGACCATGGGTGCCAGCCGGCACCCGGCCTTCCCTGGTGTGCCCGGCATGGGCTTCGACTTGGAGGTGAAAGTCCTTCCGTGAGCTGATCACAGCGAGCGAAGTGAACCGCAGAGTGTCGGACCGCGAGGCCGGCGTGAAGGAAGCGGGGAGCGAAGCTGCGGGCCGACGAACAGAAATCGGATATGAGGCGGAGCCGAGCAGGGCGAGCGGGCCAGGAGCCGCAAAGCCGTTGTGATCAAGGCAGGCGACGTAGATCCGGCGGTCGTGCAGCGAAGGTCGAAGGTCTTACCCGGGGAGATCTCGCTTGCACCTGAAAGGGTGACGAGGGTTGCAAGGCCTTCGGAGCGAGAAGTCAGCAGAGGCCGTAGTAGCGGCTTAAAGCCGTGAAGGGCCGAACGATGGGAAGGGCGAAACGCCCACAAACCTCGGGGGAATTATGCCACAGAAGCCGGAAGCCCCGGACGCACGATCGACCGCTGCGGTGAAGCCGCAGCGGCCGGCCGGGCGCGTGGAAGCGCCCCTGACTGGAAGTGGAGACGAGCGCCCAGGAAGCAGCGATCTGATGGAGAAGGTGTGTGAACGCCAGAACCTTCAGGCCGCACTGAAGCGTGTTCGGCAGAATGCGGGCAGTCCCGGCATCGACGGGATGACGGTGGAGGAGCTACCTAACCATCTGCGCGTGCACTGGCCGCTCCTGCGCGAGAAATTGCTCGCGGGGCAGTACCAGCCGCAGCCAGTGAAGCGGGTGGCGATCCCGAAGCCCGGCGGGGGCGAGCGCGAGCTCGGCATCCCCACCGTGCTCGACCGGTTCATCCAGCAGGCCCTGCTGCAGGTTCTGCAACCGCAGTTCGACCCAACCTTCTCGGATGCAAGCTATGGCTTCCGGCCCGGACGGAGTGCGCACGACGCGGTGCGTCGCGCGCAAGCCTATGTGCAGGAAGGCCGCAGCTTCGTGGTGGATATCGACCTGGAGAAGTTCTTCGACCGGGTCAACCACGACATCCTGATGGGAAGGCTGGCCAAACGGATCGCGGACCGTCGGGTGCTGCGGCTGATCCGCCGCTACCTCAATGCGGGCGTGCTCGCAGACGGGGTGGTGATCGAGCGGGGTGAGGGGACGCCGCAAGGCGGTCCGCTGTCTCCGCTATTGGCCAACGTGCTGTTGGACGAAATCGACAAGGAGCTGGAGCGGCGCGGGCATGCCTTCGTCCGCTACGCCGACGATCTGAACGTCTACGTTCGGACGCAGCGTTCGGGCGAGCGGGTGATGACCTCACTGCGCAAGCTGTTCGGGAAGCTGAAGCTCCGCGTCAACGAAACCAAGAGCAAGGTACGACGCGCCACGGCATCGAAGTTCCTCGGCTTCTCCTTTTGGGTGGCTGCGGGACGGACGATCAGGCGGCGCGTCGCACCACAGGCCATCGAACGCATGAAAGAGCGCGTGCGCGACATGACCCGGCGCAGTGCCGGACGCAGTCTCGCACAAATGTGCAAGCCGCTCGGCAAGTATCTGACAGGGTGGAAGGGGTACTTCCGCCTTGCAGAGACGCCCGGCGTCTTTGCCGACATCGACGGGTGGATCCGGCATCGTCTGCGGGCGGTTCAGCTCAAGCACTGGAAGAACGGGCATGTCGTCTACCGCGAATTGATCGCGCGCGGCGTACATCCCGACGAAGCCAGGCGAGTGGCCATCAACAGACGGCGCTGGTGGCGCACCTCGAAGGTGGCGCTCAACAAAGCGTTGCCAAATGAACGCTTCAGACGGCTGGGAGTCCCCTCCCTCGCAAGCTAACCTCAACCCATCGAACCGCCCGGTGCGGACCCGCATGCCGGGTGGTGTGGCAGGGGACGTGGAGCCAAACTCCACGCCTCTATGCCGATCGCCCTCTTCACCGAAGAGGGGCACGGAATAGAGCAAAACTCGGGCACTTCACGCCGCGAGAACGCCTTGTCATGTGTGGAACACTGGTGCTGCCGGACAGGATTGAACTGTCGACCTCTCCCTTACCAAGGGAGTGCTCTACCACTGAGCTACGGCAGCAAATGCTGGCACAGAATCGGGCCGCGACTGGGCCCGCCAAGCGGGGCGATGGATGCCACAAGGCCCCCTCATGTGCAAGCTTGCCGGCCCCGCCAAATCGAGAAAATCGGCCCGCTGCCTGGCGGAGACGGCCTTTTTGCCCCGAAATGACCGATTTTGGACGATTTTGGTCCCAGTGCCGTCCCCAGCCAATTGGCCAGTTGGCTGTGCGGTCAGATTCGGCCCATTTTGAAGTTCGCACGATCGGATCGCGCGGGCCTCTTGAGCTGTCGTATTCCTTGGGCATGCTAAACCGCGACGCGGCCCCTTCTTGATGAGCCCGGATGATGATCGACGAGACCGATAAAGCCGCAGCACGCGGCCATGACGGACGACAGGACCGGCTGAAATCCGCCCTGCGCGAAAACCTGAAGCGGCGGAAGGTGCAGGCGCGCGAACGCGCCGCAATGGCCGAGCCCTCGCACAACGACGACGAGTCCCTAAATGAGGGGCCCGCCGGCAAGGCCGACGGCTAACATTTTGGAGTGCATGACAGTGGCAATGGGGCAGGACGGACAGCAACGAACCGATCGCGACGCGCTGATGTCGCGGTTCACCCGCCCCGAGCAGACCTTTCCGGCGCTGACGCCTGCCGAGATCGAACGTATCAGGCATTTCGGCGAGGTCCGCCGCTATGCCGACGGCGAGTTCCTGTTCGAGACTGGCAAGCCGGGACCCGGCATGTTCGTCGTGCTGAAGGGCCATGTCGCCATCACCCAGCGCGATGGCCTTGGCCATGTCACCCCGGTGATCGACCAGGGGCCGGGGCAATTTTTGGCCGAGCTCAGCCAGCTCTCGGGACAGCCGGCGCTGGTCGACGGCCGCGCAGAGGGCGATGTCGAGACGCTGCTGCTGGCGCCGGAGCGGCTGCGCGCGCTGCTGGTCGCCGAGGCCGAGCTTGGCGAGCGCATCATGCGGGCGCTGATCCTGCGCCGGGTCAATCTGATCCAGGGCGGCATCGGCGGTCCCGTGCTGATCGGTCCGTCGCATTCGGCCGGCGTGGTGCGCCTGCAGGGCTTTCTCACCCGCAACGGCCAGCCGCATCATCTGCTCGATCCCGAAAACGATCGCGATGCGGCCGAATTGATCGCGCGCTATTCGCCCAAGCCGGAGGACTGGCCGCTGGTCGTCGCCGCGAGCGGCGCGGTGCTGCGCAATCCCGATGAAACCGAGCTTGCGCGCGCCATCGGCATGATCGGCGGAGCAAAGGGTGACCGCATCTACGACGTTGCTGTCGTCGGCTGCGGACCGGCCGGGCTCGCTACCGCCGTGTATGCGGCGTCCGAAGGCTTGTCCGTCGCCGTGCTCGACACCCGCGCGTTCGGCGGCCAGGCCGGCGCCAGCGCGCGCATCGAAAACTATCTGGGCTTTCCGACCGGCATTTCCGGCCAGGCATTGACCGCGCGCGCCTTCACCCAGGCCCAGAAGTTCGGCGCCGACATCATGATTCCTGTGACGGTGAAGTCGCTCGACTGCACGCGCAAGGACGGCGCATTTTCGGTGGCACTCGACGGCGCCGATCCCTTGCGCTCACGCGCGGTGGTGGTCGCGAGCGGCGCGCGTTATCGCCGGCCGGAGATCGCGAACCTCGACAAGTTCGAGGGACGCGGCGTCTGGTACTGGGCCTCGCCGGTCGAGGCGCGGCTCTGCGCCGGCGAGGAGGTGGCGCTGGTCGGTGCCGGCAATTCGGCAGGCCAGGCCGCCGTGTTCCTGTCGGGTCATGCGAAGAAAGTCTTGATGATCATCCGTGGCGGCGGCTTGGGGGCCAGCATGTCGCGCTATCTCATCGAGCGCATCGAAGCGACGCCGAACATCGAATTGATGTTCAACACCGAGATCACGGCGCTCGAAGGCGATGAGGCCGCGCTGCTGCGGCGCATCCGCTGGAAGAGTCGCTTGTCGGGCGACGAGGACGCCGCCGATATCCGCAATCTCTTTTTGTTCGTCGGCGCGGATCCCGCAACCTCCTGGCTCGACGGCTGCGGCGTCACGCTCGATCGCGGCGGCTTCGTCGTGACAGGCGCGCAGTCCGAGCAGAACCAGGGCAAGCTGGTGGCGCCGCTCGAGACCTCGGTGCCCGGCGTCTACGCCGTCGGCGACGTCCGCTCCGGCTCGGTCAAGCGCGTCGGCGGCGCTATCGGCGAAGGCGCGCAGGTCGTGGCCTCCTTGCACGGCTATCTCGGCGACGCCGCAAAACCGGCGCTTTAGGCAAGGACAAGACAAGGGAATGGCAAGACGAATGTGGCTTGCCATCGCGCCGCTTGGTGCAGACTATCCCCTCGTCGCGAGGCGTATTGCTCGTGGAACGAACAAAAGATTCATTGGGAGGACTAAATGGCTGAAATCGTCGTGCTCTACAAAACGCCCAAGGATGCTGCTGCCTTCGACAAGTACTATGCCGAGACGCACATTCCACTCGCGAAGAAACTTCCCGGCCTGAAGAAATACGCCGTCAGCAAGGGACCGGTCAGCTCCCCCACTGGGCCTTCCGGAATTCATCTCGTCGCCGTTCTCACCTTTGACAGCGTGGCCGACATCCAGGCCGCATTCGGCAGCCCGGAAGGCAAGGCGACCGGCGCTGACGTGCCGAAATTCGCCAGCGGCGGTGCCGACCTCCTGATCTTCGACACCAAGGAAGTGTGAGCCGCGTCGCATCGGCCCGCCGATCGCGGGCCGATGTTGCAACGATCGATTGAAAGCTCGTAGCCCGGATGGAGCGAAGCGTAATCCGGGACAGCAGCATCTACAAGCGAGATCCCCGGATTTCGCTGCGCTCCATCCGGGCTACAAACTGCCGTCGTTCGTGACAGCGCTGCAAGAAATCGGAACATGCGTTTGTCAATTCGCACGATGACGCATGGCTGCGCGCACATGTGGGACACCAACGCACGTGACAATCCCATGAGGACCGTCATACTACTCTGATCGTCTCAATGCGGAGAGTAGGAGAGATGCCATGGTGCTTGGATTGAGCCTGCCCGCGCTTACACTGATCCATGTCATCATCAGCCTGATCGCCATCGCCGCCGGCCTCGTCGTGATGTTCGGCCTGCTCGGCTCGAAGTCGATGCCCGGCCTCACCGCGATCTTCCTGCTGTTCACGATCCTCACCAGCGCAACCGGCTTCCTGTTTCCCTTCAAAGAGCTGCTGCCCTCGCACATCATCGGTATCATCTCGCTGGTGCTGCTCGCGATCGCCTGCATCGCGCTCTACGGCATGAAGCTCCAAGGCGTCTGGCGCCCGGTCTACATCGTGACCGCGATGGTCTCGCTCTACTTCAACGTCTTCGTGCTCGTGATCCAGTCGTTCCTGAAGGTGCCGGCGCTCGCCGCGCTTGCACCCGCCGTGCCGCCGGCGCCGCCGTCGGGGCCGGTCTTCGCCGTGGTGCAGGGCATCGTGCTGGTGTTCTTCGTGCTACTGACCATCGGCGCCTGGCGCCGCTTCAGGCCGATGGCGTTTGCCTGATCACACGATTCTCAACGTTCCCAGTTGACGCGATGCATCGCATTCGGAGTCTCGCGCAACTATCTGCGGATCATCGGCGCGTGCTTGTTCGCGCGTCGCGCAGATGATTTTCACCGAAAGAGAGCAATCCATGCCCACCATCACCACCAAAGACGGCGTCGAGATTTTCTACAAGGACTGGGGCTCGGGCCAGCCGATCGTGTTCAGCCACGGCTGGCCGCTCTCGGCCGACGACTGGGACGCGCAGATGTTGTACTTCGTCACGCACGGCTACCGGGTCATCGCCCATGACCGCCGCGGCCACGGCCGCTCGACGCAGGTCGCCGACGGCCATGACATGGATCACTACGCCGACGACCTTGCCGCGCTCACCGCGCATCTCGACCTCAAGAACGCCATTCATGTCGGCCACTCCACCGGCGGCGGCGAGGTCGTGCACTACATCGCGCGTCACGGCGAAAGCCGCGTCGCGAAGGCGGCGATCCTGTCCGCTGTGCCGCCGCTGATGGTGCAGACCCCTGCCAATCCCGGCGGCCTGCCGAAGAGCGTGTTCGACGGTCTCCAGGCGCAACTCGCCGCTAGCCGTACGCAATTCTATCGCGACCTCCCCGCGGGTCCTTTCTATGGCTACAACCGTCCCGGTGCCAAGCCGTCGGAGGCGGTGATCCAGAACTGGTGGCGCCAGGGCATGATGGGCGGCGCGAAAGCGCATTACGACGGCATCGTCGCGTTCTCGCAGACCGACTTCACCGAGGATTTGAAGAAGATCACGGTGCCGGTGCTGGTGATGCACGGCGATGACGATCAGATCGTGCCTTACGCCGATTCCGCGCCGCTGTCGGCCAAGCTGCTGAAGAAGGGCATCCTGAAAACGTACAAGGGCTTCCCGCACGGCATGCCGACCACGCACGCCGAGACCATCAACGCGGACCTCCTGGCCTTTTTCAAAGAGTGAGCTTCACGACTCTTACCCTCTCCCCTTGCGGGAGAGGGTGGCATAGGCGGCCTTCGGCCGCCGTCCTTAGAACGCCGATGCTTCGCATCGGCTATGGCGTAGCGGCGAGACGGGTGAGGGTTGCGTCGCCCGGGAGGGCTATCCGCTGAACGTGCTGGAGATGGGAGGATATCAATAGCCTCAAGTGTACGGGACAGTTAGCTTGCAGCGGAAATTTCGGCGCCCGCGCGCGTTGAGTCCTGTCCGCCCTGAAGGAGAAGCGCCGGCGATGTGTCCCCAACTCAAACTGATCGCACTCGATGCTGACGATCTCGCGGTGATCTCGACCCATGTCCAGGACGCCCGTGTCCAGGCCTCCGACATCATCTGGCGGCAGAGCGAGAAGCGGCTTGTCATCGGCATGAGCCGGCTGGACTGGGAGCAGACGCTGGAAGGCGAGGCCGAGCCGCGCCGGCTGGTTGCCGCGCTCCGCTTCGATCGCGTGCTTGCCTGCAAATCGCGCAACATCGACCTCGCCACGCCGGACGAGATCCTGGACCTCGTCGGCATCGAGTTTCACCCCCAGGACGGCCGCAGCGAGGAGCCCGGCGGCAGCGCCCTGCTTTTGTTCGCCCAGGGCGGCGCCATCCGCCTCGACGTCGAATGCCTGGAATGCGAGCTGACCGACCTCGGGGCGGACGCGCTGGGAACGGGACCAGGGATCGCGGGGGAGGGGTGAGGTGGCATGCCAAGGCCACGCAATCCGCTGTCGTCCTGGCGAAAGCCAGGACCCATAACCCCAAGGCTTCGTTGTTGAAACGAGATGTGGCCCAATTGCGCCTCCACACATCCGCTGGTGGTAATGGGTCCTGGCCGTCGCCAGGACGACGCCGGAGGGGAACGGCCGGGCCCAAGGGTTGACGCCGCTTCCCGGCCGCGCCATTGAGCAGGGGGTCGGGTGAGCCAATCCCCCCAAAAGACCAGCCAGAAGCCAAGCCAATATGCCCGTTCGTCTCGACCGCAGCAGCGCCGATTTTGACCAGCGATTCGCGGCCTTCCTCGCCGCCAAGCGCGAGGTCTCGGCCGACGTCGAGGCCGCCGCGCGCGCGATCGTCGACGATGTCGCCAGGCGGGGCGATGCAGCCCTGCTCGAGGCCACGGCAAAGTTCGACCGGCTGACGCTGGATGCATCGGGGCTGCGCGTCACCGCCGCCGAGATCGAAGCCGCGACAAAGGCCTGCGATGCCGCGACGCTGGATGCGCTGAAGCTCGCGCGCGACCGCATCGAGACCTATCACCGCCGCCAACTCCCGGCGGACGAACGCTTTACCGACCCGCTCGGCGTCGAGCTCGGCTGGCGTTACACCGCGATCGAATCCGCCGGCCTCTACGTGCCCGGCGGTACCGCGGCCTATCCGTCCTCGGTGTTGATGAACGCCGTGCCTGCGAAGGTCGCCGGCGTTGCGCGGCTCGTCATGGTGGTGCCCTCGCCCGACGGCAAGCTCAATCCGCTGGTGCTGGCGGCGGCTTCGCTCGGCGGCGTCACCGAGATCTACCGGGTTGGCGGCGCCCAGGCCGTGGCCGCGCTCGCGCACGGCACCGCGACGATCGCGCCGGTCGCCAAGATCGTTGGCCCGGGCAACGCCTATGTCGCTGCCGCCAAGCGGCTGGTGTTCGGCAAGGTCGGCATCGACATGATCGCCGGTCCCTCCGAGGTGTTGGTGATCGCCGACGACACCGGCAATGCCGACTGGATCGCCGCGGACTTGCTGGCACAGGCCGAGCACGATGCCAGCGCGCAATCGATCCTGATCACCGATTCCGCGCGGCTTGCCGCCGACGTCGAGAAGGCGGTCGCAGCGCAGCTGAAGACGCTGCCGCGCGCCGCGATCGCAGTCGCCTCGTGGGCCGATTTCGGCGCCATCATCATGGTCAAGGATCTTGCTGACGCCATCCCGCTCGCGGACGCGATCGCCGCCGAACATCTCGAGATCATGACTGTTGATCCCGATGCGCTCGCCGCAAAGATCCGCAACGCCGGTGCGGTGTTCCTGGGGGCGCATACGCCGGAGGCGATCGGCGACTATGTCGGTGGCTCCAACCACGTGCTGCCGACTGCGCGTTCGGCGCGATTCTCCTCAGGGCTGTCGGTGCACGACTTCATGAAGCGCACCTCGATCCTGAAATGCGGCCCGGATCAGCTGCGTGCGCTGGGCCCGGCCGCGATGACGCTCGGCAAGGCGGAGGGGCTGGACGCCCATTCGCGCTCGATTGGATTGCGCCTCAATCTGTCATGACAAAGCCGCCCGAACAGGACGACTCCAACAATCGCATCGTCGGCGTCACGCTCGACGAGGACTCGATCGGCCGTTCCGGGCCTGACATCGAGCACGAGCGCGCGATCGCGATCTACGACCTGATCGAGCAGAATTTGTTCGCGCCCGACGGCGCCGACGGGCAGGGCCCGTTCACGCTGCATATCGGCATCACCGGCAACCGGTTGATGTTCGACATCCGCCGCGAGGACGGCACGCCTGTCGTCGCGCATCTGTTGTCGCTGACGCCGTTCCGGCGGATCGTGAAGGACTATTTCATGATCTGCGACAGCTACTATCAGGCGATCCGGACCGCGACGCCGGACAAGATCGAGGCCATCGACATGGGCCGCCGCGGCATCCATGATGAGGGATCGCGCACGCTCCAGGAGCGGCTGAAGGGCAAGGTGCGGGTCGACTTCGAGACCTCGCGCCGGCTGTTCACGCTCATTACCGTCCTGCATTGGAAAGGATAAAAGCGGATGGCTGCGCCCCCACGCGCACGCGATCCGCAATCGGTGCTGTTCGCCTGCGCGATGAACAGCGTGCGCTCGCCGATGGCTGAGAGCCTGTTGCAGCACATGTTTCCGCAGGGCCTCTACGTGAGGTCGGCCGGCACCAGGAAGGGCGACCTCGATCCGTTTGCGGTGTCCGTGATGGCCGAGCTCGGCCAGGACATCTCCGCCCATAGGCCGCAGACCTTCGAGGAGCTGGAGGACTGGGAGGGATTGAACTTCGACCTCATCATCACGCTGTCGCCGGAGGCGCACCACAGGGCACTGGAGCTGACCCGCACGCTCGCCGCCGACGTCGAATACTGGCCGACGCAGGATCCCACCACCATCGAAGGCAGCCGTGACCAGAAGCTCGCCGCCTATCGCGAGGTCTGCGATCAGCTCTTGATGCGCATCCGCCGGCGATTCGCAAAGGCGGGTGCGGCGAGCGGGTAGCATGCGGCGACCGTAACACCCGCGTCACAGAGCGCAGGCACACGCGTGTTGGCAACCTCGAATCACCAAACCTCCGGTTCCCGGGTTGTGAAACCGGCCCCCTTCCGATAGGTTCCGCGCGAAATTCACTCCCTGCTTCATCCCCCAAATCACCTGATGCTCGGCCGCCCCAAATTCGTACTTGCCTCCGGTTCGCCGCGACGCCTGTCGCTGCTCAACCAGGCCGGCATCGAGCCGGATGCGCTCCGGCCGGCCGACGTCGACGAGACGCCGAAGCGGGGCGAGCTGCCGCGCGCCTGCGCCAACCGCCTCGCCCGGGCCAAGGCCGATGCGGCGCTGAAATCGGTGCAGCTGGATGACGAGCTGCGCGGCGCCTTCATCCTCTCTGCCGACACCGTGGTGGCGGTCGGCCGCCGCATCCTGCCCAAGGCCAACCTCGTCGACGAAGCCGCGCAGTGCCTGCGGCTGCTGTCGGGCCGCAACCACCGGGTCTACACTGCGATCTGCCTCGTGACGCCGCGCGAGGCCTTCCGCCAGCGCCTGGTCGAGACCCGCGTCCGATTCAAGCGCCTCTCGGAAGACGACATCCAGGCCTATATCGGCTCCGGCGAATGGCGCGGCAAAGCCGGCGGCTATGCCGTGCAGGGCATCGCCGGCTCGTTCGTGGTCAAGATGGTCGGCTCCTACACCAACGTGGTCGGCCTGCCGCTGTACGAGACCACGGCCCTGCTCGGCGGCGAGGGCTTTCCGACCCGCTTCGGCTGGCTCAACGGCACCGCGGTGTGAGCACCACAGCGCCGCCGACAAAAAACGCGAAAACAACCCCATGCATGCGCCCTCGCCCGAGGAACTCGTTTGCCGGCCGGCGCTTGACCTGCCTCACCTCGTGTAAGCTGCTCCGACCATGAACGATCACGTCAAAACGCCCGCCGCCCCCCTCAAGACCTGCCCGATCTGCGGCAAGCCGCAGTCAGAGGCCACCCGCCCGTTCTGCTCCTCGCGCTGCCGCGACGTCGATTTGAACCGCTGGCTGAAAGGCTCCTACGTCATCCCCGGCCGCGACGACGAGACCGATGACGTGGAATAACAAGCGATATCAATGATTTGGTGAGCTCAAGAAGCGCCGCGTGCCAGCCGCGGCGAGCCCGCCCCACCTTGTGCACAGCCGGGCCACGCCCGGCGCAGCCTTCAGGCGAAGCCGGGTGGACAGGCCGCTTCTAGCCCACTATAAACCGCCCGCTCGATGGGCTTTGGCCCCTCTCTTGGAGCACGCCCAGGTAGCTCAGTTGGTAGAGCATGCGACTGAAAATCGCAGTGTCGGTGGTTCGATTCCGCCCCTGGGCACCACGATCTTCGTGCGGCTACCACGCCGAAATAGATGAATCGCAACTCGCGGACAGCTCCGTAGGTGCATTCGCTCCGCCTTAATGCGTCAGAAATGGGCTTTCGTAGACCGCCGCAGGGCCAAGTTCGCGCTCGATTTCGAGCAGGCGATTGTATTTTGCGAGCCGCTCGCTGCGGGACAGTGATCCAGCCTTGATCTGTCCACCGCCCATGGCAACCGCAAAGTCGGAAATGAACGTGTCCTCGGTCTCGCCCGATCTATGCGAGATTACGTAGCCCCAACCAGCATCGCGGCACATCTGCACCGCCTTCATGGTCTCGGTAACCGTGCCGATCTGGTTCAGCTTGATCAGAACCGCATTGGTCGCTCTGCTATCGATACCCTTCTGGATAAAACGAGGATTGGTGACGTAAAGATCGTCGCCGACGATCTGGATTCGGTCGCCGCAAGCGGCCATCTGCAGGCGGAATCCGTCCCAGTCATCCTCGGCGAATCCATCCTCGATCGAAACGATAGGATAAGCGTCTAACAGGCCGTTGTAGAGAGAAAGCAGCTCGTCTCGCGAGAGGGTCTTGTCACCGGATTTGGCGAAGACGTACTTGCCATCATTTGCAAAGGTGCTGGCTGCGGGATCGAAGGCAAGGGCAACGTCGGTGCCGGGCTGCAACCCCGTCTTGCGGATCGCTTCAACGATCAATTCGCAAGCCTCTTCGATAGTCCTCAAGTTGGGCGCAAACCCTCCCTCGTCGCCGACCGCAGTCGAGTGCCCCGCCTTGTGTAGGAGCTCGTGGAGCGCGTGGAAGGTCTCGGCCCCGTAGCGGACGGCTTCCGCAAAGTTTGGGGCGCCATGGGGCACTATCATGAATTCCTGGAAGTCGAGCGAATTCTGGGCATGCCGCCCGCCGTTGATGACGTTCATCATGGGGACGGGGAGCCTCGTTGCTGAGACGCCGCCCAGATAGCAGTAG
Organism: Bradyrhizobium sp. BR14999; assembly: GCF_056106085.1. Taxonomy (NCBI): domain Bacteria; kingdom Pseudomonadati; phylum Pseudomonadota; class Alphaproteobacteria; order Hyphomicrobiales; family Nitrobacteraceae; genus Bradyrhizobium; species Bradyrhizobium sp. BR14999. Next base: position 1,761,639 of record NZ_CM148536.1, read on the forward strand.
AGCGGCACACCTGCCGCCGAAGCCGCGGCACGCGCGATGGCCATGGAGACACCAAGGATCGCATTCGCACCCAGCTTGATCTTGCTCTCGGTGCCGTCGAGCACGATCAATGCCGTGTCGATGGGCTCCTGGGGGCAGGCAGCCATCCCCATGAGGCGATCCCGAATGATCCCATTGACGTGAGAAACGGCCTTGAGCACGCCTTTGCCGCCGTACCGCGCCATATCGCCATCGCGCAGCTCCAGCGCTTCGTAGCGTCCAGTCGAGGCGCCGGACGGCACCGAAGCCGTGCCGGCGTGCCCATTGTCGAGCCTTGCCACGACGCGAAGCGTGGGATAGCCGCGCGAGTCGAGAATTTCGAATGCATCGAGAGCTTGGATGGCCGGAAGCGGACTATTCATCTTTGTCTCCATGATCGACCGAACTCCAGGTGAGTGAAGAGTGCTCGGAATTGTCGGCGTGCATCGACCGCGAATTCGCTTCGGCCTGGTCGCGGGGCATCTCAAGCGACAGCGAGCGTTCGAGTGCCGCCTCCTGCGCGCGCAGCCAGTCGAACAGGTCGCTTCGCTGGCCGCCGAGGGGGCGCGCCCATCGCAAGTTCTTGAACGGCGTAGCCTCCGGTCCGGCCCACCAATACTCCTTCGTGACCATCAGCGACCAGCCGGGGCGACCTGACCGGGACAAGGTGAAGATCTCGATGACGATTCCATGTCTGGAGCTCGAAAAACTATGGCGCTCCCGCTCGAATTCGACACCATCATGCGTCCAGCGGGATCGTTTCATGCCCGGATTCGTGCTGGTTATGAGGAGGTCGAACATCCGGAAGAATGAGGGGCGTGCCAGGCTTCTCATGGCTCTGTGCCCCCATCTTGGTCCGCCTCGCTACGTGAGCAGACGACCATGGACGCGGAAAAAAGCACGCGTGGGCGCTCCGCTTGCGAAGGCCGGCAACCATCAGATCCTAAGGGAACGCCGGCCATTGTGTCTCCTACCACCGAGATGGTGCGCGGTAGGAGTCATCAGCCTGCGGCGGTTTCGGGGGCACTCCATCCCCGTCGATATCGTGCATAGTCTAATTGCGCCGCCCGCTTGGGGCAAGAAAATGGAGGGGCGGCTAGTGGCTCGTTGACCGGAACCAGATCGGACGTATACTCGTTTGCAATGTTGGCGATGGGGTTCGCCTGAACCGCCCCGAGGGGCTGATGACTCCTACCGAAGCACGGCTTTGGAGGAGTTTTATTGTGTCTTATCCGCGCCCCCAACCACCGCTTACGGCCGAGTCTGACGGACGCGAACGCCATCCAAGCGCGCCGGATATCGTGCCAAGCGTCCTCTTCGATCGGCCCGAGGACTCTACGGCCGCTCCGGAAAGTGCAGCGCCAGAATTCTTCGCTGATCTGAATCTGGATCAGCTGGTGGCCGCGATAACGGCCGGCTTTGAAGAATACGCCATCAAGCCTGTTTTTCACGTCCCGCTGCAGCGGGTTGAAGCCATTGAATATCGTCACGAAGTCTTCCGCGATCTCGAAGACCCGGCTCTCCTCGACAACATCAGACACTTCGCCGAGCGAATGAGGGATGCCCGGATCCACAAGGCGCTATCGGCCAAGCTCTACGACCGATTTCACAAGCAGATGTGGTTTCTCCACGCAATAGAGATCTACTGCAATGCGGTCGATCAATTGGCGACGGATCTGACGCGATCTCAGATGAAGTCCCGAGCGCTCCTGAGCATTCGCGACTATCTGACCGGCTACATTGCGCAGGACAATTTCGTTGCTCTCCGCGATGAAGCCAAGAGCATCTCTGACCAACTGTCGCAGGTCAGATACGGCATCGTGATACGTGAGGCCTCGTTCACGGTGAAGAACCTCCAGGATGAGCCGGACTACAGCGCGGAAGTTGAGGCGACGTTCGCGAGATTCAAGCAAGGCGCCGCCACAGACTACCGCTCGAAATTCAACGATGCGCCGGAGGACATGAACCACATCGAAGCCAAAGTGCTTCAGTTGGTGGCGCGCCTCAATCCGGAGCCGTTTGCTCGCCTGCTAGCGTTCTGCGCTCGGCAAGTCGAATTTCTCGACAAGGCCATCGTAGGATTCGATAGGGACGTCCAGTTCTATCTCGCTTACTTGAAACAGACGACGAGGCTCGAACAGGCCGGACTACGGTTGTGCCTGCCCGAGGTTTCCGACAACTCCAAACAGGTCCATTGCCGGGAGGGGTTCGACCTTGCGCTCGCGCTGAAACACGTCGGTGAGCAGAAACCGGTTGTCTGCAACGATTTTGATCTGACGGGCAGGGAGCGGCTCATTGTGGTGTCCGGACCCAATCAGGGCGGCAAGACGACCTTCGCCCGCATGGTCGGACAATTGCACTATCTTGCAAGCCTGGGATGCCCGGTCCCGGCGCGAGGGGCCAAGCTTTACCTGGTCGACCAGATCTTCACGCACTTCGAACGGGAAGAGAAGGTCGAAAACCTACGCGGCAAACTGGAAGACGACCTGGTTCGGATCCGTTCGATCCTGAAGCGGGTCACGCGGCGCTCCATCGTGATTTTGAATGAGATCTTCACCTCCACGACGATTCGCGACGAGACATTCCTCAGTCAGAAGGTCATGACGAAGCTCGCGGCCATGGATGTGCTCGGCGTCTGGGTCACGTTCGTCGACGAGCTGTCGACGTTCGGTCCGGAGACCGTTTCGATGGTGAGCACGGTTGTACCGGACCAGCCGGCAGTCCGCACGTTCAAGATCGAGCGGCGGACTGCCGATGGCCTGGCTTATGCGATGGCGATCGCCCAGAAATACGGTCTGACGCATCAGCGCGTAAAGGAGCGCATCAAGCCATGAAGGCGTTCCTGCTGTATCCAGCGCGATTTCGACCCGACGCTGCTGCTATCGCGGCGAGATCGATCCTATGCCCGGCAGAAGGAGCCGGGACTGGATCTCAATCAAGCCTTGCCCTGGAATCATGCCGCCCTGAACCAGGATCTCGGACTTGATATCCTCTTGAACACGATGGCCGGTGGTGACGCCTTCCTGTTGGAAGTGGCCTTGGTCGGGCTGCTCAACGGAGTTTGCGAACTCGACGTGATCGAATATCGCCAGGACGTGCTGCGAGACTGCCTGCAGCACGGGCCGACTCTCAGACGGGCATACGACATCGTGGTCGAGGCATTGAAAGCCGAAAGAAAGCACTATTGGTCGCCGATGTCGCGCTACCCTACCGGCACGCTGTCGCATGCCGTCGAAATATTGGACATCTTCGTTCCGGCCTTACGGAAGCTCCGAGCCTTGGCCGACCGGAACATTGGACGGTTCAACTCACGAGGATTCTCCAGATTATTCGAAATGCTCCGGGCTGAACTGAGCGATCCGTATTTTGAGGAGATCGAGGATCATCTGAAGCGGCTGAAATTCAAAGGTGGGGTTCTGGTCAGCGCCCAACTAGGTAAGGGCAATAAGGCAACCAACTACGTCCTGCGCAAGCCGCATAGGAAGGATCTCGGCTGGTTCGCCCGGCTGTGGCCGACCACCGAAGGATACACGTCCTATCTGAATCCGCGAGACGAAGCCGGCGCCCGCGCTCTGTCCGAATTGCGGGATCGGGGTATCAACCTGGTGGCAAATGCGCTCGCCCAGTCAATGGATCACATTTCGAGCTTCTTTCAGATGCTGCGGACTGAGCTTGCTTTCTATGTGGGCTGCTTGAACCTTTACGAACACCTTCAAAAGCTCGGCACGCCCACCTGTCTTCCAAGGCCCGTGGAGCTGGACGGCAGCGTATTGTCGTTCTTGGGTCTCTACGACGTTTGTCTTGCGATCAGCATGAACCGAGTGCCTGTCGGCAACGATCTGGTGACCGCCGGCAAAGATCTCATCGTGATCACGGGCGCCAATTCGGGAGGCAAATCGACGTTCCTGCGTAGTCTGGGCCTCGCCCAACTGATGATGCAGGCGGGCGTGTTCGTCCCGGCGGAGACGTTTTCGGCCGAGGTCCGGACCGCGCTGTTCAGCCATTTCAAGCGCGAAGAAGATGCCGCGATGGAGAGTGGAAAGCTCGACGAAGAGCTGAGCCGGATGAGCGAGCTCGTTGAGCATCTTGGTCCGGGCGCGATGATGCTCATGAATGAGTCGTTCGCGGCGACCAATGAACGGGAAGGATCGGAAATCGCGATGCAGATCACGACCGCCTTGCTGGAGAAGGGAGTGAAGGTCGGCTACGTGACGCATCTGCACCAGTTCGCGCATCGTATGCATCAGAAGAAGCTTCCGAATGCGCTGTTCCTGCGGTCGGAGCGCCAGCCGGACGGCACGCGGACGTTCCGGCTGATCGAAGCCACGCCGCTGCAAACGAGCTATGGGGAAGATCTCTACGCGAACGTATTTGGAGGGGACGAGCAGTCGACGCAATCCCGTCGGCTGTCAGCGGCTCAATAACCTGGGCGAGAAGAGGCGGTGTGCTGAGCTAGGCCGGATCGATCCCGTCTAAATGGGCGGTCTCGTTGATCGCAAGAACACGAATCCGATCGCTGGTTATCTCGATCTCGTTGATGCAACAGGGCTCTTGCGTGAGCCGCCAGTAGGAGGAGAGCGGCAGGTCCGCGACCTGCAAAAGCAGCGCCCGGTTCACGCTATCATGCGAAACCAGAACGACGGTGCCAGAGGGGTGTCGTTCGAGCGCGAGCCGGACTGCGTCCGCTGCGCGCGCAACGACGTCCTGAAGGGAGTCGCCTCCCGGAAATCGCATCAGGTGGGGCGTATTGAACCAGGTCGCGTGAAGCATCGGCTCGGAAGCTGCCATTTCCTCATGGGTCTTCATCCTCCACGCGCCGTAATCGATGTCGTTGAGCGCTTCAATGCTCTCCGCCTCGATCTCGCACGCAGTGGCGATGGCCGCGCCGGTGGCGACGCAGCGCGACAGCGGGCTGGTGTAGACCCGCTCCGGCCGCCATTTGGACGCGATCCGCTGCGCGACAGCGAGCGCTTCGGCTTGGCCTCGCCCGGTCAAAGGCAGGTCCTCTCGTCCGCGAAAGCGGGCAGGACGAATACCTTCGACGTGACCGTGACGGACCAGCAGGATTTTGGTCAAGTTCAACCCCGTAAGTGACGCTCGCATTTTACCTCTTCCATTCGCGAGCGCGAAGGATCGTTCAGCGCCTGGTCGGAGCCTTTCGTGGTATCGTCCTGATCCTGACGGCGGCTTTCCGCGCTTGCTATGGCCTGATTCCCAGTTACAATTGACGAAAATTCAGGGGATGGGGTCCCCCGTAACCGCCGATGAGGCTGATGACTCCTACCGGACGCTTGCCGTCGGTGGGAGCGCTTGCTTCAAATCCTTCCAAGCATCCAGCACGTGAGTTCTCCGGACGGCGCATCGCCGTCGTGTTCTTGGAGGCGCTGATGACGGGTGTTTGGGCTCTGGCGGCATTGTGGTTGGGCTTGGCGCTGATCGCCAGCCTTCTGTCGATCTGGCTCCGGATCTCGACCGCTCTGTCGGAGATCGTGGTCGGAACGATCGCACAACTCATCATCGGTGCCGCCATTGGATCGGCGGTGCTCGGGACCGAAGAGTCCTGGGTCAAATTCCTTTCGGGCGTCGGCGCGATTGTGCTGACCTTCCTAGCAGGTGCGGAACTTGACCCCGTCGTATTCAAGCTGAAGTGGAAAGAGGCGGCAGCCGTGGGGCTTGCCAGCTTCTTTTTTCCATTCATCGGATGCACCGCTGCGGCGCACTACTTGCTCGGCTGGGACGTTATGCCGAGTTGGCTTGCAGGTGTCGCCATGTCGACCACCTCGGTGGCGGTGGTTTATGCCGTGATGATCGAATTCGGCTTCAACACCACCGAGTACGGCAAGACAGTTCTGGCCGCCTGCTTTGTCACGGACCTCGGGACGGTGGTTGCGCTCGGCCTGATCTTTTCTCCGTTCACGATAAAGACACTGATCTTTCTCGGTACTGGCGTGGTGGTCTTCGGCGTGCTGCCCTGGCTGACCCCCCGGTTCTTCCGGCTGTATGGGGGACGCCCGTCCGAACTGGAGACGAAATTTCTGCTGCTCTGCCTGTTCGGAATGGGGGCGCTGGCGACGTGGGCGGACAGCGAGGCCGTTCTTCCGGCCTACCTGATCGGGATGGTACTCGCAGGCACTGTTGGAAAGGACCACGCCCTGGTGCGCCGGCTGCGCACTCTTACCTTCGGATTGCTGACGCCGTTCTACTTCATCCGAGCCGGTTCGTTTGTGTCTGTGCCGGCGCTGATTGCTGCACCGGCGGCATTCCTCTTCTTCCTGGTGATCAAGATCGCAACCAAGGTCGTGGGTGTCTACCCCGTCACCAAGTATTTTGGCTCTCCCAACAGAGAGGCGATGTACACGACGCTTTTGATGTCGACCGGGCTGACCTTTGGGACGATCTCGTCACTCTTTGGCCTTTCACATGGCATCATCAACCAGGGCCAATATTCCGCGCTCGTCGCCGCAGTCATCGGCAGCGCCGTGATACCCACAGTCATCGCCAATGCATTCTATCTTCCTCACCATCTGCTGCCCGACACCAGTTCGCAGCACGCTGAGGAGGAGCCCCTAAGACCTCTTCGGCCCGCTGCGCGCCGCGCCGAATGATGGAGGCAGCTATGTTCAGCAGAATTCTGCATGCCAACGACGGTTCCGAGCACGCATTCCACGCCTTGGCGTTTGCCATAACGATGGCCACACAGAACAGCGCCGAACTTCACATGATCTGCGTGGAGGAGATTGACTACATGCCCGAATTTATCGAGGAGGTTCGGGAGGAGACCGGCACGGCGGCGCGCCGCTATCACTCGGTCATTCAGCGGGCGCGAAGCCTGGCCGAACAGAGCCACGTCGAGCTTCACACCCATGTGGTGGCCGGCCATCCGGTGCGGGACATCGTGGACTTCGCAGCCAAGCTGAAAGCCGATCTACTGGTCATTGGCGCCACGGGACACTCGGCGCTCTACGAGCGGCTCATCGGCAGTCGAGCCGATCGCATCGTGCAACTCGCCGCGTGCCCGGTGCTGGTCGTGAAATGAGAGGGTCTTGACGCAGCAATGGGGTTTGAACATGCAGCTACCGCGAGAAGCCGTCCTACTCAGGATCTTCTTTGGTGAAAATGATCACGCGGGCCATCACCCGTTGCACGAGGCGATCGTGCTGAAGGCAAGGGAGATGCACTTGGCCGGCGCGACAGTGCTACGAGGCGGGCTGGGGTTCGGCCATTCCGCACGCCTGCACACGGCGAAGATACTGCGTCTGTCGGAGGACCTTCCGCTCGTTGTCGAGATCGTCGACACCCAGGAGAAGATCGATGCCTTTCTCCCCGTCCTCGACGGCATGATGAGCAGCGGGCTGATCACGATGGAGAAGGTGCAGGTCCTGCAGTACGGGACCGAAATGAGACCCGTGCCAGGTTGAAATTCCGCCGCGGAGCAGGAAAGCAGGGCTCCTGCGATGGCGGTGCAGCCGGCCACTATGTCAAGCGCTCACGCCACCAAACCTAGGATAAATAGCGGTTCGTCGCGTCGGTGATTGCGTCTGGTTCCCTGAGTGGACCAGCGCCCGGTGCTCCCCGCTGCGCCTCAACTCGCGTAGAGATAGTTCGGCAACCACAGCGTCATGCCGGGCCAGAGATACATGATCACCATGCACAGGATCACGATCAGCATGTAGGGCATCATGCCGGCGAAGATCTGGTTGAGCGTAACGTGCTTCGGGGCGACGCCCTTGAGATAGAACGCCGACATCGCGACCGGCGGCGACAGGAACGCGGCCTGCAAGTTCACGAACACCAGCGTGCCCCAAAGGATCGGATCGATGTTGAAGTGCTTCAGCATCGGCAGGAAGATCGGCACGAAGATGATGATAATCTCGGTCCATTCGAGCGGCCAGCCCAGCACGAAGATGATCGCCTGCGACAAGATCATGAACTGCACGGGCGTCATGTTGAGCGACAGCACCCAGCTTTCCAGCAGCGCCTGACCGCCGAGAATGGCGAATACCGCCGAGAACAGCGCCGAACCGACGAACAGCCAGCACACCATCGCGGTCGTCTTTGCGGTCAGGAACACTGCTTCCTTGGTGCGCTTCCAGTCGAGCGTCCGGGCGTGGATAGCGAGGATGAAGGCCCCGGCGGCGCCGACTCCGGCGGACTCGGTCGCGGTCGTGATGCCGAACAGGATCACCCCCAGCACCACGACGGTGAGGATGCCGAGCGGCATCACCGACGACGTCAAGAGCTTCAACACTTCGAAGCGCTCGCCGTCCATGCGCAAGTAGGAGCGCGCCGTCCACGCCGCCAGCACGGCGGCTGATATCGCGAACCAGATGTAGAACTGGGTGTCCGGTCCCTTTTCGGCGGGCGACAGCTCCTTCGGCTCGACCGGGCTGCCGAGCTGCTGCAGGCCTTCGACGGCTTCGCTCGCGGCGCCGGGCTGCTGGTGGATCACGACGTACCACCAGACCGTGCCGAGCGCGGCTGCGGTCATCAGGAACGGCACCAGCGAAATGAGGAAGTGTTGCACGATCGCGCCATAGCCCATCGGCTTGCCGTCGATCTGGAGCATCTTCGCCTTTGCGGGCGAGAGCAGCGCCTTGAACAGGCCGACGAACAGGTTCGGCGAATACAGCGTCGCGAAATTCCTGATCCATTCCGGCACCTTGACGCGGGTCTGTTCCTCCGGCAGCGCCGGGGCGATCTTCGGGTTGATCATCGCCCAGGCCACGACATAGACGAGGTAGAGGAAGGCCAGGAAGAAGCCGGGAAGCATCGCCGCCGCATAGAGCTTGACCACGGACTGGCCGGCGACCGCGGCATAGACGATGATCATCACCGAAGGCGGGATCAGGATGCCGAGCGTGCCGCCCGCGGTGATGACGCCGGAGGCGAGCTTCACGTCATAACCGGCGCGCAGCATCGGGTTGAAGGCGATCACGCCCATCAGCACCACCACCGCGCCGACGAGCCCGGAGGCGATGCCCCAGAACGTGCACACGATCAGGGTCGTGACCGCGAGCGAGGCGGGCAGGCGGCGGAAGGCGAGCTGGATCGAATAGAACATCTTGTCGACCAGCGCGCCGCGCTCCATCACATAGCCCATCAGCACGAACAACGGGATGGAGATCAGTACGTCGTTGGTCATCGCGCCGTAGCTGCGCTGGACCATCAGCTCGAAGACCTTGTTGTGCGTCCAGTTCTGCGACGGGTCGTAGAAGGCGATGAAGCCGAAGAACATGCCAAGGCCCATCAGAGTGAAGGCCGTGGCGAAGCCCATCATGATGACGACGACGATGAGCGTCAGCATCAACAGGCCGAGTGCCGGATCGCTCATGTGTTCAGGTCCCCGCCCATGCCGCGCTGCCGCGCCAATTCATCGATGCGCTGCGCGCCCTCGATGGCGAGCTTGCGTGATTCCTCGTCCACGAATTCAGAGTGCGCGAGCTGCTCCTCGATGACGTCGGTCTCGGCGACGTCGGCAAGTCGGCTCGGCCATTCGCCGGTCTTCAGGCACACGATGCAGCGGATGATCTCGGCGATCCCCTGCAGCATGATCAGCGCGCCCGCGATCGGGATGACGGTCTTGAAATGGTAGACCGGCGGCCCCTCAGCCGTGACGTTGGAATGCTCGTTGATGGCCCAGGAATCCGCGGCGTAGAAGTAGCCGGCATAGATCAGCGCGGCGATGCCCGGGATGAAGAACACGAAGTAGAGAACGAGGTCGAGCGCGGCCTGCGTGCGCGGACGCATCGAGGAGTAAAGGAAGTCACCGCGGACATGGGCGTTCTGCGCCAGCGTATAGGCGCCGGCCAGCATGAACAGCGACCCGTACATCATGTTCTCGGCGTCGAAGATCCACGCCGTCGGCATGTTCACGGCGTAGCGCTTGAACACTTCGATGCAGACCACGCTCATCAGCAGGATCATCAGCCAGGCTGTCGCCTTGCCGACCCAGGTGGAGATGCCGTCGATCGTGTGCAGTAAGCGCCGTACACTCATGTGATAAGGTTCGGCATTAAATATGACCCCCAACATAGCACAAGGCACCGTCCGGCGGGTGGTCCGGACGGCGCCTTGCCAGCTTTATTTCGTCATCAGATCTTCTTGGCCGCAGCGTTCGGCCCGAAATAATGATCGTAGGCCATGCGGCGGTTCACTACGGTATCCTGCTCCCACTGCGTGGCACGCTTGGCGAACTCGATCTGCGACTGCACGATCTCCTTGAACAACGGGTTCTCCGCCGCCTTCTTCTTCGCCACATCGTCATAGATCTCGAGTTGCCGCTTCAGGATGGCGTCGGGGGTCTTGTAGAACTTGACGTTGTCCTTGGTCTGCAGCTCGACATAGTCCTTGGAGTAGCGGTCGATCGCCTTCCACGACATGTCGGCCGAAGCCGCGTCCACCGCATTGGCGATGATCGCCTTCATCTTGTCCGGCAGCGCGTTGTACTTGTCCTTGTTGAACATGATCTCGAGCTGCTCGGCGTTCTGGTGGAAGCTCTGCAGCATGCAGACCTTCGAGACGTCGGGGAAGCCGAGCACGCGGTCGGAGGTGGCGTTGTTGAACTCGGCCGCGTCCAGGAGGCCGCGGTCCATGGCAGCTACGATTTCGCCGCCGGGCAGCGCGTTGACGGCTGCACCCATTCCCGAATACACGTCGATCGAGATGCCGACGGTGCGGAATTTCAGGCCCTTGACGTCCTCGACCTTTGCGACCGGCTTCTTGAACCAGCCGAAGGGCTGGGTCGGCATCGGACCGTAGGGGAACGAGACAACGTTGGCGTTGATCGACGCGTAGAGCTTTTCCAGGAGCTCCTTGCCGCCGCCATAGCGGTGCCAGGCCAGCAGCATGTTGGCGTCCATCGCAAAGCCCGGTCCCGAGCCCCAGAGCGCCAGCGCCGTCTGCTTGCCGTAGTGATAGACCAGCACGCCATGGCCGCCGTCGAGCACGCCCTTGGACACGGCATCGAGCAGGCCGAAGGCGGGCACGACAGCGCCTGCCGGCAGCACTTCGATCTTGAGATCGCCGCCGGTCATGTCGTTGACCTTCTTGGCGTAGTCGAGGGCGTATTCGTGGAAAATGTCCTTTGACGGCCAGGTGCTTTGCCAGCGCATGCTGATCGGCCCCTGGGCGCTGACGACGCTCGGCGCGGCTACCGTCGCGGCGGCCCCCGCAGCAGCGACCTTGAGAAAGCCGCGGCGACTCGAAGTGCTGCCCTTCTTTGATTTGGTCATGGTTGCCTCCTCCCCTTTGGAATAGCGATCCCTTGCGGATCAGCTGCTTTTTTATTGGAACAAGTCAAAGTCTTGCGCAGGGGGTTTGGCAAGAATGTTCCGAATGATGCGACGCTACGACGCGGACTGCGGCGATGACGCGCCGCAGCGCTCGCCGCCGAGTGCGGCGAAGCCGAACTGCGGTGAACAGTGCGCTCAATGCAGGCTCGAGAGAACTCGGCGCGCGCCGGATCTGCGAGCGATCCGACGAAGGTTCGGAATCGAGCCGGCGTTGCCCTCAATGATGATGGGCCGACACGCTCTTGACGCATTGCGTCAACAGATCAGGGGTGGCGGATTGGCCGATATCACCGAGACTGATCATGCCGACCATCCGCTTGCTCTTGTTGATCACGGGTAGCCTGCGGACTTTCAGCGTCTCCATGTGATGCACGGCTTTCGCCAGATCATCGTCTTCCCGGCAGCAATGGATACCTTCGGTCATCACATCCCGCGCCGTCATGCGCGCGGCGTTGAAGTCCCTGCTCGCAAGACCTTTGCAGACGATGTCGCGATCGGTCACCATTCCGACCAAATGGTCGCCTTCGCCGATCGGAATGCAGCCGATGTCGTGCCCTTGCATCAACTTCGCGATCTCGATGATCGGGGTGTCGGGGCTGACCCAATCGACGCCCTTGTGCATCACGTCTCTGACTTTCATGGAGGACCTCCGTTGCGAACGCAGCCCCCGCTGAATTGACTATACATCGAACCGGACGCGGCCGCACGCACGCCGTGACGGTGCGTACCGGGATTATCTTGCCGCCACGCCGCGTCAGTCATGCATGCTGAAGCGTCCATGCGGTGCACTGGCCGTCAGGCGCTCGAACTGCGCATGGGTGAGCTGGAGCAGCGTCTCGTGATCGCCGGCTTCGATATAGACCTCGGGCTGGGCCCGGATGCTGTCATCGACGATGAGATCGAGCCCGTAACACCGACCGACCGCCGGAATGGCTCCGTGCGCGCAGTCCATGAACAGCTGGTTGATCTCGGTTTCGTTGGCCATGGCGAGATCCTCGCCAAGCCTCTCCTTCAAGTCCGGCAGGTTGAGATGGTGCGATGCCGGCACGACCGCGAGCATATAGCCGCCGTCGTGCCGCAGCACGACGGCCTTGGCGAGACGATCGCCCGAGACGTGGCAAGCCTGCGCCGTGCGCGTGGATGACATGGTGAGATCGTGCGGGATCTCGGCATACTGGATGTTCTCGGCAGCCAGATACCGATGCAGTGTGGGGGCGATGGACATGGCTTCGCCTTTCGGATGGATGCAACCATCCACCGTGAAGCTGCCCCCGCCGCACGATGGGCGGCTGCGTGATTGCCGGCCTTCAGCATAGGCCTTGCCCTCGAATGCCGCAACTGAGTCGGACGTTCGAAGCGCGCCGCGCTCACCTCATCCGTGATCTCAGGCGCGGCGGCCGCAACGCACGCGCCACGCCAGCGCTATCCAAGCACGCCGCCGCTGCACGGACTTTTTTGCCAGGGACGGTTCGGTGTGATGGCAAGACGAGGCCAATCCCGCCTTCATGGAAAGCACTCGCCGTCGCTACGGCCGTGAGCGGGGAGGCGGTTGGTTGGAATTATTTAGATATTTCAATCGCATGGGAGTTCGCAGCCTTATTTTAAATGGAGCTCCATTCCTCTGATTTCGGACGTCCTAAAAGCCCGGCTGCTCTGCCGCGTCCGTTCGCTGTACGCGCCCGGCTGCCGCTGATATGCTCTTGGCCATAGGGACAGTGAATGGCAGCTGGCCACAGACTTTCCCGCGATGCCGGCCTTCTGATCGGACTCGATCCCGCTCGCGCTTTTTCGCATTGCCTCGACATAACGCTGAACAAAATCCTCTACGGCTGCCGCGTTCCCCGCTCACATTGGGAGATGTGCCATGGCTGCATCGGACTGGCGTCTCGAAGGCGAATGGATGAAGAATTGCAACTGCGCGTTTGGCTGCCCCTGCGATTTCAATGCTCCCCCCACCCACGGATACTGCAAGGGCATGGTCGGCATGCGGATCACCGCGGGACATTTTGAGGGCGTCAAGCTCGATGGCCTCTGTTTCGCCGTGGTCGTAGATTTCCCCGGCGCGCTACATGAAGGCAACGGCAAGATGCAGCCCATCGTCGACGAGCGCGCCACACCGGAGCAACAGCAGGCGCTGTTCAACATTCTGTCGGGCAAGCATTCGGCCGAGGGCACGCTATTCCACATCTTCAGCCTGATCGTGACCACCATTCACGATCCGATTTTTGCGCCCTTCGAATTTTCCTTCGACAAGGACGGACGCGTCGCAAAACTCGTCGTCACGGGCGTGCTCGAAACCGACGTCGAGCCGATCAAGAATCCGGTGACGGGTCAGCCGCACCGCATCCAGGTGGTGATGCCCGAAGGGTTCGAGCACAGGGCTGCCGAGGTCGCGTCCGCCAACATCCGCTCGACCGGTGCGATCCCGTTCGAGACCAAGGGCACGCACAGCTCGCTCGCCAATGTCGTGCAGACGCCCGAGGGCGTTGCGGCATGATGCGGCGCTGACATCGAGACAAGATCTCGGTGTCAGCTCCTCATCACTATGCTGGACAAGTCCATGCAGGGGCGCTTGATGCTGGAACACCTGCTCCACCGCGACCGGCTGATCGTCGCGATCGGGACCGCCGCAGTGGTGGCACTCGCCTGGGCCTATCTCGCCGGCGGCGCCAGCATGGACACCGAGATGATGGCCGACATGCCGGACATGGCGCCAATGCCGTGGACGCCGCTCTATGCCGCGCTGTTGCTCGTGATGTGGTGGGTGATGATGATCGCGATGATGGCGCCGAGCGCGGCGCCCACTGTTCTCTTGTATGCGACCGTCAAGCGCAAGCAGGAGACTGCGTCCCGGGCGGCAATCGATGCCTGGATCTTTCTCGCCGGCTATCTCGTGACATGGGCCGGGTTCAGTGTCGTTGCGGTCCTGGCGCAATGGGCGCTCGAATATTTCGGGTTGTTGTCGATGGCGATGGCCAGCACCAGCGCGGTTTTGGGCGGCATCATCCTGCTTGCCGCCGGCCTCTATCAGTTCACGCCGCTCAAACATGCCTGCCTGCGCTACTGCGAGAGTCCGCTGCTGTTTCTCAGCCGGCATTGGCGGCCCGGCACGCGCGGAGCATTCCGCATGGGACTTCGCCATGGCAGCTACTGCGTCGGCTGCTGCTGGTTTCTGATGGTATTGCTGTTCGTCGGCGGCGTGATGAATATGGCCTGGATCATCGGCATCGCGCTCTATGTCGCCGCCGAGAAACTGCTGCCGTTCGGCCAACGATTGAGTCATGCGGCAGGCGCGGTCCTCATCCTGTCCGGCACGATCGTTCTTGCGCGCGCGGTGTGAGCGGCCGGTACAGACGACCAAAGATATCGCCCTGCCAATACCGCGTGGTTGCTCAAAAACAGCCGACCTCCGTGGTCATACGGATGTTGTAAGCTAAAGAATTGAGCATTATCAAAACAGAAACTTAAGGCTGTCCCGCCTAGCTTCGGGCTATGAACAGCACCCGCGCCGCTTCCGGCCGCGGCGGTCTCAATCGAGGCGGAGACAGGCGATGCCATCACTGGCGGCGAGCGCAGTTCTGCCCTGGCGGCTGAGGCGAGGGCGCGTGTCGTGATTCCCGCAAGTTCCGTCCGCAAAGCCGGAAGAACGATCCTGCGGAATGCTCCGCTGCAGATCGCATTGTTCTTCCTGCCCCTGGTCTGGATCGGCTATTTCGCGATCACGTCGTCGGAACGGACGGATGCGGTCCAGCAGGCGCGGTCGCACGGCAACAGCGTCGCCGAATTGTTCGAGGAAAACACCGAGCGCATCTTCGAGCGTGTGGACCAGTCGTTGCTGGTGGTGCGAGCGCTCTACGCCCAGGATCCGTTGACCTTCAGCCTGAAGTTCTGGTCCGAGAAGACCCGCATCGCCACCGGCGACGTGGTCCAGTTCGCCCTGATCGGGTCGGATGGCTACATGACGGATACGACGGTGGGCTATTCCGGTCCGCCGCTCTATCTCGGCGATCGCGAGCACTTTATTCAAACCATGTCGCAGGCCGACGATCGCCTCTACGTGGCGAAACCGGTTCTGGGCCGCGCGTCCAACAAATGGACCATACAGCTCGCAAGAAAGCTCTTCGATCTTGCCAGGAATCCCGTGGGCGTGGTCGTCGGCTCGATCAGCGTCGATGTCGTCGGTCGATTCTACGACACCGCAAAGCTCGGCGCAGGAGGAACGCTGGTCCTCAGAAATGCAAACCAGGTCGTGCTCGCCGCGCGGGGCATCAACCAGGACGCGGTGTTGGGGCAGCGTGCGCCGAACCGCGTCGAAGGCGAGCTGCGGGGCGGCTTCTACGCCCAATATTGGAACGAGAACCATCCCAACCGCGATGACCGGCTGGTGACAGCGCGCAGATCGCGGCTGTTTCCACTCATCTTCACCGTAGGAATCTCGGAGCGCGAGATCTATTCGCGCGCGGATACCAGGCAGAAGGTCTATCTCGGCGGCGCGCTACTGCTCACGTTCATTATCCTGACTGCGACGATGTTCCACTGGCGACGCCGACAGGCGCTGGATCGCGCCCAGCGCGAGCTGCGCGAATTCGCCAGCAAGTTCGAAGACGCGCTCAGAAACCTTCCCCAGGGCTTGAGCATGTTCGACGGCAGCGACCGCCTGATCGCATTCAATCAACAATGGCTCGAACTCTATGGCCTCGTGCCGGAGGAGATTCGGATCGGCATGGACTTCCGCAAGGTGTTTGCAAAGCAGACCGCCGTTCTCGACGTCGAGGCTTACCTGGTCGATCTGAAGAATCGGCTCGCCAAGTCGGAGCAAACCTCGAACACCGTGCAGTTTCCGGATGGGCGGGTTGTCTATATCTCCTACGGACGGCGCGAGGGCGGTGGCTGGGTCGCCACCCATGAAGACATCACCGAACGCAAGGCATCCGAGGACCGGATCGAAAGGCTCGCCCATTACGACAGTCTGACCGGATTGGCCAATCGCAATCTGTTCAAGGAGCGCATCGACGAAGCACTCGCGACGTCCGGCTCCTCGGGAGCTCCTTTGGCCGTACTCCTGCTGGATCTCGACAAGTTCAAGTCCGTCAACGACGTGCTTGGTCACCAATGTGGCGATGCCTTGCTGAAGCAGGTCGCGGGCCGGATCAAGGCGCAGATCCGTGACGCCGACACGGCGGCGCGGATCGGCGGCGACGAGTTTGCCGTGATCGTCGCGCCGGGCCGGGGCGCGATGCAGGACGGCGCCGCCAGCCTCGCTGCGCGGCTGGTTCAGGCCATTGCCGAGCCTTATCAGATCGACGATCATCCCATCGTGATCGGCTGCAGCATCGGCATCGCCGTGGCTCCCGAGCATGGCAGTCGCGTCGATGAGATCCTTCGTAACGCCGACCTTGCGCTCTACAAGTCGAAGAACGCCGGCCGAAACTGCTTCCACACCTACTCGGTGGAGCTCAAGGCTGAAGCGGATCAGCGCAACGTGCTCGAGATCGAGCTTCGTGAGGCGATCTGGCGCGAGGAAATCGAAGTGTTCTATCAGCCTGTGACCGAGCTCGGCACCGGCCGTGTGAAATCGGTCGAGGCTCTTGCGCGTTGGCATCACGGCACCAGGGGCTTCATTTCTCCCGCCGAGTTCATTGCGGTTGCAGAGGCGGGTGGATTGATCGTTGAACTCGGCAATCAGGTGCTGACCAAGGCGTGCCGGGATGCGATGACCATGCCGGACGACGTCAAGGTCGCGGTCAACCTGTCCGCCCTGCAGTTCGCCAGCACCAACCTCGTCGACACCGTGACGTTCGCACTGGCGCAGAGTGGACTTCCGCAAACCCGGCTCGAGCTCGAGATCACCGAGAGCGTTTTCCTCGCCGATACCCAGGAAAATCTCAAGACGCTCCAGCGCCTCAAGGCGCTCGGCGTCTCCATTGCGCTTGACGACTTCGGTGTCGGTTACTCGTCATTGTCCTATCTGACGGCCTTTCCGTTCGACAAGGTCAAGATCGACAAATCCTTCATCGACAGGATTGACCGCCGCGAGACCGTCGCCGTGCTGAAATCCATCGTGCAGCTTGCCGAGACCCTGAAGCTCTCGATCGTCGCCGAGGGTGTCGAGACCTCCGAACAGCTCAGACAGCTCCATTCGCTCGGAATTCCGCTCGGCCAGGGCTACTACTTCAGCAAGCCCGTGCCGCTCGCCGGCTTGTCGTGGCAAGCTCCCGCCACGCGGCGGAGGCGACGGGCGGCAGCGTGAGGAGAAGGGCAGGGCGCGGATCTTAAATTCGCGTGTGCTATCCTCCCCTTCGGGGATGGAATTGACCGTCCCGGCTTCGCTGCCTTGGCGAGCTCCTTCCCACAACCGTCTGCGCGTGGCGCCTATGTCCATTCGCAATTGTGAGACTTGAGCACGAGCCGCGTTCCCGCCTCCGTGCTATTGCTGCCCTCGCAATCTACGCGAGGACATCCATGCTTCCCCTTCCTGCCGACATCTTCACCGAGCCCGAGGACGTCTCGCCCGACGGCCTTGCCAATCTCGGCCCGCTCCGCTGTCTCGCCGGCAGCTGGCAGGCGGACAAGGGCATCGACGTCAATCCGAAGGCAGAGGGGCCGGAGCGGCGCACCTTCATCGAGCGCATCCGCATGGATCCCATTGATCCGCAGGCCAACGGGCCGCAGCTGTTCTACGGGCTGCGCTATCACATCCACATCAATACGCCCGAGGAGGACATCACCTTCCACGACCAGGTCGGCTACTGGCTGTGGGAGCCCGCGACCGGGTTGATCATGCAGACGCTGGCGATCCCGCGCGGACAGGTGCTGCTGGCCTCGGGCAAGGCCGGGCCGGACGACAGGAAGATCTCCGTCACGGCAAAACGCGGCGATACCGCTTACGGGATCTGCTCGACCGACTTCCTTGAGCAGGCCTTCCGCACCGATTCCTATCGCTGCGACATCAGCTTCAACGACGACGGCAGCTGGACCTATCTGATCCAGACCGAGTTGTTCGTGCGCGGCGCGCCGTTCAATCACCACGACACCAACACGCTCAAGCTGGTCGCGCCGCCAAAGCTCAATCCGCTCGCCGTGATCGTGAACGATCGCGCCGAGGGCGGCGGATCGGCGGCCTGAGATCGGAGATTCACATGAAGCCTTATGTCATCTGCCTGATGCACGCCAGCCTGGATGGCCGCACGCATCCCAGCCGCTGGCGCCCGAAGGGTGCGGGCACGGACTGGTTCGAGAAGATCCATGACGAGCTCGGCGGCGATGCCTGGGTGATCGGCCGCGTCACCGGCTCGGAATTCGCCAAGGGCAAGCCGTACCCGACCGGGACGCGCGAGAAATTTCAGCGCGAGAGCTGGTTCGCACGACGCGATGCGAAAACCTATGGCGTCGTGCTCGACGCGCAGGGCAAGATCGGCTGGGGCCGCTCCGACATCGGCGGCGATCCAATTGTCGTCGTGCTGACCAAGAGCGTGCCGGATTCGCATCTCGCAGGGCTGCGCGGCGAAGGCGTGTCCTACATCTTCGCCGGCGAGTCCGAGATCGATCTGGCGCTGACGCTGGACATTCTCAGCCGTGAGCTCGGCGTGAAGCGTCTGCTGGTGGAGGGCGGCGGCGTTGCCAATGGCGCGTTCCTGCGCGCCGGCCTCATCGACGAATTCAACCTGATCCTCAGCCCCGCGGTGGATGGCGCGAGCGGCGCACCGTTCGTGTTCGATTCGACGGCAGCGGACAGCGACAAGCGCGCGCCGATCACGGCGATGACGCTGGAGAGCACGCGGGAGCTCGGCGGCGGCGTCCTGCTGCTGCGCTATCTGATCAAGAACGATCCGCAGGCCGCGGTCAAGTAGCGCGCCGGCATGTCGGGACCCTCGGAGCACATCGTCATCGTCGGTGCCGGCGCCGCCGGCCTGATGGCGGCGCGGGAGCTAGCGCTTGGGGGTAGACGCGTGACCATCCTGGAGGCGCGCGAGCGCTGCGGCGGGCGCATCCATCCGCTGCCGGCGGCGCAGTTCGGCTACCCCGCCGATGGCGGCGCCGAGTTCGTCCATGGCGAGGCACCGGTCACGCGGGCTTTGCTGCGTGAGGCCGGGCTGTCGCTTCAGGCGATCGAAGGCACGCAATGGAGCTTTGACGGCGCAAGCCTCTCGCGTGAGGACCGCCACGATCCGCACGAGGCGGAGCTCCAAGCCGCGCTGCGGGACTTGAAGGACGATCTCGCTATCGCCGATTTCCTGCGCCGCCATTTTGCCGGAGAGGACTATGCGCGGCTGCGCCATTCCATCGGGCGGATGGTCGAGGGCTATGATGCGGCGGACCCCGCGCGTGCCTCGACGCTGGCGTTGCGCGAGGAGTGGATGGACGGCGGTCACTTTCCGCAGGCGCGCATCAACGGTGGCTATGGCGCGCTGATCGATTTTCTGGCGGCCGAGTGCCGCGCCTGCGGCGTTGCGATCCGACTCGGTTGCGCCGTGTCGGCGATCGTGGAAGAAGGCGGCGCTGTGGTGGTTCGCTGCGTCGGCGGCGATGGGCTTGCGGGCGACCGCGTCATCCTCACCGTGCCATTGCCGCTGCTGCGCGAGATCGCGCTGCCAGCACACGTCAGCGCGAGGCTTGCTGCCGCCGACGATATCGGCTTCGGCAACGTCATCAAGATTCTGCTCCGCTTCGCGCGGCCATGGTGGCGCGACCGACAGGACGACCTCGCCGACATGACCTTCCTGCTGTCGAACGAAGTGATTCCGGTGTGGTGGACGCGATATCCGGACCAGCATCCGCTGCTCACCGGCTGGTTCGGCGGCCCGCGGACGGCGGAGCTGTCGCATCTCGAGCCGCAAGGACTGATCGAGGCCGGACTCGATTCGCTCGCCACCATCTTCAAGCGGTCACGCGATGATATCGCGCGCGATCTCGTGGCGGCGGCTGCAACCAATTGGGCGCAGGATCCCTTCGCCCGCGGCGCCTATTCCTGGGCGACGCCGCGGACGCGAGAGGCGCAGACGATTCTCGCGCGCGCCGACGGCTTGGTGCTGTTGTCCGGCGAAGCGCTCTATCGCGGCCGCGACATGGGCACGGTCGAGGCGGCGCTGGCGAGCGGCCTGGAGACGGCGAGGACGATCTTGCGGAGCTAAGAAAGAAGGCCCGCATCTCTGCGGGCCTTTTGTCTCACCAGCGTCCGCCGCCGAAGCTGAATGTCACGCCGGGACCGCCGCCGTAATATCCGTACGGGCCGCCGCCATAATAGCCGTGGTGCCGCGGGTAATAGCCGTAGCTGCGGTAATACGGGCGATAATGGCCGTAGTGATGGCGCCAGTGATGATGGTGCCGATGGCCATAATAATGGTGCCTGTACTGCGCGCTGATGTCGGTCGATCGGCTGTCTTGCGCGTTCTGCTTCGCGCTCGAACTATTGGCCGCGTTCGCCGCGGATCCGCCGGCGAGCGCCGCGGCACCGATGGCTATCGCGACAAAGAGATACTTCATGTCGTCACTCCAGTTGAACGTCGTGTGACAACAGATGAACATCCGGCGCGTTCCGGCCAGCGCAGGCGTCGAAACGACGCAGCATGCGACGTCCGGTTCGCGCGAAGAATTGCGTGTCGTGGGATTTATTGCCGCAGCACCGGCCTCGATCGCGATGCTGCCATCACCTCGCCTCGATTGACGCGTTGGCGACATCTTTGATGACGACGCGAGCGCGGCAAGGGTACCGTTACTTGAACGGATCCTGGATCGACGGCGCCGACTGCCGGATGCGGCGCACGCTGACCGGCGTGCCGTCGGAGACGAACAAGAGCTCGTATTTGCGGCCTTCGCTGTCGGTGGCGGAGCAGGTGACGTCGTTCACCTTCCTGGCGGCGAAATTGCCGGTCTGGCGGCAGACCCCGGTGGAGGTCTGCTCGGCCGGCACCGGCAGGCCATCGACCTTCGGACGGTCCTTGGAGTTGAGCAGCATGCGGTCGATCGGCAATTCGTAGGAATTGTCGTCGGCGCGCTTGCCGTTCTCGCCGGAGAACGACACCACGTGATTTGCGTCGGCGGGATCGTCGACCGCGACCGCGAAATTGACCCGGCCCTTGTCGCCATGGGCGTAGGCCACCGTCTTGCAGCCATAGGTGCGCCCGGCGACCTTGAGCGTCTTGCACTTGCCCGACATCAGCGCCAGCAGGTCGATAAAGGAATTTTGCTGCACCAGCGGATTGTTGACCGGGATGGCGGAAGTCTCGGCAAAACAAGGGCTTGCGAGGGCAATGAGAGCGGCACCGAGGGCGGGTCGGCGGATGCGCATCGGAAGGCTCACATGCCGGGGAACCACAGAAAAGTTCCATCCGATAACCATCGTACCGCAAATTGGTTGCGATCCCGTTTGTCTTGCCGAACCCGACTGGAATACCACCGCGCCACCCCAACGGCGATTCGCGAGATCGCCCCATATCCTTCCGGTGGCACTTGCCGTCAGGCCGGTGTTTTTTTCGTGGCAGGGCTAGCCCATCGCCGCCTGCCAGCGCCTATCGCGCAGGGACGGGCGGCGGTGCAGGCGAGCCTCAAGCAGGGCGCGGGCACGCGGCAGCTCTCCGCTGCGCATGAGGGCGACGACGTAGGTATCCTCGATCAATTCGCGCTGGGCGTGACTGCCGCCGATGCGCACGACGTCAGTGAGAACCGGCGCGAGCGTTTGCACGCAGGCCCTGTAATCCTCGTTTGCAAAGGCTAGAAGCGCGCGACAGATTGCGGGCACCACCGGGCCGGCCGGCAGCTTGCCGTCCGCGAGCCGCTGCTCGATCACCGCAAGGCGCGCGGCAAGCGCCTCGCGGTTCTGCGTTGCGGCGGCGAACAGCGCCATGTGGACGTCGGCGAACGGCAGGCCGGATTTCGGGAATAGTTTTTGCGCGGCGGCGTCGGCATCGCGCCAGAGCGCCTCGGGCACGGCATGGCCGTAGGCCGACAGGCGCCACAGCAGCGAGGCGCCGTCGGTGACGGCGTTGAGCGGAGGCGCCTGCGCGACTGACGGCTGAAGCACGTCGGCATAGATCGACAGCGCCCGCGCTGCATCGCCGTGCTCGAGCGCGCCGAGGGCCTGGTGCCAGCGGATGTGGCCGTGCAAAATTCCGGCGCGGTCGTAAGCGGGGATCCAGTCGTCGACGAGACGATCGGCGTCTTCGATCGAGCCGTCCTCGAACATCGCATGCAGCATGGCATGCGCGGCATGGGCATTGGCGCGGCGCAGATTGAAGCCGCGCTCGGTGACGCTGCGGCCATGCGCGACATCGCCGTTCTCCGTCATCGCCCAGCCATACATGGTGAGGAACCACCAATCCTCGCCATAGTGCTGCGCGACGCGCTCGCAGAACTCATGCCGGGCGCGGTCGTGATCGGCCATGCCGGAGAATGCGAACAGACCGAACGCGCCGAGTGGCAGCGACAGCACCAATGCATCGCGCGGCCATGTCTCGATGTGCTTGCGCATCGTTGCGATCGCCTCGGGCAGCCGACCCTCGATCGCCAGCGCCAGCGTCTCGACATGGGAGCGCTCGCGCTCCGTGCCGCGCTTCGCAACGAGTTCGCGCGCGACCGCCGCCTTGCTGCGCGCGAGATCGCCCTGCTGATAGAAGGCATGCACGCGGGCGCGGGCGATATGGGCCAGCGCAAAATCCGGGTCGGCCGCAATCGCGCGCTCCAGCGCCTCCGCCGTGCCGGTCCACCCCGCGAGCATGAGGTCGACACCCTCGCGATAGGCGGATGCTGCCGCATCGGATGTGGCGGAGAGTGGCAGGCCGTAGCGGTCTTCAAGCGCCATGGTCGTCTCCGGAGTTCAAGCCGTCCGCGCGCGGCGTCCTTCGATCGGATAGGCCGGATCGTTGTAGCCCGGCGTCGAGGGATGGCCCGGCACGACCAGCCGGTCGATCAGCGCCTCGTCCTCCGCGGTGAAGCGATAGTCCAGTGCGCGGATGTAGTCGTCCCATTGCTGCTCGGTGCGGGGACCGGCGATGATGGAGGTTACGAAGGCGGAGTTCAGCACCCAGGCGACCGCGAACTGGCCGGCGGTGATGCCCCTCTTCTCGGCATGGGCCTTGATCTCCTGCGCGAGCTGGAGCGATTCCGGCCGCCATTCGGTCTGCATCATGCGGGTGTCGTTGCGGCCCGCGCGCGTCTCCTTGTCTGGCGTAGCATCGGGCTTGTACTTGCCGGTGAGGACGCCACGCGCGAGCGGGCTGTAGGGCACGATGCCGAGGCCGTAATAGGCGCAGGCCGGGAAGTGCTCGACCTCGGGCATGCGGTTCATCGCGTTGTAATAGGGCTGGCTCACCGCGGGCCGGTCGATGCCAAGCCGGTCGCAGATGTTGCAGATCTCGGCGACGCGCCAGGCGCGGTAGTTCGAGACGCCGAAATAGCGCACCTTGCCCGCGCGGATCAGGTCGCCCATCGCGCGTACCGTCTCCTCCAGCGGGGTCGCATGGTCTTCCTTGTGCAGATAGTAAATGTCGATGTGGTCGGTGCCGAGCCGCGTCAAGCTTTCGTCGGCGGCCTGCAGCACCCAGCGCCGCGACAGGCCGCCGCGATTGGGATCGTCGCCCATTTCGTTGTTCATGGGGTTAGCGAGCTTCGTGGCGAGCACCCAGGCGTGACGATTGCCGGCAATGGCGCGGCCCACGACCTCTTCGGACGCGCCCTTCGAATAGGCGTCCGCCGTGTCGATGAAGTTGATCCCGGCATCGAACGCTTTCGCGATGATCTGCTTGGACGCGGCTTCATCCGTCGGCCCGCCGAACATCATGGTGCCCAAACAGATCGGCGACACTTTCAGGCCGCTGCGGCCGAGCTGGCGGTATTGCATGGGCTGCTTCCTCAACGCTTGCGTTGGTGCCAGCATAGCCAGCTACGTCAGTCATTGCGAGCGCAGCGAAGCAATCCAGAGCTGCGTCCGCGGAAACATGCTGGATTGCTTCGCTGCGCTCGCAATGACGGTGTGGGGTACGCTCATGCCTCACAATCGGTGTCATCGCCCGCGAAGGCGGGCGATCCAGTACTCCGAGACGCCTGCAATTGATCGAGACGCCGCGGCGTACTGGATTCCCCGCCTTCGCGCAGGGCTGTCCGGGGAATTCTATGCATAACAGAAGCTGATCTGGTCGGGGGAGCTTCTGTCGCGGGCAGCGGATGGGTTCACCTTGGGAGGTCGGTCGATGTCGGCGATTGGTTTTCGTGCGAACAGCGACGCGGCGACAAGACCTGCGAAGCGGATAGCCGGCATGATTAGACGACTTTCGCGTGCGGCGATCCGCAGCAGCAGATAGGCGATCATGGCGGCGAGGATTTGCAGACGGACCGCGTTCTCGGAGCGGCCGAGAAATTTGCGAAGCTTGAGGTGCTGCTTGATCCAGCGGAACAACAGCTCGATCTGCCAGCGTGTTTTGTAAAGCGCAGCGATTTCGATGGCCGAACGCTTCAGATCGTTGGTGATGAGGGTCAGTTTTGTACCGTCATCGCGTTTGAGGCGTATGCGGCGCATCGGAACAGCAAGTTTGGAGCTGCTGAGGAGCTTTACCTCAGCATCGTCGATGATTTTAAAGCCCTTCCCCTTTTGTTTCCGCAGCTTCCGCCAGCGTGTAGCTCTGAAGCGCAGATTCTTCTTCTGGCGGGTGACGAAGCAGGCGCCCGCGTCGTGAAGCCGTGTCCACCAGGCATAACTGCAATAGGCCTTGTCGAACACATAGGTGGCGCCGGCCTCGATCGGGAATTGCTGGGCTGGTGTGACGTCATTGACCGTCGACGGCGTGATCGCCAGACGGCGCGGATGATCCGAGCCGGGATCGTAAACCACGTGAAGCTTGAGACCACGGGTACGTCCGTTCCAACCGGCCCAGGTGCTGAGTTGATCCAGCGGCACCGGCGTCGCATCGATCAGCCGCAGCATCTCGGCACCCTCCCGCTTCAGCGCTCGGTCGGCATGCCCAGACAATCGCTCAAAGACTTCTGCGAAGATACTGACCGGCCGTCGGGCATTGGCATCCGCAAGCGTCGAGCGCGCCAATTTGCCGACACCAAGATGGTAGTGATGATGCGAATTGGCGTTCCAGATCGCCTCAAGGGCACGCAAGCTGTCGACGCCACTGAGCTGGGAGAATATCAATGCGACAAGATGATCCCAGCTGTCGAACGTCTTGTCGTAGGCATCGCCATCCAAACGATCCACAGTCGTCTGAAACTGCCGCCGATTGATCGGTTCAAGCAGCCTTCCAAAAATGCTATCGCTAAACCGCATGCCCGGCCCCTTTCTGAGTCTCGACAACCAGAAAGTACCTGCTTCAAGCCGGGAAAACCCGGGCATGCTCCGCGACACAGTGAATCATTCCCCGGACAGCCCTGCGCCTTCGCGGGGAATGACAGCGGTGGGTGTGGTGCGCAGCGGCGGTCCGACGAGACGCGCTTTACCCCGGCCCCTTCAAGATCTTGAACACGCCATTGGCCATCACGATGCAGCGATCATCCACCGTCACCTCGGTGCTCATGAAGATGAGGCTGCGGGTCGAACGCACGGCGCGCGGGCGGGAGATCAGGATGTCGCCGATCTGGCCGGCCTCGACGAAATGGGTGTCGAGCTGCACCGTCGCCATGAACTCCTTGCCGGAGAGGTAGCGGGCGGTCATGCCGCAGGTGCGGTCGGCGAAGGTCATCATCACGCCGCCCTGGACCATGCCGCGGCGGTTGTGGTGCTTGTCTTCGGTGGCGAGGGCGAACTCGTAATGGCCGTCGATCTTGCGCTCCCACAACGGGCCGATCAGGTGCATGAAGCCCGTGGTCTCGAGGATGGTCCAGCCGTCTGATTTCAGCCTTGCGGCGGCCTTGTTGGTCATGTCGTCGTCCATTCCGGTGCGGACCTTCGATCTCATTTCATCGAGGCCGGACGTGGTGTAGTCAAGCATCATGAGACCGTTCGACGATGCCACACGGCGGAATATCGCGGATGCCTGCGCGGCCTTTGCGCGGCTGCCTGAGGAAGAAGCGCAGCCGGCATTGAAGCGTGCCGCGGTGGCGGTTGCGCTGACCGCAGCAGGCGAGGGCGACGACACTGCGCTGCTGCTCACGCTGCGCGCATCGCACTTGCGCGCCCATCGCGGCCAATGGGCCTTGCCGGGCGGACGCTGCGACGCCGACGAGACGCCGATCGAGGCGGCGCTGCGCGAGCTCGACGAGGAGCTTGGGCTTCGCCTCACCGGCGCCGACGTGCTCGGCACGCTCGACGACTATCCGACACGCTCCGGCTATCTGATCACGCCGGTCGTGGTCTGGGCCGCCGAGAGCGCCGCGATCAGGCCGAACCCGGACGAGGTCGCGTCTGTCCATCGCATCGCGCTCGCCACGATCGAGCGCGATGACGCCTTCGACTTCATCGCGATCCCCGAGAGCGCGCGCCGCGTGATCCGCTTCCATCATCAGATGAGCCTGATCCACGCGCCGACGGCGGCGCTGATCTACCAGTTCCGCGAAGTGCTGGCGGGCCGGCACACCCGCGTCACCGAGCTGGAACAGCCGGTGTTCGCCTGGAAGTGACGATGGTAAACGGCGCGTTAACGTGACGGTTACC
Organism: Bradyrhizobium sp. BR14999; assembly: GCF_056106085.1. NCBI lineage: Bacteria > Pseudomonadati > Pseudomonadota > Alphaproteobacteria > Hyphomicrobiales > Nitrobacteraceae > Bradyrhizobium > Bradyrhizobium sp. BR14999. The sequence continues at coordinate 1,788,534 of NZ_CM148536.1, forward strand.
GGATGCCTGCTAAGAGGGCAGCATGCATCACACACCGATTCGACGCGCCCTGACGCTGGTTCCATTCGCGCTCGTGCTGTTCGCGCCCGCCGCGCGCGGCGGTGGCGCCGACGCGCTGCCGCCCGCCGTCAGCAATGCCAATGCTCAGCTGCTGTCGCAGTTTTTCGCACAAGGCGGGGCCTCGCCGGCCGTGCTCGAATATCGCCGCAAGCTCGCGGAATACCAGGCGGCGCGCGCCGCCTTCGACGCCGAGGCGGGCGCCTATTGGAGCCGGATCTCCGAGAAGCGGAAAACCCGCAACGCCAAGCGGCGCAGCGGGCAGCAGGTGACCCTCGATGATTACGTGCTGGAGCATCCGCCGCTTTATACCGGGCCGAAGCGGCCGGTGAACCCGGAGCCGGAGGAAGCGCCAGAGCGTCCGCCCCGAAAACCCATTCCGGTGGTCGCTGATTTCCTGCGCGCGGCGCAGGAGCTCTATCAGTTCACGCCGCAGCGCCCGACCAGTGAGGTCGAGTTCAAGCGCGCCTATGCGCGCTATGCGCTCGCCTCGGGGCTGACGCGCGAGCAGGCGGTGCGGGTCTATTCGTTCGAGACCGGCGGCACCGGCAGTTACGACGTGCAGGCGGGCATCGAGCATGGCGGCAAGCGCGCGATCTCGACTGCGATGGGCTACAACCAGCTCCTGACCACCAACAGCGTCGAGCTGCTGGCTGAGCAGGGCCATGAATTCGTCCGGGCGCTTTCGGACAGGGTGGCGCGCAGCTCAGGGCCGGCGCGCCAGTCGCTCGAGCACAAGCTCGCAGTGCTGAAGAAAATGGTCGCGCATGCGAAGTCGGTGCCCGACACCTGGTCGGAGCACGAGAAGATCGGCAATACCGCGCAGGGCTGGGCCATGCATGCGATGGTGCTCGACGTCGACGTCGGTCCGATGCTCCAGACCCACAAGCTGCTGACCTCGGTGCTGTTCGCGCGCGCCAAGGGCTATACCCGTCCGCTCACCGCGGCCGAGCTCGAGATGATGAACCTCACCGGCGACGGCACCGGCCTCGACATGGTGACGATGCCGCAGGCGATGCGCGAGCAGGTGCCGACCTCGAACTTCTTCCAGCGCGGCGGCTACGAGCGCAACCCGGTCGCGATCCGCCACAACACGGTGGCGAAGCTGCTGGCCGTGACGGATGATCGGATGGATTCGAACGGCAGCAAAGCCGGCGCAAGGGAACTGGCGGGGGTGTTTTAAGAGCGTTCGCTCTTGCCACATCTTCCGCTGTCATGCCCCGGCTTGACCGGGGCATCCAGTACGCTGCGGCATCTCCGTATTCCATCGCGGCCTCTGGAATACTGGATCACCCGCTTTCGCGGGTGATGACACCGCGTGTGTGGCGGAACGGTCTGTCTGGCGACGCTGTGGCGCGCGCAGCGTGCGTCCTATTGATCCGGCCCGAACTTGAACTTGCCGTCGCCTTCGAGATACGGACCGGTGCGCATGTAGAGCTGGCCGTTGTGGCCGATGAAGAACAGCGTGCCCTTCGGCACTTTCTTGGCGCCCTTGAGCAGCTCGCCGGCGTTGCTGGTGCCCATCTTGTAGGAATAGGTCTTGCCGTCTCTGTCATAGGCGTAGCCCATGTCGGGCTTGAGCTCCCACGGCGTTGCCGGGACTTGCGCCAATGCGGGCACGGCAAACGCGCCGAGCATCGTGACGAGTGCTGCTGAAGCAAGTGCAAATGTCTTCGTTGAAAATGCCATCATCCATCCTCCCCGTCGCTGGGGTGTCGGCTTGAACAAATCACGAACGGCATTTCCGGGTCAATTTGCGAAAGCGCCGCAGCGCATCACGTCCTGCCCAGCAGTTTGTGATTTTCCCTTCGTCCCCTCGCGACTATGTTCCGCTTTCCGTCTAGAACGCAACTCGACAAAATGATGCGTAGGGGATGATTCGGATGCGCCATGTGATCAAACTTTGCTGGGCTGCTGCATTGTCGTTGACGGCGCTGGCGCCGGCCGCGCGGGCCGATGACTACCAGCTCAGCCACAACCAGCGCATTTCGTGCAGCCGCGGCCTTGCCCCCGGTAAGCTGAACACCGCCACCTGCAAGTCCTACACCTATCTCTTCAACACCAAGACCTCGGAATATTTCCGCTGCCAGGTCTCGCTGGCGCTGACCCGCGACAACAAGGAAGTCATCAACGTGCAGACCGACGGCGGCTGCACCAAGAAGCCGCGCATCTTCGAGACCGACGGCAAATACGATTTCGACGCCACCGAGACCGAGCCGCCGAACACCAACTCGTTCTTCGGCCCCGGCGGCTATTCGGTCTGGGCCACCGACGTCAGCGCGCAAAAGGTGCGCGGCTGCATCATCATCTCCTCCGGCCTCGGCTCCGACATCTCCAAATGCCTGGACATGACGTTCCAGTAAGTCCTTTCCGGCGACGGTGTGCTCCCTCCCCCGCCTGCGGGGGAGGGTTGGGGAGAGGGTGTTTCCACGACGGGACAATCCCCTAGAAGAGAGAGCCCTCACCCGCGCCTTCGGCGCGACCTCTCCCGCAAGCGGGAGAGGTGAGCGAGCCTGCCGCGCGCGAGTGATTGAAACTCATCTCGGTTCGTTCTGCTGCGCCACCTCGCCGCACCGCCGGGTTCCCAAAAATCCAGCCGGAACGGCCATTTACCGCAGTCCTGTTTTGCCTTTTGGATGGGTTGACCCGCTGCCCTCATCCGGCCAATTTCGCCGCCGGTTTGGGGAGTACAACAACCATGAAACGGACGTTCTTCGGCGTGGCCGCGGCTCTTGCTCTGGCGGCGTCGGCGCCTTGCGCACATGCGCAATCCTTCATCAACGTGCTGACCGGCGGCACCTCCGGCGTCTACTATCCGCTCGGGGTCGCGATCGGGAAGATCTACGGCGACAAGATTCCGAACGTGAAGACGCAGGTGCAGGCCACCAAGGCGTCGGTCGAGAACCTCATCCTGCTGCAGCAGGGCCGCGGCGAACTGGCGTTCACGCTGGGTGACTCGCTGAAAGCGGCCTGGAATGGCGAGGAGGAGGCGGGCTTCAAGACCAAGCTCGACAAGCTCAGGACCATCGGCGCGATCTATCCGAACTACATCCAGATCGTCGCGACCACTGAGTCCGGCATCAAGACGCTCGCCGACCTCAAGGGCAAGAGCCTGTCGGTCGGGGCGCCGAAGTCGGGCACGGAGCTGAATTCGCGCGCGATCCTCGCGGCGGCCGGCATGAGCTACAAGGATCTTGGCAAGGTCGAATATCTGCCCTTCGCCGAATCCGTCGATCTCATGAAGAACCGCCAGCTTGCCGCGACGCTGCAATCGGCCGGCCTCGGTGTCGCCTCGCTGAAGGACCTGTCGACCTCGAGCCCGATCACGGTGGTGTCGGTGCCGAAGGAGACCGTCGACAAGATCGGCCCGCCCTTTATCTCGGCGATCATTCCAGCCAACACCTATACCGGGCAGGACAAGGACGTGCCGACGGCTGCCGTGGTCAATTATCTCGTCACGAGTTCCGCGGTATCTGACGATCTCGCCTATCAGATGACAAAACTGGTCTACGAGTCGCTCCCCGAGCTCGCCAACGCGCATGCGGCCGGCAAGGAGATCAAGCTCGAGACTGCGGCCGCCGGCAGCCCGGTTCCGCTGCACCCCGGCGCGATCCGCTATTACAAGGAAAAGGGGCTGATCAAGTAGTCAGCCTCATCCACCGACGTCATGCCCGGGCTTGTCCCGCCTGCGCGGCCGAAGCCGCTTCGGCGAGGCGAAGGCCCGGGCATCCACGTTCTTGGAGATAGCGTAAGCCGTGGATGGCCGGGACAAGCCCGGCCATGACGTATGCAGCGTCGGTGCCGATGTTATTATTGCCCGCACGGGGCTGAGGACGAATTAAATGTTGGAAAAGACAGAGGGCACCGAAGCTGCGCCCATCAAGGTCGAGTTCGACAATTTCGAGCACGGCTTTCCGGAAGGCTTTGGTCCGGGCTGGTGGGGCCATCTCGCCTACTGGATCGGCATCGCGTTTGCGACCTTCCAGCTCTATGTCGCCGCCTTCAACTATTTGCCGAGCCAGGTGGTGCGCGGCGTCCATGTCGGCTTCCTGGTTCTGCTCACCTTCGGCCTGATCGCGAATTTCACGGCGAAGAGCAATTTCGGCCGTGCGCTCGGATGGGTGATCGGCGGCGCGGGTTTCTTCTGCGGCCTCTATCAGTGGATCTTCTATGCCGATCTGATCGCCCGCGACGGCGATCCGACGCGGCTCGATCTCGTGGTCGGCACGCTGCTCGCCGTGCTGATCTTCGAGGGCACGCGGCGGCTGATGGGCGCGGCACTGCCGCTGATGTGTGGCGCGTGTCTCGTCTACTGGTTCTTCGGCCAATACCTGCCGTCGCCGCTCAACCATCGCGGCTATGATTTCGATCAGATCGTCACGCATCTGTCGTTCGGCACCGAAGGTTTTTATGGCGTGCCGATCTACGTCTCGGCGACCTACATCTTCCTGTTCATCCTGTTCGGCTCCTTCCTGGAGCGCGCCGGCATGATCCAGCTGTTCACCGATGTCTCGCTCGGTCTGTTCGGCCGCACCCGTGGCGGACCTGCCAAGGTCGCGGTGTTCGCTTCGGGCATGATGGGCACGATTTCCGGTTCGGGCGTTGCCAACGTCGTCACCGTCGGCCAGTTCACGATTCCCTTGATGATCAGGTTCGGTTACCGCCGCGCGTTCGCCGCCGGCGTCGAAGCGACGGCCTCGATGGGTGGACAGATCATGCCGCCGGTGATGGGCGCGGTCGCCTTCATCATGGCCGAGACGCTCGGCGTTCAATATTCGGAGATCGTCAAGGCGGCGGCGATTCCTGCGATCCTCTATTTCGCCTCCGCCTTCTGGATGGTGCACCTCGAAGCCGGCAAGCATGGTCTCACCGGCATGAAGCGTTCGGAGACCCCGAGCGCCTGGAAGGCGCTGGTGAAGGGCTGGTATCTCGTGCTGCCGCTCGCCGCCCTCGTCTACATGCTGTTCGAAGGCTTCACGCCGCTCTATGCCGGCAGCATGGGCCTTGCGCTGACGGTGGCACTGATCCTTGGCACCAGCATCACGGCCGGCGTGTCCGCGACGGTCATCCGCTACATCTTCTGGATCGGCCTCGCGCTGGTCGTCGCCGCGCTGTCGCGTGATGGGCTTCAGATCGTGCCGGTTGCTTGTGTCGTGGTCGGGCTGATCGTGATCACCGCCTTCGTGCGCGGCGGCTTTGCGGCGTTGCGCGCCTGCCGCGATGCGCTCGCCGAGAGCGCCAAATCCGCCATCACCGTCGGCATGGCCTGCGCCATCGTCGGCGTCATCATCGGCATGATGTCGCAGACCGGTGTCGGCACCATCTTCGGCGGCTGGGTGATTGGCCTCGGCGAAAAGAGCCTGTTTCTGGCACTGATCATGACCATGCTGCTGTCGATCCTGCTCGGCACCGGCATCCCGACCATCCCGACCTACATCATCACCGCCGCGCTCGCCGCGCCGGCGCTTGCGAAACTCGGCGTGCCCCTGATCGCGAGCCACATGTTCGCGTTCTACTACGGCATCATGGCCGACCTCTCGCCGCCGGTGGCGCTGGCTGCGCTTGCGGCGGCGCCGATCGCGAAGGAGAATCCGGACAAGATCGGCTGGGAGGCGATGCGCATCGCGCTCGCCGGCTACGTCATCCCCTTCATCTTCGTCTATTCGCCGGCGTTGATGCTGCAAGCCGGCGATCCCATGGCCGCCAAGCTCGGCTTCTACGGCGCGGTCGCGCTCGCGAGCTTGAAGGCGCTGGTGGCGATCGCGCTGTTCGGCATGGTCGCGATCGGCTTCCTGTTCACGCGGCTGACGCTGATCGAGCGGCTGGTCGCGCTCGGCGCCGCGTTCTGCCTGCTCGGCGATTTCCCGTTCAGCGATACCGCCGGCTTCGTGCTCTCCGCGGCGCTCGTGCTGTGGCAATGGCGGCAGCGTCCGCCTGTAACGGTCGAGGCGGTGTGAGCCTCTGCTTCGCAACGGCAGGCGGTGTGAAGGCGCTGGCGCTGTCCGCCTTCACGTTGGCCTGGACCCATTCGATCGCGAAGGTCGAATGGCAGGAAGACTGGCGGGTCACGCCCGCCGGCCTCGAATTGGTACAGGCCCGCGTCAAGGGCACCGGCCCCGGCATGGAGCCGCCGTCCGAAGCGCGGCTGATTGGCGGCTGGTTTCAATGGCGGCCGGACCGCGCGCCGATGCGGGAGGTCGTGCTTGGAAATTCCGGCGCGGCGGGAGAGTGGCAGCTCTGTCATGACGGCAAGTGCCGGACGTTGTCGGAGATTGTGGGGCATCCGATCGGTGCTAACGTCACCACGATGAAGATTTGCAACGATCCGTAGCCCGGATGGAGCGCAGCGCAATCCGGGGACGGTGATCCCGGACTACGCTGCGCTCCATCCGGGCTACAAGGACAACAAAGGAGAAACACGATGGATCGGCTCAAGGGCAAGGTTGCGATGGTGGTGGGCGCCGGCTCGATTGGACCCGGCTGGGGCAACGGCAAGGCGACCGCGGTGACCTTTGCGCGCGAGGGCGCGCAGGTGTTTTGCGTCGATCGCAACGGCGCGGCCGCCGAGGAGACCGCGAAGATCATCAATGACGAAGGCGGCAAGGCGACGGCGTTCACGGCCGACGTCTCGCGGTCTGCCGAGATCGAGGCGATGGTGGCGGCGTGCCTGAAGGCCCATGGCCGCATCGACGTGCTCGACAACAATGTCGGCATCGCCGAGATGGGCAGCGTGGTCGAGGTGACCGAGGAGAGCTGGGATCGCGTCTTCAGCGTCAACCTCAAGAGCGCCTATTTCGCCATGAAGCACGTCATTCCCGTCATGGTGAAGCAGGGCGGCGGGTCGATCATCAACATCTCCTCGATCGCCTCGATCCGCCACATGGGCATCTCCTACGTCACCTACGGCACCTCGAAGGCGGCGATGAACCAGATGACGCGCACCACCGCGATCGAGTTCGCGCGCCATCATGTGCGGGTCAACGCGATCCTGCCGGGCCTGATGAAGACGCCGATGGTCGAGCACTCTGCCGGCCTCGCCGCGAGCTATGCCAAGGGTGACGTCGAGGCGATGTGGCGCGCGCGTGACGCGCAAGTGCCGATGGGCCACATGGGCGATGCCTTCGACGTCGCCAACGCCGCGCTATTCCTGGCGTCGGACGAGGCGAAATATGTGACGGGGATCGAGCTGGTGGTGGACGGCGGGATCACCTGCAAGGCGGGGGCGTAGCCTCAACCTCCGCCGTCGTCCCGGACAAGCGCGCCCAAAGCGCGCGCCGATCCGGGACCCATACTCCCAGGCCGGAGTTGTTTTGCTAAACGGTAACTCCGAGTCATCGTAACCACATCTGCCTGTGGTTATGGGTCCCGGATCGGCGCTCCGCTCCAGTCAACGCTGCGCGTTGTCTGGGGCTGCGCTTGTCCGGGACGACACGGAGTGTTGGGTTGCTTACTGCGCCAGCGCCAGAATCCCACCCGCGAACGCGTGCCAGGCCGCCGTCTCGCTGACCGGCCAGTTCAGCACCTTCACCGCCAGCAGCGCGAGCGTGCCGTAGATGTAGACCGGGTGGACGCGGCCCTCGGTGCGCCAGTCGCGCACCATGGCGACGACGAGCAGAAGCGAGGCGACGACAGCCGGCGCGATCGTGACGGGCACCGGCGGCGGGCCCGGCGGTCCGGGAGGGGCGAGGAAGGTGAGGAACCAGCGCGCGATCGCGGCATCCAGAATCGAGACCGCAGCGAGCAGCATCAGGCGCTTGTGGATCTCGGGCCTGCGCGTGTTCATGATCGCGAGCACGAACACCATCGCGAAGAACGCGATCCCGCTCATGGGCACGATCGAGAATGCGATGCCGGCCTCCTTCTGCCCGAGCGCGGCGGAATGCTGCATCACATGGACGGAGGCGAGAAAGCCGAAGATCGTCATCGCGGTCGCCAGCGACACACCGGCGATGCCAAGCGAGCGGTGGTTGACCACGCGGCCGGACGCTGCGAGCCAGGTCTGAAGCACGAAATAGAGCGACCAGGTGAAGAACAACAGTCCGTGAAAATGAATCACGGGGCTTGCAGAGAACGTTCGGTTGGCGAGTGGCACCCAATAGGTCGGTGCAAAGCCCAGAAACGCGGTGGCGGCGCAAGCAAGCGCCATGTGGAGATAAAAATATCGTGCAGGCGACGCATCTCGCGCGCGGACACGACGGTCGTCGATCAGGGTCGTCATCTGGAATGAGTCTGGGGAGGAGCGGTTTGGTTCAATCCCCGCTGTCGTCCCGGACAAGCGCGCCCTCAAGCGCGCGCAGATCCGGGCCCATAACCACAGGGTTGAGTTACCGCACGAGCTGGTAACTCCGAGTCTTCGTCAAACCACATCCTGTGGTTATGGGTCCCGGATCGGCGCTCCGCTCCCGTCAACGCTGCGCGTTGTCTGGAGCTTCGCTTGTCCGGGACGACGGCCGATTTGGCCTATCCCCCCGCGCTCAATTCGGCGCGATCGAGCTCTTCCTCGAGTTTGTGGAAGGCGTCGTCGCCGATCACCTCGGTGGCGCGCAGATCGAAGATGGATTTGCGCGCGGCTTCGATGGCGCGGCGGCGCAGGGGATCGGCGGGCAGCTCGCCATTGGCGATGCCGCCGTTCGGATCGGTCTCGGCCTGCATCAGGATGGCGCTATATTCGAGCCTGAGGATCTCCGCTTCCTCCGATGGATCGCTCTCGATGGCGTCGAGCGCGGCGCGATAGGCGATGGCGCGCCCGCGCGCGACTTCGGTGCCGACCGGATCGTCGTCCTTGAGGCCGAAGGCCAGGATCAGCGGCCGCAGCGTCAGGCCCTGGATCACCAGCGATCCCAGCACCACTGCAAAGGCGATGAAGACGATGAAGTCGCGGTAAGGAAAGTTCTCCGGCAGGGCGAAGGCGGTGGCGAGCGTAACGAGGCCGCGCATGCCGCACCAGGAGATGATGAGACCGCCCTTGGCCGAGGCGACCTGTTTTGGATCCTTCGGATGATAGATGCCGCGGGCGACCAGCACGCGCAGCGTCGTGCGGTAGAACGTCACCCATAACAGCCGGACCAGGACCACGGTGAGCAGGATCCAGGCGGCGGCGACGCAATATTCCCAACGCACGTCGGCATCGAGCCGCGTCCAGATCGGCCGCATCTGCATGCCGATCAGCATGAAGGCGAGCACGTTGAGCACGAACACCGTCGTCTCCCAGACCGCATAGGATGGCACCCGCAGCCGCGCCGGGATGCGCGCCGGCGCCGTGCGCGCGACCGTGATGGCGTAGACCACGATGGTAAGGATGCCGGAGAGGCCGAGATGCTCGGCGGCGATCCAGACCAGGAAGGTGGTGGCGAACTGCACGATGATGGCACTCGGCGCCTCCGTCACCCGCTCCATGAACAGCGGAATGATGCGCCCTGCGAGCAGGCCGGCGATGACGCTGCCGACCAGCGCCAGTGCCATGGTCGGTGCGACCTGGCTCCACGTCAGGTGCTCGGTGGCGATCGCGCCGACCGCGATGCGATAGATCAGGAGCGCGGTCGCGTCGTTGAGCAGGCTCTCGCCCTCCAGGACCTTGACCATGCGGTGGGGCAGCTTCACCTGGCTCAGGATCGCGACCGCGGCTGCGGCATCCGGCGGCGCCACGATGGCTCCAAGCGCGACCGCAGCGGCCCAGGGCATGTCGGGCATGAGCCGGTGCGCGACATAGGCCACACCAACCGTGGTGAGGCCGACCGCGGCGACGACCAGGGTCGAGACCGGAACCCAATTGTTGCGCAGATCGCGCAGCGAGGTGTCGAACGCGGCATCGAGCAGGACCGGTGCGACAAAAAGCGCCAAAGCCAGGTCCGGCTCCAGCGTCCAGGACGGGCTCGACGGCACGAAGGCGATCAGCGCGCCGCCGATGGCGAGGAAGGTCGGGTAGGGGACCTTGATCCGCCGCGCCAGCGCCGATAAGCCAACAGCGCCCAGCAGAAGCACGATGATCCATTCGAATGTCGACACGATGATCCCCGAAACCGATTTGAGCGACGCCACAAGCTAGCACCAATCCGGCCGTAATGATGGATAGTGGGGCGGCAAGGCAAGATTGAAGGTGAGGCCGACCACAAGGCTGACGATAAGGCTGAAGGCAAGACTTTCCGACTGCAGCGAGCATGCGTTCTTTTCTCATTCAACTGTCAGGCGCCGGGCTGCTCTGCGCGCTCTCGCTCGCCGCAGCCCATGCCGCGACGGGCGGCGAGCCGGTCGCGGTGCCGCAGGTCGACGTCGCGCCATGCCTCGCGGCGACCGCGGCCGACGAGATGGACAAGGCCGTCACGGCCTGCGCGGCCGTGATCGACAATGAGAAGACGGCGAAGGAAGATTTGATCAAGGCGCTGATCGCGCGCGGCGCGCTTTATGCGCGGCACGACCAGGTCGACCGCGCGATCGCCGACGACAGCCGTGCACTCCTGCTCGATCCCGCCCTCGCGGACATCTTCAACGCGCGCGGTGAGCTCTGGCTGAAGAAGGGCGACAAGCCCAAGGCGGTGCAGGATTTCGGCGCGGCGCTCAGAATCGATCCCAACCACGAGAAGGCCAAGGCCAATCACAAGGCGATGGCGCGCGAGCTCGAGCGGATCGGGGCGCAGATGGCGGTCGCCGGCAAGCCCAGCTTCAATTGCGCGCGAGCGCGCCGTGCGGTGGAAAGGGCGATCTGCGGCAATCGCGAGCTCGCCGATCTCGACCGGGAGATTTTTGCATCAAATGCCCGCGCGATCCGCGAGGCGCGCAATGCGGGCGAGGCCAAGGCGCTCCAACGCGAGCAGGACGACTTCATTGCCCGCCGAAATGCCGGGTACGGCCGGCCTGGGTACGAACTGAAGAAGGCGATGCAGGAGCGGTTGCAGCGGTTGAACGGGGTGGACGGATATTGAGCCCTTCCTCTCCCCGCGTGCGGGGAGAGGCCGAAATGCGCGCGAAGCGCGGATTCCGGGTGAGGGGGACTCTCCGCGAATCTCACTGCTAGCTTCCCCGCGGAAGCTCCCCCTCACCCCACCCTCTCCCCGCAAGCGGGGCGAGGGAGAGAAGCGCCAGTGCTCCCCTGACGGCCCTCATTGAACCCATCCCTTGCCAGCCGCGACAACGGTGAGAACCCGACGTCACGGAGCCCTATGCCATGTGCGGCACGCCTTTTTCCGCGCAAATGCCCTCGTTTGCCAAAATCTCGCTGCGCGCGTTCTTCCTCGGCGCGGCAATGAGCCTTGCCCTCGTCGCTCCAGCCGCCGCCGAAACCGATTGCGTGCTAGGCAGCAAGGCTGCTCCTGCGGACCTGATCTCCGCGTGCAGCGCCATCATCGACCAGAGCGCAAATCCGGCGTCTGAACGCTCCATGGCGCTCGTCGCTCGCGCCGAAGCCAATGCGCGAACCTCCGGAGGCCAGTCGCAGGCGCTGCGCGATCTGGACCGCGCCATCGCGCTCGACGGCAAGAACGCAAAGGCCTGGCGCGTGCGCGGCAACCTCTTGCGCGAGGCCGGCGGCGACCTCAATCGGGCCGCGGCGGATCTGACCAAGGCGATCGAGCTCGATTCGCAGGGTCCGGAGGCTTACGAGCTGCGCGGCGTCGTCTACACTAACCAGCATCGTTTCGACCGCGCCATTGCAGACTACGATCAGGCCATCAAGCTGAAGGTGGATTTCGCCCAGGCCTGGTCCGACCGCGGCGCGACCTTCTATCTGCGCGGCGACTACGACAAGGCCGTCGCTGACCTCAGCGAGGCGCTGCGCCTCGATCCGAGCCGGGCGCGCAGTTACACCAACCGCGGCGCCGCCTACAAGAAGCTCGGCGAGCTCGACAAGGCGATCGCAGACGACAGTGAGGCGATCCGGCTCGATCCAAAGGTGCCGGAGTATTTCGACAACCGCGGTCTCACCTATGCCGCGATGAAGGAGTACGACAAGGCGATCGCCGATTACGATCAGGCGATCCGTCTCGAGCAGCGGGTGAACTTCCTGACCAACCGCGGCGACTCCTACCAGTTCAAGGGCGAGCTCGGTGCTGCGCTGTCGGACTACAACGACGCGCTGAAACTCGATCCGAATTTTGCCAAGACCTATAACAACCGCGCCGTGCTCTACAAGAAGATGGGCGAGCGCAAGAAGGCGCTGGCCGACTACGAGGCGGCGTTGCGGCTCGATCCCGCCAATGAGAACGCGCTCAACGGCCGCCGCGCGATGATCGCCGAGATCGCAAAATTCGGCGGCGAGCCGCGCAGTGTGCTGAACGCCGCCCCCAGCGAACCGTCGTTCGACTGCGCCTCCGCCAAGCGCGAGGTCGAGAAGGTGATCTGCGCCGATCCGCAGCTCGGCGTGCTCGACCGCCAGATCGCCGAGGCCTACGAGCGGGTGCTGAAATCCGCGAGCAAGCGCTCGGCGGATGGCCTGCGCAAGTCCCAGCGCGATTTCCTCGTCACGCGCGATGCGAGCTTCCGTCGCCCGGGCTATGATCTGAAAAAGGTCATGCAGGAGAGATTGCAGAAGCTGAATGCGATGGAGGGGTAGTCGGGTTCTCGCCTCTCCCCGCCTGCGGGGAGAGGCCGGAATGCGCGCTGAAAGCGCGGATTCCGGGTGAGGGGGACTCTCCGCGAACTCATTTCGTCTTTGCGGATGCAGCCCCTCACCCCAACCCTCTCCCCGTAAGAACGGGGAGAGGGGGCGCACCGCCCGCGCGGCCGGCAGCGTGCCTCCTCCAAAAGGCCCATCCTTTTCGGCTTGAACCGCGGCCCGTTCCCGGGAAAATAGCCTCAAACAAGGCCGGTACTTGATCCTGGTCATGGCGGGGCGCTCGTCCTGCCACAAGGGTCAGGGCCAGGCCAGAAAGGGAACGGGAGCGCGGGAATGAACATCCAGGGCAAGAGTCTCTATCACGAGGTCCATGCGCGCTCGCTGGCGGACCCTGAGGGCTTCTGGGCCGAGGCGGCCAAGGAGATCGACTGGATCGAGCCGCCGAAGGCCATCTTCGATTCCACGCAAGGAACCTACGGCCGCTGGTTCGCCGGCGGCGTGGTCAACACCTGCTACAATGCGCTCGACCGTCATGTCGAACGCGGCCGCGCCGACCAGGTCGCGCTGATCCATGATTCGCCGCTGACGGCCAGCGTCACCAAATTCACCTACGCCGAGCTCTTGAGCGAGGTGCAGGCGCTTGCCGCGATCATGCGGGATTTTGGTGTCGCCAAGGGCGAACGCGTCATCCTCTATATGCCGATGGTGCCGGAGGCGGTGGTCGCAATGCTCGCCTGCGCGCGCATCGGCGCGGTGCATTCCGTGGTGTTCGGCGGCTTTGCCGCCAAGGAGCTCGCCACCCGCATCGACGACGCCCAGCCGAAACTCATTCTCTCCGCGAGCTGCGGCATCGAGCCCGGCCGCATCGTGCAGTATAAGCCGCTGCTCGACGAGGCGATCAAGCTCGCGAGCACGAAGCCGAAGGCCTGCATCGTGCTGCAACGTCCGCAGCACACCTGCGACCTCACGCCCGGCCGTGACTATGATTGGGCGAGCCTGCGCCGCAAGGCGATGAACGACGGCAAGAAAGCTCCTTGTGTGCCGGTCGCGGCCACCGATCCGCTGTACATCCTCTATACGTCAGGCACCACAGGCATCCCCAAGGGCGTGGTGCGCGACAATGGCGGGCACCTCGTCGCGGTGAATTGGTCGATGTTCAATCTCTATGGGGTCAAGCCGGGCGAGGTCTGGTGGTGCGGCTCGGACATCGGCTGGGTGGTCGGCCACAGCTACATCGTTTACGGTCCGCTGATCCATGGCGCGACCACGATCATGTATGAGGGCAAGCCGGTCGGCACGCCCGATGCCGGCGCGTTCTGGCGCGTCATCAGCGAGCACAAGGCGGTCGCCTTCTTCACGGCACCGACCGCGTTCCGCGCGATCCGCAAGGAGGATCCCGAAGGAAAATTCATCCGGCAATATGACCTTTCGAAATTCCGCACGCTGTTCCTCGCCGGCGAGCGCGCCGATCCGCCGACGGTGGAATGGGCGGAGCAGCAGCTGAAAGTGCCGGTGATCGACCATTGGTGGCAGACCGAGACCGGCTGGTGCATCGCCGGCAATCCGGTCGGCCTCGGCATGCTGCCGGTGAAGCACGGCTCGCCGACGGTGCCGATGCCAGGCTACCAGGTCGATGTCGTCGATGAAGCGGCAAAGCCAGTGGGCCCCAACACCATGGGCTCGATCGTCATCAAGCTGCCGATGCCGCCGGGCTGCCTGCCGACGCTGTGGAATCAGGACGAGCGCTTCAAGGAATCTTACTTGAGCGAATTTCCCGGCTATTACAAAACCTCGGACGCCGGCTACAAGGACGAGGACGGCTATGTCTTCGTCATGGGCCGCACCGACGACATCATCAACGTCGCCGGTCATCGCCTCTCTACCGGCGGCATGGAGGAGATCCTGGCCTCGCATCCGGATGTGGCCGAATGCGCGGTGCTCGGCGTCAAGGACGCGATCAAGGGCGAGGTGCCCTGCGGCTTCCTGGTGCTGAAAGCGGGCGTGACGCGTGCGCCCGCCGAGATCGAGAAGGAGATCATCGCGCTGGTGCGCGACAAGCTCGGCCCGGTCGCCGCCTTCAAGCTCGCGGTCACCGTCGGCCGCCTGCCCAAGACGCGCTCCGGAAAGATCCTGCGCGGCACCATCAAGAAGATCGCGGACGGCGAGGCCTGGACCATGCCGGCGACGATCGAGGACCCCAAGGTGCTCGACGAGATCGGCGCGGCGCTGAAGGGGAGGGTGTGAGAGAGATTTGCGCCGGTCGTTCTGCCTGTGAGGCGCAATGCCGCCCTCTCCACCTTCCGCTGTCATCGCCCGCGCAGGCGGGCGATCCAGTACTCCGCGGCGGCAGTTGTGTGACCCAATGACCGCCGCGGCGTAGTGGATTCCCCGCCTCCGCGGGGAATGACAGCGAGAGGGACGGTATCCAAGGACTTACATTCTCCGCATTCCGCGCTAAACAGTGCCGGCCAATAGGGGACCTCGTATGCCACTCGCCGCCACGTCGCGTCTGCTTGCAGCCGTCACTCTCGCCATCGCTCTCTCCGCCTGCTCTGCGCGTTACCAGACGCCGGTGGCGGTGGGCGGCGACGACGACGACGCGGTCTGTCAGAGCCGCGGCTATGCGCAGGGCTCGCCGGAATACGTCGCCTGCCGCAAGGACCGCGACGTCCAGCGCAATGCGGCCACCGCGCGCGCCGACCGCCGTCAGCGCGATCTCGGCGAATACATGCTGAACCATCCGGAACGGCCGTGAACGCTGGCGCGGAATTATCATGCCGCGCCGTTTGCCTCACTCACGTTTCCCGTGACACATCTGCCACGCCGCGACCAAATCGCAGGCGGCCTGTCCTGATTTGATCGGCGTCAAATCCTTCATCATCTCCTTTCTGCTCTGACGCTCATATCGCGCAACGACGCGCGAGAGATGCTGAAGGGGAATGAAGATGGACGGAACGATAAGAAACTTGGCACGGCTCGCAGCGATTGGCGCGATGCTCGCGGCGACTTCTGCCTCAGTGCAGGCCGCCGATCTGCCGGTGTACAAGAAGGCGCCGCCACAGGTGGAAAGCTTCAATCCCTGGATGGTGCGCCTGCGCGTGCTTGGCGTGTTGCCGGATGCCGGCGGCAGCACTGTCAACGTTGCGGGCGTGCCGTCGCTGTCGTCGCCGAATTCGGGCCTCTCGATCAGCGACCAGGTCGTGCCCGAGCTCGATATCAGCTATTTCTTCACCAGGAACATCGCGGCCGAGCTGATCCTCGGCGTGACCAGGCATTCGATCAGCGGCACCGGCTCGCTCGCGAACCTGCCGATCGGCAAGACCACCCTGCTGCCGCCGACGCTGACGCTGCAATATCACTTCGACAATTTCGGCGCGTTCAAGCCGTATATCGGCGCCGGTGTGAACTACACCGTGTTCTTCAACAATTCGGCCGCCAACACGCCGGCCGCGATCGTCGGGCCGCCCGCGATCGTCGCCACCACCACGAGCCTGCACGTCAGCAATGCCTGGGGTGGGGCCGTGCAGTTCGGCTTCGACTACATGCTCGACCGGCACTGGGGTCTCAACGTCGACGTGAAGAAGCTCTGGCTGCGGCCGGACTACTCGGCGACCGTCTCTGGCCTGCCCGTCACCGGCACTGCGCATATCGACCCGTGGCTGGTTGGCGCGGGCGTCACCTACAAGTTCTGACGGCGTTTCGCGGCGCCGGGTCGGGCCCCGGCGCCGCGGTGTAGTTTCCGTTTGATTGTTATGGGATCGCCATCGCCGGGTCCTGACATTGACGGTGCGGTTGGCGTTGTCACACCAGCGAATGCGATAACGGTGGAAAGCGGCTATCCCGCGTGCGCCGTCCGCGGATGCCGCTCATGCAGCAGCTTCGCCAAATCGTCGCGATCGCCAGGGCGGTCCGTCAGGGCAATCTCGAACAGGGCTTCCTGGATATCCCGGGGCATGTCGCCCCACGCTGCCAGGACAGCGCGCCCCAGCATCAACGCAAAATGGTTCTCGTCCCGCATCGCTGATCCTCCGCGCTGGAAACAATGCGACGTCAGCTGCATCGTTCCGGGAGCGGTGTCGCGAAAGTTCCCGCCCGCAAACAAAAACGCGGCGGAGCGATCCGCCGCGTTCGAACCGGATGCGGTGCAGGGAAGGAAGCCTACTCCTCCTCGTCCTCCTGCTTCTTGCCGCCGAGCGTCTTCAGCTTGGCGAATACGGCGTCGACATTGAGGTCGTCGCTGGACTTCTCCGCGGGCTCGTACTCGTCCTTCTTGGTGGTCTCGGAGGCCGGCAGCAGAGTGGCGCCGCCATAGGCTGCGTCGATCGGCTTTTCCTTGGCGGCGCGCTGCACCTCGAAATCGAGCTCGATCTGCGAGCAGAGGCCGAGGGTGACGGGGTCGATCGGGGTCAGGGACGATGTGTTCCAATGGGTGCGGTCGCGCACGCTCGCGATCGTGCTCTTGGTGGTGCCGACCAGGCGCATGATCTGGGCGTCCTTCAGCTCCGGATGGTTGCGCAGCAGCCAGAGGATGGCGCTCGGGCGCTCGTGGCGGCGCGAGACCGGGGTGTAGCGCGGGCCCTTGCGCTTGGGCTGGGGCGGCAGCACCACCTTGCTCTCCTGGAGACGAAGCCGGTAGTCCGGGTTCTTCTCGCCTTTCTCAATCTCCTCGCGGGTCAACTGACCGTTGGAGAGGGGATCCATACCCTTAATGCCCTGGGCAGCGTCGCCGTCGGCGATCGCGCGCACTTCGAGGGGATGCATTTTGGTGAAATCGGCGACCTGGTCGAAGGTCAGCGCGGTGTTGTCGAGCAGCCAGACGGCGGTCGCCTTGGGCATCAGAGGTGCGTTGCTCATGGCAAATCTCCTTTGTGCTTCGCCCACCCCTCTGGAGGCGAAACCGGTGGTCATCAGCGATGACAGGGAATTCGCGCTATATAAGCCCGGAGGGGGTAGCCACGCAATGGTTCTGCTATAGATAGTGCCTTGACAGCGCCCGAAAGGGGGCCCAATTCCTTTTAAAGTCGCTGTAAGGTCCAAGCAGCTGTTTTAAGCCCAATTCCATCCATCGACCGCCCCCGCCAGAAGGCGAAACGGGTGATTCGGTCCCGAGATCGCTCAATGTCAGCCAAACCAGACCTCAAGATCGTGCTTTGTTCTCCCCGCGGCTTCTGCGCCGGGGTGGTCCGGGCGATCGACACCGTGGAACGGGCGCTCGATAAATACGGCGCCCCCGTCTATGTTCGCCATGAGATTGTGCACAACAAGTACGTCGTCGATGGGTTGAAGAAGAAGGGCGCCATCTTCGTCGAGGAGCTCGCCGAAATACCTGACAACACCACCGCGCCGGTGGTGTTCTCGGCCCATGGCGTGCCGAAGTCGGTCCCGGCCGATGCCCAGTCGCGCAATTTGTTCTCGCTGGATGCGACCTGCCCGCTTGTGACCAAGGTGCATCGCGAGGCCGCGATCCACTTCAAGCGCGGCCGCGAGATATTCCTGATCGGCCATTCGCATCATCCCGAAGTGGTCGGCACCCTCGGCCAGCTTCCGGTCGGCGCCGTGACCCTGATCGAGACCGCCGAGGACGCCAAGACCATTACGCCGAAGGACCCTGACAACCTCGCCTTCGTGACCCAGACCACATTGTCGATCGACGACACCGCGGAGATCGTGGCGCTGCTCAAGGAGCGCTTCCCGAACATCAACGGGCCGCACAAGGAAGACATCTGCTACGCCACCACCAACCGCCAACTCGCGGTGAAGAAGGTGGCGCCGGTGGTGGACGCCCTGATCGTGGTCGGCGCGCCGAATTCGTCGAACTCGCAGCGCCTGCGCGAGGTCGCCGAGCGCGAGGGCTGCAGAATCGCGGTGCTGGCGCAGCGCGCCACCGACCTCGATTGGGACAAGTTCGGCAACATCACGAGCCTCGGCATCACCGCGGGCGCGTCGGCGCCGGAGGTGATCGTCGAGGAGATCATGGACGCGTTCGCCGAGCGCTACACGCTGCATGTGGAGACGGTCTCGGCTGCGGAAGAGAACGAGTTCTTCCCGCTGCCGCGCTCGGTGCGCCCCGAAGCCGCCGCAGAGTAAATCTGCATGGCGGTCTACACCGACGTTGCCGCCGACGAGCTTGCGGATTTCCTGAAGCAATATGACCTCGGCGAATTGCTCTCCTACAAGGGCATCGCCGAGGGCGTCGAAAACTCCAACTTCCTGCTGCATACGACGACCGGATCGTTCATCCTCACGCTCTATGAGAAACGCGTGGCGAAGAACGACCTGCCCTACTTCCTCGCGCTGATGACGCATCTCGCCGAGCACGGCATCAACTGCCCGTTGCCGGTGAAGGCGAGGGACGGCGAGGCGCTGCGCGAGCTGTCGGGCCGGCCGGCCGCGATCATCACCTTTCTCGAAGGCGTGTGGCCGCGCAAGCCGAACGTGGTCCATTGCGCCGGCGTTGGCGAGGCGCTGGCGAAGATGCATCTGGCTGGCGTCAACTTCGCGATCAAGCGCGCCAATACGCTCTCGGTCGCTGGCTGGCGGCCGCTGTTCGATGCAGCTTCAAACCGTGCCGACGAGGTGCAGCCGGGCCTGCGCGCCTTTCTCGCCGCCGAGCTCGATCATCTCTCGAGCGGGGTCTGGCCGACCGACCTGCCGGAGGGCGTGATCCACGCCGACCTCTTCAACGACAACGTCTTTTTTCTCGGCGACCGGCTCTCGGGGATCATCGACTTCACCTTCGCCTGCAACGACATGCTGGCCTATGACATCGCGATTTGCCTCAACGCCTGGTGCTTCGAGCCGGATCATTCCTTCAACGTCACCAAGGCGCGCGCCTTCCTCAATGCCTATGGCCGGGTGCGAAAGCTTTCCGACGCCGAGGAGGCGGCGCTGCCGCTGCTCGCGCGCGGTGCTGCGATCCGTTTCCTGCTGACGCGGCTGGTCGACTGGCTCAACGTGCCGCCGGGCGCGCTGGTGAAGCCGAAGGATCCGCTGGAATATGTCCGCAAGCTGCGCTTCCATCAGAGCGTGACGAGCGTTCGCGACTATGGGCTGATGCCCTCAGGACTGGTGGCGTGAGCGAGCTTCCCAATGTCACGATCTATACCGACGGCGCCTGCTCGGGAAATCCCGGGCCGGGCGGCTGGGGCGCGATCCTGAAGTTCGGCGACAAGGAGAAGGAGCTGAACGGCGGCGAGCGCCACACCACCAACAACCAGATGGAGTTGATGGCGGCGATCTCCGCGCTCGAAGCGCTGAAGAAGCCGTGCACGGTCGATCTCTACACCGACAGCCAATATGTCCGTCAGGGCATCACGGGGTGGATTTTCGGTTGGAAGCGCAACGGCTGGCGCACCGCCGACAAGAAGCCGGTGAAGAATGTCGAGCTATGGCAGCGTCTCGATGCCGCGCTGAAGCAGCACGAGGTCCGCTGGCACTGGGTCAAGGGCCACGCCGGCCATCCCGAAAACGAGCGCGCCGATCAGCTGGCGCGAGACGGGATCGCGATGGCGCGGTTGCAGCAGAGGGTGAGGGAGTAGGGGCGCCGTCATCTCGGGCGTCGCCAAGCTCTCCGGCGTCATCGCCCGGCTTGACCGGGCGATCCAGTATCCAGAGACGGCTGTGATTGAGCCGAGAGGCCTCGGCGTACTGGATCGCCCGCCTTCGCGGGCGATGACAGTTGCGCAAGTGGCGCGAGGATGTCGTGCCCTACAGCTGCCCCAGCAGCGTATCGCCGCCGGAGACCTCGACCTTGCCGGGCATCGCCTCGAGGTTCAGCTTCTTGACCACGCCGTCCTCGACCAGCATCGAATAGCGCTTGGAGCGGATGCCGAGGCCGTTGGCGGAGGCGTCCAGCTCCATGCCGATCGCCTTGGTGAAATCGGCATTGCCGTCGGCGAGGAAGATGGCCTCGTCGCGCTGGTCGGTGTCGCGCTTCCAGGCGTTCATGACGAAGGCGTCGTTGACGGAGACGATGGCGATGGTGTCGACGCCCTTGTCCTTCATGGCGTAGGCGTTGAGGAAGATGCTCGGCAGATGCATCTTGTGGCAGGTGCCGGTATAGGCGCCGGGCACCGCGAACAGCGCCACCTTCTTGCCCTTGAAGATATCGTCGGTGGTCTTCACCTGCGGACCTTCCGCCGTCATCACGCGGAATTTCGCCTCGGGCAGCTTGTCGCCAGTCTGGATCGCCATCATCAGTCTCCCTGAATATCGGTCCCGCTTTTTAGACCGTAGCGCCGGCCTGCACAATATTGCCGGCGGCGGAAGCGGCGAAGGCAGCAGCTGTTCACCGTGATGTCATCAGCCCGTAAAACCGCCGCCGTCGAGGAAGACCTGCTCTTCCTCAGTTGTGTCACGGCCGAGCAGGCGATTGCGGTGGGGAAAGCGGCCGAACCGTCGGATGATGTCGGCGTGCTCGCGAGCGTATTTCAGGTTCACGGCATTGTCGGTGTTTTGAAACAGCGCAACGCAATGCAGCTGGTCAGCCAGGTGCTCGGAATGCATGAAGGGCAGATAGAGGAATTCGAGCAGGATGGGATCGACCCTGCGATCTATGCCCCTTTCGATGGCGCGGCGGGCAACATCGCGCGCCTGCGCGTCGCTGGCAAAAGCCTCCGGCGTGTCGCGGAACATGTTGCGGGGAAACTGATCGAGCACGATGACGAGCGCGAGCGCGCCGTCGTCGCTCGTCTCCCATGATGCAAGCTCGCCGGCGGCCGCCTTCTGCCACAGGGCGAGAAAGCGGCGCCTGACCTCTGCGTCGAAAGCGTCGTTGCGCTTGTACCAGCGCTCGCGGCCGGCCTCGCGCCAGAAGGCGAGAATGTCCGATGGCGTGATGTCGCCGGCTTCCAGCATGAATGGAAAGCGGCCTTATGCCGCCGCCGCCTTCTTCTCATCGCGAAGCTGCCGGCGCAGGATCTTGCCGACATTGGTCTTCGGCAGGTCGTTGCGGAATTCGATGTGCTTGGGCACCTTGTAGCCGGTGAGCTGCTCCTGGCAGAACTTGATCACGGCTTCCGCCGTGAGGTTCGGGTCCTTCTTGACGATGAAGGCCTTCACCGCCTCGCCCGACTTGGAATCGGGGATGCCGATCACCGCGCATTCGAGCACGCCCGGATGGCTCGCGATCACTTCCTCGATCTCGTTGGGATAGACGTTGAAGCCGGAGACCAGGATCATGTCCTTCTTGCGGTCGACGATCTTGGTGTAGCCCTTCTCGTCCATCACGCCGATGTCGCCGGTGCGGAAATATCCGTCAGCGGTCATCACCTTCGCGGTCTCCTCCGGCCTGTTCCAGTAGCCGGACATGACCTGCGGGCCCTTGGCGCAGATCTCGCCCGCCTGGCCGAGCGGGAGTTCGTTGCCGTCGTCGTCGCGGATCGAGATCCAGGTCGAAGGCACGGGGATGCCGATCGTACCCGTGAACTCCGTTGCCGTCGCGGGATTGCAGGTCAGCGTCGGCGAGGTCTCCGACAGGCCGTAACCTTCGGCGATGAAGCAGCCGGTGATCGCTTTCCATTGATCGGCCACGGCGCGCTGAACCGCCATGCCGCCGCCGTTCGAGATCTTCAGCTTGGAGAAGTCGAGCTTCTTGAAGTCGGGATGATGCATCAGGCCGTTGTAGAGCGTGTTCACGGCGGGGAAGCTGTTGACCTGGTATTTCGCCAGCTCCTTGACGAAGCCGGCGATGTCGCGCGGATTGGGGATCAAGAGATTGCAGCCGCCGGCGCGCACCGCGAGCAGGTAGCAGGCCGTCAGTGCGAAGATGTGATAGAGCGGCAGCGCACAGACGATCATGAGCTGATCGACATGCGGCGGTGCGGCGAGCGCCGGCTGGAGCCAGGCGTCGTTCTGCAAGACGTTAGCGACGATGTTGCGGTGGAGCAGCGTGGCGCCCTTGGAGACGCCGGTGGTGCCGCCGGTATATTGCAGGAAGGCGACGTCGCCCGGCGAGAGCTTTGGCTTGTTGAAGGTCATGCCGCGGCCGGCGGAGAGCGCGTCGTTGAAGGACACCGCGCCAGGCAGCGACCAGGCCGGTACCATCTTCTTGACGCGGCGGACGACGAGATTGACGATCACGCCCTTGAAGCCGAGCAGGTCGCCCATGCTGGCGACGATGACGTGCTTCACCGGCGTCTTCGCGATCACCTGCTCGACCGTGTGGGCGAAATTCTCCAGCACGATGATGGCCTCGGCGCCGGAATCCTTGAGCTGATGCTCGAGCTCGCGCGGGGTATAGAGCGGATTGACGTTGACCACCGCGAAACCGGCGCGCAGCACGGCAGCGGTCGCGACCGGATATTGCAGCACGTTCGGCATCATGATGGCGACACGAGCGCCGCGCTGCAGCCCACGGCCCTGCAAATAGGCGGCGAGCGCGACCGACATCTGATCGAGGTCGCGATAGCTGATCGACTTGTCCATGCAAATGAACGCCTTGCGGTCGGCGAACTTGGTGAAGCTCTCCTCCAAAAGGTCGACCAGCGAGGCGTATTGCGTCGGCTCGATATCGGCGGGCACGCCGGGCGGATATTGCTTGAGCCAGATGCGCTCCATGGAAACTCCCCTCATCTAACTGAGCCCGTTGTGTCTCGGGCTTGCCTCATTGCCGCCAGTATCGAGCCTGCCGGAACGGGTGGCAAGCCGTCGAGGCTTAGGGCAAAGGTCCGGGAGTAGCTACTGGAATCATCACAGACCGCGCTGCCGCAGGTGCGAAGTGCGGGCGCGGTCCAGCCTAAGGGGCCGTTAACTGTTGTTGGCCGGCTTGGTGGCGGCGGGCTTGGTCGCGGCCTTGGGCTTGGCGGGCTTGGGAGCCTGATCGCCGGTTGCCGCCGGTTTCTCGGCGGGTTTTGCCGCCGCATCGTGCTTGGCCGCGGCATGCTTGGTCCCGGCCGGCTTGGCTGCGGTCTTGGTATCGCTCTTGGTGTCGGTCTTGGCGTCAGGCTTGGCAGCCGGCTTCGCCGCCGCCGTCTTGGATTCCTTGCCCGCGTCCTTAGTCCCGTCCTTCGGCTTGTCGGCGGCGTCAGGCTTCTTGGCGACGCGCGACTTCTTGCCACGCGGCTTTGCCACCGTCTGTTGGTCGGCATCGGCCGCGACCGCTGCGATCAGGGCCGTGCCGGTGCGGGTCGGGCCGGTATAGACCAGCACGGCCTCGGCAGCGGCCGGAGCAGAGGCCATCAGCTCGGAAGCCTTCATCATGGGCGGCTGCAGACCGGCCGTGAAGAAGGTGACCTGGGCTTCGCCGCCGGTGGCCGAGGCCGATCCGGTCGGGCTGCCATTGGCCGCGATCAGCGCATCGTCGTCGTCGCTGGCCGGCCGCTTGCGGTTGGGCCCGCACATCTCGTCGCGCAAATTCGGCGGCGAGGCGTCGACCGGCACGAGATTATCGACGGTGCCGAGCGAAGGTCGCAGCCATGTCAGATTGTCCTGGCCGAAGCCGCGCTCGAGCAGCTGCGCCGCCTTCACCGCGCGCGCAGTGCCGGAATTGGCGCCCAGCACCACGGCGATCAGCCGGCGACCGTTGCGCGTGGCCGATGCCACGAGATTGTAGCCGGAGGCGCAGATGAAGCCGGTCTTGAAGCCGTCGGCGCCGGGATAGCGGCCGATCAGCTTGTTGAAATTGCCGGTGATGCGCTTGCCGAAGCGGATCGCCGGGATGTGCACGAAGTACTCGTACTCCGGCAGGTCGCGCAGGAACGCGCGCGCCAGGATTCCGAGATCACGCGCGGACGTGATCTGGCCGTCGGCGGGCAGGCCGTTCGGATTGACGTAGCTCGTCTGCGTCATGCCGAGCTTCTTCGCGGTGTCGTTCATCATCGCGGAGAAGCCATCGATCGAGCCGCCGACGCCTTCGGCAAGCACCACGGCCATGTCGTTCGCCGACTTGACCATCATCATCTTCAGCGCGTTGTCGACGGTGAGCTGCGTTCCCGGGCGGAAGCCCATCTTCGATGGCGATTGCGAGGCTGCCGTCGGCGACACCGTGAGCAGCGTGTCGAGCGTGAGCCTGCCGTCCTTGACCGCCTTCAGCGTCACATAGGCGGTCATGATCTTGGTGACGGAGGCGGGGTACCAGGGAATGGTCGCGTTATCGGCCTGCAACACCTTGCCGCTGTCGGCTTCGATCAGCAGCAGCGCTTCGGCGCGCGCTGCGCCCGGCGCGAGCAATGCGGCGCATGCGAGGCCCGCAGCGAACAGGTTGAACAGCGATTTGCGAAGCAGCGGGCGAAGGGCGTGCACTATCCGATTCCGGTCCTTGGAGACCCGCCGATTCCCTGCGGTTCTCGTGATCTGATGGTCGGTTTTGAAATCCAGCGCCGCCGCTTGCGGCGTCGCAAACCTATACCGGCTGATGCGTCGAGAATAGGGGGACCGGTGCGGTATTCCGCAATGAAATAGGCCGAATTTCGACGGGCCTATGGGGACTTGCTACTGGGATTTGACCGGAGTCGCGGCAGTCTCGGCCGCCGTCACGCTGGCCCGCGCGTTTTCCTGGACCATGAACTGGGCCCTGGCGAGCTCGGCGAAATGGCCGCCTTTGGCCACGAGTTCATCGAAAGTTCCGCTTTCGGTCACCCGGCCGTTCTCGAACACCAGGATCCGCGTGGCGTTGCGGATGGTGGAGAGGCGGTGGGCGATCACGAACGTGGTCCTGCCCTTCATCACTTCGTCGAGAGCGGCATTCACCTTGGCCTCGGTGACGGCGTCGAGCGCGCTGGTCGCCTCGTCCAGGATCAGGATCGGCGGATCCTTCAACAGCGCGCGGGCGATCGACAGCCGCTGCCGCTCGCCGCCGGAGAGCATGCGGCCGCGTTCGCCGGCGTTGGTCTCGAAGCCGCCGCTGCGCTCGATGAACTCGAGCGCCTGCGCGCGCGCGGCCGCCTTGCGCATCTCGTCCTCGGTCGCATCCGGCTTGCCGACCTGCAGATTCTCCGCGATCGAGCGGTTGAACAGCAGCGCCTCCTGGAACACCACGCCGATGTTCCGCCGCAGCGACGTCAGCGTGATCCCGCGCACGTCCATGCCGTCAATCTTGATGAAGCCGGATTGCGGGTCGAAGGCGCGGTGCAAGAGCGCGATCGCGGTCGACTTGCCGGCGCCGGTCGGACCGACCAGCGCGATGGTCTGGCCGGGCAGCGCCGTGAACGAGAGGTCCTCGACCGCAGGGCGCTTGCCGTCATAGGAGAAGGTGACGTCGTGGAACTCGACGAGGCCGGACAATCTGCCGGCATCGATCGCGTCGGGCCTGTCGTGCACCGCGGGCACGGCGTCGAGCACGCCAAAGAACTCGCGCAGACGCGGCGCTTCCATGAACACGTTGTTGATGAAGCTCACGACCTGCTCGAGCTTCTGGATCAGCAGCGTCGCAAAGCTCACGAACATCACGATCTCGCCGACCGAGGTGAGCCCCTGGTCGTGCAGCGCGATGCCGAGCGTGAAGATCGCGAGCACGGTGATGGTTGTGGAGGCGCGCGTGATGACGGTGACGAGCGCCCACCACGACAGCACCGGCATCTGCGCGGCCAGCAGCTCGTCGGCGACGGAGCGTAGCCCTTTGACCTCGGATTCGACGCGGACGAAGCTCTGCACCAGCGCGACGTTGCCGAGCGCATCGGAGGCGCGCGCAGAGAGCTCGCTGTAGTGCTCCTCGACCTCCATCTGCATACCGAAGGTCTTGCGCACCACGAAGGTCGTCAGCGCGGTGAAGACGATGCAGAGCACGAACAGCAGGATCGCGAGCCGCCAGTTCAGGTAGAGCGACAGCGGCATCAGCACCACGACCGAGAGGATCGCGGCAAAATGCTCGCGGAAGAAGCCGAGCCATAGCCGCCACAGCGCGTCGGTGCCGTTGAGCATCACCTTCATCAGCCGGCCCGAATGGGTGCCGGAGTGGAAGGTCAGCGGCAGTTGCAGGATGTGCTCGAAATAATCGGTCAGCACCGCCTGGCGCTGGCGGTGCGAGAGCCGATCGGCCTGCAAAGCCACGAGCGCGCTGCATGCGATGGTGAACAGCCCGAAGGCGACCCAGGCGGCCAGGAATGGCCAGGCCGAGTTCGAGCCGGCTACGGTCTTGCCCGAGAGCACGTCGACGATCCGGCCGAACAGCACGGGCTCGGCGAATTGCGAGCCTGCCAGCAGCAGATTGGCGACCGCGAGCAGCCAGCCCAGCCGCGCCTCCTTGCCGAGCAGCTCGAGAACACGGGTGTAGAGACGGAGGATGGACATGCGGGCAAGGAACTCGGCGACGACGGAGCCCGTATTCTAAGCAGGGATCGTACGCGAGATACAGCGGAAGCTTTCGGTTTTGCTCAGTTGATCAGCCGCCCCGCCAGCGGCGGCAGGAATTGGTCGTCGAAGATCTCGGTCGCTGTCGGTCGTTTGCGGAATTTGAAGTCCTGCGCGACCTGGCCGATCGAGCGCTCGAGGCGCGCCGGGTCGACGCCGCCGAGGCCGTTGCGCCTGACCTCGTCGGTCAGGATGTTGTCGGCGAGAGCGGTGCGCAGGCGCTCCAGCTCCAGGTTGCGGTCGCCGTCCTCGATGCGGCTCGCGGCCTCCTCCGCCGCGCGCCCCGGCTCCATGACGGTCGCGTTGATGCCCGCGATCAAGGCGCGGACGAAGCCCTTGACGCCGTCCGGCTTTGCTGCGGCGAAGGCGGGATTGACCACCACGGCAAAGCCGTAGGCTTCGCAGCCGTAATCCGCATAGCGCAGCACGACGAGATCGGCTTCGGGCACGCCGCGGTCACGCAGGTTCACCGCCGACAGATAGCTGAAGCCGGCGACCGCATCGACCTGGCCCGCGGAGAGGATCGGCTCGCGCACCGCCGCGCTGATCTTGTGAAATTTGACGTGCGATGCATTGATGCCGTTCTGCTGCGCCAGTGCGGGCCACAGCCGCATCGACAGGTCGCTGTCGGCAACGCCGACGGTTTTGCCGTCGAGATCGGACAGAAGGTGGATGCCGCGGCTCCTGCGCGCGACGATCGCGTAGGGTGCGCGGTTGAACAGCACGAACACCGCCTTGACCGGCGCTGCCTGCTCCTTGTCGCGAAAGCGGATCAACTCGTTGATGTCGACCAGAGCGAGCTCGCTGTCGCCCTTGGCGACACGCGCGAGCGCTTCCGACGATCCGGCTGCGGTGTTGAAGGACACGCTGAGATGCTCGGCGCCGAACCTGCCGTCCTTTGCGGCCAGGAAGAACGGCGCCATGCTCGCATCCAATGGCCGGTCGAAGGTGAAGTGAATCGCAACGGATGGGGCGGCGGTCTCGGCCATGCTGACATCGCGTGCAATCAGTGTCGCAAGCGAGATCACGAGAGCCAGCAGGCAACGAAGGGCGATCGTCTTGAATTCCGACATCGGGTGCGCCGGTCCCGCATTGTTATGGTTTCGTGACGCTCGCAGCGCCGGCTGGCAGTCAGTCTGTCCGCGCCAACATGAACGGCGGATGAGCGGAGGTTGCGTCACGATTACGCAACCCCGTTCAGCTTGTGTTGGGGTTGGGGAACCCAACATGGGATGCGGGTGTTTGACAGACACGAGCCTGTCTATAGGCACCATTCGAGGTCCCAAGGAGGGTCCACATGTTTGACAGTTTTTCGAAATTTGCCGGCCGCAAGGCCGTTCTTGCCACCGCCGCGGTGCTGGCACTGACCGCAATTGCCCCGACCGCGTCATACGCCGGCGGCCGCCACTGGCATGGCGGTGGAGGCGGCGCGGCCGCAGCTGCGGCTTTCGCAGCCATCGGCACGGGTCTCGCCATCGCCGCAAGCCGGGACGCCTACGCCTATGACTACGGTCCGGGCTACGGCTATTACGGCGGACCTGCCTATTACAGCGGTCCTGCTTACGGGCCCTATTATGGTCCGGGCCCCAACTACCAATATCAGCGCTACGGCGGTACGGCTCCGTCCGAATACTGCGGCCAGGGCTATTACACCAACTGCTACTAGCTCCGGCTACCAAAGGTTGACTACAACGGGCCGTCGCGCTTGCCGCGCCGGCCTGTTTTTCGCTTTTATTGTCGCGCGTTAACGCGCTCGCCATGGGTTTAGAGTAGTTTGAGTACCATGAGTGATTCGCTTGAGCGGCTATATCTGGCTGTGCTCGCGGCCAGAGATCTTGATCCGGCAACATCGCGCACGGCCCGGCTGTTTCAGCGCGGGCCTTCCAAAATGGCGAAGAAACTGGCCGAAGAGGCCATCGAAGTCGTGATCGACGCGGTCAACGGCGATAGCGAGGCCGTGATCCGGGAGAGCGCCGACCTGCTCTACAATCTCACCGTGCTGTGGGCTTCGGCCGGGGTCCGTCCCGAGGACGTCTGGCGGGAGATGACGCGGCGTGAAGATATGCTCGGCATCGCCGAGAAGCTGCCGAAATCGCGGATGAAGCTGCCCAAGGTCGCGTCACCGCGAATTGCCTCAAGGCGGCCAATTGTCGCGCTCGAGGGCCGTGCCGCGCGCAAGCGCCACTAGAAACGTCATAATTCGCCTCAATCTCGGCATGGACAAATCCGTCCCATGGTGCTTCATCGCGGCGCCATGCTGAAACGTATCTACGACTGGTGCATCGACGCCGCCCACAAGCCCTACGCGCTCTGGATCATGGGAGCCGTGGCGTTCGCAGAAAGCTCGTTCTTTCCGGTCCCGCCGGACGTGATGCTGATCCCGATGTCGCTGGCGCGCCCGCAGCGCGCCTGGGTCTATGCTGCGATCTGCACCGTGACCTCGGTGGTCGGCGGCATGGTTGGCTACGCCATCGGAGCGCTGCTGTTCGACTCGGTCGGCCAATGGCTGATCCAGGTCTACGGCCTCGGCGACAAGGTCGATGCCTTCCGCGCCTCCTATACGGAATGGGGTGCGATCATCATCCTGCTCAAGGGGTTGACGCCGATCCCCTACAAGCTCGTCACCATCACCTCGGGCTTTGCCGGCTACAATATTCTTCTGTTCATCCTGTGCTCGATCGTTGCGCGCGGCGGACGCTTCTTCGTCGTCGCGATCCTGCTCAACCGCTATGGCGATTGGATCCGCGTCAGGATCGAGAAGCATCTCGGCCTCTGGGTAGCGATCGGCGCCGCCGTGCTGGTGCTCGGCTTCGTGGTGGCGATCAAGCTGATCTAGCGTTTGCGCGAGGACCATGCTCGCTCAATAACCTCGCGGCGCTTTGCCGTCGCGCCGGCATCGGCTACGCTTGCCGTCATGATGGTTCGATCCGGCAAACCGGCCATGCGGTTCGGGACGCTGATGTCAGCAGTGCTGCTCCTGGTTTTCGCCGGCGGGACGGCATGGCCGCAAGCTGCGCCGCCCGCGCTCGGCCTCCAGGAGCAGGGGACGCAGGCCGCGCGGCCGCCGTCGACACCCGCTCTTTCGGCGCCGCCGGCGCGCGAGGAAAATCCCGGGCTGATCAACGAAATGGGCAAGCTGTTCGACAAGTTGCCCTCGATCCTGCCGCCGATCAAAAGCCCGAGCGAGACCATGAACGATTTATCGCGGCTGGCGAAGCCGTCCACCATGGTCTCGGGGCGCGTGGCCTGTCCGGCCTCCGCGAACGGCGCGCCCGACTGCAAGCAGGCCGCCGACCAACTCTGCCAGAGCAAGGGCTATCGCGAAGGCAAGAGCCTGAACGCCGACTCAGCCGAGAAATGCTCGGCCAAGGTCCTGATACCGGGCCGGCAACGCAGGCCCGACGATTGCCGCACCGACACTTTCGTGACCAGCGCGCTTTGTCAGAACTGACGTGATGGCCCGCGCGCATGCAACAAGGAGCGCCCATGAGTCGTACGGAGCAGGACTTCCTCGGACAGCGTGAGATCGCCGACGACATCTATTACGGCGTCCAGACCATCCGCGGGAAGGAGAACTTCCACATCACCGGCATTCCGATGAGCCAGGAGCCTTACTTCGTGAAGGCGCTTGGTTACGTGAAGAAAGCGGCCGCCATGGCCAACCGCGAGCTCGGCGCGATCGACGCCAAGGTCGCGGACGCGATCATTCTGGGCTGTGACCGCGTGATTGCCGGTGACATGATGGACCAGTTCGTTACCGACTTCATTCAGGGCGGTGCTGGCACATCGACCAACATGAACGCCAACGAGGTGATCGCCAACCTCGCGCTGGAATCGCTCGGCTTTGCGAAGGGCGATTACCAGCAGGTCAGCCCCAACGATCACGTCAATTACGGCCAGTCCACCAACGACACCTATCCTACCGCCTTTCGCCTGGCGCTGATCCTGCGGCTCGAGAGCTACATGACGGCGCTGCGCCAGCTCCAGGAAGCTTTCTTCGCCAAGGGCCGCGAGTTCGATCGTGTGCTGAAGATGGGCCGCACGCATCTTCAGGACGCGGTGCCGATGTCGCTCGGCGCCGAATTCCGGGGATGGGGCACCACGATCGGCGAGGAGGTGGATCGCATTTCGGAGGCCCGTGCGCTGCTGCGCGAGATCAATCTCGGCGCCACAGCGATCGGCACCTCCGTGACCGCGGCCGTCGGCTATCCCAAGCTCGCGGTCCGGCATCTGAGCGCGCTGACCGGCGTCGAGTTCGTTCTCGCCGGCGATCTTGTCGAGGCGACCTCCGACACCGGTGCCTATGTGCAGCTCTCGGGCATCCTCAAGCGCACCGCCAGCAAGCTGACCAAGATCTGTAACGACATCCGCCTGCTTGCCTCCGGCCCGCGTGCCGGCTTCAACGAGATCAACTTGCCGCAGCTTCAGCCGGGCTCCTCGATCATGCCCGGCAAGGTCAATCCGGTCATCCCCGAGGTGGTCAACCAGACCAGCTTCCTCGTCATCGGTCTCGACACCACGGTGACGCTGGCCGCCAGCGCCGGCCAGCTCCAGCTCAACGTGATGGAGCCGGTGATCTCGTTCGCGCTGTTCTTCTCGATCCGCACCATGGAGCGCGCGGTCAACAGCCTGCGCGAGCATTGCGTCGTCGGCATCACCGCCAACGAGGAGCACACCCGCAACATGGTGCTGAACTCGCTCGGTATCGTCACGGTGCTGAAGCCGCTGCTCGGCTACAAGCAATGCGCCGAGATCGCGCGCGAGGGCTACAAGAGCGGCAAGTCGCTGCACCAGATCGTGGTGGTCGAGCGCCAGCTGCTGACGCAGGAGAAGTGGGACGAGATGTTCTCGTTCGAGCGGCTGATCAACCCGGATTTGATCGGGTGAAGTCATCGCGTCGACTTCCGGTGCGCATGGGAGATCGATGCTTTTTCTGCACGTCATTGCGAGGAGCCCTTGCGACGAAGCAATCCAGAATCCTTCCGCGGAGAGAGACTGGATTGCTTCGCTGCGCTCGCAATGACGAAGAAGACGGTTAGATTGTACGGGTAAGAATTCCGCGCGTTGGAAATTGCGGTAACGGCATCCGCCGCGGCGTCACAACGCAATACTTGACAGTGGAAAGATTGCCTTGTTGGTATGATCCCAGCCTTCGTTTGACCGCTAACAGAGGACCGTTCCGCAATGTCCATGCCTGCCTTGTTCAAAGGACGCCTGTCGATCCCCGTGATCGGTTCGCCGCTCTTCATCATCTCGGTGCCCGATCTCGTGATCGCGCAGTGCAAGGCGGGTGTGGTCGGCTCGTTTCCGGCGCTGAACGCGCGGCCGCCGGAATTGCTCGACGAATGGCTGGCGCGGATCACCGAGGAGCTCGCGGCCTATGACCGCGCGCATCCCGATAAGCCGTCGGCGCCGTTCGCGGTCAACCAGATCGTGCACAAGTCGAACAACCGGCTCGATCACGACATGCAGCTCTGCGCCAAGTACAAGGTGCCGATGATCATCTCCTCGCTCGGAGCGCGCGAGGAGCTGAACCAGGCCGTGCACGGCTGGGGCGGCATCGTCTTCCACGACGTGATCAACCAGAAATTCGCGCACAAGGCGATCGAGAAGGGCGCCGACGGCCTGATCCTGGTCGCAGCCGGCGCCGGCGGCCATGCCGGCACCATCTCGCCGCTCGCCTTCGTCGCCGAGACGCGAAAGTGGTTCGACGGCCCGATCGCGCTGTCGGGTGCGATCGGCAACGGCAAGGCGATCCGCGCCGCGCGCATTCTCGGCGCCGACTTCGCCTATATCGGCTCGGCCTTCATCGCGACCAAGGAGGCTAACGCGGTCGAGAAGTACAAAGAGATGATCGCCGGCTCGAGCGCCGACGACATCGTCTATTCCAACCTCTTCACCGGCGTGCACGGCAATTATCTGAAACCCTCGATCCTCGCCGCCGGCATGGATCCGGAAAACCTGCCGACCTCCGATCCCTCCAAGATGAACTTCGGCACCGACGCCTCCGGCGAGCGCGCCAAGCCGAAGGCTTGGAAGGAGATCTGGGGCTCGGGTCAGGGCATCGGCAGCGTCGAGGGCATCCTGCCCGCCGCCGACCTGATCGCGCGCTTCAAGAAGGAATACGACGAAGCGATCGATCCGCCGTTGTGATGGGCGGCTGTTGTGGCACGCCTAGTTCTCATTCGTCGTCCCGGCGAAGGCCCTAGGGCATGCACATATCTCTGAGGCTCCATCCTGCTGCGACGGCGTGGAAGTATTCGAGGCCGTTCTTGAAGGTGATCGGGCCCGGCGGCTTGGACGATGGGTAGCCGTCCCAGCCGCCGAGGCGACCAATGATCCAGGCGGCCCAAGCGAGGCTATCGGGCGGATGTGGGTTCTTTAATCGCTTGCTCCCGGCTTCGAGTTGACGGTTGAGGGCGGTGAGCACGTTAATTTGGCCGTTGTCGAAGGCAGCGAGAATGGGTTGGCGACTGCCATTGCGGGCCTGCAGAAGTTGGATTGTGATGACGGCCGCCTTAGCGGCAATCGCGACCAGCTTGAGAAGGCGATCGGCGGTTCCGATCTGGCTGTCTTCGAGCTTGAAGCCTTGTGTCTTCAGGATGCGGAAGAACTGCTCGATGATCCAGCGTTGCTTGTACCATTGGACGATGCGCCAGGCGTCCTCGATGCCGGTAACCTCGTGAGAGGTGAGAAGCCGCCAGTGCAGCGGCTCTACCCCGGTTTCGGCATTGATCTCGCGCACATCGACCACCGCCAATGGCAAGCTTTCCGGCAGATGGCGCAGGAACTTACTCTGTGGGCGGGCGAGCTCGATTGCGCCAAAGCGAAGTTCGAGGTGAGCCAGGCGG
Source organism: Bradyrhizobium sp. BR14999 (assembly GCF_056106085.1). Classification (NCBI taxonomy): domain Bacteria; kingdom Pseudomonadati; phylum Pseudomonadota; class Alphaproteobacteria; order Hyphomicrobiales; family Nitrobacteraceae; genus Bradyrhizobium; species Bradyrhizobium sp. BR14999. The sequence goes on from NZ_CM148536.1 coordinate 1,822,275, forward strand.
GCGGGCCGCGCGGCGCGCGCAGGCAATTGGATCGCACGCCGATCCACCGCGGCCATGGCATCGCTGACCTCATACAAGCCGCTGCGGTCGGCAAGCTTGCGATCATGCATGCTGCGCGCGATGACGTGGAAGTGTTGCTCGGCCGAGCTGGCATAAAGGGCAAAAATATCGCTCTCGCGGTCACCCAGCACCGTCACCGCTGTGGCCTTGGTGAGGAGCGGCTTGGCCGCCATGGCAGTGGATATCCAGCGCTGCGATTCCTTGTCCGATAACTCCCGATCGTCGTGCGAGGTCGTGCGGCGACCTGTGCGCGTCCATATCTGCCCGCTCAAAAGTCCAAGACAGTTGCCGTCATCGGCATCCACAGCCAGCAGCGGATGCAGCAGCACGCCGTGGTTATTGCCTTTGCCGATTTCTCCGAGCCCGCGCCGGCGTTGCGGTGTGGTGTTGAAGTGGATCTCGCTGGTGTCCTGGATGGCCAGCACGTGGCGGCCCTCTACCGCAGCGACCGTGCTTTCGCTCCAGCTTTCGATGATCCGCTCCACCGTCACCTTGTCATGGCCAAGAAAGCGGTTGAACCGCACTTCCAGCGCGCGGTTCCCCCTGGAGAGCTGCCGAAGGCAGACAGTTTTGCCCACAACCATGCGTTCGACGAACGCCGCCCCCCTTTATCGAGACGACGATCCCCGAACCGGCCCAGCGTCCAGTCAATCCGTGACAACATCGCGGCACCCCGTCCAAATCATGGAGTGCCGCAATACGAATCACACAGAACTCTGATTCTGGAATCCTCCCAGGCCGATCCGAGTCAATCCGCCGCACCAGATATGTGCATGCCCTAGGGCGTAGGCCGGGACCCATACCCCCGATAGGTTGTTGTTGCGGCTGATATCAGCCCCGATCTCGCTTCACCAAGTTCGGTCTGTGAGTATGGGTCCCGGCCTCCGCCGGGACGACACCTGTTTTTGAACTGCGAATGTGTGCCACGGAGCGACCATGCCCCCCATCTACCGCGTCGACGGCAACAGCGTCGTCACCAGCCCGGACGCCGCGGGGCCTTGGGACCGCCGCATGCAGCATGGCTCGGCGCCGGCGTCGCTGGTGACGTGGGCGGCCGAACGCATTCCGACGCCTGTTCCGATGGAGATCGCGCGGGTCACAATCGATCTGATGCGCCCGGTGCCGGTGGCGCCACTTACGATCGCGACCGAGGTCTTGCGTGAGGGCCGCAAGATCCAGCTCTGCGAAATCAAGCTGCTCGCCGACGGCGTGCAGGTGGTCGGCGCCACCGTGCTCAAGATCAGGCGCCAGGCGCTGAGCCTGCCCGACGACGTCAAGGGGCTGCCGGTTGCGCTGCCTTCGCCCGAGGACTCCCTGATCGAGGATGGCCACGCTGCCACCAGCCCGTTCGTGCGCTCGGTCTCGATGCGTGCCGCGCGCGGCCGCTTCGGCCAGGCCGGTGCCGGCGCGATCTGGTTTCGCGTCGATCATCCCTTGATTGCAGGCGAGGCGATCTCGCAGGCGATGCGCGCCGTGGTCGCCGCCGACTTCTCCAACGGCACCGCCTCGACGCTCGACTTCCGCGCCTGGACCTACATCAACGCCGATCTCACCGTGAGCTTTGCGCGGCAGCCGGTGGGCGAGTGGATCCTGCTCGACGGCGACTCCTGGATTGGTCCCGACGGCGCGGGCCTTGCAATGTCGCGGTTGGCTGACCGGCAGGGCTATTTCGGCCGGGCGGTGCAGAGCCTGGTGATCGAGAAAAGGTCGTAGCTCGCGGGTCCGCGCCTCAATCTCGGTGTCATGCTCCGCGAAAGCGGTTCATCCAGTACGCCGCGGCCTATCGACTCCATCGCAGCCGTCTCGGATTACTGGATCGCCCGGTCAAGCCGGGCGACGACGGCCGATCGTGGATGCAGCCTCGCGCATCTCGCAGCCGTCACCCCACCATCCGGTCCCGCCCGCTCCAGAAGCCCGCGCGCAGCACCTTCTTGTCGACCTTGCCGACGCCGGTCATCGGCAGCTGTTTGACGAACTGAATCTGCTTGGGCGCGTGCGCCGAGCCCTTCCGCATCTTCACCAGGTTGATCAGCTCGTCTGGATCGGGCCTTGCGCCCTCGCGCGGCACGACGATGGCGGTGACGGCCTCGCCCCACTTCTCGTCGGGAATGCCGACGACAGCGACCATGGCGACGTCGGCATGCTGCGACAGCACGTCCTCGACCTCGCGCGGGAAGATGTTGAAGCCGCCGGAGACGATCATGTCCTTCTTGCGATCGAGGATGAACATGTAGCCGCGCTCGTCCTTGCGCGCGATGTCGCCGGTGTGGACCCAGCCGTTCTTCAGCGTCTCGGCGGTGATGTCCGGCCGCTTCCAGTACTCCGCCATCACGTGCGGCGCGCGCACGCAGATCTCGCCGGCTTCGTCCGTCCTCACCTCCTGGTCGTCGTCGTCGAGGATCTTGACCTCGCAGGCCGCGATCGGGAAGCCGCAGGACAGGAACAGCTCCGGTGTCTTGGGATCATGATCCGCCTTGCGCAGCACCGAGACGGGATAGCATTCGGTCTGTCCGTAAAGCTGCGAGAACACCGGCCCGATGCGCTCGATGCCCTCGACCAGCCGGCTCGGCGACATCGCGGAGGCGCCATAGAGCACCAGCTCGAGCGAGGACAGGTCGGTCTTGCTGAGCGCGGGATGATCGAGCAGCACATAGATCATGGTCGGCACGAGCAGCGTGAAATTGATGCGCTCGCGCGCGATCGTCGCCAGCATCGCCTCGGGATCGAAACTCTTGAGCATGTGCACGGTGCCGCCGCGCATCAAGGTCGGCAGCACCTTCGTGCCGGCGACATGGCTGATCGGTGCGACCGTGAGATAGCGCGCGGCCTCGGGGATCTCGAAGTCGGCGAGGATCGCGGCGGCGGCTCCGGCATTCTCGCGGTGATGGCGCAGCGCGCCCTTGGATTTACCGGTCGTGCCGCCGGTGTAGTTCAGCGTGGCGAGATCGTCGGGGCCGGCGAGGCACAGCGCGCTGGCGTGTCCCGCAGTCTCGATCGCCGCCAGCAGATCGACGCCGTAGCTGGCTGGTCCCATGGTGAAGACCGCCTTGAGCCGGCCGGCCTTCGCGGCGAGGTCGCCGCCGCGATCGCGGAAGGCGGCCGCGTCGACCACCAGCATCTCGGCGTCGGAATCCTCGAGTTGAAACAGCTGGTCCTCCAGGGAGCCCAGAGGATGCAGCCAGGTGATGCAGAGCCGTGACAACTGCGCCGCGACGCCGGCGCACCAGGTGTCGGCGCGATTGGCTGTGAGGAAGGCGACGCGCGCGCCGGGCTGCAATCCAAGCCGCATGAACACGCCCTGGATTCGTCCGATCAGGTCGATGGTGCCACGATAGCTCAGCGATCCCTCAGGCCAGGCGAAAGCGGTGCGGCCGGGATAGCGCGACAGCGCCCGTAGCGTCTGCGCACAAGCCGGGGACGATGCGTGGAGCGGATCGGACATATGTTTCCTCGTTGCTTTGTCATCGGCTTCTGGCGTGCCAATGTTGCTGATGACGCTAGCACAGCGAATGCGGGATGGAACGACAAAGCCCGCGCAGGGCGGCAAGAATGACAAGGAGATTGGCGTGCCATCAGACCGACTGCAGCGTTTCCGCGATCGTCTTGATCTGCCGCTGATCGCGGCGCCGATGTTTCTGGTGTCGGGCGTCGAGCTCATGGTCGCGGCCTGCCGCAACGGCGTGATCGGCAGCTTCCCAACCGCGAATTGCCGTAGCGCGGAACAGCTCGACGAATGGCTCACTGCGATCGAAACCCGGTCGCGGCAGCACGAAGAGCAAACCGGACGCAAGGCGGCGCCGCTGTGCCCGAACCTGATCGTGCACCGTTCCAACGTGCGGCTGGAGCAGGATCTCGCCGTGCTGCTGCGGCACAGGCCGGAGATCGTCATCACCTCGGTCGGCTCGCCCGCGCCTGTAGCGAAGCCGCTGCATGATGCCGGCGCATTGGTGTTGGCGGATGTCGCCTCGATCCGCCATGCCGAACGCGCGGCGGAAGCCGGTGCCGACGGCCTTGTGCTGCTGACCGCCGGCGCCGGCGGCCAGACCGGCTGGCTCAATCCGTTCGCCTTTGTCCGCGCGGTGCGCGCATTCTACGACGGCATCATCGTGCTCGCCGGCGGCATCAGCGACGGCCGCGCGTTGCACGCCGCTGAAGTGCTCGGCTGCGATCTCGCTTACATGGGCACGAAGTTCATTGCGACGCGCGAGAGCATGGCGGATGACCGTTACAAGCGGATGCTGGTCGAGAGCAGCGCCGACGACGTCCTGCTCACCACCGCCTTCACGGGACTGCAGACCAGCATGCTGAGGCCGTCGATCGTGGCCGCGGGTCTCGATCCCGACGACCTGCCGGCGCGCGGGGCGATCGACATTGCCAAGGACATCGACGTCGCCGCGCGCGAGAGCCGGCCGAAACGCTGGCGCGACATCTGGAGCGGTGGGCATTCGACATCGGGGGTGACGGACGTGCTCACTGTCGACGATCTCGTTGCGCGGACGGTTACCGAATATCGCGAGGCGGGCGGACAGTAGGCTTGTTCGCCTCTCCCCGCGTGTGGGGAGAGGCCGACGCGCCGCGCGATGCGAAGCATCGTCCGAAGCGCGGCGGGTGAGGGGGAGCCTGAATCCAACTGTCACCTTGATTGTGGAGAGAGCCCCTCACCCCGACCCTCTCCCCGTAAGGACGGGGAGAGGGAGAAGAGCCTCCGGCGCACCGCTCACGGTTAATCCCGCGCTCTTCCGCCCCGCTCACTTAACGGCAGATTAACCATCGCCCGCCAAGAATCCTCTCAAGGCCGCCAATCAGGACCGAGAGGGACAGGCGATGGACTTCAACTATCTCAACGGCAAGACAGCCGCGACGTTGGACGAAATCCGCGTTCGCGTGGCCCACGCGCTGGCCCGCCATCCGCTGTGCCGCAACGTGCGCTTCGACATCGTCAGCGTCCCCCGTACTCGCCGAGGCGGCAACTGGACGGTGGCGCTGCAATCGGTCGAGCCGCGCGCGGTCTGGGAGGCCTCGGAGATCGTGGCCGACATCCAGGATGCCTACGAACTGGCGGCAGCTGCCTGATTTCGTTGAGCTTTTCAGGCGATGTCGCCGCAGTCCGCGCGATTGCCGCCGCAATTGCACGGTTAAGCCTTAATTATCGCCCAGTTTCCGGGCAGTGATCACGTGGACTTGAAAGTTGGGCGCGGAGAGACGTTTGTCCAAAGCCATCACCATCGTCGCGCTGACCTGTTTTCTCGTCCTTGGCGCTGCGACGACCGCCATTCTCGGCCGCGACAGCGTGCCCAGTGTCAGCGCGGAGATGATCACGCAGGCACCTGCGGCCAAACCGCTCGCGACCAACCGTGCCGCCAAGGCCGACCGTCTGGTTCCGACGCTGGCGCTTGCCTCGGCCGCAATCGAGCCGGTGCAGGTCGCCGCCGACAAGCTCGCTCAGACGCCGGTGCTGACCGAGCCGCTTCGCCAGGCCTTTGCCGCCGCCACGCCTTCCGATTTTCCGATGCCGAAGGCCAGTTCGCACGAGGCGCCTGCCGCCGCGGAAGTCCCCGCCGTCGAAGTCCCGGCCAAGCCGAAGGTCGTGGCCAAGCCGCAGCCGCAGAAATCCTATGCGCTGCTGTCCGACGCACAGATCGCGGGCATCAGGGATCGCCTGAAACTCTCGTCGTCGCAGGAATATTATTGGCCCTCGGTCGAGACGGCGCTCCGCAACGTTGTCCGCAAGATTTCGGCAAACAAGCTCTCCAATCCGAACGCGCCGGGCGTGCCGATCGATCCGAATTGCGACGAGGTTCAGCAGTTGAAGTCGGCCGCGATGCCGCTGCTGTTCCAGCTGCGTGACGACCAGAAAGAGGAAGTGCGCAAGCTCGCCCGCATCATCGGGCTGGAGAAGGTCGCGCAGCAGATCTGACAGTTCCTTTGGGAACTGCCGCCGCATCAGGAACATCCGGCAATCAACGTGCGTTGCTCGCCCCAAAGAGGGAGTGGATCAATGCGCGCCTCGACAGCCTATTTCGTCGGTGCCGGAACCATTGTCGCGGCCATCGCCATTGGTCTCGGCGGCGGCATCGTCGCCGGCAACATCATGAATCCGATCGCGCCCAAGCAGGGGCCGGACACCAGCAAGCGCGCCGACGCCGCTGGCACAGCGGCGGCGATGAACGCACCGTCCGAGCGCGTGAATTATCTCACCGGTTCGCAGGCTTTTGGCGCGATCATTGCCGCGCCGGCGCAGGCCGAGGCAAAGTCTGAACCCGCCAAGCCCGATACGCGGACCACTCAAGCGACCGCTGAACCGCCAGCACCGCGGCCGTCGCAAGCAGCCGCGGTCGAGCAGTCCAAGGAACAGTCCAAGCCGGCACCAGCCGCGCCCAGGCCTGCAGAGCAGCAGGCGTCGACAGAGCCGGCCGCTTCGCCGGACAACGCCTATGCCAAGGCACGGGATTCCGACGTGAAGCGCGCCGCGTCCGAACGGCGCCGGATGGAGCGCCGCGAACGCTGGGCCGAGCGCCGCCACTATTACGAGTCCCGCGAGATGCGCGGCCCGCGCGACCGCACCGATTGGGACGACGTCGCGCGCAACATCCGAGAAGACTCCGATGCCCGCGATATCGCAAGCCGCCCACGCAGCGGCTTCCCGCAGATCAGGCTGTTCGGGCCCGACGACGACTAAAGCATGATCGGCAAAACAGAGTCCGGGTTCGCTCCGCTGAAGCGCTCCCGGACTTGAGGACCGGCTCAGCCGCCGTGAGATTCCACGACCTTGCGGCAGGAGTCGGAGAGCTTGGTCTTGTTCTGGCGCAGGCAGGCATTCATCTCCGGCGGCTTGCCGATATGTTCGGCGCAGAATTTGCTGGCATCGCCGCGGCAGGCCATCTGCTCCTGCGGCGTCGGACCGGATTGCGCGGCGGCGGACATGGCGGTGGCGGCGAGCAGCAGCGCGGCAAGAACCGAAATCTTCATAAAACACCTCTTTGGGATTGTCGTTGGTCCCGCCTGGGATCAAGCGGGCCGGACGATCTCGCGAAGGCCGGGCGCAAGTCCATGCCATGTTCATGGCACCGGGTGCGCCCTCCTGCCCGCGGCACCCCCATCTTCATGGCATGTATCCGTGCCCGGTCTTTTGCCATTCAGGCTGCACCTCGGCTGCGAAACCCGGTGATTGCACCGGGACGCCGAACGGGAAGCAGGAGAGCAAGATGTCGAAGAGAGCGGGAGCGCTGAGCGCCGGGCTGACGATCATGGCGCTGGCGGGTGCGGCGATGGTGTCGCTGGGCACGAGCCCGGCGCAGGCCGTGGTCTATTGCAAGACGGTCGGCGTGCCCAAGGGCTGCGTGGTGCGGCCGACTGCGGCAGTGGTGGTCGCGCCGGGAGCTCCGGTTGCGCGGGCCGCGGTCGCGACACCCGGTGTCGGCGCGCCCGGTGTCGGTGTGCGCGCAGGTACGCCGATGAATCGCGGCGGCCCGGTCAACCGCGTCGGCGTGCGCTGATATTCCATTCGATTGATTTGATTGCATTGCTTCGGGCCAACGGAGCCCCTGCGGACGAACACCCCCCGTCCTCCGCAGAGGACCCGGCCCGTCCCCTCTCTCCGTGCGCCCCACACGTTCGGGGAGGGGGCTTTTCAGCCCGCAGCCGCATCGCTGTCGGGAAAACACTGCGGCAATTGCAGCCGCACGCACGTGCCTGAGGCATCCGAGCTCAGGTCGAGCACCGCGCCGCACCGTGCGGCGCGGCTCCTCATGTTGCGCAAGCCCCGCGCGGTCTGGCCGGCGCTCGCGCAATTGCCGGCGAGGGCAAAGCCCTTGCCGTCGTCCGTCACGCTGATCACGCCATACGGCCCGTGATCGTCGTCGAGCGTCTCGATGCTGACCGCGATGTGGCGCGCCTCTGCGTGCTTGACGGCGTTGGTCACGGCCTCGTCGAGGATGCGGACGATCTGGATGACGTGCCATGGCCGCAATTCGGGATGCAGCGGCAGGCCCTGCGGCGTTGCCACGCGCCAGTCGAGCGCGATGTCGTGCGGCCGCAATTGCGCCGTCGCGCGCTCGCGCCAGGAGCCGAGCGCGAGCATCAGGTCGCCGCCGATGTCGTCCATGGAATCGATGACGAGGCGCAGATCCTTCAGTGCTGCGCGAGCGGCCTCCGTGATGGTCGCGCCCTCATGGCCGCGCTCGGAGAGCGCGACGATGCTGACGAGCTGGCCGCCGAGTCCGTCATGCAGGTCCCGCATCAGCCGCGTGCGCTCATTGGCGAGCGCAGCGGCGCGGGCGCGCGCCTCTTCGCGGGCAAAGCTCGCCTTCAGCCGTTCCTCGGCCTCGCCCACCCGTGCAACGAGCTGGCCGGCAAAGCTGTCGACCTGGTTCAGCGCGCGCGCGAAGCGCCAGGTCAGCCCGGCGCCGATCGCGACCAGCATCGCCGAATAGGACAGGCGCGAGACGAAGATGCGATCGTTGGTCGCGATCTCCAACACCGTGAGCATATCCTGGACCCAGCAGACCAGCACGATGGTCACGGCGCAGCCGATCGTGAAGCTTGCCGCGTCCTGCCGCCGGACCACCGCGGCTGCGGTCACGCAGGCCATCAGGAACAAGCAAAGCCCGACCGTGGGAATGCCGAGCACCAGAAAGAGAATGCGTGGCAGCGGCGGGCCCCCGATCAGCCCGACCACGAACACGACGAGGCCCGGCACGAACAGCAGCGTGCCGTAGCGTGGCCAGCGCCAGCCGAAGAACAGCATGCCGAACACGACGATCAGCGCGCTCTCGATCGGTGCTGATGCCAGCAGCACGGCGGCGAGCCGCGACGTGGTGGCCGGCGGCACCGGCGGCGGCACGAACGCCTGCACCACGCCGAGCACCATCGCCGCCGCCAGCACGCCGTAAACCGGCTCGTGGCGCCGCATCAGCCACATGATCGCAAGGATGACCGCGAGAATCGATTGCCAGGCGGAGAACACGACGGGCAGCGTGACGAACAGCAGCGTGCGCGTCTCGTAGGCGGGACGCAAGCCGGCGTCCGGCCCGACATAGACGGTATCGAGGAAGCCCTTCAGCGGCCCCCATACGAACAGCCGCACCGTGATATCGTTGGCGCCGTCGCGCAGCAGCGAGGACGGAATCGCCGCGATCTGCGGCGTGTTGCGGTCTGGCCGGTTGGCATTGGCGTCACGCCGGGAATCCAGCACCACGACGCCGTTGACGGCGACCTCCACCGCGTTGCTGAAGCGCGGCAGATACACCGACCATCCCGATCCCGCATTGCTGGGCCGGAATGTGAAGGCGGCGGTGTAGAGCGGCGGGTCGGCCAGCGAATAGCGCGATGCGGTGAAGTGCGGCAGCGTCACCGCACGCATCATGCGGTCCTCGCGCGCCGAAAAATCGTTCAGCGCGAAGTCTTCGGGATCGCCGGGTTGCAGCAGCCGGAGCCCAAGGATGGTGACGATGACGATCAGGGCCTGGAGCAGTAGATAAGGCACGAGGCGCGACACGATCAGCCGGCGCCGCGGGCGCGTTGTTGTCCTCGCCGCAACCTCGCTCACAGCTTGATCAGGCCCTGCTGCACGGCTTCGAACACGGCCTCGCTGCGGGTGTGCACCTCGAGCTTGCGATAGATGTTCTTGATGTGGCCGGGCACGGTCTGCCTGGACAGGCCGAGATGGCTCGCGATCTCGGCATAGCTGAAGCCTTTGGCGATGCCCCAGAGGATGTCGATCTCCCGCGGGGTCAGCTTGGCCGTGTTGAGCACGGGGCCGGGCGAGGGCTCCGCCGAACTCTGCGTACGCCGGACGATGAAACGGGCGATCGAGGCCGAGATCGGCGAATGGCCGGCGACCAGATCACGTACGGTGGTGGCGATATCGGTCGGGAAGGCATCCTTGAGCAGATAGCCGGTGGCGCCGACCGTGATCGCCGAGATCACGCTTTCCTCGTCGCCGAGCGCGGAGATCACCATGATCTCGGTATCGGGAAAGCGCTGCCGGGTTTCGCGAATCAGCTCGATGCCATGGCCGTCGGGCAGCCTGAGATCGGTGAGCAGCACGCGCGGCGTGCCTTCGCCGAGCGCAGAGCGGGCCTCTGCGAGCGTGCCGGCGCTACGCACCTCATAGCCGGCCTTGACCAGCGCGTCCTGGAGCCGCCAGCAAGTCGGCGCGTCGTCCTCGACGAGGAGGATGGTGATGGCCTCACCAGTCTCGCCCTGTTCGCTCATGTTCATCGTCCCGCGACCCGCGTGTCCCCCGCGGCGCGAGGCAAGTCTAACCGCAGCACGGACGCCGTGACACCCATAATCATGGGGGCGATCATGACACAGGCCCGCGCCAGGCGCGGACAGACGGTCGTGGCTTGCGCCCAGGCCAGAGCGCGTGCTCATAATCCGCGCTGCACTCAGGGCGCGGATGGAGGTCCGCTCCGCCTCTGACACCGACCCGTTACGGCAGCCAACCAGACGTCCGAGTTGGGCCAGATCCGGAAGCCGCAGCTTGGGCGGCGAAATCCCGTTCGCTCCGGAATGGCGTGCTATCGAATGTGATAAAGATGTACGCCGTAGCCTTCAAATTGGTCCTCGAAAGAACCTTGCGCGAGGGATACGCTACGATCCTCGCCGATGACACGAGCGGTGGTCTGGTGAACGTTATTGACCGTGATCCGCGCTATCGACGGTGAGTTCTGCATCGCGATGGCAAAGACATACGTATCGCCCTCGTACACCTTCACCATGGTTGCAATCGGGACCTGCGAGCTTACGGATACAGCCCCGGATACGCTTGGGCTCTTCAACGCTGGCGAGAGAGACCGGATCAACTGGTTCGTTCTCGTGACCTCCTCCACGATATCGGGGTAGCGGAAGATGGCGTCTTCCCGGAAGGTTGGTTTAAACTCATGCACGAAATAAAAAATTCCCGTCGCGCCATGAATCAATGCCATCCAGATCTCCGCCCGAACCTCCGCCGCAGTCGGTCGACGGGTCGGATCTAGTGCTGTCGTCTCGATTGCCATCCATACGCTTTGCCCATCGGCAGCCCGCTTCGCGAGATTAGTGACGCCACGTGCAACATATTCCAGCCTTCCTTTAACTTGAGGAGTAGTGGATCCCACTGGATAGATGTCGTACGACAAGATGTCTGCCCCCTGGATCGCAATATCGTAGTAACCCTGATCACCGTTGCAGCTGCCACGACCGCGCCAGAATTCGTTGGCCACACCCTGTCCGAAATTGATCATCACCGGTCGCGTTGGATCCCGCGCTTTCATCTCTTGCGTGCGCCGAGCGACTTCAATTGCTGGGACGCATGTTCCGTGCAGCCTTGGCCCGATCGGTTGAGCATTGTCCGGTTCGTCTTCTTGCATCCACGCTTTGATAACGTGGCGGTTGACCGATTCCAGCGCAAGGTCGTTTTGGCCGGCAACGGCGAACATGTGCTGCCGCGCCAATGCGGCGAGTTGCTCTTCAGTGGGGCCTTCGGGCAATCCCACAAAGGTATTGATCCCGATTGCCTTGTAATTGACAGCGCGAGTCGGCGATTGCAACCAAACGCCTATCGAGAAGAAATCGGCAGATCCATTTACCTGCAACTCGCCGCCCGATACGGAAGTGCCCACGAGGAGCAAGATTCCCACAACGATCCTACAACCGAACGGCATAGCGCGACCTCCGGCCAAGTGTGTGACACCAACGAAGCTGTCCAATTCATCGCGTCGGTCCTAGAGCGTCCGATGAAGGCTAGCATATTCAGCCTAACTTCCCGCACAGATGATGCAGGCAGAACCGTTCTGGACGCGGCGCGGCGGCCTAAGGTCCGCTAAGTGTCGGAACCGGCGGTCTGCGCCGTTGTGAGGCCTTTCGGTTCTACACCCAACAGCCGACACTTGGACCAGCATCGAGCCATGGCAGCTTCGGGGCCAAAAGCTGACTTAACCGGCGGTTGCGCGGGAGAGCGCCGCTAGATACGCGGACCAACTAAAAGCGAACGGTCCTACGTCGGTAATCTTCGTTTCGGGTTCGAAACCCATTCTCGTATGCAAAGTCGGACCACTGCACGGAAGCATCATCTCGACGCGAGACAAAAACCGTGATGGCCCGCGCAAGCGAAATCACCACATTCGGGGCAACTGAACAAAACGGCACGGTGGCCGCCTCCAATGCGCACCTCGGACGTCAGCATATTCATTGAAACGAGGATCCGAAGGGCACCCACACATGTCGGAGGTGGACGCCTGAGGAGCTCTAAAGAGGGACACGCCATTGACGACGAAATCAAAGGTGTGCCGCTCGATTGAGTCTGTCCGATGTAGGGTCGCGAGTCGGAGTTGATCAGCCATTCGCACCGCGGTCAATCTGTGTATTTGATCCAGCGTCCCCATAAACATTTTGATCGTGTATGCCCAGACCGCCAAGTCCGCTACGGGTCTTGGCCGTGTAAAAACGGCTTCAAAGGGCATCGGTCCGGAAGCTAGGAACCGCGCCTGTCTCAGGCCGCGATCGCAGTGATCAGTGGCTTGGCCCCGACGATGTTCATGACCCGTGTAAGATTATAGGCCAAGACCGAGAGTGCCATCTCGGCCGCTACTTTTGGGAGCGTTTTGGTGAGGAAGTGTGTCGCTCCCATGCGGGCCTTCATCGTGCCGAACGGATGCTCGACCGTCTCCCGACGCTGACGCATGGCTTCTGGGTTTGCGTCAAGGCGCTGCTGCACAGCCTCAAGCAGATGCTCGTGCTCCCAGCGTGTAATTCGCCGCTCTGGTCCTGTCGTGCACTGCGATTTGAGCGAACAACTTTGACAGGCAGTGGTCCAGTAGCGCCGCAGCATCTTGCCGTCTTCTTCGTTTGTGTAGCGATACGGCAATCGCTCCCCAGCCGGACAGCGATAGGCGTCCTCCTCTGGCAAATAGGCAAAGTCCTGCTTACCGAAGCGCCCCTCCGATTTGGCACCCGACGTCAGCGGCTTGGGCAGAGTTACGGTGATGCCGGCCTCGTGGCACGCGAGGATCTCCGGGCTGTTGAAGTAGCCGCGATCGGCTACAGCTTCGAGCGTCTCGGTCTCGAGAACAGCCTTCGCCTGCTTGGCCATATTGGCGAGTTGTGCCCGATCTGAGCCGCTGTTCGTCACCTCGTGCGCTACGATCAGATGGTGCTCGGTGTCGACGGCGACCTGCACGTTGTAGCCAACGGTGCCGGAGCCCCGGCCGCTTGTCGCCATCGAACGGCTGTCGGGATCGGTCAACGAGATTTGCTGATCGGGTGACGCAAGCATCTGCTTCTCGTAGACGGCAAGCTTGCCCATTTCCTCCCTCAGCTTCGTCAGCTTCTCGGTTAGCCTCGTCACCTTGGCGGCCAACGCCTCGCTCGGCTCCTGCCGGTCGGCCGTGTCCAGTTGGCTCAGATAGCGCGCGACGCTCTCCTCCAGCTGCGCGCGCCGCCGCTCCACCTTCGCGCGTGTGAAGTTCTTGTCCCGGTTGTTCACAGCTTTGAACTTGCTGCCATCGATGGCGACGCTCGACGTCGCGAGGAGACCCATTTCACGGCAGAGTTCGACGAAGCGTGCGCATACCTTGCGGAGCGCCAGGCCATTGTCTTTGCGGAAGTCCGCGATCGTCTTGTGATCAGGTGCGAGCCGGCCCAGCAGCCACATGGTCTCGACATTGCGTCCGGCCTCTCGTTCGAGCCGCCGGCTCGACTGCACCCGGTTCAGATAGCCGTAGATGTAAAGCTTCAGGAGAACCGAGGGATGGTATGACGGCCGACCGGTCGCCGCCGGCTTCACCCCCTCGAAGCTTAGCTCGGCCAAATCGAGCGCATCGACAAACACGTCGATCACGCGAACAGGGTTGCTCTCGTCAATGAAATCATCGAGGCACTCGGGCAATAGCGTCGATTGCCCACGATCCGCCTCCGCAACGAAGCGCTTCATTCCAGCCCCCCGCAAATCGTGCGGGAATCATATCGCGCGAATCACATCAAGCGCAGCGTTTTCACACAGCCAGGGTCACAAGCCGCCGAGCGCGCTCAAGCGGGGTGACTTCCGCTTTGCCTTGCGGCGCCGACGTTTATGACCCTAGCCCGGCTCACGAAAGATCATCCCGCGGCGGTGGATAGCGCAGGGCCAGCACCGACAGGGATAGATGCCGTTCGTCCTCCGGCAGTTCCAGATAAGCCAGCACGAGCGGCCGCTTCCAATCGCCGACGCCGAAATCCATAGTCATCCATTTCTGCGGCTCGGGGCCGTCGAGGCCCCGGACCCAGACGAAGAAGCGGGGCAGGTCGTCGGCGTCAATATCCGTCGTGCGTCTCCTGGCCATCGAAGCTGTCCGCTGCATCACATCAATTGCCACAGGATATAGGTACTGGCACGGCGAAGTCGAACGCGTCGCGGCGGTGCCGGACGCGTAGTCTCTCCTCCTCGTCATTGCAAGGAGCTCTTGCGACGAAGCAATCCAGACTATCTCCGCGGATGCATTCCTGGATTGCTTCGCTGCGCTCGCAATGACGATGTGGATAGAGCCGGGGCGAGAATGAGGCTATCAAACTGCTGTTGACTTAACTTTCGCGGCTTGCTCGCGCCGCCAATATTTATCTTCCGCTAAGCGGAGCGCGAGCGATTTGCCAAGTTGCCATTTATGCACCTACCGACCGCCGCTCACATTTCCTGAGCTGGACTGCGGCATCAATGGCAGGCACGTCGCAGGTGACAATCGTGTGTATCGATTGGAGAAATTGTCCGAGCGCGAGTGTGCTTCGAGAAATTCTTCGCCGTACCTACTTAGGGTGGTAGTTGCGAGCGCAAAACATTCTGTGCTTGAAACGAAAGCGCGGCCCAGTGCCGCTTGTTGTGAAGTGGCGCAACCGCATTCAGTGCGCAGGCGCGTGTGCTCACTCGGCGCGGGCCAACGCGAAATCGAACGGCGGCATATTGAGGGAAGTGGCGATGATCAGTTGCCCGGCTCCGATCTCGCTCTCCACTTATGACCAGTCGTTCGGCTTGGCACCGTCGGTCATTCGTGTGCTCAGTTAAAGATACGTGCCCGACATCGAGCGGTTCAACTTCGCACTTGGTCGGGCATTCGAAAGATTTCCGCAATTTGCGACCGCACTCGCTCGATCGCACCGTGGATCGTCTGAGCTGGTACCGCTGCAGCGCCCGCAACGCTTGATAGTACGATCGCCAGTAGACTGGGACCCCGATTCAGTTACTGCGAACCACCTTCCACTTTTCGTAACTGGGCTGGATCTGGGGCCAGGAGATCCGATTTTCACCGCAACTCTGACCCCCGTGACGGGCGGAGCTGTGATTGGATTGAGCATGTCGCACGCGGTCGGCGATGGTTATTCGTTCTATCTCTTTATGTCGTATTTGCTCGAGCAGTTGGCAGCTGCGCCTCAGTCTCGTTTGTCCGCCGAACAACAGCTAGACCACATAATCCGTTCTAATGCGCCGGCATCACAGGTCGCATCCCGACAACAAGACTTCCGCGTGAAGCGTGCGTTTAGCGTAAAGGCTTTCGGAAGGGAGTTCTTGGATTCGTTGCGCGCCGAGCTTGCGACAGATCAGTTCGTGCCGACACTCAACGAAGCACTGACCGCGTTTTTGTTTCACCGTTACGGTCCAACACTCCTGAGGGGTGCTACGGCGCTCCGTCTTCGTGTTCCGGTAAACGTGCGGGATGTACATCCAAATATTGCGCGCACGTTTATTGGCAATGCGTTTTTGGAGTCGATCGTGCCCGTTGCAGACGTGATCGACTCGCCGTCAGCGGCACGTGACACCGCGAGGAGAATACACGAGGCAGTGACTAGCGTGCGAAATCCGGACTATCTGTCATCGGCTATTCATATCCGGAATGATCGGATCGAGCTGAGCGCTCCAGATAGTTATATATTCAACAATCAAGCGGACATCGTCTCAACGAACTATGCGCGAATGCCGGTTCACACGATTGACCTTGGCAAGGGGCCGCCGGTTCGCATCTTTTGCGCACTAACTGCGCCAACCGGCTTTGTCCTTGTTCCAACATTTGATGGACTCGAGGCGCACATGTGTCATCGCGCATGACGGCGTCCACGCGTGCTCCGATCGACAGAGATCGGATCGCTGCAGTAAATCCGAAGCAACGCAACGATCTCTTGAAGGAATGGTGCCCACGCAATGACTCAACATCGCAACAATAAGATCGACAACCGTGACGTGGCATTTGCCACTCCTCCGCATTTAGATCACGTCTTTCTGACGGTGGGCGCCGAAGCGTTGAAACTGATCAACGAATGCGAATTCCTTCGCGGTGAACAGTTCAGTCGATTTGCAACGCGCTCTTCAGAGAGCTCACTGCTGTCGTCTTACACCGCAACGCGAGTCTACGGCAAAAATACAGTTGTCGAGATATTTCTCGACCGATTCGGAGGCAACGATACGTTTATTGAGCACTGTGCTGGCATTGTGCTCAGCTTTGATCACCCGGGCGAAATGACAGGAGCCCATAGAGAACTTCATTCGGCGGGAATTCCGTTTAGCAGCGAGATTGTGCAACGGGTTACGCCAACGGCTGATGGCGGCCGGAACCAAAGCCCTTGGTACGAATTCACCAGACCCGAACTGGGCGGGATCAGCCCGGTCGCTCTATTCCTGCATGAAATGCAACCCGGCTTCTTGGCAGAAATCGGTGCGAAGGCCGGGCCTGGTGGTCGGCAGGATCGGTCGGAACGTTTCAACGCAGCCCTCGGCCGGTCGCATACGCCTGACCATATTATGGAAGACATTGCCGTTGTGACTGTCCGACTGCGTCCCGCTCGAATCGAACGGGCGTCGGCCATCCTCTCGACCTTGGGATATGAAGTGTCGATCATGGAATCCGGCATCCGTGTGCGTGGAATAGATGCCGAATTTGTCTTCCTCGCGGATGAGTCCCCACGAGAAGGAGCCGTGGAGCTGACGATAAAGATGGCCAGACCGGCACCTGGCCGCCGCTTTGACTTCGGACCCGAGTCGTCCCTCGTGCTGTCGCCCGCAGGTCCTTACGATTGCTCGGCCGTGTGGACGTTTCTTCCTCACCGCAAGACGTCGTGAGGCTGTCATGACAGACCACTTGCAACCGGCTGGAGTTGATTGCGCTATTGCCGGACAAGCGCGCTCGCATGATAGAGGACCAGAGTCGCCGGCGCTGCTCTCGGCTTCGTGGGATGAGGCGCCTAGGCGGACATTGTCATCCTTGTGGTTGAGACGCATCGAGAAGAGCCCTGAAACGATCGCGCTCCGATGCGAAGATATTGCCCTTACGAATCGCACGCTTAAGGAGAGAGCCAGCGCAATCGCTGATCGTGTTTTGGCAGTTGCCCAGAACGGGCAGGAAATTGCCATTGTCGCTGGTCGAAGTCATCATCTCGTGGTTGCGATCATCGCCGCAGCCTTGTCGGGGCGGAGTAGCTCAGTGCTGTCGCCCTCGATGTGGCGACGCGATCTTGTTGCGGCGACCTCCGGAAAGATCGTTCTCACCGAACGAACCTTACTGGCGAGCTTTCCATCCTCGTCGGTCATCGGCGTAGACGATTGGGACAACATCGAGCTGTTGGATGGCGCCCCCCACATCGAAGCAGGGCTACCACAATCCGACAAGGTTTTGGCGGTCGGATCAAGCAAGGCGATCGTCGCGGATCCAATTGTGACCTTTGTTCACGGCTTGGAGCAACACCGCTTCCATCCGACGCGAATTGCACTGTTCTCGGATAGTCAATCAAAAGAGTTCCTGGCGGAGCTCTGGGCCGGATTACTTTTTGGCTCCGTCACCCATTTGATGCCAGCCGCGAACGAGTCTTTGGCGGCACTCGTTAAGACGTTCTCTTCTGGGACGGATGCGCATGGAAGCATGTCCATCTTTTTGACGCCGGCTACGGCGGATACCCTACTGGCTGCGATCCCAGATCTACTGAGGGCCACGGACGGGATTATAGTCCACGGCACCGGGCTTAATCCCGCACATTCTGCTGCGGTCGCTGCACACGCGGCAAGCCACAGCACCCTTGTCGCACTCACGGCAGTGGGACAAACACCCGTGTTTCTGCCGATCAGCGCAGCGGATGCCGACCCGTTGGTCGCGATTCACGAAGCTAACGGCGATGCATTGTTGGTTATTGCCGACAGAGTCGGCGAACCAGTCGCGCCCGGAGCGATTGGCCATGTTTGGCTGCGCTCACCTTCCGGAGCGCTCGTACAGATAGACGCGCAAGGCTGGAAGACGCCAGCCGGCCGTGAAGAGATCTTTGTTTCTGCCGAGTGGCACATCTCGCACGTATTTGAACCACAGCGGAGCCAACTGATTACCTACTGGCGCGAGCGCCTAGCAGGCCTCGCCCCGTGCATCGACCTGCCAGAAGACAGGCCTCGTGCGCCAAAAGTAAACACTGGATACGCAAGCATCACGAAAACCCTTCCCTCTGAACTGGAAGCTCGCGTCACCGCGTTTGGCAGGAGACAGAACACGTCCGTGCAGACGACTTGTCTCGCGGCTTTCGCCTTGGTTCTACAGCGATACAATCGCGATACGGATATCGCAATTGGCACGTTGTTCCCGCGGAAGCAGGGCGCTTTAATTCAATCGAACGGTGGCGTCTTCACGGATGTCGTCGTGGTGCGGCCTGCGGTCTCAATGTCGCGCTGCTTTTCGGAGTTCACCGACCGCCTGACGGCAGAGGTGATCCGCGATGAAGAACACCGAATGCCGTTTGCGGACCTCGTCGAGGTTTTGCGGCCTGATTCCGATGCCGCACACGGCGCGGTTTGCCAGGCATTCTTCGCATTTTTGCAAGACCAACCTGATCTGATAGAGGACGAAGCGACGGGCGATGGACTTCGACCCATGGGTCTGGGCGGTGCGGCCCATGGAGATCTCGCACTGAACGTTATCCGTAAAGGCTCGTCACTCATTGTTCGACTCGCCTATTCGACGGTTCTATTCGACGAAGCGACGGCAAGCCGTATCGTCGGGCACTTCGTAACTATGCTCAGCGAAGGCGTTAGCCGCCCGGAAGTCGATCTTGCACTTCTGGAGATTTTACCGGCGACCGAGCGTGATCTTCTCCTCACAGAGTGGGCCTACGGCACAGTTGAGGTGGAAAATCGCCATCTCGTTCACGAACGCATTTTGGCTCAGGTCGAGCGTACTCCAAGTGCTCCGGCCGTCGTCGATGCTGTGCGTACGATGTCATATCGAGAACTCGACGAGGCTGCGAACGCCTTGGCAGTACACCTGCAATCTCTCGGCGTTGGTCCGGACTCCGTGGTCGGCGTTTACATGGGACGCTCCGTTCAAACGGTCGTCGCGTTGCTCGGAATTCTAAAGGCTGGCGCCGCGTACCTGCCCCTCGATCCTGAATACCCGAGCGACCGCTTGTCCTTTATGATTTCCGATTCAGGAGCCGCGATCGTCGTTTCGACGGTATCAATGCTTTCTGCGGCTCGTTCCCTAGGAGCCAGCGTGGTCCCGGTCGATGCGGTCATGAATTCGAGCGTCGAACTAAAGCCCGTCAAGACCGCTTCGGCACACCTCGCCTATCTGATTTACACCTCCGGTTCGACAGGACGACCAAAGGGCGTTCGCGTCACACATGGAAACCTCGCGACATTCCTCACGGCGATGGATTCCCAATTCGGCGGCGACGCGCCAGGCACGTGGCTCGCGGTTACAAGTATCTCTTTTGACATCTCAGTACTGGAGATTTTCTGGACATTGACAAAAGGCTTTCGGGTGGTGATCCGAGCCGATCAAAAGCTCCAAAGGTCTACGTCCTCGCCACCGTTGCCTGCACGTCCGGCTTCCGCTTCGGAGCGGTCGATGGAATTCAGTCTCTTCTTTTTCGGCAATGCCACGTCTGACCAGGATATCAAAGCCGATCGTTATCGTCTGTTGTTCGATGCTGCCAAATTCGCAGACCAAAACGGCTTCACCGCCATATGGACTCCGGAGCGCCACTTCCACGCCTTCGGTGGACTCTATCCGAATCCGTCCGTCCTGTCGGCGGCGTTGGCCGCCACAACTCAGCGGATCAGCATTCGCGCGGGAAGCGTCGTGCTGCCACTCCACGACCCCTTACGTGTCGCCGAAGAATGGTCGCTCGTGGACAATCTATCCGGCGGCCGTATTGGCGTAGCCTTTGCGTCGGGTTGGCAGCCCGATGACTTCGTGCTCGCCAGCGATCAATACGAAGGCCGAAAGCAGAAGATGCTCCACAGTATTGGAGAGGTTCGAAAGTTGTGGAAGGGCGGGACGGTACGTCGGCGGAACGGTGTTGGTAAGGAGATTGACGTTTCCGTATACCCGCGGCCGATTCAGGCCGAACTGCCAATCTGGTTGACGAGCTCGCGTCACCCCGAAACGTTTATCGCTGCAGGTGAAGCCGGCGCCGGAGTTCTCACCCATTTAATCGGTCAGAGTCTGGATGAACTTGCCGGGAAAATTGCGCTCTATCGAGATGCATGGAGCCGGAGCGGCCGGCCGGGGCGTGGACATGTCACCCTGATGGTACATACCTTCGTGGGTAATGACGTGCACCGAGTTAAGGACTTGGTGCGCCAACCACTCAAAGACTACATCCGGTCTTCATATGATCTGATGGCGGGTTTGGGCGTTGCACGTGGGGTCAATATACGAGACCTCCCAGAGCAGGAATTGGAGGGTCTGCTCGACCTTGGGTTCGAGCGCTTCTTTAAGGAATATGGACTCCTCGGCTCGATCGGCGACGCCGCGACGACCGTGGCAAGGCTGTCCGAGATCGGTGTCGACGAAGTCGGGTGCCTGATCGATTTCGGAATCGACGATAAGATCGTCCTAGAGGCCCTGTCAGATTTGGCCTCAGTTAGAGAATTGTACCTGAACAAACGAGCGGCAGACAAGGCGGCGTACCAAGGTGACAGCAGTGTTGTCGACGATATGCGACGTCATGGCGTCAGTCACATCCAGTGCACCCCCACCCTTGCAAGCATGCTCTTAGCGGAGCGCGACTCGGGCGCTCAGATGCAACATCTGCACCGACTCCTAGTCGGCGGCGAAGCACTACCGCCGGATTTGGCTTCTGCCCTTGCTAATGCCGTTGGTGGCACAGTTCACAACATGTATGGGCCGACTGAGGCGACCGTGTGGGCAACCTCTTGCGCTGTGTCACCCGGTCAAGCGCCAAAGATTGGCCGACCGCTGCCAGGCTATCGCGCCTATGTCGTCGATGCCGCGATGCGGCCAGTTCCTATCGGCGTAGCGGGTCAATTGATGATCGGAGGCGGAGCCGTTGCTGACGGTTATCATGCCCGGCCCGAACTAACGAGCGAACGGTTCACACCAGGCCATCTCTCAGCCGACGGCGATGGGCGCCTCTATCACACGGGTGATTTGGTCCGATGGCGCCCATCCGGGGACCTGGAGTTCCTCGGAAGAGTTGACCAACAAGTCAAGCTGCGAGGCCGGCGCATCGAGTTGGGAGAAATCGAAGCTGCGATCGGTGCTCACGAAGCGGTTAAGCGTGTCGTCTGTGACGTGCGTGGAGACGGCGATGGACGGCGAATTGTTGCCTACGGCGAGATTGTTACCGGGCGTGCGCCCCCAACTGTTGCTGAGTTGCGCATTCTCTGTTCACGCACCTTACCGGACTACATGGTCCCGTCGGACTTTGTCTGGATTGACGCCCTGCCGCAGACGCCCAACGGAAAGATCAACCGGCAGGCGCTCCCAAATCCGGTCGTGCGTCACGATGTTAACGAGGGGGATATAGCACCGCTTGGCGATCTCGAGGAGAAGATCGCAGCGATTTGGCGAGAGGTTCTAGACATCGATAGAGTCGGTCGGAACGACAACTTCTTTAGCCTTGGTGGAAATTCCGTACTGATTGTTGGCGCTCGGAGTCTGCTACTCGACCGCGTCGGGGACATCTCTCTCGTTGATTTATTCCGCTACCCGACGGTCGCGAAACTCGCGGGCCTATTCGCGGCGCGCGCTCAACCACAAGAGGCCAATGACAGCGCGGCGTCTCGCGCTGCGGAAGCGGCGGCGCGCCGCCTCGCCGCTTCACGCGGCCGACGAACACGGATCGGTACTACAGGAGAATCAGCGTGAGCTACGAGGATATAGAGGCGATTGCAATCGTCGGCATGACAGTGCGCGTCCCCGGAGCGCGGACCACCGACGAACTTTGGCGCAACATTTACGGAAAGGTTGAATCGGTGGCATGGTTCAACCCCGCCCAATTGGAGGGTGCCGGAGTTCCGCGCCAGCTTTATAGTGATCCCGCCTATGTTCCAGCCGCGGCAGTCCTCACCGATGCCGACCAATTCGACGCGGAATTCTTTGGCATCAGCCGGAGCGAGGCGACGATGCTTGATCCGCAGCATCGGATGTTCCTGGAATGCGCTTGGGAGGCGCTTGAGGACTCTGGTTATGACCCTCACCGATTCGAAGGAATGATCGGCGTCTATGGCGGCTGCTACGTGAACCGCTACATCTTCAACCTTTATACCAACGAGGAATTCGCACGGTCGCCTCTGGTCCATTACGCGTGGCGTTACAACGACAAGGACTTCATCACGGGGCAGGTGGCCTATCAGTTCAATCTTCGAGGTCCGGCCATCACCGTCCAGACTGCCTGCTCGACCTCGCTGGTCGCAACGCATTTGGCATGTCAGGCGCTGCTTTCTCACGATTGCGATATCGCGCTGGCAGGGGGCGTTACCATACGAGTGCCGTTAAGCGCCGGCTACTTGGCGCCGGAAGGGGCGATGTTTTCGCCGGATGGCCGTTGTCGACCGTTCGATGCTGCTGCCAACGGAGTGGTTCCGGGTGAGGGCTGCGCAATTGTCGCATTGAAGCGGCTGAGCGACGCGATCGCCGATGGCGACAACATCCGGGCGGTAATCCGAGCAACGGCAATCAACAATGACGGACGTAACAAGGTCAGCTTCGCAGCACCTAACCCGGAGGGGCAGATGCGGGCGATCATCGCGGCGCACACCATGGCCGCGGTAGACCCAGACACAATCGGATATGTGGAGGCGCACGGGACTGGCACGCGTCTCGGAGATCCCATCGAGGTGTCGGCATTGACGGATGCCTTTCGCCTCCACACGAAACGCCGGAATTTCTGCGCTCTGGGTTCGGTAAAGGCCAATATCGGGCACCTCGATGCCGCAGCCGGGGCGGCTGGACTAATCCGGGCGGTGTTGGCACTCGAGCGAAAATGTATCCCGCCACAGGCGAATTTTGTAGAGCCGAACCGCGAACTCAAGCTCGATACCTCTCCCTTCTATGTGCCAACAGAACCCCAGGAATGGAATTCTGTTGATGTGCCGCGCCGAGCTGCTGTCAGCGCGTTTGCTGTAGGCGGCACGAATGCCCATATTATTCTCGAAGAAGCGCCCCCAAGAGCCGATGTCGCCGAGCGCCGCCGAACGCACGAATTACTCGTATTATCCGGGCGCGATAAGAAGGCAGTCGATGCGGTGGCAGCGCGTCTCGCCAACCACATCGATGAACATCCCGATCAGAACCTTGCGAGCGTGGCCTTCACCCTCTCGGAGGGGCGATCGAAACTGCAATCGCGACGCTTCGTCGTAGCAGCAGACGCGGCCAGCGCAGTGCGCGCCTTGCGTGAGCCCGCACAGGCGGTCACCCCCGAAGGGGCAGAGCCCCGAATCGTATTCATGTTTCCCGGGGTAGGCACCCAGTACCCTGACATGACACTCGACATCTATGAAACTGAACCTGAATTTCGGAAACAGGTTGATCTATGCGCCTCTCTTGTGTTGCAGCGTCTTGGTATGGACGTCCGCCACTACCTGTTTCCCTCTCGTTATCCGGGCGTCGAGGTGGATCGGGAGTCGGTGCCGCACGTGCTGTCGGCTATCTTCACCGTCGAATACGCCCTTGCTAGGCTTTGGCAGTCTTGGGGAGTCAAGCCCGACGCCATGCTCGGTCATAGCCTGGGCGAGTATGTTGCCGCATGCATGGCCGGAGTTTTGTCGCTACCCGATGCGCTAGGCCTAAGCGTGAGGAGAGGGCGCCTTTTTGACCTCATTCCGGAAGGCCGCATGATGGGCGTTCCTCTTTCGGCATCTGAGATCAAGCCGTTCCTTGGCGATAAGCTATCCTTTGGGGCGGTAAATGGCCCTGGACTCTGTCTGGTCTCTGGACTCAACGCCGATCTCGAAGCCCTCAGCGAGAAGCTGGCGCAGCGCGGGATCACGTGTCGCGTCTTGCCCGTGCGAATGGCAAGCCACTCCTATTTGGTTGATCCTTATCTCGAGGATTTCACGAAGACTGTGGCTGAATATCACCTTTCGCCGCCGACAATTCCCTATATCTCCTGCCTCACCGGGAATTGGATCGGACCGGAAGAAGCAACAAATCCTGGCTATTGGGCTCGACAACTTCGATCACCCGTTCAATTCGAGTCCATGGTCCGCACCGCTCTCTCTCAACCGAACACGGTGTTGCTCGAGGTTGGACCCGGCAATACGCTCTGCACGCTTGCCAGCGCACAACGTCTGGAATCGCGCCCGAATGCCATACCATCGTTGCGTCACCCCAATGATCCGCGTACCGACTTCGAAAGCCTGTTAGGTGCAGCCGGCCGGTTGTGGCAGTCTGGCGTAGCCGTTGACTGGAAATCCGCGACCGCGGCTGACACGCCGCACCGCGAATCGCTGCCGACCTATCCTTTCCAGCGCAAGCGGTATTGGATCAACCGTGGCAGAGCTATCGGCCCTGGATCAAGCGCCGACGAGTCAGGTCATACAGAAGGAACATTCTCTTCCGAAGCCAATCCGATCGATGTAGTGGATAATATCGCGAACGTACATATGTCCGAACGCGAGCGAGCTGTCGCGGAGATTTGGCGGAGCCATTTAGGTTACAACGAGATCGGTCTTGATGACCATTTCGAGTCCGTCGGCGGCCATTCGCTGCTTGCGGCCCAGATGCTGCCACATCTTCGCGCACTAAGCGACGCGCCTATCAAGGTGACGGATTTCTTCGGCTCACCAACCATCCGCAAATTAGCTGCACTGATTGATGCCGCAGGGACCCGATCCACCGTGGATTTGTCCGCGGAAGTGGTTCTAGATCCGGCAATTCGAGCATCCGGCCTTCCCGTCACCGGTCCGGGACCAGCATCAGCAGTTCTGCTCACCGGCGCTACGGGATTCCTAGGTGCGTTCCTGTTGTCTGAACTTCTTCAGCAGACGGAAGCAACCGTCTATTGCCTGGTCAGGGCGGCCGATCCGGTAGAAGGGGAACAGCGGTTGCTGGAGACATTACGAAGCAACCAGTTGCAAGCCCCGAAGCCCGGTCGGCTTGTCGCCATTCCAGGAGACCTCGAGAAGCCCAGGTTGGGCGTGCCCGCCGCAGACTACGAGGTCCTGGCTGGTCGTCTCGACGCAATATATCACTGCGGAGCACGTGTAAATTTCGTCCGGCCATATTCGGTTCTAAAGACCGCAAACGTCTTGGGAACCGAGGAGATTTTGCGCTTGGCAACTCGTCGTCGTCTCAAGACCGTCCACTACGTTTCGACGCTTTTCGTCAACACGGGAGCAATTGCAGCCGGCGCGAAGTTCGTTGGCGAAGAAGATCCGCTTTTTCCTCCGGTTGGACATTCATCGTCTTACACAGAGAGCAAATGGGTTGCCGAAGGCCTCTGTCGTCTAGCCGCTGCACGGGGCGTACCCGTCGTGGTCTATCGGCCAGGTAACATCCTTTGTCATCAGCACACCGGGGCTTGCAATCCGGAGGATTTCTTCACCAAGTTTGCTCAGGGGTGCGTCGACCTCGGCTTAGCCCCGCGCCGGCGCGCAGCTTATCCGGTCGGCGCGGTAGACGACGTCGCACGGATGGTGGTGTTGTTCTCGCTGCAAGAAGATGCGATCGGCCGCACGTTTCATCTTGTCCATCCCGAAACGCTGGAATGGGAAGACATGTTCGGTCATTTGGATGAGTTTGGATATGAAGCGCCACTCGTGTCGTGGGAAGAGTGGCACGCGGCCTTCGCCCGAAAGGTTGACTCGGGGAGTGACAATGCTCTCCTGCCTCTGACCGATATGATTGACAACGTGAAAGTCGATAATCACGATTGGCCTCGGTTCGGTGTAGACAATTCTAGACGCTTCCGAGAACGACTCGGGCAGCCATATCCGGTACTCGACCGCAGCTACTTTGCAAGAATGTTCGGACATCTTGCCGAACGAGGCCTGTTGCCTACTCCAAAGCTGAAAGCAGCGAGACGTCCACCCGTCCTCGCTCCTGTGAGATAGGCGTCCTAGATCTGAGCTGTTTCAGCGATTGAAGCCGGTTCGAGTCCAGATTCTGTTGTGCACTTGTCTCGCGTCCCGAACAGGCTTCCATCGCTTCGAATGCGTCGCCTTCCGCCTTCCGGAAGTTCTAACAACGTACATGCTCTGTGATGGATCCGCTCATCCGCCAGTGCTCCGTAACCCACACGAATGTAGTAACACCTTCAGATAGGGGACGACAGTGACCGTGGAAAGTTCGGCCCGCGCAGACGAAGCGACATCGCTGGTGAACATGTTGGTTCTTACGATTGTCGGAATGGTCTTATTCGTCGTGAATTTCGATATCACAGCGATCGTTATGGTGATGCCCCTCGTAAAACGGGATCTGGCACTCGATGTCGGCGGCTTCGCTTGGGTCATGGATTCCTACAGCATTGCACTCACGGCCTTTTTGCTAACCGCCGGCATTCTCGCTGACCGTTTTGGCAGACGCATGATGTTGCTTTGTGGCAATGCCGCCTTCCTTCTCGCGTCCCTTCTATGTGCCTTTGCAGGAGATCAACCGCTTCTCATCATTGGCCGCGTAGGCCAGGCTGTCGGTGCGGCCTTTATGATGTCCTCTGGGCTCGCAATAATTGGCAACCGCTATACGGATGCAACTAGTCGCGCGCGCGCGTTCGCCTGGACAGGAACAATGTCAGGAGCCGCAACTGCGCTGGGCCCGGCCGGCGGAGGCCTGATCGCCGACCTATTGGGGTGGCATTGGGTGTTTTTGATCAACATCCCCATATGCCTATTTATTGCAATCGCCGCGATCGCAGCAATCGACGAATCTCGCGATCCAACTAAGCGGAAGATTGATCTGCGCGGCATCGCGACGTTGAGTGCACTACTTGTCTCGGTCGTCTGGCTCCTACTCCATGGCCCACGCATCTCGACGTTCGAAGTTCCCAATTGGCTTGCAGTTCTCTTGGTGGTCGCGCTCTTTGTTGCCTTCTGGTTAACTCAGCGCTTCGGAACTCAACCGCTTATAGAACTCGATTTGTTTTCCAGCCGTACGTTTGTTGGATTTTGTCTCGTGCCAGTTGCGTTGTCGGTCGCTTACTGGGCGGTGCTGATTTATCTACCCCCCTTCCTGCAGGAGCGGTTGGGTCGTTCGTTTAGCGAAGCGTGGGTTTTGATGCTCGCTGCAACGATGCCGATGGTTGCATTGCCAATGTTTTCCGCTCGAATTGCACTGGCAGTGGAAGCGAGAGTCTTTTTTGGTGTCGGGCTTCTGATCGTCGCGATCGGGGCCTTTGTCTTGGCTGCGGCGGCACAGATGCAGCATCTCGTCATAGGCCTTATTGGCATGGCCATCGCGGGGTGTGCAAACGGTGTACTCAATCCGCAACTAACGGCGAGGATTGTCGGATCGGTACGTCGCGAGCAGGCGGGAGCGGCTTCTGCGATAAGCGTAATTCTCCGTCAGGGAGGATTCGCTATCGGGATTGCGATCTTCGGTGCTGTGCTGCGAACATCGCTGGAACAGCCCAATTCAATTTTGACCGGGTCCAATGTATTTACCACGATCTTTGCAATTGCCGCGATCGCTGCCCTGGTCGGCTCAGCGGCGGTGTTTGTCCTAATTGGACGGCATTCTTCGGATCGAGAATTGCCGTCCCCAGCGGCAGTCAGCTGCATGGATGACGATAGTCAGGGTAAGGCTCGGTCAGGGTAAGATTTATCGGGACGCGTTAGTGCAATCTTCCAGACCCAGACTCGGAAGAATCCCCAACGCCATGCGAGTGTTGGCAGTACTGCTTCAGCGACGAGTATTTCGTCGCTGTTTGGCCCGCGGCCCCCGGTACTCGGACGCCAAGTTGTTCCCTTAGCGTCCGAAGCAACTAAGGATATGCACCTCATCAGAGTTTCAGATGACGAATTGCCTGGCCATGCCTGGTGGTAAGTCATGGCGGTGTCGCGGCGATGTGTAATTCCATCCA
This sequence comes from Bradyrhizobium sp. BR14999, assembly GCF_056106085.1. Lineage (NCBI taxonomy): Bacteria > Pseudomonadati > Pseudomonadota > Alphaproteobacteria > Hyphomicrobiales > Nitrobacteraceae > Bradyrhizobium > Bradyrhizobium sp. BR14999. The sequence goes on from NZ_CM148536.1 coordinate 1,850,577, forward strand.
CATTCCCTCGCAGGCCATTCTTTGCAGATTTCCGTAGGATGCCGATTCTGTTGAAAAAGGCCGGCAGTATTTCGTTGTAATAGGTCGTCGCGACGTGGCCGAACTGCTTTACCGACCCTATGCGAGCCTCGGGGTAGGCATCGGGATCAGCTTGGCCATCTTTCGAAGGTTCTGGGCGGTGGCTGCGAGGATGAACTCGTCGCGCGCGCCGTTTGGACCTCGTAAACGCAAACGATCGAGCTTGAGAATGCGCTTGAGGTGCGCGAACAACATCTCGATTTTCTTGCGGAGCCGGCGCGAGGTGCCTCCCTCCCACGATCTCGCGATCTGGCGGGCCATGTCGCGAGCGCCCTCGTAGATCGAGCGCGGCACTCTCCGTGAAGCCTGCTTGGGGCAACACCGAGCCTTCAGTGCGCATCGATCACAATCGCGCTTGCTGGCGAGGTAAAGCATGGTGGCACCATCATTCACCAACGTTCCGGTCGTGGTAAGAACTTTGCCACTAGGGCAACGATAGATGTCCCCAGCATGGTCATAGGTGAAGTCGTCGCGCGAGAAGATCCCGTCTGTGCGGGCCGACTTGTCGAAGACTGTAACGTGCGGCTCGATCCCGTGCTCATAGACCAGCCAGGCGAGCATCTCGGCCGAGCCATAGCCGCTGTCACCGAGCAGCCGGCTCGGATAGAGATCAAACCGCTCCAGCGAGCGCTCAATCATGCGCTTGGCGGCCAATACCTCCGCCTGCCGGATTGCCGTCGTTGCCTCAACATCGACGATGATCGCGTTCTCGATGTCGACCAGATAGTTCGTCGAATAGGCGAAAAATGCTTGGCCGCCGTGCGCCCCCGTCCAGCGCGCCGCCGGATCGGAAGGTGATACGAACTTCGGGGTAACCTCGGTCGCGGCTCCGAAAGCGGCATCATCAAGGACAGCCAGATACTCATCGATTGCTCGGCCGGCAGCCTCCGGCGGAAGTCCCTTGTCGCCTTCGATCCCCTTCTGCCGATTGGCATCGGCCTTGATTAGGCTCGCGTCGACGGCAAATCCTTCACCCCCGACCAGTCGCTCCTCGATGCAGCGGCTCAAGACGCTCTCGAACACACGGCGGAAGAGGTCGCTCTGCCGGAAGCGGCCATGCCTGTTCTTGGAGAATGTCGAATGATCCGGCACCGCTCCATCCAGACCGAGCCGGCAAAACCACCGGTAGGCCAAATTGAGGTGAACCTCATCGCACAAGCGCCGCTCCGATCGGATGCCGAAGCAGTAACCGATCAGGAGCATCCGGATCATCAGCTCGGGATCGATCGAAGGCCGACCGATGCTGCTGTAGAAAGGCGCCAGGTCCCGCCGGACCTGTTCAAGATCGACAAACCTGTCAATCAACCGCAGCAAGTGATCAGTCGGGACATGTCTTTCGAGCGAGAACTCATAGAACAACGCGACCTGTTCGACTTGCCGATGCCCCATCATGATCTTCAGTCCTGCCAATTAGACAGACTGAATCACCGATATCTCTGCGTCGCAACAGCTGCCTTTTTCAACAGAATCTGCCGGTCAGAGAAGCGCCCCATTTTAGCTTGCAGACACGTTAGCTACTGCATGTCGTGCACGGCCGCCGGCGCAACAATGAGCCCCAGGCGGACTGCATGAAGACAAGCAGTCGTTCGAGAATTGACGCCGAGCTTTTTCATCGAGTTCTTAAGATGAAAATTAACGGTGTGGACACTTATCGACACAATGTCCGCGATCTCTGACGATGATTTCCCTTGAGCAGCCCAGTTGAGGCATTCTTTTTCTCGCGCAGAAAGACTGATGTTCATTGACGACGTCCAAACCTTCCAACTTAATGACGCACCTTATGGTTGTACACTGTGACGTGTCCAGATACCCGGTGAGGAATCATTTTCTACTCGCAGATGGTCAGCTCGAACGTCATCTGTTTTGAATACGCCAGATAGTACGTCGCCAATTGAGCGCTCATTCGCCATCTGCTGTCTTGCAAGCCGGCCCTTCTCCCCAGTAGCGAACAACCTTGCGAGAAGCCCCACGCGATTGTTACCAGTCAGGTCAACGCGATTTGTAGAGGCTTTTGGTGGGGCCGTGAGCGTAGCGGAGGCGCGATGTTCATGTGGACGGTTGCGCACATGACTTTCGCCGATGCATACAGAATAGCGCCGGTCGCGAACGAGCGCCGTTGTCAATATCTGTCGGCGAATGGACGCTCTAGCAGAAGCGCTAATATTCAACGCCGGACTGGATACGTTGATCACCTGGGTTTGGTCGGTAACTCGCGTGGAAAGGCTGACTGCAATTTCCGTCAGCTCAGCCGATGGCGCGGTGAGCTTCAATTGGGCGAACAAAAGACGCTCACGCGCGAAAAAGGCGGGTGAGGTCCCAGTTGGAGGCCGCTTAGCCCGCATCGCCTTCTGCAGTTGCATACAATGGAAGTTTGGTGACCGATGTTCGTTCGTTGAAGGAGCAATAGTCATGCGACCTTAATGCCGCACACCTCCGGGGCGAGGCGAATGATCGTTTCTCAAAACGGCATGAATCTGTATCATGCCACCGGAGGTTTCCAATGATCCGTCGCATGCCACCTTTCGGACCGCTTGTCGCGTTCGACGCAGTCGCCCGCCATCGCTCGTTTACGCGCGCGGCCGACGAACTGGGGGTTACCCAGAGTGCAATCAGTCATCAGGTGCGTCGCCTTGAAGAATTCTTCGGTACGCAACTTCTGATACGCCGCAATCCGGGGGTCGAATTAAGCGATGACGGGGCAAAGTTAGAAAGCGAGCTCGGGCCGCTCCTCAACGAGATGGCGGGTCTTGGGCCCAGTTTAAGAAATCGACCGGCCCGACAGACGCTGCGCTTGGGAGCCGGCTCATCGTTAGCCGGATGGTGGTTGGGGCGTCGATTGAGAAGCTTTCGCCATTTCAACTCGAAGATAGAGATCGATTTCCGGCTCGTCGAGTCCGAGGCTGTCGGTGAACCACCGCTAGACGTGCGGATATTGTGGACTACTCTCGCAGAGTCGCGTGCGACGCCATCGCAAGAACCGCTTGTACGCGAACGTATCTTTCCAGTCTGCGCGCCGTCTCTGCTTCCTCAGGGCATGCCTTTGTCGGATCCGACGGCGCTGCTCGATCTTCCGTTGATACAGAAAGGCCATCCCCCTGAGGGTGAATGGAGTTGGGGTTACTGGCTTGAAAAGCTCGGGCTTAAGCGAACCGAGCCGCGCGGTCTTTTATTGGGGGACATGGGCCTTTGCCTGACCGCCGCCGTGGAGGGGGCTGGCGTTGCCATCGGCCGCTCTCTCCTTGTCGCCGATGCAATCAGCGACGGGCGCCTCGTCCCGGCACTTACAAACGCTCCCCATGTGCTGTCAAACAAGGTTCACATTGTGCGTTGGAGCCAGGATCGCATTGGAGATCCACACATCAAAGTTCTGGTAAACTGGCTCGCGCAAGCCGCCGGGGACACGGATCGCGCTATCGCAAACGCCTCACATTCGTTGTAGAAATCTATTGATTTGTGAGGTGCTCTATTGCCAATTCATTGATCCGGTGGTGCCAACGAAACTAGGGAGTCGTCATTCGCCATCGGTCCCTAAACATCTCGCCGCTGGCCAGTGAGTTCCTCGATTCTTGTGACTAGGCACCTTGGTAACGAGCCGATGGGCTGAGGGATACAGTGCCGGATGTAAGTCGGGCAACAATCCTGTTGCAGATTGATGTGCTGGCAATATCCTCGCGCATCAATCTTGTTTCGTTCTTCCGCTGCAGGCAGTTTATGACGCTTGGACCGCTCACGCCTTGTTGAACAGTTTCACCATGTGCGCCGAAGCTTGCTAGAGCTTGATTTGCACATGACGTAACTCGATTGAAATTGCCACAGCTCAGTTCGCGAACTTTCGGAGCCGTTGAACTGCCTTCACTATTGGGTTTTTCTAATCCGATCTGTCTCCCGCGCGCTGTAACCAAGCGACTGCTTTCGTGACAAGGAGAGGCTATGACGGATGATCTGTTGGAAGAGGATGGGCGGAGCCCGCCCAGAAGCTCGCTTTCGTCTACGAACGATCGCGACGGGAAAGTGGTCCCGTTTCGGGAGCGACTCAGCTGCACGGTGGACGAAGCTTGCACAGTAACGGGCTTGGGACGCACGAAGCTTTATGAGTTGATTGGATCAGGCCAACTTGTCACGACAACGATCGGGCGTCGGCGCTTGGTGATAGTGCGATCGCTTCTTGAACTTGTGGGCACAACTATTTCGGCGTGACCAAGCCTTAATCAGCCTGATAGGCGCGCTCAGCGCTGCGCGCCTCCCTTGATCGAAATGACCCTCTTGGCATCGAGCCAGTGGTCGATCCGATCAGCCCAATGCTGCATCAGCTTTGTGCGCGAGCCGATCAGCGCGAGTGGGCCGTGCTTCTTGTAGAGACCTTCGACGGTAGAGTTATCGAGATGCGCGAGCTGCAGCTCGACGACATCACCATCCCATGCCTTGGCGTCCTTGATCTCTTCGTGGTGAGACAGGGTCGAGAAGGTGGTCCGGAATCCGTGGGCACAATGTTCAGTCTTGGTGTCAATGCCAAGCAGTCGCAAGCGCTTGTTGAGCGTGTTGTTCGACAGCGGCGTGTCCCTCGAACAGGAGAACGCGTACCGGCGATGGCCGGTTAGCTTCTGAACGCTCCTAAGAATTGAAAGTGCCTGGCGTGACAGAGGCACGACGTGGTCCCAGCCGGTCTTCATCTTGGCGGCTGGAACAGTCCAGCGTTCGGTGTTCCAATCGACCTCGGTCCACTCCATTTCATTGACCATCCCGGGGCGAGGAACGGTCAGCGCGTCGAAGCGCAAGGCAAGGCCAACAACGTCACTAAACCTCGCTCTCGTCCACGGTGCGCTGATGAGCTTAAAAACGCGCGTCACGTCGCGTGGTTCGGTGACGCCGGGACGTGGCGTCGAAATGTTCGTAATCATCTGCCCATTCAGGTTACGGAATGGATTGTAGCCGTCTCTTTCGACGTCGGCATAGTCGCAGATTTGCTCACCGATGCTGCGCACGCGGTCGCGGGTTTCCAGCTTCCCGTCGGCTTCATATGCACGCATGAAAGCGAGCACGTCCGGACACTTAATGTCCTGCCTGCATAGCTTGCCGAAGCGACCCTTGACTTAGCCGACGCGAAGCTCAAGCACCTCGATGGTCTTGGGATCGCGCACCGCTACGATCCTGCCGCGTTTGACTTTCTCCACTTTTTTCTTCGCAAGCCACTCGTCCGCCCATTGCCCGAAAGACCGGGCGGCCGCCTGCCTGTGCTTGTCCAGCTGCTTCTCGGTGCTCGGATCTTTTCCTTCCTTAAGCTGGTCTTTGGCCTTGTCGCGCTCGCGCCGCGCGTCAGCAAGAGAGAACGAGCCATCGCTGCCATTGCCGTAAGGGCCATGGAGTAGGTTTTCTGACGGCCGTGGAAGCGGTAGCTCATCCGCCAGAGTTTGGAAGCAGCGTGGCCGGGCCTGCTCACGTCGGGCGTGACGAATAGATAGAGGCCGCCGCCGGTCACGTCGGAAATCTTGGCCGGGCTCCACGCGCCCCCACCGAATTTCGGTCGGACGGCGCGGCAGTCGACGTCGGTCCTGATTTGTTTGGGGTTTACGTGCGCGCCGTCGTTCTTGCGGGCCATCTGCTCAATTCCTTCGTTCGGAATAGCGGAAGTCACCGTGAACGTCTGTTCTCCCGATACCAACAAAAATACCAACAAATCGAGCGGCTGGGGTCGGATGAGAACAAACGGTGACGAACACCGACTTATGCAGAAGTGCCTATTTTTCAAGGGCTTGGAGTGCTGCGCGGACGGCTGCGGACGCTGACGAATGGGCCCGAACAACCTAGTTGGTGCCCCTGGCCGGAATCGAACCAGCACTCCTTGCGGAACTCGATTTTGAGTCGAGCGCGTCTACCAGTTCCGCCACAGGGGCCTTCGGTCGGCCCAAGGGACGTCGCGAAGCCGGCGGACTATAGCCATGGACAGGACGGGGTCAACCCGCGCCAAAGTGATCCCCGCCGTTCTCGACAGCCGCATGGGCCGGCGTTAGAGGCTAGACGCGCGACCCATCGGAGAGAGGCTGCCGTGACGACCCGGAGTGCTGCCATACCAGCGTTCAAGCCGGCCAGCGCCGGTCCCGCGCTGACCGCCTCACTGCTCGTCACGCTGATCGCCGCCGCCACGATCGCGGGCGCCTGGTTCTTCCAGCTCGTGCTTGAGATCCTGCCCTGTCCGCTCTGCCTGGAGCAGCGCTACGCCTATTATCTCGCGATCCCGCTCGGTGCCCTCACGGCGCTTGGGGCCAGAAGCGGCGCGCCGCGAGCGCTGCTGCTCGCTGCGTTGGCGATCCTCGCGCTGGCGACGCTCGCCAATGCCGGTCTCGGCACCTATCACTCCGGTGTCGAATGGGGATTTTGGCAGGGGCCGACTGACTGCTCCGGTCCCGTGGTCAATCTCGGCAACGCCGGCGACCTTTTCTCGCGGCTCGACACCGTGAAGGTGGTCCGCTGCGACGAGGTGCAGTGGCGCTTCCTCGGCCTCTCGCTTGCCGGGTACAACGTGCTGATCTCGCTGCTGATGGCCGCGATCGCCGCATGGGGATTTGTGCGGACGGCGAAGCGCTAGGTAGCTGCCGTAGGGTGGCAAAGCCACTTGTCCGCCGTAGCTCGAAGAGCGAAGGCGGAAGCGTGCCCACCATCTCTAGCAACACTGCCGTAAGAATGGTGGGCACGGCGCTAATGCGCCTTTGCCCACCCTACGAGAGCTGCACCCCGTCAATCATCCACATCGTCTTGCGTGCGTCCGAACAAGTGCACGATGCCGGGTGTCGCGATCGTCACGAAGACGAAGCGCGACAGGTGATGGGCGCCGACAAAGATCGGGTCGATGTGCAGTGTCAGGGCCAGCGCCAGCATCGCGTCCATCGCGCCTGGTGCGAAGGCGACGACGACATCGGAGAATTTCACCGGCGTGGTGAGCGCGACGATGCCGACGAAGATGGCGGAGACGGCGATGGCCACTGTAAACGAGCCCAGCGCTGCGTTGATATGGCCGGCGAGCGTCTTGATCCGCATCCGCGCGAAGCGGCTGCCGATCAGGGCGCCGATGCCGACCAGCGCCACGCCGCGTACCCAGTTTGGCAGGCCGCCCTCGACCCAGCCCGCGCCATGCAACACGCTGGAGGCGATCATTGCACCGAACATCCAGCTCGCCGGAAACTTGATCAGCCGCAGGACCAGCGCCGCAGCCAGCGAGGCTGCGGCCAGCACCACGAGGCCGAGCGGCGAGGCGATCGTCGTCGTCAGCGACGGTGCTGCGGAGGGCGCCACGCCCGCGATCGCCAGCACCATCGGCAGCGCCGCGGTGAGGATGATGACGCGCATGGTCTGCACCACCGCGATGCCCGGCAGGTCGGCGCCGCGCTCGACCGCCAGGATCGTGATCTGCGACAGCGCGCCGGGACTGCCGGCAAGGAAGGCCGAGGTGCGGTCCCAGCCATGGACGCGCTGCAGGTAATAGCTCGATCCGAAGGTCGAGCAGAAGGTCGCGAGCGCAAGCAGGCCGATGGTGACGGGATAGGCGCTGACCTGCTGGATCAGATGGCGCGAGACCACCGAGCCCAGCGAAATGCCGAGCAGCACCAGCACGGTCTGGGTCAGGATCGGCGGCAGCGCCAGCTGGCGGCCGGCGATTGCGGCGATCCCGACCGCGATCATCGCGCCCGAGATCAGCCCGCCGGGAAGGCCCGCGACGAGAAACACGAGGCCACCGGCGGTGCCGATGACAAGCGTCTCCATCGTGCTCAAGACGTTGGCACGGCTCGGCCATTCGAACGGCAGGGAGGCGACGATTTGTTTCACGCCACCTTATCGCAAATCAGCGAGAGGCGCACAATTGCAGGCTCGTCATGCCGCAATGCGCATGCCTCTCACTGATGTTCGCGGAGGTCGGGACGGACTTACTTCTTGTCGGCGGCAGGGGCAGCGGGCGTGGCGGTGCCGGCCTTCGCTTCCTTCATGCACTCGCGGCGAAATTTCTTGCGCTCCTTGCCCTTCAATCCCTTGGCGTCCGCCTGCTTGGAGCATTCGAGCAATTCGGCCGAGCGCTCCTTCGGCGCCTTCTTGTCGGCGGTGGCAGCAGCGTCGGTTTTGGCGGCCGGCGCGGCGGTCTGTGCGAAGGCCGTGCCGGTGGCGAGCAGGGAGACGAGAGCGAGGGCGGCGAGGCGGGAGGTGAAGGTCATGTGTTGCACTCTTCTTGGGAAAATTGCGAAGGTTTGGGAACGTCGGCTCGCTTTGCTGAACGCGACATGAATGAGTTGAGCGACGGGATCACTATATTTTGCCGGCGCAACCCATCGCATCCTTGTCGCAAGCGGCCGACACGCTAGGATAGCAATCCTCGTTTCACTTCCCTCGAGGAAGATCAGGAGGAGACCCAGGGATGACCATTCAGACAAAATTGTTGTGTGCGATTGCAGCGTCAGGTGTCGCGGCATTGGTAGCGAGCGCGCCGGCGCAGGCACTGACCGCGCAGGAGTGCAGCGCAAAATATCAGGCGGCCAAGAAGGGCGGCTCGCTCGGCACCATGAAGTGGAATGACTTCCGCAAGGCCCAGTGCGGTGCAGACGCAACGCCTGCCGCTGCGCCCACGGCGGCTGCTCCGGCTGCGCCCGCCGCTCCTGCCGAGCCGAAGCAGGCGAAGAAGGAGGCCGCGCCCGCCGCCGCGCCGACGCTGCCGGCTGGACCCGCGATCTATCCGAACGCGGTCGATCCGAAATACGCCAAGGAGACCCCTGGCAAGGCGCGACTCCACACCTGCGTCGACCAGTACAATGCCAACAAGACGACCAATGGCAATGGCGGCTTGAAGTGGATCCAGAAGGGCGGCGGCTATTACAGCGAATGCACCAAGAAGCTGAAGGGCGCCGCCTGAACTTCGAATTGATGCAACGGCCGGAGCAACGCTCCGGCCGTTTTGTCTAGTCCAACAGCTTCTCGGCCGATTTCGCCACGAGCTGCGACCGCTTGCGCGGGCCGCGCTCGACGAACAACAGGCTCTGGCCGAAGATGAAGCAGTAGAACAGGAAGGCCTGCGCCTCGGCGTCCTCGGCCCCAAGGCCGGTCGCGCGATAGAGCTCGGCGACGTGCTTGAGCCGCGCGGCGTCCACGCTCGCCACCGCCGCCGCCGCGCCCTCATCCGAGCGGGCCCATTGCCGGATCGCGAGCTCGATCGCCATGGCTGCCGGATTGAGCCGCTCGGAATAGAGCTGGATCACCGCCTTCAGTCGCTCGCGGGGCTGTTGTCCGTCGAGACTCGTCTGTTGCGCGATCGCCGCGGTACGTCCCTCGCGCCAGCGTTCCAGAATGGCTTCGAGCAGTGCGGCCCGGTCGGCGAAGCGGCGATAGAAGCCGCCCTTGGTGACGCCGAGATTCTTGGCGAGCACCTCAACCCGCACGCCCTCGACCCCCGAGCGGGCGAGCTCGGTAAACCCCGCCTCGACCCAGACATCGCCCTTGCCGTCGCTCATGAAGGAAGCCTCGCCGGATTCTTGATACGGTGCCGTATTGCTAGCGCGACGGAGCTGTGATACGCTACCGTATCAATCCGCAAAAGGCGGAAGAAAATGCCAGGGAGCGAATTGCGATGGAGGAGGCGACCTATCGCGGCACGGTCTATCCGTGGCAATGCGATCATGTCGGCCACATGAACATCATGTGGTACGTCGGCAAGTTCGACGAGGCCAACTGGAATCTGTTCGCCCGGCTCGGATTGACGCCGAGCTATCTGCGCAGCTCGGGCCGCGGCATGGCCGCGGTGCAGCAGAACATCGCCTACAAGCGCGAGCTGCTCGCCGGCGACATCGTCGAGATCCGCAGCCATCTGCTCGAAATTCGCGACAAGACGATCCGCTTCCGGCACGACATGGCGAATGCCGAGACTGGCGAACTCGCGGCGACGTGTGAGATCATGGGCGTGCACTTGGATCGCCAGCAACGCAAGTCCATACCGTTCGCCGAAGCCATCCGAGAGATCGCCATGAGGCACCTTTCCGTGCCGGCGGAGGCGTGAATCATGGTCGCATTCGAGCCGAAAAACCCGGATTACCGCGCGGCGGCCATGGCGATGTTCGCGGCCCAGCCGGCAATGCACACGCTCGGCATCTCGATTGTCCAACTCGCCCCGGGCGAGGTGGAGCTGGCGATGCCGCATTCGGCTGCCTTCACGCAGCAGAACGGGTTTGTCCATGCCGGTATCATCACCGCAGGCCTGGACAATGCCTGCGGCGTCGCCGCCTTCACGCTGATGCCGCGTGAAGCGGACATCCTCACCGTCGAGTTCAAGACCACGCTGCTCGCACCTGCTAGGGGCTCGCGCTTCGTCTTCAGGGCCGAGGTGGTCAAAGCCGGCCGCACGCTGACTTTCTGCGAGGCCAGGGCCTTTGCCGAGCATGGGGGCAAGACGACGCTGATCGCTGCCATGACCGGCACGCTGATGGCGATGCTGCCGCGCGCTGCGGCCTCGCAAGCGCCGGCCGCGATCCGCGCATAGCATGGCGATGACATCGCGCCCGTGACGCTCTATATCAGCCGTAACAATTCCCGGTCCCGAATCGTATTTGCGGCGATGGGACCGAAACGGGACGAGATATGGCTGGATCTGGGAATAAGCGCCTTGTGACGACGCGGCGCGCGGCGTTGACGTTGATCGGGGCGGGCGCCTTGGCGGCGGGCGGGATCACTTTCGCGCGCGCCGCCGCCGATGACGACGAGGTGCTGACCGAAACCAAGGTGCTGCGCGATCCCGACACGCCGGTTGCCGGCAATCCCGACGGCAACATCACCATCGTCGAATGGTCCGACTACAATTGTCCCTATTGCCGCAAGCTCGAGCCCGAGCTGCGCCAAGTCGTCCAGGACGACGGCAAGGTGCGGCTGGTGATGAAGGATTGGCCGATCCTCGGGCCGGTCTCGGTCACGGCGGCGCGGACCGCGCTCGCGGCGAAATTCCAGGGCAAGTACCATCAGGCCCACGATGCCATGATGGGCGTCAGCTCGCACCTGACCGAGCCGCGCATCAACGAGCTTCTTGCTGGCGCAGGCGTCGACATGGACCGCCTGAAGCGCGATCTTGCCGGCCACGCCAAGGACATCGACGCCATCCTCAAGCGCAACAACGAGCAGGCCGAAGCCTTTGGCTTCCGCGGCACGCCGTCCTTCATCGTCGGCAAGTACCGCGTACCGGGCGTGCTGAGCATGAACGAGTTCGAGCAGGTCATTGCCGACGCACGCAAGGCCAAGATGAACTGAGCCGAGCGCTAAAGCATGATCCGGAAAAATGCGCAGCGGTTTTCCGAAAAGATCATGCTCAAACAATAACCTAGAGCGCGATGACAATTCATCCCAATCTCATCGCGCTTTAGTCATCACGCAACACAAAGGCGCCGCCGCGGAGTTCGCGACGGCGCCTTGTTCATGATGCGGCGTCGCTACTTCGACGAGATCCGGACCCAGTCCCTGTGCGCACGGTCGCGCAGTGCGTCCCAATCGGCCTTAGCGACATCCCAGTTCACGATGGTGCGATTGGTGATCGCGACCTCGCCATTGGCGACCGACGACGTCTGCATGGAATCATAGACGTAAACGCCGCCCGCGAGCAGCAGCGCGCCCAGGATCATTCCAAAAAAAGTCTGCATAGCGAACCTCCGGTGACCGGCGATAACGTCGGCCCGGAGCAATGGTTCCCGCGGCAGTACGGCACAGATAAGGACGGATCGTTCATGTCCCATTCAGCCACTGCAGCAGCTCCGCGTTGATTTCGCGCGGATAGGTGTGACTGAGGTCGTCGATCTCCCGATAGGTGACGTCGGCGCCAGCGGCAGAGAGCGCCGCCTGCGTCTGCCGCGCGGTCTGCACCGGAAACATCCAGTCGAGCCTACCGTGGATGATGAAGACCGGCAGGCGCTGGAGGCGCGCGGCGTCCGCCATTTCCGCCATCAGCGGATGGAAAGTCGCCGACACCGGCGCAAGATGCGTGAAGGGCGAGGCGGCGTCGAGGCCGGTGACATAGCAGAAGGTGCCGCCGTCGCTCATGCCGGTCAGCAGCATGCGCGAGGCATCGATGCTCCAGCGGCCGCGCACGGTCTCGAGGATACGCATGAGGTTCGGCGTGTCGCCATCATCGCCCATCAGCGCCCAGGTCGGGCCGGTTGCCGTCGGCGCCACCAGGATTGAGCCAAGGCTGCGCGCATCGCGCAACCAGCTCCACAGGAAACCGCGCCCGTTGCCACTGCCGCCATGCAGCGCCATCACCAGCGGCATGGCGCGATCGGGCGTGTAATATTCGGGCACATAGACCGAGAAGCCACCGCGGCTGCCGGGCTCGTTGTGATCGTGGAAGATGCCGGTATTTTCGCTCGCGCCGACTTCGAGCCGCGACAACAGGTCGGCATTTTCGCGATTGGCAGCGTTGAGAAAGAAGCTGCTCACGGGCGGAAACTGCAGCGCCAGCGGATAGAGCGCCTCCTGTGCCCGCGGCAGGTGGCGCAGCGCGCGGAACACCGCGACGAGATCGCCATTGCCGCGCTCGATCTCGCGAATGCCGGCAAAGGCGGCGAGTGTCTCGTCGCAGGCGCGATCGAGCCGACCGCGTAGGCCGGTGAACTGCTCCGGCCAGTCGCCGATCGCTGCCTGCGCCGCTTGCAGCGCCTCGTCAGGCGCGCCGATCGCGTTCATCACCGACGCGAAGGCCGGCGGATGCAGATGCCGCTGGAAGAAACCGAGCGCCTCCAGCGCATTGAGCAGCGGCGGCAGCACGGCCACAATGTCGTCCACCACGGCCTCGGTCATCGCCGCTTCCTCAAGCCTTGCGTCAGTGCAGCTTCGGCGCCTTCAGGAGCTTGAAGCGATCGGTCGAGGTCACCGTGACGTCGAAGGTGACGCCTTCGTGATGCACGGTGAGCGGCACGTCGACGCCAGCGGCGCCGAGCGCCCACATCTTCTTGTAGAAGCCGGTCTGGCTCGTGACCTTGTCGCCGTCCACGGCGAGGATGACATCGCCGGTCTTGAGCTCGGCGCGCGCGGCCGGACCGTTGGCGGAGATCCCGATCACCACCACGCGGTTGTCGATCTCGGTCGAGTAAAGCCCGAGCCAGGGCCGTGCCGGCTTGTTGACGCGGCCGAACTTGCGCAGGTCATCGAGGATCGGCTTCAAGAGATCGATCGGCACAATCATGTTGACATGCTCGGCCTTGCCGTCGCGTTCGCGCTCGAGTTGGAGCGAGCCGATGCCGATCAACTCGCCGCGTTCGTTGAGAAGCGCGGTGCCGCCCCAGTTCGGATGTGCGGGATAGGTAAAGATGGCCTCATCCAGCAGATATTCCCAATAGCCGGCGAATTCCTGCTTGGCCACGATCTGGCTCGCAACCGAGCGCGTGCGGCCGCCGGCGCCGCCGACCACGACGCGGTCGCCGATCCGCGTTTCCGCCGAGGTGCCGAGCGGCAGGGGTTCGACGTCGAGCTGGCCGAGCGCCTGTACCAGGCCGAAGCCGGTGACGGAATCGAAACCGAGCGCATGCCCTTCGACGACACGCCCGTCGGCGAGGTGCAGCCATACGGATTCCGCCTCGGTGATGAGGTAGCCGATGGTGAGCACCAGCCCGTCGTCGATCACGACGCCGTTGCCGGCGCGTTCGGTGCCCAGCGTCTCGGCGCTGAAGGCGTCCGGCGGGATGATGGCGTGCAGGCCGACGACGGAGCCGAGCGCGCGGTCGAGATCGAAACCATAATCGCTCGCACGCGGCTGATTGGCCGGCGGCACTCTCCATTCGGTCAGGGCGGGCATGGAGTTCTCCTGGCTGAGAGCATCGCTCCGCCGTGGCCGGCGGAACGAGGTGCGAAGCACGCATAATTTAGGCCGGAGGACGCCGTCTTGAAAGCCTCGTTCCCAACTATTCCAGAGAACGCCGCGTGAAATCTTCGAAAGGCTTAGCGACGGTTCGTGCACAGATGGCAGGCGGCCCTTCGATCCGGCAGCCGCCGCATGGCTGGTGTCCGGCGAGGTGCTAGGCGCCGTGCAACGAAGCTGCTAACCATTGCCGCTTCGTTTGACCAGGGATCACGGATCGAAGCATGGATAACCGCAGCGACATCTGGCGTGGCGTCGACACGATCAAGGCGCGTTTCATCGACCTCAGCGACAAGGTCTGGGGCATGCCCGAGGTGTGCTACACCGAGGCGCGGTCCGCCGCCGAGCATCTGGCCGAGCTGCGCCATCAGGGTTTCCGCATCACCGAGAACGTCGCCGGCATCCCGACTGCGCTGATGGGCGAGTGGGGCGAGGGCGGTCCGGTCATCGCCTTCATGGGTGAATATGACGCGCTGCCGGGATTGAGCCAGGAGGCGGGTGTCGCCGAGCACCGTCCGATCGAGACCGGTGGCCACGGCCATGGCTGCGGTCACAATCTGCTCGGTTCCGCCGCGCTGCTCGCCGCGACTGCGGTGAAGGACTGGCTCGCCGAGAACAAGGTGCCGGGCCGCGTGCGCTATTACGGCTGCCCCGCAGAGGAAGGTGGCGCGGCAAAGGCCTTCATGGTGCGCTCCGGTGCGTTCGAAGATGCCGACATTGCCATCACCTGGCATCCGCACAGCTTCTGGGAAGTGGCGGTGACGCCGTCGCTCGCCAACACGCGCGCGGATTTCATCTTCACCGGCCGCACCTCGCATGCGGCGGCCTCGCCGCATCTCGGCCGTTCTGCGCTCGACGCGGTGGAATTGATGAACGTCGGCGTGAACTACATGCGCGAGCACATGCCGAGCGACGCGCGCGTGCACTATGCCTTGCTCGACACCGGCGGCATCGCGCCCAACGTGGTGCAGGCCCATGCGCGCGTGCGCTATTCGATCCGCGCCCGCGATCTTCCCGGCATGAACGAGCTGGTCGAGCGCGTGTCCAAGATCGCCCAGGGCGCGGCGCTGATGACCGAGACCAAGGTGGAAATGAAGATCATCTCCGCGGTCTCCAACATCCTGCCGAACACGCCGCTGGAACAGGCGCTGCACCGGGTGATGGAAGAGCTCGGACCGCCGCATTTCGACGACGCGGACAAGAGCTTTGCCGGCCAGATCCGTGCGACGCTGACCGACAAGGACATCTCGTCGGTCTACTACGCGATCGGTATGGAGCCGACCGATCGGCCGCTGGCCGACTTCCTGGTGCCGCTGGATGCCAAGCGCAACCCGTTGGTCGGCTCGACCGATGTGGGTGACGTGAGCTGGGTGGTCCCGACCGTGCAGGTTCACGCACCGACGGTTGCAATCGGCACGCCCTTCCACACTTGGCAGGTGGTCGCGCAAGGCAAGAGCCCGCATGCCCACAAGGCCATGGTGCAGGCGGCCAAGGCGATGGCCGGGCTCGGCATCAAGGCGCTGACGGAACCGGAACTGATCAAGTCTGCCAAGGCGGATCTTCAGAAGCGGACGGCCAAGACGCCTTACGTGTGTCCGTTGCCGGACCACGTCGCGCCGCCGCTCGATATGTCCGTGGCGTAGAATTTCGCCTCGATACTTCGTCTGATCCGGCGAACAAATTTTCCGCAGTGCAGCGCGCAATCCAGCATGTTTTGATGCTGGATTGCCGAACGGATGGGCTGACGGAACGCAGTTTTGCCCAACCGGCAGCCAGAAGACCGTTTGCACACACACGGTCCCAGTTGACGTCCACCCCATTCGGTGTGCCATCTACTGCCAGCCAAATGAGCGGCCGCACTTCACGGCCGCCTTCATCACTATGGAAACCAGACGGGGGACAACCATGCTGGATAAAGAACTGCGTTCGATGATCGGCCAGGTGAAGGACGGGCGGATGGATCGCCGCGCCTTCATCCAGCGCCTGGCTGCCGTGGGCCTGACCGCACCGCTGGCCAACCAGATCCTCGCGCTCGGCGGTGTCGCCATGGCCGAGGGCGCCTCGATCTACAAGCCGACCAAGCGCGGCGGTGGCGGCGCATTGAAGCTGTTGTGGTGGCAGGGCCCGACCTTGCTCAATCCGCATTTCGCCACCGGCACCAAGGACCAGGACGGTTCGCGCCTGTTCTACGAGCCGCTCGCCTGCTGGGATCCGGACGGCAACATGAAGCTGGTTCTGGCGTCCGAAATTCCCTCGACCCAGAACGGCCTGCTGGCCGCCGACGGCAAGTCGGTGACGTGGAAGCTGAAGCCCGGCGTGAAATGGCACGACGGCAAGCCGTTCTCGGCCGACGACGTCGTCTTCACCTGGGAGTACATCATCGATCCGGCGACGGCCGCCGTCACTGTGGCGACCTACCGCGACATCACGGTCGAGAAGGTGGATGACCTCACGGTCCGCCTCACCTTCAAGAAGCCGACGCCGTTCTGGGCGGACGCCTTTGTCGGTGCAACCGGACAGATTCTGCCCAAGCACCTGTTCGCCGAGTACAAGGGCTCCAAGTCTCGCGAAGCGCCGAACAACCTCGCGCCCGTCGGTACCGGCCCCTACAAGTTCCTCGAGTTCAAGCCCGGCGACCTGATCCGCGGCGAGATCAACAAAGACTATCACATGCCGAACCGGCCCTATTTCGACACGCTCGAGATGAAGGGCGGCGGCGACGCTGTGTCGGCCGCACGCGCGGTGATCCAGACCGGCGAGTATGATTTTGGTTGGAACATCCAGGTCGAGGACGACGTCCTCCTGCGCCTGGAGAAGGGCGGCAAGGGCAAGACCATCTATGCCGTGGGCGGCGACACCGAGTTCATTGCGCTCAATTTCACCGATCCCAACACCGAGGTCGACGGCGAACGCTCCTCGATGAAGACCAAGCATCCGTTGTTCTCCGACCCCGCCGTGCGCAAGGCGCTGTCGCTGCTGGTCGATCGCGAGTCCATCAAGAAGGCCATCTATGGCCGCGCCGGCCGCACCACCGCGAACTTCCTCAATGGCCCCGAAAAGTTCGTCTCCAAGAACACCTCATGGGAGTTCAGCATCGAGAAGGCCTCGAAGATCCTGGACGATGCCGGCTGGAAGCCGGGCGCCGATGGCATCCGCGAGAAGGATGGCAAGAAGCTGAAGCTGCTCTACCAGACCTCGATCAACGGCCCGCGCCAGAAGACCCAGGCGATCGTCAAACAGGCCTGTCAGAAGGCCGGCATCGACGTCGAGCTGAAGTCGGTCGTGGCCTCGGTGTTCTTCTCGTCGGACGTCGCCAATCCCGACACCTATGCGAAGTTCTATGCCGACATCGAGATGTTCCAGATCCCGATGAGCCAGCCGGATCCGGCCCAGCACATGCGCCGCTATCATTCGAGCAACGTGGCGACGAAGGAGAACAAGTGGCAGGGCACCAACTTCCCGCGCTATGTCAACAAGGAGTACGACACCACCATCGACGCCGCCGACGGCGAGATGGATCCGGTCAAGCGCGCGGCGCTCTACATCAAGGCCAACGACCTCCTGTTCCAGGACACCGTGTTCATTCCGGCGCAGCACCGGCTCAAGGTGGAGGCGGCCTCGAACACGCTGCGCCCGGTGATCTCCGGCTGGGCCAACGAAACCGACAATCTGTTCGACTGGTACCGCGAGGAATGATCCCCCAACTCTAGACGGGGCCCTTCCCTCATGAGCCAATACGTCCTGCGTCGCCTGCTGATCGCGATTCCGAGCCTGCTCGGAATCTCGGTCGTGCTGTTCGTCGTGCTCGCGCTCGCGCCCGGCGATCCGTTCTCCGAGCTGGCGACCAATCCGAACGTGCCGCCCGAAGTGCAGGCGGCGCTTCGGGCCAAGTTCGGCCTCGACGATCCGATTCACCTCCGCTACCTGCACTGGCTCAACGCCATGCTGCACGGCGACTGGGGTTTCTCCTTCGTCAGCCGGATGAACGTCGATACGCTGATCCTCCAGCGCCTGCCGGCCACCCTCTACGTGATCGGCTCGGCGCAGATCCTGGCGCTCCTGATCGCGATTCCCGTCGGGGTCTATGCCGCGACCAAGCCCTATTCGTTGTTCGACCAGATCGCGAATACGCTCGCCTTCGTCGGCTTCTCGCTGCCGACCTTCTTCACCGGCATCCTGTTCATCCTGATCTTCTCGGTCACGCTGGACTGGTTGCCTTTCGTCTATACGACCGACATCAAGGCGACCGGCATCCGCTGGGTGCTGGAGATGATCAGGCAGGCGATCATGCCGGTGGCGGTGCTCGGCCTGTTCCAGGCGGCGTCGATGACGCGCTTCGTGCGTTCGGCGATGCTCGACGTGATCCGGCTCGACTACGTCACCACAGCGCGCGCCAAGGGCCTTGGCCAGGCCAAGGTCATCATCAAGCACGTGATGCGCAACGCCATGATCCCGGTCGTGACGCTGATTGCGTTGCAGATGCCCGCGGTGTTCGGCGGAGCCATTGTCACCGAGCAGATCTTCCGCATTCCCGGCATCGGTTCGCTGCTGATCTCCTCCATCCTTTCCAACGACACGCCGGTGGTGATGGCCGTCACCTTCGTCTTCGCGTGCCTCGTCGTGCTGTTCAATCTCATCGCGGACGTGCTTTATGGCTGGCTTGACCCTCGCATCTCCCTCCGCTGAGCGGGGCGTCTACTCGCCCTGGCGCGAGACGTGGCGGCGTTACAGCCGCCACAGACTCGCCGTGATCAGCGCCTTCCTGCTCCTGATCCTGGTGCTGGCGGTGGTGATCGGCCCGTTCATCTGGCGCATCAAGATCAACGACATCGACATCGTCGCAGGCATGCAGGGCCCATCGCTCGCGCATCCCTTCGGCACCGACGATCTCGGCCAGGACATCCTGGCGCGCATGATCTATGGCGGACGGATCTCGCTCGCGGTCGGTCTCGCCGCCATGCTGGTTTCGGTGTTCATCGGCACGCTGATCGGCGCACTCGCCGGCATGTCGCGCGGCGCGCTCGGGCACGGCCTGATGTGGCTCACCGACCTCTTCCTGTCGCTGCCGCAACTGCCGCTGCTGCTGCTGCTCATCTATCTCTTCCGCGACGGGCTGAAGCAGTTGTTCGGACCCGAGGGCGGCATCTTCATCCTGATTGTGCTCGTGATCGGGGGCCTTCGCTGGATGCCGGTGGCGCGTCTGGTGCGTGCGCAATTCCTGTCGATCCGCGAGAAGGAGTTCGTCGAAGCCGCGCGCGCGCTCGGCGCCAGCCCGGTGCGGCAGGTGGTGCGCCACATCCTGCCGAATGCGGTCGGCCCGGTGATCATCGCCGGCACCATCGACGTCGCCGCTGCGATCATCGCGGAATCGACGCTGTCCTTCCTCGGCCTCGGCTTCCCGCCGGATACCCCGACCTGGGGCCGGCTGCTGTTCGATGCCAAGGACTTTCTCGACATCGGTCCGCACTGGGCGCTGTTTCCGGGCGGCGCGATCTTCATCGCGGTGGTCGCCATCAACTTCATCGGCGACGGCCTGCGTGACGCGCTCGATGCGCGACGGGTGATCTGATGGCTCCGCTGCTCGAAATCAAGGGCCTGAAAACCCACTTCTCCACCGACGACGGCATCCTCCAGGCCGTCGACGGCGTCGACATCTCCATCAACAGAGGCGAGACGCTCTGCGTCGTCGGCGAGTCCGGCTGCGGCAAGACCGTGACGGCGATGTCGATCCTGAAGCTGATCGCGATGCCGCCGGGCCGGATCGCGGCGGGCCAGATCATCTTCGAGGGCCGCGATCTCGTCCCGCTGACGAGCAATCAGCTCGACGAGATCAGGGCCAAGGAGATCGGTTTCATCTTCCAGGAGCCGATGACCTCGCTCAATCCGGTGCTCACGATCGGCGAGCAGATCGCCGAGAGCCTGCGGCGGCACGAAGCTGTGACCAAGAAGCAGGCGCTCGAGCGCACCATCGAGATGCTGAAGCTGGTGCAGATCCCGAACGCCGAAGGCCGCGTGCACAACTATCCGCACCAGTTCTCCGGCGGCATGCGCCAGCGCGTGATGATCGCGATGGCGCTTGCCTGCAAGCCGAAGCTGATCATCGCCGACGAGCCGACAACCGCGCTCGACGTCACCATCCAGGCCCAGATCCTCGACCTGCTCCAGGACATGAAGGACCGCTTCGGCATGGCGGTGATGCTGATCACCCATGCGATGGGCGTCGTCGCCGAGACCGCGCAGCGTGTCGTCGTGATGTATGCCGGCAAGGTGGTGGAGGAGGCACTCGTCGATGACCTCTTCGGCGATCCCCGCCATCCCTATACGCAAGGGTTGATCCGCTCGATCCCGCGCATCGACCTCGACAGCGAGCACAAGACGCGGCTGGAGGCGATCGGCGGCTCGGTGCCGATCCTGATCAATCCGCCCGTCGGCTGCCGCTTTGCCCCGCGCTGCAAGTTTGCCATGAAGGTCTGCACCGAGAAGGAGCCGCTGCTGCGCGAGATCGCGCCCGGTCACCGCATGGCCTGTCATCTGGGAGATACTAATTTGGGAGGCGCGGCATGAGCGAGCCCTTGCTCCGCGTCAGCGGCCTGAAGAAGCATTTCCCTGTGCTCGGCGGCCTGCTGTCGCGCCAGGTCGGCACCGTCTATGCGGTCGACGGCGTGTCGTTCTCGGTCAATCGCGGCGAGACGCTTGGTCTCGTCGGCGAGTCCGGCTGCGGCAAGTCGACGACGGGACGCTGTGTGCTGCGCCTGATCGAGCCGACCGACGGCGAGGTCACCTTCGACGGCAAGGACGTGCGCAAGCTCGGCGGCAACGATCTGCGCGCGATGCGGCGGAACATGCAGCTGGTGTTCCAGGATCCGTTCGCCTCGCTCAATCCGCGCATGACGGTCGGCGCGATCCTCGGCGAGGCCTTCACCATCCACAATCTCGCCTCGTCCGCGAAAGAGCGCGAGGAGCGCGTCGCGGCTCTCCTGGTCAAGGTCGGGCTCAAGGCCGAGCACATGCGGCGCTATCCGCACGAATTCTCCGGCGGCCAGCGCCAGCGCATCGTGATCGCGCGCGCCCTCGCGGTCGAACCGAAGCTGATCGTCTGCGACGAGCCGGTCTCCGCGCTCGACGTGTCGATCCAGGCGCAGGTGATTAACCTCCTGGAAGATCTCCAGGCCGAGCTGAACCTCACCTATCTGTTCGTCGCGCACGATCTCTCTGTCGTCGAGCACATCTCAGACCGCGTCGCGGTGATGTATCTCGGCCGCATCGTCGAGCTGGCGAAAGCGAGCGACCTCTACCGCAACCCGCAGCATCCCTACACCAGGGCGCTCCTATCCGCGGTGCCGGTGCCCGATCCCAAGCTCAAGCGCGAACGCATCCGCCTCAAGGGCGACGTGCCGAGCCCGATGAAGCCGCCATCCGGCTGCCACTTCCACACCCGCTGTCCGATCGCCCAGCCGCGCTGCGCTGAAAGCGCGCCGGAGCTGAGAGAAGGGGCGGGCGGGCATTTTGTCTCGTGCCATCTGGCTTGATGCCGGCGGAAGGCCACGGATCATTCGTGAAGCAGGCCGTGCTCCGAAAGGGCCTGCTTGAAGCTCTCCACCGACGTGTGGTGATGCGCGAACAGACCCGCCTCGCGTGCGCCGGCGACATTGGCCATGAGATCGTCGACGAACAGGGCGGTCTCCGGCCTCACGTTGAGCTCCGACAGACAGAGGCGGTAGCAGCGCGGGTCCGGCTTCGCGGTCTTGAACTGGGCCGAGGTGTAGATTCGGTAGCCGAACAGCGGGCGCAAGTCCGGCAGCAGCGTGTCGATATGGTCAGCGACCAGCGTGCTGTTGTTGGTCAGGACGGCAATGTCGACGGTCTTACGCAAGCTGCCGGCAATCTCCAGCATCGCGCGTTTGGCCTGCATTGAACGGCGCCGCGCCTCGACCCATTCGTCGAGCGAGAGCGGATAGCCGATGCGCTCGCCGAAGCCCCGCAAATAGTCGGCGGCATCGAGAGCCCCGCAATCGCCGAGCAGCTCGAATCCGCTGTCCCAGATCGCCTTGTGGATGAATTCGCTGGTCAATCCCGCAAGCTCCGCCAGACATGCGACACGTTTTCCCCTGTCGTAGTCGCACAGGACATTGTCCATGTCGAAGAGGACGAGCTTGATCCCATTAGTCACAGCAGCACTCTCGGAGTGGCCGAACATCCGGCCGTCCGAGTCATATCCTGTCCGAATACGGACGACAAACGCGGAGCAGAAACCAGCCGATGCGAGGCCCAACGTCGGCGAGTTTCGAGGGCGGAATCTCCGACGTCACGCCCTCTTCGCGGGCCAGGGGACCACCTGTCCTGACATCACCAGCCGGTCACGGCCGCTGTCCTTGGCGGCGTAGAGCGCGCGATCGGCGGCCGCGACCAGCGTGCTGCAGTCCATCGTGGTCTGGGACGGAAGAGCAGCCGCGCCGCCGACGCTTGCAGTCACCAGCCGGGAAGGCGGATTCTGCGCATGCAGCATAGCGAGATCGAGCAGCGCCTGGCGGATTCCTTCGCCGACCTCGGCGCAACCATCCGGGCCGGTGTTCGGCAACAGCACCGCGAATTCCTCGCCGCCGTAACGCGCCGCGAGGTCGGCCGGACGTCTCGCGTAGGTGGACAGAATCCGGCCGAGCGCGCGCAGGCAGGCGTCGCCCGCCAGATGTCCGTAATGGTCGTTGAACTTCTTGAAATGATCGACATCGATCAGCAGCAACGAGAGCTGCATGCCGTCGCGCCGGGCACGCGCCCATTCGTCGGCCAGGCGTTCGTCGAATGCGCGCCGGTTGGCGAGACCGGTGAGGCCGTCGGTCGTTGCCAGCGAGGCAAGCTTGTCCTGAAGGTCCTTCTGCTCGGTCATGTCGCGCACCACCGCGACGACGCCGTCGATCGCACCGCTGTCCGACGCCAGCGTCACGTGCAGCGCCGCCTCGGCCCAGATCTCGCCCTTGTCGCGATGATGCTGGCGATAGACGAACCGCGCCTCCTCGGCCTCGCCGTTCTTCAGCGCGGTGATGGCTTGCCGGACCCGTTCCATGTCGTCCGCGTGAATGCCGGCGAGCGCCGAAGTGCCCAGCAATTCCTCGGCGGACCAGCCGGTGATGCGCGCGCATGAGGGAGAGACGTAGAGCACCCGGTTGTCCAGTCCGATCCGGGTCACCATGTCGCTGGATTGCTCGGCCAGCAGGCGGAAATTTGCTTCCTTGGCGACCAAGGCCTGGGCCATGCGCTGCCGCTGCACCAGCTGACGGACCAGGTAGGAGCCGATCAATGCGATCAGCACAACGAGGCCGAGGACGAAGGTCATGCGTGTGGTCGCTGCGCGTCGCCAGGAGGCCAGCACGTCGTCTTGCGACTTGCTCGCCAGCACCATCAGGGGATAGCGGCTGCTGCGCTGGTAGTAGCTCAGCCGGTCCACGCCATCGATCGGCGACCTGAAATAGTAGACCGCCCCGGGGGGGCGGCTTTTCCAACTTCTGAACAAGGGCGCATTGGACAGGTCGCGTCCGACGAAGGCGCCGCTCTCGTCGCGACTGCGCGCCAGCATGGTGCCGCTATTGTTGAGCAGCGAGGCCGAGCCGTTCGGCCCGAAGTCGAAGCGCTCGTAGAATTTGACGAAATAGCTGACGTCGATCGTGAGCAGCGCAACGCCGGCGAAGCCGCCGTCGGAATCGTTGATCCGGCGGGACACGGTGATAATCCATTGGCCGCCGGCTTTGCTCTTGACGGGCGGTCCGATCAGCGTGCCCGTCGCCGGCGAGTCGCGATGGTGACGGAAATAGTCGCGGTCGCTGTTGTTGAGCTTGGAGAAGTCGACGTGTTCAGTCGTGGCAAGCCACCCGCCGGTCGCATCGTAGATGAAGATGCCGCGGATGCGGTCCGATGATTTGCGTGTCGGCAGATAGGCCTGGAGTTTCGCAATCGCATCCGGACCCGTCCCGTCGATTTCGAGCCGATGGACCAAGCCGACCAGGATCGTATCGGCGAGTTCGAACGTATCGTCCGCGTGCTGGATCAGCGAATGCGCCAGATTGGTGACGTCGATCTCGGCGGTCCTGAGATCGGCATTGCGCGCTTCCCATTCGCGCCAGGCGCTCAAGCCGAGGATCTCAACGCAAATCAGCACGATGAACCCCGCCGCCCAGAGCGGAAGGCGCGTCTTGCCGAGTTCGCGGCTCGTCACCATCAGGCTTGCTCCATTTCGGAGCAAACCTCTCACTTTGGCCTTAACGGCCTATTGCAACTTCTGCGATGATTTTGTGCGTCCGTATTCACCCGGAGGGAGTTGACGATATCTTGATTGACTCTCCTCGGCGGTTGTTAACCACCTCGCCGCAGGGCGAACTTCGTCCGCATCCGCTGCGTCATCCCTCCAGCGTGAAGCCGACGCGCAGCGTCACTTGATAGTGACGGACGGTGCCGTTCTCGATGTGACCCCGTGTTTGCACCACCTCGAACCATTTCATCTCGCGAATGGTCTTGGCAGCGCGGCCGATCGCGTTCTTGATCGCATCCTCGATCGACGTCTCGGATGATCCGACCAGTTCCAGGATCTTGTAGACGTGATCATGTTCGGCTGTGGGCATGATGAGCCTCCTCGGTTGCGCCGCGGCACGCGGCGCAGCGTGCGCTCTCATCTGAACGAGCGTCGGCCGGTCCGGTTCCGTCCTGCGGATTTGCAGCGGGCTGGAGGCCTTACTCGGTGGCTTGCGCGGTTTGCGGCAGCGCGGGCGCCGGCTGCGTCCCGCGCACCAGCAGTCGCAGCAGCAGAACCAGCAGTGCCATCAGCGCGAAGCCGCCGATGGCGGGTGCGAAATGCTGATCGGGATCGGCCTTCTGCCCGAACTGCACCGCCAGCCGCCCCGATTGCAACAATCCATAGGCCCCAGCGAGCAGGACCAGCCCGTAAATCGCGCTGCGCTCGCGCTGGCTCGCCAGCTTGGCGAGGTCGGGCAATATCAGGGCCAGACCGATTCCGAGCATCGGCAGGTCGTAATCATAGGCATAGGGACTGATCATCACCGACACCATCACGGTGACGCCGAGGGAGAACTTCGACGATGGGTTGCGCACCGCGCCGAGAAGGACGGCGAGCAAGGCTGCTCCCGCAACGGCCGCCTGCCCCCAGAAGGCAACGCTCGCCGGCAGGCCGGCCTTGTACAATGCGGCATAGGCCGAGATCATCCGAAACAGCGGGTAGAAGCCCTGCTCGAGAAAGCTCGCCGATTCCCTGATCGCGCCAAGCCAGGCTGTCCAGATCTGCCAGCCGAAGAGGAGCGTGCAGAGCAGCGAGCTCACCAGCACGACGGTCGCAGCCGTTCCGAGCGCAATCCAGCGCCGCGTCATCAGCAGATAGAGGCCAGCGGCAATCGCAAGGTGCGGCTTGATCACCATGGCCCCGAGGGCAAAGCCAGCGAGCCACTGCCGCCGTTCCACGTTGAGGCACACGAGCCCGATCAGCGCGCCGGTGAGGAATCCGTTCTGCCCGCAGCCGATGGTGATCGCCAGCGCCGGAAACAGGATCACGAGCACTTGCGCGAAATTCCTGCCGACCATCGCGTGGAGCGTCACGAGATAGAGCGCGAGTGTTGCGGTGGTGAAGAGGAGGTAGCCGACGCCGACCGGCAGGAAGGCGAACGGCGCGACCAGGAGGTCGTATTGTGGCGGATAGGTCCAGGGCATGAAGCCGGTGGCGCCGCCGGCGGCCTCCATCTGCATCCTCAGCAGCGCCTCGAAATGATAGACCTGGTCGAGATCGCCGCGCCAGACGTGCAGCGCGACGATGTGAAAGGCATCGAAGTCGGCGAGCTCGCGATCCGTCCATGCGCCCCAGCGTGCGAACCAGAAAGTCTTGAAGAGGACGATCGCCGCCAGAGCCACCAGCACGAAGCGAACATAGGCCGCCCGCTTCGACGGCGAGGACTGAACCGCTTCGAGCGTCTCGGCAAACATGAGCGACGACCTTAGACCTGACCGACCGGCGGCTGGGCAGGCGAGCGCGCGGATCCCGCCCAAACTGCCATTGGAGCCTTAAGGGACGGTAACGAACCGGAAAGGATTCCGGGTGCGTGCTGGATTGTGGCCGAGGCCGGAAATCTGCGGGCAAGCCGAAGCAGCCGGTCACCGTGGTTAACAATGAACTGACGCAATCGATCAGAATCGAAGACGCGGAAAATCCAGGATTAAGCCCTTGTGCCGTATGGTCAGTCATAACTGACGGCGGGGTCCTCGCGCAGGCCGCGCTTTGACTGGGGGAGTCGTGTGACGGTCATCGTTGGTGATTTCGGCCGCCTGAAAGAGGCGCGTGGGTCGTCGCCTGCGGGCCTGGGCGCTGTGTGGAGAAGCCCTTCAACGATCGCCGTACTGCTTTGGCTGTCGCTATTTGCGGCGGCGATCATCGTCAGCGTGGTTCTCTGCGACTTCAGGCTCGTATTCACGCTGGACGACGCCTACATCCATCTTGCGGTTGCGGATCAAATTCTCTCAGGTGGCTACGGCATCAACGCTGGGGAATATTCGTCGCCCAGTTCGTCGGTCCTTTGGCCATATATTCTGGCATTGACCGAGGCGATGCATCTCGGCGTTTTCGGTCCGCTGCTGATCAATGCTGCCGCGGCATGTGCGACAGTTTTTGCCCTGCTGCGCCTGTTCGAAACGAGTCGGCTGTTCGATGCGGGTCCGCTTACCTGCGTGATCGTCCCGCTTCTCGTTTTCAACACGAGTGCCGTCGCGCTACCCATGACCGGCATGGAGCACAGCGTTCACGTTTGGGCATCCGTCGTGACCTTTGCTGGCCTTGCCGCGGCGGCGCGCAAATCCGCGCCAACCTCGCTGCATTTTCTCGCTCTGGTGCTTCTTCCCTTGATCCGCTTCGAAGGGGCAGCATTCGCCTGTGCCGCGACTGCCGGCTTCGCGATGCTTGGTTACAGACGCTTTGCCGCCGGCGCGGCATTTGTCATGATCATCAGCCTGTTGGGCTATTGCGCGCTGATGTCGTCGCGTGGCCTGCCGCTTCTGCCGAGTTCGGTGCTGTTGAAGGGGTATCTCGCCAACCTCGATGAGACCGCAGGCTCATTTTCGGCGATTGTCAACAACGTGCTGCGGAGCTTGACGAACGTCTATGGTCTGCGGCTGATCATGCTCGGGCTTGCAGTTGCGATCTGCGCGAACTGCCTGCGCGCAGATCGCGAGGCGCTGATTGTCCTTCTGAGCGTCATAGCTGCCATCAGTGCGCATCTAGTCTTTGGCCAATACGGCTGGCTCAACCGGTATGAGGTCTACATCATGGCGCTCGCGACGGCTGCACTACTATGGGCTGCCGGGCAGGTGAAGCCGCATCTCTCGGCGTTGCAGTGGTCGATTGCGAAGGTCGCCCTGGCCTTCGGGCTTGGCACTGCAGCCATGCCGTACGTGACGTCCGCGATAGTCTCGCCGATCGCCGCAAGCGATATCTACGAGCAGCAATATCAATTGGCTCGCTTTGCCCGTTCGTTCTACAGGCATGCGGTCGGGGTCAACGATTTGGGTCTGGTCGCCTACGGCAATACCGATTACGTGCTCGATCTCTGGGGCCTTGGTTCGGAGGACGTGCGCAAGGCGAGGATCGGGGGAGAGTACGGGCCGCCCGAGATGGCGGCTCTCGCGAGCAAGCATGAGGTCGGCCTGGTGATGATCTATGACGCCTGGTTTCCGAAGGGGGTACCTGCGGACTGGACAAAGGTCGCTGTTCTCGAGACAAAGACCGTGACCCTGTCGCAAAGAAACGTCGCATTCTATCGAACGCCACTGGGCAACGAGGCGGAAGTGACCTCAGCGCTTCGTGCATTCAGCACGACGCTTCCCCCGCGGGACACGCTGCACATCATTGCGCCGTAGCGCGTGCGAGCCGGGGGAACGCGCGCCCTTACGGATCCAGCTCGGTATCCCAGTAAAGATAGTCCAGCCAGCTGTCGTGCAGATAGTTCGGCGGAAACAGGCGGCCGTTGCGGTGGAGCTGGTGCACGGTCGGCGCGAACGCGCTCTGGCGCGGAAACATTTTTGCTTGCGCCGGCGTGAGATTGCCTTTGCGCAGATTACAGGGCGAGCATGCCGCGACCACGTTCTCCCAGGTGGTCTGGCCGCCTTTGCTACGCGGGATAATGTGATCGAATGTGAGGTCTTCGGGCGAGCCGCAATATTGGCAATTGAAGCGGTCGCGGAGGAAGACGTTGAAACGGGTGAAGGCGGGATGGGTGGTCGGCTTGACGAAGGATTTGAGCGAAACCACGCTCGGCAGTTGCATCTCTAACGTCGGACTTCGAACCGCCTGGTCGTAATGCGCGACGATGTTGACGCGGTCGAGGAACACCGCCTTGATCGCGTCCTGCCACGACCACAGAGACAGTGGGTAGTAACTCAGCGGCCGGAAGTCCGCATTCAGCACCAACACCGGCCAACTGCCTTGCGAGACATGTGCGTTCAAGTAACGCTCCCGGCCTCCAATATACGCTGCGAAGCAGCATGTATTGACATACTACATGCAGCGTGACGGGATTGTGAAGCCCGTTGAGCGACTTATTCAGTCGCGAGCAATGCGGCGGCGGGGTGGCAAAAGCGCCCAAAAAGCCGCGATTCCGGGGAGGGCCATGCGGCAGACCCGGAACCGCCTTCACGGTGCGTTGCGGCCCTGCCTTGGCTACTCCCGCACCCGCTCCAGCTTCTGCAGACACCGAGTCGTGCGCACCGCGACCGGCATCTCCTCGTCCGGGAAGCTGGTCTTCCAGTCGGTGACGCCGACCTCGCCGACATAGATGTCGCCCTTCGAATCCAGCGCGATGCCGTGGGGCGCCAGGAACTTGCCGCTGGCGACGCCCGGACCTTCCTCGCCGCCGAGCCGGGCAATACGCTTGCCCTTGGCATCCACGATCGACAGCCGCGGACCGAGATTGGGCACCTTGCGGTTGACGGCCATGCCGGGGCCGAGCTCGCCGATCACGAAGGTCGGGCTCTTAGCCCCGCCGCAGCAGCACAGCGCGCAGGGGCGGTGCAGATTGTTCCACTGCGTCTCGTATTTGCCCTCACCGTTGAACACCTGCACCCGATGGTTCTCGCGGTCGGCGACGTAAACCCAGCCGTCGGCGTCGGTGGCAATATTGTGCACGATGTTGAACTGCCCGGGATCGGTGCCGGGCTCGCCCCAGCTCTTAATCCGCTTGCCGTCAGGCGTGAATTTGTGCACGCGCGCATTGCCATAGCCGTCGGAGACGTAGATTTCGCCCTTCGGCGACAGCGCCGTGTGGGTGCAGCGATGGAAGGGATCGCCGCTCATGAATGGCGCCGGCTTTTCCGGGATGCCGATCGTCAGCAGCACCTTGCCATCAGTGGTGCACTTGCGCACCGTGTGGTCGCCGTCATCAGTGCAATAGAGATTGTCGTCCGCGTCGATATGCAGGCCATGCGCGCGCGAGAACAGGCCTTCGCCAAAACTGCGCAAAAAGTTGCCCTCACGGTCGAGCACCACCATCGGATGGGCGCCGCGATTGAAGACGTAGATCTGGTCCTTGCTGTCGACCGCGACGGAGGCGACGTCGGTGAGCTGCCAGCCGTCCGGCAGTTTTGCGAAATTTTCGACGACGCGGTAGCGGTGCTCGCCGGTGCCGAGAATGGCTGGCATGTGTCCCTTCCTCTTGCTGTCTCTGTCGTGCTCGTCTGCATCGGCGTCGTCATTGCGAGCTCCGCGAAGCAATCCAGAGTCCTTCCGCGGAGACAGTCTGGATTGCTTCGCTGCGCTCGCAATGACACTGTTGCTCAAGCTGGGTTCATCGGTGCACCCACAGCCCGCCCCAAAATCCCTTCCTCGATCGCCTTGATCTGCAGCGCGAGATATTTCGAGTTGATCCGGCACTGCGCGAGGCTGCCGGCGATGAACCAGAGACCCGGCTGTTTCGTGCGTGTGTACATGTTGCGCAGCTCGAAGCCGTCGCCAAAGCCCCAGACCGGACCGACGCGGTCGGCGATGGCGTCCCCAAACAATTTCCGCACCAGGTATTCCTGCGGCTTGTAGCCGGTGGAGAGCACGATGAGATCGGCCGGAATGATCGAGCCGTCCTTCATCCGCGCGCCCTCGGTAACGAAGCTCTCGATGTCGGAAAACTGCTTCAGCTTGATCGCGCCCTCGATGATCAGGTTGGAGCAGCCGACGTTGAAATAATAGCCGCCGCCGCGGGTAAGGTATTTGAACTGCCAGCCGGTGCCGGCCTCGCCGAAGTCCAGCTTGAAGCCGATGCGCCGCAGCCCGTCGAGCAGCTCCTTGTCGAGCTCCTTCGACTGCTCCGTCAGCATTACATGGGTCTTCCTCGCGAGCGGTGTCGGCATCGAGGCCGCGATCAGATCATTGTCTTCGAGCGTGCCCTCATTGTAGGTCGCGTAGGCCAGTTGCGCCGACGGCTCGATATTGGTGACGAGCGTCGGCGAACGCTGCACCAGCGTCACCTCCGCGCCGCTGGAATGAAGATCCTGCGCGATGTCGTGGCCGCTATTGCCGGTGCCGATCACGATGGCGCGCTTTCCCGTCCAGTTCTCGCCGTCCTCATAGCGGCTGGAATGCAGCAGCGTGCCCTTGAAATCGGCGAGGGTCGGAATATCAGGCATGTTGGCGATGCCGCTGACGCCGGTCGCCATCACGACATGGCACGGATGCATGGTCCGC
The DNA here is from genome assembly GCF_056106085.1 of Bradyrhizobium sp. BR14999. Lineage (NCBI taxonomy): Bacteria > Pseudomonadati > Pseudomonadota > Alphaproteobacteria > Hyphomicrobiales > Nitrobacteraceae > Bradyrhizobium > Bradyrhizobium sp. BR14999. The sequence continues at coordinate 1,881,227 of NZ_CM148536.1, forward strand.
TTGCTGCCGTCGGCGCGCCGCAGCGTCACAGTCCAGCGCCCCTTCGCCTCGTCATAGGCGCTGCCCTCGAATTCGGTGCCGGTCCAGAAGTTGAGCTCCATGGCCTCGACGTAAGACTCGAACCAGTTGGCGAGCTTGTCCTTGGGGATATAGGTTGGCCAGCTCGGCGGAAACGGCATGTAGGGCAGATGATTGACCTGCACTTGGTTGTGCAGGGTCAGCGCATGGTAGCGCTTGCGCCAGTTGTCGCCGATCCTCATCGCGCGATCGACGATCAACGTGTCGACATTCAACTGCTTCAACCGCGCCGCAATGGAGAGCCCGGCCTGGCCGCCGCCGACCACCAGCACAGCCGGGTCGCGATCGGCGTAGTCCCGTGCGGCGTTGCGCTGGTCGAGCCAGTTCGGCCCGCGAAAATCGCGCGAATAAGCCTGACCGCGCGGCCGCGACGTGCCGAGCTGCTCCTCGAACCCCTTGATCTCATCGAGCGCGGTGAGCAGCGTCCACGCCTTCAGGCGGTCGCCATCGGCAGTATCGGGAACGAGCCGCACTATGCCGCTGCCGCGTCCGATCGCGGTCTCGAAATTGAAGATTGCCTCGATGTTGTTGGTGCCGGCGCGCGTCACCCAACGCGGCGGCGCGCGGTTCTGCGCGATTTCGAAGTTGGTCGGCGCCGCTTCGCCCGCGAGCATCGCCAACGCCTGTGCGTTCTCATCTCGTCCGGCAAGCGTTTGCAGGTTCCAGCTCAGCGCCAGCACGTCGCGCCAAAAGCTGTCGGCTAGGAAGAGGTTGCTCAGCGCGCGGGGCTCGGGCGCGCTCAGCGTGCGCTCGAACGCGTCGAGCCAGGCTTGCGCGGAGACAGAGATATCCTTCGTCCTGTCCAGCATGCGCGACCTCGTGGCCGTCTTCGCGGCGTTTCCTCGCGAGCATGATCCGCATAAGTGTGCAGCGGTTTTCCGGAGATCATGCTCCAATCATGGAGATCGAGGCTATACTGGAATAGCCTATGTCAAAAGCGCTTTACCCAAGCAGCGAAAGCATGTGGCCCTGCTCAGGCGGAATGCGGCCCCTCAGCGTATCGAGATAAATGCGCCGCACTGCCTCCGGCCCGCGGCTCTCGACCACGTCCAGGCACGTCTCCAGCAACGGCGCGAAGCCGGACCATGCCGCGCCAAAACGCTGCTCGATGCCCCCAGGGCCCCAATCTTTCGCTCGCTTGCGGATGTGGTCGGGCGCGAAGAACCAGCGCGGCTTCGCGCCGGGCAGCGCGCCTTCGTCGGCGTCCGTGGCGCGATGCGTCAAGCCGACGCGCACCGAGCTTTTCATCTGGTCGTGGCAACGGTGATGCAGTTCGGCCCGCAACGCGCTGCTGCCCGCCATGTCGACGAAAGCAACCGGCGCATCCGTCGGCAGCGCGCTGACGCGATCATAGGTGACGACCTCGTCGTAGCAGGGCAGCGAGCCGACGAAGCGGCTATTGCCCGCCGAGGTCAGCCCGATCACCTTGCGGCCGCGCGCATGCAGGAGATGGGCGAGCCCGAACGCGGTCTTGCTGGAGGCGCTGGAGAGCAGCACACAGCGCGCGCCAAAGTCGTCGTTCTCCGCGAGGAAGTCGTCGACCAGGAACGACAGCATGAACAGCTGCCGCAGCAGTGCCTGAAGATCGCCCTGATGTCCGGCAAAGGCGGGGTCGCCGGTGACGCGGGAATAGAGGTTGTAGACGGGCGAGACCTGCTTGCGATGCTCGGCGCCGTCACGAAGCGCGTGCTTGCTGACGTCGGCCGCCTCGATGACGAGATGCGTCGCCATCGGGAAATTGCCGAACAACCGCTCGCCCACAGTGACGCCGGGATGTTTCGAGGCGATCACCTCGCCAAAACCCCACACCGGGATGTTGCCAAAATCCTGTGGTGCCGGAAATATCTGCCAGTATTTCAGCGCGTCACCCATCACCGCATAGGTGATATTGTTGGCGGTGAATGCGAAGCGCTCGACCTTCACCAGCAGCGTATCTGCCGGCAGTGCGGCTGCATCTGGAACCACGGTTTCGATCAGCTTGTACTGCTCGAGATCGTTGCGCGCGACGACGAAATCGGTCGATGTCATGGTGAAGGCCTCGGCTTTTTCCGTGCGGCCATCTTCTCTTTCACCCGTGAGGGCTTTGCAACAGCAACATTGTTTGAAACGGTGTTCGCCGCGCCGGCGATGATGCCCTCGCGCTTCTTCACCGCGCGATAGTAGCTCCACCACAGATGCGCCGCCGCGCCGCGCAGCGGACGCCAGGGCTCGGCGAGCGGCGCCATCTGCTTCTCCGTCGGCCGCGTCTTCAGGCCGAGACCAATCTTGATCCCCTCCTGCACGGCGAGGTCGCCGGCCGGCCAGGCGTCGCCATGGCCCAGGCAAAACAGCAGATAGACGTCGGCAGTCCAGGGGCCGATGCCGGGCAGCGAGATCAACGTGTGATGCGCGGCGTCGGCATCCTCTTCGGCGAGCACCTCGAGGTTCAGCCGTTGCGCCGTGATCTCGCGCGCAAGGTGTTTCAGCGTCTTGATCTTGGCGGCGGACAGGCCGAGCCGCCCCAGCCGGTCGGTGCGAGCGCGGCGGACCGCCTCATGGTCGAACGGATCGAGGGCGGCGGCCAGCCGCCCCCAGATCGCCGCCGCGCTCGCCGTCGAGAGCTGCTGCCCGCACACGATATGGGCAAGCCCCGCAAAACCCGGCTCGCGCCGCCGCAAGGCGGGCATGCCGGCGATTTCCAGCACGGGCTTGAGGCGCGGATCGCGCTTGATCAGCGCATGGACGGCCTCTTCGAGATCGGACTGGGATTCGAGGTGGATGGTCATTGCTTGCTCAACTCGTCATGCGCGGGCTTGCCGTCTCTGCTAAAGCTGCGCTGGCCCAATACCGTAAAGCCCGCCGAAGCCTTCGGCGTAGGCGGGACCCGCGCATCCATCTCCTAACGAGAGTCCGGGAAGATGGATTGTCGGGTCAAGCCCGGCAATGACGAATACACCGAGAACTCATGCCACCCGTTTTCCGATTTGCCCCAAGCCCGAACGGCTTCCTGCATCTCGGCCACGCCTATTCCGCGCTGCTGAACTTCGAACGTGCACGCGAGACCGGCGGGCGGCTGTTGCTGCGGATCGAGGACATCGACGCGACGCGCTGCCGGCCGGACTATGAGACGGCGATCTACGAGGATCTCGCCTGGCTCGGGATCTCCTGGGAAACACCGGCGCGGCGACAGTCCGAGCATCTTGCCGACTATCGTGCCGCGCTGGAAAAGCTTTCTGCGCTCGGTCTCGTCTATCCCGCCTTTGAAAGCCGCGCCGAGATCGCAAGGTTCATAGCCGCGCGCGAGGTGGATGGGCCGTGGCCGCGCGATCCCGATGGCGCGCCACTTTATCCCGGCGACGCCAAGTCGCTGTCGGCCGGCGAGCGCGAGCGGCTGATGACATCCGGCGCGCCTTACGCGCTGCGGCTCGACATGGCGGCCGCCTATCGGCGCGTCGCCGGCCTGACTTGGAACGAACTCGGCGCGGGGCCGGATGGCGCGCGCGGCATCGTCCCGGCGAGACCGGAAGCCTGGGGCGACGTGATCCTCGCCCGCAAGGAGACGCCGACCAGCTATCATCTGTCTGTGGTGGTCGACGACGCCCTCCAGGGCGTCAGCGAGATCGTGCGGGGCCAGGACCTGTTTCACGCCACATCGGTACACCGCCTGCTGCAGATCCTGCTTGGCCTGCCGGAACCCGCTTATCGCCACCATGGTCTGATCTGCGACGGCGAGGGGCGGAAGCTGTCGAAATCGAGCCGCTCGACCGGCCTACGGGAATTGCGCGCCGCCGGCGCCACGCCGGCCGGCATCCGCCGATCGGTGGGATTAGGTTAAGTTTCTCTGGGGGTTAGCCAAACGCCGCCGTGACTCCGGGTGTTCCGCCGTGCCATGCTTGCGCGAGAGCCCGGGGTTCGAAGGGGATCTATGGCGGCGAAAACGCGCCCAATGCGCACCACGCGAACGTCCAGGCGACCGCCTCGGAAGCGGTCCGGGGCGGCCGGCCGGTTGCGTAAGCGCAGCACCAAGGCGGTCGCGCCTGACGTGGTCCAGGCCGCGCTCGCCGCCTTTGCCCATGAGGTCCGCACCCCCCTGACCGGTATTCTGGCGATCAGCGACCTGCTCGCGACCTCCGATCTCGGCGAGCGGGAGCGGCGCTGGGCCGACACCATCAAGGCCGGCGCCGAACATCTGGCGAGCCTTGCGACGCTGTTTGTGGACGCTGCCCGGACAGGAAAGGGGGGAAGCACGCTGCGGCAGGACCTATTCGACCTAAAGACGCTTGCCCGCAGCGCCGGCGATTCGCTGGCCGGCCGCGCCGCGGCCAAGGGTCTTCAGGCCCAGGTCGACATTTCCGAGAAGTTGCCGGGGTTGGTGGTGGGCGATCCCGTCCGCCTGCGCGCTGCGCTCGAGAACCTGATCGACAATGCCGTGAAATTCACCGATCGGGGCGGCGTGGCGCTTGCGGTGGCGCCCTGGCGTCCCGCCAAGGACGAGCGCAAAGGCAAAGCCAAGGATAAGGGCAGGGTCGGCATCGCCTTCGCGGTATCCGACAGCGGCATCGGCCTTACCATGGCCGAAATCAAGCGGCTGTTCCGCCCGTTCACCCAGGCCAATGTCACCATTGCCTCGCGCTTCGGCGGCGCCGGTCTGGGGCTATCCTCGGTGAAGCAGCTGGCGCGCGCGATGGGCGGCGACATCACGGTCGCTCCGCGCCGCGGCGGCGGCGCCACGTTCACGCTGACGGTGTCGCTGGATGCGGCGGGATCGGGCAAATCGCGCAAAGGAAAGAACGGTAGCGAGCCCGAGGCGGTGACCGCCCTCCGCGTGCTCAGCGTCGAGGACAATCCGTTCGGGCGCGTGGTGCTCAACACCATTTTGACCGAGCTCGGCCATCATGCCGAGTTCATCGGTCGCGGCGAGGATGCGGTCGGTCGGCTGGCGCAAGGAGCGTTCGACGCGGTGCTGATGGACATGGTGCTGCCGGGCATCGACGGCGTCGAGGCCATCAGGCGAATCCGCACGCTGCCGACGCCGCTGGCTCAGATCCCCATCATCGGCGTTTCCGGTCGCGGCGAGGACGAGGCGGCCTCGCGCGAGGCCGGTGCCGACGCCTTCCTGGTCAAGCCTGTGTCTCCGCGGGCTTTAGCGACTGCGCTGCTTGAAGCGACACGCCGTGAGGCAGCCGCGACTTGATGATCGCGGCATTGAGCTCGCCGCCGTACACGAAAATCGCGGCGATGAAATACAGAAACACCAGCGCGATGATGACCGAGGCCAGCCCCGCATACATCGTCACGTAATTGTTGGCGAAGCGCGCCAGGTATTGCCCGAACACGACACCGGAGACCAGCGACGCCACCACCGTGAAAACGATGCCCGGCATGATCTGGAGGAAGCTGCGCCGTCCCGCCGGCAGCCAGGCATGCAGGATGAACAGCGCCACCACCAGCGCGCTGATGGTGATGCCGTACCGCACCCAGGTGAGGATGCTCTCGTTGGACTCGACAAACAGCGGGATATGGCGTCGCGCCGCTTCGATCAGGAGCGGACCGAGCACGATCAGGAACGCCATAGCGAGCGCGGTGAAAGCTGCGATCAACGTGTAGGCAATCGATTCCAGCCGCAGCCAGTACCAGCGCCGCATCTCAACCACCGCATAGGCGCGGTTGAGCGCGACGCGGAGTGCCTCGACGCCGTTGGAGGCGAAATAGACCGACAGCGCCGCGCCGATGGTCAGAATGCCGGTGCGGGTCGTGGTCAGCACGTCGTGGACCTCGCCGGAGATCGAATCGGCGACCTGCTTGGGCCAGATCTGGAGCATCAGGCTGGCGGCCTGGTCGGCCAGTTCGTTGGAGCCGAAGAAGCCGGCAAGCGAGGTCAGCACGATCAGGAACGGGAACAGCGCCATCAGCGTCGACAGCGCGATGTGGCTCGCGATCGCCCAGCCGTCGTCAGCGAGGAACGTGTAGAACGCGTCCATCACGACGACGTAGATGTAGCGGATCGCTTTCATGCGCCACCTACACTGCTCTCTCTCCGCGCGCGCGGAGAGAGGTGGGGTGGACAGGCAATTGGCGCAAATCGGAAATCATTCCGCTACCATCTGATATTATTGGCCTAAAAGCCAGATCGTGCAGGCGATAGCCTGTCCCCCTCCGACGTCATTCCGGGGCGCGCAGCGCGAGGCCGGAATCCATTTTGCTGCAACGTACCTGGAGCGATGGATTCCGGGCTCGATGCTCCGGGTCGCGCGTCGCGCGGTCCCGTCGCATCGCCCCGGAATGACGCCGGTGGCTGCCGCGGCACCATGGCGCATCCGCAAGCACGGTGTTATCTAACCCCAATGGCATCTATCTTGAGTACTTTCATCCTGCCGATCGCGGTCGGCGCCGTGGCGCTCGTGCTGCTGCTCGGGCTCATCAACATGATGCGCGGCGGCTCGCCCAACACCTCGCAGAAGCTGATGCGCTGGCGCGTGCTGCTTCAGTTTGTGGCGATCATCCTTGCCATGCTCGCAGTCTGGGCCATGGGGCGGTAGGGCATGATCCGGAAAAAAGTGTGAAGCGGTTTTCCGACGAGATCATGCCCCAAAATTAAGAGGTCTACGTGGTCAAGTTGAACCGCATCTACACGAAAACCGGTGACGACGGCACGACGGCGCTCGGCTCGGGCGAGCGTCGCCCGAAATACGATCTGCGCATCGAGGCCTATGGCACCGTGGACGAGACCAATGCCGCGATCGGCGTGGTGCGGCTCCACACTTCGGCTATGCCCGAGCTCGACGCGATGCTTGGCCGTATCCAGAACGATCTGTTCGATCTCGGCGCCGATCTTGCGGTGCCCGAGCGCGAAGGCAAAGCGGAGCGGCTGCGGGTGGTGGCGAGCCAGGTCGAGCGGCTCGAGCGCGACATCGACGCACTCAACGACAAGCTCGCGCCGCTGACCTCCTTCGTGCTGCCGGGCGGCACGCCGGCTGCGGCTCATCTCCACGTCGCGCGCACAATATGCCGCAGGGCGGAACGGGTGATGGTGAAACTGGCGGCTCAGCCCGGCGAGCCCGTCGGCGCGGCTGGCATCCAATATATGAACCGCCTGTCGGACTTCCTGTTCGTGGCCAGCCGAGCCGCCAACGGGAATGGCGCCGGCGACGTGCTCTGGGTTCCCGGCCAGAACCGCTGACCCATTGAGCGGGCGCATTTCTAAGGTCTAAAATTTGGCTCGTTCGCGCGTTGACCGGGCCTGATCAGGCCTTTAGGTTCCGCGCCAGTTGATAACTCCCCTCCCAAATTGAGTGAAAGAGGATCGATGAAGGTCTTAGTGCCGGTAAAGCGGGTGGTCGATTACAACGTCAAGGTCCGCGTCAAGAGCGATGGATCGGGCGTTGAACTCGCCAACGTCAAAATGTCCATGAACCCGTTCGATGAAATCGCGGTCGAGGAAGCGCTGCGCCTGAAGGAAGGCGGCAAGGCGACCGAGGTCGTGGTGGTCTCGATCGGACCGGCGCAGGCGTCGGAGACGATCCGCACCGGTCTCGCGATGGGCGCCGACCGCGGCATCCTGGTGAAGGCCGAGGGCAATGTCGAGCCGCTCGCGGTCGCCAAGATCCTGAAGAAGGTTGCTGAAGAAGAGCAGCCGGGCCTGATCATCCTCGGCAAGCAGGCGATCGACGACGACTCCAATCAGACCGGTCAGATGCTGGCCGCGCTGCTCGGCTGGTCGCAGGCGACCTTCGCCTCCAAGCTCGAGGTTGAAGGTTCTGACTTCAAGGTCACCCGCGAAGTCGACGGGGGTCTGCAGACCGTGAAGCTGAAGGGACCGGCGATCGTCACCACCGACCTCCGTCTCAACGAGCCGCGCTATGCCTCGCTGCCCAACATCATGAAGGCCAAGAAGAAGCCGATCGCGGAAAAGACCGTCGCTGATTATGGCGTCGACGTCGCCGCGCGTCTCGAGATTCTCAAGACGACGGAGCCGACGGGCCGCAAGGCGGGCGTCAAGGTCAAGGACGTCGCCGAGCTGGTGTCGAAACTTAAGAACGAAGCCGGGGTGCTCTGATGACGACGCTTCTGATTGCCGAACACGACAATGCGTCGTTGAAGGACGCGACCAACAAGGCGCTCACCGCGGCGGCCGCGCTCGGCGCGGACGTCGAGGTGCTGGTGGCCGGCCAGAACGCCAAGGCCGCGGCGGATGCCGCCGCCAAGCTTGCCGGCGTCAAGAAGGTGCTGCTCGCCGATGGCGAGACCTACGCGCACGATCTCGCCGAGCCGCTGGCCGCGCTGATCGTCTCGCTGGCTCCGTCCTATGACGCGATCGTCGCGCCCGCGACCTCGCGTTTCAAGAACGTGATGCCGCGCGTCGCCGCCCTGCTCGACGTCATGCAGGTCTCGGAGATCATCAAGGTGGTCGCCCCGGACACCTATGAGCGTCCTATCTATGCCGGCAACGCCATCCAGACGGTGAAGTCGAAGGACGCCAAGAAGGTCATCACGGTGCGCACCTCCACCTTCGCCGCAGCGGGCGAAGGCGGCAGCGCACCGGTCGAGACCGTGGCGGCGGCGGCCGATCCCGGCCTGTCGTCCTTCGTCGGTGAGGAGGTCGCCAAGAGCGACCGTCCCGAGCTGACCTCGGCCAAGATCATCGTCTCCGGTGGCCGCGCCATGCAGAGCCGGGAAAACTTCGCCAAGTACATCGAACCGCTCGCGGACAAGCTTGGCGCCGGCGTCGGTGCCTCGCGCGCGGCGGTCGACGCCGGCTATGCGCCGAACGATTGGCAGGTCGGCCAGACCGGCAAGGTCGTGGCCCCCGAGCTCTATGTCGCGGTCGGCATTTCCGGCGCGATCCAGCATCTGGCCGGCATGAAGGACTCCAAGGTGATCGTCGCGATCAACAAGGACGAGGACGCGCCGATCTTCCAAGTTGCCGATTACGGCCTGGTGGCCGATCTCTACCAGGCAGTTCCGGAGCTGACGGCCGAACTCGGCAAGCTCGGCAAGTAAAACGAGCCAAAAACACCGGCCGGAGCTATAAACTCCGGCCGGTGTTGCTTTTTTGAGGCGTTTTCTTTGGTGTGGGGCCGCCTTCGAAGCGATCCAATCTAGGTTTCGAGCCAAGGTTCTGATTAAATCGGACTCCCGGCTCAAGGGGATAGGCAGGCGCGACATGCGCGCCGTTCCGGTGGATGACATTATGGCGGCAGTGATCAAGAAGGTCGGCGTGATCGGCGCGGGTCAGATGGGCAACGGCATCGCGCATGTTGCGGCGCTGGCCGGCTTCGACGTGGTGCTCAACGACGTCTCGGCTGACCGCCTCAAGTCGGGCATGGCCACCATCAATGGCAATCTGGCGCGGCAGGTCTCCAAGAAGGCCGTCACCGAGGACGACAAGGCCAAGGCGATGGCGCGGATCAAGCTTGCCGAGAAGCTGGACGACCTCGCCGATTGCGATCTCGTGATCGAGACCGCGGTCGAGAAGGAGGAGGTCAAGCGTAAGATCTTCCACGAGGTCTGCGCCGTGTTGAAGCCGGAGGCGATCGTCGCCTCCGATACGTCGTCGATCTCGATCACTCGGCTCGCCGCCGCCACCGACCGGCCCGAGCGCTTCATCGGCATTCACTTCATGAACCCGGTGCCGCTGATGGAGCTGGTGGAGCTGATCCGCGGCATCGCCACCGACGATGCGACCTTCGAGGCGTCCAAGGAGTTCGTCGCCAGGCTCGGCAAGCAGGTCGCGGTCTCCGAGGATTTCCCGGCCTTCATCGTCAATCGCATCCTGCTGCCGATGATCAACGAGGCGATCTACACGCTGTACGAAGGCGTCGGCAACGTCGAGGCGATCGATGCCGCGATGAAGCTCGGTGCGCACCATCCGATGGGCCCGTTGGAGCTCGCCGATTTCATCGGGCTCGACACCTGCCTCTCCATCATGCAGGTGCTGCACGAGGGGCTGGCCAACTCCAAGTACCGTCCGTGCCCGCTGCTCGTGAAATACGTCGAGGCCGGCTGGCTCGGCCGCAAGACCCAGCGTGGCTTCTACGACTATCGCGGCGCCAAGCCGGTTCCGACAAGGTAAGGCAACGGTGCCGGTAGGGTGGGCAAAGGCGCAAAGCGCCGTGCCCACCATCCCTTCGCAACCAGGATCCTGATTGGTGGGCACGCTTCGCTTTGCCCACCCTACGACACCGTCGTCCTTCGGCGCGCATCCGCTTCGTGACAATTCATGTCCCATTAACCCCTCGCGCCTAGGTTACGGCCGGTAAGAGGGTTCGCGTAATGGACATGATGGCGATGGTCAGCACCATGCTGGCCGCTCAGCAAGGCGCGCTGCAATCGAATATCGCGGCGACGCTGACCAAGCAGAACATGGACATGGAAAAATCCACCGTCCTGACGCTGCTGGGCGCCGGTCAGCCCTCGCTCGCCAATGTCGGCCCCGGCGTCGGCGGCAATCTCAACGTGACGGCCTAACCCTCAGCGCATGAACCGGAAAAGTGGGCACCGGTTTTCCGATCAGATCATGCGCCAATAACTAAAGCGACGCGGCGGCCTTGCCGGTCGCGGCGCGGATCAGCTTGAGCGCGTCCTCGCTCGCCCATTCCGCCGGCCCCGCGATCGTCGCGATCTCGCAGCCTTGCGGGTCGACCAGCACCGAAGTGGGCATGCCAAGGGCCCGGCCTATCGCCTTAAGATCCTGAAAAACCTTGGCTTTTTGATCATTGAAATAGCCCAGCCGGGTCAGATTGGCCTCTTTCAGGAAGGTCTTGGGCTTCTCGGAGTCGCGGGTGTCGATATTGATCGCCACCACCTCGAAATTCGGGCCCGACAGCTTGCCCTGGAGCTCGTCCAGCGCCGGCATCTCCTTGCGGCAGGGCACGCACCAGGTGGCCCAGAGGTTCACCAGCAGCGTCTTGCCGCGGAAATCGGACAATTTCTTCGGCTTGCCGTCGGCATCCTCGAAGGCGAGGTCGGGCAGCTTCAACGGAGCGCTCGCCATGGTCAGCGCCGCCACCTCGCCATGGGCGAGCGGCGCGATCTTCTGCGCGGTTGCCACCGCGGACCGGCAGGACGGATCGCCTGACGGCGACCGGCTCAGGCCCAGCCCGTACAGCGCGGCGAAGCCGGCCAGACCGCCGATCGCCACGGTGGCGATGACGAGGGGGATCCGGCGCGTGGCGGAGGGCGTCTTGTCGAGCATATCGTTTGTCATCCGGTCGCAGATATGGCTATCAGGGGCCTCTTAATACGGCTGGCTGCGGCCAGCAAACGTGCGGCAAATCAAGGCGTGAGCAGGGGATCATGAGCAACAAGATGTGGGGCGGCCGGTTCTCGGAACGTCCCGATGAGATCATGGAAGAGATCAACGTCTCCATCGACGTCGATCGTCACCTCTTCGCCCAGGACATTGCCGCGTCCAAGGCCCACGCCGCGATGCTCGCCAGCCAGGGCATCATTACGGCCTCTGATGCGAAAAATATCGGCAAGGGTCTAGACACGATTTTGTCAGAGATCGGCAAGGGCGGCTTCGCGTTCAAGCGCGCGCTCGAGGACATTCACATGAATGTCGAGAGCCGCCTGTCCGAGCTGATCGGCCCCGCCGCCGGAAGGCTGCACACGGCGCGTTCGCGCAACGACCAGGTCGCGACCGATTTTCGCCTGTTCGTCCGCGACGTCATCGATGAGACTGATGCGGCGCTCGCCGCGTTCCAGCAGGCGCTGGTGGAGCGCGCGCTGGAGCACGCCGCAACCGTGATGCCCGGCTTCACGCATCTTCAGACCGCGCAGCCCGTCACCTTTGGCCATCACCTGCTTGCCTATGTCGAGATGGCCGCGCGCGACCGCGGCCGCTTCCAGGACGCGCGCAAGCGGCTGAACGAATCGCCGCTGGGCGCGGCCGCGCTCGCCGGCACCTCATTTCCGATCGACCGCCACGCCACCGCAAAGGCGCTCCTCTTTGACCGGCCGATGGCGAACTCGCTCGATGCGGTGTCCGACCGTGACTTCGTGTTGGAGACGCTGTCGGCAGCCTCGATCTGCGCCGTGCACATGTCGCGCTTTGCCGAGGAGATCGTGATCTGGACCTCGCCGCTGGTGGGCCTGATCCGGCTCAGCGACAAGTTCACGACCGGCTCCTCGATCATGCCGCAGAAGCGCAACCCGGATGCCGCCGAGCTGGTGCGCGCCAAGACCGGCCGCGTCATCGGCGCGCTCAATGGTCTCCTGATCGTGATGAAGGGCCTGCCGCTCGCCTATCAAAAGGACATGCAGGAGGACAAGCAGGGCGCCATGGAGGGTTTTGCCGCGCTGTCGCTGGCGATCCGCGCCATGACCGGCATGGTCCGCGACCTCGTGCCCGACGAAGCCAAGATGAAGGCGGCCGCGGGCGAGGGTTACGCCACCGCGACCGATCTCGCCGACTGGCTGGTGCGGACGCTGAAGATGCCGTTCCGCGAGGCCCACCACGTCACCGGCCGCATCGTGGCCAAGGCCGCCGAAGGCGGCGTCGCGCTGCACGAGCTGCCGCTAAAGGAGATGCAGGCGATCGAGCCGAAAATCACCAAGGACGTGCTCGGCGTGCTCTCGGTCGAATCGTCGGTGAAGAGCCGGACCAGCTTTGGCGGCACCGCGCCGAAGAACGTGGCCTCGCAGGCCAAGGCCTGGGCGAAGCGGCTGGAAAAAGAGCGAAAATCGGGCTGAGGGCAAAATTTCGCTGATGTTTCATGGTCATCCGGCTCTCGCCAGAGCGCGCCAATCTCTGTATGGTGCGCGCCGCGTAGTGGGGATTTCGTCGTGACGTCAAAGTTTCGCCCGGCCGGCTCGGGGTGGGCCATCATTGTCCTTAGCCTGACGGCGCTGGCGCTCGCCGGCTGCGGCCGCAAGGGCCCGCTGGATCTGCCGCCGACGGCCTCCAATGCACCCAACGGCGCGGCGCCCGTTGACACCGAGACCGAAGCCCAGAGGACGCCGAGCGTGTTCAATCCCACCTACGGTGTGGACGCTGCGCCCGCGGCGGCCAAGGGCAGGAAGAAACCATTTATCCTCGACCCGCTCCTGGACGAACCTCCCGGCAAGCAATAAGCCGGGACAACCGAGCCTGCGCCATGAACCATTTCGACTATCGCAACGGCGTGCTGCACGCCGAGGCGGTGAACCTGTCCGAGCTGGCCGCAACCGTCGGCACGCCGTTCTATTGCTATTCGACTGCGACGCTGGAGCGGCACTACCGCGTCTTCACCGAGGCCTTCGCCGGCGAGAAGGTGCTGGTCTGCTACGCCATGAAGGCGAACTCCAACCAGTCGGTGCTGCGCACGCTGGCCAAGTTAGGCGCCGGCGCCGACGTCGTCTCCGGCGGCGAGTTGAAGCGTGCGCTGGCCGCGGGCATCCCAGCGGCTAAGATCCTGTTCTCCGGCGTCGGTAAGACCGAAGACGAACTGCGCGCCGCGCTGGCCGCGGACATCCTCTGTCTCAACGTCGAATCCGAGCCCGAGCTCGAGCTGTTGTCGCGGCTTGCGACCGAGATGGGCAAGACCGCGCGGATCTCCGTGCGCGTCAATCCCGACGTCGATGCCGGCACGCATGCAAAAATCTCCACCGGCAAGTCCGAGAACAAGTTCGGCATTCCGATCGCCCATGCCCGCGAGGTCTATGCGCGCGCCGCAAGACTCCCGGGCATCGAGGTGACCGGCACCGACGTGCATATCGGCAGTCAGATCACCGACCTCTCCAAGATGGAGACCGCGTTCCGGATCCTCTCCGAATTCGTGCAGACGCTGCGCGCCGACGGCCACAACATCTCGCATGTTGATTTCGGCGGCGGCCTCGGCATTCCCTATTACATGGACCGCGAGGCGCCGCCAGCACCCGACGCCTATGCCGCCATGGTCAAGCGCGTCAGCCACAATCTCGGCTGCACGCTGATGTTCGAGCCGGGGCGCATGATCGTCGGCAATGCCGGCATCCTGGTCACCAAGGTCATCTACGTGAAGCACGGCGACGGCAAGAATTTCGTGATCATCGACGCCGCCATGAATGATTTGATCCGCCCGACGCTGTACGAGGCGCATCATGACATCCTGCCGGTGAAGCAGCCCGCCAAGGGCGCCGCGACCATCACGGCCGATGTTGTCGGTCCGGTCTGCGAGACCGGCGATTATCTTGCGCTCGACCGCACGCTGCCGACGCCGCAGCCGGGCGACCTGCTCGCCATCATGACCGCCGGCGCCTATGGCGCGGTGCAGGCCGGCACTTACAACACGCGGCCGCTGGTGCCGGAGGTGCTGGTGAAGGGCGACCAATACGCCGTGGTGCGCCCGCGCATCGAGGTCGAGCAGCTGATCGCGATGGACACGCCGGCGCCGTGGCTGTGAGTGTGTGGTGAGGGGGCGGTAGGCCCGCTCCTCGTACTCGCTGTCGTCCCGGCGCAGGCCGGGACCCATAGCCACAGGGAGGAGTTTTGACGAAGATTCGTCGTTCGGTACTCCTACCGCCTACGACCGATAGATTCCGCGGTATGGGTCCCGGCCTTCGCCGGGACGACGAGGAGAATTCTAGGCGCTACTTCCCAGCCAACCCACCCTTCGCTCCGACCACCACCCCCGCCTTCCGCTCGATCGGCTTGATTGCCGCGGTGAAATCGGATTCTGCGCCTTCAGCGCTGATCACCGTCTCCCACAACCGCCCCACGGCATCAGCAACTTCCATCGACAGGCCGAGCTGCTTCATCTCCTCCAGCGCCAGCCGCACGTCCTTCACCATCAATCCCGTGGCGAAACCGAAATCGAACGTGCGCGGCAGCACCGAGCGCGGAAACTTGTCGCGGCTCGCGGTGTTCATGCCGGAGCCCGCATTGATGACGTCGATCATCACCGCGGGATCGAGCCCGGCCTTGACGCCCATCACCACGGCTTCCGACGTCGCCACGATGGCGGTGGCCGAGAGGAAATTGTTGGCGAGCTTCATGGTCTGCGCCGCGCCCGGCTGCTCGCCGATGAAGAACACCTTTCCGATCACGTCGAGCGCGGGCTTCAGCAGCTCGAACTCCGCCTTCGGCCCCGAGACCATCACCGCCAGCGTGCCTTTCTCGGCGCCGCCGACGCCGCCGGACACGGGACAGTCGATCTGCACGATATCGCGCTTGGCCAAGAGGCCGTGGATCTTCGCAGCCATCGCCGAGCCGACGGTGGAGAGGTCGATGAAGCGTTTCGCGCGCTTGCCCTCGATCACGCCATTCGCGCCCGTCGCGACTTCGAGCGAAGCCTGCAGCGAAGGCAGGCTCGCCATCACCGTCTCGACCTGGTCGGCGACGTCCTTCGGCGATGTCGCAGCAGTGGCACCGCGCGCCACCAGCTTGTCTATCATCTCCTTGCGCGCGTCGAACACGACGAGCTTGTGTCCCGCCTCGATCAGCCGTCGCGCCATCGGGAAGCCCATGTTTCCAAGCCCGATGAATCCGATGTCCATGGTGTTTCCTTGTGGTTGTTGTTCGTTGTTGTGAAAGATGCGCACTCCACCCTCGGTGTCGTCCCGGACCAGCGCGCCTTAAGCGCGCGCCGATCCGGGACCCATAACCACAGGCAGGAATTGTTGCGTGAAAGCGGTAACTCCGAGTCCCCGCAACCACATCGGCCTGTGGCTATGGGTCCCGGATCTGCGCTTACGCTTGTCCGGGACGACGGCGGAGGGTGGCTTGCCGCTCACGCTTTCCCATCGATCTCCGAAAACACCTCGCGCGCGATACGGAAACTGTCGACGGCGGCCGGCATGCCGCCATAGATCGCGACCTGCATCAGGATCTCGCGGATCTCCTCGCGGGTGACGCCGTTGGTCAGCGCGCCCTTCAGATGCGCGCGGAATTCGTGCTGGCGGTTGAGGATCGCGATCATCGCGATATTGAGCATGCTGCGGGTCTTGCGCGGCAGTTCCTCGCGGCCCCACACCGTGCCCCAGCAATATTCGTTGAGCATTTCCTGGAACGGACGGTTGAAATCGTCGACGTTCTTCAGGGCGTTGTTGACATAGGCCTCGCCCAGCACCGCTTTGCGGACTTCCAGGCCCTTGTCATGCATCTTCTTGTCCATGGCGTTTCCTTCGTTTTCCTCGGGGTGGCGCCGCGGAAATTACGGGGTCGAGCCGGGCCAGTCACGTCCTCGTGTTATGCGGGAAAAGGGGTGTCTCCCGTCCAGGAACGGATGCCTCAGTGCTGCCGTTGTGATAGGCTTCTCTCTACCGGGCAACCTGGAGAGCTGATTGAACGGCGTCACCCCCGACCCGTCAGACCCGATCCGCGATGGGGACGCTCTGTCGCGGCTAAAGCTGGCGCAGGCCCTGGATCGGGCCATTTATGCCATTGCATGGGAGCGTGCCTGGCCGAACCTGGCGCGGGTTCTGACCGTCGTCGGCCTGTTCCTGGTGGTGTCCTGGGCCGGCCTCTGGCTGTCCTTGCCGTTCGTCGCCCGCGCCATCGGTCTCGTCATTTTCGCCGGCATCCTGATTGCCGCCCTGTTCCCGTTGATTCGCTTCCGCTGGCCGAGCCGCGAGGAGGCGCTGAGCCGGCTCGATCGTGGCTCCGGCATCCGTCACCGCCCGGCCACCACGCTCGCGGACACGCTGACCTCGCAGGACCCGGTTGCCAAGGCGCTGTGGCAGGCGCAGCGCGAGCGCACGCTGGCCTCGCTCAAGCGCATCCGCGCCGGCCTGCCGCATCCGCGGCTCGCGCTCCACGATCCCTGGGCGCTGCGCGCGCTCGTCATGGTGATGCTGGTTGCGACCTTCTTCGCCGCCGGCGACGAGCGTGCGATGCGGCTCGGGGCCGCCTTCGACTGGAACGGCGTGCTGGCCCCGACCAATGTTCGCGTCGACGCTTGGGTGACGCCGCCGCTCTACACCGGCAAGCCGCCGATCATCCTGTCGGCTGCCAACAAGGAGGCCGCGGCATTGCCCGCCAGCGGCCCGCTTGCCGTTCCCGCCGGCTCGACCCTGATCGTACGTTCCTCCGGCGGCAGCCTGGATGTCGCGGTCTCCGGCGGCCTCAAGGAGGTCGCCCCCGCGGAAGCCGCGCCCAAGGGCACCAACGAAAAGCACTTCGCCATCGCCGCCGACGGCACCGCGCATGTCCGCGCGCCCTCCGGCCAGCCGCAATGGGCCTTCGCGGCAACCCTGGACCGTCCGCCGACGATCGCACTCGCCAAGGACCCCGAGCGCCAGGCGCGCGGCGCGCTCCAGCTCTCCTACAAGATCGAGGACGATTACGGTGTCACCGGCGCCGATGCGCACATTGCGCTGCGCCCCGCCGACACCAGGGATAACGCGGCCAAGGATAACGCGAAGGACAACAGCAAGGACGCCGACGCCAAGGGCGCGGCGCGGCCGTTGTTCCAGCCGCCGCAATTCCCGCTCGTGCTGCCGAACGCGCGCACCCGTAACGGCGTCGGCCAGACGGTGAAGGACCTCAGCGAGGATCCCCATGCCGGCGCCGACGTCACGCTGACGCTCACCGCCAAGGACGAGGCCGGCAACGAGGCGCGAAGCGAGCCCTTCAACATGCGCCTGCCCGAGCGGCTGTTCACGAACTCGCTCGCGCGCGCGCTGATCGAGCAGCGCCGTATCCTCGCGCTCGACGCCAACAGGAATTCCGAGGTCTACACCGCGCTCGACGCGCTGATGATCGCGCCCGAATTGTTCACGCCGGATGCCGGCTGCTATCTCGGCCTCCGCAGCCTGGCATCGCAGCTCGAGGCGGCCCGCACCGACGACGCGCTACGCGAGGTGGTGGCGAGCATGTGGGCGTTCGCGGTCACCATCGAGGACGAGGGCGTCGCCGGCAGCGTCAACGCGGCGCTGCGCTCGGCGCAGGATGCACTCAAGGCGGCGCTGGAACGCGGCGCCAGCGAGGACGAGATCAGGGTGCTGACGCAAAAGCTCCGCGAGGCCATGGCCGGCAAGGTGCGCGACCTCGCCCGGCGCGCCGAGCAAAATCCGCTCGGACCGCGGCAGCCGTTCCCCGCGGAGGTCCAGCTCATCCTCGACAAGGCCGTCGAGTTGCGACAGAAGACCCAGCATGCGACGCCCGAGCAGCTCGAGGAGCTGGCGCAGCAGCAGGACGCACTTCGCCAGCAGCTTCAGGCCTATCGGAAGTCGGCGAGCAACCGGGCCAAGGCGGGCAACGACGGGGCCAACCAGTTTACGCGAGACCGGAAATGCGGAAGCTAGCACGCGTGCCAGTCTTGAGGGCGATGTCGATCGCCAGTCTCGCCTTCTTGTTGGGAGGCTTGTCGCCTGCGGCTGCCCAGCTGGATCAGGATCCCGATGCGCTGCTCGACAGCGCCGAAAAGGCCATGCAGGATTCCGGCGACAGCCTCAGACAGAAGGAATCCGGGAAGAGCCTGAACAACCAGTCCGATGCCATCCAGAAGCTCGAGGAATACAAGCGGGCGACGGAACGGAGCCAATCCTCCAGCCGTGATCGCAACGTCATCACGCAACGCGATCTCGACGAGCTGCTGAAGCAGATCGAGAAGGCGGCGCGCGAAGGCAATCGCGAGGCGGCCCAGCGCATGCTCGAGCAGCTCGCGCAGATCATGGAAAATCTCCAGATGGCGCAGCCCGGGCAATCCGGCGACAGCGACATGGAGCAGGCGCTCAACGAGCTCAGCGACATGATCCGCAAGCAGCAGCAATTGCGCGACAAGACATTCAAGCAGGGCCAGGATTCCCGGCGTGACCGCTCACGCGGCAAGCAGGGCGATCAGTCGATGTCGGACCTTCAGCAGGACCAGCAGGCGCTGCGCGACCGCCTGAAGAAGTTGCAGGACGAGCTCGCCAAGCGCGGCCTCGCGCAGAAGGGACAAAAGGGTCAGAAGCAGCAGGGGCAGCAGGGCGAGCAGGGCCAGTCCGGCCAGAATGGCGATCAGGACGGCGACCAGGGCGATGACGACAGCAGTCTGGATGACGCCGACGGGGCCATGGGCGATGCCGGATCGAAGCTCGGCGAAGGCAATGCCGACGGCGCCGTGGATTCGCAGGGCAAGGCCCTCGAGGCCTTGCGCAAGGGCGCGCAGAAGATGGCCGAGGCGATGCAGCAGGGTGATGGCGACGGACAGGGCGATGGTCCCGGCAATCGCGCCGGCCGTCAGCAGAGCGGCGGCAATCAGACCGATCCGCTGGGCCGTCCGCTTCACGGCCGCGATCTGAGCGACGATTACACCGTCAAGATCCCCGGCGAGATCGACGCCCAGCGTGTCCGCCGCATCCTCGAAGAGCTCCGCCGCCGCTTAGGCGATACCTCGCGCCCGCAAATCGAGCTCGACTATCTCGAGCGGCTGCTGAAGGATTTTTGAGCGGTCGGTGAGTTAGCCTCCGGGACGTCCAACAATTCACGGCGTCGTCCCGGCGAAGGCCCTAGGGCATGCACATATCTGGTGCGGCGGATTGACTCGGATCGGCCTGGGAGGATTCCAGAATCAGAGTTCTGTGTGATTCGTATTGCGGCACTCCATGATTTGGACGGGGTGCCGCGATGTTGTCACGGATTGACTGGACGCTGGGCCGGTTCGGGGATCGTCGTCTCGATAAAGGGGGGCGGCGTTCGTCGAACGCATGGTTGTGGGCAAAACTGTCTGCCTTCGGCAGCTCTCCAGGGGGAACCGCGCGCTGGAAGTGCGGTTCAACCGCTTTCTTGGCCATGACAAGGTGACGGTGGAGCGGATCATCGAAAGCTGGAGCGAAAGCACGGTCGCTGCGGTAGAGGGCCGCCACGTGCTGGCCATCCAGGACACCAGCGAGATCCACTTCAACACCACACCGCAACGCCGGCGCGGGCTCGGAGAAATCGGCAAAGGCAATAACCACGGCGTGCTGCTGCATCCGCTGCTGGCTGTGGATGCCGATGACGGCAACTGTCTTGGACTTTTGAGCGGGCAGATATGGACGCGCACAGGTCGCCGCACGACCTCGCACGACGATCGGGAGTTATCGGACAAGGAATCGCAGCGCTGGATATCCACTGCCATGGCGGCCAAGCCGCTCCTCACCAAGGCCACAGCGGTGACGGTGCTGGGTGACCGCGAGAGCGATATTTTTGCCCTTTATGCCAGCTCGGCCGAGCAACACTTCCACGTCATCGCGCGCAGCATGCATGATCGCAAGCTTGCCGACCGCAGCGGCTTGTATGAGGTCAGCGATGCCATGGCCGCGGTGGATCGGCGTGCGATCCAATTGCCTGCGCGCGCCGCGCGGCCCGCCCGCCTGGCTCACCTCGAACTTCGCTTTGGCGCAATCGAGCTCGCCCGCCCACAGAGTAAGTTCCTGCGCCATCTGCCGGAAAGCTTGCCATTGGCGGTGGTCGATGTGCGCGAGATCAATGCCGAAACCGGGGTAGAGCCGCTGCACTGGCGGCTTCTCACCTCTCACGAGGTTACCGGCATCGAGGACGCCTGGCGCATCGTCCAATGGTACAAGCAACGCTGGATCATCGAGCAGTTCTTCCGCATCCTGAAGACACAAGGCTTCAAGCTCGAAGACAGCCAGATCGGAACCGCCGATCGCCTTCTCAAGCTGGTCGCGATTGCCGCTAAGGCGGCCGTCATCACAATCCAACTTCTGCAGGCCCGCAATGGCAGTCGCCAACCCATTCTCGCTGCCTTCGACAACGGCCAAATTAACGTGCTCACCGCCCTCAACCGTCAACTCGAAGCCGGGAGCAAGCGATTAAAGAACCCACATCCGCCCGATAGCCTCGCTTGGGCCGCCTGGATCATTGGTCGCCTCGGCGGCTGGGACGGCTACCCATCGTCCAAGCCGCCGGGCCCGATCACCTTCAAGAACGGCCTCGAATACTTCCACGCCGTCGCAGCAGGATGGAGCCTCAGAGATATGTGCATGCCCTAGGGCGAAGGCCGGGACCCATAGCCACAGGGGTGGGTTTGGCGAAGACTCGGAGTTACCCATTCGCGCTACGACCACTGCCTGGGAGTATGGGTCCCGGCCTTCGCCGGGACGACGCCGTGGATGGGGGAGGAGCTTGCGTTACGGCCGCGCCTCGCCCCGCCGCTACCTCTTCTTCGCCGCCAACGCATCCGCCACAGCCGTGCGGATGTCGGCGACCGAGAACGGTTTTGTCACGACGTCGTGCACCAGTGCGTTGAGGTTCGAGGCGCGCTCGCGCTGGTCGGCAAAGCCGGTCATCAGCAGGATGGTCAGCTCGGGGAAATCGCGCGCGGCGGAGAGCGCCAGTGCGATGCCGTCCATGACAGGCATCTGGATGTCGGTGAGCAACAGGTCGAATGCGCCGTCCTCGCGAGTCAGGATCTCCAGCGCCTCGGCGCCGTCCTGCGCGGTGACGGTCTCGTGGCCGTCCATGGCGATGGCGCGCGCCACCAGCGTGCGCATCGAATCCTCGTCGTCGGCGATCAGGATTTTCGGCATGAGAGCAAACCTTGGGACCAACTCCCGCTTGCGAGGCTGATTATACGCTGCCGCCGGCAATGTCGCGGCGGTTGAAGAAGCGAACGTCGATATTGCGGCCCTCCGCCGGCGGCGAGGCCAGGCGCGAGCGGAAGAAGGCGCGCTCGCCGGGCCGCAGCACGGTCTGCTCCAGCACCGTGTTCCAGGCGTAGATCTCGGCGCCCTGCGCGTCGTGCACGGCGAAGCGCAGGCGCGGGATGTCGAGCGGCTTCTTGCCCTCGCCGACGATCACGCCCTCGATCACCAGCACCTGCTTACCGTCGACGGTTTCGCTGGACAGCTTGACGTCCTTGAAGGCCAATCCTCTCAGATTAACCTCGATCCCGACCAGCTTGTAGAACGCCGCCGTCTGCGGCAGCAGCCGCACCATGTCGCCGCGCCAGATGACCAGCGCCAGAATCAGCGCGCCCATGGCGGCGCAGGCGGTCGGCAGGCCGAAATAGGATTTTCGCGGCGCCGCGGCGGCAGCCGGGCGGCTGACCCGTGCGCCGCGGCGACGGAACAGGTCGCGGAACCAGGACTGATGCTGCGCGCCAGCGACGTCCTCTTCGGCGGCCCGGGCCGCCGCGGACCACTCGTCCTCGATCTCCTTGGTGTCCTCGGTCGGCCAGTCGCTGGCGATCGAGGGGCTATCGACCATCGGGGTGTCGGCCGCGCTGTCGTCCTTGGCGTAGGAGTTCCACTGTTCGGCGAGGTCGGACTGATCCTCGGCTTGGCTGGCCGCGGCCATGGCCGGGACGGAGGCCTCCTCGATGGCATCCTCAGCATGGGCGACCCAGGTCTCCTTGCAACGGGAGCAGCGCACCGTCCGGCCGTTCGCGCCCAAGCTCGCGGGCTTGATGGCGTAGGATGTCGTACAATGGGGGCAGACGATATGCATGGACGAGCCTTGATGCATGGACGAGGACTTGGACTGGTCTTGACGATGCCACGGTCGTGGAGAACCGGGCGGCCCTTATGCTACCGGGCGAGCGTTAACGAACCGGAAACCATAACGGTCGCAAAACCCGTTAATCGCGTATGGCGGGGCACAACCGTGTGGCCCGCGCCCCCTCTCGAACGGAGCTGAGCTTGGTTCGGTTCGAAAATGTCGGATTGCGTTACGGTCTGGGGCCGGAGATCCTGCGCGACCTCAGCTTCCAGATCCCGGCGCATTCGTTTCAGTTTCTCACCGGACCGTCCGGTGCCGGCAAGACCTCGTTGTTGCGCCTGTTGTTCCTGTCGCATCGGCCGACGCGGGGCCTGGTCAATCTGTTCGGCCACGATATCTCGCGGCTCGGCAAGGACGAGATCGCCGACCTGCGCAAGCGCATCGGCATCGTGCTCCAGGATTTCCGCCTGCTTGACCACATGACGACCTATGAGAATGTCGCGCTGCCGTTCCGCGTCATGGGCCGTAGCGAATCGAGCTATCGCAAGGAGGTCATCGATCTCCTGCGCTGGGTCGGCCTCGGCGACCGCATGGATGCGCTGCCGCCGATCCTGTCGGGCGGCGAGAAGCAGCGCGCGGCGATCGCGCGCGCGGTGATCTCGCGGCCGCAGCTGCTACTCGCGGACGAGCCGACCGGCAGCGTTGACCCGACGCTCGGCCGCCGCCTGCTGCGGCTCTTCATCGAGCTCAACAAATCAGGCACGGCCGTCATCATCGCGACCCACGACATCGGCCTGATGGACCAGTACGAGGCGCGGCGCCTGGTGCTGCATCAGGGACGGCTGCACGTCTATGAGTAGGACCGACGAGCGCGGCGTGCTGGTCGACCTCGGGCAGGAGCGTCCGCAGCTTCCGGCCAAGGCACGCAACATGTCGCCGATCGTGCCGCGTGCCTCGATCCACGGCCGCGCGCTGGTCGCCGTCGTCGCCATCATGACCTTCCTCGCCTCGATGACGACAGGCACGGTGCTGCTGGTCAGCGCTTCCGCCGCCGAATGGCAGTCGGAGGTCGCCAGCGAAATCACCATCCAGGTCCGTCCGCTGGCTGGCCGCGATCTCGAACGCGACACCGCGGCGGTGACGGAGGCGATGCGCGCGCAAGCCGGCATCGTCGAGGTCAAGCCGTTCACCAAGGATGAAAGCGGAAAGCTGCTCGAGCCCTGGCTCGGCACCGGCCTGTCGATGGACGATCTGCCGGTACCGCGCATGATCATCGCGCGCGTGCAACCGGGCACGCCGCTCGATCTCGGCGCGCTGCGCGCACGCGTCACCCAGGTGGCGCCGAGCGCGAGTGTCGATGATCACCGTGCCTGGATCGAACGCATGCGCTCGATGACCAATGCCACCGTCCTCGCCGGCATCGGCATCCTCGCGCTGGTCATCATCGCCACCATCATCTCGGTGTCGTTTGCGACCCGCGGCGCCATGGCGGCGAACCGCCCGATCGTCGAGGTCCTGCATTTCGTCGGCGCCGGCGACCGCTACATCGCCAACCGCTTCCTGCGCCATTTCCTCAGGCTCGGCCTGGAGGGCGGCGTGATCGGTGGCGGCGCCGCTATGCTGCTGTTCGGCTTCTCCGAGTCGATCGCCGGCTGGTTTTCCGGCACCCCCGTCGGCGACCAGTTCGCAGCCCTGCTCGGCACCTTCTCGCTGCGGGCATCCGGCTACATCGTGCTCGCGGTCCAGGCGGTGCTGATCGGCGCCATCACGGCCGTTGCCTCGCGCCAGACGCTGTTCGCGACGCTGAACGATGTGGATTGAGTTCTTTTTCTTCCCTTCTCCCCTTGTGGGAGAAGGTGGCGCGAAGCGCCGGATGAGGGGTATCTATCCATGCGCACGAACGTCCAGACGAAGTTGCGGAGAGACACCCCTCACCCGTCTCGCCGCTAACGCGGCGAGCCACCCTCTCCCGCAAGGGGAGAGGGGAATCGAGCTCGCCGCCTGAGTATTCTTCGCGTTCGTAGCCCGTCAAACCAGACTCCACTTCGCCTCAAAACGTCTTAAAATCACCTCAGGGAAGGGATCACCGACATCGCATGACCTCGCCGACCGAAGATCGATCGCCGAAACTGCCGCGCGGCTGGCTGCGCGCGACAATCGTGTCGACGATCGCGCTTGCCTTCGTCGGCGCGGCAGCGGGCTTCGTTGCCTTCCTGTCGCAATTGCGCGGCGCCGAGATGGTGCCGGACCGCAAGGCGGACGGCATCGTGGTGCTGACCGGCGGGTCCTCGCGGGTGTCGGACGCGATGGAGCTGCTCGCTGCCGGCTACGGCAGAAGGCTCCTGATCTCGGGCGTGCATCCGACCTCGACGGCGAGCGACATCTCCCGGACCCTGCCGGAAAACCAGTCCTTCATGACCTGTTGCGTCGACCTCGACCGCACCGCGCTCTCGACCCGCGGCAATGCGGCGGAGGCGCGGCGCTGGGCCGAGGGGCGCCGGTTCAAATCGCTGATCGTGGTCACCTCGAATTATCACATGCCGCGCGCGCTGGTGGAATTCTCGCACGCGATGCCGCAGACGACGCTGATCCCGTTCGCAGTCGTCGGCGACAAATGGCGCGAGGAGCCGTGGTGGACTTCGCCGTCGACGTTGCGGCTGCTGCTGTCGGAATATGCCAAATACGTCGCGGCCGAGGCCAGGGTGCGGCTGGAGAATTTCGGGATTGACCTTTCGCCCGAAGTGTCGGAGCAGCCTTCAGGCTTGCAGCCGAAGCGGCCTGCCACCGCACAGGCCAATTGACCGGCAATGATCGGATCGTCGATGTTTCTGATTTTCCTGCGCTCGCTCGTGTTCAACGTGCTGTTCTACGCCGTGCTGGTATGCCTGGCGATAGTGGCGCTGCCGACCTTTGCGCTGCCGCCGCGCGCCATGCTGACGGTCGCGGAAGGGTGGGCGAAGGCGACGCTGGTCCTGATGCGCGTGATCTGCAACATCAAGGTGGAATTCCGCGGGGTCGAGAAGATTCCGCAGGGCCCATTGCTGATCGTGGCCAAGCACCAGTCGTTCTGGGAGACGTTCGTGCTGCCCGGCTTCTTCGACCGTCCGATCTTCATTCTCAAGCGTCAGCTGATGCAGATCCCGGTCTTCGGTCAGTTCCTGGTCAAGACCGGCATGATCGCGATCGACCGCAATGCCGGCGTGAAGGCGCTGCTGGACATGACGCGGCGGGCGCGCGTAGCCGTGCGCAGCGGCCGCCAGCTCGTGATCTTTCCGGAAGGCACGCGCCGCGCGCCGGGCGCTGCCCCCAACTACAAGACCGGCTTTGCGCAGATCTATTCCTCCTGCGGCGTGCAGTGCCTGCCGATCGCGCTCAATTCCGGCCTGTTCTGGCCGCGCCGCACCTTCATGCGCTATCCCGGCACGCTGGTGGTGGAATTCCTCGATCCACTGCCGGCGGGCCTACCGAAGGACGAGTTTCTCGCGCGCGTGCAGACGGCGATCGAAGACGCGACCGGCCGCCTCGTCGAAGCCGGCCGGAAAGAGCAGGAGCAGTTGATCGGCTCCGCGCCGAGCTATGCGCCGTCGGAGAGTTAGCGATTCTCGCGATCTTCGGCCGGCGCCGGCGCGTGCAGAGAATGCGCATCACCGTGCAGCATCGTCGCAAGCCGGTGCAGCTGCGTGTCGCGAAAGCCTTCGGCCTCGATTGCTTTCACCGTCGCGGTGACGTAGTCCCGATTGGCGCCGGACTGGCCATGGCCCTGGATGACATGGCTGTGCTGCTCGGTGAGCGACAGCCGGCCGGCATATTGGACATGGCCGCGGTCGACGACATAGGTGAGTGCGGAGACGCGCTGGCGCGCATCGTTCTCCAGCCACACCGAGCGCATCACCTCGCGGTAGACCGAGGTGACCTGCTCGCGTTCGCGCAAATAGGCGACGACCTCAGTGCGGTTCTTCTCGGCGACGCGGAAGGCAATGCCGCGGCAGGCGCCGCCGCGGTCGAGCCCGAGCACCAGGCCCGGCTTCTCCGGCGTGCCGCGGTGCACGAAGGAATAGACGCAGAGCGCGCGATGCTCGCCGACCAGCCGCGCCGGGACGCGCTCCTCGAATTCGAAGCCCGGCCGCCACATCAGCGAGCCGTAGCCGAACACCCAGAGGTCGTCCTTGGCTGTGGTGACGGAGGGGAGGGGGATTTCCGACATTTCGGGCACGGCTACCAGAACCGTGCCCCCAAGCGAAGCGAATTCTCCGCCTTTCGTCGGGGGCCGGCCTCGCTTACATTTGCCTGAATCTGGGGGCAAAGGGTCGCCGCATGTCCAATATGACCGTTGCCGCAGGCCGCCGCTCCCGTTGGGGCCTTTTCATCGCACCCGTTCTCGTCCTGATCCTCGCCGTCGCCTGGAGCTGCTTCTGGTTCTATGCGGCGTCGCAGGCCGAAATCGCCGCAGACGCCTGGCGCGCGCAGGAGACCAAATCCGGACGCATCTATGATTGCGCCAAGCGCTCGATCGCGGGCTTCCCGTTCCGCTTCGAGGTCCAGTGCTCCGGCGCCAGCGTCGCCCTGGTGTCGCAGAATGCGAGCAAGACGCCGTTCACGGCGAAGCTCGACAACATCCTGGTCGTCGCCCAGGTCTACGACCCCAAGCTCGTCATCGCCGAGTTCTCCGCGCCGGCGACGCTGACTGACGGCGTCACGCAAAACACCTTCGTGGTGAACTGGAGCAAGGGCCGCGCCAGCGTGGTCGGTCTGCCGGCCGTGCCGGACCGCGCCTCCATCGTGTTCGACGATCCCAGCCTCAACCGCCTCGACGGCAGCGTCCAGGTGCCGCTGGCGCGCGCCAAGCAGATCGAGCTGCACGGCCGCCTCGCGGAGGGATCGCCGTCCGATCACCCGGTGATCGAGACCGTGCTCCATGTCGCGCAGGGCAGCATCCAGGGCGTTCATCCCTTGCTCGCCGAGCCGTTCGAGGCGGACACGCGCGCGAAGGTCACCGGCCTCTCCGACCTCACGCCAAAGCCCTGGCCGCAGCGCTTCCGTGAGATCCAGGCCGCCGGCGGCCATATCGAGATCGTGCAGTCGCGGATCCAGCAGGGCGAGATGATCGCGGTTGCGGCCGGCACGCTTGGCCTTTCAGCCAATGGCCGGCTCGACGGCGAATTGCAGATGACGGTGGCGGGCCTCGAGCGCGTCATCCCGGCGCTCGGCATCGAGAAGATGCTGGAGGAGGGCGTGCCGCAGGCAACGCTCGACCGCGTCGCGCCGGGCGTGAAGTCGCAGGATCTCAACAATTTGTTCGGCGCGCTCGACCGCGCCGTGCCGGGCCTCGGCAAGGTCATCAAGCAGAACGCCAATGCCGGCGTTGCCGCCGGCATCAATTCGATCGGCACCGAGAGCACGCTGGAAGGCAAGAAGGCGAGAAGCTTCCCACTGAAATTCGTCGACGGCGCCGTGCTGCTCGGCCCGGTCAAGGTCGGCCAGATTCCACCGCTGTATTAAGGGCGGTGATTTGCGCCAGAACTCTCCACACCGTCATTGCGAGCGCAGCGAAGCAATCCAGACTGTCTCCGCGGAGGTATCCTGGATTGGTTCGCTACGCTCGCAATGACGAAGAATGAGCAGTTTCGCTACGGCTTCTTCAGCGCCGCATGGGGCCGGCCGAAATCCGCCGCGGCCGAATCCTGGCCGATCTCGACGATGCCGCGGCGGATGGCGCGGGTGCGGGTGAAGTGGTCGAACAGCGCCTCGCCGTCGCCGCGGCGGATCGCGCGGGTGAGCTTGGCGAGGTCCTCGGTGAAGGTGCCGAGCATTTCCAGCACGGCCTCCTTGTTGGCGAGGAACACGTCGCGCCACATCGTCGGATCGGAGGCTGCGATGCGGGTGAAATCGCGAAAACCGCCGGCGGAAAATTTGATCACCTCGGATTCCGTCACCTGCGCCAGCTCGTCGGCGGTGCCGACGATGGTGTAGGCGATCAGATGCGGCAGGTGACTGGTGATCGCGAGCACGAGATCATGATGATCCGGCGTCATCACCTCGACCTTGGCGCCCATCGCCGCCCAGAAGGCGCGCAGGCGATCGGTGGCAGCCGCATCGACGCCTTCCGGCGGCGTCAGGATGCACCAGCGGTTGATGAAGAGCTCGGCGAAGCCGGAATCCGGACCCGAATGCTCGGTGCCCGCCACCGGGTGCGCCGGCACGAAATGCACGCCCTGCGGCAGATGCGGGGCCATGTCCCTGACCACCGCGCCCTTGACCGAGCCGACGTCGGAGATGATCGCGCCCGGCTTGAGATGCGCGGCGATCTCCCGCGCCACCTCGCCGCAGGCGCCGACGGGAATGCAGAGGATGACGAGATCGGCATCCTTCACCGCCTCCGCATTGGTTGCCACGACGTGGTCGACGATGCCGAGTTCGGCGACCCGCGCGCGCGTCATCTCCGAGCGCGCAGTGGTGACGATCTCGCCAGCTAAACCCTGGAGCTTCGCCGCACGCGCGATCGAGCCGCCGATCAGGCCGAAGCCGATCAGCGCGACGCGCTGGAAGTGTGTCTGCGCACTCATTTGCCGGCCATGAAGTCGCGCAGGGCCTCGATCACGAGGCGGTTAGCCTCCTCGGTACCGATGGTCATGCGCAGCGCATGCGGCAAGCCGTAGTTCTTCAGCGCGCGCAGCACCAGGCCCCGTTTGGTGAGGTAAGCGTCGGCATCGTCCGAGGTCTTGCCCCTGTCGGTCGGGAAGTGGATCAGCACGAAATTGGCGACGCTCGGCGTCACCTTCAGCCCGAGCTTGCCGATCTCTTCGGTCAGCCGATTGCGCCAGGTCTCGGTGAACTGCTTCGACATCGCCTGGTGCGCGGTGTCCTCGATCGCGGCGACCGCGGCATACATTGCCGGCGTCGACACGTTGAAGGGACCGCGGATGCGGTTGACAGCGTCGATGATGTGCTCGGGGCCGAACATCCAGCCGATGCGCAGCGCCGCAAGACCGTGGATCTTGGAGAAGGTGTGCGTCACCACGGTGTTCTCGGTGGTGGCGACGAGCTCGATCCCCATCTCGTAGTCGTTGCGCGAGACGTAGTCGCAATAGGCGGCATCCAGCACCAGCAGCACGTGCGACGGCAGGCCGGCGCGCAGGCGCTTGACCTCGTCGAACGGCAGATAGGTGCCGGTCGGGTTGTTGGGATTGGCGAGCCAGATCAGTTTTGTCCGCGGTGTCACGGCCTTGAGGATGGCGTCGACGTCGGCGGTGAAGTTGCTTTCGGGCGCGACCACGTTCTTGGCCCCGTTCGCCATGGTCGCGATCGGGTAGACCAGGAAGCCGTGCGTGGTGGAGATCGCCTCGTCGCCCTGGCTGAGATAGGTGTGCGCGAGCAGATTGAGGATCTCGTCCGAGCCGGCGCCGCAGATGATGCGGTTGGGGTCGAGCCCGAAGGAACGCCCTATCGCCTCGCGCAGCACGCGTGAGGTGCCTTCCGGATAGTCTTCCAGGTGATCCGCCACGTGCTTGAACGCCTCGATCGCTTTGGGCGAGGGTCCGAACGGCGTCTCGTTGGCCGAGAGCTTGAACACCTTGCGGCCCGGCTCCGGCACCGGGCTCTTGCCGGGCGTGTAGGGCGCAATATCGAGAATGCCGGGATTCGGCACGGGGCGGGACATCTTAAACTCCGGATTGGCGGGACGGCTCGCGACTTACGATTTCGGCCCGGTCGGGGGCACCGTATAGCGCGTTGCGTGGCTGCCGACGAGAGCCGTGGAGCGCACCGAGGCCCTCGCCTCGATCAGGGCAGCCTTGATTTTGTCGATGCTGGTCGCGCTCGTGACCGAGACCAGTAGGGCGGCGCCGTCAAAGGCGGTATCGGGCACCGCCACGATCTCGGCCAGCGGCGACAGCGCGCGCGCGACGTCGGCGTTCCAGCCCGAGACGCGGACGCTGAAGGTCTCGACCTCCGTCACCAGGGCGCTGTCGGCGACCCGCGACACCGCGAACACGGGCATCGCGGCCGGATGGTCGGCGCGCTCGACGAAGGGCAGCCGCGCGATGATCTTTGGCGCACCTTCTTCCTCGAGCGACAGCCACCACGGCGTGCGGCTCGAGGTGGCCGAGACCAGCGCCAGATCGCCCTTGGACTTCGCTACCGCCTCGACCGCCGCCTGCGCGCTGAAATGCGCGACGTAAGGCACGGTGAAGCCGAAGTGGAAGCGCGCGGAATCGCGCATCGCCGGCTCGCTCACCGAGATGTCGGCATGCACGGAGAAAGGCGCCTGCACATAGGTGAAGGTCGAGATGATGACGCGCCAGATGCTCTCGACCGTGTCGAGCGGCAGGATGCCGCGATGGCGCTGCACGAGGTCACGCATCATGGCGGCCTCACGCGCCGGGCGGAACGCCGAGCCGACTTCCTGGGTCTGCTTCACCTGGATTAGACGGTCGATGATGTCGCCGCGCAGCATCAGGAGGCGATGCATGCCCTCGTCGATCGCGTCGATCTCCTTGCGCAATTCCTGAAGCGATGGTGGCGCGGGCGGACGTTGGGACATGACTGACAAAGAGCTGTTGAGAGGTGCCGATCCGCAAAAGCGGTCAGCTGCGGTCTATCCTGATTAGGCAGGATAGGCAGCGAAAGCAAAGAGAAATGACGGCCTTTTCGATCGACCGCTCGGAGGCAAATCCGGTTGATCCGGGCCGCGACTTGACGAAAACCGCCCCAGACGGTAGTTTTTGCCTGTTCCGTGGTCATTTGAGCCGGCCGGCTTGCAGCCACGTTAAAAAACTCGCTAAACAGGCCGGGGACGCTTCCGATCCCGGCCGAACCTATCGTTCAGGCCGGGTTTTTCATGGCCTGATGTCACTGCGGTCTGAAGTCCGATCGCAAACGAGGTCGATGGTCAAAATGGGTAGCGTCAAGTCGATACCGAGTCCTGCGATCAGCACCGATGATCGGTCGCACGAGGTCGATCATCCGAGTTCGCAGATTATGTATTTCGGCGCCGATCAACCGCTACGGCTCGATTGCGGCATCGATCTGTCGCCGTTCCAGATCGCCTACCAGACCTATGGCGAATTGAACGCCGATCGCTCCAACGCCGTTCTGATCTGCCATGCGCTGACCGGCGATCAGCATGTCGCCAATGTGCATCCCGTCACCGGCAAGCCCGGCTGGTGGGAGACGCTGGTCGGCCCCGGCCGTCCGCTTGATCCTCAACACTACTTCATCATCTGCTCCAACGTGATCGGCGGCTGCATGGGCTCGACCGGGCCGGCGTCGATCAATCCCGCCACGGGCAAGGTCTGGGGCCTCGATTTCCCTGTCATCACCATTCCCGACATGGTGCGCGCGCAGGCGATGCTGATCGACCGGCTCGGCATCGACACGCTGTTCGCGGTCGTGGGCGGGTCGATGGGTGGCATGCAGGTGCTGCAATGGACCGCGGCCTATCCTGTTCGCGTGTACTCCGCACTGGCGATTGCTTGCTCGACGCGGCACTCGGCGCAGAACATCGCGTTCCACGAGCTCGGCCGCCAGGCGGTGATGGCCGATCCCGACTGGCACAATGGCGGCTATGCCGACCGCGGCATCCATCCGCATCGCGGGCTAGCGGTCGCGCGCATGGCGGCGCACATCACCTATCTCTCCGACGCCGCGCTGCACCGAAAATTCGGCCGCCGCATGCAGGACCGTGAGCTGCCGACCTTCTCGTTCGATGCCGATTTCCAGGTCGAGTCCTATCTGCGCTACCAGGGCTCGTCCTTCGTCGAGCGCTTCGATGCCAACTCCTATCTCTACCTGACGCGCGCGATGGATTATTTCGACATCGCCGCCGACCATGGCGGTGTGCTGGCGAAGGCGTTCGCCGGCATCAAGACGCGCTTTTGCGTGGTCTCCTTCACCAGCGACTGGCTGTTCCCGACCTCGGAATCGCGCGCCCTGGTGCACGCGCTGAATGCGTCGAGTGCTCGGGTGTCGTTCGCCGAGATCGAGACCGATCGCGGTCACGACGCCTTCCTGCTCGACGTGCCCGAATTCTTCGACATCTCGCGTGCCTTCCTGCAATCGGCAGGCAAGGCACGCGGTCTCGACGGCAGAGGTGGCTAAGATGTCGGTACAGGAAGTGCTGCCGTTGAATGGCGTTGCGGCCGGGCCGTCCGGTCAGTTTCGCGCCGACCATCGGCTCGTGGCCGAGATGGTCAAGCCGGGCTCGAAGGTGCTCGACGTCGGCTGCGGCGAGGGCGATCTGCTCCAGCTGCTGGAAACGCGCGGCATCGACGGTCGCGGCATCGAGCTGTCGCGCGAGGGCGTCAACCGCTGCGTCGCCAAGGGGCTTGCGGTGGTGCAGGGCGACGCCGACACCGACCTCGTCAACTATCCCGACGATGCCTTCGACTACGTGATCCTGTCGCAGACGCTGCAGGCGACGCGGCAGCCGCGGGTGGTGCTGGAAAATCTGCTGCGCATCGGCCGCCGCGCCATCGTCTCGTTCCCGAATTTCGGCTTCTGGAAGATGCGGCTCCAACTCCTGATCGGCGGCCACATGCCGCGCACCGAGAACCTGCCGGCGACCTGGTACGACACCGCCAACATTCATTTCTGCACCATCAAGGATTTCGTCGAGCTCTGCGACGAGATCAACGTCAAGATGGAGCGTTCGGTGGCGCTCGACCTCTACGGCCGCCCGGTGCCGCTGAACCTGCCGTGGTGGGTGTGGAACATGTTCGGCGAGCAGGGCGTGTTCTTGCTGAGCCGCGGGCAGGGAAAGTAGCTTTTCGTCATTGCGAGCGCAGCGAAGCAATCCAGAGTCTTTCCGCGGGGGATTCTGGATTGCTTCGCTGCGCTCGCAATGACGGCGTGTGTGGCGACGCCTTCGTTCTAGTGCGCCACCGACCGCGGATCGCGCACCGGCCAGCGGCCCGCTTCCACCAGCGTGACGAACCGCTCCACGCTCTCGTTGAACAGCGCGGGCTCCTCGAGATTGAGCACGTGGCCCGACTTCGGAAACATTGCGAGCCCGGCCGCCGGAAGGTGCTTCTTCAAGAACAGGCTCGGGCCGACGCACGGGTCGTCCTCGTCGCCGCAGATGATCAGCGCGGGCGTCGTTGCGCTCTTGATCGCGTCCGTCATCGTGTAGATCGAGGGACGGCCGCCCTGGAAGCCGCGCATCGTGCGCGCCGAGCCGCTGGCATCGTGCCGTGCCAGCGCGGCGTAGAAATCGGCGTGGCCGCGCGGATCCTTCACCAGGAAGGGAATCCGGCTCGGCGCCTCGCGCGTGACCTTTGCGACTTCCGCGGAGCCTGATGTCTCGAACTGCTCGGCATTGGCGCGGCACTGCTTGCGCCAGGTGTCGAGATTCTCGATCTCCGAGCCCGAGCCGACGCCGGCCAGCGTCATCGACAATGCGCGCTGCGGCGCGTTGAGCCCGATCTGGAGCGACGAGTAGGCACCCATCGACAGGCCGACGAGATGCGCGCGCTCGATCCCGAGATGATCGAGCACCGCGAGCGCATCGGTGTAGAAATGCGTGTAGGTATAGACCTCGCCATCGGGCACGTCCGAGGGCGTGTAGCCGCGCGCAGAGTAAGTGATGCAGCGATGACCGCGCGAGAAGTAGCGCATCTGCGGCTCCCAATTGGTGTAGTCAGCCGCAAACTCGTGCAGAAAAATGATCGGCGATCCCTGGCCCGCCTCCTCGAAATAGATGCGGACGTCGTCCCTGGTCGTGGCGTGGGGCATTAACCGTTTCCCTCTGTTCAAGCCGCATTTGGAGGATCGCAGTTAATGCTGTTGTCCGCAATGCGGCAACATCAGATGAGTATTGACGCAAGATCATCGCAGCTATTCGCCGACGCGGCGTCTTTTTCTCGCCACATCGGACGGCTTAACGGCCTTTCGGATGTCGGCCGCTGCACGGGCCGGCGGGAAGCGGGGGTGTCAGTCAAGGATGAAGAATGTTTGAGTTGTTTGCGTATCGCGTGTCGCGTTGTGTTGTCGCGCTGGCGCTCTTCTTCGCGGCGGTCGCCGTGTTCGTTTCTCCGGCCTCAGCGCGGCCGCATCATCGTCATAGCGCAGAGCGGCACGTTTACGTGCATCACGCCAGACATCATCACTACCGCCACCATGCACGCAGCTCGCGCTTCGAGCGCAGCGCGGCGCAGTTGCAGGCGAGTGGATTCGCCAACACCCAGGCGAGCTATGATCCGAACGCCAATAGCGGCGGCATGGCCAACAACGCGATGAGCAACGGCGGCTTCGGCGGCGGATCGGGCCTCGTGTCCGAGGCGCGCCGCTATCTCGGCGGCAATCCGACCGGACGCGGCAGCCTGTGGTGCGCGCGTTTCATGAACATGGTGCTGCAGCACACCGGGCATCAGGGCACCGGCTCCGACATGGCGAATTCGTTCGCGCGCTACGGCACGCGCGTCTCCGGTCCGCAGGTCGGCGCCATCGCGGTGATGTCGCGCGGCGGCCGGGGCGGCCATGTCGGCATCATCACCGGCGTCGATGCCAAGGGAAATCCGATCATGATCTCCGGCAACAACGGCAACCGCGTCCGCGAGGCGCCGGTCTCGCGCGGCCGGATCTATGCGTATGTGATGCCGAATTAACGACGGAGCCGTAGGGTGGGCAAAGGCGCAAGAGCGCCGTGCCCACCGCGGTGCGTCAGCGTTCGCTAGCAGGAACGGTGGGCACGCTTCGCTTTGCCCACCCTACGGCAGCGGTGCCTCGTCACACCAGCTTCGGCTCTTCCACCGCGACCGCATCGCCGACGCCGATCTCGCCGCCTTCGATCACCTCGGCATAGATGCCACAGTCCATGTGGCCGAGATTGCGCGAGAGCGTGGGCGGGATTTCGAGATCGCGCTTTGCGGTGACAGGGTCGACATTGGTGGCCGGGCAGCGGACGATGCGCTTGACCACCTTCAGCCGGGCATCACCGATCGCAAGCGTCTGACCGACGAGGTCGAGCTCCGACCAGGCCGGCCAGCCCTTCAGGTAGAGATTGGCGCGGAAGCGCAGGGGGTGGACCGCGGCGCCGCCCAGCATGGTCTCGATGGCGCGGACGCTGTCGAGATTGATGATGGACACGACTTTGCGAGCGACGTCGGAAAAGCTGTGGTCACGGCCGGACAGGACCTTCGGCGGTCCCTTCAGCTCCGGCTGAAAGTTCTCGCTGAAATAGCTCTCGATGGCGGCGCGCCCGGCGGCGGTTTCGAGATCGCCGCTGGCGACGATCTGGCCGTCCTTGCGGATGGTCAGGCGGTTGGTCGCGTCCTCGAACCGGCTCTCGAGGGAGGCCAGCCGCTCATTGCGCGCCAGCATCAGAAACTGGATTTTCGGCTTCCACTGCGGCGCCTCCGGGTCGAACCCGCTCGGCCCGTTCTCGATGGCGTAGCGGCGGTCGGCGGGCAGGGTCTGGCCGCTCCGCAAGGGGACGCGGGTCAGGCGTTCCGGGGTCAGGCCCTTGATCGGGTAGCGGTAGAGGCCGGTAATCTCGGCGGTGCGGCTGGCTGTCATGCCGCTACTTAGGGGATTCGACGGGCCCGCGCCAAGCGGCCCATGAGCGCACGAAATTGTGAACTCGCCTCTTTCGCATCCGCAACCCGCTTCCCACATTTGCCTCAGGCCGGCGGCCACGCCGGCAAAAGAGACCCGTTACCGGTTGAGAAACGTCAATGCGGTAATCGGAAACCCAGTGAAGATGCCATTTGGGGTGCCTTAGAGGGCCCCAGGGGCAGGCCGAGGGATAGAAAAGACATGAATATCGAGAAGTACACCGAACGCTCCAGGGGCTTCATCCAGTCCGCGCAGTCGCTTGCGATGCGCGAGGGGCACCAGCAGTTCTCCACCCTGCACATGCTGAAGGTCCTGCTGGACGACACTGAGGGGCTGGCTTCCGGTCTGATCGACCGAGCCGGCGGCAATTCCCGTGCGATCCTGAAGGCGACCGAGGACGCCCTGAACAAGGTGCCGAAGGTCTCCGGCGGCGGCGCCGGTCAGATCTATCTGGCGCCCGAGCTCGCCCGCACCTTTGACGCGGCCGAAAAGGCCGGCGAGAAGGCCGGCGACAGCTTTGTCACGGTCGAGCGGCTGCTGCTCGGTCTTGCGCTGGAGAAGACCAGCGAGGCCGGCACGATCCTCAACAAGGGCGGTGTCACCCCGCAAAATCTCAATGCGGCGATCGAGGCGCTGCGCAAGGGCCGCACCGCGGACTCCGCGACAGCCGAGAACGCCTATGACGCGCTGAAGAAATATGCCCGCGACCTGACCCAGGCGGCGCGCGACGGCAAGCTCGACCCGGTCATCGGCCGCGACGAGGAGATCCGCCGCACCATCCAGGTGCTGTCGCGCCGGACCAAGAACAACCCTGTCCTGATCGGTGAGCCCGGCGTCGGCAAGACCGCCATCGCCGAGGGCCTCGCGCTGCGCATCGTCAATGGCGACGTGCCGGAGAGCCTCAAGGACAAGAAGCTGCTCTCGCTCGACCTCGGTGCGCTGATTGCCGGCGCAAAATATCGCGGCGAGTTCGAGGAGCGCCTCAAGGCCGTGCTTCAGGAGGTCACCGCGAGCGAGGGCACCTACATCCTGTTCATTGACGAGATGCACACGCTGATCGGCGCCGGCAAGGGTGACGGCGCGATGGATGCCTCCAACCTGCTCAAGCCGGCGCTCGCCCGCGGCGAGCTGCACTGCATCGGCGCGACCACGCTCGACGAGTACCAGAAGCACGTCGAGAAAGACGCGGCGCTGGCACGGCGCTTCCAGCCGATCTTCGTCAGCGAGCCGTCGGTCGAGGATACCATCTCGATCCTGCGCGGGCTGAAGGACAAGTACGAGCAGCACCATGGCGTGCGGATCTCCGATTCCGCGCTTGTGGCCTCCGCGACGCTGTCCAACCGCTACATCACCGACCGCTTCCTGCCCGACAAGGCGATCGACCTCATGGATGAGGCCGCGGCGCGGCTGAAGATGCAGGTCGATTCCAAGCCGGAAGAGCTGGATTCGCTGGATCGCGAGATCATCCGGCTCAAGATCGAGCAGGAGGCGCTGAAGAAGGAAAGCGATCCCGGCTCCAAGACCCGGCTCCAGACGCTGGAGAAGGATCTTGCCGAGCTCGAGGAGAAGTCTGCGGCGCTGACGGCGCGCTGGAGCGCGGAGAAGAGCAAGCTCTCCGATGCCCAGAAGCTGAAGGCCGAGCTCGACGGCTTGCGTGTCGAGCTGGCCAACGCCCAGCGGCGCGGCGAATTCCAGAAGGCCGGCGAGCTGGCCTATGGAAGGATTCCTGAGCTCGAGAAGAAGCTCGCGGATATCGAGGCCAAGGAGAACGCCGGCGAGATGATGGAGGAGGCGGTTACCGCCAACCACATCGCGCAGGTGGTCTCGCGCTGGACCGGCGTGCCCGTCGACAAGATGCTGGAAGGCGAGAAGGAGAAGCTCCTGAAGATGGAGGAGCAACTCGGCAAGCGCGTCGTCGGCCAGGCCGAAGCCGTGCGTGCGGTCGCAACCGCCGTGCGCCGCTCGCGTGCAGGCCTGCAGGACCCGAACCGGCCGACCGGCTCGTTCATGTTCTTGGGGCCCACCGGCGTCGGCAAGACCGAGCTGACCAAGGCGCTCGCCGAGTATCTGTTCAACGACGAGACCGCGATGGTCCGCCTCGACATGTCCGAATACATGGAGAAGCACTCGGTCTCACGTCTGATCGGCGCGCCTCCGGGCTATGTCGGCTATGACGAGGGCGGCGCGCTCACCGAAGCGGTGCGGCGCCGGCCCTACCAGGTGGTGCTGTTCGACGAGATCGAGAAGGCGCATCCCGACGTCTTCAACGTCCTGTTGCAGGTGCTCGACGACGGCCGCCTGACCGACGGCCAGGGCCGCACCGTCGATTTCCGCAACACGCTGATCATCATGACCTCGAACCTCGGTTCGGAATTTTTGGTGAACCAGCCGGAAGGCGAGGACACCTCGGCCGTGCGCGAGCAGGTGATGGGAATGGTGCGTGGGCATTTCCGCCCCGAATTCCTCAACCGCGTCGACGAGATCATCCTATTCCACCGCTTGCAGAAGAGCGAGATGGGCCGGATCGTCGAGATTCAGTTCGCGCGGCTGCAGAAGCTGCTCACCGATCGCAAGATCGTGCTGAAGCTCGATGCCGCAGGGCGCGACTGGCTCGCGGCCAAGGGCTGGGATCCCGCCTACGGCGCACGCCCGCTCAAGCGCGTGATCCAGCGCCACCTCCAGGACCCGCTCGCCGAGATGATCCTCGCCGGCGACGTCAGGGACGGCGACAGCGTTGCGATCTCGTCCGAAGGCAACGTGCTGACCTTCAACGGCAAGGCGCCACAGACCGCGGAGATCGCCCAGTTCGAGGCGCCGGTGTCGAAGCGGAAGCTGAACTGATCGGCGGCGCTCATCGCCAAATAAACTCGCCCCGGAGAGGTCGTTCTCTCCGGGGCGATTTATTTTCGTCATGTTTCTCTCATTGCACGCGCATGACAACAAAGTCTGGACAATGGTTGGCCTTCCAGGTGTGTGAATGCGTCAACGCCGCTATATTCCCTTCAAGGAAAGGACAGCAAATGCGTAAGGCCCTGCTTGCTTCGGTTTGTTTGTTCGCCTTCTCGGCACCCGCGCTCGCGCGCGAGATTTACTGCAATGGCTACCGCTTCGGGATGCGGGTCCGTGTTGTCGTGTCGCTGGACATCAACGATGGGAAATTGACAGCATGCGAGATACCCCTCAACAGCAAGGCGAGATCACAGCTCGATCAATTTTGCACAGATGAGCATTGCACGTTCTCGGGGCACGTCGCACGGCAGATCGGCAACCTCTATATTATCGACCGGATCGTTGGACCCGTGAAGGAGTGACTAGTCTCTTGCGCTCGCCGCCTTTGCTGCTTGCAAATGCTGGTCGCCAAAAATGCGCTCGATGGAGAAGTGGCCCGTATCCGGATTGTGCCAGTTCTCGCCGCCGCTGATGCCCCAGCGCCGCTCGAGCTTTCTGAGCAAGTCACGATGGCTGTCGATCCACTGCTGCACATCGGCCGTAACCTTGTTGCGGCTTTGTTGATTCCAATCGGTCGCGAATCCGATCGGATGTTCTGAAGGGTTCCCGCGCATTCCGAATCCAAAAACGCCACGCACGGGCGCATGGAACTTGATGAGATCATTGAAAAATCCGCGGAATTGTTCGGCGACCGCCTTATTGACCACCACAGTTTGACCATTGCTGAACGTGACTGTCTGGCGGTCGCTTTGCGGAGACAGCGGCGAACCTGCTTTCACATTGAACTTGCCTCCCGAAGGGCCGCGGCCCTCTGTGTCGCCGTCCATGTGTTCGGGCGGCTCACCGTGCAGCGACGGACCGGATGGCCCCGACGATGGCCCGCTCGGGACCACGACAGCTTCGCCGCCCTGAAACCGTTTGAACGGATGTGTGTGGGGACCCTCATCGAAATAGCTCTCCGGATGGTTGGGAAGCGCAGTCGGAAGGTTTCCGCCTCGCGTGCCGCTGGCGAACTGTGCGGTGGACGTCGGAGGTGAGGCGTTGCCGGTGGCAATAAAGCCCAGCAATTCTTCCGACTTGTTCGAACCGGCGAGGAGTTCCTGCAGAAGAGTCTTCTTGAAGTCATCGAATTCTGCGCTGGTGACCGGGCGCGAATAGGTCCCGTTCGCGCCGCCCTGGTAATAACCGCGTCGCCTGTCTTCCGATGTCGATAGCAAAGCCCGTGCGAGGGAATGCCCGCGCGCCATGGCACGGTTGAACGCCGTTTCGAGCTGGACAAGCTTGGTGTTGTGCGGAGCGCCCCAGCCGACCTCCCCCTTCACCATGTCTGCAGACTTCTTGATGAGTGCAGGGTTGCTGTTGAGTTCGCTCAGAAACTGCGTGCGATCGATGCCATTGGCGACGCTGGCGACGGTGACGCCTCCATGGCCTGTACCAGTGGCTGAACCGGTATTGCCGGTCGTTGAACCGGCACCGCTGCCGTCCGGAATTGGGTCTGTCGGCATCGAGGGGATGCAGTCGCCAAATACGTCTGAGTCGGAGTCGTCAGCAATTTTGTCGGCTTCGGCAAAACCCGCGGCAAGCCGGCTCGCGCACTCCGTCAGCGCCTCGTCGATGGTGGCTGAGCCGTTGTCCTTGAAGATGTGTGCATTGCGCTTGAAGAATGCGGCTCGTTCGGATGGATCCGGATAGATCGCCGTGAGCACGGTCGCCGCCGACTTCGTCTTGTCGGCCTGGAGGATTGTCACTGCCGCTTCCGAGCCAAAACCGGCTGTGTCGTTACAAAGAAACGCGAGCATGAGATCGACGGCAGTTAATGGGCGGTCCGTGATTTTGCCTTTCAGCAGCTCAGCCGACTTGGCGGCGAGAATTGCCGCCATGATGCATTGAACGTCCGGAAACTTGATGTCGTCGGGCTCTATGCCTTCCGCTTCCGGCTGGGTCGTCTGTTGCTGCCAGGCTTTCTTCGAGAAGCGATACACCCCAAAGGCAAGAGCACCGGGGGGATCGTCGGTTTTGACAACGGTGGCGCTCCATTGGTCGCCGCTGGACGCGAATGCCAACGCATACAGGTAAGCCGGATTCGTGCCATTCAACGCCGCCTGCAAATAGCAGGTGTTTGCGTAGTCTTCCCTGTTAACCTGCGTGGAGAAGGGCTCGAATCCGTCCGAGGTGGGAACGTCGGTATCTGCCGATGCCAGAAACTCATCCAGAACGAAGCCTTTTCGCTTGTCGATTTGCTGACCTGTGGTGGCTTCGACAAATATCCATTTCAGCGCTCTTCCATCGACGGTCTCGTCGACATCCGGCTTTGCGCCGACGTTCACCGTCTCGCCGATATCGACTTGAAGGTTCCCGCCGCTATCGCTGGGAATAAAGGTGAATGGCTGCAGCTTCGGTACGCTCCGCAAGAACTGTGGCTGCGTAACTTTCTTCACTTCGGTCATAATCTGCCTCTGGGAGCCCAAGTGCGATTGACGAGCGAATCTTAAATGCAGATCCCGCTAACCCATTCGTATGCCTTGTCGTTGAGCCGATCGGTCTTCGGGACAGTCGAGCCCTTCCGGCCCGTTGCCTTTGAGATGCCGTCCCGCGTTGCCTTGTCGAATATCCCGGTCGGCGTGACGGCCGGATCGCACTTCGCGAGCGTCTGTTGCAAGGCTTTGATGGCAACGTCGTCGGCAAAGCGGAACTTCTCGAATGCCGTTGCGTACGCGCGATCAGTACCTGAGCGGTCGGATTCGCAGTGTTGTGCATTGAGAAAAATCTGGGCTTCGTCGTTTGTGCCGATCTGGTTGCTGACCGGCTTGAAGAGCTCAGGTGCCGTTTTGGCCACCCTGCTCATGTTCGCAGCTATTTTGGCCTGACGAATAGCTTCCCGAGTGTCTGCGCCTTCCTGCGTGTTTTTATCGAAATTGCCGCTGGAGCTCGCAATGCATAGGTTTCCTTGTATCCGCCGGCCGACGGAAATGGGCATCTTTTCGGCGTCCGTTTGCCATCCAATAACCATCCCCTCCGGCTTGGGACCGGGCTGTCCAGCCACACCTGGCAACTGAGTGGTGGGGCTGGCCGGAATGGACTGCCGGAACGCCTGCGAGGCCGTAGGAATCAAAGCAGGCCTCTGAAAGACGCCCGGTTGCTGAACCAGAGCACTCGCTCCGCTGCGATGATAGACCGTCAGCGTATTGTTGATGCTCGTCTCGATTGAGAACGGCATGCAGATGCGTAGGTATCCGCGCAGCAGATAAATTGCGGCGGGCTTGTTATCGACCACCTTGTCGATGACTTCGCGGCGATACTGGCTCTGATTGTCCAGCACGACCGCTTGCACGGTCGAATGATTGGCTTCCAGAACAAGGCGGGATTGGACATTTGTGAACGTGTCGGCCGCCAATCCAAAGGCAAGCCCGACGATCGTAATCGGGTTCACGCCGACACCGGTTGCGTTCATTACTCCGATTGATGCCGCGCTTAGCGCGTGGAGTTCGTTGAGGACCGGCGTCTGTGAGCGCTTTCTATCATCGAGCCAGGCGAGGTACGCATCACAGCGCCGGTCGATATCGTTCATTCCGGCTTGGACGAACGTCGCCCACGACCGTCCGAGCAGAGGGGTGTCGCAAGTCTCCCCCTCATTGGCCAAACCGGCCTGCCGGCAAATGAGCGCAACATAGGTGTCATTGAGAGCGGTGGCATTTGGAAGTTCAGAAGAATAGACGTCGGTGCCGATGCCTTGTCGAAAATAATTGCTATCCGAGAGGTTGCACCCTGCAATCAGCCCACCAATCGCCACGCAGATAACAAGCCGAAATAATGAACGCATCTTGTGCCCCCGCACGCAACAGCAATCATCGCACTAACGAGCAGTCCGAAAAGCAAAGCGAGTGGCTCGCGCCCTCAATATTCCCCAACCCGCACGAGGAAGCGTAGGCCAAAATACTGCCGCCCGCCCACGTTGTTCTTCCTCGCGATCCAACTTAGCCGATGTCTCTGCGTTTTTCTATCTCTGGTTACGCTGTGTGGAAATCTCATCAAGTCCTTCAGAATTAGAGAGAAAATAAACTAGTGTCCGAGTTGCATGATTGTCCGCATCGGATTTTCAGAAGTCGCCAGCGGTGCGTGCAGCACATGCAGCACGCGAACTCGTAGAGAAGCGAAGCAATTGCAGGATAGCGGCAGGCGCGGGCATCATTTGCACCGGTAAAAATTCAGGCAGCGGTTCGGCGGCAACAGGCGGCCGGTCAGAATGTCAACAACGTGGACGTTGTTGTGGACGCGATCTGATTGTGGTCCATGAGGTAAACACTGGGGCCGATCGGGGACACCCGACACGGGCCAAGCGAGCGAAGGCTTGGCCGGCCTCGACTTTCCGCTTCTAGTTGGCCTTGCGATATGTTGCGTCGCCGCACACCTTCGGCTACTTTGTGAGCAATGCGGACTTCGCGTCGGCGCTTCACGCCTGCCGCGATTCTGGGGAAACAGCCTAGCCAGCCGC
Organism: Bradyrhizobium sp. BR14999; assembly: GCF_056106085.1. Lineage (NCBI taxonomy): Bacteria > Pseudomonadati > Pseudomonadota > Alphaproteobacteria > Hyphomicrobiales > Nitrobacteraceae > Bradyrhizobium > Bradyrhizobium sp. BR14999. Next base: position 1,924,600 of record NZ_CM148536.1, read on the forward strand.
GGACGTGGCGTTTGGATCGGTCGCGTCCTCTTCCTCTTCCAGCTCCGACAAAATATCCACCAGCTCGCGCACCCGTCCCTGTGCTAGCGGGCGCAAGTCATTGATCATCGGCTCGTCATTGGCGAGCCAGGCCTGGGCTTCGGCGAGTTCCTCGACGGTCGCGCCGGTTCCGATGATCTGGGCGATGGTGACGTCGTCGGCCCGGTCCACGGCCTTGATGACATCGTCGCGTGAGAGGCGCGTCATGGGCGATCCTCCTGCTGGTCGGCTTCCGTCAGCGTCTAACCGGGAACCCGCGCATGGGTTCCGCGGTCAGGTCTTCTCGGGCGGATGTTACTTCCTCACCGCCTTGTAGATCGCGTTCTCCACGTCCGAGCTGAAGTAGATGACGCCGCTCGCGCCGATCGCGACGCCTGTCGGGATATGCGTCGGCAGGCCGCCCGGCGCGCCCGTCAGGCCGATCGGGAGATTGGCCGCGATCTCGGTCACCTTGCCGGTCTCCGGCGCGATCTCGATCAATCGTTTGGCGCCGACTTCCGCCACGACCAGTTTGCCGTCGCTGGCGCGCGCGATGCCTTCGGGCATTTTCAGCTCCTTGGCGAGCACGGTCTTTGCGCCGGTCTTGTCGATCCGGGAGACCGCGCCGGAGAAGGCTTCGGTGACGTAGACCTCGCCGTCCGATCCGCCGACGAGACCCACGGGTCCCTCGAGATCGCCGATCAGCGTGGCGCGATCCTTGCCATGCTCACCGCTCACCTTGACCAGCGATTTGGTGCCGAGCTCGGCCACCAGAATGCTGCCGTCCGCGAGCACGATCGCGTCATGCGGAGCCTTGAAGCCGTGCAGCATGTCGCGCGTTGCGCCGGTCTTGCCGTCGATCACCTGCACCGTGCCGGTGAACCAGCTCGACAGCACCACGTCGTTGCCCTTCGCCGTCGCGCTCATCGGATATTCGAGGGTGACGCCGGCGGCGTGCATGCGCGCCTTCTCGGTGACCTCGCCGGTGGCACCGTCCACCGTGCGATAGGCGAACACGTCGGCGACATGGATGGTATCCTTGCCGTTATCCGAGGTGACGCCGATGCCGCCGGGCAGGGCCAGCTTGCCGATGATGATCTGCTTCGCCTGGCCGGTCGCCGGATCGATCTCCTGGATGCCGTTGTCGGCCATGTTGGAGACGTAGATGCGGTCCTTGTCGTCGATCGCGAGATTGTCCAGCGACGGCTTCAGTTGCGCGACCATGGTCTTGGTGCCCGATTTGGGATCGACGCGGACGAGCTGGCCGAGCGCGGTGTCGACCACAAACAGGTTGCCCTTGGAATCGAAGTTCACCGCGGCCGGGACCTTGAAGCCGTCGGCGACGACTGTCAGCTCGGCCTTGTCGACGTCGACTTTGGCGACCTGTCCCTTGAACCAGAGCGGACCGTAGAGCTTTTCGTCGGGGCCGAACTCGAAGCCGTTGAGGCCGCCCATCTTCTCCATGATCTGGCGGGGCGGTTTGACGCCCTCGACGTCGATCTCGTAGAGCGTGTCGCCGAGGAAGACGGTGGTGGCGTAGAGCCTGCCGTCCTTGCGGAAGGAGAGCGAGTTGATGCCGGGAAGACCGGAAGCAAGCTTCTTGATCGGGCCGTCGCCCTTGCTCGCGTAAAGATCGCCGGCGAGGAAGCCGGTCCAGGCCATGGTGCCGTCGGGCGCGAACGCGATGTCGTCGGCCATTCCGATCGGAGCGGGGATTGCAACCTTGGCGGTACCGCCCGCGATGTCGACCTCGTAGAGCGCGGCGCCCGCGACGCTGCCGGCGAACAGATGGCCGGCCTTGTCGATGCCGAGCCCATGTACGCCGTGGAATGCGGAGCCCGGGACGAGTTTGGTGACCTCCCAGGTTGCCGGCAATGTCTCGGCCGATGCGCTCGTGATGGAAAAAATTGCACCAATCAGAGCTGCGCAGGCGAGCCTGTTCTTCATGGCGACACCTCCCATTTTTCGGAAAGTATTCGCCCATCGCACGGCTTTGGCAAACGAAACTTGACGTTGTGACGCACTGAAGCGACTTCATTTCACTGGTGTTGTGATTCCGACAGTTCATTCCTTCATTCCGGGCCCGAGCGGGGCGGGGAGCCCGGAATCCATTGGGCCACAGAGTACGCGGGTAAATGGATTCTCTGATGCGCAATTGCGCATCATAGCTCACGCCTTAGTTGCGCCCGGAATGAACGTCCCGGAATGACATTTGAGTGAATCAGACGTCAGAGGCACAGCACTCGCGTCGCATCCAACTCGCATTCGATATCCGGATGATCGCGCCGTTGCGGCCGCTCATCATCGCTTCGAGCCCGCCGCGGTCTCTCGAGATTTGCGGATCGGGCCTTCCAGCAAGCGATCGCGATTGAGCGTCCAACAGTTCCATCGTCCCAGCCCGACGAGGGCGTCGGAACCCTTTGATTTGATGAAACTGGTGCGGTGGACTGGGGTTGCCCCAGAGCAGCGCAGGATATTTGCCATGAAACAAGATCTTGTCGCCCACAATCATCGTGTCTTTGACGAGCTTCATCCCAAGATCTACGGGGCAGCGGTCGGCCTTGTCGTATGGTTCGCGTTCATGGCCTGGGTGCTGTTTGACCGCAGCAGTGACATCAGTCTTTCCCTCGGCCTCGTCACGTTGCTGTTCGTAGTCGCGATCCTGCTGCCCTGGGCCCTTTCGCGGCTCTGGAGGAGGTATCGGATGCCGTACGAGCCGCATCTGGGGCCGACATCACTGCACGACTGGGAGGCCGGCGAATTCAAGGTCTGAGGTGCAAAACTTCGCGGCTCGCATGCCGCGATCGATGTCCTTTTGCCGCTGGCGGCCGTCTCGTTCGGCCTGACGGCGATCGGGGTCGTCTTCGTGATCGTGCGGGCGTGGGCGCTGCCGTAGCTCTCCGGCGCCGGATTGCCGGATACGGCGGAAGTGATATCTGCATAATGGCCCCGCCCGCGCCGTGGTGCGGACGGGGCTTCGCCTGCTACCGGCTTGTCGTCAGCCGCGGCGGGTTCTGGGACATCATCCAGAGTTCGACCGCAGCAAGCACAGCCACCAAGATGCCGACCACGACGTGCACCGTCATTGCCGTCTTGGCGCCCTGGAACCCGAGCACCCAAGGCGCAATAAGCGTCCACAGGCCGACGATCAGGTTAAGCCACTCCTCCCACACCGCGAAGGCTGCAAGCGCCGCGATGGCCAGGATCGCAATGACAATGCCCGCGACATACGCGTTCTGAGAGGCTACTCCGGCATCGAATCCGAATATCCAGGGCGAGAAGAACAGGAATGCGCCGAGGATCAGGTTCGCGACGTCGCACCATTTTGCGTTCGTCCAGTTCTCCATGACATCCTCCGTTAGCTCCGCCCCCTCATGCAAAAATAACCGGGCCACCGTCCAGCGTGTTCCTTGCGGTTCCAGCGAAATTGAATGAAGGAGCGGAACGCGCGGCACCTGATGCGACGCGGCAAGCCGCCTCGCCACGAAGTCCACTCAGCTGGCTTAGCGGTTGATGACCTGCAGCGGTCCGCCGGTTGCGTCCGACATGCGGGCGATGGCGCCGCCGCGGCCGCTCATCATGCCGTCGAGCCGGTCGCGCTCCTTCTCGAAGCTCGCCAGCATCGGGCCCTCCAGCGACCGGCCGCGCGGCAGCTTCACGCGCATCGGATCGACGAAGCGGCCGTTGACCAGGATCTCGTAGTGGACGTGCGGGCCAGTCGATAGGCCCGACGATCCGACGAAGCCGATCACCTGGCCCTGCCGCACCTTCTTGCCGACTTCCATGCCCTTGGCGAAGGCCGACATGTGGCCGTAGGCGGTCTCGTAGCCGTTGGAATGCTTGATGCGGATATACTTGCCGTAGCCGCCCTCGGGGCCGGCCTTCTCGATCATGCCGTTGCCGGAGGCGAAGATCGGCGTGCCGTAGGCGGTGGCCCAGTCGACGCCGGTGTGCATCTTCACGTAGCCCAGGATCGGATGGCGGCGGCCGCCGAAGCCGGAGCGCATGATGGCGTTGTTGACGGGCTTCCTGACCAAGAACTTCTTCGCGCTCTTGCCGGTCTCGTCGTAGTAGTCGACGACGCCGTCGTCGGGGCTCTGGTAGCGGTAGTATTTCTTGGTCTCGCCGCCGACGGTCAGCGAAGCGAACAGCACCTCGTTCTTCTCGCTCGCGGTCACGCCCTCGTCTTCGCCGGCGTAGAACACGTCGAAGGAATCGCCCGGCTGCACCTTGCGCTGGAAATCGACGTCGTAGGAATAGATCTTGATCATGTCGTCGATGACGGGCATCGGCACCTTGTTGCGCATCGCGGTCTCGTAGATGCTCTGGTAGAGCCGCACGCCGGAGCCGTCATCGTCGTCATCGTCGTCGCTGTTGGCGTTGGCCGTAGCGTCGGCGACGGTGTTCATGCTGGAGACGTCGACCGCGACGTATTTGCCAAGATCGGACAGCGCCGCGATCGCCTCGACCATGGTGTCGTTTGCAACCACCACGCGATAAGGCTGCAGGCGGGCGCCGGGGCTTGCGGGCGCCATCAGGATGCGGAGCTTCTCGCCTTCCTTCAGGCCGCCGTCGCGGCCGCGCGGACCGAGCGTTGCGGTGATCGCCTTGATCTCGTCGGCGGTGGCGCCGAGATCGCGCAGCACGCCGGCGACGCTGTCGCCCTTCTTGACCATGTGGATGCGTTCGCCGTTGGGATTGCCGCCGGTGATCTGCTCCTTGGTCTTCGGCAGCAGCGTGACGTTTTCCGGCACCACGCGCGTCTCGAAGCCGGCATAGGGATCGGCCGACGACACTTCGGTGGCGTAGGCCATCTTCATGTCGGACGCTCCGGTCGCGCCGGAGACGTCGGCGGTGGCATTGGCGAGCGAGGCGTAGCGCACCCCGCCATTGCCGCGCCAATTGGCGGCATCGCGCACCCGCATCAGGATGTCGTCGAGCGCCACCACCGCGGAAATCTTGGCCTTCGGCAGCACCGGCGACAGGTCCTTGGTGACGAAGGAGACCTCGGCGTCGGGCTCGACCGCTTCCGGATTATTCGGATCGTCGGAGGCAGTCTTCGGATCGGAGCCGACGTCGGTGAGCAGGCGCTGGGCGTTGAACGGCGGGATCTTCGCCGACAGATCGCTCGTCGTCATCGACAGATTGCCGGCGATGCGGACGAAGGGGCGCACCCGCATCACGTCGCGGTTGCCGACGCGGGCGACCGTGGAGACGCGGACGATGTTGCGCGAAGCCGTGGATTCGCTCGGCGGCGGCAGCCGGTCGCTCTTGTGCAGGGAGGCGGCGCGATCGGCTGCGCCGAATGCACCGCGCAGCGCGCCTTCGACCCGCTCCGGCACCTTGGCGAAGGTCATCTCGCCGTCGAGTGACGCGAAAACGGCGCCGCCGATCAGGGCCGCGCCGCAGAGTCCGGTCAGAATTGTACCGCTGAACCATTGTACCGAGACACGACGGCGATCGATGACGGCGGCCTCAGAACCATCGACGGACAGCGGCGGCTCGTGGCCGAGATCGATGATCCCGGTCTCACGCCCGTAAGCGCCGCGTGACGTCCTGTGGTTCAACCCAAGTCCCCCAAATCAACGACCCAAAAGCCCCGCCTCGAGCCTCTTCCCGGTCGCCCTCTTCGAGGCGTATCGCAGGAAAAAGGCAAGCCGCATAGGCGTTCGCGGTCAGAAGGCCCCGATGACGGGCCGGCCGAAATTACGAACAGCTAAACGGAAAAAGGTCTCTCGATGTCTCTCGAACGCCGGAAGAAGGCCGCGTCATCTGCAAGATCGCCTTCCTCTGACCCCATGAAAACCGCCGGCAGCCCCCACTGGCATCCCCGCGATTCAAGCTTGTCTCTTATCAGAACGCCGCGGGATTGTGGCTCAAGTACGGCGCCAAATATGGAAAAAGTTTCCTGAAGGAACGGGCGCGGGAGGCCGCCTCGGAAGGGCGCCCCAAGCCGCCTCCCAAGCGTCCGACCAAGCGCCGTCCTAAGCCCCCTCCCAAGCCCCCTCCCAAGTCACCTCCCAAACCGCCTCCCAAGTCCCCTCCCAAGTGCCCCCCTAAGCCCCCCTCCGGAGCCCGCAGGGGCGCAAACTTTTTTTCAGTTTTTTCTCCGCGCGGTCTCCGTCCGTGCGCCTCACGCCCTTCTAACTGCCTGGAATCGCGTGAATTTTTCAGCCAATCCACTGTGCGACGATTTGTTGACGATGGGCGTTGACAGCCCGGAAGGTGGGGCCTATAACCCCAACCACTGAGCGCGGCGCCGCCGGGTCACTGACCAAGGCGAGCGAACGCGCCACTGATGCTCCTCACCTTGTTGAGTGACACAACAATCGACACCAGTCGATTGGAGTTCATTCATCGTCGGTAAGGGTGTCGGAACCCTTCCTCCCAGGAAGGTTGGGGCCTCCACGGTCCCGGGCTGTTTGACAAGTGAAGATGAAGAAAGAGAAACGTGGACGGCGGAGTCCTTGCGGGTCTCGCTTCTGAAAAGCTTCGGCTTTTCTGATCGAGACCGGACGAAAGACTTCGGCGGTACACGTTTCAAAGGTAACACCATGGCCTCTTCATTGAGGTCAGTTCGCAAGCGATGTGAATCGCTTCGCGAGTATGGTGGGACCTCGTCAAACGTTGTGATCAGCCGGTTCAAAGTTCAAGTCCAACTTGAGAGTTTGATCCTGGCTCAGAGCGAACGCTGGCGGCAGGCTTAACACATGCAAGTCGAGCGGGCGTAGCAATACGTCAGCGGCAGACGGGTGAGTAACGCGTGGGAACGTACCTTTTGGTTCGGAACAACACAGGGAAACTTGTGCTAATACCGGATAAGCCCTTACGGGGAAAGATTTATCGCCGAAAGATCGGCCCGCGTCTGATTAGCTAGTTGGTGAGGTAATGGCTCACCAAGGCGACGATCAGTAGCTGGTCTGAGAGGATGATCAGCCACATTGGGACTGAGACACGGCCCAAACTCCTACGGGAGGCAGCAGTGGGGAATATTGGACAATGGGGGCAACCCTGATCCAGCCATGCCGCGTGAGTGATGAAGGCCCTAGGGTTGTAAAGCTCTTTTGTGCGGGAAGATAATGACGGTACCGCAAGAATAAGCCCCGGCTAACTTCGTGCCAGCAGCCGCGGTAATACGAAGGGGGCTAGCGTTGCTCGGAATCACTGGGCGTAAAGGGTGCGTAGGCGGGTCTTTAAGTCAGGGGTGAAATCCTGGAGCTCAACTCCAGAACTGCCTTTGATACTGAAGATCTTGAGTCCGGGAGAGGTGAGTGGAACTGCGAGTGTAGAGGTGAAATTCGTAGATATTCGCAAGAACACCAGTGGCGAAGGCGGCTCACTGGCCCGGTACTGACGCTGAGGCACGAAAGCGTGGGGAGCAAACAGGATTAGATACCCTGGTAGTCCACGCCGTAAACGATGAATGCCAGCCGTTAGTGGGTTTACTCACTAGTGGCGCAGCTAACGCTTTAAGCATTCCGCCTGGGGAGTACGGTCGCAAGATTAAAACTCAAAGGAATTGACGGGGGCCCGCACAAGCGGTGGAGCATGTGGTTTAATTCGACGCAACGCGCAGAACCTTACCAGCCCTTGACATGTCCAGGACCGGTCGCAGAGATGTGACCTTCTCTTCGGAGCCTGGAACACAGGTGCTGCATGGCTGTCGTCAGCTCGTGTCGTGAGATGTTGGGTTAAGTCCCGCAACGAGCGCAACCCCCGTCCTTAGTTGCTACCATTTAGTTGAGCACTCTAAGGAGACTGCCGGTGATAAGCCGCGAGGAAGGTGGGGATGACGTCAAGTCCTCATGGCCCTTACGGGCTGGGCTACACACGTGCTACAATGGCGGTGACAATGGGATGCGAAGACGCAAGTCCTAGCAAAT